>NZ_CP007044.2:0-1372045 GCF_000520015.2 Chania multitudinisentens RB-25
ACTTGTCGCTGGCAAACTGCCCGCCACCGTAGGCTGTCAGGCCATACGGCAAGCCATAAATGGCGGTGGCCTGGCCGAAGGGGGTTTTCTCCACGCTGCTGTCGTAAGCACGGTATTGCCCACCGGTCACCGCGTATTTCAGGCGGCCTTCACGCTGCAACACCGGCAACGACGCATACGGCACCACCAGTTGCTGTTCTCTGCCGTCTGATTCGCGCACGGTGACAAACAGGTTGCCGCTGCCCCCAGTGGGGTACATGTCGGTGATTTCAAACGCCCCCGGTGCTACAAAACTCTGGTAAATCACATAACCGTTCTGGCGGATAATCACCTGCGCGTGGGTACGAGCGATACCGCGTACCACCGGCGCATAGCCTCGCAGGCTGTCGGGGATCATGTCATCGTCCGAAGCTATCTGGGCCCCACGGAACGGCACGCTGTCAAACACGTCGCTCGGCGCAGTGCTATCCCCCAGCACCAGTTGGCTTTTGAGCACCTTGATGTCACGAGCTGCATAGGTATATACCGTATTCCAGTCATTCTGCCCCTGGCCGTCACGGCTCCAGGTGGTGTAGTTACGCAAGCGCCAGGGGCCGAGGTTGAGACCCGGGCGCAGGTTGGCGTACTGGTTGCTGCTGTCGGAGCTGCCATTATTGCGGGCCACGGTGCTGGCCCCGCTCAGGCTGTAGTTCAGCATCAATGCGGGGATACCATTATCCCATTGGCTTTCCGGTACGGTACCACGCGCCGCCTGCGACAAGGCCGCCTGGGGAACGCTCAGCAGCAGTTGCTGGGCGTCGAAGCGGAACTCGGCGCTAGCCTGTGGGATGGCACTCAAAATGGCACATTGTGAATCCGCATTACCCAGCTTAGGGAACAGGTCGGTTTTTACCCCCATGGCTTTCAATTGTTCTACAGTCAGGCAGGGTTGCAGGCTGTCTTGGCCGTCGCTGTTTTTCTCTGCTTTGAATTCAACCTCGCGGGTATCCTGCTGTTCATTGTTGAGGTAGATATCCACCCGATAGGTGCCCGGTGCCTGTGACACCCCGTCTTCAAACCGGCTCAGGTCGGCAGCCTCCTGTGTGAGAACACCGGCTTCCAGCAGGGCCGGGTTGAAGGATTCACGCGCCTGCGCGTCGAAGGCCATGCCGCCCAGCAGAGCTATCTGTGCTGCAATACCATACGCGAGCGGGCTAACACGCAGCGAAGGCTGACTTCTTTTCACATTTCTGGACATGTACCTGCCTTTATAATTCTTGACGTGTGTTATTCCATGGCTAACGGGGAACCTGTTTTTATTCCCGGTGCCTTTTATTTTTTCAACAGGTTGTCAATCGCAGTGGCGATGATTGAATGGCGGCGTAGCTATGCGTGTGGTTTATTTACAGCGCTTTGGTGTATTCCTTCCCCGCACCACCGTAGTCGTTGATGATTTTCCAGCTCACGCTGCCAGTGCGTGTACCTGGAGGCAGCGCAAAGCGGGCGGTCGCGCCCGGCGCAACATAGCTCGCCTCTTGTACCGTGCTGCCCGCCACCTTCACTTGCTGGAAGTTCATGTAAAACGGGGTAGGGTTGGTCACCTGTATGTCATTGCCCAAACGTTGCCAGGTAAGGGTTTCAGCCACATCTTCCGGTGTGCCCTTCAGCCCATCGGGGCGATAAATCAGCTTGATGCGCGTTTTGACGGCAATCTGCAAGGTGTTCCTGTCGCCGTCCTGCTCCATGGAGGGAATGGACTTGATGTTCATCCAGTACAACGACTCTTTATCGGCCGGCAGATTGCCGCCGGCCCGCACCACGCGCAGCAGGTTTTCCTTGCCGCCATCCAGACGGAACAGCGGCGGGGTGATGATAAAGGGGGCTTTCTCAGCGTCCGTGGCCGCTTCAATCCAGCTCTGGAGCAGATAGGCGGTTTTATCCGGGTTACTGACGCTCAGTGAAGCCTCCTTTTTGCCCCCGTCATAAATCAGGCGGGTGCCCCCTACAATCACGCCGGCCTGCGCCAGGTTGGCGGTGAATAACAAGGTTAAAATGAGTGAAGACGACAATTTCATGCTTTGGTTCTCTGAATAAGGTAAATAATAACGGGGGAATCCCCCGTTATTTCATGCGCTGAGATAATCAGGCGTGATATCAGTTGTAGTTAATGGTGAAGCTGGCAACGGCATTCGCTGCACCCGCAGTCACGGTCGCTGCGGTAGCCACATAACGTGCAACGAAGTCCAGGTTATTAGTGCCTGTAGATTGCAGCGGATAAGAGGCAGACGCCGTATTCAATGCCAGAACAGAAGAAGAATCAGACAGTTGGATACCCACGCCTGTTGCGCCACCAGAGGTCAGAGCCAGTACACTGTTGTCGCCTGCAACGGTAGTACCATCAAATTTCACCGTGGCACCCGTCAGCGTTGCTGGGCAGTTGTTCAGTTGCAGAGTGAACTTGGTGGCCGCCGCAGTTGAACCTTTACCGCTGAATGCAGTTTTAGCAATTTTACCCATAGAAACATTCAGTGGGCTGCTGACGTTGTTCACCACTTCACAGGCTGAATCGATGATTTCGCCGGTGAAATTAATCTGGCCGTCCGCTGCGAAAGCAGAAACAGAGCCCATAGCGCCAGCAGCAACCAGGGTGGCAACGATAATATTCTTTTTCATTTAATACTTTCCTTTAAGATACGGCTCATCCGCACTTATTTGTTTAATATTGATGCCAGCGCATCGTTCTTTATATCAGGCTATTGATTATGGTTAGTTAACCATTCGATCAATAGCGCCGAATTATTTTCTGGAGATATTTTCCAGGTAAAACCAGGATAGCCCCGCGACCAGAATAAATAGCCGCAGGCTTTCAATATGCATATATTTATCCGATAAAAATGGGCGATACCCCTTGATTATCAACAAAATACCCCACACCATAGGCATTGGATATAAACCCCTCATCTATACCAATAGAGGTAAGTTTCTTTCTGAGAGCTTTAATTAAATACCACAGCTTCTGATTTGACGAGAATACTTCTTTTTCATCCCATACATTCATCATGATGTCGCTTTTCAGAATGATATCGCCAGGCCTATTAGTTAATAACAGAAGCAATAGACGCAACTGTGTATCATTAAGCGTCACAACCTTTAAATACATTGCATTTTCTGGGGTTTCTGCTTGATAATGCATAATTCTTTTGTTGGCAATATCAAGCTGAATATCCCTACCGAGCAAAAAACCAAAAAGTTTACCTTCCATAATCCTTGATCAAGATATTAACGTTAAGTATGAAACCATCGGTTTTCCTTTTGGTCGCATCTTACAGAGTTTGCGGCCTGTTTATCAACACATCTAAAACCAATGAATTATCGACATCCAATCATAAATTCCAGCTTTTTATGCTAAAAAAATAAAAAAAAAATAATTTTAATCCAGAAATCGACTTAGGAATGGTTTTTCTTTAAAAAAAGAACTTTAGATACTGCAAAGAAAGTTCTTAGTCATAAACACCTAATTTAAGAAAAAAACAGATAATTACACCAAACGACCAGTTAATTGATTGTGATCAATATAATAATTAATAAATTGATTTTTATGAAAAAAATACCTTGTAATTTTTACATACCATACCTGAGGTCATTAACGATATAGTAGAAAATAAAAATCAATGCATTGATTTATTTGAAATATTCACCTTACACGCCACTCATCACGATTATGGGTAACTGCTTTCAAACCCTCATGAATTTCGCCACCAACAATTTTATGGGATTTTTCTTAATTGTTTTCACTAATGGCATCTGCAAACCAAGAGCAAAAACTCTGATAAGTCGTGCTGTCATCATTAAGCGGTATCCTATAAAAAATGCGTTCTTTCACAAGGGCAACCGCATAAACCGTCGTTTTAAACAATGAAGGATATGACTGAAAAATCGCCGCCAGCCCGTTCGTTTTCGCAACTATAATGATAAGAATGAATATAGTGGGAATAATGATTTATTTTACGTAATACCAAGAAGTTATAGACTAGCAGTAATTATATTAAATAACAGCATGTTGAAGTTTCACCTCAATATTTTACTTACAAAAATAAACATATATTTATGTTTATTTACATTATTTTTTGACATAAATCATAGTTTTATTTTTTAATGACTAAAATTTAGTAGTTACTCTACATTGAATAACATGATATTTTTTATTATCAGCCTATCTTCTTACGAATTATCTTAATCAATTAAATAAATAAGGGGTGAAGGCGATAATTCATTATAAATCAAGTAAAAATGCTCTGGCTGATGACCGAAACCGATTTAACAGCAAACCATGCTGGAAACGAAAACTGTTGAACGCAATTTCGACTTTATGAAAAATAACCGCCCGGCGGCCAAAGATACGAAAAAATAACCAAAAACGACCTATCGACGATCAGGTTGGAGTGTACTGGCCCGTTATCATACCGCCGCCCATTCAAGTTACACTGCGCACTAGAAAGCCCCCAGGAACAAAAGTGGTAGTTGCAAACGTGTACTGATAAAGAGAAAAATATTTAGGTATGGAAGTCAGCCCGCTTTCTACACTGGCTTTAATAGAAGGCGACCAGCGTTTGCCCACTATCTGGCGGCCAGCCCTTGTTGGCCGTCTTATTCATCTATATGGAGGGTTTAGTTCAACGGCTAATCATAAATCGCGTAATCTGTTTTTACTGATTCTGGCTCTTTCCCCATCACAAACAAGGTTTTTTTCATCCTCCTTGCAAATTTGCAACACTCTTTGAATGATGTAACGGCCACATATTTTTGAATTATGGTGATTTTTTTTTAAGTAACGAGGCCGAATGTTAAGAATTATCGCAATAGCAATCGCCAGGCATCAGTTCCTCATCAAAAATAAATGACCAAATTATAATTTTATACAGAATAAATAACTAAATAATCATCATAATACAACGATCAAAAATCAGGTTTTTTCTCTATTTAATCTTTATTAAATCTTATTAATTTAGATTATCAATGATAAATAGGCATTTATTCTACAACTTAACCACCAAACGAAATTATCCACTTACGAATCATTTATCAGTAAATATTGGCAGATTCACAAACCGATGAAGGGCTCTTAAACATTAATTAGTATTATAAGTTCACCCCATTTATCCTTGCAAAAGATATGGGTTAATACCCCGTTAAGGCAGCCAAAGCGTGCTTAATCGGCCAGGTATTGCACCATGGTTAAAGTGAGCCAGCCAAGCAGGGGTATCTTCCTTTGAGCATTACCCCCGTTTCCTGTTGTAGAAAATGCACCGCATCTGCATTTATTCAATAAAAAAGCCATTTAGAGCGCTCGGATAATCCTCGATTCCCATTGACTCACACCTGCAAAGTATTTGTTTGACTCCGTTTTAAAGACTGGATAAAAATAGGGTTATTAAGTTCATGTTACAAAGCCGTTATCGAAGTATTTAAGCGTCTGACTTTGTATCTACATCACGGTGTGGATATAACAATATTTTCCCCTACGTGTGGGCATAAAAAATGATTACACCAAATCCAAACCGTCATTTTGTTGCACAACAAATTACCGATATTTCTACACCGCTTCTTTTTCATACCCTAACAGGCGAGGAGCGTTTATCAGAGATTTATGAATTAACTATTGGGCTACTTTGCCCGAATAATACCCTCGACTTAAAGTCTTTATTGGGTAAGTCCCTGACGATCACCATCAATGGCTCCCCTGCTCCAGCACGATATTTAAATGGCAATATTACCGGAATGGCACTGGCTGGCCGCGAAGAGAGTGGCGAAAAATACTATATCTATCACGCTACGCTGCGCCCCACTCTCTGGTATTTAACACAAAACCAGGATTGCCGGATTTTCCAGGAAAAAAGCGTTCCAGAGATCATCCTCAGTATATTAAATGAATACAAAGTCAAAGTTGAAAATCGTTTGAGTTATGATTACCGAGCCTGGGGTTATTCCGTTCAATATCAGGAAAGTGATTATGATTTTATTTGCCGTCTTATGGAACATGAGGGGATCTATTTTTATTTCACCCACCAGAATGACGGGCACACCATGATCTTGGCCGATTCACCTCAGGGACACAAGATTCTAGACGGCTATAACAATATTGTTTATCGCCTGACAGAAGGGGGATTAACCGAGAATGACGCCACTATTTATGAGTGGCGCGTTTCCGATATCATCACTCCCAGTCTATACAGTATGGATGACTACGATTTCCGTAAACCTCGCGCTAATCTGCTGGAGAATCGCCGTAACCCTCTCTCCTACGCGAAAGAAAAAGCAGAGATTTTCGATTGGCCAGGGTGTTATACCGATCAAAGTCACGCTCAGTTTTACACCCGCGTCCGGCAGCAAGAATTTGAAGCCAATCATGAAAATATGGCGGGGCGTGCTTCTTCTCTCGGCCTGGCGCCGGGATACCGTTTCATGCTGGATAACGCGCCACGCCAGGAAGATAGCCGTGAATATATGGCCATTGCTGCGCGCTATTTCTTTCAGGAAAACAGTTATACCAGCAATGACGAAGACGATACCGTGCATTACACCGATTTCGAGGTGTTACCTGCCGCCACCCAGTGGCGCCCCAAGCGCAAAACGGCCTGGCCAAAAACACACGGGCCACAAACGGCAGAAGTCGTCGGCCCAGCCGGGGAAAGTATCTGGACCGATAATTATGGCCGGGTAAAACTCAAATTCCGTTGGGATCGCTACAGCCAAGGCGATGAAACCAGTTCATGCTGGGTCAGAGTTTCCAGTAATTGGGCCGGATGGCAATACGGTGGCGTGCAGATCCCCAGAATTGGGGAAGAAGTGGTGGTTGACTTTATCAACGGCGATCCAGACAGGCCGATGATCACCGGGCGCGTCTACAATCAGGATAATATGCCACCGTGGGATTTACCCGCCAACGCCAGCAGAATGGGGATCATGAGCCGTACCATGGAGGGCAGCATTTCGAATGCCAATAGCCTTTTTATGGAAGATGCGCCGGGCGTTGAGAGTTTCAGCATGCACGCCGAACGTGACATGAGTGTTTCGGTGGAAAATGACCTGGATACGCTGGTCGAAGGCAATTCTACCTCCATGATCCAGGGTGATGCGCTGTCAACCATTCAGGGCACATCAACATCCACCGTTATTGGCAATGCGGTAGAAACCTTTGCCAGTAATCTGACTACCACAGTGGCGCAAACGTTGACCGCGATTGCCCCAACGATGTTCATCCAGCCCACTACCAATAGAGTCTCTATTACGCCTGACGATCTGGAAGCGGCGATATTAAAAGTCTTTGCTGCCGGGTTAAGGGTGCAGGCCATCGGGGCCGATATCCGGGTACGTGGGATGCATATTGATTCTACTCAATTTGAGGCGCAGGTCATTCCTACCTATTTAGGCGTGACCAAAGCGAAAATATTGGCTGATGATACGGTATTAAAAATATTCAAGAACCAAATCAACCTCGGTAATCTGGAGTTAAATGCTAAAGGCCTGGTGCTTTATCTCTAAGCACTAAAAATATATTTATGACTCATTGGTTCAGAAATAAATCTGACGGTTTGAAATGTTTTAAAAAACATTGCATCCCTAAAAATTAGGTTAGGAAACGCTGACTCAACAATGAATGATTTAAATCATCAGGCATCAGTGTTTCTGTATGACTTGCACGCTGTAAGGCCAGTAATAAATGAAAATCATTAAACCTTTGCGTCTCGGAATAATAAATCGACCTTGTTATTACAAAGAGCACAAGCCCTATTTAGGCATTGCCGTCCTGGCCCTGGTTGATATGGGAGAGCACCCTCTACTGCGCCCAGAGCCGGAACTATGGCAACTGGCGAAAAGTGAATTATTGTGCAGCGGCGGCGTTATCGATACCGCCTATCCAAAATATTATGCAGAATTTCTGGCAACCGGTCAGGCTTATCCACATGCCTGTTTGGCCGAGAATGTTTGCCGCGTCAGTATCACGTTGGGTGAAAAACAAAAATCATTAATTGTCTCTGGAGATCGGGAATGGCAAGGTGAAACCCCTACCCCACCACACCCTTTTACCTCTTTGCCCATTGACTGGTCGCACGCTTACGGTGGCCCGCAGATAGCCGATAACCCGGTGGGCATTGGGGCAACCGGCAGCACACCGCAACGCCTGCCCAATATCGAATTTCCCGGCGAACGGATGCTGTCGCCTGCACAACAGATCACGCCTGCCGGTTTCGATGCTATTGATATCACCTGGCCCGCCAGACAGGCTTTTATTGGCAGCCTTTACGATGAAGCCTGGGTAAAACGTGGGGCACTTGGCCTGGCCGATGATGCCGATCTCCGGCTGTTCAATATTGCACCGCGCGATCAGCAGTGGCAGGAACAGGCAGAATTGCCGTGTGGCCTGCCATATCGCATCGAAAATATGCACCCCGAACATGCCCTGCTGGAAGGCCAGTTACCGGCTTGGAAAGCACGCTGCTTTGTTCATCATACGGAACAAGGGGATGAGGTTTTCTCGGAAATCGAGCTGCGCCATACCACCGTTTGGTTCTTACCCCATCTGGAAAAAATGTTTCTGGTGTATCACGGCGAACTGCCCCTTGAAGAGGATGATGCTCACCACGTCCATATGCTGATGCCCGCGCTGGAGCATGTACATCAACCACGAGCCTTGAGCCATTACCGGGATGTCTGGATCAAGCGCAGTGACAAGGAAAAAGGCAGCGCCTACGCTTTCCAAGAGCACGATCTTCTGCCAGAAGAAGCCATAGGGCCGTGGATTGATAACACACCGGAGCCGGAAACCGTCAGCCCGTTGCAGCAAAACCTTGCAGCGCGCAGGCAAGCCATCTATCAGGATACCGAACACCGTTTGCAGGCGGTAGAGAGCGAACTGCCCGCAGGCACAAAAGATCTGCCGGAAGTCAAACGCCCAATGCTGTCCCAACTGCCTGAATTTATGGCACAAATGGAAACCATGGCCAGCAAAGCGAAAAGCGACGCGATGCAACAGATGGAACAACGCCTGCCTGATCCCCATGCGTATGATGCGCAGCGCCCAACGGGGCCAGAATCCGTAAATAAAATGCGCACAGCATTGCACCAACAGCAGGGTTCCCTGCTGCCCGGCCAGGAAGAAGGGCTGCACCAGCTTTATCGCCTCGGCGTCCAGCACCAGAATGCCGCTCCCCGGCTGAAAGGTGAACGTGCGGTGCAACTCAGAGAGTGGGTGATCGCCAAAATGGCACAGGATCGTAACTTCACTGGCTGCGACCTGACCGGTGCCGATCTTTCCTCTCTCGATCTGAGCGGAGCCAACCTGACCCGGGCGATGATGGAAAGCGCGGATCTGAGCCACTGCGTGCTGGATAACGCCACGCTGACGCAGGCCATTTTGGCCCGCAGCGTCATGCATCACACCTCGCTGCGCCACAGCGTGCTCAACGAAGTGACGTTGGCGCTGGCCAACTGCCAAGATTGCGATTTTACCGACGCTGAACTGCACAACATAGAGACGACAGGCGTGCAGTTTGAACGCTGCAATTTCAGCCAAACCACGGTAACACAGCAGATTTTCGTCGATATCTCACTGATCGACTGCAACTTCAGCGCTGCGTCACTCAATAACGTTATTTTTAACCAGGTTACGTTGAAGAACCCCTGTTTCTCCTTCACCCAGCTAAACAAAACCACCTTTATCGACAGCCAGTTACAGCAGGCAGTGTTGGACAATGCACGGCTTGAGCACTGTTCCCTCAGCCATTGTCAGGCAGACGGCAGCGATTTCAGCCGCGCCCGCTTGGCCAACTGCGCCTTTGCCGCAGGCACCTCGCTGGAAAACGCCCGTTTCACCCACGCACTGCTGGTGCAATGCAACCTGCGCCAGATAGCGCTGAACGGTGCCGATCTGAGCTTTGCCGTGCTGGAAGGCTGCGATCTGTCCGAAGCGGCGCTACGGCAGGCGACCCTTTACCGCACGCAAGCGAACGATGCGCTCTTGATCCGCACCAACCTGGAAGGCGCGGATCTCAAACAGGCCAGCCTGATCGGCAGCCGATTACAGAAATCACGGCTTATCGGTTGTGATCTGACCGCCGCCAATCTGTTTCGTGCCGATATTTCACAGGCACAAACCGATGAAACAACCCTGATGCACGATGCCTGGGTAAAACAGATGAAGATCTATCCATTGCGCACGCAAGGAGCAAAATAATGGATGCCATTCAGCTACAGCAGAAAGTCAAACAGGGGGAAGTGATTGAGGGGCTGGCACTGTCTGGCATCAATCTGGCATCCGGCGATCTGGCCGGCGGTATTTTCCAACGGGTGGATTTCAGCAACGCCGACTTTACCACTTGCAATCTTGAACAGTGCCTGTTTATCGATTGCACCCTGACCGCGGCGCTCTTTACGCAGGCCCGCTTGCAGTATGCACGCTTCAGTGAATCCGATTTACGCTACGCCAACTTTAGCGGCACTTCCCTGCTTGGCCTGATCTTCAGCGAATGCAACCTGCAACATGCGGATTTCAGCCAGATGCAGGCTGAAAATATGCAATTTATCGGTTGCCGCCTGGAGCATAGCCGGTTTCGGCAGGCGCAGATCAACAAGAGCGCCATTTCCGAATCGGCGCTGGAGAAAAGCGATTTCACCCAGGCCACGCTCCTGAAAACCACTTTTCATGCCACGGATTTACGCCAGTACATTCCGACCGGCGCCCATTTCGAACAGGTTAACTTTTTCGAGTGCCAACAACAGGGAATTGATTATCACGGTCAGTCTTTGATTCAGTGCCTGTTTACCCGTAATCAGCTCGACAACGCTAATTTTTCCGCTGCCATACTGAGTCTCAGTCTGTTTCAGGGGGCATCCATGCAAAAGGCCAACCTGAGCGGCGTCCAGGCCGAACGCGCCCAGTTTGTGGATGCGGATCTGTCACAGGCCGACTGCCGCGCCAGCCAGATGAATCAGTCGATATGGCTTAACGCACGCCTGTCATCCACCCATTTTGACGATTGCCATCTTGTGCAGGCGCTGTTTACCAAAAGCCAGGCACAAGGGGCCAAGTTTACCGGCACCCACCTTGAGTACGCCGACTTTTCCTATGCCGATGTCAGCCATGCCGATTTTGCGAGAGCCCATTTCCACCAGACTCAATTTCACCGAGCAGCCCAGCAAGAAACCCGCTGGGGGGATAAAACCGGCGTGCTGGTGAATGACCCTGAATTGTTCGCCGCTGAAAGCTGGAACGAACAACTGGAACGTGCAAATAACGCCTAACGTTTTGAAAAGGAGTATTCAATGAACACTGTAACTTCATCACAGGTTCTGCCGGTCTATTCACCCCCGCAATTCAGCGGCCAAGTTGTAGACATCTTATTCGATGGCAGCCTGATCGTCGAAAGTGCTGGCCGTGGCTGGCATTGCCGCCGGGCGGCAAGCTGCCTGTTAACGCCGGAAACCGGTGATATCGCTTTGCTCGCCCGCTCCGACGACGAAAAGCTTTGGCTACTGGCCGTGCTGGAACGGGCGCAACCGCAACAGGTCGCGCAAATCAGCGTTACCGGCGATCTGAACATCGCCACGCTGGGCGGCTCACTCACCCTGAGCAGTGAACGCCAGCTGGCGCTGGAGAGCCAGCGGTTGCAGGTGAAATCCGCCCACGGTGACTGCACGATCGGGAATCTCGCCTACCACGGGGAAGAACTCAGCGCACGCGTCACCCTGAGCCGCTGGGTGGGTGAACGCTGTGAATCCGTCTGGCATACCCTGACGCAGCTCAGCACCGTGATCTTCCGCCAGGTGAGCAAAACCGAACATGTGCGGGCCGGGCAGTTGGACTATCAGGCAGAGGATTATGCGCGGCTCCACGCACGCAGCACGCTGATTACCTCGGAAACGATCACCAAAATAGATTCGGAACAAATTCACGTGGGTTAAGGCTGCCGAATACCACGTTCAAGGATACCGGCTAACCAGAAGGAGCTGAATAATGCCTGCAAATTGTCAATTAGGCGGCATAGATTATGCCGCATGCGATGTCTGCGTCACCCCGCCGGGGGTGCCCATCCCCTATTCTAATTTTGCTTTGGGCGCTACGGCCGTGCCGAACGTGCTGCATATTCTGTTCTCCGCCATGCCTGCGCACAACATGGGAACCATCGTCCCCTTTACTTTGGGCGATTCACCCGGGGTGCTCGGTGGCGTCTGTTCGGGAACCTGCATGGGCCCTTCCCGGCATATCACCGGCGTGGTGACATTTTTGCTCGCGGGTTTGCCAGCAACGCGTTTGGCCTCCCTGACACAGCAGAATTTAACCAATGCCCCCGGCATCCGTACTGTTCCCAGCCAATTCACCATCTGGTTATTGGGGCTGTAACGCAGGAACTGGAAGCTAGTGTGCGGCATTAAGGAGAACGGGAGGGACAATGAAACAGGTAGATTGTTTTCTGGCTCAGCACGGGAGAAAAGCCTTATTGGTCATGCTCACCGGCCTGCTGCTCTGCGGTTGTATGAGCTTCAAAAAAACCGAGCCAGAGGTGGCGTATTACCACATCACGTTCTCCGCCACCCGTGAAGCCAATATCAACAAACAGCAGGCTCCAGTACCGCTAAAAATCAGCGTTTTGACTCTACGCTCCGATAGCGCATTTATGAGCGCCGATTTTTTTGCTTTACATAATAAAGCGGCCAGTACATTAGGTGACAATTTATTGGGCAACGAGCAATTCTTTTTATTACCGGGCGGAGAAAGCATCAAAATTTCTGGAGAAAAAAAGAATGAGCGTTATTACATTGGTGTCATCGGTGAGTTTCAGGATTTAAATAATAAAACCTGGCGCCTGATTATTCCAATTGTTAACGCGAAAAAACCGCCGCTGTATAAATTTTGGAATCGTCAGCCGCCTCCGCAGGTAATTAAGGTGGTTGCCAACGGGCAAGGGCTATCTGTTGCTGAAAATAGCGGCAGAGAGAAATAAACCCCAAAACGCGATATTCAACGTATTGCAAATACTCACTTAAGACACCGGTTATTCAAACGATAACGGGTAGACAAGGCTTTTTATTTCCAAGGATCTCGGCAATGAAACGAGTACATAAAGTTGTCTGGACGGAAGGGATGTTTTTGCGCCCTCATCATTTTCAGCAATCTGAAAATTATCTTGAACACGCTATTTGTTCATGGGGTATGGCGCAGCAAGAGCATTATTGGGGATTTCTTTCACTTGAGATTGATGAAAGCGCCCTGCGCATGGGGAATATTGCCCTCAATTCCGCCAGCGGCATTATGCCCGATGGCAGCTTTTTCTCTTTTTTCAACGCCGAAGATGCACCGCCGCCGATTAAAATTGCGGACGGAAAAAATATTTTTAACGTCATGCTGGCCTTGCCGGTTCACCGCGCCAGCAGCCGTGAAGTGGCCTTTAACGATTCCCCCGACTCTTTGGCTCGTTATATGGCTTATGAAACTGAAGTGGAAGATATGAATACCATTTCAGTTGGCAGCACAGAATTACAGTTCGGCCAATTGCGGCTGCGCTTGATACCGGAACAGGAACTGACGGCGGACTGGTGCGCCATCGGCGTGCTGCGGGTATTGGAAAAAAATGCGGATAACAGCCTGAGAATAGATGCGTCTTATATTCCACCCAGGCTGGCCTGCCAGAAAGACCCGCGCCTGAATACCTTCATCAGCGACATTCTCGGTCTTTTACAACAGCGCAGCCAGCAATTGAGCCAGCGGCTTGGGCAGAGTGGGCGGGGTGGCGTGTCAGAAACCTCGGATTTCATGATGTTGCAGTTGATCAACCGCCACGTGGGTATCACACATCATGCCCACCATCGTCAGCAGTACCACCCCGAGCGGTTATTCACCGAGTGGCTGGCGCTGGCCTGTGAATTGATGACCTTCTCCCCGGTGCGTATCGCGGGCGAATCTCTGCCCGTATATGACCATGACGATCTGGCCACCAGCTTTAACCTGCTGATGAACTGGCTACGCCAAGGTTTATCCATCGTCTTTGAAGAAAATGCCATTCAGTTGCCGCTGATTGAGCGTTCACACGGCCTGAATATCGCCACCATCCCTTATGCCAACATGACCAACGAATTCGGCTTCGTCATCGCCGTCAATGCCGACGTACCAACGGATGCCCTGCGCGCCCGTTTCCCGGCGCAGTTGAAAGTCGCACCGGTCAACAGCATCCGCGATCTGGTTCAGCTGCAATTGCCGGGGATTGGATTACGCACGATGCCTGCGGCACCGCGCCAGTTGCCTTATCACGCAGGATATACCTACTTCGAACTGGAGAGCGGCGGTGAACTCTGGAAGCAACTCAGTCAGTCCAGTGCCTTTGCCCTGCATCTTGCCGGGGAATTCCCCGGCCTGAATATGGAATTTTGGGCGATTCGTAATACGTAATCCATCGGCAGCGCCCCAGGGATTGCCCTATATCGGCTGTTAGCACCACGACAGATATCGCGTTCAGGAAACAGGAATGTTCCATGCAGAATACTCACTCTACAACGGCTGGCGCTCGTCTTGCCCCGCCTCAGGTTCACATGAAGGCATCAGACAATCCGCTGGTGGCGGTGGCCAACCCACTGCTTAACCGGATCCCGGCCATGCGCTATCTGGCCACCCGGCCCGAACCGGCAAAACTGCGCCAGACGCTGATTGATGATATCCGCCGCTTCGAAGTCCAGGGGCAGCAGGCCGGGTTGTCGTATGACATGCTGATCGGTGCCCGTTACTGCCTGTGTACCGCACTGGATGAAGCGGCCATGTTTACCCCCTGGGGGAAAAACACCGTTTGGTCAGCCAGCGGATTACTGGTCACCTTCCATAACGAAACCTGGGGCGGGGAAAAATTCTTTCAATTGCTGGCCCGGTTGTCCAAACAGCCGCAGAAAAACATCCTGTTACTGGAATTGCTCAATTACTGCCTGCTGCTTGGCTTTGAAGGCCGTTATCACATTATTGAGAATGGCTACTCGCAGTTGGAAACGCTGAAACAGCGTCTGGCACAGATTATCCATTCGGTGCGCGGCAGCTATCCCGTTCCCTTATCCCCGTATCCAACCGATCTGCCAGTGGGCAAAAAAACCTGGCGACCCATGCTGCCGGTGTGGGCCTGCGCAGCATTTTTAGGCTTGATGTCCTGCCTGTGGTTTATCTCGCTCGACTGGCGGTTGGGCGAAGCCACCACGCCAGTCGTGGCCTCCATCTATCAGCTTGAACTCCCGCAGGTGCTCGCGGCTGAAATACCGGCCACCCCGGTGCCAACCCTGGCCAGTCTTAAGATCTTCCTGCAACCGGAGATCGATACCGGGCTGTTGAGCGTACATGACGAAGACCAGAAAAGTACCGTGATTTTACGCGGCGATGGCCTGTTCGATTCTGCGTCAACCTCGGTGCGGGAAGCTTACCGGCCGATCCTCACCCAGATAGCCAAAGCACTCAACCAGATTGATGGAAAGGTGCTGGTCACCGGCTATACCGACAGCGACGTCATCCGTAAAGCCCGCTTCGCCTCCAATTACGATCTTTCACTGGCGCGTGCGGACGCTGTCAGCGCCCTGCTGAAAAAATACCTGGAGCAACCAGACCGGCTGATGATTGAAGGTAAAGGCGAACAGGATCCGGTAGCGCCTAACAACAGCAGGGCCAATAAGGCACTGAACCGCCGGGTTGAAATCACCCTGCAACTGGCACCGGGTGCCGTCCAACACACCACGATGTCGCTCTAGACCGGAGGGATCAGATGCTGAACGCAATAATTACCTTTATTACCAGCCGCTTCTTATGGGGCATCGTGGGAGTGGGCTCCATTTCGATGATCATCTGGTTCATCGGCCCTTACGTTGCCGTGGGCGACTATCGGCCATTGGAATCAACGGGTAACCGGCAGATCGCGATTGCTATCATTGCGGGGATCTGGCTGCTGTTCCGGCTGATCGCTGCCGCCTGGCGCGCGCGGCGCAACCGCCAGATGCTGGGGCAAATGGCGGAGACGCCCGCAGAAAACGCGGCCAAAGACGCAGAGCGTGACGATCCCAAACTGGTGGAGCGTTTCGAAGAAGCCACCCGCCTGCTGAAAAAGGCCCGTTTCAGCCACCAGCAATCCCGCTTCCTGCCGGGTTGGCTGAGCCGTTTCGGGCGGCAATATCTCTACCAACTGCCGTGGTATGTGCTGCTTGGAGCCCCCGGCGCCGGGAAAACCACCGCGCTGGTCAATTCTGGTATTCACTTCCCACTGGCGGATCGCTTCGGTAAAACCGCGCTGCGTGGCATCGGTGGCACCCGGCATTGTGACTGGTGGTTTACCGAAAACGCAGTACTGCTGGATACCGCCGGGCGTTATACCACGCAGGAAAGCCACCCGACGCATGATGCGCAGGAATGGGGCAGCTTTCTTGGCTTATTGAAAAAATATCGCCCCAGACAGCCGATCAACGGCGTGATCATCACCGTCAGCCTGAGTGATTTGATGAATGCCTCCCCGGAAGAACGGCACGAACAGGCGCAGGCCCAGCACAAACGGCTGGTGGAACTGCGTGAATCGTTAAAGATTGATTTTCCGGTTTACATCATGGTCAGCAAAGTCGACCTGCTGCGGGGTTTCCTCGCCTACTTCAGCCTGTATAGCAAAGAGCAACGCAGCCAGATCTGGGGGTTTACCTTCGCCCGCCAGGACACACAAAAGGCTGGCTTCGAACTGCTGCCGGCGTTTGAACACCATTTTACCCTGTTGCAGCAGCGCCTGAATGCCGGGCTGGCTGACACCATGCTGGCAGAACAGGATCAGCAAACGCGCACGGAAAGTTATCTGTTTCCACAGGCTTTTGCCCGGCTACGCCAGGGATTAGGGGATTACCTGAACACCCTGTTTACCACCTCCAGTTTTGAAGCCGCCTTCACCCCACGGGGCATCTATTTCACCAGCGGCACGCAAGACCGTATGCCTTTCGACAAAATGATGTCGGAAATGAATGACACGCTGCATCTGACCCCCAATTCTGCCGAAGACAGCCAGCACAGTGAGGGGAAAGAAGAAGATAAACAGACTCAGGGCAAAAGCTACTTCCTGAAAAAATTTCTGGAAGACGTGGTGTTCCGCGAAGCGGATCTGGCCAGCAGCAACCGCTGGTGGATCTACCGCAACGCCACGCTGCACTGGGTAGGCTATCTGTTGCTCAGCGGAGTTTTCGCCACCGCAGCGCTGTTCTGGTACGCCAGCTATACCAACAACCACAACTACCTGAAAGAAGTCACCACCCATATTCCCGTGCTGGAACGCCAGGGCAGTGAGATGGAGCTGTATAACTACCAGGATATTTTTACTCTGCTGCCCTATCTCAACCGTTTGGCGCAGTTGGGTGGCAGCACACATTTTTCGCTGGATACGCCGCCGCTCAACTACCGCTTGGGGCTGTACCGGGGTGCCCAGATCGACACCGCCAGCCAGGCTTTGTATCAAAAAGCATTGAAAAACATCCTGCTGCCTTATGTGGCCTGGCAGGTTACCACCGTGTTGCGCAACGACATGGGCGGCGATGCTGATTTCAGTTTTGAAGCCCTGAAAGCCTATCGGATGCTCTACGAACCGGAGCACTACGATGGCAAATTCCTGCGTGCCTGGATCATCTTCAACCTGCACCGCATTTCTGGGCCCGGCACCCCTAAAGCCTCGTGGGATGTCCTTGATGCGCATTTGCAACAGCTGCTGGACGAACGCATTCAGTCCTCCCCGTATGTGCGTGATGCCCAACTGGAGCAATCGGCGCAACAGCGGCTGAGCCAGGCACCGTTATCAGTGCGTATCTACGGGCGGTTAAAGCGCATCCTGCTGAAAGAGCCCACGCTGAAAACCGTTTCGCTGCTCGATCTGGCCGGGCCACAGGTGGAATTGGCCTTCCGGCGTAAAAGCGGTAAACCGGCGGCCGAAGGCATACCGGGGCTCTATACCCCGAAAGGCTATTGGCTGGCGTTTAATAAACGCATCGATAATGTGACGCAAACGCTGCTGAATGAAGACGGCTGGGTGATGAACGTCAATGACAGCGCGCTGGCCAAAGAGAGCCGGGCCGATCTGCTGAAAACCGTGCGCCTGCTGTACATGCAGGACTTTATCAGCGCCTGGGAAACCCTGCTCGGGGATATCGAGCTGAAAAACATCGCCAACCTGAGCCAGCGTATCAACACCGCCCGTTTGCTCTCTGCCGGGGATTCGCCTTTGCGCAACTTTCTGATCAACGTGGTGAAAAACATCAAACTCACCGACGAACAGGAACGCACAGAGAACGGCCTGACGCTGAGCAACGGGGAGAAAAACGCCGCTGGCCCTGGCCGTTTCCTGGACACGCTGTTTTATAGCCCTCAGTCCGAGGAGATCGGCGATATTTCCTCCCTGCCAGAGCAGGTGGTAATCAAGCATTTTGCACCGATTATCGAACTGGCGGCGAGCAGCGAAGAAGGCGCTAAAAGTATCCCGTTTGATACGGTGCTCAAACAGGCCGATGGTTTGTACAACTATCTGATCGCGGTGCAAAGCGCGGCCAACAGCGGGATGGCCCCGCCGCCGGGGGAGATCATTCTGGCCTTGCAGGCGGAATCTGGCCGCTTACCGCAACCCTTTAAAGACATGATGTCCTCACTGGCGGTCGGCGCCAGCAGCGATTCGCAGATGAAAGAGCTGGAAGGGTTACAAAAACGCGTCGGGTTTGAGGCGGGCAGTTTCTGCCGCCAGGCCATCAGCGGGCGTTATCCGCTGGTATCTTCTGCTCAGCAGGAGATCGCCAGCCATGATTTCTCACGCATGTTCGCCCCGAACAGCGGCATTATGGACAGCTTCTTCCGCCAGAATCTTGAAGGCAAGGTGGATACCTCGCGCGCCGTCTGGCGTTTCAATCCGGGGGTTGACGGCAAAACGCTGGCCGGCGGCGGCAACATGCTGCGCGCTTTCCAGCAGGCACGCGACATCCGCGATACCTGGTTCAGCGGGCAGAGCCAAAAACCCTCTTACCATCTGACGCTCAAACCCGTCAGCATGGACGCTGAAATTCTCAGCATGACTCTGGACATCGACGGGCAGGTTTTCCATTACAGCCACGGCCCGCTGGTGCCTTTGGTCGTCAGTTGGCCCGGCACCGGCAATACCAACCAGGTCAGCCTGCAACTCAGCCTGGTCAACGGGAAAATGGCCACGCTGGTGACCTCCGGGGATTGGGCGCTGAACCGCCTGATCGACAAGGCCACGCTGACCACCCAGCCTAACTCGTTGTCACAAACCGCGACCTTCAATCTGGAAGGGCAACGGGTGGTGCTGGAGCTGACGCCCGACAGCATACGTAATCCTTTTCAACCCACCGCCTTCAATTGCCCCTAGGAGGCGAACATGACGCAACAGGAAACGTGGCAACCCCAGGACAACGGCATTGGCTGGTACGGCAAGATCCCCAGCTGTGGTGACTTTGTGCAGCGCCGCCTGCCCGCCACGCTGGTGAATCAGTGGGCGCACTGGTTCCAGTCAGGCCTGGCGGCCCGCCAGCTTTCTGCCCCGTGCGATGGCCGTTACTCACTGCTCGGCGCACCGATGTGGAACTTTGTACTGCCCGCTACGCTGGGCACACCGTTCGCCCAGTTGGGTTGCCTGATGCCGTCGCGGGATCGCGTTGGCCGCCACTATCCTTTGTTCGCCATGTGGCTGGTTGCCCCTGAGCACTGGCAAAACCAACATCTGCTGCTGGCGGCAGAGCGCTACTACAGCCTTGGGCAAATCCTGCAACGCGGTATCCAGCAGTGCCACTCCGTTGAGCATATTGACCGCGCTCTGCAAGCGTTACCGCCGTTGCCGCTTCCTACCGCCGGGCAAGAGAACACGACCGCTCTCCCCGCCGGGCCCGTGGCCATCGCAGACTTTGAACCCTACCAGTACAGCAGTTTCTGGTGGAACACGCCTGGCAGCGCAGCCGCTTTTGGCACCTATGTCCACAGCGGCAACCTCACGGTGCAGCTTTTCCAGCATCTGTTTGAGCCAGCGGCGGATGCAAAACATACACGCCAGTGGCCTTACGGGCCCATGTTTGATTAGGGAGAGACAGTAATGACCATTGAATGCCTGCTGGCACCGGTTGCGCCGGAAGTCAGCTGCGGTGAAAACCTGGAATACGACGCCGACTTTATGCGTATGACGCAGAGCGCCGCGGGCAAGCCTGAACAGCAGTTTGGCGACACCATCATTCCCGCAGAAGCACCCGATTGGGGGGCCGTGGAACGTTTAGCTACCGGTTTGCTGCACCGTACCAAAGATCTGCGGGTGATGTTTTTCCTTACGCTGGCCTGGACACAGCTGCGCGGGATACAGGGGTATGCCGACGGCTTGCAACTGCTCTATCTGGCGATCGAACGTTACTGGCACCAGCTTCATCCCTTGCTGGAAAACGACGGGGAGCATGATCCGATGTTCCGCCTCAATGCGTTGGCCGAGCTGGGGGATAACACACAGCTGACCCTGGCGGTACGTGCCGCAATCCTACTCAAAAACGGCGGCGGTGAACTTACGCTGCGCGACGCCTGCGCCTTGCTGGACGGCAGCAAGCAGGAACTTCCCCATTTCCCCAATGGGCTGATCTACCTGCGCAGTGCACTGAGTAATTCGCAACAGGCCAATATTCAGGCCGTGCTGGCGATCACCCAGACGCTGGCAAAACTGCGCCATGCCATTCAGCTCCATCTTGGCGAAGGCGCTTTGCCGGAAATGACGCTGCTGCAAAAGACCTTTACCTGCATCGCTCAGGCCATTCAGCAACCTGAGAACCACCTGGAAACCGAACCGACTATTCTCCCCTCCCCGGAAGCGTTAACGCGGCCCAATGAGCCGTTGCCGTTGGGCAAGCGTGATGACGGGCAGGTGCAATCCCGTGCCGATGCGCTGCATCTGCTGGAAAACATAAAAGACTATTTTCAACGCTATGAACCCAGCCATCCGGCCCCGCTGATGATTAAGCGGCTACAGAAGCTGATCAACCTGAACTTTCTGCAAATCGTCAGCGATCTGGCACCGGATGGCCTGCGCCAGTTGGAGGTGATCCTTGGAACCAAGGAAAAACCGGATGAAGAAACCTAGTCACCGCAAACGCAGCATGGATGTGATCAACAACCTCTAATAACAGTGATTTATGGAGAAAACAATGGCGAATAACAAATCTCGTAGCGGGCAGAAATTTATCGCCCGCAACCGGGCACCCCGCGTACAGATCGAGTACGACGTTGAGATCTACGGGGCGGAGCGAAAAATCCAGCTGCCTTTCGTGATGGGTGTCATGGCCGATCTGGTGGGAACCCCTTTGGAACCCCAGCCCAACCTGGAGGAACGCAAGTTCCTTGAGATCGACATCGACAACTTTGATGACCGCATGAAATCCCTCAAACCCAGGGTCGCTTTCCAAGTGGAAAACACCCTGCATGGGGACGGCAACCTGAACGTTGAGCTGACCTTTGAAAGTATGAACGATTTTTCCCCAGCGGAGATCGCCCGCAACGTCGAACCGCTGAAACGATTGCTGGAAGCCCGGACTCAACTGTCGAACCTGCTCTCTTATATGGACGGCAAAAACGGAGCCGAAGAACTGATTGCCAACGTCTTGAGCAACCCGGCGCTGTTGCAGGCGCTGACCCAGGCACCGAAGCCGGAGCCCCAGAGCGCCAGCGACATCGCCCCGGTGGCGGAGGAATAATTCATGAGCCAACAACTTGAACAGTATCTGGCACCTGCGGCCAAAGCCTACACCAACGACGAATTCAGCTCGCTGCTGCAAAAAGAGTTTCGCCCCAAAACCGATCAGGCGAAAGAAGCCGTTGAAAATGCGGTGAAAACGCTGGCGCAGCAGGCTCTGGAAAATACGGTTACCCTGTCCACCGATGCCTATCGCACCATTCAGGCGCTGATCGCAGAAATCGATCAGAAACTGTCGCGGCAGATCAACAAAATCATCCACCATGAAAAATTCCAGCAGTTGGAAGGCGCTTGGCAAGGCCTGCACTATCTGGTCAACAATACCGAAACCGACGAGATGCTGAAAATCCGCTTTATCAGCATCTCGAAACGCGAGCTGGGCCGCACCCTTAAACGCTATAAAGGCGTGGGCTGGGATCAGAGCCCATTGTTTAAAAGCATTTATGAGCAAGAGTATGGGCAGTTCGGTGGCGAACCCTTCGGTTGCCTGGTGGGGGATTACTATTTTGACCACAGCCCGCCGGACGTTGAGCTGCTTGGCGAAATGGCGAAAATCAGCGCGGCTTCGCACTGCCCGTTTATCAGCGGTGCCTCCCCCAGCGTGATGCAGATGGAGTCCTGGCAGGAATTGGGCAACCCGCGCGATCTGACCAAGATCTTCCAGAATACCGAATACGCCCCCTGGCGCAGCCTGCGTGAATCGGAGGATTCACGCTATATCGGGCTGGCTATGCCGCGCTTCCTGGCGCGCTTACCCTATGGCATCAAAACCAACCCGGTAGATGAGTTTGATTTTGAAGAAGATACCGACAGCGCCAGCCACGAAAACTACACCTGGACCAATGCGGCTTACGCGATGGCGACCAACATCAATCACTCCTTTAAGGAATATGGCTGGTGTACCGCTATTCGCGGCGTCGAATCCGGCGGTGCCGTAGCCGATCTGCCGTGCCACACCTTCCCCAGCGATGATGGCGGAGTGGACATGAAATGCCCGACCGAAATCGCCATCAGCGATCGGCGCGAAGCGGAGCTGGCTAAAAACGGGTTTATGCCGCTGATCCATCGTAAAAACTCCGACTTCGCGGCGTTTATCGGTGCCCAATCGCTGCAAAAACCGGCGGAGTATTACGATCCCGATGCCACGGCCAACGCCCAACTGGCAGCCCGCCTGCCCTATCTGTTTGCCTGCTGCCGCTTTGCCCATTACCTCAAGTGCATTGTGCGCGACAAAATCGGTTCATTCCGCGAGCGCAGCGATATGGAGGTGTGGCTGAACAACTGGATCATGAATTACGTCGATGGCGATCCGGCCAATTCATCACAGGAAACCAAAGCCAGAAAACCCCTGGCCGCGGCAGAAGTGCAGGTACAGGAAATTGAAGATGCACCAGGATATTACTCAGCGAAGTTTTTCCTGCGTCCACATTATCAACTGGAAGGATTAACCGTTTCTCTACGTTTGGTTTCGAAACTGCCTTCATTGAAACAAAGCTAATAGCGCAAGTATTCGCCCTGGTATTTCGCGTGCGGGTTAACACCACTACCATCTGAAATACCAAAGGCAAATAGAACAGCATAGGGATCACACTTTTCGCTTTGGCGAAAGGCGGGGTTTTCTATGCCGTAAAACACCGTTGCTTCATGAAAACGGAATTCACTCAACTCTAGTTCCAAGAGGTTTTAGTTATGGCAATTGATATGTTTATGAAAGTTGATGGCGCCAATGGTGAATCCAGGGATGCTAATCATAAAGGCTGGACCGACATTATTTCTTTTACCTGGGGAGCAGCCCAGCCAGGAAATATGGGCGTCGGCGGCGGTGGCGGCACCGGGAAAGTCTGTTTTAACGATCTGCATATCAAAGCGCTGATCGATAAATCCACACCGGCTCTGCTGAAGCACTGTGCCAGCGGTAAGCACCTGGGCAAAGTTGAATTATCCGTCTGCAAAGCCGGTGGCGGGCAGATGGAATACGCCAGAATCACGCTGGACGATGTGTTGGTCACCAATATTCAGTACACCGGTGCTGATGACGAAGACACCGTGGGCATTCTTTATTCCTTCCAGTCTGCCAAAGTGCAGCAGCAATACTGGGAGCAGACCGAGCAAGGAGGCAAAGGCGCAGAAAGCAGCGCGGGCTGGGATATTAAACAGAACTGCGAAGCGTAATTAATACGGACGATTTCCTTGGTTTCCTCGGAAATCGTCCACGATATCCGTCGTCTTTCAAGATGCTGGGGGTTGGCTGCATCTTGAAATCCATTGGATATCAAAGATTCAGGCAAAAAATATAAAAGGGAAAATGTCTATGCGGCTAACGATGATCAGGAACCGGGACAATGAAAGGTTACCCCAGAGCTATTATGACTTCACGGCACCGGGTGGCACGATTGGGCGCGATACCAACAGTACGCTGATCCTGCCCGATCAAAGCCGGGCGATTTCCCGTCTGCAAGCCATTGTGCATATTTCCCCGACCGGCGAAGCCTACATTACGCACAGAGGGAGTACTACCGCGCTGATCCTCAACGGCAACCCACTGCCACATAACGTTCAACAGCCGCTGGCAGAAGGCGATCTGCTGGAGATCGCGGGCTACCAGTTCAGCGTCAGCCTGACTCGTCAGCCGGTTTCTCTCGCCCCGTTGTTATCCGTGCCTCAGGGTGCTCACGACATTGATGCAGCGGTCTGGGATCATCTGGAAGCCGAATTTCTCATCCCCCCACAGCCTAAAAAACCGTTGCCCGATGATCCACACCACCCCCTATTAACACCCAGGCCAGGCCACCCTGCCGGGCAGGATCCTTTGGCGCTGGTGGAAGAAACGGAGCTGGCCTCTTTGCATGAAGAGACTCTCGATCCTGACCACTTATTCACCCAGGACGATCCCTTCTCTCTGCCGCCAATCCTGAGAGACACCACGCCCAGCGTCTTGGCGGCGCACGCGCCATGGGCCAGCGAAGACAGCCCCTCATCAGAAACGCCGCCACAAGCGAACCATGAGCCTGTTCCGTCATTGTTTAATCTGGCGGATGAGCTGGCCGCAGGCTGGGCGCAAAATATGGATCACAGCAGTGAAGATGACGCATTGCTCGGCCTGTTTGCCGATAACGCCGTGCCGCTCACCTCAACCCTGAATGGCTATTCCCCCTTGGCTCCCACAGAGCCTGAACCACTTGCCGCGGCGGAGCCCCCCACAACGCCGCCAGCACAGGCGATCATTCCCGAAACCGAACCAGAGTATGACGATCTCGCCTGGGCGGAGCCGCTGCCAGACAGCCTTTCCTGGGGGGATCTCAGCGCCCAGAACCATGAAACATTTCATTCAGAAGCGCCCGCAGATCAGGTGGGGGATTCACTGCCGCCGTTTACACGGCTGGGGGTCGATCCGGTCAGGCATCAGCCGTTCAAACCGGCCAAATCCGCTTCTCAGGAACAGTTGCACGGCGAGCTGCTCAACGCCTTTGTGGCGGGGCTGGGGCTGGATGATGCTCCGCTGCAACCGGGTTTTTCACCAGAACAGCTTTACCTGGCGGGTAAACTGCTCAGCCTGTTCTCACAAGGCACCGTGGCGCTGCTGTCGTCGCGCAGCATACTCAAGCGCGGCCTGAAAGCAGAAATGACCATGATCCTTGAAGAGGAGAATAACCCGTTCAAAATGCTGCCGTCAGGCAAAACCGTTCTGATGCAGATCTTCAGCACCCCAATGCCCGGCTTCACTCCGCCGGAAAGCGCGGTACGCAACGCGATGATTGACCTGCAAGCCCACCAGTTAGGCATGATTGCCGGTGTCCGCGCCATCATTGCCGCCATGCTGCAAACCTTCCATCCCGATACCCTGGAGAAAATGGCGGTGGAACAGGGCAACCTCCCGCATAAAGGCATGTTTTCCAGCAATCGCAAAGCGGCGCTGTGGGACACTCTGAAGGCCCACTATCAGCGGGTAGCCAATGAGGTGGAGGATGACTTTCACACCCTGTTCGGGGCCGCGTTTCTTCATGCCTATGACCTTGAGATCCGCCAATACAAAGCCTCTCAACATCAGAAGGCCCAGCGATGAAAATAGAAACCGTCTGGTGTTCCAACCAGGGCAGCCGCGCGCAAAATCAGGATAAAACCGGCGAATACCTGGGTGAACAGTCGGCCTGTTTCGTCCTGTGCGACGGCGTGGCGGGTGATGCCGGCGGAGAACAAGCCGCGGCGCTCGCCTGCCAGTTTCTGCTGGACCACGCCGAGCAGGGAACACCCTGCCCAGCGGATGCCGTTCCCGCGCTGATCGCCCAGCTCCAGCAGGCGATTCAGCAGGCACAGCAGCGGGATCGGGCTTACAGCCGCATGCGCACCACCCTGGTTGCACTGTTTATCGATCGCACCACCCTACAGGCCCACTGGGTTCACGCCGGGGACAGCAGGCTTTATCTGTTTCGCAACGGCTACCTGTGCCAGGCCACCACCGACCATAGTCTGGCGCAGAAAATGAAAGACGCTGGCTTCCAAAGCGCAGGACTGCCCGACAACCTGTTGTATGCCGCACTCGGCAGTGGGGAACATCACATCGCCACCTACAGCCCAACGCTCTCTCTCAACGATGGCGATGCATTTTTACTGTGCAGTGACGGCTTTTGGCAGCGCTATAACCTGGCGCAGTTGGAATCCACGCTGCGCCTGGCCCATACCCCCGCCGAGTGGCTGATGCTGATCGAACATCTGTCACCCGCGCTCCCGCAGCAGGATAACTACAGCGCTATCGCCGTCTGGGTTGGCTCCCCGCAGGAATCCACTTTGTTGCAGCTACTTCCGCTGGAAGAAAAAGTTATCTTCCAGACACCGCATTCTCAAAGAATCAGGAGATAAACCGTGAAATCATTACTCTCTGTGCTGCAAGGCCATGCCCTGCCAACCGCCCTGGAACAAACCGCAGCGGCGGTAAAAGCGGCACCCGCTGATGCCGATAAACGCGCCGAATGGGTTCAATTATTGTTGCTGTACGGCGATTGGCAGCGCGCCAGCGCCCAACTGCAAGCCTGGCAAGCGCTGACGCCGCTGGCTGGCCCCACCACGCAACAGTTGTCTGACGCGGTAGCGGCTGAAATCCAGCGTGAGCGGGTGTTCCGTGGTGAAACCGCCCCGTTGTTCCTCACACCGCCACCAGAATGGCTCTCTCTGTTAGTGGAGGCCTTGCGCGCTCCACCACCGCAGGCCAGCCAGCTGCGCGAGCGTGCTTTCAGCCTGGCCGCCGCGCACGCCGGAACGCTTTCGCTCGATGGCAGCCGGGAATTCACTCCCTTCGGCTGGTTGGCAGACGCCGACAGCCGCCTGGGGCCGGTGTGCGAGCTGTTGCTGGATAACCGTTACTATTGGGTGCCTTTTCAGGATCTTGCCTCCATCACCTTCCAGGCACCGCAAAATGCCGTACATCTGGTCTGGGCGCATGCCATGGTCAAGTGGCCCTCCGGCAAGCAACAGGTCTGCCAGATCCCCGCCCGTTACCCGCTAAGCGAAGAGACGGAAGACGCGCACCGCCTTGGCCGTAAAACCGACTGGCTGCCCCTGAACAACGCCGAACACTATGCCGGACAAGGGCAAAAAACCTGGATAACAGACCATGACGAGTATGCACTGCTGACGCTACGGCAGGTGCAGTTCAGCACGGGTAAGCCGTGATGAGCGACATCCTCAACGATCGTGCCACACCAACACCCCGCTCCCCCAACGTGGCAGGGCGGAGAAATAGCGATGGAGTGACTTCCCGTGATCGGATGCTGCCCGCCTTATTTGACCGGCTGACGGATTTCGAACCGCAGAACAAACGGGAAGCAGAGCGGAATAAAAGCATTTCATACAGCGCACTGCGGAAAATGATCCTGCGTGATTTGCAATGGCTGTTTAACTGCAACAACAACGAGCCGCTGATCGACCTGCAAGCCTTTCCCGCGGTCCGGCGTTCTACGCTCAATTACGGTATTACTCCGCTGGCGGGGAAAAAAATGTCGGAAATCGAATGGCCGGATATCCAAAAAAACCTGACTCAGGCGATCCTGAATTTTGAACCCCGCATTATTCCACAGCAACTGAAACTGCACTGTATTTCTGGTCATGATGATTTGGACGCACATAACGTCCTGTCGATAGAGATCCGTGGGCTGTTGTGGTGTAACCCTCACCCGCTAGAGTTCTGTTTTCGTTCCGACGTCGATTTGGAAAACGGTTATTTCAATCTCAAAGACATAGGGTGAGCCCATGAACAGTAAATTGCTTGAATACTATAACCGTGAGCTGCTCTATCTGCATGAAATGGGCGCGGAGTTTGCCGAAAACTACCCCAAAGTGGCAGGCCGCCTGGGAATGCAGGGCATTGATGTCAGCGACCCTTACGTTGAACGCCTGATGGAAGGGTTTGCCTTTCTCACTTCGCGTATTCAATTGAAAATGGACGCGGAATTCCCGCGTTTCTCGCAGCGGATACTGGAAGTCATTTACCCCAACTATCTTTCCCCTACCCCTTCCATGGCGGTGGCCGAACTGCACCCGGATGGCCGCAAGGGCAATATCAATGCCGGGTTTCTGGTGCCGCGCGGAACGGTGATGACCTGCGATCCGTTCAAGAAGAGTGGTGTGGCCTGCAAATACCGCACCGCTCATGACGTAACGCTTTATCCACTCAGCATCAGCCAGGTATCGTTGGGCGCATTGCCCAACGAGAGCGTCAGCACGGCGAAGTTCAACCGTAACGCCAGCCGCCATGCTCTGCACATCCGGCTGCGGCTGGACGATAACGTCACCTTCGACAGCCTGAGTCTGGATAAGCTGATGTTCTACCTCAGCGGCCAGGATCTGGAAGCCATGCAGTTGCTGGAACTGCTGATGCAGCACACCACCGGTATTATCTGCCAGCCAGTAGGTGCAACGCCCCAACAGCGCCATTATCTGCCGAAAACACAGCTGAATCATGAAGGGTTCGCCGCCGATCAGGCGCTGTTGCCCGACGACTTGCGTAACTTCGACGGCTATCGCCTGCTGCAAGAGTATTTCGCCTTTCCCGCCCGCTTCCGTTTTTTCAGCATTTCCGGGCTGGCCGCGCTGTTTGGCGCAGGCAAAACGCTCCCTGCGGACGCGCGCGAGTTTGAGATTATGCTGCTGCTGGATAAAGCCCCGTCGTCATTAGCCAAGCGCGTTGACGCCAGCCATCTCTCGCTGCACTGCACGCCGGTGATCAACCTGTTTCCCAAGGTGGCAGAACGCATCACGCTGAACGACAAAACCAACGAATATCACCTGGTGGTAGATAATATTCAGCCGCTGGATTATGAGGTTTTTTCTGTACAACGGCTGTGGGGCACCCTGGCCGACAGCCCGCATGAACAGGAGTTCCGGCCCTTTTATTGTACCCAGGGGCGTGACGGGCAAAACTACGGCGCGTATTTCTCTCTGCGCCGTTCCCCCCGTTTGCCTTCCATACAGCGCCAAGGCCCACGCAGCAGTTATCCGGGATCGGAGGTTTTTCTGTCACTGGTCGATGCCCAACACACCCCCTGGCGCAACGATCTGGAGTACATCACGGCGGAGGTGCTGGTCACCAATCGCGATCTGCCCTTGTTGCTGCAACGGCAGGAACTGCTCTCTTTCGGGGTTGCCGACTCCATCCCGTTGCAGCAAATCACCTTGAAAACGCCGCTGTCACCGCCGAGAGAAGCACTGGCGGAAGGCCGCCTCTCCTGGGGGTTGATCAGCCAATTGCAGTTGGATTATCTCAGCCTGATGGAAGGGGATGATGAGCAAGGGGCGCGGGCGCTCAGGGAGCTACTGTCACTGTATGCCAAGTTGGATGAGCCGCAGATCACCAAAGAAATCAAAGGGGTGCAGCATTGCCGCCTTTCCCCGGCTTATCACCGTGCGCCAGCGCCCGGGCCCATCGTGTTTTCACGCGGCGTTGCCATTGAGCTGACCCTGGATGAACAGGCGTTTCCCGGCAGTACGCCTTATCTGCTCGGCTGCGTGCTGGAACGGTTATTCAGCCGCATGGTGACGATGAATACCTTTGTCAGCACCTCATTGCGTACCCCGCAGCGCGGTAAAATCGCCCAGTGGCCGCCGCGGATTGGCAGGAGAACCCTGATATGAGCGCCGCTATCACAGCACGCAACACGCAGCGCCTGCCGGATGATTTCTGGGCATCGCTCACCGAGCACCCTTATCAGCACGATCTGTTTCAGGTTCTGCGGCGCCTTGACGCGCAGGGCGGGCTCGATTGGCCGCTCGGGCGCGCGCCGCATCCCCACCAGGAACCGCTTCGCCTGGGGCAACAGCCTTCGCTGTCGTTCGCGCCTTCCACGCTGGCCAGCGCCGGGCCAGCCAGCCATGCGTCACAGTACCAAGTGATGATCTACAGCTTCGGGCTGTTTGGCCCCAACGGCCCGCTGCCGCTGCATTTTACCGAATATGTGCGCGAACGTTATCTGCACAATCAGGATCGAACGCTGCTCGACTTTATCAACCTGTTTCATCACCGCCTGATCCTGCTGTTTTACCGCGCGTGGGCCAATGGCCAGCCTACCGTCTCGCTCGATCGTGAAGACGATCAGGCTTTTACCCGTTATCTCTCTTCGTTGGTCGGCATGGGCGTGAGCAGGTTATCGCCACGGGACAACCTGCCCACCCACGCCAAATACTTTATGGCGGGGCATCTGGTGCGCCAGGGGCGCGATGCCGAAGGGCTGGCCAAGATCCTGCGCTCCTACTTTCAGGTGCCGGTTCGCATCATCGAGAACCTCCCCGTTTGGTTGAGCATCGCCCCGGAGCAGCAGACGCGGCTGGTGGCTGGCCAAGCGCAGCCACTGGGACGAGAGGCTTTTCTTGGCCGCGCCGTGCGCGACGTTCAGCACAAATTCCGCATTGAGCTGGGGCCGATGCCGCTGGCAGAGTATCACCAGTTTCTCCCCGGCGGCACCCAGGCTATCGCACTGCGCGACTGGGTGCGGCACTACCTCGGGATCGAATATATCTGGGACGTGCGGCTGATCCTGCGCAAAACAGACGTCAACCGAGCAACGCTGGGCGGCAAACAACGCCTTGGGCTGAGTAGCTGGCTGCGTGATACGGAAGGCGACAACGATGCGGACGATCTGGTGTTTTCACTCGAGCCCATCGAAGGTCAGCTTTATCATTGAGATCAAACCATTAAGGTATAGACATGAGAGAAATCAGCCGCGCGGTTCTGTTTGGCAAATTAAACGGCCTGTTACTCAGCAGCCTGGAAAATGCCACCTCGTTTTGCAAACTCAGGGGCAACCCCTATGTGGAGCTGGCACACTGGGCCCATCAGTTGATGCAGCATCCAGAAGGTGATTGGCAGCAGATTATCCGCCACTTCGGCATCAACGCAGGCCAGCTGAGCGAGGATGTGATCGCCGCTATCGATCGGCTGCCACGCGGTGCCAGCTCGGTTTCGGATCTGTCGGAACATGTCGACAGCGCCGTTGAACGTGCGTGGATCTTCAGCTCACTGAAGTTTGGTGCCCAGCAGATCCGTGGCGGCCATCTGCTGCTGGGGATGCTGAACACTACCAATCTGCATCACCAACTGTTAGCCATTGCCCCCGGTTTCAAGCAGATTAACCGCGAAACCCTGTTGCAGCAGTTTGAAACGATCCTCGCCTCTTCTACGGAAACGGTAGCCACCGCGGCGCAGCACGGCAGCGCCAACGTGCTCCCCCACAGTGGTGAAAGCCTGCTTGAGCAATATGGCAACAACCTGACGGAACAAGCGCGCCGTGGCGAGTTGGATCCGGTTACCGGGCGCGATGAAGAGATCCGGCAACTGGTTGATATTCTGATGCGCCGCCGACAAAACAACCCGTTGCTGACCGGTGAAGCGGGCGTGGGGAAAACCGCCGTGGTGGAAGGGCTGGCAGCCTATATCGCCGCTGGCGATGTGCCGCCCAAACTGCGCGATGTCACGCTGTATCAGTTGGATATGGGGATGTTGCAGGCAGGTGCCAGTGCCAAGGGCGAGTTTGAACAGCGTTTGCAGGCGGTGATTGACGAAGTGCAATCCAGCCCATCACCAATCATTCTGTTTATTGATGAAATCCACCAGTTGATCGGCGCTGGCGGCGCGCAAGGCACCGGCGATGCGGCTAATCTGTTGAAACCCGCCCTGGCACGCGGTCAGTTGCGCACTATCGGTGCCACGACCTGGGCAGAATATAAAAAATACATCGAAAAAGATCCGGCCCTGACCCGCCGCTTTCAAGTGGTGCAGGTGCTTGAGCCCGATGAAAGAAAGGCCGTGCTGATGCTGCGCCACCTGCGCCATACGCTGGAGCAACATCATCAGATAGTCCTGCTGGATGAAGCGGTTGAAGCGGCGGTGCGCCTGTCCCATCGCTATATTCCCGATCGCCAGCTGCCTGACAAAGCCATCAGCCTGTTAGATACCGCCTGCGCCAGAGTCGCGGTCAGCCAGCATGCCGAACCGGGCCGGGTGGAAAGCTGCCGCCGTCATATCACAGCGCTGGAAACCGAGCTGGAAGTCGCGGTGCGCGATATGCGCATCGGCGCCGGTGACGCGCAGCGCCCAGAGCAAATAAAACAGCAATTGGTGCAAGCACGGCAACAGTTGGCAGCCCTGCATGCCCGCTGGAACGACGAACAGGGGTTGGTGAACGAGATTATCGAACTGCGCGCCAGGCTCTACCAACCCAGCGAGATAGCCGATGAAACACACGAAAATGCGCTGCGTTCAACCCTCAACGAATTACAGCAACAGTTGGCCGAGCGGCAAGGGGACGATCCGTTGCTGTTCTCCTCCGTAGATGCCAACACCATCGCTTCGGTGGTGGCCGATTGGACCGGCATTCCCCTGGGCCGCATGATGAAAAATGAAGTCGCGGCAGTGCTCAAGCTGGCGGATAGCCTAAACGAACGGGTGATCGGCCAGAAACACGGCCTGGAACTGATCGCACGCCGCCTGATTACCTCACGCGCCAGCCTGGATGATCCGAACAAGCCCATCGGGGTCTTTATGCTTTGCGGCCCCTCCGGCGTGGGGAAAACCGAAACCGCCCACGCACTGGCAGAAAATTTCTACGGCGGCGAGCGCAACGTTATCACCATCAATATGAGCGAGTTTCAGGAACCCCACACCGTCTCCACCCTGAAAGGGGCGCCTCCCGGTTACGTAGGTTATGGTGAAGGAGGCGTGCTGACCGAAGCGGTGCGCCGCCGCCCTTACAGCGTTATCCTGCTCGATGAGATCGAGAAAGCGCACTCCGACGTGCATGAAATCTTTTATCAGGTGTTCGATAAAGGCTGGATGGAAGACGGCGAAGGGCAGCGCATCGATTTTCGTAACACCATCATCATTCTCACCTCCAACGTGGGCAGCGAGGTGGTCAACGCGCTGTGTGCCGATCCGGCTCTGTTGCCGGAATGCGAGCAGCTCACCGCCGCGCTGCGCGATACTCTGCTACGGGCATTTCCTGCCGCGCTGCTCGGCCGGTTAAACGTGATCCCGTACTATCCGCTCAGCGACGCAGTGTTGGGTGACATCGTGAAACTTCAGTTGGAGCGCATTCGCAGGCGTTTGCAGGATAATCACCAGTTAAGCTGCTCTTTTGATGATGAGGTGATCCGGCAGATCGTCAGCCGCTGTACGGAAGTGGAATCCGGCGGGCGCATGGTGGATACCATTCTGACCAATACCCTGCTGCCCCAGATCAGCCATCGCTTGCTGACCGCCAGCACCGAGTTGCAGCAGTTTCGCCACCTGCATATCCGCTATGCCGATAAAGCTTTTGCTTATGACTTCCAGGTGTAACCGTGCTGACAGAACATGAAAGCTTAACCATCGAGAAACTCGGATGTGGCGCGCTGGCGCTGCATCCGGGCCATCGCTTTGCGCAGGTGGAAATTCAGCAGGTGATCGGTGAAGGCGGTTTCAGCATCGTTTATCAGGCTTTCGATCACCGGCAACAGCGCTGCGTGGCCGTGAAGGAATATCTGCCCACCACGATTGCCACCCGCAATAGCGACGGTTTGGTAGTACCACGCAACCCTTTCTTATTAGCGACCTTCAACGCCGGGCGGAACTATTTCCGCCAAGAGGCCACAATACTCACGAGCCTTTCCCACCCCGCTGTACCACAGTGCTTCGATTTTTGGCAGGAAAATGGCACCGCCTATATCAGTATGCCGCTTTACGGCGGCAAAACGCTGAAAAAGGAGTATGCGGAAAACCCCGCTATCGTGAGCGAAGCCTGGCTTAGAAGGTTACTCGCTTCGCTGTTGAACACCCTGGCGGCAGTACACCGCCAGGGTTGCTTACACCGGGATATTTCGTGGGACAACATACAGATCGAGGAAAATCATCCCCCCATCCTGCTGGACTTTGGCTCCGCCTGCTTCCGCGCGGCGGGTTGCCCGCAAAAGCCTAACCTGGTGCTAAAACCAGGCTTCTCCCCCGCTGAACTTTATTACAATACCGGCGGCTACGCTCATGGCCCCTGGTCAGATATCTACTCCCTCGGCGCGCTGATGTATACGCTCATCACCGGCCATGTGCCGCCGGTCGGCCTGACGCGCTGTATCGCAGATACCTATCAGCCCCTCGCGCAATGCCAACCCGCCGGTTATTCCCCACCGTTTCTGCGCGCCATTGACGCTGCGCTTGGGGTCAATCCTGTCGATCGCCCCCAAGATATCGCCGCCTTTGCCCGGTTATTGGCGGGTACGCCTTAAGAATTACTGCACCGTAATCCCGCGCAAAAGGGTTTCCAGCGGGTACACCGCTGCAATCACCACTTCGTCACGGATCTGCGTGGCGGCATCCAACTGTTGCTGGGCCTGTTCCGCTTCGGCTTCGCTCAATGGTTTACCTTGCTGATAACGTTCCAACAGCATCAACCCCAGATCGGCCAAGCTGCTGACATCCTGCGCCACCGGCGCCAGATCCTTCATCACCACGTTGCCCGCAATCACTTTCTGCACCGGTGCGCCATTGCGTTGCCAATGCTGTAAACGCTCACGAATCGCCTGTGCTGCGGCCAAGTGGTTCTTGTCTTGCAGCAGCAACGCAACCTGAGCGTGCAAATCGCGTACCGCCGCGCTTTCTGCTGGCAGAGCGTCGGCAAAGCGGTTGAGCGGCTCAAACTGATGATAATTTCCGGCCTGGAACTTCAAATGATGCCGAGTGTAATACTGCCCTGGTTCCACGGCTTCGGCGAGCACCTGCAACGGCGTGATATCCACGCTGTTGGCCAAACGGGTGAACTCACGTGCGGTTTCCATATGCTGCTGCAACCCGACAGACACCACCGACCAGGCGTCCACCGCCGCCAAGCGCTGATACATGTTGTTTTCATCGGTGACATCTTTGGCCGACCACAAGCGTTCTGCAACCGCAAAGGCACGTGGCCACAGTTTGAGATCGATGATCGGCGCACGGATATTTTCCGCCCACAGCGCCGCTTCCCCGCCCAGGATATTGGCTTGCTGCTGCGCGCCCGGCACCACCGGCATTTTGCCTGCCGGGATCGCCGCCAGTTTGCTGCCCGTGGCCGGGTAACGCACGTTGCCCACCAGGATATAACCGCTCAATTGCTCCTGTTGCAGCGTCAGTACCGGGCGCGTTTCCCCCATCCAACTGTCGATCCGGAAGGTCACCTGTTCTGGCGTGCGCCATTCAATCTCTTGCACCGCACGGCGTGATTTCCCCTTGAAATCAATAAAGCCGCGCCAGCCCTCTTTGCCTTCAATCAGCGTGAACGTGCCTTCAACCGCGCTGCCTTTCAGGCGTGGCATACTGAACTGCCAGCTTTGTGCGCTTTCCCCTGCCCGCACCTCCGTCACCACGCCCAGCGGCTGCGGCAGAACTTCATTGCGGTAGTGGAAAGCCGCTCGGTGCGGCTGATCGAGATAAAAACCAGTGGACAGAATGCCCTGATAGCCATCCTGCGCGCTGGCTCCCAAAGCATCCGGCCCCTGCCAGGATTGGATCACAATGTTATGCGGCAGGGCAGGATGATAAATCTCATCCCAGCCCACCATGCGGCGCTGATGTTTTTCGAGGATCTTTTCCAGCTTCTGGTTGAAGAAGGCTTGCAGCGCATGGGTATCCGCCAACTGGTTTTGCTGCATAAATGCCTGAATCGTTTTCGATTCCTTCCACTGCGTGGCATCCACTTCATCTCCGCCAATATGCAGATAAGGATCGGGGAAGATCGCGGCCAGTTCACCGATGATGCTGTCGACAAACTGATACACCTTGTCATTGGCAGGATCGAGCGTCGGTTTATGAACCCCCCATGCCCGCTCCATCTGATACGGCCCCGCTGCGCTCATCAGATCGGGATAAGCCACGGCGATAGTCGAAGCATGGCCCGGCAGATCAATTTCCGGTACTACGCGGATGCCGCGCGCAGTGGCATACGCCACTACCTGTTCCATCTGCTCACGGGTGTAAAAATGGCCGTCACTGGCCAACTGTTGCAGCTTCGGGTAATGCTCAGAGGCGAAACGCCAGCCCTGATCGTCGGTCAGGTGCCAGTGCAGTACGTTGAGCTTGGCCGCCGCCATGCCGTCGAGCTGGCGCAGAATGTCCTGCACCGGCAGGAAGTGGCGCGCCGAATCCAGCAGCACGCCGCGCCAGGGGAAACGTGGCACATCCGTAATATTCACCAGCGGGATAAAGGTGTTCTCACCGTCGGTCTGCACCAGTTGCAACAGCGTTTCCATACCGCGTAACGCCCCAAAACGGGTGTTGGCCGCCAGGGTTACCCCCTGTGGAGTCACTTTCAATTGATAGCTTTCATCGCTATCCGGCAAAGGCTGCGCCGCCACCTGCTGTTTGATGATGATATCAATGGTGGCCGTCGCATTTTTCGCGCCCTGCGGTGCCAAAGTCCAACCGGTTTGGCGCTCGATACGCTCACGCCAGCCGGGCAAAGCGCCCGCCAAATCATCCCCCTGAATGGCAATCGCCAGGCGGTAATCCAGCACCAGTTTGCCTTGCGGCTGCGCCAGTTCAACCTGCTGCGGCCAAGGCATCAGCGGTAAATCACCCGCGGGCTGGGCCAGTGCCGGAAAAGCAAGTAACAACGAAGAAGCCAGTAGCGTATAACGGATGGATCTCTGCATCAAAAATTCCTCAAAGGAAAAAAATCAAAATGACCAAAGAGATAGATAAAGACCGAGCAGTGTTCGATTGTCCAACCGCGAGGGTAAAAAGGAGGTGTGGATCACAGATTAAGCCAGCGGATAAACGCAGCCCATTATCATCACCGAATAATCATAATAGGCCGATTTTAATCTATTCCACCGAAGCCCTGGTTTCCTGGTAATAGGTATTCTGCCTTACTCCTTTTCTTTAATCGGAAATAATAAATCGAGCTGTAGATCCTGCATTCTGCTTCCTTTATTAATAAAGTTATAAAAGTTCAACGTTTCCTCAAACCCTTGCCCTGCCGCCGTTTCTGGCGATATCCAGCGTGGGGAATCCCAGTCATTAGCATATTTGTCACTTGCATCAACCCACTCTTTTAATAAACGCCAATCTTCAAAGTCCCACGTTCTCAGCACATGTGCGGCATATAATCCACCGTCAAACGTTCGTTTTACCAGGGGCGCAGGTATTGCCATATCATTGAGAACCGATACCCACATTTCATAGGTACGCGAAGGCTCGCCAAGCACTGCCGCCCCCTGAGAACAGTCAAAACCAAAACTCCGCGCATCGGGTTTAATGTTTAGCAAGCCGCTCTCTTTGACAAACTGCGTTATCATATTAATCGTTTTACCTTCGCAGTCTTCTCCCGTTACATAAGCCGCCGCCACCGTCATGGGCGGCAGATAAATAATCCGCACATCTTTATCTGCCAGTTTATTTAAGTTTTTATTTGCTTTATTTAATTCTTCCATCGTTTTTTCCTCTTTGAAATTGTCTATCAGCATACAGGTTGACGCGACGTCAAAGTCAAGCAGGGAGCAACAGGCTCATTAAAAAAACAACCGATGAAAGTATTCAGCATCGCCAACTGGCAGGCTACGGCGCAGGAAACATAAAAAAAGCCCCATCAGAAAACCGATGAGGCTTATCGTTGTTAAAAGCAGAGAGAATGTCCGTTACACGCGGCTGCCTTGCCCAACGCGCCCCCAGACCATCTCCCCTTTGTGGAAGGTAGCGGTTCTGGGCGAAATCCGCGCCACCGCCTCGGCAGAGCAAGAGGCATCCACCAGCACAAAGCTGGCATCATCCTGGGCTTTCGGCCATACGCGCTCACCGCTATCGTTCAGCGGCAGCACATCGCCAGTCGCCACTGCCAGCGCACGCGACAGGGTTTTCTCGTTCGGGCGAATATAGAGTTGCGCATAGTGGTTGGCTTTCTCCAGCATGTCACCCAAACCATACGGCGACCAGTGATCAATCACGCTGTCGGTGCCGGTCATCACAAACACGCCTTTGTCACGCAGTTGGCTGAGCGGCATATGCAGCGTGCCAATCGGCACCGTGGTGGCAATGGTCACCTGCTGCGCCGCCATGCGGGTCGCAAGCTCATCAACCTGCTGCTCATTGAGCGTCGCCAGCGCAAAGGCATGGCTAATGGTCAGCTTGCCTTTCAACTGCGGGGTATTCTCCACGGTTTTCATCATATAATTCACCGCCGCCATGCCCGCCGGGCTGGTTTCATGCAGGTGAATATCCACCCCTTTGTTATAGTCCAGCGCGATCTGGAACATGGTATCAAGGGATTTTTCCATCGCCCCATCAACGTTGGTGGGATCGAGGCCGCCCACGTAGTGCGCCCCTGCCTGCATCGCCTCACGCATTAATGGTTCGGATTTCGAAAACAGCAAACCGTGCTGCGGAAAAGCGACAATCTCGCAGCTAAAACCGGACTGACGGCGCGCCAGCACCGCTTGCAGGTTTTCCAGGTTTTTCAGCCCCGAAGTTGGCTCAACGTTGCAATGGCTGCGTGCCACGGTGGAACCATGCGACTGAATTAAATCAATCAGCTTTTCTGCCCGCTCCTGCGTATAGGGTTGCAGTTCTGGCAGCAATTTCTGCTCCAGCGCGATCATATCCTTGATAGTGGTGCCTGCCGGGCGATTAAGCGCACGCCACGGGCCGCCGTAAAACGTTTTATCCAGGTGGATATGCATATCACGCATGGCGGGCAACATCAGTTTGCCGCCGGCATCATAAACCGGTAGCTGATTGTTCAGATGCTGCCGGTTATCGCGCAGAGCAACGATCTTGCCCTGGTTGATTTCCAGCGTTTTCAGTTCGGTGCGGGTGCGGAGCGGTGTTGAACCGTCAAATTCAAAACCCGCCTCTAACAACACGTTATCCAGATAATAATGCGGTGCGGTAATTTTCATGCGCTGACCTGTTTCACTGCTCGTTGTTGCTGAGTCAGCCGCATAGCCGGTGGAGGATACCGCCCCCATAAACGCACAGGCGGCTGCGATTTTGCCGCTCTGGCTCAGGAATTCACGACGACTTTTATTCTCATTCATCTCTTCTTCCCCTTAGAGGTTGACGATATGAGTACCCGTTTCACCGCGCAGTGCGGCGGGTAAACAATCCGGTGTGGTGATCACCACGCGTTTGCCGCCATCGCGTAAAAACGCCAGGCTGGCGGCAATCTTTGGCAGCATACTGCCGGGAGGAAAATGCCCTTCTGCCATGTAATCGGTCATCTCTGCCACATTCACCCGGTCTAGCGCACGCTGATTCGGTTTGCCAAAGTGAATGCACACTTTCTCCACGCCGGTGGTGATGACCAGCACATCAGCGCGGATTTCCTGGGCCAGCAGCGCGGTTGAGAGATCTTTATCAATCACCGCATCCACGCTCTGATAATGCCCCTGGGAATCGCGAATAACCGGGATGCCGCCACCGCCCGCCCCAATGACCACAAAACCCTGTTGCGTGAGCGCTTTAATAGCATCGGCTTCAACAATCCGTTTGGGCTCCGGCGAAGCGACCACCCGGCGATAGCCGCGCCCGGAATCCTCCACAAAACGCCAGGTCGGCTGTTGCTGTAACAGCTCATCACGCTGGGCGGCGCTAAAGAAAGCCCCGATCGGCTTCGTGGGGTGGGCGAAACCGGGGTCGTTTTTGTCGACTTCCACCTGGGTAACCACCGTGACCGCTTTGCGATCGCTGTGCTGCGCCAGCCGGTTATTCAGCGCCTGCTGGATCAGATAACCGATGCCGCCCTGCGTATCCGCCACGCAGTTAGCCAGCGGGGTTAACGGTAACCCTTCATGCTCATGCGCAATTTCCGCACGGCGCAAATCCAGCCCCACCTGTGGGCCGTTACCATGGGTGAGCACAATGTCGCAATCCGCTGCCAGCATCTCCAACACGGATTCTGCCACGGCTTTCACGGCTTCAGCCTGGTGTTCAACGGACTGGCTGGCGTTATCTTTAATAATACTGTTGCCACCAATAGCAACCACCACGAGTTCTTTCATCTGCTTTATCCAGTAAAAAATGCTGCCTATTCCTTTAAGAGCAGGCCGAATAAGAGGTTGTCATTAAGTGATATTCCCCCCATCCACAGGATGAGGGGAGATAGCTGGCTCCTCTCCTTGAGCTAGGCGATTTTGCCAGGTTCCTGTGCGGAGGCAGGCACGTTTTCACGGCTATCGAGAAAATGTTTCACCACAAACATGCTCGCCATCATCAGATAAGCCACAACAAACATCAACGAGCTGCCCTCTGCAAAGCCGACCATTGGCGAGTGGATCACACCAAACAACGCCAACAGTGCGCCGGTTGCCGCGGCTATTGCCCCACGCAGCGGTTTGTTGATGATGGCGAAAATAGCGATACAGCCCCACAGCATACTGGCCAGCGGCGCGCCGTTGCCCAAATGCACCAACCCCTGGTAGTACACGCCTTTGCTATGCAGCACGTCGGTGCCCAGTTTGGCAGCCGTGGTGCCTGCGGCCCCCATCACGCTGTTGACCATGGTCAGCGCCCAGTTGGCGATCCACGGGAACAGGCAGATGAAGATCACCGGCACCTCTATCTTCGGTGTTTCCCTCACCACTTGGTTGGCGGTAACCACACCGATAAACACCAGAATCGGCACAATGGCGGTCATCGGGATCACGGCCAGCATAAAAGCTCCCAACCCGAATAACGGCACGATGAACATGGTGACGCCGGAGGCCAGCGTGTAGCCAATGCTGGCTCCCATCGCCTTCCAGCCTGCGTGCCCCACATAAACGGTCACCGGGAACGGGTTGCCCATCATGCAGCCCAGCATGGAGGAGAGGCCGTTCGCCATCATCACCTTGCGGGTGTTGTAGCTATCCCCTGCCGCATGCGCACTTTCGATGTTCTCCAGGTCAAAGATGTAGTTCGCCAAACCCAGAGGAACCGCAGAGGCCAGATACGGCAACGCATGAGGCAGGCCCTGCATAAAGCCGTCGATATGAATGCTCGGTGGGTTAAAGCCAAAGGAAGACATCGAGGCCTTAATCGCATCCGGGCTTTGCAGGCCCGAGATCCACGCCAGCGCAGTACCGGCCAGCAGCAACAGTAAGCCGGTCGGAATACGGGCGAAGATGGGCTTTTTGCCAAACCAGTTAATAAAGATCAGCAACAGCACGATGAACGACACGGTTGGCGCTTCGAACGCCTGCAACATCGGGTTCATCGCCAGCAGTAACAGCCCCAGACCGGACAAACAGGAGAGCAGCACGGTGCGCGGGATCATCTTGCGGATGGTTTCGCCAAGGAACGATCCCCCTACCAGGATCAGTGCTTCCACAAAGCACCACACCAGGCCAATCTGGATGGCAAAATCTGCATCGCCGGTTTGCTGATAAACCGGCATCAGCACCAGAAAGGTCACGGTGAAAATAGAGGGAGCACTGGGGCCGGACGGCAGCGCGGTCACGTCGCTGCGCCCGGTCTGGCGTGCCATTTGCAGGCCAAACCAGGTGTAGCAGACGCTGGCCATCAGCACCGCCAGCCCAAAGGCTGGGGCAATGCGCCCGTAAACGATTTCTTTCGGAATACCCACCACAAAGATCAGTAACCCCATCATGGTGAGCAGGTTGGTCAGGTTATTGGTCATCAGCCCGAAGTAGGCCGCCCAATCTCCACGTTTCCATTCTAACTTTATTCTGTTCATGGACTGTCCTTCACAGGTCGTTAAAATACGTTTTACCCGTCGTCAATCAAACTGTAGGGGCTGCCCTAGCTCCCCCCAATCACATAGTTGTCTATGCGCCTGGGGATGATGAGCCTCAAAGAGGTTCACCCTACGGGCCAACGCTTGCCGCCTACCTGCATCTTGATTGAATTTGGGGATATACGATCCACGGGATCGTCATCGTTCCTGCAGGTGAACAACAATTCTGGTTCTGGTGTTAGTGCAGCTATTTTGGGGCTAACACGCGTTAGCCCCTGTTATTGTTATTGGCAGTAGCGATCGCGATAAGTCAGCAATGCCTGCTCAAAACAGGCAAACGGCGGGTGAACAATCCCGGCGCCAATCATGCCTATCCCTGCATCTTTATGAGCAATAGCGGTGTTAATCACCGGCAGAATGCCGCTGCTGCCAACTTTGGTGATGTCGATAGCCGTCGGCACCCCCGTAAACGAGAGCAGTGGAATAGTGACGTTAGGGTTTTCACCCAGGGTGATCTCCCGCATCCGGCGTGAGAAATCGATCGCTTCGTCTACCGTGCCCCCCACCAGCGCAACGATGGCTGGCGCAGTCGCCATCGCAAAGCCACCAATGCCGTAGGTTTCAGTAATGGCACTATCACCGATGTCCAACCCGGAGTCTTCCGGCTTATAACCGGCAAACATCGGGCCGATAACCTGCTGCGCCGGGCCGGTAAACCACTGCCCTGGCAAGCCGCTGATGCGCAGGCCAAACTCCACGCCGTTGCGCGCCATGGTGGTGACCACGGTGCTGTACTCAATGCCGTGCGCGGCGTCCATTGCCGCTTTGCACATCGCCATCCAGGTCGGGCCTGAGAAGTAATCACTGCTGGCGACAAAGTCGAATACTTCGCGTTGCTGTTCAACCGGATAACCCGTTTGGATAATCCACGGCGTCAGCGCCTGAATCAGCAACGAGGTACCCGCGTTATTACGGTTATGACATTCGTCACCCATATGCAGCGCTTGGGCCAGCATCAGCCGCAGATCGATCTCCCCGGCCAGTTTCATGGCATCACGCAGCATTGGGCCTTGCACGTCACGCATCCAGTTCAGGCGATCGATCACGCTCTGGTCATTAGCCCCCATGCGCAGGATTTTCGCCATCTGCTCGCTCATGTTGGTATAAGCGCGGTTGCCGTAGGTTTTGTTCTCCACAATGTGCATAAACATCGATGCCGAAGTGACGCCCGCCATCGATCCCACACAATCATGTTCATGGCACGGTGAGAAGACGATCTCGCCAGAAGCCGCCAGTTCGGCTGCCTCGTCCAGGGTAGCGGCCAACCCTTCAAACACCAGCGCACCGGTCACCGCACCTTTCATGCCACCGCACATCTTTTCCCAGCTAATGGGCGGGCCTGCGTGCAAAATGGTGTTACGCGTCATGCCTGGCACCACGTTAATCGCCTGATCGTAGCCCACCAGCACCGGATGCGATTGAATAATGCGCTCCAGTGCCAGTTGGTTAGCCGCCGCGATTTTCTCGGCTAGCGCCGGAGCAGCAATCTGATCAAGCGCTTCGATCACCGCCAGGTTGCCCTGCCCAGGCGGCGTCCAGTCAAGATGGGTCACCGGAATATGCTGTTTTTTGAGGTCATCACTGAACATCGCAATGCCGAGGTTGATCACATTCAGCGGTTGATTGAATAACGAATGGCTCATCAGACTTTCTCCTCTTTACAGACAAATTCACGCGCCAGTAACCCGGTATTGGTGCTGCTGCTGGCCCAGATCACACCGGCATCGGTGAGCATCTGGCACTGCTGCTGCAAGGATTGCGTATCGAGATCGGTGCCCAGCACATAGCCAAGGATCTCCAATGGCCGCTGCTCACGGGCCGCAATCGCCTTGGCTTCTTTGATGGCTTCAATCATCACGCCCACCGGATCTTCATGGGCCCCAAAGCCGAGCACGAAATCCATCACGATCACGCCAACTTCTGGATCGCGGGCTTCTTGCAACAGGCGGCTGATGCGGTTGGTTGGGTCGATCATCGGGTGCGGTTTGCCGTGGGTGAAATCGTCGTCACCAAAGTCGAGGAAGGTGTGCGCCACGCTCTGATTCAGGTCTTTCAGGCGCATGGCCGGATCGGGCTGAATATTGCTGTAGACGTTGCTGTGTTTTTCCAAGGCCGCGAACATCGCTTCATCACACAAAGTGCCCCCGCAGAACAGGCCACGAATGTACTTCTGCTGCGGTGTCAGGCGCGCACGTACTTCTTCAATCAGCGGCCAGTTCAATGGATGGAGATCGAGGGATTCTTCTTTAATGCCGGTAAGCAGTACCGCTTTTAATGCCGCCTCTTTGGTGCCACGGGCAAACTGCAACCCAGGTTCATCGGCAGGGGGAGCATTGCGCCCCAGGAAGCAAACCACCACCGGTTTACGGCAGGCACGGGCGTGTTCCAGCACGGTGCGCGCTACCGCCGGGGCCGGGGGCTTGGAGATCAGCGCAATCACATCGGTTCCAGCGTCTTCCTCCAGCATTTTCAGGGCGTCGAGCATCATCCGGCCGCCAATCTTTTCACTCAGATCTCGCCCGCCGGTGCCAATCAACTGCGAGATGCCCCCGCCAAACTCATGGATGCGCACGCTCAGTTCCTGGCTACCGGTGCCGGAGGCGCCGATGATGCCGATGTTGCCACGGCGTACCGCGTTGCCAAAGCAGAGCGCGGCGCCGTTAATGATGGCAGTGCCGCAGTCCGGCCCCATCATCAGCAACCCCTTGTCATGCGCCAGTTGTTTCAGCGCCAGCTCATCGTCAATGGAGACGTTATCGGAAAACAGCATCACGTTGAGGTTATTTTCCAGCGCCTGGCGCGCTTCACGCGCCGCATACAGGCCGTTGACCGCAATCACTGCCAGGTTGCTCTCCGGGATATTGGCCTTCGCGCTGGCCAGAGTGGCGTAGCGCGCTTCGTGCCGGGAGCCCTGATCTTTGTGAGTGAACAAGGCTTCAATGGCTTGCAGGGTAGCGTCGTTTGCTTCATCGCTGGCGCCGTTGATCACAATCATCAGATCGCCGTTTTTAGCCGCTTCCAGTTCCGGGGTTAACAAGCCCAGGTTTTGTAATACCCCTTTGTTCATTTCCGTGGCCATGGCCACAAATGCCTGTTCAACTCCATCCAGTTTGTTCGCTTTGGTCGAAATCGACATCAGTGATACGGAATCAAACCAGGTGTTCTTTTTTACCATGATCTTGATAGGCATATTTTTCTCCAAAATATGAGGTCAAGAAGCAGGCATCCGCCATGCCATACAGCATGTCGCAGCCTGAACTTGAGCCGATCTTTTTAATCTCGTTAATGGTGTGAATAATAAGATCGTGATCGTTGTGCACTATTTTCGCGATCAGGTTCCCAATCACTTGCCGATAACGCTGATTGATTGCTGCTTCTAAAGTAATGGCGCTCAGCAATGTGGTTTTCTCTCGCACTTTTTCCAGCACCGCGAGAAACGTTTTGCGATATTGTTGCGCCGGGTGACCAGAGAGCAGCAATATTACGCAAAGCCCAACCAGATAATCATCGCCGGAAGGGGTCAGCCCAATGCCTAATCCAATAAGAGAAAGGATGGCCTGGTCAGGGCTTTCATTCCGCCGCATTGCCATTAATAATGCCGCGCGGTTGCGCTGTAATAACGCGGCTATTTCCTGATAAAAAACATTGTCGCCAGCGTAATAAAAAAGTGAATCACCGGATATTGCCTGCTGATAAATCCATTGCCCCCATTGATACCAATTAATACGTTTGATATTTTCGGCAGTTAAATACAGTTCAGGCCGTTGCCATAACTGGCAGTGGTCAAACTCAATCCATTTATTTTGACCAATTTCAAGGCCACCCTGAGCAAATTGTACCCGCTCACCGGGGCTGAATATCTTGTCGCAGTGCCTGAGCGCTATTCGGCAGCTATTTGGGGCGTTGTCGCATGCGTCGCTTAATAACGTATAGAGCATGTTCTGCTCTGGAACGAACAGGTTTACCGCCCGGGAAAACACCTGTTCGACATGCCCGCTGAGCGTATAACGGGGAAAAGCCGCCTCCGCCGATAGCGCTGTGATGCACTGCCGCAGAGGCTGTGCGATAGCATTTCTCCTCTTTTCTTTACCGGGTTACGCGCCTGCCGCCACCAGCAGTGCAGCAATTTCGTGATAGCCTTTTTCACGCGCCAGCTCCAGCGGCGACTTACCGTATTTATCGGTCATATGGGGATTTGCGCCGTGATCGAGCAGCAATTTGACAATCTCTTGCTGTTTAGCCCCGCCGTCATTGAGCACAATGGCTTCCAGCAATGGCGTCCAGCCCACAAAATTGGTGTGGTTTACGTTAATCTCGGTGCACGTTAATAATTCACGCACAATATCAACGTGGCCTTTTTCACTGGCGGGGGTAATTCCTACGCCACCAAAACGGGTTAAACAGTCTAAATTAGGTTTGGCTGGCAATATTAAACGCAGCAGCGTTAAATCATTATTCAGGCAACTGAGCAGGAATGGGTTAAAACAGATTTGATCTTGCCGATCAATATCAGCACCGGCGGAAATTAATAAGGCCACACAGTCGTAGTGTTTACTCAGACTGGCAAGCGTAATGGCGGTTCGGCCCTGGCGAGTTGTGGCATTAATATCCACATGGTTAGCCAAGCATTTTTTCACCGCGTCGATATCGCCTTTTTCCGCAGCAAAAAGAAATTCGCTAATCAATGCTTTCTCGGACATATTCTGGCTCCCTTTTCTTTGGTGGGCTTTAATACAACTTGCAGCATGATGAAGATTTGATTCTGAGGATAGCAACAGATGAAGGAGAAAAACATCCGCTTAAAAATCATTCATCGCAAAGGGATTCATTGTTGAATAAAATTCAATTATTGAGGTAAAACGTGCGACGGCGCAATCTTTACTCCTAGTTTTCACTCTTTTGTTATGCTAAACATCGCTGCGGCGCAGAGGCTTTCATCGCTTGCTGCATAAGGCTTCAAACAAATAATCGGAAGTGTGACTCTGTTCAAATCAGTTGTAACGCCAGTGTTAAAATTTTTTCAATACTGGTTGCTCCTCATCAGAATTACAAATACATTCAACAATACGGCCGGGTGGCTCCCCTTCTTCTGAGCACATCCCCAGGAGGAGCCTTAGATATGAACTCCATTTTTACCGAAGATAATCTGCTGGCCTTTACCACCGCAGCGCGCTTCGCTAGCTTCAGCAAGGCGGCAGAAGAATTGGGCCTGACCACATCGGCCATCAGCTACACCATCAAGCGCATGGAAACCGGGCTGGATGTGGTGCTGTTCAACCGCAGCACGCGCAGCATTGAACTCACCGAATCCGGCTTCTATTTCTACCGTAAAGCGACCGATCTGCTGAATGACTTCCACGCCATTAAGCGCGGTATTGATACCATCGCTCAGGGCATCGAAGCGCGGGTACGTATCTGCATCAACCAGTTGCTCTATACGCCCCGGCATACCGCCCGGTTGTTACAGGTCTTGAAGAAGCAATTCCCTACCTGCCATATCACGGTGACCACCGAGGTGTACAACGGTGTCTGGGATTCCATTATTAATAATCAGGCCAATATCGCGATTGGCGCACCAGATACGCTGCTGGATGGCGGTGGCATTGATTACACCGAAATTGGCGCTATCCGCTGGGTATTCGCCATTGCGCCCGATCACCCACTGGCGCTGATGCCGGAACCCATCTCCGAGAGCCAGCTGCGGCTGTATCCCAACATCATGGTGGAAGACACCGCGCATACCATCAATAAAAAAGTGGGTTGGTTATTGCATGGGCAGGAGGCGATTCTGGTGCCGGATTTCAACACCAAGTGTCAGTGCCAGATTTTAGGCGAAGGCATTGGTTTTTTGCCGGAATATATGGCCCGCGAAGCGGTGGCAGAAGGATTGTTAATTATCCGCCGCATTCACAACCCACGTCAGGATTCCCGTATGTTACTCGCCACACAGCATGCGGCCACCGGGCAGGTCACCCAGTGGATCAAAAAGCAGTTTGCGCCAGGCGGTGCGCTGAGCGGGATTTATGCCGATTTACTTTGCCAGCTCTGAGCAAAAACACTCGCTGACAACGCTGCAATTTCATGCCAGAAGGGTATATGCTGTCGGCCTTCGTCTATCAACCGAAACGATAACCACACCATGCAAAACCGGCTGACTATCAAGGATATCGCCCGCCTGAGCGGAGTAGGCAAATCCACCGTATCACGCGTGCTGAATAACGAAGGCAGCGTAAGCCCGCAAACCCGTGAACGGGTGGAAGCGGTGATCCGCAGCCATGGCTTTACGCCGTCCAAGTCAGCGCGCGCCATGCGCGGCCAAAGCGACAAAGTGGTCGCCATCATCGTTTCCCGCCTTGATTCGCCGTCGGAAAACCAGGCAGTGCGTACCATGCTGCCGTTGCTGTATCAGCAAGGTTTTGATCCGATCGTGCTGGAAAGCCAGTTTGAAACCCGGTTGGTACAGGAACACTTACAGGTGCTGCAACAGCGCAACATCGACGGGGTGATCCTGTTCGGCTTTACCGGCCTGACCGCCGCGATGTTAGCGCCCTGGCAGGAAAAAATGGTGGTGATCGCGCGTGACTACCCCGGCATTTCTTCCGTCTGTTACGACGACGACGGGGCGGTAAAACTGCTGATGCAGCGTTTACGCCAGTTGGGCCATTCCCATATCAGCTATCTCGGCGTGCAGGAATCTGACGCCACCACCGGGATGCGCCGCCACCAAGCCTATCTTGCTACCTGCCGTAAGTTGAAGATCCCGCCGATTGCCGCGCTCGGTGAACTGAACTATCAGAGCGGCTTCCAACTGGCTGCAAGCGTGATTGAACCCCATACCAGCGCACTGGTATGCGCCTCTGATACCATCGCCCTCGGCGCGATGAAATACCTGCAACAACATTCTCTTACCGCAATACAGGTCTGTGCCATTGGGAATACGCCGCTGCTCAATTTCCTGTTCCCTGAGATATTTTCGGTGGAGCTGGGCTATGGCACCGCCGGGCAACAGGCCGCCCAACAGCTACTGGGCCAGCTCAGCGGTGAATTGGGGATTCGGCAGATTATTATTCCCAGCAGGCTGGCCTGATGGCAGCTGCCGCCTGAAATTCATAGGCTTGAATTTAGCCAAGGTGCAAATTTGCAATAGCTGCCAATCATCATCATTTTGTCAGCATTGCAAAAAAACACTGTATTTCGTGCCGCTGTTAAATAATATTCAAAAACATTAATACCCTTATTAAAAATATGTGTTACATTGATTGTCGACAGCCTCAATATTACGCATTTTTGTCTTAATCACTACACAACATTAATAAAATGTGAAAATCACCCTCTTATTTTACTATTTATTTCGACCACCTGGTCAAATAATTCCAAGAGGTATTCATCATGTCTAAATCCTTACAATATCCCATTATTCTCGTTCACGGCTTCAGTGGTTTTGATAAGATTGCTGGAATCTATCCTTACTTTTTCGGTATTCAGAAAGCACTGGAAAAAACCGGAGCTACTGTATTCACCGCCTCTATATCGGCAGAAAACAGTAATGAAGCTCGTGGTGAACAATTACTCAATTTTGTAAAACAAGTAACCCAGTTAACCGGAGCGGCCAAGGTCAACCTGATTGGCCACAGCCAGGGCCCATTGGCCTGCCGCTACGTCGCCGCAATTCATCCCGAACTGGTTGCCTCTGTTACTTCCGTGAATGGGGCAAACTTTGGCTCAGAAATTGCCGATCTGGTTCGTTTGGCGGTGAAACCGGGTTCCCTTCCCGAAGCCATCGCAAGCGCAGTGATGAACGCTTTTGGTTCATTCCTTTCCATTATGAGTGGCCGCCCTTCCTTGCCACAAGACAGTGTCGCAGCGCTTAATTCGCTCACCAGCGAAGGCGTCGCTAAATTCAATGCCAAATATCCACAGGGTTTACCAAGCAGTTGGGGAGGGGAAGGTAAAGAGTTTGAGAATGGCGTTTATTATTATTCTTGGGGTGGGATTATTAATTACAACCCGATTGAACAGGGGCTCAATAATTTTGATCCGCTGCATACTTCAATGGTTGCTCTTTCATTTCTGTTCACCAAAGAACGCTTCCAGAATGATGGATTGGTTGGGCGTTATAGTATGCATCTCGGCAAAGTTATCCGTTCCGATTATTCCATGGATCACCTGGATGCTATTAATCAAACCGCTGGGATTGTTACCGGCAGTACCAACCCCGTTCAACTATTTGTTGATCACGTGGCACGTTTAAAATCGAAAGGGTTATAAATTTTGGGAACGTTCTTTAATAACCCCTACCTAATTTGAGTTACCGGGAGCAGAGTTGAACGCTGCTTGCAACAAACCTGGAGAGACGAGGCTCAGGGATGAGCTGAGTAACCGAACGCAGCTTGAAGTATGCTAGGTATAAACACCGGGCCAATCCGCACCCACGTGATTTCAAGCGCAAGCCGTCACAACCATTCCAAATAAAATACATACAAATCGATATATGCATAAATAGCAATCCATCTAGGTCTGGTTGAGAGCCTAAGCCCTTAAGGATCCCATTTTGTGATCGTTAACCCAAAATGGGAACGTTCCCATTTCATAAACCCCAGCAAATGTCTAAGCTTTATTTATCCACACTTCTGCACCTACAAAGGGTTTCACCATGAGCAAAGTTCAGCAGCAGGATATCGACCGCCTGATCGCGCTGGTCGGTGGCCGTGAGAATATCGCTACCGTCAGCCACTGTATTACTCGCTTGCGTTTCGTGCTTAACGATCCTGGCAAGGCCAAACCGAAAGAGATCGAAGAACTGCGGATGGTCAAAGGGTGCTTTACCAATGCCGGGCAGTTCCAGGTGGTGATCGGCCCAGAAGTTGGTGATTACTATCAGGCGTTGATCGCCGCCACCGGCCTCAATGAGGCCGACAAAGAACAGGCGAAACTGGCCGCACGCCAAAATATGACCTGGTTCGAGCGTGGCATCTCCCACTTCGCTGAAATCTTCTTCCCGTTGCTGCCTGCGTTGATCAGCGGGGGTTTGATCCTCGGTTTCCGCAACGTGATCGGCGATATTCCGATGTCTGGCGGCCAAACGCTGGCTCAGATGCACCCAGCGTGGAAAACCATTTACGATTTCCTGTGGTTGCTCGGTGAAGCCATCTTCATGTTCCTGCCGGTGGCGATCTGCTGGTCAACGGTGAAAAAAATGGGCGGCACGCCGGTACTCGGTATCGTGATGGGCATTACCCTGGTTTCACCGCAGCTGATGAACTCCTACCTGCTCGGCCAGCAAGTGCCGGAAGTGTGGAACTTCGGCTGGTTCACCATTCAGAAAGTGGGTTATCAAGCCCAGGTGATCCCCTCGATCCTCGCCGGCCTGACTCTGGGTTGGATCGAAACCCGGCTGAAAAAGATCGTGCCGGATTATCTGTATCTGGTGATCGTACCGGTGGTTTCTCTGCTGCTGGCGGTGTTCCTGGCCCACACGCTGATCGGCCCGTTTGGCCGCCTGATCGGCGACGGCGTAGCCTGGGCGGTGAAGTCAATCATGACCGGTGGCTTCGCGCCAATCGGGGCTGCGCTGTTTGGCTTCCTGTATGCGCCGCTGGTGATTACCGGTGTACATCAAACGACCTTGGCGATCGATATGCAGATGGTCCAAAGCATGGGCGGCACGCCGGTATGGCCGCTGATTGCGCTTTCCAACATCGCGCAGGCTTCGGCGGTGCTGGGCATCATTATTATCAGCCGCAAGGCCAACGAGCGTGAAATTTCAGTCCCGGCGGCGATTTCCGCCTACCTCGGCGTCACCGAACCGGCCATGTACGGGATCAACCTCAAATACCGTTTCCCGATGCTGTGCGCGATGATCGGTTCGGCCCTGGCGGGCCTGATCTGCGGGTTGACCGGCGTGATGGCGAATGGGATTGGCGTCGGCGGCCTGCCGGGCATTCTGTCCATTCAACCACAGTTCTGGCTGATTTATTCCCTGGCCATTCTGGTTGCCGTGGTGATCCCGCTACTGCTGACCATCATGGTGTACAAACGCAAAGCCAGCCGCGGCGAATTGCCGGTCTGAATTCATTACCAGGCCTGTCTGCCGGCAGGCCCATTGGCATAAGCAAAGAGGTTACGGTTCCGATGAGCAATCCTATTCCTTGGTGGCAAAACGGTGTCATCTATCAAATCTACCCAAAAAGCTTCCAAGACAGCACCGGTAATGGCTATGGCGATCTGGCAGGGGTCACCCGGCGGCTGGATTATTTACAGGATCTGGGCGTTGATGCCATTTGGCTGACGCCGGTTTATGTGTCACCGCAGGTGGATAACGGTTACGACGTGGCGGATTACTGCGCCATCGATCCGGCTTATGGCACCCTGGCAGACTTTGAGCACTTAGTCGCCCAGGCCCACCAGCGCGGTATCCGCATTGTGATGGATATGGTGTTCAACCATACCTCCACCGAGCACCCGTGGTTCAAGGCCGCGCAGGATCGCCATAGCCCGCTGCGCCAGTTCTACATCTGGCGCGATGGCGAAGGCGATGCCCCGCCCAACAACTGGCGTTCCAAATTTGGCGGCAACGCCTGGCAGTGGCACGCCAGCAGCGGCCAGTATTATCTGCATCTGTTCGCCACCGAGCAGGCCGATCTCAATTGGGAACACCCGCCGGTGCGGGAAGAATTAAAGAAAGTGTGCCAGTTCTGGGCGGATAAGGGCGTTGATGGGCTGCGCCTTGACGTGATTAATCTGGTGTCCAAACAGCAGGATTTCCCCAGCGATACCCAAGGCGATGGCCGGCGGTTTTATACCGATGGCCCACGTATTCATGAGTTTTTGCAAGAAATGAGCCGTGAAGTGTTCCAGCCTCTCGGCCTGATGACCGTGGGCGAAATGTCTTCCACCTCGCTGGAGCATTGCCAGCAATATGCGGCACACAGCGGCCAAGAGCTGTCGATGACCTTCAATTTCCATCACCTGAAAGTGGATTACACCAATGGGCAAAAATGGACGCTGGCAGCCCCGGACTACGTTGAACTGAAACAGATTTTCTGCCACTGGCAGCAAGGGATGCACAACCGTGCCTGGAACGCGCTGTTCTGGTGTAACCACGATCAGCCACGCATCGTTTCACGCTTCGGTGACGAAGGCGAACTGCGCGTTATCGCCGCTAAAATGCTGGCGATGCTGCTGCACGGTATGCAAGGCACGCCGTATATCTACCAGGGCGAAGAGATTGGCATGACCAATCCAGGTTTCAGCCATATCGATCAATATCGTGATGTGGAAAGCCTGAATATGTACGCCGAACTGAGCGCACAGGGTAAAAACAGCGCCGAACTGCTGGCGATCCTGGCCAGCAAGTCGCGCGACAACGGCCGCACGCCGATGCAATGGGACGCCAGCGCCAACGCCGGGTTTAGCAGCGGTACACCGTGGATCGCCTGCGCAGAAAACTACCCGCAGATTAATGCCGAAGCAGCGCTGGCCGATCGGGATTCGGTATTTTATACCTATCGCCACCTGATCGCCCTGCGCAAACAGTATCCGTTGCTAACGCACGGCGACTATCAGGATCTGGCCCCGGAACACCCGGCATTATGGTGCTATCAGCGCCGTTGGAACGGGCAGCGCTTGTTGGTGGCCGCTAACCTGAGCCATGAACTTTTGGCGTGGGATGCCGCTGGCGTCGAACGCTCTGCTGTGTGGCAACCGCTGATGAGCAACTATGCGGATACGGCGGAACAGCCACAGCCCATGCTCTTGCGGCCATTTGAGGCAGCATACTGGCTGGTAAAGGAATAGCGTTGCTCCCTCGATCAAAAACGGCACCCCGTGCTGTTGGTTTTAAAATAAACGGAGAGTGTTGCAAGATATTCTCCGTTTGTGCCTAAATCGTATCAATAATCCTCGCTTGTCGATCGAGTTCTCCCGCTGGCTGTTGGAAATAATCTTGTGAAGAAATACCAAAAAAGGCTGTTCGAAATCCTCTCCCTTGGCGGGTACTTTGTGCTCGTTTATCTGTGCATGCAGGTTTTTAACATGGGTGAATATGATTGGATGCTGGAACCGGGTGATAGCATATGCAGCTTGCCAGCCGATCCCGATGACCTGCGCGACATCACCTCACCGCTATTTCTGTTTTTGCTGGGAACACCGCTGCTGATAGCCTTGATACGCGACATCCTTTTTAAGGATCTCTTCAAGGTGCTCCTCTATGGCTTTGGGCTGGCGGTGGTCATTGCCTACTGGTGGTGGTCATTCTGGGGGCAATACGCTGCTTGTGCTGCCTGAACACTGGCTATATGCTGCCTCATTTCTCTGCGCTCACGACATCAGAAACCGGAACTTTCGAAAATGAATATAAGGAAATTTTTCTTTACCTTCTTACTTACGTTTAGCGTGCTGGCAAGCGTACCTCATGCCGCCATGGCTGGCGATCCCGGCCCTTTCCGACTGGTTTTCTTTGATATCTCTGCGCCTCCTTATCAGGACGGGCAACAACTCATCATCGAGCTGCGTAAAATGGAGGCGCTATCAGAGGTACAAAAAGACTACTGCTTCTTCTGTAAAACCAGTCCAGATGTTGAAACGATCTATATCTACTCCGTTCCCGTTGGCCTCAATGTGGAAGATTTACGCAAAGCCGTCAGCGGTGATGATGATGCCAAGCGCCGCATGCAAACCGTTTTACACCGTTTCGTTGACGCCGAAGATATCGGCGTGGATGGTTTACTGATTTATCAGCATACCGAAGGGAATGTGACTATCTATACCATGGATAGGCAAGTCGGTTCTCCGCTTAAGGCGGTGAGCAAGCCGGTTAAACGACACCTGCTACATTCCAGCTTGGATACGTTGCTGGAGAATGCCGCCCAGAAACTGAATCGGCCCGTTTAATCCATTGCCCGTATTCAGCTGCCCATCGCCAAATGACTCTGGTGGTATCACCAGAGTAAGCAAACCGTAACGCCGGAAAATTGCCGTTTAATATTTCTTTCTAAGCTGCCTGTACGGCAGTGAACGCGATGCCAACCTGTGCGGTGCCAACCCGCGCTTTCTAAGTTGCCTGTGCGGCAGTGAACCTAACCACCCAGGCCAGCACCCGCCTTAACCAAAGAAGCGTTTTGGATTCTCTTTCAACATTAGCTCAATCTCGGTTTGGCTGAAACCTGCATTGAGCAACATCGGTACAAACTGATCCAGCAGATAGCTAAACCCCAAGCCACCGTTCACTTTCAGGTGCGAGCGGCGCGTAAGATCCATGGAAAGCATCACGCGGTTGAGCAGGCCGCGTTGCTGAAGGGCTTGCAGCATTTCAATGCGTTTCTGATCGGGGAAATAATCATTCTTGCCGATGGTGTCAAATTGCACATACGCCCCAGCGTCGATCATCTGCAAGATATTATCCAACTGCTCTTTCAGGTCACAATGCCCAATAACGACATGATTCAGATCCATGCCCAATTGCTTAAGCAACCCCACTTGCTCAACCCCCATGGTGCTTAATGTGGTGTGAGTGGAGAGCGGGCGGCCGGTGGCCTGATGAGCCAAGACCGCGGCATGAAAGACTTTCTTTTCATCCTGGGTGATCACATCTTTACTGCTGCCAATTTCGGCAATCACCGAGGCTTTCAGTGCCGTACCATCAATGCCTTGTTCAATCTCATCAATCATGATTTTTGCCAGCGCTGGCGCAGTGCGGCTGGCAATAAAGTCAGGGTAGAACTTTTGTTGATAAAACCCGGTGGAAGCGAGCACGTTCATGCCGGTATCCCGCATCAGATCCAACATAAATTGCGCATTCCGCCCCATATAGTGGTTCGTCATTTCAACAATGTTGGCGACCCCTTTCTGCTTTAAGACCTTCAACTCATCGCGAATCAGTTCATATTGGTCAAAGCGGCAATCAATATTATTTTTCTCGTGCGAGAGATCGATATGCAGATGCTCATGTACGTAGGTATAACCCGTTGGATTTATCATATTTGTACACACCACCTTATTCAGCCTGCTGTTTAGCCGCAGAGTAGCTCTGTTGCAAAATCCGCAAGATGGTTTCCGCGCCGCTGCGATTCGGATTAATGCGGATCATCCGCTGTTGCAAACCCGGTTCGGCCTCTCTAAAAGTACCGGAAAGGCGGTAAAATAACGGTGGAATTTCAAATTTGGACTCAGCACCAACGGGATAAGGCAAGGCCCCCAACTTTTCTGCCTGCTGCAAAACCTGATTGGCCACCGGCTCGTGGAATTCCACCAGCAGCACTTTTGATTGCGCATTGGCAAGCAGCGCCTGTTTCACCATCGGTAATTCACCGCTGTTTAAACGCACCAGCAATTCTTGATTCACCTGCGCCTGCACCGCATGCATCACTGGCGCAAACACCAATCCACGCAGCACCTCCAACGCCTGGAAACCTTGAATCTGGCAGCCGCCGGAATACAGGGTGCTGCGGATAGCCTGCACCGCTTTACTGTCACCCACAGCCACACCAACGCCCTGCGGGCCAAACAGTTTAAAGCTGGAAAATGTCGATAAGCCCGCGCCCATTTCGCAGCCGATTTTATCCACTTTCAGCACCGCATAATTATCATCAACCACGCTTGGAATCTGGTGCTGATTCAAGAGCCTGATCACTGCGGCCAGCTCGTAGCTGTCATCGGGTTTTTGGCGGGTATGCTGGACTAGTGCCGCGTCAATTGGGTGGGCAGCTATCTGCTGCCTTAATGCCCCAGGATCGTTGAAATCAGCGATCACCAGCTTTAACCCCATTTGCTCAATAATCACTTTTGAAGTGGGATAAATAGGAGCCTGGTGCACTAATAATGAACCACCCGGTTTGAGCAATGCCGCCAATCCCGCACGAATGGCTCCGGTGCCTGCTCCTTGCACTAAAACCGCTTCTTCGGCACGAAAGAAATGTGCCAACACCTGTTCAACTTTATGGGTGGTCTGCGGTTGATTAAATTCAGGCTCAAGCCCCAAATCCCCTAATGTCAGGAAGGCTTGCCCGGTAAAATAGCGGCTGATCGCATCCACTAAAGCGAACTGTTTCTGCTGGGCTTCCGCTAGCGTTAAACTCTGTAACGGGTATGTTTTCATGGGATAAGCCTTAACATAATCTGTGAATAGGCAACGTTGGCGATTAACCCAGCCCAACAAAATAGAGCAGATTCGCCAGAATACCGACCGCAATCGTCGCAATCGGGCCAATCGCCATTTCAACCAACGGCCGTTTTGAGGTGCGGTTTAACAGATAAATACCCGCAACGATCATAAAGCCCATACCTGGCAAAATCGCATTTGACGCCATCATGCCGCCAACCAGCAAAGAGACCTCAAGCATTTTAGTGATGGCGGTACGAATATGATCGCCACAGGCTTTCACCCCTGGATAACGATCCAGCCAGATTGCCGCCCCTGCCAACATTTTTATTTCCATAAACATAATGGCGCAGCCCGCAATAAAGGCGATGACATAGTTATTGGTCGCCAAACCTGCCACAAACACAAATTTCATGCCATCCGGGCTATACACACCGGTGGCAATCGCGGTAGTGGCAACTAATGGAATAAAGCTGATAGCACGCGCCAGCGCGACCAGCAGCGCACCATTAGCGTCACCGGCGGCCATCAGTTGCAATGAAACCGGGCCTTCGGCTAACAGGCTCATCGACATGGTGGCCGCGACGGCGGTTAAACCACCGCTTAAGACCAGCAGCCATTGGTTTTTTTGAATACGTTTGATTCTTTCCGAGAAAATGCCGACCAACATCTCGTTAGAACCTTTGGCGCCCTCTGGCAATTTAGGGGCTTTTTCCCGCATGGCGAAATAGAACATCACCACCATGGCAAACAGTAATGCGATCCCGTTAGGATCAAGCTTTACCGGTTTCTCCAGTTGGCCGCCAAAGCTTAAGCTCCCAACGGATTGCGTAGCCAGGTAGCCGATCAAGGTGGCCAATAAAACAAATAAACCTTTGCGATAGCCAAACTGGTAAGCCACCACCAAGGCAGGGAAGAGTGAGAAACAGACAATGATAGGATCGCCGACTTTGCTGAGCGCGCTCATAAAATTCACCGGCATCATCGCAAACAGATCGACAATCGATTTTAGGCCGACCAACAGCGCAATCCCGTACAGTGCGCCAACAATCCCCGAGGCGATAAACCCTTTGCGGCTGTTGGGGCACCAGATACCGATCACGTCGGTGCCTAATAACAGGCTGTGGACTAAAATAATCGGTGCGGTTAATGAAAACGGCAAGCCAAAGCCAATCACCAAACCAAAACTCAAGGCGAAACTGCTCGCCAACAACACGCCACGGCTCATGCGTCCTTCAATATATTCAGGGATCAGCGGGCGTAAACCATCGTGGAAAACCGCAATACAACGATTAGACATCATGGAGGAAATAGCACCAATCATGGCAATCACGATCAGTTTCCCACTATCAACGGCGATCAAACGCGTGAAGAATTCGATTTCCATAATAAATCCCTGGTATTAATAATGTTGAATAACCCGGCTATCAGGAACGCTGGAAAATAGCAGCAATCACTACCGGTACGACAGCATCAATGTCTTGTCCGGTAAAACCGAAAGCGGTTTTACCTGCCTGCACGCTGGCAGATATTTCATCATCACTTAAAATTTTGCCCGGCATCCCTAGCGTGATGCATTTATCTGCGCCGGCAATGGCAATCGCCATGGCTAACGCCCCGCCACCGCCGGTATTACACGCGCCTAAGTAGTAATCGGCCTGCCCGGTTTTAAGCGCCATTGCCGCCTCAATATCCCCCATGATTTCTACTGACGTAGCTTTATCACCCGCCAACCGGCGTACCGTTTCTGCTAATTTGGTTTTCTCAATCTGCCCACCAATAACAAAGCGCATAGTAATTCCCTCTTTTACATTTGGATGTGTACTACCTGGGTCGTAATAACGATAAAAATGATTGGCCATGCTGTGGTGCTGGTGCGGTAAAAAACTCACAAACGCTCGCGCCAACGTCGGCCAAGGTTTGCCGGGTGCCTAATGCAATACTTTTCACCCCCTGTTGATAAACCAGGATAGGCACTTGTTCTCTGGTATGCTTGCTGTGCCCGATAGTCGGATCATTGCCATGGTCAGCCATCACGACTAAACAATCTTCCGCTGACATGGAATCGATAATGCTGGCCAGATTGCGATCTACCAATTTCAGGCAGTCGATATAGCGTTCAGGATTTTGCGCGTGGCCTGCCAGATCGGTTTCTTGAATATTGCTGCAAATAAAAGCTGACCCTGGCTGCCGAACATGCTGCAACGTTAAGTCCATTATTTGCTGTGAGTCGACCAGCTTTTCGTAGCTGATGCCGTGAGGGTTAGCCACAATATCCGCCACCTTGCCAATCAGGACGGTTGGAATATTAACCTGATGCAATTGCTCAGGGACTTGAACGCTCTGATCGACGCCGTAACCGAGATGCACCACCTGGAATCCCCGATTATAAGCACCTGATTTCGGTGCATTAATACCGATATAGGTTTGCTGCCGGGTTTCTGCGGCCGCTTGAATGGCCTGGGTATTTTCCAGCAGGCCGCCAAAAGCAATAACGCGCCCGACCTTGACGCAGCGGCGCACAATGTGGCCAATCGCCTGAACCTGCTCGAAGGTTAATACCGCCAGATTGGCGCTGATATTGTAAACCTGCCCCAGATCCGCTTCGAGGTTGTCGCCAATCGCGGCGGCACCATCCACCCACAGATAGCTCAAGCTCCCTATTGCGATCCGTTCAACCTGATGCTTTTCCGCCAGCAATGCCTGTTCAACCCGATCGATCACTGCCGAGAATGGCATTCTTAGCGGCGGCAATGGCAGGGTTCCCATTATTTCCTGGTGCCCCATGAAAGTATCGCCACCTTCATGCTGTAACAGCGCGCGGCCGGCAACAGCCTGTGGATTGGCCTGCATCACGTTGGCAGAAAACCCTAACGCGTTGATTAAGCCCAGCTTCTCTAAGGTTGCCAACCGTAATTCAGGCTGGCTTTGCAACAAATGTTGGCAGGTGTTGGCGCCAATATCCTGCGGGCGCACCTCCGCCACATCCGGCATGGCGCCTACGCCAAAACTATCAATCACAATGACAATAAACTTACTCATAACGCCGCCCGAAACTGTCATAGGTTGCCACTAATTGTGGTGAGCCACTTTGTATACCGGCAACCAGCGCCACATCGCTGCGGGTAACAAAGATTTGCGTGCGAAAACAGCTGATCACCGGGTTACCGATGGGCCACTGGCCCGCTAAACGCAGGCAATAATCAATGCTGCTGTCGTCGGTTGGTAATACTTCCGCCCATTGCGCTTTACCGCCGGTAAATACCAATGCCTGTTGCAAATGACCACGGCGATAATATCCACCCCCAAAAAAGTAGCTGTTACCCGCAAAATGATGGGAAATCTCAGACAGATAGAGCATGGCGATTCTTTCAGGCTGATCGCCCGTCTGGTTAGCAGGTATGGTGCCCGTTAATGCATGCCCAGGTTCCGCATGAGTTACGCCGTGCTCGGCTAACAGCGGAAAGGTGGCGCAGCTGCTGGCCGAGGGAGCATTCAGTTGCTCAACGGGAACGCCCTGCTGCTCAATCATCGCTTTGCCCGCCAGCAAAGTCGCTAAATTAGGGGTGGCTAACGTTTCTTGCCGTGCTTGATCAAACAACATGCAGGGGAAATGGGTCGCCCCCACAATCCGCACATTAGGCAATTGCTGAATATGCGCGATCGCATCAACCAGCTGATCCAAGGCAAAACCCGCCTCTTGGCCGGGATAGAGCACGTCGCCAGGCTGGTAGACTTTTAATAATAACGGCTGGGTGTAATTCTGCTGTGCGGCTACCGCTGAGATCTGCTGCGCTTTCTCCAGTGAATAAACCGTGATCACTTCCGGCTTTTCCGCCAGGATTTTAGGCAACAAATGCAGCGGCGGTTGAACCAGGTGACCAATATGCGCAACCGGCACCCGGTGGCGATAAAGCTGGTTAGCCTCTTTAAAATCCACCGCAACAATGCCGGCAAAACCCATATCCAGAAGTTTTTGGCAAATATAGGGGTTATGGCCAATCTGCTTTGGCATGGCATACAGTTTCAAACCGTATTGTTTGGCAACGGCCAGCAATAAACGTGCGTTTTCCCACAGTTGATCGAGATCGATAAGATAGGTATCCGGTAGCACTTTACCCTGCTGCCATAACGCTACCGCGGCCTCGATTAAGGCAGGGTTTTGCTTCTGTAATGCAGATAAAAACATAATCAGCCCTACTTAGAGCCTATTCCAATAGGCGATTAATCCGCTTGAGCAAGGTGCAAAGCATAAAGATTCGATAACAGATAGGTTTTTTCGCTTTCTGGTATCTGAATTGAAAATTCGCTCAACAGGTCATTGTTGATCATTTGCAAACGCTCAAAGAGTTCGCTTTCAACGACTTCGCTAAACAGCTCGTTATCCATTGCAGCAACCGGTTCACCACGCGCACAGCGCATTAATGCATTAGCCATATGGGTGATTGCCATTTGCCCTTGGCTATTGCGAATAACCAACCCCCATTGCTGCTCCAGCTTATTCACCACCTTCAACATGCCTTGATGAACCTCTGCGCTAATCAGGTTGGCGCTTGCCAAAATCTGTAATCGTTGCTCCATTGTCATAGCCTTTCCGCATGAAAAAACAATAATCAGTAAGAAGGATCAATTAAACCCGCTTGAACGGCACGCTGGTGCTCAAGTAATGCATTAATATCGACGATGCGCGTTAATAACTGTTCGATATAGTGATTATCCTGATTAATTAACACCACCGCTTCGGTCGCTTGTTGATAAATAGCGTGCTCCGCCAGCGGAATACTGGTCAGGTAATGGGATGCAAGATCTTCGGTCAAATTCCAAATCATGGCATCGATCTGCCCCTTTTCGATCAATGCCAGTCCTTCGTTGTAGCCAATATTCACCCATTCAATCTGGCGGTTGGCAAAAAAGAGCTCGGTCATCAAACGCTGATCGGGAGAGCGAAAATCCAGCCCCACGCGCTGGATTTGATCCTGCTGCCCCTGGCGGCAGATTAAGTGGTGAGCATTAACATAAGAGTGCTCGCCCAACGATAAGGCGATCCTGACATCCCCTTGTTGCAAATAGTTTTCCGCCGCCAAGCGTGAGGTGACTGCCATGTCATAGATGCCATTTTTCAGGCATTCAATCCGTATATCTGCGCCGCGCATATGGGCAAAATAGAGCGAAATCCCCTGGCACTGTTTTTTTAAACCACTGGCCAGGCCTTCATACAGCTTGGTATACGGCAGCGGCATGGCGCAAACGAGGTTATCAATACCCGCTTGAGAAAATAGGCCCGCGTAATTAATCGATTGCACCAGCGTGCCATTACGGCCACGGCGCTCCAAAGCAATATAATGCTGATTTTCCAGTGATTTTAAGGCGTTTTGTACGACCCCCACCGAAAGCTCAAAGGCCTGTGACAGTTCATCAATCGTTTTGAGACGCCCGCCGACCTGCTCGCCCAACAAGTAACGAGCCAGCAAGGTTAACGCCATACCTTCTTTTTTGATAAACCGCCTGGTCATAACTTTAACCTTCAAATTATTGAATATTTAAATATTCAATAATTTGAAGGTTAAATGCAAATGAGATAACACCGTATTGCAAAGGCCATCACAAAAATAAGCGTGAACGCCCCGTAGCCCTGCACCACCCAGCCAAACACTGCACTGCTAACCGGGTGGTTAGAGCTAAACGTGATTAAGGCTCTGCACCCGTTAAGTGAATGGGTAATGGGCTTTGCAGCTGTTGCAGCCGGTCACACAACCAAATCAGGCGTAACAGGTTTTCAGCTTGGCTTACCGGTTGCGCAAGATAATGTTTTAGCTGGCTAGCCAGAAATGCCATCCCTAAATCATTGGCGGTTTGCAGGCACTGCGCCAAATCGTTTTTTTGCTGAGGGGATAAACCATAGCGCCCCGTACAGGCCTGTGCTTCCAGTACAGAGAGGAGTGGCCGGCTGAGCTGCTGGGCAAGAGTTGGCACCGTACCCAATAAAATCGCGCTCTGCTGTTTCTTCCGTGCCATATAGTTTTGAATATGGCTGATAAACATTGAAGGCTTTTTCTTACGCGGGTAATGGTCAAAATCGAGATAGAACAGCTCAACGCCATCCTCCTTTTTCAACCACAGCGTGGTTGGAATAAAATCGATCCCCTGCTCTTTTCTGACAGGTTGTACAGAAACCGCCAAAACGGTGAGCCGCTTTTCTGTGATATAGCGTAATTCTTCAAAGCTGCTTTGTTCTGCCTTGCCCCAATAAAGCCGAAGAAATACGGCATTATCGGCGCGATCGTTGATTTCCCACACCACACATTGCTCCGTTTCATACCACGCCAATGATTTGTAATCCTTGGGGTACAAGACATAAGGCGTGAGGAAATCATCCAACTGCTGCGCAAAGTCGTGTTCAAGCGTTTGCCAGTTATCGGTGCCAAATTGGGTTTTCAGCGTTTGCAAGGCATCTATTGACAGTAATGATGGCGCTGTTTTGGCATATGCATCACCGCTCGCGGCCAGCGTTCCTTCATCCGATAACCTTGGATGATGGAGTTGGAACGGTTTGCGCATCATGCTATCCGCCGTCTGCTTCCAGAAAGAGAGCGAAGACCAGACATTTTGCCGGTGGAACTGCGTATCAAGCCGGTTAGCGCGTGCCTGCGTGCTTTGTAAAAGCTGTTGATTGTCGCTGTCCCAGAACGTAAAAGTTGCACCTAACGCGCCGCTGTCGGCCAACCACCAATTGGCGCTGATCGGAACTAATGAAAGAACGTCGTTTTTTTCATTATATTGACGGCGAAGCTGCCCCCGCACCTGCGGCAATGTGGCTATTGGCGCATGAGTTAGCTGATAAAGATAAGCCGAGAGCCGTGCCAAATAGCGCAAAACCTGGCTCTCATCCAGCGTGAAATGCTTTTCCGCCAAGAGTGCGACTTGCCCACTCAGCCCGCGCAAATAGGCCGCTAATCGTGGTAACCCTTCTGCGCGCGCCGACATATTCAACAGATGTAACTGTGTTGCACTGCTTTTGCTAACGTGAGAAAGGCCTTGCTGCAACAGTGAATGGATAAACGTTTTCACCGTGTGGATTAGCGCAATTTCATCATCGCTCAGCGGGCGTGGGCCGTCAGTTTCCGTCAGATTCTCCGGCCAAGGCCACGATTGCCCATGCTGCTCAAAAAGTTTCGCAATCGCCGCCAGATGAATGGCTTTCTGCTGCTGCTCAGGCAACGATGACAGCATTCCCTCGTAACCACTGGCGTGCATAAAGATGATGGGTTCGTCGAAATCGGGCAGATAAATTTTGAGCTGCGTGCCGTTATCTTCAAGGCGCAGCGTGATGGATTGCCACTGCTGCCACCATTTAAGGGCGAGCCGACACTCCGCCTTGTTCGATTTTTTAATCAGTTGCACGGCATCCAGTGCCAATAACCCAGGCAAGAGCGGCGGAGAAGGTTCTTCTGCACTCGGCAGCGCTGCCGCTGGGGCCGCATTCGCCTGTAGCCAAAGCACGGCCGCCAAGATGTGCTTACAACATCCTGGTGCGCTACAGTTACAGCGTGCTTTTTGAATACCTTCAGGAGCAAGCACCACCTCCTGCCCGTCACTGCTAAAAGCGCCGTTAGCCGCATCCGTTAATATGACTTTGTCGAGATCTTTACGCGCACGGCGCAGCAAACCCGCATTGGCAAAGACGATCAAGGCGTCGTCGTCATAATGGGTGTAAAGGGTACGCCAGCTCACTGCATCACCTCCGCTAGCCACTGGGCAAAATGATCTGGCGTGAGCGCCGCAATCTGCATCCCTCGGTCAGCCAATTTTTGTGCAATGGCGGTGTCATAAACCGGTGATGCTTCATCATCAAGGGCAGCCAACCCCAGCATTTTTACCTGCTGGCTATTCATGCGTTCGGTACAGGCCAGTAACCGGCTCAACGAGGCGCCTTCTTCAAAGTCGCTGATTAAGGTGAATACCGTTCGTTTGGGGTTTTTGATCAGGGTTTCGCAGTAGTGCATCGCCCCGGCGATATCGGTGCCACCGCCAAGCTGAACGGTCATCAAGACCTCAACCGGATCATGGGCAAGATGGCTTAAATTAACCACCTGGGTATCAAACACCACCAGCGATACGCTGACCGACGGCAGTGCGGCTAAAATACTGGCACAAATCGCAGCGTACATAATGGAACTGGCCATCGAGCCACTTTGGTCGACACAGAGAATCACCTCCCACGGCATGTGCTGCTGCATACGAGAATTGAAATGGGGCGTTTGGATGACCAGGCGTTGCTGCTGCGGATCGTAATGCTTCAGGTTAGCCGCAATGGTCTTACGCCAATCAAAGTTACGGCTGTTGGCAATCAAACTGCGCCGAAAACGATTCCTCCGCCCGGTAAGCGATTGGCGAAATGTGTTTTGAATTTGACGAAGAATATCCTCAACCACTTGACGAATAATGGTTTTTACCGCGTCGCGGGTTTCTTCATTCATCCGCCCGCGCAAGCTCATCAACGTTTTCGCCAGCGCTTTGGTTGGCTCCATGCTTCTCAAGGTTTGCGGATCGTTGAGAAAACTGCTGATTTGATAACGTTCAATGGCCTGAGATTGCATACGCTCAAAGGTGCTGCTGGGGAACAGCTTGCGGGCCTGATTCAGCCAATTGACCGCCGTGAGCTGTGACGCATCTAATGAACCATGTCTCCCCGCTTCTTGGCGCATACCCCGGCGCTGGTATTCGCGGCGGTAAAGATAATCTAACGTGCGTTCCACTTTTAATTCGTCCGCGCTGAAGGCAACCTGCCCCAACGCGTTATCAGCGTACTGCCCAAGCACCAGCCGCCAGCGCCGAATATGTTGCGCTTTATCCTCTGGAAAATCATCCTGCTGGCTCATGAGGCTGCTCCCTTCTCTGTTTCTGCGCCAAACCAATCCCATAATCCCTGGGCGCTTAATGATTGCTGTAGCTGTTGATCCAAATGGAGAGCGGTTAGCAGTTGTGCGTCGCTGAATTCAACCTGATGCAAGCTGAGATCCTGCGCGTTTGATTGGGTGATATCCGCAATATAGCTCGCCACATTGGCGTTCTGTTTTGGCGTGAGCTGGCTAAAAGCAAAGCGTAGCTCAGGCAGAATACCGATAAATTGTTGCTCGTCCCACCCGGCGAGATAGCGATTCAAACTATCAATAAGCAACGGCAAACGCAGGGCCAATTCGGGGGCGGTACGCATGATCCCCACAAAATAGGCCACGGCGCTTTCAGGATCGCTACCGGTACTGAAGGCGTTGTCCAGTTGGGTGGTCAGCGTGGCCGCATCCGCTTGATCGTCTAAATAACAGATAGCATCAACCGCACCTTTCAGCAGCGGCACGGAGTTCAGCTTGCCGTTCAAACGCGCAAGCTGCTGGTAAAAATCGTGCCGATAATCATGCGATAAAGCCATTTCTGGCAGCAGGCCAATCAGTTCACGCAGCGCCAGCAACGCTTGAAAATGCACCTCTTGCTGCTGTTCATCCCCTTGCGCAAGGTGTTCAAGGCAGAAAAATGTTTGCGGCAACAGCTGATGAAAACGATTTTCGATGGCCGTTACATCGCTGATATCTAATAAAGTATGGCAGCGCCATAGCTGGAGCAGTTTATGCCCGCATTCAGTGAGCGAATCTAAACGAAAATCCTGTTGAATATAGCGATCGAGCAGAGTGAATAAGGAAGGAATACGCTGCTGCAAACCAATCAGCGCGGCTTGAATTAACAAGGTAACGGCGTTCTGGCTGGAACGGTTCTGGCCTTGTGCTTCAAGCTGTTCTTCCATTACCAGCAAGGTATTGAGCGCAATCGCTTCCAACTGCGTCCCTTTTTCAGACAGCGCGATAAGTTCGCCTTCCACGTTCGGAGTCCAGGCGTATTGCCACTCTTCAAACAGCAAATCAAGCTGGTGACCTGCCAGAAAGTCCGGGCCATTAACGCGGCGGGCAAAATGAATATCCAGAAACGACAAGAGGTGTAAAAATCGGCTACGCAGCCGATGCTGTGTATTACGGTAGATATCCAGCTTGGTTGTTTTTGCCAGGGTGTCATCAAGTTTGAAACGAAATGCCGCTGCGCGTGCATAGGTTTCAGCAACCAACGGCGGTGTGGTGGTGCCAACAGGGATATTGCCGAGTTGATAACCGGAAAAACAGGCTTTGATCGCCAACCACAGCTCTTGCTGGCTTTCATCCAGGCTGCCTTTAATAAAGGCGCTTTGTAAACCGTCTAACAGATCGTATCGGCCTGGCCCAGGGTGATTGCGCAGTGCCGCCAACTGCAAGCTCTGCTCGGCTGCTTGTTTAACGCTAAGGTAGCTTGGCGGGTTATCAAAGTGCTTTTCACGTAGCGCTTGGGCAACCGTCGCTAAAAAAGCGACGCCCGCCTGAGTGCGATAATGCTGTGTCGGTAGATTTTCCGCCTGTTCCTGGCGCTGCTGTAATAAGCTTTCCCAACTTTTTTGATAATAGGCAGGGGACGGCATGCCAGACGCATAGCCATTCAGGGCATCCAACCGGTCAAAGCTGTAGCGGATAAGCCACGCGCTGTCTTTTTCTGCCCGTTTCTGCATCGCTAAGAATTGTTGTTGCTGGTCAGCGGTTAATGCAAACTGCCGCGGTAATGCATCAGCTAATCCTTCAATCAACGCCAAGGTGTGAAAACCCCCGGTGACGACCAAAATGCGTGCGTGAGGTTGTTGCTGTTTTACCGTTTGAATATGCGCCAACATATGGGCTTCACGGCGAGAAGAGCCTTCTGCGGCTAACACCTCGGGTTCATAATCTAACCGTGCTAACGCGCACCAAATAAAGGTGTCATGAAACAGCCTCTGCCAGTCAGTTAACGCTGCAACGGTGCGTAATTCAAACAGATGCTCCCACAGCTCATCGTGATCCCGGCAATAACATTTTTTTGCCAATTGGCTGATAAACTGGCTGTGCGCCAAATAGCGCTCTTTTTGCAGGCTTTGGCTATGGGTATCCGGCTGCTCATCATCTCTCTGTGCGTTCCACGGCAGATCGATGAAACGCAACGTAGCCGCCTGTTGCCGACCAGCCTGTAACGCTTGCCATTCCGGGGAATATTCACAAAATGGGAAATAGGCCGAGCGCGGTGTGTCATCGCCTTTTTTTAGCGCCTCAGCTTGCCCCAGAATAGCCACGGGTGGGCATGTCTGTTGGTCTAATAAAGTCGGAATCAGGGCGTTAAAGCTGTCTGGCCCTTCAATCAGAATATGATCGGGTTTAACGGTTTCAATCAGGGATAACACTGCGTATGCACAGGCTGGGCTATGGTGCCTGACCGGTGCAAAGTAGATCTGCGCTGCTTGTAAACCTTGCCACGCCTCTAACGCATCGCGGATGCGCGCAGGCAAGGCCATGGAAGAGAGACTCACCGTTTCATTCCCTTTTATCGCCAGAATTCCCGAGAAGCCTGGAAGAAGGCTTTCCAATCTTCATGGTTACGCGCCCGCTCACGAGCCACATTGTCCATGTAATAGCGGATACGCTTGATGTCATCCGCATTGTCTTTCAAAACAACACCAATCAATTGGCGAGCGATTGCACCACCATGAAGAACCCCTTCGCCAAGGTAGTGAGCTTCTAATGCGCAGGCATAGGCAACGTTGACCGCTTCCGCTGTGGACATCACCGCATCGGGCGTTTGGATATTACCGCCGTCACGCGTGCTGCCGGAGCGCAGCTCCTGAAAGGTGGTCACCAGCAATTCAATCACGCTTTCCGGGATAACGATCGCGTTGGCTAAATCCCCCAGTTCACGCTTGAGCTGTGTGTGGATCAGCTCAATTTCAAACGCGGGATCCTGGATAGGGCGAACCGTTTCAAAGTTAAAGCGCCGTTTCAGCGCGGCAGACATTTCATGGACCCCACGGTCACGCAGGTTTGCCGTACCAATCAGGTTAAAACCCGGGCAAGCATTGACGCGCGCGCCGTCGCCCATTTCAGGGATCATCATCTGTTTTTCTGACATCAACGAAACCAGGACGTCCTGAATTTCTGGCGGGCAGCGCGTGATTTCTTCGAAGCGGACAATTTTCCCCTGTACCATGCCTTGATAAAGCGGAGAACTCACCAGCGCTTTCTGCGTCGGCCCTTCCGCGAGCAACAAGGCGTAGTTCCATGAGTACTTGATATGGTCTTCCGTTGTTCCCGCCGTTCCTTGGATGGTTAGCCCGGAATCGCCGCTGATTGCCGCCGCAAACAGCTCGGATAACATGGATTTTGCCGTACCGGGTTCCCCGACCAACATCAACCCTTGCTTGCCCAACAGGGTCACAATAGCGCGATCCACCAGTGCATCATCACCAAAAAATTTTGGCGTAATATTCAGTTCATCATCGCCCAAAATAAACCGGCGAACGGCACGGGGAGAACGCAGCCAGCCCTGTGGTTTTGGGTTGTTTTTATCGGCCTGCGTTAAGCGCTCTAATTCATCCGCAAAACGTACTTCCGCACTTTCCCGGATAACTGATGCTGATTTTTCTGTCATGAAGGCTTCCTGCTATTGTTGCTGCCAGGGCACAAGAATGCTGGCATGAAAATAAATCGGCAGAACAATGAATTGTTCTGCCGCTTGCACGGATCAATGGGTGGGGATCACCACGGCGTTTTCTTTTCCCATTCGGGATCAAAACCGGCACAGGCATCGGCCACCTTCAGATAATCCGCATAGCTTTCAGCCAGTAAAATTGGCGGCACCTGCTGCAATTGCGAATTGTTGCGGTTCCAATAATTCTGTTGGTTCTTTTCAAAACTCAAATCGAATAACACCGCAGGAATATTTTCCTCTGGCACAAAGCTGCCGCTAAACCCAATATTGACGTAATAATTCAGGCTAGAGAAATGCTTGTAGTAATGACTGAATGACCCTCCATCCTCTGCCGGGCCCCGCTGATAACCCAACTTGGTCAGAATACCTCGCAGGGTGAAGGCATCCGTGAGCCAGCCTTTGCGGTCTTCTATTTCTGTCTGTGTCAGATCTAACGCTGGCAGCGTATTGACCATTTGCGCAAACAGGAATTTGATTTTGTAATCTTTAAAATGCGCCAGCCAAGCCTGCCGATCCTCCTCGCTGAGCAGCGCCGCATGCGCCAAACGGATGGTTGAATTCGGGCTTAGCGTGACTTCATCATCATTAAGATCTAACAAACAGCCATCATCAGCAGGGCGGAACTGGTTAATGACTTCACCGCCACTCAGTTCCTGCCAGACGAGTTGTTCAATCAGGCGGCGCATAACCGGGTGGCCGAACAGGTATTCCTGCCAATCCCCGCTAAGCCATTCACGCTGGGCGCACATGGCTTCATACAAACGCACACTCTGCTGTTCGATAACCTGTTTTAGCTCCTTTTTGCTGGTGCTGAATAATTTTTTGGCCTCTTTTGCCTGTTCTTCATCGTCATCCTTACGGGCAGCGGGCAGCGCTTTAATCTCTTTGCCTTCAGGGTTGAACAAGACCAGTTTTTGTTTGGCGTCTAATTTGGCGCTGAACGTGCGTGCGCCGTATTCCAGTACCAATGTTCCCGAATCATCCATACCGGCGGTCGGGATGGTTCGATCAGCTAATTCATCCGCACTCCAACCGTTGCGCTCGGCAATGTGCGCCACCAGCAAGCGTGCTTTTTCCTGCACCGAAGCGGTACGGTAACGGCGAGAAAGAGATAACAAGAACTGAATGATCAACGGATCGTTATTCACCGCAACCGCTTCGATCATCGCTTCTATCTGAGCACGGCGTGGGTAGTGATCGCGCATATAGTTGCGTAATACAGAAACGGCAACGTGCCCTTCAATACCACACACCAGCGCCAACAGACCTTTATCGTTAATCGCGGAGCCAAGATAACGTTTCAGAACTTCGCTTTTAATATTTTCAATGACCTGTTCAAGGGTATAGCTTGCGTATTGGGCATAATATTCCGGGTAACTTTTCGCCCAATTTTTATACGCGCTCAATCTGCCAGGAGCTTCACGCTGTGCCTCCGCCATCGCCTCGTCCAAGGTTGGGCCTTTGGTATCCTGAGCAACAAAGCGATATAAAATCAGTTCAGAGAGTTTCTGCTGGCTCTCTTTCGACAGCAGGCTGATATAACGCTGTAATAGCGCATTCCCTGCCGGGGCTTTTAATTTAGCGGCTAAGACTATCCACCAGTGGATGATATTGGCATCAACGGGTTGCTTATTTTGCCAATGAAAAACAGGCAATGAGTTAAAGTCAAACCAGGCGGCAAGGCTCGCAGGGGGTTTAGCTTTAAGCCCCGCGTGTGCTTCGGCAAGCAAGGTTTTTTCTGAAAGGTAATCAGAAATATCTTCGCCAAACGCTTCAAGAGCGGTTAATAAAGCGGCACGGACGACCTCTCGTTTCTCTTTTTTCAGCAGGGTATAGAGATGCGCAACGGAGTCGGCATGTTTGAGCCGCATAAGCCAATCGATCGCAGTGATACGGATTTCTTGTTTACTTGATGTTAACGCTTCTTGCGCACTTTCATGGATGTTTGGCAGTGACTCCAACAGTTTTTGCGCAGAGATACGATGTGTTTTATTCTCGCCTAATGCCAGTTCCATCAGGCGTGGGACAAATTGTGTCGGGGGAGAAGGGTACGTCGCCAACACGTTAATTGCCCGTGAAAGTTCAAATGTCTGATAGCGCTGTGTACTTTGATCTGGCATTAATTGTAATGCCTCGGCGATAAAATCCGGGTGTTGAATAAAAAACGGCCAAACTTGTTCCGGTTTTGAGAAAAACCGTAATCCATCCTGGTAGGACCCAAGGAACAATCCTGCAACTTTTCGCGCAGGTTCATGGAACTGGCATTGGCCTAATACCTCTTCCAACTGGCGTAACTCAATATTGGCGATAAGCCGATCGGGGATCGTGTTTAAATGATAAGAGCTAAGGGTGGAATTATAATTTAGTAAGCGAAGAGCGTGAAATAGCGTAAAGTCCGGCAAATTATACAAGCGGTTTTTATAGGTAAGCACCTCTCGAACTTCATGATTAAAGTCGGCCTTACTGCTGTTTAGCTTATCAATTAATGAACGACACTTTTGTTCATCAAACTTACCCAGGCGTTTATAATAATCTTGTGCCCACTGGTATTTGTGGGTTGCTGTTTTATTATCTTCAATTTCTTTTTCAGCTCGGATACGCGCATTTTCCAACATCTCCTGGTAATTACTGACCAGCAGATCTTTTGCGCTTTCCGGTAGCAGCGTATCACGTAATGATTCAAACGCAGGCAGCGCCGTTTCTTGTATACTGTTGGCATTTTCAACAACCTCAAAGCGTTTTAGCGCACTTTCGAGGCTTTTTATCACCGCTTTGCTGGTTTCGGTTTTTAATGCTGCCTGCAATACGTCCTGGTTTTCGCCCTGACGAGCAAAGAGATCCGCCGCCTGTGAGCGCTGTTTGGGCGCACCCTTTAGCAGGATCTCGGTCAGATGCTGTTTAACGCTAGCGGGCGGTAACGTATTAAGTAAGGGTTCCGCAGCGCGGCGCACGGTTTTCTGTGGGTTGGTAGCCAGGGTGATAATCACGTCAGCAAAGAAATCACGCATGGTTGTATTCGCGTTCAGATAGTGAATAAATTGAACCAATCCACTCGCTGATAAATTTTCAATTAATGTACTTCTGACAAATTCTTTTTTCTCTTGAAGATATGCGGGTATATCCGGCATTTTTAATAAGCGACCCAGATTATCCGTATGATAAGAGTTGATATCTTTACGATCAAAAAGCGCAAATAAAACAAACTCTGCCGGTTTATCGGTTTCTTGAGCGATGATATCGGCTAATAGTTTGATGTTCCAACCGTTGCGGTGTTCAAAATGTAATTTTCGATTTTCGCTAAACGTGGTGTAAAACGCATCCCCTAACAGATAAAGCACCCAGGTTGGAAGTTCCGTGGTGTAACGATTAATGTTGATATCCTGACAGGCAGCGGCGATAACTTTTGCCAGGCGAACCAACTGTTCACTGCTGAAAGATTCCCCAACTTTGGCATAAAGCTTATGGCGAGCATTAATGCCCTGCGTCATTAATGTGTTGAATTTCCCGGTATTGATATTACCGCCATACCACCAGCCCAACGTTCCTGGTGTTTTGAGTAATGTTGCGGCCTTCGCTGCATCAACCTGGCTCAATGCCAGAAATACATCGGTATTTGAACCATCAATAACATACCGTAATGCTTTTTTGGGTAACGCCTGATCACATTCGGCGAGGGGAAGCAATACCTCTTGTAGTAATTTTTCGATCATAGATACGTCACTTTTACCGAAGATCGGCACAAGATCGAGGAGTTTTCTTATCATGACAGTCCCTTTAATCATGTATAAATAAACAGCATTTTACCATGATGATAGCCACTGAAATAGCGCTATCCGCTTATGGGATTTTTTTCTGCACTTAGGGGAATGCACCCGAATACTAACCGGGCGAGGGAAAGAGCATATGTTTCAGGCATTGTTCCGGCTACGTTCTCCCCACTCACCGCCGCCTTGCCAGTGCCTTCACATACCCATTATTTCGGTTGCGACTTTCTAAGCTGCCTGTACGGCAGTGAACAATCGGATGATCCACCACTGGGTTGGTGTATATTTCTAAGCTACCTGTACGGCAGTGGACTCATCTTTACTCGCTTTTTCATCTCTTTCTTTTTTCTAAGCGGCCTGTACGGCAGTGAACGTCCATCGCCCTGTCAACAGGGAACCGCGTAGCTTTCTAAGCTGCCTATACGGCAGTGAACACCGAGTGGTTTTAAGTGCTGCACATCTTTATTTTCTAAGCTGCCTGTACGACAGTGAACCGGAATGCTCTGAATTAGTCGGGGCCCCACTTTTTCTAAGCTGCCTGTACGGCAGTGAACATCACCGGAATCGCAAAAAACGCGATTATCTCTTTCTAAGCTGCCTATGCGGCAGTGAACGTCAAGCTGGCTCGGCTGCGTTGTAGCATCCGTTTCTAAGCTGCCTATGCGGCAGTGAACAGATGGACGCCACCGCGTTGCGCAGCTCCCTGTTTCTAAGCTGCCTATACGGCAGTGAACAACCAGAAGGAGGGCAGAATTTACGTCCATCATTTCTAAGCTGCCTATACGGCAGTGAACTCGTTATCAGCCATTATCTTCCTCGGGAAACTTTTCTAAGCTGCCTATACGGCAGTGAACTGAACAATGAAGTTCAGCCGGTTCATATCGTTTTTCTAAGCTGCCTATACGGCAGTGAACAGAATTAGCGATATTAAACAAGATGATAGTGATTTCTAAGCTGCCTATACGGCAGTGAACATTTATGCGTTTCTGTGAGGGGTGCCTGCTTATTTCTAAGCTGCCTATACGGCAGTGAACATGAATGGCCCGTATTTTTGCGTTAATGCGGTTTTCTAAGCTGCCTATACGGCAGTGAACAGGTTCTGTTGGCTGCTGCATGGCTTGATTTTTTTCTAAGCTGCCTATACGGCAGTGAACTAATCATTGACCATTTCAATAAACGGTTGGCTTTTCTAAGCTGCCTATACGGCAGTGAACTGTTCAAACATAGCGTTAATCGCGTTAATTATCATTGAGTAACATAACCAATGGCTAAAAAACCCTTTTTCTACCGAGTTCTTTTATCCTTTTTAAAATCAATACATTACTTATAGGCTAAAAAAGAGGGTCAACAACATCTGGCTATTGTAATCGCGCCTCATCAAAGATAAAGGCGCGATTACACGATCATCAGCGCAGCGGTTTGATCACCGCCCGAATCTCGGCAACACAATCGATAATATTATGGTGATTACACGCCAGCGGGATAATCTTCAGCCGATCGCAGACCGCCCCTACCCCATTATCCTCGCTAAGCCACGTTGCTCCGCTGCCAACCAAAGACTGGTAATAAGAGGATATTTGTGTCGCCTTGAATAGCGTGACCTGAGTATGCCGCAGGCGGCCAGAAAGCTGCCCCTGACTAATCGCATGTTCTGCGGCTTCCACGGCCAAAGCACGCAGGACGGCCTCTCCATCAATCCCCATCTCTGCCAGCATCTTTCTGCGCAAATCCGGCATATCCTGATAATTCACCTTGGCCTGATAGAAACTGTCCAACAGATAAAGCTGGATCTGTTGAATACCACGCGCCTCCAATCTTGCCGCGATCTCCAAAGCGATCACCCCGCCCAAAGACCACCCCAACAGTTGCACCCTGGGCTGATCCAACAACCCTTGCCGCTCCATATTGGCCAGATAACAGCTCGCCACGGCGGATAAATCGCCCAGTTGCTGCTGGTGATAAAGATTGTAGTTGTCCACCCCAAAGCAGTTGATCTCCCCTTCCAGAGCCTGAGCAAAATTAAGGTAGGCTTCACACCCCACTATTGCCGGGTGAATCAGCCACAGATTCCCCGCGTCCGGCTGGTAACGGTTAAGGCGCTGAATCGGCTGATAACTTTCCACCGTCAGCATGCCACGGATGGTCCGGTGCTTAAACAGCTTCACCACCGGCACGCTTTCCGCCAATAAGCCGGACATTTTCTGGCACAGTGAAATCGCCAGAATCGAGCTGCCACCGCAGGCAAAAAAATCATCCGTGACCCCGATAGTCTCCTGCTGCAATGCTTCCTGCCACAATGCACACAGTTGCCGCTCCTGTTCGCTTTCAGGTGCAACATACTCACGTTCAGCATGAGTATATTCCGGTGCAGGCAGCCGTTGACGGTCTATTTTCCCGCTGGCGTTGAGCGGGAACGCCTCCAGGGGGATAAACGCGGCAGGCACCATATACCCCGGCAAGCACGCTTGCACATGGGCCAGCAAACGTGAGTGATCCAACGCTACCTCACTCACGTAATAGGCGATTAATCGCTCCTGTTCACCAGTTGATTTCACCACCAGGCACTGTTTGATCGCGCCAAAATCCATCAAGGTGCTTTCGATTTCCCCCAACTCAACCCGGTAGCCATTGATTTTAACCTGACTATCAATACGGCCACGGAATTCAATATTGCCATCGGCCAGCCAGCGGCCAAGATCGCCAGTACGATAGAGCCGCACCCCGGTAACCGGATGCCGAATAAACCGTTCTGAGGTTCGGTCCAGATCGTTGTAATATCCTGTCGATAGCCCGACGCCACCAATGTACAATTCCCCAACAATGCCTGCAGGCACCGGACTCAACTGTTCATCCAGAATATAAAAATGCTGATTAGTGAGTGCACTGCCATAAGGAATGCTTTGCTGGAACGTGGCCCCTTTCTCAACTTCATACACAATAGACCAGATTGCCACCTCCGTAGCACCGCCCGCACTGAGGAAGCGGCAGTCAGGTGCCCAACAATGGCAGCGCTGCGGCAGGTTAACCGGGATCCAATCACCACTCAGCATCACTCGGCCTAACCAATGATTCGGTTGGATTTTTTCCCGTTCGACATATTGCATCAGCAATTCAAATAATGCCGGGGCAGACTGCCACAGCGTCACCCGATGCTCAAGCATCAGCTGGCACCAAGCATCCGGCTGATAGCGCTGTTTTTCACTGGGGATCACCAAACGCCCCCCTACCGATAACAAACCAAAAATATCATAGACGGACAGGTCAAAACTCAGCGCACTGATGGCTAAAGCGGCATCACCCGGGCCAACGTTCAGGCGTTGATTGATATCAACCAGGGTGTTATTGGCTGCCATGTGCTGAATCGCCACCCCTTTCGGCACGCCTGTCGAGCCGGATGTGAAGATCACATAAGCCAACTGCTCAGGCATTATCGGCTCCGGTGGCAACAGCTTACCGGGATAAGGCAGGCCACGAGCCCGCCCGGCCTCATCAAGGCAAATGGTTGTGAATGTATTGTGCAGCCAGGGGTGATCGGTTAACACCAGGCGGCAACCGGCTTGCTGTATGACGCCCAACCGCCGGTTTTCCGGCCAGGAAGCATCCATTGGCAGGTAAGCGCAGCCCGCCATTAACACCGCCAGCACCGCAACAATCTGCGCCCGCCCCTTATCCAACACCACCGCAATTAATGCCGAGCTATCAACATTGCCCTGCCGGATCTGGTTAGAGAGCACCAGCGCCTGTTGATACAACTGGCCGTAGGTATAACGCCCCTGCGCGTCAATCAGCGCAATATCATAGGGGTGCTCTTGCGCCCACTGCATAAAACCATCATGAATAGCCCTGGCATATTCGGCAGATGGCCGCGTTTCAACCACCGGTTGCAGCAGCTTGCACTGCTCAGCAGCGCTCAGCAGGCTCAGATCGGCGACGTTTACCGCTGGTGTTTGCACCATGGTGCGCAAGAGTTGCTGGAAATGCTGAATAAAACCGTTGATCGTCTCTGGTGAAAATAGCGCACAGGCGTAGTTGAGATTGGCGGCCAACCGTGGTTGCCCGTCTTCGATCATCAGGCCAAGATCGAATTTCGCCACCTGGTAACAATGGCTAAGATCAAGCGGAGTAAACAACGGTTTTTCCTGCTGCCCCCCAATCGCCTGCTCAACGCTGAATACCACCTGGAACAGCGGTTGCCTGGACAGATCGCGCTCAACGTTCAGGCTTTCAACCAAGGTTTCCAGCGGCATATCCTGATATGCCTGGCAGGCGACGGTATTGGCAAACACCTGCCGAATCATCTCATCAACGCGTATTTCCGGCTGGATCACATTACGCAGCGCCAGCGTGTTCACAAACAGGCCAATCAAGGGTTCAACCTGCGCATGCGGGCGGTTGGCTACCGGCGCGCCAATAATAATATCCTGCTGATTGCTGTATTTACCGAGCAACAGGGTAAAAGCGGTTAATAACACCGCATGTAGCGTAACGCCGGTCTCTCTGGCCAGGTTACGCAGTTGTTCACTCAGTTCAATATCCAGTTGGAACGGAACGGTGGCGCCACGGTGATCAAACTCTTTTGGCCGCGGATAATCGGTGGGCAGCGCCAGCTGCTGATACCCCTGCATTTTATCCAGCCAGAACCGCTGCCGAACCTGGTGGCGCTCGCTCTCCGGCTGGCAATCCAGCCAACGGGCATAGTCGGCATATTGGATCGTCAATTCAGGCACCGCCAATGCAGCATCCCAAGCCAAGAACGCATAGTGCGCCTCCAGCTCCGCCAGCAGGAGGTTAGCCGACCAACCATCAAAAACAATGTGATGGAAGTTGAGCAAAGAGAAGCGGGTTAACTGGCCGTTAGTTTCCCGGCGTTCAATCAGCAAATGGCGGAGCGGATACTCTTTCCGCAGATCAAATGGCCGATGAATAGCGGCAGTCAGCGCGGGCTCCCATTCGCTGGCTTCCAGTCGCAGGCGTTCAACCGGCAGCGGTTTGTGTTGCAGAACAGACTGCGTGCTGCCGTCCTCCGCCCGCTGCACCACCGTGCTGCGCAGTAAATGGTGGCGCTTTACCACCGCCTGCAACGCCAACAGATAGGTATCAACCTCGATCTCTGCCCCCAGCTCAAACAGCATCGGAACATGGTAGAGATGGCTGCCCTGGATCAGTTCTTCGATAAACCACAAACGCATCTGTGAGGACGAAAGCGGATATCTGCTCAGCGATTGTGCGGCGATCGGCCAAGGTGACTGCGCCTCTGCCGGGTGCGCCAGTTGCTGGCAAAGCTGCCGCACGGTCGGGTTAGCGCTGAACAGCGCAAAGGTGACTTCTCGCGCCAGAACCTGGCTCAGCCGGTTACATAAGGTGATGGCCTGGATCGAATTACCGCCGCTGCTGTAAAAATTATCGTCAATGCCAACCGATTCACAGCGCAGCACCTCGGCCCACAGCTCGCAGCAAAGCCTTTCCTGTTCACTGCTGGGTGCCACATAGGCCCGCGGGTTAACGCTAGGTTCTGGCTCTGGCAGCGCACGGCGATCGATTTTCCCACTCACGCTCAGCGGGAAACTCTCTAAGGCAATCAGATCGGCCGGGCGCATATATTCCGGCAACGTCTGTGCCAACAGGCTATGCAGGTAGGCTTTATCCATCTCTTGGCTGGCGGTGTAGTACAACAAAATCCGCGGGGAACAGGCCGTTACCAGCGCCACGCACTGGCTAATCTCCGCTACGCCAGACAACGCACGCTCGATTTCCCCCAGCTCGATGCGGTAACCATTGAGTTTAACCTGAAAATCGACGCGGCCCAGGAACTCGGTATCCCCGTCTTCCAGCACGCGCCCTAAATCCCCGGTGCGATAAAGGCGCTCCCCGCTAACGGGATGAAAAATAAAGCGTTCACTCGTGCGCTCAGGATCGTTGAAATAGCCCTGTGCCAACCCCACGCCGCCGATATACAGTTCACCGGCCACGCCCTGCGGCAAGGGTTGCAGTGCGGCATCCAGAACATAAAGTGCATGATTCGCCAGCGTTACCCCAAGCGGAATACTTTGGGTAAAGCTTTCCAGGTGCTCAACCTCATACATGGTTGAACAGATTGCAGATTCAGTGACTCCCCAGCAGTTGAAGAAACGGCATTGTGCAGCCCAGGCATGGCAGCGCTGAGCCAAAGCCGGCGCCACCCAATCCCCACCCAGCATTACCACTCGCAATGGAGAAACCGCTTCGGCGGCGTATTGCTCAACGTGCTGAAGCAACAGATCAAACAAGGCCGGCGTTGACTGCCAAATCGTTACCTGATGCTGCAATACCAGTTGATAACAAACCTGAGGTTGATAGCGCTGTACCTCGGTTGGGATCACTAAACGCCCACCGACTGAAAGTACGCCAAAAATATCATAGACCGACACATCAAAACTCAGGGCGCTGATGGCAAACGCCGCATCTTGCGGGCCAACCTGCAACCGAGCGTTGAGAGCGGTAATGGTGTTCTGGATCGCCGCATGGGAGATCGCCACGCCTTTCGGCACCCCGGTAGAGCCGGAGGTGAAGATTACATAGGCTAACGCATCCGGCGCCACGTGCTGTGGCGCTAACAACGCCTGCGGGCAAGCGATGCCTGCGGCTTTCCCTGTCTCATCCAGCAACAGGGATGTGAACGCCGCGTTTTGCCAGGGTTCATCGCCAAGGACAATCCCTACGCCAGCCTGCTCAACAATCGCCAAACGGCGTTTTTCCGGCCACGCTTTATCCATGGGCAGATAGGCTTTGCCTGCCATCAACACCGCCAGCACCGCGGTGATTTGCGCCCGCCCTTTATCCAGCAGAATCGCCACCAACGCCGAATCACGGCCTGCACACTGGCGTATCTGGTTCGACAGCACCAGCGCCGCCTGATACAGCTCACCATAGCTGCAATTCCCCAGTGCATCGACAATGGCGATAGCCTGCGGGTGCTGTAACGCATAATCCATAAAATTCTGGTGCAAAGCCAAACCGGGGTTAACCGCCGGGCTGGCCGCAGGCGCGGGCTGCCTGGCCGGTGCCGTAACCGCCAAGAGGGGTAATTGATGATGCGGAACGCACAGATGAGTGGGCAGATGCGTCAGCAGAGTCGCCAGCAGGGATAACAACGTGTCGGCTTTTTGCTCGGTCAGATAGGCGCTGGCATACGCCAGTGAAAGCATCAGCCCATCACCTTCGTTATGGGCCAGCAGATTGAGCGGATAATCCGTTTTCTCGGCGGTAGAACGTATGCTGACCTGCATCTCATGCATATCTACGTTCGGATAGTTTTCAAACACCAGCAACGTGTGGAACAGCGCTGCGCCCCCACGGCTCAATTCCGCCAGAGGTTGATAGCTGTGTTCATCCAGTTCGTTCAGGGAGCACTGAATGGCCTGCAACTGCTGCAAACAACTGTGGTCGTTATCCCAGCTCACCATCAGCGGCAAAGTATTGATATATAAACCGACGCTTTCCGCAATCCCCTCAATCGGCAAGTTACGGCCAGACAGCGTGGTGCCAACCAGCGTCACTTCCTGCCGGCTGTAAACATGCAATAACTTATGCCAGGCAAACTGCAACATCACATTCAGCGTCACCCCCTGATTCTGGGAAAGCTGCTGCAACGATGAAAACACGGCCGCCGGTAACAGGCGTTTGAGCGTGGTTTGCTCGCAATTTACCAGGTTCTTGGGTTCATAAGGCACGCTGAGCAGGTATGAGATGTCATTGGCCTGATATTGATCAACCCGGCGCTGTTGCCAATAGGCCCGGCTATTCGCCGCCTGCTCCAGATAATAGCGTTGTACTTGCAGATAGGTGGTTTCCTGCCGGACGTCTGGCCGCTGCCCCGCCAGCAATTTCAGGTAGGTCTGGTGTACATAGTCCAGCAACAACTGGCCGCTCCAACCGTCGGTGATGCTGTGATGTACGGTATACACCAGGCAAGAATGTTGCGCGCTAATCCGCACCAGCCGCAGGCGGAACAAGCCAGGCTGCTGCAAATCAAACGCCTGGGCACGCTGCTGGCTGCACAATTGGCTCAGGGAAGCCTGCCAATCCTGCTGTGGCTGATAGTCCAGGTATTGCCAATCAAGCGCTATCTCAGTGCAAATCACCTGTAGCGGCTGCCACTGCCAGTTGAAGCAGGTGCGCAGAATCGGGTAACGCGCCACCGCTATTTCCCACGCCTGCCGGTAGCACACCGGATTGAGCGCGGTAAAGTAATCCAGCACCATTTGCACGCGATAGCTGGGGTCGTCCGGTTGGCTGACATAATGATAAATAAACCCCTGTTGCAGGCTATTACAGGGGAAGATCGCCTGTGGCGCATAACGCTGTTGCAGCGCCTGTTGCAGGGTAGCAGGCAGTTCATTGCCGCTTGCCAGCGCACCCTGTTCAAGCAACAGCTGCACTTCATGCAGCCATTGCCGGGCAATGTCCGCCAATGCCGTTGCCGCCAGCATCCCATCCAGGCGGAAAGCCAGTTGATCGTCGGCAACCCAGCAGTTGAGGATCAGCAGATCACGGCTGGTATTGGCCGGGTGGCTGTTTTGCCCAGCGAACTCGGCAGACAGTTGCCAGTCTGCCTCACGATCGGCAAATTGCCCCAGATAGTTAAATACCACCCCTGGGTAACGCAGTTCCAGGCGATGTGCGGTTGCGGTTTCCCGCCCACGGAGCACACCATAACCGATGCCCTGATTGGGCACCGCCTCCAGCGCGCAGTGAACCTGTGCAATATCGGCCTGCGGATTCTCCGCCAGGTTAAAGTTCACCGGGTACAACGCGGTAAACCAGCCGAGGGTGCGCCCAACGTCCAGTTGGCCGCCGGGTAAATCACGGCCATGGCCCTCTAACATCAGCGTATGGCTGCCCGTATGGCTGTAATGCCGCAAGGTGCGCAACAGCGCGGCCAACAGCACCTCATTCACCGGTGCGCTCATCTGCACCAGCCGTTCAGTGGCTTCGGGGGCCAGTTGGCCATAATGCAGGTTCAGTTCATCACTCAATGCGAAAGCGGCACGATAATCCCGCTGTTGTTCGCATTGCCGCCGCCAGTAATCCCTTTCCGCCTCATCGGCCGGGGCATAATCCAGCAGTGCATTCACCCATTGCCGATAGCTGGCTGATTTAGGCCCCAATGCTTCGCCAAGGTACAGGCGGCGCAGATCCTCTACCAGAATGCGCCAGGATACCGCATCGATAATCAGGTGATGGCAGGCGAAGAAAATACGCGCAGAACCGTCCTGATAGCCATCAACATAGCCAAACTGCCACAGAGGGCCTTGCTGATAATCAAACCCACTTTGCCACGCACTGAATAGCGCCGCCAATTCCGCCTCGGCCAGCTCGGCCCGGTTGCAGTGCTTGATAGGATGAGGGACAAGTTCTGCCTGATAATACTGGCGATAACCCTGCGGCTCTGGCGTAAAACCGGCCCGCAGCATGTCATGGTGATTCACCAGCGCCTCAACCGCCTGTTGCAGGCGGCCCAGATCCAACGCTGGCACACGAGTCAGGAACGATTGATTCCAGTAATTTTCCTGCTCAAACGCCTGGTCAAAGAACCATTGCTGGGTCGGCGCCAGAGGAATACCTTGGCTGAGATTCCCCTGTTCAGCCAGCAGCGTGCCGGGCCAGGCTTCAGCAGCAACATTCTCCAGCAACCCGGCAATAGAGCGATACTGATAAAGATCCTGCGTGCGGAAGGCCATGCCGACCCGCCGCATCTCGGACACCAACCGGATCGCGGTAATGGAATCCCCGCCAAGGCGCAGGAAATCATCGTTAATGCCGATATCTTCCAGCCCCATCACCTGCTGCCAGACCGCCTGCAACTGCTTTTCCTGATAGGTGGTAGCAGGGCGATAATCATGGCATATCTGGTTGTAGTCCGGTTCCGGCAGTGCACGCGTGTCCAGCTTGCCATTGATGGTCAATGGCAACGCTGGCAGCTGCACCAGCGCCGCAGGCACCATATAGTCCGGCAGCAGTTCAGCCAGTTGGCGTTTTACCTGCTCATCATTCAGCGTTATTTCGGTAACGTAATAAGCAACAATGCGCGGTGTCTCGCGCCCTTGAATCACCACCGCACAGTGGGCTACCGAGGTCACCGCCACAAAGGCCTGTTCTATCTCGCCTAGCTCAATCCGATGGCCGCGGATCTTGACCTGAAAGTCGTTACGGCCGACATATTCCAGTTCGCCACTTGGCAGCCAGCGGACAAGATCGCCGCTGCGGTAAAGCCGCTGATAGTCGGTTTCACCTGCCGCCGCGAAAGGATTGGCAATAAACTTTTCCTGTGTCAGCTGCGGCTGATTCAGATACCCCCGCGCCAGCCCAAGCCCGGCAATATACAGCTCACCAACCACCCCAACCGGCAGCGGTTGCTGCCGATGATCCAACACGTAAAGACGCACGCCCGGGAGCGGCCGCCCGATATTATTGGCCCCGTTAAACTGATAAAGATTAATGGAGCTGCAAACGCTGGCCTCTGAAGGCCCGTAGCCGTTAAACAACCGGTGCCCCAGCCTGGTGTAATGATCAAGGCATACTTGAGAAGCCGCTTCACCTGCCACCATCATCCGCGACAAACACTCCGGTATTTTCGGCTGTAACTTTAATAACGCGGGCGGCAGGATGGCAAAATCAACCTGATGGTGCTCAATCAGCGCCAATAGCGCGGGAAGATCGTGGCGCTGTTCCTCAGAAGCCACCACCAGCGTATGCCCACCACACAGAGCGATATAGGTTTCAGCCACGTGGGCGTCAAACACCACGGAAGCAAATTGCAGGCAGCACAGCGCTTCCCCAGGGCGGCTGATTGCGGCCTGGAAACCACGTACCATATTGAGCACCCCTTGGTGTTCCAGCAGGGTTCCTTTGGGCTGGCCAGTAGTGCCCGAGGTATAAATCACATAGGCCAACTGCTGGGGAGCGGGTGCAACCGCCAACGGCGTATCGTCGCCAGCAGCCACGTCATCCAACACCCACAACGCCGCAGGCAAGGCCATATCCTGCAACTTCGCCTGCAAACCCGGTTCGGTGATCAACAGCTCGGCTCCGCTATCGGCCAGAATATAGCTGATACGCTGCTTGGGAAGCTGTGGCTCCAGCGGGATATAAGCCGCCCCTGTTTTCATAATCGCCAGCATGGTGACGATCATCTCCACGCCACGATTCAGGCAAAAAGGTATCAAGGTATCTGCACCGATATCTTTTTGCGTAATATGCTGATAATGCTTGATGATCTGGCGGGCAAGCCGATTACTTTTCTGCTCAAGCTCGCGATAGGTTAACTGCTGCTGGTCATCGGCCAAGGCAATCCGCTGTGGGTGTTGCAGCGCCTGATCTGCGATAGCCTGCGGCAAGGTTCCTGCGGCCATAACCACCGCTGATGGCTGGGTGTTCCAATCGAACAGCTGTTGGTGATGCTGAGCCGGGGTAAGCGATGGGAAACTGTCGACGGGTTTTTCCGGGTGCAACAGCACCTGATGCAATAACTGTTGATATTGTTCGGCCATCGCGCTGATTTGCTGTGGTGTAAACAGATCCGGCGCATAGCGGATGCGAAAGACGATATTTTCACTCTGTTCCTGATACTCCAACACCAGCTCGGCATTGGCCAGGCTATTGTCAAACCGGTGGTTACACAGGGCCTGGCACCCCACCAGCGCCAATGTAAGATTGTTGAGATGGGCCTGCGCAAAGCTGACATTCAAACGTATCCCACTATTTTGCAACACCTCGTAGATTGGCCAACGGGTAAAACGTAAACCCGGCTTGGCTTTCAACGCCCGGCTGTGGGCCAAAGTGCGCTGGTAAATATCAGCGAAGTTATCCCCAGAGTGGACAAAGAATGGAAATACCGCCGTATTCACCTGCGCCCCTAACTTCAGATGACTACCACTCTCCATCGAAACGGGGTAAGCAATATGCACCGCCTCACTCTGGCAGTAGCGTGCGATCAATAATGCCCATACCGTTTTAAAGATCAGGAATTCATTAGCATGTCTGATGGATGATTTCAATCCATACCATTTTTCGAGAAATAATGAGAATTGTATGTACTGGCCTACGGCTTGGTTATCAGGGTGATGTATATAGGGAAGTTCATTAATTTCTGGCAAGCCTCTCAAGGTTTTTTTCCAGAATTCAGCCGGGTTGGCAGTAGATATCTCATTTAATTTCAGCCGATATTCTTGGTACTTATCAGTGATATCTCCTGCCTGATGAATATCATCATCGGGCAATATTTCATCATTATAGGCATGCGATATTTCAGCATACAGCTCAGCCGTCGAGAATCCATCAACCGTAATATGGTGTAAAACCAGAACAAACTCATAGACATCATTTTGGCGATCCTGATACAGTCCATAGCGTAATAGTGGGCCTTTATTTAAATCAAAAGGCTGTGCAGCCAACCTTGCCAATGATTGCAGACTATCGCACTTTTCCAATGCTATTACGGTATCTTCTCCATTTGGGCACCATAAAAGCTCATTGCCCTCCTCAATCAAGTGACTATGTAATACAGGATATTTGGCAATAACCCTTTTGACTGCTCTATCCAGCCTATGGATATCTAATCCACCTGAAATAGTTTGGTCCATTACCATATTATACTTAGTAGATAAAGGAGCGAGTTGCCATTCTGTCCAAAATAATTTTGTATAAGGTGTGGCTAATGCTGTATGCACTTCAAATTCCTCACTGACAAAAATAAAAAAACCGAATAGATTTAAATTTCAAAAAGTATTTATTTTTTAGAATGAAATAAACAAAAAAAAGCCAAATCTATTTTAAAAATAGCTTTTTAGCTGTTTTTACTCTCTATGTCTTAAAGGCTATTTACTCGGAACGAAAGAGGTTCCTGATGTCTACAAGCCGCGAGTTGATAATATCTACCCGATTTTCATCCTTTAAATTCAGTAAAATACGCTGAATGCTGCTGCGCGATAACGTTGTACGCTGTTCAATAAATTTCAGCACTGAGGTATTTTTTCTAAAGTCCTCAGGAAGCTCCATTAAATGTATCAACATGTTCTTTACAATATCTTCGGATTTATACTTTAAAACACGCCCATCTCTTAAATATAGCAGTGACATCTTGTAGGAGACGGCGCTGATATACTCTTTTTGCAGGTCAAGTTTATGAATAAGATACTGTGCTCGCGTTCTGGATATTTGATACAAAGAACTATAAGCACCTAGCTCTATCGAGTAGTAAACCCCAGCCCCAGGATAAAATGACAGCCCGATGACATAAGGTGAAAAAACAGTAGAAATTATAAGGCCATCCTCCAGCCGACAAAGATTGGCACTTCCTTTATCCAACAAGAATAGTTTAAAGAATTCAGGATCGTTCTTTATTTGAAGGCCTTCAGTTACGCCGCTAGGTTGCCTAGGCGCTACTTTCTCCGCATGAGGAAGCAATTCATTAAGTAGGCGATTAAACGCGGCATGGGGCTTTTCAATTTTAAGCATACTTCACCGTTTGCTTTACAAGATAATCCACTTATCTTGTGCATATCAATTTCAAGTCTATTAAACAAGCATTGTAAATGTTTAGCAGTATTTAACTGTCTATAAGATGGTATAGAAAATGATTGAGGCATGCATCAGAATCATTAAAATAAAATAATCATCCAAATAGGATGATATAAAAATAAAAAACGATATAAAAAACTAATAACATCAAATAATGTTTAAGATTAATCTATATGAATATGATCTAAAGAGAGTTAATAAAAAGAAAAGATAAACTCAATCATGTTAATTAGCAGGTCATTTGATATGTACCTCAAAAGTGTTATAAAACACTACTTTTAGAATAGAACACTTTTTCAGGCGTTTTTCGCGGTCGGAAATAACCTATTAATTATAGGTTATTTCTTGCGTAACTGAAGTAACAGAAGGGAACAGGCGTTAACTTATTGGCCGTTTGAACACTTTTCCGGCTGCCTGTGCGGCAGTGAACTGATCAATGAGTTGTAACTATTCAGATGTATCTTTCTAAGCTGCCTGCACGGCAGTGAACTTGCTAAAATATATAACTCTTCGTTGGTATATTTTCTAAGCTACCTGTGCGGCAGTGAACGTCATCTGCCAGATTGTTCGTGTAATGCCATTTTTCTAAGCTGCCTGCGCGGCAGTGAACGCGGCATGGTTTCCCCAAGCGCGAATGATATTTTTCTAAGCTGCCTGCGCGGCAGTGAACGCACGAGCTTCACGCTCATGCTCAGGGTAAGATTTCTAAGCTGCCTGCGCGGCAGTGAACCCGGTGATACAATTTTTTCAGTTTCAGTGACATTTCTAAGCTGCCTGCGCGGCAGTGAACAAAAATCCGTTAGGCGGCGAATTGATGAAAGCTTTCTAAGCTGCCTGCGCGGCAGTGAACTAGGAAGCTCGTAGGCGAATTTTAAGCGGGGATTTCTAAGCTGCCTGCGCGGCAGTGAACGGTTCAAGCATAGCGCTAATCGTGTTAATTATCATCGGCTAACAACACAAAAGGCTCAAAAACCCTTTTTCTATCACAGATTTTTACCTCTTTAAAATCAACATATTAGCCATGCGCTAAAAAAGAGGGTCAACAGCCTGTGACTATTTATCCATTGAACTCTTTCCCGTAACGCTGAAAAATAGCGGCTGCGTAATAGACAGTGACTTTGCTTGCTTGAGAAACGGTGTAGGCATTTATGGATGAGATTATCTGGCACCTTTATATGCTGCGTATGCCGGGCGGCATGCTGTATACCGGTATCACTACCGATGTGGCGCGGCGTATCGCCCAGCACCAAACCGGTAAAGGGGCCAAAGCCCTGCGGGGTAAAGGTGAGCTGGAACTGGTCTTTCACTGCCAGATTGGCGATCGCTCCACGGCGCTAAAGCTGGAATATCAGGTTAAGCAACTGAGTAAAAAACAGAAAGAAAACCTGGTAGCGCATCAGCCCATGAGCCTGCACGATTTGCTACCCAGCCCTCCCCGCTAACGCGGGAAGCATAACCCCTAAAACCCTTGTACCAGCTTCACCACGCTCAGCGCTTCCTGCGCCAAGCGTTCATCGCTCATATCAAATACCCCTTGCACCAAATGCGGTGGCAGGTAATCCATGCCGGTCAGATTGGCCATCGCGTTAAATGGGCGCAGCAAATCAACCACCGGGTAGCGGTTACGCCCCTCTGATGAGTAATCCTGTGCACTACCGCCGATAGTCACCACCAGTTGCAAAGGTTTACCATGCAGTTTGGTGCCTTCACGGCCGTAAGCAAAACCGTAGGTTAACACCGCATCCTGCCATTCACTGAGGATCGCCGGTGAGCTATACCAGTAGAATGGAAACAGCATCACGATAACATCGTGGGTTTGCAGCAGTTCCTGTTCATGGGCCACATCGATCTGATAATTCGGATAAACACGTACCAGCTCATGCACCGTCACGTTCGGCAGCAGGCACAGCGCCTCTATCAGGGCTTTATTGATACGGGAATCATCGGGAAAACGGTGGGCGGTTAATACTAAAATACGCGGCATAAGAGGTTCCTGGCTTAATGGATAATGAACCTATTTTTTCATTTCCGCCGTTTCCGGTGTAGGCTGTTATCAGTTACATTAATTTCAACCTAAAGTATCAACCATTATGTCACTGCCTTTTGACGTGCACCGTCTGCTGCCCGCGTTTCTCAGTGCGGCCCAGGCCCAGAATTTCTCCGCCGCCGCACGCCAGTTAGGCGTCACGCCTGCGGCAGTCAGTAAGAATATCCGCGTACTGGAAGAGAAACTGGCGTTGCGCCTGTTCCAGCGCAACACGCACAGCGTGGTGCTGACCGAAGAGGGTAAAGCGCTACTGGCGCAGGTAGCTCCTCTGTGGCAAGCGCTTGCCAACACACTGGAAACGGCCAGCGGCACACAGCAACAGCCTTCCGGCACGGTGCGCGTCAGCATGATCCCCGGTTTTGGCCGCCAGATACTGATGCCGTTGATCCCTGAATTTCTCGCACGCTATCCGCAGATCGACCTGGATCTGTCCCTGGATGCACGCGTGGTGAATCTGGTGGGAGAAGGTTTTGATATCGGGATCGGTAGCCAGATCGCTCCCGATAGCCGCCTGGTTGCCCGCCCACTCTACCCGATGCAAATGTTACTGGCGGCCGCGCCCGCCTATCTGGCCCGGCACGGCACGCCACAAACCCCCGCAGACTTGCAGCACCACCAGGCTTTACTGCACCGCAACCCGGCAAGCGGCCGCTGCGTCAAATGGCGGTTACAGCAGCACGGTGCAACCCAGGCGCTGGATCTGCCTGGCCGCCTGATCACCAGTCAGCCAGAAATGCTGCTGGATATTACGTTAGCCGGGCTGGGCATAGCCTATCTGGCACAGTGGTATGCCGATAAGCATTTCGCACAGGGCACTCTGCAACCGGTATTACAGGAATACTGGCCAAGGCCAACCCAGATCTGGCTGTATTATGCCTCTGCCGATCTGCCGCCACGGGTGCGTGCCTGGGTCGATTTCTTACTGGCTCGGGTGCCTTCCTCTACGGCATGATGCGATTGTCATCACGCTTTAGCGATCTTGCAGCCGCACGGCCAGCTAACATCTGGCGTGCGGAAGCAAGGGTTGCCCTTCGTCTTGAAACTCACCGCTGTACAGCGATCAAACGCTCTCCCGAATTCTTTGTCCTAAGTCAAATAAATTGACACCAATCCCATATATAGTGTTTTATAGAAATTAATCACCCATATATAGTAGTTATCCACAAGCTCATCCACACGCCCCCGCAGCCCTTATGTCCTGCGGCATTGCCCTGTGGATAAGCTGAAACTGTGCCAATATCCGTTGCCGTTGAACAGTGCGCGGGTGTAACGCCCCCTGCGGGGAACAGGAGTAACAACGTGAAACCAGTAGTGATTAAACGGGACGGTTGTCAGGTATATTTTGATGAAGATCGCATTAAACAGGCCATTGAGCGGGCCGCGCTGGCCGCTGGCGTTGTCGATGCCGATTACTGTGCAACCGTCGCCCGCGTGGTCGCTCAACAAATGGAACAACAGCCGCGTGTCGATATCCATGAAATCCAGCAGGCAGTTGAAAACCAGTTGATGGCAGGTCACTACAAGCAACTGGCACGCACCTATATTGAATACCGTCATGACCGTGACATCGCCCGCGAGCTGCGTGGGCGGCTGAACCAGGAGATACGCGGCCTGGTTGAGCAAAGCAACGTGGCGCTGCTGAACGAAAATGCCAACAAAGACAGCAAAGTGATCCCGACCCAGCGCGATCTGCTGGCCGGGATCGTGGCTAAGCACTATGCCAAACAGCATATCCTGCCGCGTGATGTGGTGCTGGCACACGAACGCGGTGAGATCCACTATCACGATCTTGACTATTCGCCGTTCTTCCCGATGTTCAACTGCATGCTGATCGACCTGAAAGGCATGTTGACCAACGGTTTTAAAATGGGCAATGCCGAAATTGAGCCGCCGAAGTCGATCTCTACCGCCACCGCCGTCACCGCGCAGATCATTGCCCAAGTCGCCAGCCATATTTATGGTGGCACCACCATCAACCGCATTGATGAGATCCTGGCTCCCTTTGTGACCGCCAGCTTCCATAAACACCAAGAAATTGCGCAGCAGTGGCAGATCCCGGATACCGCTGGCTATGCCATGGCACGCACCGAGAAAGAATGTTACGACGCCTTCCAATCACTGGAATACGAAGTGAACACCCTGCACACCGCCAATGGTCAGACACCGTTTGTCACCTTCGGCTTCGGTCTGGGAGTGAGCTGGGAATCACGCATGATTCAGCAGTCGATCCTGAAAAACCGCATCGCAGGGCTAGGTAAAAACCACAAAACAGCGGTATTCCCAAAACTGGTGTTCGCCATCCGCGACGGCCTGAACCACAAATTCGGTGACACCAATTACGATATCAAGCAACTGGCGCTGGAATGTGCCAGCAAACGCATGTACCCGGACATCCTCAATTACGAGCAAGTGGTGAAGGTCACGGGTTCGTTTAAAACTCCAATGGGCTGCCGCAGCTTCTTGGGAACTTACGAAGAAAACGGCGAGCAGATCCACGATGGCCGCAACAATATCGGCGTGATCAGCCTCAACCTGCCGCGCATCGCGCTGGAGGCTAAGGGCGATGAAAGCCGTTTCTGGGCGCTGCTGGATCAACGCCTGCTGCTGGCAAAAAAGGCGCTGATGACCCGCATTGCGCGGCTGGAAGGCATTAAAGCGCGCGTAGCACCAATCCTCTATATGGAAGGGGCCTGCGGCGTGCGGTTGAAAGCCGACGACAATATCGCAGAAATCTTCAAGCATGGCCGAGCGTCGATCTCGCTGGGGTATATCGGCGTACACGAAACCATCAACGCTCTGTTTGGCACAGAGAAACATGTTTACGACAATGAAGCATTGCGTGCCAAAGCCGTTGCCATTATTGAGCACCTGAAAGCGGCGACCGAAAGCTGGAAAGCAGAAACCGGCTATGGTTTCAGCCTGTACAGCACCCCCAGCGAAAACCTGTGCGACCGTTTCTGCCGCCTGGATACCAGCGAGTTCGGCGTGGTGCCGGGCGTTACCGACAAAGGCTATTACACCAACAGCTTCCACCTTGACGTGGAGAAAAAGGTGAATCCTTACGACAAACTGGATTTCGAAGCGCCTTATCCGCCGCTCGCCAACGGAGGATTTATCTGTTACGGCGAATACCCGAATTTGCAGCACAACCTGAAAGCGCTGGAGGACGTGTGGGATTACAGCTACACCCGCGTGCCTTATTACGGCACCAACACGCCAATTGACGAATGTTATGAGTGCGGCTTTACCGGTGAATTCTCCTGCACCAGCAAAGGCTTTACCTGCCCGAAATGCGGCAACCATGATTCAGCAAAAGTGTCGGTTACCCGCCGCGTGTGTGGCTATTTGGGCAGCCCGGATGCCCGGCCATTCAATGCCGGCAAGCAGGAAGAAGTGAAGCGCCGTGTGAAACACCTGGGGAATGGGCAGATTGGCTGAATGCTAACCCTTGCTTTGGGGTAGTTCCTTACAAGGCTTCAGACAACGTTATTCGCTCAATGAGCACGGAGTTGACGCCATTGAAGGCGCCGAACGCAGACGCAGCGCATAGGCGAAACCGCCATGGACGGCGGTTTCAGGCGAGACAGGCAGGGACGCCTGTCGTAGCCGGCCGTGATGCGCTGTGGCGCAGTGAGGGTAACCGCATAGCGGTCGCCTGATATGGCAAGGGCCGGGGTGCAGGGGGCTGGCTCTTGAGCCCCCTGCTCGGGCGCATTCACCTAATTGTCAAATGAACACAACATGTTTAGCGACCGAAATAAATACTCGCTCTCCCTACGGCATGATGTGAACAAGAAACCGTTCCCTCAGGGATGAATAACCAAGAAACCCATATCATGAATTACCACCAGTATTACCCCATCGACGTGGTTAATGGCCCCGGCACGCGCTGCACGCTGTTTGTTGCCGGTTGCGTGCACCAGTGCCCCGGTTGCTACAACAAGAGCACCTGGCGGCTAAACTCCGGCCTGCCGTTTACGCCGCAGATGGAAGACCGGATCATTGCCGATCTCAACGATAGCCGGGTTCCCCGCCAGGGGCTTTCGCTTTCCGGTGGCGATCCGCTGCACCCTGCCAACGTCGCCGCCGTGTTGCAGCTAGTGAAACGGGTACGCGCCGAATGCCCCAACAAGGATATCTGGCTATGGACTGGCTATAGGTTGGATGAACTGGATAGCGAACAGAGGCAGATCGTCGATCGAATCAACGTTCTGATCGACGGCAAATTTGTGCAGGCGTTAAAAGACCCGGCGCTGATTTGGCGCGGCAGCAGTAATCAGGTGGTACATAAATTACGTTAGCACGACAAAAAGCGCTTGCCGCCTTTGCTGCAAGCGCTTGAAAAATCACTGAACAGGGAGCCCCTGATTATACCGCTCTCTTATCCCACCACACTGTATTATCACCGCTTGACTACGCGTGCGCTGGTATCAGCCGGATCTCCCAGTTCTTGATTTGGTTCGGCATACCATTTGGCCTGGTACTGATGCATACCTTGCCCTTACTCATTGTGCGTCACGCCTTCCCCATTTTGATAAGGCTTCAACTGCCAGGCTCCCTTTTTACCGTCTCCGTAGCACCAGCCACGGCGTCTTCCACAGCAGGGATAACGTGCAAGCTCAGGCTGGCCTCATCGCTATCCGTCTCATTGCTGACGGTCAGTACGATGCTGTAATCTGTCGTTTCAGCCACCGTGGGGGCCGTAGCATCGATCTTCTCCTGCTTTGAGCCATCAAAAGGCAAATCTTCCGCCACCCACAAATAGGTCAGCGGCTGGTTTTGCGGTTCCGTTGAGTGAGAGGCCGAAAGGGTAAATGGCGTGCCTGATTTCAGCTCCAGAATGGCCTGCGCGGTAGGTTTATTTGGTGATGGCTTCCTGACCTTAAAGCTTTGGCTGACGCTGTCAGATCGTTCCTGATAGTCAGTGAGCACCAGCGAAACGGTGAAATCCCCATCGGTATCGGGAGCAACCCCGGTCACAACACTGTCCGTTTTATTATCCAGAAAGTCTAAACCAGGCGCCTTCCAGAGATAGGTTAAGTCCGTACCTTGCGATTTTAACGCCGAGAAGATGACCTGTTGCCCTGTACTCACCTGCTGTGGTGCCGTGATAACCGCTTTCGGTGGCAGGCCTTCCACGTTGATGCCATAAAAATAGAAGGGCTCCATATCCACGACTCTCTCTCTTACGGTGTTGCCCAACCCTTCGCGTGCCGCATTAACCAGCACACCGTTATCATGATCAATCGTCCGGGCCAACATCCCGCCCAGCTTTTTCCTCTGGACATATTGCCCTTTTTCCCTCACCGCACGAGGAGAGTCATAGGAAATAAACAGTTTAGTATCAGGATTATAGAGGTAGTCTGCATTAGCCTGGAGATCGGTATAAACATTGAAGCCATTCAAGCCTGTTTGGTTTTCCAGATCGAGGTAGTTATAGAGCACGTCATACCACTCGCTGACTCCAGATTCAAACGACCCCGTTGTCGTGCCGGAGCCCGCATTATAAGTCCCTTGCAACGGTGAGAAACTGCTCATTTCCACATTGCGTGCATTACGGCTGTACCCCGCATAACCAATCAGGATATTCTGCGGTTCCACGCCTGCACCCAAAAGAAAATCAACTGATTTATCAATACTATAACTATCTTCATCCTGGACATCCAAGGTACGTAAATTTGTATGGTGAGCCAGTTTAGGAGCCCCGGAACTAAAGAAATCATAGGTCATCAGGTTGATGCCTTCGACACCTGCCTCAATCATCCCAGGGATATCGGCCAGGGCCAGAGCTTGCAAAGAGGCCCCGGCAGCAATGCTGACTTTAACGTCAGGTAATTTCTGCTTCAGTTCACGGATCAGCAACTGATAGTATTTAGCATCGTCGGGCTCGAAAGGGTTACCGTTACCCGGCATCCCCGGGTATTCCCAATCAATATCCACTTCAGTAAGCATCGGGAACCTGGTGAAAATATCAGCCAGGCTGTTAATAAAAGTGGCACGACGGGAAGCATCTCGCACTACAGAATAAAACGCTTCGCTCATGTTCCAGCCACCCACGCTAAGAGAGAGGATCAGATCCGGGTTCCTCAGTTTCAACTTGCGTAAACCACCGAGCATCCCTTGCGCCGAGGCCTCATCAAAAAGCTCCTGATAAGTAAACGGCGACTTCTTCCTGAAGCCACAGTTGATATAAGAACCCACGTCTCCCCAGGCATCGACGAAGGTCACTTCGTCTGTTTTCCTGTCAAAATCTTTGGCAGCCTGCTCAATAACCTGTTGTTTTTCCCCTTTATCCCCGACAATACCTGCAAAACCAATAATCAGCTTATCGTAAGCTTTTGGGTTTAATTTCATCAGATCGATACCACGGCCACACTTATCGTCTGCGTATTCCCCATCGTAACGGCCATCAAATTGAGCCCAATCAGTATAATAACCGACCACTTTATATTTATTAGGCTCATATTCGTTATATACTCGTCTCGCTACCCGACCTGAAGTATAAGATAAATTTTTAACCTCCTTAGCAGGATCAAAGTTATTCATCTTATATTTTCTTTCTGTCGCACCTGGCTCAATAAACATATCACCTGAATCCATAAGATTAACCAGCTGGCTATCAGGACGACCTTTATTCACAATTTTATCTTTCATCATTAACTCCTAGAAAATTTATAGATATCAGCCCCAATGAATGTGGTTTACATAAAAATTACCGCTGTTAATTAAAAAGTATTAATTACAGAAAACCACTTTCGACATTACACAACACATTAAAAAATTTACATTACTTTATATTCAATATAAACCTCCTTAATCAGGCGAAAATAACACCTAAAGCAATTCATTTATTATTAGGATGAGATTCTCAGATAAAATAACAATTAACAAGCATCATAACCAAGTCATAAATACCCTCTCCTCTCTAATATAAATACTGTACATGAGGGTTATAAATTAAATAAATCAATTTTATTGAGGCTATAATGAATATTATCGAAACCACACTTGCCATAATCCGATCTATAGGCAAACGTTAGTCAGTGGCAGGAAAAAATAGGCTGCGGCATAAGAGACCCCGAATAATCAAATAACCACGCTTTACGGCAGCACATCATCTGGCTGCACAAAATTATTCATCAACTCGCCACTTATGCGTAACACGCTTGTCATCTGCGCTCTGCACCATGATGCCAACCTTGTTACGGAGTGCCGCTCATGACCCCCATCGCCGCTTACCTGACCTTTCCCTTAAACAAAGTGCCGAGGTTTTTTCTATGATGCACTTATCTAGACCTCTGACCAGCTACCCAACCCGTTATCAGCAGATCGCCGCCCAGTTGGAACAAGAGCTGTGCAGCCAATATCGCTGTGGCGATTATCTGCCCCCGGAACAGCAGCTTGCCGAACGTTATCAGGTTAACCGCCATACGCTGCGCCGTGCCGTTGATGAGCTGGTTGAGCGCGGTTGGCTACAGCGCCGCCACGGTATCGGCATTCTGGTGCTGATGCGCCCGTTTAATTACCCACTGCATGCCAAAGCCCGCTTCAGCCAGAACCTATTAGAGCAGGGCAGCCACCCCACCAGTGAGCGCTTACTCGCAGTTTTGCGCCCCTGTAACGGGCATATTGCCGCCGCACTGTCGCGCGCCGAGGGGGAAACCATCATCCACTTGCGGACCCTGCGCCGGGTGAACGGTATTCCGATCAGCGTGATCGACCATTATCTGCCCGATCTGGACTGGTGGCCCGCCTTGCAGCAGTTCCACAGCGGTTCACTGCATGAGTTTATTCAGCAACATATCCACCAGCAGTTGACCCGCCGCCAGACGCGCATCAGCGCCCGCCGGGCGCAGGCTAAAGAGAGCCGCCTGCTGGAGATCGCCACCCATGCGCCATTGCTGTGCGTGCGCACCCTGAACACCTGTACCGGCAGCGATTGGGTGGCGGAATACTCCGTCAGCCTGGCACGCGCCGATATGATCGAACTGACGATGGAGCACTGAATGCAAGCCTTACAGCAGAGACAGCGTTGGATGTCCGTTTTGGCACACAGCCAGCCAGCTCAGTTGCGCAACCACTGGCAGGCGCTGAATCTTAGCCCGCGCTACCACAGCCTGCGGGCCCCGGAAATCGGTCTGGCCCAGTTGCAGGGGCGGATGGGCGCCACCGGCCGCCGCTTTGTGTTAGGGGATATGACCGTTACCCGCGCGGTAGTGCAGTTAGAAAACGGCGGCCAAGGCTACAGCTATATCACCGGGCGTGATAAAGCCCATGCCGAACTGTGCGCGCTGGCCGATGCCCTGCTGCAACAGCCAGCCAGCCACGAATTACTTCAGCAGCGGTTGATCGAACCGTTGGCGGCATTACAGCAGGAACAGCGCCAATTACGCGCCCGTTCAGTAGCCGCTAGCCGGGTGGATTTCTTTACGCTGGTACGGGGAGAGTAAACCATGGCACTACAGGCCGGTTTTGATCAGCCGATTGAGCAATCTCAGCAGGCTTTCCGCCTGATATTAAAAGCGTTAAGTGAACCGGGGCAAACCGTGACGTTGCCCGGCGGCCCGGCGTGGGGAGCCCTGAACGCCGCCAGCACCGCCGTATTGCTGACGTTAGCCGATCGGGAAACGCCGCTACAGCTTGCGGCGGCGTTAAAAAGTGAGCAAGTGCTAACCAACATTCGTTTTCATACCGGGGCGCCGCTGGCCACCCACCATGCCGAGATTGTTCTGGCACTGTTCGATGCACAGTTACAGGCCGCTGATTTACAAGCATTACCTCACGGCAGCGAAATCTCGCCGGAGCTTAGCGCCAGCGTGGTGGTGCAGATTACCGCACTAGAAGGCGGCCCTAAGCGGCGTCTTTCCGGCCCCGGCCTTGAAAAACCACGGGAGATCTCGCCCCAGTTGCCCATCGCGCTATGGGATTACCTGCTCGAACGGCCACAGCGCTTCCCGCTGGGCCTGGATATTATGCTGACCTGCGGTGAACGCCTGCTGGCTATCCCGCGCACCACCCGCGTGGAGGAGTGCTGATGTACGTTGCGGTAAAAGGGGGCGAAAAAGCCATTGAGGCAGCCCATCAATTGCAAGAACACCTGCGGCGCGGTGATGAAAGCGTGCCCGCGCTCAGCGCAGAACAAATTGAGCAACAGCTCGGGCTGGCGGTGGATCGGGTAATGACCGAAGGCGGTATCTACGACCGTGAATTAGCGGCGTTGGCGATCAAACAGGCCAGCGGTGACTTGGTAGAAGCCATTTTCCTGCTGCGCGCCTATCGCACCACGTTGCCACGGCTGGCGGTGAGTGAGCCATTACTCACTGCCAATATGCGGCTGGAACGGCGGATTTCTGCGATTTACAAAGAGTTGCCCGGCGGCCAGGTGCTTGGCCCGACTTACGACTACACCCACCGGCTGCTGGATTTCGCACTGCTGGCGGAAGGGGCAACGCCAACGGCACCACGGGCCGATGAAGCGCAGCCGGAAAGCTGTGCCCATGTGTTTGACCTGCTGTGCCAGCAACAATTGGCGCAGGCCGAACGCGACGATGGCAGCACGCCGGACGATATTACTCGCCACCCACCGGTTTACCCTGGTTCACGCTCGGCGCGCCTGCAACAGCTGGTGCGCGGTGATGAAGGTTTCCTGCTGGCGTTGAGCTATTCCACCCAGCGCGGCTATGGCCGCAACCACCCGTTTGCAGGGGAGATCCGCAGCGGTTACGTTTCGCTGGAAATCGTGCCGGAAGAACTCGGTTTCGCTCTGGATATCGGCGAGATCCTGCTGACCGAATGCGAGATGGTCAACGGTTTTGTTGATCCACCGGGCCAGCCAGCGCATTTCACCCGCGGCTACGGGTTGGTGTTTGGCCGTGCCGAACGTAAAGCCATGGCGATGGCGATGGTGGATCGCGCCCTGCAAACCACCGAATACGGCGAAAGTATCGCCAGCCCGGCGCAGGACGAGGAGTTTGTGCTGGCGCATGCCGATAACGTGGAAGCCGCCGGCTTTGTTTCCCATCTCAAACTGCCGCACTACGTCGATTTCCAGGCTGAGCTGGAACTGCTTAAGCGCCTGCAACAGGGGGCCCGCGATGAATGACGTCCTGACCGGTTATAGCCTGGGTTATCTGGATGAGCAGACCAAACGCATGATCCGCCGTGCGATTCTGAAAGCGGTGGCGATCCCTGGCTACCAGGTGCCATTCGGCGGCCGTGAGATGCCGATGCCTTACGGCTGGGGCACCGGCGGTATTCAGATCACCGCCAGCATCATCGGCCGCGCCGATGTGCTGAAGGTGATCGATCAGGGAGCCGACGACACCACCAACGCGGTGTCGATCCGCCGCTTCTTCCAGCGCGTGGCGGGAGTCGCCACCACCGAACGCACGCCGGAGGCCACGCTGATCCAAACCCGCCACCGCATCCCAGAAACCGCGTTGCAGCAGGATCAGATCCTGATCTATCAGGTGCCGATCCCGGAACCGCTGCGCTTTATCGAACCGCGTGAAACCGAAACGCGCAAGATGCATGCGCTGGAGGAGTACGGCGTGATGCAGGTGAAACTGTATGAAGATATCGCCCGCTACGGCCATATCGCCACTACCTATGCCTACCCGGTGAAGGTTAACGACCGCTATGTGATGGACCCTTCACCGATCCCGAAATTCGATAACCCGAAGATGCACATGATGCCTGCGCTGCAACTGTTCGGCGCCGGGCGCGAAAAACGTATCTACGCCCTGCCACCGTTTACCAAAGTGGAAAGCCTGGATTTTGACGATCACCCATTCAGCGTGCAGCAGTGGGATCAGCCCTGCGCGCTGTGCGGTTCGCGCCACAGCTATCTGGATGAAGTGGTGCTCGACGATCAGGGCAACCGCATGTTTGTCTGTTCAGATACCGATTTCTGCCGGCAACAGCTTAACCCAGAGGCGCAACACTGATGATTTCCGCTCCATTGAGTTCCACGCCGTTGCTGGCGGTCAACCACCTCACCCATCTGTACGCACCGGGCAAGGGTTTCAGCAATGTGTCGTTCGATATCTACCCCGGCGAAGTGTTAGGCATCGTCGGTGAATCCGGCTCCGGCAAAACCACCCTGCTGAAGTCGATCTCTGCCCGCCTGGCTCCGCAGCAGGGGCAGATTCTCTACTGCCCACCACAGGGGCCACAGCAGGATCTGTATGCGATGGCCGAGAGCGATCGCCGCCGCCTGCTGCGCACCGACTGGGGCGTCGTGCACCAACACCCGCTCGACGGCCTGCGCCCGCAGGTATCTGCCGGTGGCAACATTGGCGAACGCCTGATGGCAATCGGCCAGCGCCATTACGGCGAGATCCGCCAGCAGGCCAGCCAGTGGCTGGAAGATGTGGAAATCCCGGTTTCACGCTTGGACGATCTGCCCACCACCTTCTCCGGCGGCATGCAGCAGCGTTTGCAGATCGCTCGTAATCTGGTGACGCACCCCAAGCTGGTGTTTATGGATGAACCCACCGGCGGGTTGGATGTTTCCGTGCAGGCGCGCCTGCTGGATCTGCTGCGCAATCTGGTGGTGGAAATGCAGTTGGCGGCGGTGATCGTCACGCACGATCTCGGCGTAGCGCGCCTGCTGGCCCATCGCCTGCTGGTGATGAAACAGGGGGAAGTGGTGGAAAGCGGCCTCACCGATCGGGTGCTGGACGATCCACATCATCCTTATACCCAATTACTGGTTTCTTCGGTGCTGTCGTAACACAGGTGACAAAATGACGATTAAAATCCGGGTGGAACACCTGAGTAAAACCTTTGTCCTGCACCAGCAACACGGCACCCGCCTGCCGGTGCTGCATGACGCCAACCTGACCGCCCGCAGCGGTGAATGCCTGGTGCTGCACGGCCATTCGGGCAGCGGCAAATCAACCCTGCTGCGCTCGCTGTATGCCAACTATCAGCCAGACAGCGGCCATATCTGGGTACATCACCAGAACCAATGGCTGGAACTGGTACAGGCCGAAGCGCGCCAGATCCTGGCGGTGCGCCGCCACACCATCGGCTGGGTCAGCCAGTTTCTCCGGGTGATCCCGCGCATCAGCGCATTGGAAGTGGTGATGCAGCCGCTGCTGGAGTCCGGCGTCGGCCGCGCCGAATGCCGCGAGCGGGCCGCCATTTTGCTCAGCCAGCTCAACGTACCGCAACGCCTGTGGCAATTAGCTCCTTCCACGTTTTCCGGCGGTGAGCAACAGCGGGTAAATATCGCCCGCGGCTTTATCAAAAATTACCCGATCCTGCTGCTGGACGAACCGACCGCCTCCCTCGACAGCCGCAACAGCGCGGCGGTAGTGAGGCTGATCGAACAGGCCAAGCAACGCGGTGCCGCCATCGTCGGGATTTTCCATGACGAGAACGTCCGCCGGCAGGTGGCCGACCGGTTACACGACATGCAAGCCCCCCAAGCGTTGGAGACACCATGATTATCAATAACGTCAAACTGGTATTGGAAGACCAGGTTGTTGCCGGTTCGCTGGAGATGGACGCCGGTGTGATCCGCAGCTTTGCCGATACGCCGAGCCGGTTGCCACAGGCGCTGGAAGGTGAAGGCGGTTGGCTGCTGCCGGGGCTGATTGAGCTGCATACCGACAATCTGGACAAGTTTTTCACCCCGCGCCCGAACGTTGACTGGCCTGCGCACTCGGCCATGAGCAGCCACGATGCGCTGATGGTGGCTAACGGCATCACCACCGTCTTGGATGCGGTAGCGATCGGCGACGTGCGCGACGGCGGCCACCGGCTGGAAAACCTGCAAAAAATGATCGACGCGGTGATCCACAGCCAGCAAGCCGGGGTTAACCGTGCCGAGCACCGGCTGCACCTACGCTGTGAACTGCCGAATGAAAGCACCCTGCCGTTGTTCGAACAATTGATGGACAGGCCCGGCGTGTCTCTGGTTTCGCTGATGGATCACTCACCGGGCCAGCGTCAGTTCGCCTCGCGTGAAAAATACCGTGAATATTATCAGGGCAAATATCATCTGAGTGACCAGCAGATGAGCGAGTTTGAACAGCAGCAGATTCATCTTTCCGAACGCTGGTCCAAGCCCAACCGGGAAGCGATTGCTGCCTGCTGTCGGGCGCGCCGTATCGCACTTGCCAGCCATGACGACGCCACCGCCGAGCATGTGGCTGAATCCTGTGCGTTGGGCAGCGTGATTGCCGAATTTCCCACCACCGAAGCCGCCGCCCGCGCCTCGCATCAGCAAGGTTTGCAGGTGCTGATGGGGGCACCCAACATCGTGCGCGGCGGTTCCCATTCCGGTAATGTGGCGGCGCACCAGCTGGCGGCGCTCGGCGTTTTGGATATTCTCTCATCTGACTATTATCCGGCCAGCCTGCTGGATGCAGCATTCCGCCTCAGCAGAGACGATCGCAATACCTTCAGCCTGCCGCAGGCGGTACGCTTGATCACCCGCAACCCGGCACATGCGCTGGGGTTGCAGGATCGCGGCCTGATCGCCGAAGGATTGCGGGCGGACCTGCTATTGGCACGGCCACACGGTGAACATGTTTATGTGCAAAACGTCTGGCGTCAGGGTAAACAGGTGTTCTGATGGCGCGGCTTATTTATCTGATGGGGCCATCCGGCTCCGGCAAGGATAGCCTGCTTGCCCGGCTGCGGGCCGACAACCGCATAAGACCGCTGGTGGCACACCGCTACATCACTCGCCCGGCAAATGCCGGGGGCGAAAACCATATCGCCCTGAGCGAGGCCGAGTTCCTGCGCCGCCGTGCCAGCAAGCTGTTCGCCCTTGATTGGCAAGCCCACGGGCATTATTACGCTTTGGGCATTGAGATCGATCTGTGGCTGCTGCAAGGAATCGATGTGGTAGTCAACGGATCGCGCGGCCATCTGCCGCAGGCGCTAAACCGCTACGGCACCCAACTGCTGCCGGTGTGTTTGTTGGTATCGCCGGAGATCTTGCGCCAGCGGCTGATGCAGCGCGGGCGTGAAAGTACCGCACAGATCGAGCAACGGTTAACCCGGGCGGCTGACTATCAGCAGGCTCTGCCAGCCGGTTGCCATTTGCTGGATAACAATGGCGACCTTGAGCAGACCTTTGACGCGCTGCTGGCGGATTATCTGTGATCTTTCCTCCATTGGAACAAGAGAAAAACGATGCAACTGACTTTCCTTGGCACCGGGTGCGCCCAACAGGTGCCGGTATTTGGCTGTGAATGTCTGGTTTGCCAGCGGGCACGGCGCGAAGCGGCTTTCCGGCGGCGGCCATGCGGCGCCATGCTTAGATTTCAGGGGGAAACGACGCTATTGGATGCGGGGTTAAACTCATTAGAAAGGCGTTTTGCGGCGGGGGAAATTCAGCGTTTTTTGCTGACACATTATCACATGGATCACGTTCAGGGGTTATTTCCTTTGCGTTGGGGGTGCGGTAATGCGATCCCGGTCTACGGCCCGGCCGATGAACAGGGCTGCGACGATCTGTTCAAACACCCCGGCATTCTGGCATTTCAACCACCGCTGCTGCCGTTTGAAACCGTTGAGTTAGGCGGGTTGCTCATCACTCCGCTGCCGCTGATTCACTCCAAGCTCACCCAGGGTTACCTGATTCAGGCCCAAGGAAAAGCCTTGGCCTATCTGACCGATACCGTCGGCCTGCCACCAGAAACCGCCCGCTATCTGCAACAGGTCACTCTTGATTTACTGGTGCTGGATTGCAGCCTGCCGCCACAGCCGCAGGCACCGCGCAACCATAACGATCTGACCCGCGCCCTGGAGATCCAGCAACGTTTGCAGCCGCGCCGCACACTGCTGACGCATATCAGCCATCATCTTGATCTCTGGCTGATGGAGAACACCCTGCCGCCGGGCATGGAATTGGCGCTGGATAATCTCTGCGTCAAGCTGTGATCAGCGCAGTTGGTCGGATTCTAAAATTTTCACCCCGTTGTCAGAGCGAAATGCCTGCGTTAGCAGGGTTTGCGCCACATCTTTGGCGGCGATAGAGCGCCATTTACCGGGCAACAGAGCAAACAGCGGCACGCTGAGCCACTCCAGCAGGCGCGGTTTCGCCCTGCCTAACAGCATGGAAGGGCGCACCAGCGTCAGGCTTGGCCAATTCTGCGCACACAGTGCCTGCTCCATTTCCCCTTTGGTACGGTTATACAAAAACAGAGAATGCGGATTAGCCCCAATGGCGCTGACCACCAGGCAATGCTGCGCGCCAAGCCGCCGCCCAGCGAGAGCAGTTTCTACCACCAGTTGATAATCGATATAACGGAAAGCCGCAGCGCTGCCAGCCTGGCGGCGCGTGGTGCCCAGGCAGCAGAACACCACCTCCACCGGTTGTTCCAATGCAGCCAGCAGTGCAGACAGATCGTCCCCTACCGGGTTTTCCAGCTTGCTATGCGGCGGCAGCGGCTTGCGCGTTGGCGCGATGATGGCCGTGACCTGTGGCTCTGCCTGCAACAACTGCAATAATTCCCCACCTACCAGGCCCGTCGCTCCGGTGATTAATACCCGTGCCATGTGTTTTCCTTGTTTTTATTCACTGTTGGCTCAAAGATACCCTGCCCAGCATAATAACCACAAAGTAATCGTGGTTAACTAGGTATCTTACCGCGCGGGTTTCACCTCTGCGACAAATGTCGGTAAATGCCAGGTTCCGCCCAAATGAATATAGCGGCACATACCGGTCGTTGCTTTACTCTCCTGACGGAATGCCTGACCATCCCACACCCAACTTGCCGTGCCCCAGCAATCCCCCAAGCCACGCCCTTTATGGCTGTATGAAATAACACCTTCGCTGTAATCCGTACCCGATGTGGTGACCAATACCGGGGATTCTGCCAAAGCATTGTCTATCACCCAGTAAGCCTGGCCTTCGTTATAAGCGGCTCGCCAACAGAGTGCGGAGATAACCGCATGATTGCCGCTGAGCGGAGTCAACATCATCAGTTCTTCGTCGCGATCCTCTGAAGGCTGCATAAGATCGCATTCATCCTGTTCCAACGTTGCCAACAATTTGGGGCGCAGCGCAGCAATTTCTGGTGCAGTGAGCGGCCGTTCCTGCGCTTTACTGATTTTTACCGCCTGAATAACCGGGGGCGGAATTGCCGCAGGCACGCTGCTTTCTGGTCTGTTACCTTGTTTAACCAATGCACCGGGTGTACCGATGCGCCCCTGCACATCATCCATCTTCAGCATCACGGCAGCCGCTCCCTCACCAGAAAGCACAAACGCGGTGGCTCCCCCTTTGAATTCGACCTTACTACTGCCTTTAACCGCCTTGATCAGAGAGCGGATCTGGCTGGCTGATAAGCGCCAGTAACCCTCCTCTGCCGCCGTGAGAGCGCCTGCCGGTTTATTGTTAATCCAGAGCGTCAGTTTCTCTGCTGGGGCCACTTCATCAGCCACCATCTCTGTTAACACCACTTCCCCACTTAACGCAGTGCCTGGGCCAGCCAACCGCGTGAGCAGAACGGAGCCGCTGGATTCGTCCTCATCGCTATAACCCGCAGCCCGGCAGGTATGGGTATTATCACAAGCGATTTCCCAGTTTTTATGGCTGAAGTAAACGCCGCCGTCTTGCGCCATCGCCATCGGCATCAAAGTGCTGAGCAGCACGATCATCACTGGATTTTTCATCATCTATTCCCTTAATTTCACCACCAATAATCCCTTGCGTTTTAACGCGGCTCTGGGCGCACCCAGTACAATTTCTTGCCAAACCCCAAGGCGTTATCCGTCATTTTCATCTCCTGCAAGGTGAGCTGCCAAATGGGTGCTTTCATCGCCTGCGCTACCGGGAAGCGTTTGCAGTAACGCGCACGGGCCAGCCGATCTTCCTCACCATACAGCAAAGTAATTTCACCACGATACTGCACGCCTTTGATCAACGCGATCGTTTTGGGCTGCGGAGCGATGGTGCCCACTACCCTGCTATTTTGCTGCATCAGGCTACCATGCCGGGTATCGGGTTCAGTCATCAACCACAGCGCCATGCGCTCGGCATCAAACACGTAAAAACAGTTGGCGCACCACATCTCCATCCCATTACCGGCGCACAGCGTGAGTACATGCTGTTTGTTAACAAAACGGATGATGTGCTGTTGGTCTTCGGCCTGGTTTAACATAAGTTTTCCTTTGCGCCCGCGATAGGCGATAGATTACCCCAACGTTGGCGGGCAAACATAATTAGCCTGTGAATACAGGCTAAGGGCAATCCGCTACACAAGAAACCAATGAGGAAATATAAACAGCGGGCCTGAATGGGTGGGCGTTGCTCTAAACTCAGCCCGGCGAGTGATTTTTGGCATTTGCTCATATCACTCAACTCGGACTGAGTTCCCTTCAAGTACTCTATTATTTGGCAAAGTTATTCAGTGGCTTGGGGCGGAAAAACAGTTTATAGGATTGTGTAGCACAAATAACACCTGCAATGACCAACACAGCGCCTGAAATCTGCAAGCTCGTCGGTAAAATGTTATTCAACATCGCTAATATCATGGTGAATACCGGTACCAGGTTGAAGAAAACAGCCGTGTTAGCCGCGCCTAAATTCTTAATCCCAACATTCCAGAATAAATAGGCCAATACCGATCCTGCGATTCCCATATAGATTAATGCACCATGATTAAATGCAGAAATATTATACAAACTGCTAAATGTCCCTTCAGTGTAATAAGCAAACATAACAATACCTAGCGTACCAAACAGCATTGTAAAACTGGTTATCTGCAATGGTGTAGCACCGATGCTGTATTTACGGCAGCCAACAGTATAAGCAGCCCATGCAATATTCCCGAGCAAAATAATCATATCCCCTTGATTAAATTGCATATTAAGTAAATTCCCGATAGAGCCTTTGCTGATAACCAATAAAACACCGAATAAGCTAATCAGCATACCAATACATTGCACTTGAGATATTTTCTGCCGCTCAAAGAGCGTGAAAAGCAATGCTGTTGTAATCGGTGAAGTTGCCATAATAAGTGCACCATTTATTGGCGTAGTAGTCTGTAATCCAATAAAAAAGGCCAAATTAAAACCAGTGATACCGCAAAGACCCAGTAAGATAAATGCCAGATAGTTTTTTTTCAAAACAACCCAATTATTTCTCTCCCGTAAAAAAAGTATCGCTAATATCGTGATGCTCGCAATAACAAACCTCTCAGCCGCCGCCATCATAGGAGAAACATGATTGACAATTAATGCTGCAACATTGAAGTTTGACCCCCAGAAAAAAGTGGAGAGGACAACACAAAGTAAAACCAGGTATTTATTCATGTAACTATCTCCACAGTGCGGCGTCAAGAACAATAGAAGATGCAAGCGCATTTCTGGATGTTTTCAATAAATAACTTACCGTGTCAGCAACATCAGAGGCAGCAAGCATTTTTTTCTTTTGTTCATTGGAAATATTGATATGGCCTTCCATTAGTTCTCTAAATGATGTATCAACTTTGTCCAGAATAAGGCTCGTCACTTTTATCCCTAATGGTTTGCAATATTCCCGTAACCCATCGGTCATACCCTGAACGGCATACTTAGAAACAGAATATGCATACATATCTTTATTCCCTCGGGTACCCCAGATTGATGACATGTTAATTATTTGTGCTGAAGGGCTATTAATCAATACCGGCAGCAAGGAACGAGTAAGATAAAAATAACCATTCACATTAACATCAAACGTATTTTTCCATTCCAAATCCGTGGTGGTCAGCGGGCTACTGAAATAAGATATCCCCGCAACATTGATAAGTACATCAATAGTTTTCATTGCCTCTAAAGCATCCAATACTGCCCGATCGACCTCGCCACGCTGTGTAACATCCAATTGATTAAAATGGATTTTATCTTGATATTTCTTTTTAAACAACCTGGTTTCTTCTTCTGAAATATCTTTGAAATGGCAGGCAAAAACAGAGTGCCCATCTTTTAGAATTCGCTTTGTCAAATTCTGACCAATTCCACTCTCACAGCCCGTAATAAATACATTCATATTGTGCTCCTTTATTCATGCTAGAAAGATGTTGCGATGTTCATATCTTGAATTAAATACTATAATATTCATCTATTGAGGATAAGAGTTGAAATTGGATAGGTGATTTTCATAAATGAAAGATAAAATTTCTCTGGATGACCTGAACTTGTTCATCAGTGTTGTTGATGCCGGAAGCCTGACAAAAGTATCCGAAATAGTTGATATCCCTTTACCGACCTTAAGCCGCCGCATAACAAAGCTTGAGCAATGTATTGGTGGCCGTCTCCTTAATCGTTCAACCCGGATGATCACGCTCACACCTTTAGGCCGTATGTATTACGATAGCTGTGTCGGCCCGCTATCCGAATGCTTGTCTGCCACAACATTACTTGATGACTATCACCATAGCTTAACGGGGAAGCTGGTAATTACTGCGCCAATAAATCTCACCCATCAATGGGTTGGCGACTGTATTTTTGATTTTATGAAGAAATATCCAGATATCAGTATTGATTTAATGGTAACCAACAGAGTGATTGATCTCGAATCTCTCAATGTTGATGCGGCCATTAGAGTGGGAAAATTGAAGGATAGCAATTGGATAGCTAAGAAAATCATGAGCTCACATTACGTTTTTTGTGCCTCAATAGAATATCTTTCTAAAAAGACCGTCCCGCTAGTACCTAATGATTTGATTAACAAGCATAAGTTAATCATGCCGAGATCGGATACTGAATGGCAGATCACCAATAAATCATCAGGTAGCGAGTATCTTATTTCAGCGACCCCTTATATGGTGGTGGATGATACCGAGTTGGTTATCCGAGCAGCAAAGAAAAGCCTGGGGATCTGTTTAGCTCCTTTTCAATTTGTTAAATCACTTATTGAGAGTGGGGAGTTAGTGCATATATTACCAGAATGGCATGGTGGGCTTAGACCAACTTATCTTATGTTTAGAGACAGAAACTACGTCCCGGCTCGCTTACGGGCTTTTATTGGTCATGTGGAGAAGTATGAAATTATCGGTAAGTAAAACGCTAGCTGCTAAATTATAAATAAAAAATGAGAAGAGTATTTTATCTATTAGCCCTTCTCAAACAATTAATACCAGACGGCAGGAGCAATCAGTATGAAATACCTTTCATACCTTCACGAGTATATCGTTCCCCATAAACATTATATTCATTCTTAATATTATTTAAAAGTTTAACATCGGCATCCTCCAATTGAATATGACATGAGGCGATATTCTCTGTTAAATATTTTTCTTTTTTCGTGCCAGGAATCGGTACGATGTTATTACTCTGTGCCAATAGCCAGGCTAACGCAATCTGGCCAATGCTACAGTTATATTTTTGACTTAATGGCTTAACCGCCTCTAGAATAGTAAGGTTCTTCGCCATATTTTCTTCAGAAAAGCGCGGGTTGAAACGCCGGAAGTCATCTGCTGAAAAATCGTTTACAGAGGTATACTTTCCGGTCAAAAAACCTCGCCCAAGCGGTGAGTAAGGTACTAACCCAATATTATTCCTGACCAAAAACGGCAGTATCTCATCTTCAACATCCCGCGTCCAAAGAGAATACTCTGTTTGCACGGCATCAATAGGGAATACCGACAGCGCCCGCTGTAGAATATCAACAGAAACTTCACATAACCCGATATGTAAGATTTTACCCTCTCTAACTAAACTGGCTAAGGTATCCATAGTTTCTTCAATGGGTGTTAATACATCAAGCCGATGCATATAGTAAAGGTCGATTTTTTCTAACCCTAGCCGCTTTAATGATGACTCGCAACTTTGCTTAATATAATCAGGAGCATTATTGATCTTGCGTTCGTAACCCGTACTATTACCACGGTCGATGCCACACTTGGTGGCAATAGTTAAATTTGCCCGAGCATTGGCCGTTAAACCAGACAAACAGCGCCCAATCAACGATTCATTATGTCCACGGCCATACATATCTGCCGTATCAAAAAAAGTCACCCCTTCATTGATCGCTGAGTGCAAAATATTCAGTGAGTCAACCTCATCACTAGGGCCATAGAATTCACTCAGGCCCATAGCACCATACCCCATCGCCGATACCTGTAAGCTAGAACCTAAAACTCGTTGTGGTAATTTACTCATATTGATTTTACTCCTTTATATTTAAACGATGCATTCTCGTTGACTGTATTCATTTTTTAAATTTTAAGTTATTTGATTAAATGAATATTCCCGTCATTCCAAGTTCCCACCAAATAAGCATTTCCTTGCTTAGCTAATGCCACTGCCCCACTAAAATTATCTGCTAATAATTCAGTTTTGCCTGAAATAACATTAACACGTCTAACCGCATTGGCACCGTTATCGATAGCGATAATCACATCATCCGACTCAGCAACAATACCCACTCCAGGGCGAATAAAATCATGGCCTAACTCTCTCTTTTCGCCCGACGGGCTGATATGGGTTAACCGGCCGCTATACTGGGTGACAACCAGGCTTCCATCGTTAAGTTCAGTAACCCCCACAGGAAGATTCAATCCTGAAGCACGGGTGATTACGCTACCAGTCTCCAGGTTAAGCGAAGATATCTCGCCAGATGAACGGTTCGTAATTAATAAATGACCATCTTTAGAGAATGCGATCCCCGTAGGAGTTCGGTAACCCGTTGATATTTTACTCTGTATGCCTTCTGAAGATACTTTTAAAATATAGTTATCAGAGTACGAGGATACATAGATATCCCCATTCTGATTAATAGCAATACCCGCAGGGGATAATATATTATCTACTAATATCTCTTTTTCGCCATTAGCTTTGATTTTAGTAACAGAATCACCAGACCAGTTAGTTACATATACAGTACCTTGTTTATCAACAGCAATCCCAGTTGGAGCAGCAAAACCCGTATAGATAATTGATGAATCAGCCATAATTTTCTCATTAAAAAAAGCGGCAGTGAGTAACAACAAAAACATACTGAAATTCTTCATAAATAGTTCCTTTACTCTATAAACTTCAAGTTACGGAAAAGCAGTAAACAGGATAATCCCGATGAGTTTGCAATCGCCAATGTTGAACTATCAAACACAGTCAGCATCCTTACAATTTGCAAAACAATGAGCATTACTAATATTCTTAAAAGCCAACTGTTGCACCACCATCAATATTCAATGAAGCGCCATTAATAAACGATGAGTTTTCACTTAATAAAAATAATATTGCATTATTGATATCTTCAGTATTGGCATATCTCTTCGATGGATTCATTGATTTTAGATTTTCATCTAACGTTTCTTTTTCAATATCTTTAAATTTGGCTAATTTTTCGCATGTCTGGCTCCAAGATTCGCTCTCAGTAATCCAAGGATTAATTACATTTAAATTAATATGCTTAGCCGCCAAATACTTTGAGCATGCCTTGGTAAAACCTGCTAAAGCAGCATTGACCGTACTATTAATAATGAAAAGTGGATCTGGGTCATAGCAGAAAGTACCGTTAATAATAATGACTTTCCCACCATTATACTTTGACATCATTCTAGATACCGCTTGGGTCATGCGTATTGTGCCCATCAACTTCGCCTGCATCGTGGCCTGCCAATCTTCTTCTGTGGTAGAGAAGAAATCGGTAGGCTCACCGTTTCCTGCTGCATTTATCAGCACATCTATCGGGCCATAATATTTATCAATATAGGCTACCCCCTGCTCCACAGAACTTTGGCTTGAAATGTCTATTTTATGCGTAACAATGCTATCCTGATTATTGCTCTCACCAATTAACTCCTTTTTTATTTGCGCCAATTTACTGTCACTGCGCCCTACTAATATGACTTTATAGTTTTTTTCAACTAAACATCTGGCTATTTCTTTACCAATTGAACCTGTTGCACCAGTTACTACCGCTGATTTATTTAACATGATTTTATTTTGAACCTCTAATAGGGTTAATAGCACTACTGGCTGTATACTTACCGATATAATTAATAGCCAGAACAATATTAATCACTGATACTGAAACACAAATTAACACCACACCAAGCCAGTGCATTGAACTCCAAACAAGGCCAAGAATGTATGTACCAAAACTCCCACCAGCCAAACATGACAAGAGATATAATGATGAAATCGTCCCTTTAGATGAAATGTCTACAAGTTGGTTAATAATAGACATAATAATAGGCTGTATACCAAAAACAAATATGAAAAAAGAAAAAATACCAAATGCAACAATATAAATGTTACTACCAAAAGCAATCACTAATATAGATACAGACACTCCACATAAAAATGTGATTAGAATCTTTCTCTTATCAATGCTCATTGCAAGCCTCGCACTAATAAATGCCCCACCAACCGCACTTATGCCAACAAAGTTCAACCACCCTAATGCCGTTGACGATAAATTAAATGGTGCGCCCTTAAGATAATACGTTAGAAAAGAAGACAACCCTAAATAGCTGAAAAAGAGAAGGAAACCCAAAGATAAAAACAAAACGATCTTTCTGTCCATGAGTATTTTTATCGCATTAATATAAACATCACTCAATTTTTTATGATTATGCCTAACAGTCACATTTTCTTTTAGCCCAATGATAATAAGCAGCATGGAAACAATGACTAATGCCGCATACATAGAGAATGCCATACGCCAAGAAAAGTGATCAGAAAGAATACCAATAATACTGCGACTAAAAATAATGCCAACAATTGATGCTGAGATCATTAACCCCATTGCACGCGGAAGCTTATATGCTTCTGTATTTTTAGCTGTATAAGAAAATAAAGCAGCAGGAACAGCAGCGGCAAAGAAGCCAAGTAATGCCATAGCAAGCAGGAATATATTATATCTCGTAATGTAAAGACAGATGAACAGACAGATAATAACACCTGCACACCCAAACAAGCTCAAGGATTTAGCTGAAACCCTGTCGGATAAAGGGCCAAATATAAAAAAAGAAATAGCGTATATAAAACACGACACACTAAATGAGTAGCGGGCGTCTAATACATCCACGTGAAAACTTGCTGATATCTCTTGGAAGATCAATTGTGTAATATAAACAGAACCGACCGACAAAACAACACCAATAACCGAGATCATCAGACTTGATAACTCACTATCTAACATAGTGTTTTTCAGTATGTTATTTGCATGCATAATTGCACCTATTTCCATTCATAATAATTTTACTCCTCGCGTTATTTCACCTGAGATAAATATTATCAATGATGCCAATTTTACATCGGCATCATAATAGGGCAGTAACTAATTACAATATCTAAACTAAGGCTCCGCAATTCACTTGAGCGCAAATTGCTAATATAAACTCAAGGCAGAAAGACATTAATCATGCCGCTATACCCGTGCCACCGCCATTGCAAGACCCTCACCGCCTCCAACACACAATGCTGCGATTCCATTTTTGAGGTTCCGAGCACTCAGTTGATGAATAAGTGAAACCAAAATACGGCAGCCTGAAGCTCCAATAGGGTGCCCTAAGGCAATTGCACCACCATTAATGTTAATTTTCTCTTTCGGGATCGCTAACGTTCTTTTAATGGCTAATGCCTGTGCAGCAAAAGCTTCATTGCACTCAAAAAGATCTATCTGCGAAATCTCTTTATTGATCTTCTCCAAGCACTGAGTAATTGCCGAAATCGGAGCAACACCCATTATTGAGGGGCAAATGCCGGTATTGGCAAAAGCAGAAATTTTAACCAGCGGCGTCAACCCCAGCTCTTTAGCTTTACTTGCGCTACAAACAATGACTGCTGCCGCCCCATCATTCAATGACGAAGCATTGCCAGCCGTTACCGTACCCTGAGAATGAAACGCAGGCTTTAACTTCGCCAGCCTGGCAGCCTCAGTGACTCTTGGCCCTTCATCAGTATCAATAACCTGCGAGCCTTTTTTATGGATGACGGTAACCGGTGAGATCTCCGCTTTAAATTTCCCTTCTTCTATCGCTGCTAACGCTTTTTGATGGGAGCGTATTGAGTACGCATCTTGCTCCTCACGTGAAATACTATATTGGTCAGCAACATTCTCCGCAGTGATCCCCATATGGTAACCATTATAGGCATCCGTTAGCCCATCATTAACCATCGAATCAACAATGTTACTATTCCCGACACGCACACCCTGACGTGAAGACAAGAGGATATGAGGGGATAGAGACATATTCTCTTGCCCACCGGCAATAATCACTTCAGCATCGCCATGACGAATAGCCTGAATAGCTAACTGGATTGCGATCATCCCAGAACCACAAACTTTATTGATCGTTAGCGCACAGACATTATTTGGCAACCCAGCATTTAATGCGGCCTGACGTGCAGGATTTTGACCACACCCCGCCGTTAACACCTGCCCCATAATAACCTGGTCAACATTTTCAGGCTTAAGATTATATGTCTGTAATAAATCTTTTATAACAGCCGTGCCTAATTCGGTAGCAGGGACAGTGGATAACCCCCCCTGAAATGAACCGATGGCCGTTCTCTTGGCACCTACAATAACAATATCTTCCATACAGAATCCCTCATAAAAAATTCTTAATCAGCAATGATTATCAGAAATAGAATATTGCATTTATAACAATGTGTTTATTAGTCTTACTCACTCAACACGCACAATCGGCCAGTTATTATTTGATGCATAGTGGCTAAGTGCCGTTCCTTCACCAATACATATCGGATGGCCAACACAAGCAAGCATAGGAATATCAGAAACGTCATCGCCATAGGCAAAACAAGCCGATAAATTAATGTCGTTTTCTAAAGCATATTGCCTGATAACGATTGCTTTACCTTCACCAATTGTTTGTGTCTCTAAAATTTCGCCGGTAACGACTCCTGACTGATCGGTCGCTAATTTTGTACAGAGAATATCTGTAATGCCTAATAGCTGGGCAATAGGTTTCAAGAGTGGTGTCATTGAACCAGAGACAAGAACAATATTATGACCCAAAACTCTATGGGCTAAAATGCTTTTTAATGTATAACTTATAAATATCTCAGTATTGGAAAATGAATTTTTAAACCAGCGCTCTGCGCACTGTTCTATTTTTAATAAAGGAACTCCCTTAAAAAAACGATAATAAGCTCGATTTAACTCCTCCCTGCTACTCATCTTCCTGGCCAAAACAGAGAACTGAGAGTCAAACTGTTCTTGCTGGCTAATGAGGCCATTTTCACTTGCCCAAAACTGAAAGAAATCAAACATGCTCTTAATATTTATCAGCGTATCATCCACATCATAGAATGCAGTTTGGCGCATCTTTATTCCCCATCCTCATAACACATTCGGCGGCTTTTCACCTTGAAGTCAGGATTGTCACCAGCAATACCGCCATCCCCCCATCGAGAAGGGGAAATCTCTTCAATATAAACAGTGATCTTATCTAATGGGCAACCTAACTGATTATGTATGACTCGTGTGACGTCGGCGATAAGTAAGCTCGCAGATTTCTCATTCGCAAATGGCCAAGCTGTTATTTTAATAATTGGCATAATATTTATCCTAGTGTTGTAATGTCGTGGAAGTCTGATTTTTTTAATTTCAGGTGAGCATGTATATCACCACCTAATCCATATAATCCTATTGCTCCACCATAGCTTTGCTGTGAACTCATAAAAAGCACAACTACATTGATAATACGATTCGCATCTTCATCCACGTTCGATGGGAACGGATTATCTAAAATAGCCCAATAAGATGCACTGCCATGTTCATCAGTGACAAATACATTTGGAATACCCAGAGGCCCAGGTCTGCTTAACATCGCAGGATTTAAATCATTTTCTCTGAGGCTCATAACTGTATATAAACTGTTAGGAATAAGGTGACTAAAAACGAAATCAAATCGTGCTGAACGACTATTATCCGCTACAGTCACAGTCAAGGTTCCTTCTGCTTTTACCCAATCTGCCAAGGTGATTTTATTTATTTTCCTGCGCCCGTCACTTTCACGATAGTCAGAAATATATGCCTGATTAAGGGAACAGCTATCTCGTACTACTTCGCCAGCGTTAGGACACTGCTCAGGTGCAAATACCATTGGATAATTATTTGAAGGCAATGGTAATGGCAATGTAAAAAGCTCTATATCACTTAACTCTTTTATCGATGCATTAGATAAATCCTTCTTAATCAAATAAGGCTCAACATAACCAAACGTGGGAACAGGCGTTTTTTTATCAACAATCGCCATTCCCCAATTTCTTTCCCCTTCTTGCGGCAAAGTACCAATAACAACAAAATCTCCATTTTTATCGATCACCTCACTGGGTGGATACAATGGTCCCTGTGTGGTAATTGATAATTCGTAAATATAAGTTTTATTAATCTCCATTTTTTACTCTGGGATCATCTTGTTTGAATTTATTTTAATAAAATGATTAACAATGGCTTGCTCTGCAAGTTCCGCTTCTTTCTTACTGATTATATCCAGTGGATATACGGTAAAGTTTGCTTCCATAGAGGCACATAAAACATCATTCTGCCATGCCTCTATTCTGGAGCTTATTTTCTCACGCCGCTCATTAACATCGATATCATTTACCTTATAGATAATATTCGCGGCGATTGGGAAAATAAAATTATGAAAACTAGTATTGAGTGAGTTGATAACAAAGTATTTTTCAATGTCACCAAGGAATGGATAAAACTCCTCAGTGATAGCGATAAATGTTTGTCTAAACGCCTCAACTAATAGCATCCCCTGCAAGTGTTTGCCTGATTGATGGTCGCCCATCAGTTCACAGCGCTCATCAATAATGAGTGGCAGAGTATAAATGTCTTTATCAATTTTTTTGGCTTTACCAATAAGAATATTATGTTCTTCTTTTTTATGAGTATAGCTATTACTACCCTGCGGGTACTGCTCTTGTAATAACGTATGTAAGTCGATATTACTGACCTGTTGGTTATAGTGATGATAGTTTTCTAATATGTTACCTATGGTATCTTTTCTCACCCCTTGCCCAATAACTACAGAATTATTTCTAGCTAATACTTTAGACGGGATTTTTGTCATCAAGTCTAACTGACTTAATGTCACAATATCATTGCTCATGGCGAATTCATGAAACTTATCGCCAACCACCAAGAGGTCGGTGTTTTGGTTTTTTAGCATAACTATTTTTCTCTCTTTTCGTTAATAAAATTAAATTTTTTGATAGATTCTAGTATATAAACCGTCATTACCACCGGTGATATACTTATCACCCGCTTGCTGAATGATTTTTTGGTAATTCTCATCAGTGAATGATTTCATATATTCTTCAGGTGCTACTGAAAAAGCAGAAACAAACATAACACCAGGTTGAGTACTAAAAACTGAGTGATAGGCTTCAAAAGATTCAATTTTATCTTTGTTACTGCGGACAACGTTAAAAATTGTCTCTTCCCGCCAGCTACGATATTGAGAATGAAACTCTGGAACAACTTCAACATGCCGTAGCTGGACATATTCAGAATCAGGGAAGCATTTTTCTGATGCAATAGGACTTTCAACATACTTAACCAACTCACGTTTTACATCGCCAGACAGCAACTCGGTAAGGTTATCAAGAATATTGTCAAGATTATTCTCATCATGCTGGATTTCATTAAACCCAGCGTAACTATTGAATTCCAACAATTCTTTATTTTCACCTTGAATAGAAAGGTAATAGTTTTTCATTGCAGAAGGTTGTAGCAATTCGGCCAGTCTTGGCTCCATTCCTTTCTTTAATGGATAACGAGAAATCATTAGATAGTTAGCAGACATAGTATACTTCCTTTTTAGTCAATTATGGGTTAAGCGTTATTTTCTTGGAAACATCTTACATTTTTAAAACGGTGTTTCGAAATATTTATTTTGTGATAGGATAAAGATATCAGCAGGTATAAAGCCCTAGAAAACCTTACTGCTCTATCGCTTAAACATGAACATATATGTTGGAGAAAGTGATGCGAATATTTAGCAAAAGACTCCCTACTATCAGACAGTTACAGTTCTTTATTGCGGTATGTGATGATATGAGCTTCAGGCGGGCAGCCGAGCGTTTAGGCGTTTCACAACCACCACTGTCAACTCAAATTCGTAATCTTGAAGAAAATCTGGGTACAACTCTTTTCCTCCGCGATACACATCAGGTATCTCTCACAGAAGCTGGAAAACTGTTTGAATTGCAAAGTAGAAAACTATTGAACACCATGGTTGATAATTTGGCAGAAATAAAAAAGCACAGTATTTCTGATCAAGGATTTCGTGCTGGAACGACTAAAACGCTAGATTTTAATCTAATGCCTAAAATTCAACACATGCTTGATGAGTTATCTAATGCGAATACAATCTATAAAGACACCTACACTTCTAAACAACTTTTGATGGAAATGCTTAATGGGCATTTAGATTTTTCTATTGTTGCAGAAAAACCTTATCAAAATGAGCTATTAGAGTTTAAATTTATCTATAAAGAGATAAACCTGATAACTCTTCCAAGCAGCCATCCTGCTAGCAAAAAAGAGTTTGTTGACTTAAAAGATGTCAGTGACCTGCCATTATATTGGTTTAACCGCCTAGCTAACATTGATTATTTTGATAAATGTGAGGGAATTTTCGACACATTACCCTTTAAGCTGACCAGAAAACCAGAACCGAGTGATCCATTACGGATGCTGTCAGAAATATCATTAGGCCGCGGGATGGCTTTTATTCCTTATTCGATGTGTATGGTTAGTAGATCGGGTATTACTTATAAACGCATGACTCCTTATTACGAAGATAAGTTCAAAATTAATATTTATCTCTCTTGGCGAAAAGATTTAAAAAAAATTAGTGCGCTAAATGCAATACAAAAAATTCTATCCTTAGAGCCTTAGATAAACAGTAATATAAACGGACAGATAGCATACTGTCCGTGACGCTCACTGAATCAACTCACAGCGCTTACCTCAACCAGCAGCACCCTTGTAAAGTGGCAGGATCTAATGGATGATTCTCCCGATAGCGCATCAGAAATTCAGAAATGCCTGAGTTAATTAGCAGAATGGATGATATTATCGCGAAAAATTACCCGCAGGCACCGACCTGCACGCTGGTAGACATTACGAGTCAAGCAGTAATATGTCTGGCTGCTCTCTCAGCATCGGGGAATATTTTAACTCATATTTTCAACAAAAAAAATTTGAGGCTCTTTATAGGATTTTATTTAAAATAATTAAAAATAAAATCATTCCAAATCAATATCATTACTACCCTAATAATATTCCCACATAGAAGAAAACACCAAGTCAATACAGCTCTGTCCAATTCAACCAACCTTCACTTTTAGCTTTATTTTATAATTGGCTATACTGTTTCATTGCCAACACAGTTCAACTAACGCTATCCTCTATCAACAACATATGGTGGATAATTTTAACCGCGAGGGCTTTGCGATAGAGCTCGGCCTGAATATCCCAACACAGTAAGTGGTTAAAGTGCTGGAGCGTTTAGATAAAACATAATGTTATTTTATTATTGACAATTAAGGGAGATTGCCTAGGAATACCTAAATCCATGGCCTATTTTATTTGCCCACAACATGGAATACGAAATACCTCAACCTCAAAACGGGGCTCACTACTGCCTGTTTGCAATAATGTCGTACCCTTTGTATCGGATAAATAACCACAGACAAGGAAAGATAATATGACCATTAGAATTACCAAAATAGCCAGCCTCATGATAGCGACGCTGGCAACTGGCCCTTTATCTGCTGAAGCGAGAACTCCCCTTATTTTCAATACAACAACCCCCCAGAACGACCTAACGGGTGCCATGGCTGCACAGGTGCAGTTTGCCCAGAGCCAGATCCTGCCCGCCCAGCCAAAGGAGGGTGATCGCCAGCCGACCCTGACTAGTTTGCGTAAAAGCCTGCTGTTGGTGCGGCCATTGCAGGCTGATGAGGTAACACCAGTACGGGTACAGGCCCAAGATGCCAATGGCAAAGTTCTCGGCACCCTGACACTAGCACCGCCATCAGCGTTGCCAGAGACCGTCTATCACTTGTCTGATGCACCTAAAGAAGATGTGGATTTTACCCCCACAAACGGATCGTCCGTAACCATCAGCAGCAGTGCCGATCTGGATAAGCTCAGCGATAAAAGTGCCAGCTTTCTTAAGGAGCGCTTGACGGGCAAGGCGCTGGTAGATATCCAGACTGCCGACGGCTACTGGGTACAGGATATCTATCTACCCGCAGGCGCTGAGTGGCAAGACAAAATGGTACGGGTGCGCTCAAATGCGGGCTACAGCTCGAATATCTACTACGGCAATAAGCAGGTGACTGTTTCACGGGGGCAGACTCTTCAGTTCAAATCTGTCAATGGCCAGTGGTTCTACCAGGAAGAACTTGAGAACAACCGCATCACCTATGCGCAGAATACCTGGAGTGGCGAGCTGCCTGCTGAATGGATCCTGCCGGGGTTGAGCCTCACCATTAGCCAAGGGAAACACAGCGGCGAACTTACCAGGATCAGGGTTGGAGCACCCAATGAATTGCTGCTCCACACCATCGACATCGGCATGTTGACTCCCCCACGGGATCGTTTCGATTTTGCCAAAGACCCAGAAGCGCATCGCGAATACTTCCAGACTATCCCGGTCAGCCGGATGATCGTCAGCCAGTACGCACCCGTTCATCTACAGGAAGTGATGCTGCCGGATGGCACTCTGCTCACTGATTTCGACCCGAGCACCGGGGGCTGGCATACCGGCACCATGCGCGAGCAGATCGGCAAGGAGCTCATATCCCACGGCATCGACAATGCCAACTACGGCATCAACAACACGGCGACACAAGGGAACAAGAGCTATTCTTTCGATGCCGCCCAACTGGTGGCCCACAACAGCCGCGGTAACTACGCCAATGGGGTACAGGTTCATGGCGGCTCCGGGGGAGCTGGCATCGTGACCCTGGATAAGTCGCTCGGCAATGAATTCAGCCATGAAGTAGGCCACAATTACGGGCTTGGCCACTATGTCGATGGCTTCCGTGGCTCAGTCCACCGCAGCGCCGATCAGATTAACTCCAGCTGGGGCTGGGATAGCGACAAGCGCCGTTTCATTCCCAACTTCTTCCCGACCCGCACCAATGCAGACGCCTGTCTGGATGGAGAATGTCAGCCCCCGTTTGAGGGGCGCAAGTTTGGTTTCGACTCAATGGCAGGCGGCTCTCCATTCTCTAACGCCAATCGCTTCACTCTCTACACGCCCAATTCGGCAGCCATTATCCAAAGTTTTTTAGAAAGCAAAGCGGTGTTCGATGCTAACTCACCCACCGGCTTTAGCAAATGGGACGCAGCAACCGCCCGTATGGAACCCTATGAGCACAAGGTTGAGAAGCTAGAGCAGATTGATGCCCCGGTTGATGATTTGAGCGAAAACCGGCTAATGACGCTATTTGATGAATATTCGGTGGTCAATATCGCTATGTGGGATGGCCACTGGACACGTTATATCCGTGTACCCGCTGCTTCTGACAAAAACCAGAACCGCAGTCTGACCATCAATCACAAGGCGAGCTACAACAGCATTCTCACTATCAACGGTGAAGATATCCTTATCCAAAAGGGCGTCAAAAAGAGCTTTACCTCTGATGGCCAAAGGTGGCAAGAGAGCGCTGAGATCGATACCCGAGTTGTTCGCAAACCAGAGCAGTTTGGCGTTCCGGTGACAACACTAGTGGGTTACTATGACCCGCAAGGCACCTTACCCAGCTATATTTACCCGGCCTTACATGGCGCGTATGGATTCACCTATTCCGATGACAGCACCGAAATTGCAGACGGTGACTGCCAGTTGCAGGTGGAAACTGACAACGGGATTCTGCACTTCAAACTGACCAACCATCGCGCCATCAGCACACTGATGAACAAATTCCACATCAACGTCCCTACGGCGAGCCAACCTAGTAGAGCTACCGTGCTATGCCACAACCAAAGTTTTACTGAAAGAACACTATCAAGCGCACCAGAAGGTCTCTCATATACCGTTAATGGCCGAGCTCTACCGGCAAAACATAATGAAGGTTGCATTATATCTAATCAAACAGGCGATAAATATTGCCTTCCTATCGGCGAACGCTCTGGATACTCCTTGCCTTCGTGGATCTACAATCACGAAGTTCATGTAGATGCTGGTTCAGAAGCAAAAGTATATTTATCGGATTGGGATAACCTTTCATATAGCAGAGTTGGGGAATTTATTGGTAACGTAGCGACCAGTGAATTAAAGAATGTAAGAGCCTGGAATGGTATGTATCTAGACTTCAGCAAGCCAAAATCAATGAGGGTGGTTAGCAAATAAAAAAATGGTGTGCCCTATTACAGCCAGTTCTGGAGCGGTATATTCCATTTTGTTGATGCCGCCTGGATCAATAGATAAATAACTTTCCGCCTGAGAATATCAGGCTTGATGCAAGGCGCAGGAACACAGCCAAGGCTGTGTTCCTTTATTACTTGTGGTATCTGACTGGGGTATTTGAGCACATTACGTGTTCGGCGCTCAAATACCCGCCAACAGCACTAGCACGGAATTAAGGGGCGCAGATCGGTAGTGTTGGTTGGTTCTTCAACACGGCGGTGAACTCACCAATGAGCTCGTTAGCGCTCATCTGATTAATATCTAAGCTGCCTGTACGGCAGTGAACTCTCGCTATGCTACGGGTGTTTCTGCCCGGATTTTCTAAGCTGCCTGTGCGGCAGTGAACCCTGAAAGACGAACTGCCAGAGGCCAGAGATTTTTCTAAGCTGCCTATGCGGCAGTGAACTTAAAAAGCTGAACGAAGAAGCCAGAAAGGCGTTTCTAAGCTGCCTATGCGGCAGTGAACCTTCCAGATGGGCTATCACAAGCTGAATACATTTTCTAAGCTGCCTATGCGGCAGTGAACTATGCGAATTTCCCGCTGATCACGTTGGCGCTTTCTAAGCTGCCTATGCGGCAGTGAACTACCGGGCTTCAAGTTGGTGGAAGGTAAGTTATTTCTAAGCTGCCTGTGCGGCAGTGAACGAAGCCATTGCACGGGCCGCAGTTATGGTCATTTTCTAAGCTGCCTGTGCGGCAGTGAACTTGTTCATGGTCTTGACCAGTTTACGGCCCGTTTTCTAAGCTGCCTGTGCGGCAGTGAACATTTCATCCCTTAACTCTTTTAATTTATCAGTTTTCTAAGCTGCCTGTGCGGCAGTGAACGGGAAACCTCTGACCCTTCCGCGATCCTGGTCTTTCTAAGCTGCCTGTGCGGCAGTGAACAAGCTCGTTTACTGCATTCATAATGTTCCGTGTTTCTAAGCTGCCTGTGCGGCAGTGAACAATTGGCTCTTTTGAACTGTATCAACGCCACATTTCTAAGCTGCCTGTGCGGCAGTGAACTGCCTCTAAAGCCTCTTTTGACAGATGTTCCAGTTTCTAAGCTGCCTGTGCGGCAGTGAACGCTGATAAAGAGGCTGGGTTGCTATCTGGTATTTTCTAAGCTGCCTGTGCGGCAGTGAACATCGGCGGATGCATACAACGGGGATCATCTGTTTTCTAAGCTGCCTGTGCGGCAGTGAACTGTTGCATATCCTTTCTAACCTACTGTTAATCAAACAACAACAGGCAAATCCGTTGAAAAACCCTTTTTCAGCGATGGCTAATCCTAACCTATTAAATCAATAAGTTAGGATCGGCCAAAAAATTAGGGTTAAAACCACGGGATGGTCGCTGTCGGGCTTAAGCCATAAGCACTGAATGCACCTTCGGTTGCGTTATCGCCAAGCGGCCCCTGTTCGATAAACAACAGAAACGTCTGCTCGCTGGATAAGCTTTTCAAACGAATAAAGGGTAAAGATGAGCGTTTTTCCACTGAATCAGGAATACGCTGCCGCGCTTCTTCTTCAGTCAGCCACCCTTTGCTGACTGAACGGCGGCGTAACCGTTCCGCGTTACTCTTTGGTTGCACACGCCGCACGGTGCGATACTTCACTTTCTCCGGCACCGGCAAAATGCCGCTGTGCTCAGTATTATCACGCAGCCCTTTGCGCCACGGCTGTGCGTCTAATGTACTGAGTGCAGTAAGAGAACCGTGCAAACGCAGCCGATCCCCCAAGGTTTTACCCGCCGCAGGAAAGCTTACCCCGATCTGCCCCTGGCCTACATGGCCTAACGCCCGGTGCAACTTGGCAAACAGCACCTCCAACAACGTTGAAGGGCCGAAGTCAGGATCGGGAAGAATACGGATTTCAATATAATGCCCCATACAATGCCCTTATTCGCCTTTTTCGCCAAAGACACCACCACGGATTAAAATAGCCATCACATAGTGCTGCTGTTCAACCGCCGGTTTATCCCCTTTGGTCACCCAGTTATCCAGCAATGTATAAAAATCCATTTTCTGCTTCGGTTGGCGGTACGCTTTGCCACGGCTGGTGACGGAGCCGTAAGGCTCAACCGCAATCGGCCCCAGGCCCAACTCAGCGGCATCGGGATACCAGGTATCGATGGTGCGCAACGCATTACCCACTTTCTGCGAATGCAGTGCCGCACCGTCCGCCACCTGATACAACACCTTGCTTTTCTTGCTGTTGCTGTCGAGCACCAACTCCTGGGAAGGGAAAACTTCTTGCCCATTGCCTAAGCGCACAAAAGCCTCAACGCTCAAAAACGCGAAACTCTCTCCCGCCAGACCTTGTTCTATTTCCTGTGCCAACGCCGCTAATGCGCCTTGCGGCGGGCTGAATACGCGCAGGCTATGATCTTCACTATTGAATTCCCATTGCTGGGTTTTACCTTTTACACAGACCTTAACTGCCTCAGCCCCCACCCGGTTGCGCCACAGAAAACGGCCATTCGCCAGGTTTTCTGCATAGCGCGCCGCCAGCTCGCCAAAACCCTGCTCCGCAATGTAGCCATTAATCACATTAGCCAGCTCAGCCTGATATTCCTGATCGTTACACACCGAAGGCACCGCTAGATTGCCCAGCACGCGCAGCGTGAAGCTGACTTTCAGGGTGTCGCAATCAAAAGGCAGCGCGGCAACGTCGACCCGTTGCAGGTTGGCTTTTTGAATTTCGGCATCCAATTTGGCCGGATCGCTGGCAATCGCGTTCTTTAAACGGTTGGAGATAGTACCGCGCACCGCTTTTTCCTGAATTTTTATCGGTTGCCATTCACCCTGTTGTTCCCAATTACCGGCATACAGCATGGCATCGGAGTTTGCTAATTTACGTTCGAATGCCAGTACGGAAGCCGTTTTAATCGTTGCTTTAGCCATTTTTTATTCCTTTAAAATCATTCTTCTTCGTTAAATTCGTCGTATTCCACCGCTGCCGATAACGCACTGCGGCAGACGTAGGTATCGTTCAGATGGTGGTAATGCCACAACAAGGTTTTCAGGTCGTTAATACGATGCGGGCTGCGCCATTCACCAATGCCGTAGACCGCCTCCGCAAAGCGGAAAGGGGTGACCGGATCGCGGGCGTTTTCCACCTCACCAGGCGGGAACAAGGGGGAAATCGCTTGGTAGCCGGTTTGCAACGGCACCAAAAAGCCTTTTTCCGGTTTGGCGACATAACGCCATTGGATTGTTTCATCCACCGTGGCCTGCATTTTTAGCGCAGCAAAATCAAGCCAGGCGTCGATCATTTCAGCCTGAGGTTCTTTTTGCTTTAACACCTCAAAATGCGCTTGCAGCAGTTCGGAACGATCCAGCAGAACAAAACCCGGTAATAAACGGCGCATCAGGCGGCGCAGCGCCTTGGTTTCATCCGGGTAAGCCATCACGCTGACCTCCCCAATGCTGACGATGGTGCCACCCGCCAAACGCTGGCGCAGGCATAACGGTGCCAAATGATCTGCCAGGGCTTTTGCCCCTTCACGCCCATTGGCAACCACGCCGTTGCACTCGATCAATAACGAAACCGTCATATGCATACGGCCTTCTTCATTGAAAGCAGCGGTTTTGGCCTCTTTGGTCAGCGGATTACGGGTGAGAGAAAAAACGCGATCCCACCCCGATGAATGCGCATGAAGCTGCTGTTGGTGGCACACCACGCCGCAGTTTTCCAGCTCCAGATCGTGAGTTAACTGTAATTTGCGCGAAAGCGCGTGGGTAAAACCCAGAAAATGGGTGATGGCCGGGAAACCGTAGGTGAGCCCAGCGATCGCATTGGCGTTTTCCACCCGGACGTGACGCAGGACAATCAGCGTGCTCATGCCAGGCCCTCCTTCAGATCTTGCTCGAACTCGCGCAGCCGCTGTTTAAACAGCTTTGCCGTTGACCATTCCCGGCGCTCTACTTCACCAAATTTGAGTTCTTCATGTTGTAAACGGCGATTCAGCCACACGCCGAAGTCCAGGGCGATCTCCTTCTGCCAATCGCCACCTTCACGCTCAAATTGGAAATCGGCGTCATCTTTCGCCCGGCCAGCGTCCAACCACAGCTGCTGCGAACGTTTAAGCTGGCAATCCTCTTTGGCACTCCAGCCTGCCTGCACCTCCAAGTCTTGTACCATTGCCACATAGTTGAACAGGGTGTCGATAATCTCATCGGTAAACGCCAGGCGGCTATCGCGGATGTCTTTGGTGTTTTCGAGATCTTTGACACTCAGCAAATAGTGGCGCAATTCCCTGACGATGGGGTAGGCCATCCGGCTGAAATCGCCGTAGTCATGGAAAATCGATTTATGCCTGGTGGGGGGTTTAGAGATGATTTTCCAACTCGGCGCAGCACAGGAGAGCAGCCAGGTGCGGCCCCCACGGACGCTGTTTAAGTAAGAAATGTTCTGCGGTTTGGTGCCGCCAATATTCTGCACCGCCGTATTGGGGTAACTTACCCTCGCTGCCGGGTGCCATTCTCCTGCTTTAAAAGCGCTATAGATCTCTTTTGCTGCATCACTAAAACGGGCATCCGCAATGCGCTGATGCATGGCGTGTGCTAACGAGGATGAAAATAATGGGCTTAACAGGTGATACTCGTTATCCCCAATAGGGAAATAGAGCTGTTTGGCCAGTTTATGGGAGCTGGGTTGTTTATCCGTCAGCACCTGTTTAAAGCCATTGACCCACTGTTGTAACTGCCGATCAGATTCGGCTAAAGCCGCCAAAGGGGAATCATCGCCACGGTCAAGAACGGCAATTAATGATTCACCTTCATATTCCATTTGCAGCAGCTTGGCGCAATCCAGCGCCGCCGCGTTCCCAACGGCATCCAGCGCCGGGTTGCGCAATGTGGCGGTAGCCAGATAAGCCAAATCCCCTTCTGCTGTGGACAGAAAAACGCTGCTGCCTTTGGCATCGCTGTGGGTGAATTTCAGCGCATGAGTCACCAGGCTGATCTGCCCGGCACGGCTGGCGGCATCGGTCAGCCAGTTGCGCACCTCATAGCGTTGTTCCAGCTCTCGCCGCTGCTGGGCGATGTCCTGTTGTGTGACAGCAAGCTGTTCGCTGTCAGTAAGCCCCGCCAACCTCTTTTCCGCTTCCTTGTCGAAGGCTTCAAGCTTGGGCTGTTTTCGGCCTTCGATGTAACGGGCAATCAACTGACTGAATGTCTTGTCTTCCATACTCCTCCTTACTCCCTATAACTGCACTCATTCGAGTGCGTCAAACACTCCCAACAGCGGGTGATAGCGCCATAAACCTTCCTCTTTCTCAGGCAAACAAATCTCACCAAATTTCTGGCTGACTTCGCTGAATTCCATATTCAGCTCATCTGCCAGCCGCTGATAAAGCTGCTGGTAATCCATCGCCATCCAGGCACAGTTCCCGGCGGCGAACTCAGGTTCGATCGCGCTAAAGCCTGCACTTTGCTTCCACTGCCCCGGCTCACTGTCTGGGAATTGGAATATCGCTTCGTCGCTTTCATCTTCCAGCCACAGATAATGCAGTTCGTCCGGGCTAGATTTTCTGAACGGTGTACGGCGCTGCTGTTCAGCGCACCAAGTGGCCTGTTCGCGCCACCAGAGAGCGGCGTAATACTCTCGTTCACCTTTTATCCCCTGCAATTTGGCACGCAGGCTGTAGTGTTCCAGATCGACAAAATTTTCTTTGTATTCAAGTTTCTCTCTTTCCTGCGCCCGTGGAATAGCATTGATGGTTTGATACTGCTCAGGCAGCAAGATCTCGTTAAGATCATGGCTATCGAGGAGATATTTCCCCGATTCAAACCCTGGTCTGCAATATGCCAACTCGCGACCTTGCAGCGCTTTAACGTTTTTTTGCAGGATATGCAGATTGGCTATTTCACAACGCTGCTGACGATGGCGCTGAATACGCCCCGCCAACTGGATCAAAGAACGCATGGAGCTGGGTTCGGCAATCGCCCAATCGTAATCATGATCCCTGCCCACTTCGGCTACGGGGCTGGCAAGCACCACAAACAGATGCCGTTGTTCAGGGCCATTGAGCGCCGCCTTGATTTCCGGGATTTGCCATAACGCCTGTTGGTTATAACGTGTCAGTGTTTCATCCAACCGCTGTTCGATATATGAACGCATCGCCAGCGGATGCTGGCTGTGATAAACGCAATAATGAATGCGCCAACCGGGTGGCACAGGCGTTTGCAATAAACGTTGGGCCACCGCCAGCAGCGGATCGATATTCGCCATGCGGATCACCCCCAGCGACACCGTTTTACCCGACTCATGAACCTGGTGGTGCGCCGTATGCAATTGCTGCATCGAACTCAACAAGGTGGCCGCAACGCTGTTCAGTACATCACTTTCCCGCTGGCTCGGCGCAGCAACCGGAATCAACTGCGCCCGGCGCAGAATCTCTGCACCCTGCAATTGCTGCACCCGGCGCGCAACAAAGCGCTCGTGCACCTGTTTAAAGCTGGCCGTTGTCTGGATATCTTCTTGCACAGGCTCATGCTCATCAAACCAGGCGCAGCAAATATTCACCGGTAGATCCGGCTGACCACAGGCCTGCTGATAATCGGCACGGCCCGCACGATAAGCATTGAACAACGCCTGAATCAGCGCGGGCGGCAAGGTGGCGGAAGAAAGCAACACGCGGGAACCCAACACCCCCGCCCAATTCACCAGGCGGCATAAAGCGGGTAAATCTGCGATATCAAAATCATCGGGTTCATCCAATACCAAATCGGACGTCAGCAAACGCAGCATCGGCGCAATCTGCTTGCCGCCGCGCGCCGCTTCCGTTGCGCCGATCAGGTGGTCGATAGTGGTCACCAATACCGGCGCACTCAATAATTTATGCAACGTTGGTGCACCGCTGAGCCAACGGCTTAAGCGGCCATCATCCAGGCTACCGTCGTAACGCACGTATTGATGTTCAGCAAACAATTCATCCGCAGAAGCGCTGCCAGTACCAAGCGGCAACGCTTTATCACTGTTAAGTTCATGCAACTGGCTGACTGCCATGGAGCCGATCAGCACGGCTAAATCGTCCTCTTGTAAAGCGAGTTTTTCCCGCAGGGCATCGCCCGTTTGCAAGGTTAAGGTGCGCAAGCCTAAAGCCACTGAAAAGCGGCACCCCTGCTTCTCATCCGCCAGTGCGTACATAATGCGCGCATTGGCAAATGTCTTGCCGCAGCCGGTAGAAGCCATATTCACGCCAAAAAAGCCTTGCCGCTGGGTGCGATCGCGGATTGCGGTGGTGAGATCAAAAGCGCGATCCTGCCAGCGGAATTTCGCCTGTTCGCTGCGGCGTTTGAAACCTTTGTGGCGAGCGAGCGCCGGTAAGGTACTGCGAATCTGCGGCAAACTGCGGCCCAGCAATAAGGCATTCTGGCCCACGCCGATATTGTGCTCATCCAGCTTCTGTTTACATTGTTTGGTGCTGCGATCGGTATTGGCATAAGCGCCATAGCGGGCATCCTGCCAACCTGCCGTGGCGGGTAATGAAGAGTAAAAGTGATCCGCCAGCATCAGCACCAAGCGAGCAAGATGGCTGGTAAACCGTTGTTCAAGCACGCCGAAATGAGCCAGCGAAGGCTGCTGGAGCGCCCGGTTGGCAAACTTCTGCGCCTTGGCACGCCATTGCGCGCTGCGCACGGGGGTGCCATACGGAAATACCCAGGCGTTGCGCTGATCCGCCGCCGTCCAGCCAGGATCAAGATGATTGGTGGCATTCCAATCGGCGGTCAACTGCTGCGTTAACCAGCATTCAATCTGTGCCAAATCGGGCTTATGCTGCTCATCCGCCAGATAAACAGGCAAACGATGATGGGAAAGGATCAGCCAAGCCACGGTCTTGGCGAGCGGCGGCAGGTGAATAAATGGATTTTCAAACGGATCGAGTGAATCTTTAAGCAGATTACCCAGCATCCGTTCTTCATCCGGTTCGCCAATGTGGCTGAGCGCAGTTAACCATTCCCGATCGCTTTTGCCCTTCACCCAGGCCACAAACAGGCGCAGAGAAATCCATTCATGGCGATACGGTTGAAAACTTTTCCCCTCGCCGCGTAACCCATTCTGGAACAATACATTAGCTTTACCGAAGTCATGAAACAGTCCGGCGATAGCCGCCAGCAGGCTGATTGTTTCTATACTGTGCCACTGGTTCTCACTCTGGCTTTTCAGAATATCCCGTTCTGTCGTATTGGTCGGCACCGCTCCCTGTTCATTGAAACAACGCAGATTACCCACGATCCACAGCAATTCCGTTTGATTGGCTCCCTTGATCCAGTGGCAAGCCACGGCGGTATTGCGCCGCGCCGTTTTACGCAGCAACTTTCTCAGCGTATTCAACCCTTCCTGAGTGATCGCCGTCTGCCAGGTGCGTTCCCCTTTACGCTCAGCAAACTGATCCAGGATGCGGCGTGTTTCTACCAACGCCTTTTTACTGCACTGGGCCACCAGCAAAATATTCATTTACCCACCTGCGACAAACTTTCTGCGGTGGCTTTCAGGGTATCGATCATCACATCCAGGGCATCTGCCTGTTGGAACCCAGTAAGGCAACGCTGGCGAAACTGCTGTTCATCCTCGCCGGCCATAGCGGCAATAAAAGCCTGCGGCAGAATCAAGGCATCTTTAATCAAATCAGCAATATCAAACACCAGGCCCCCACGCCGGGTTTTGCCATGCAGTATCGACAAACCGTGCGGCAGGCCGATCACCCAGGCCGCCGTTGCGCCAAGGCCATAAGCCAAATAGTTGCCGTGATCCAAAAACCGGTTAGCGATATCAATACCGCCGCCGCGCTTGGCGCGGCTGAACTCGCCATACTTCACCCCGTTGGCCGCCAGTTTATACAGCGCCTTCGTCATAACCGCCTCTTGTGCCAGCACGTCGTTGCTATTCTGGCAGGTGGATAAACGCTGCATAAAGCCGTCGAGTATCGGGTTAAGCTGGGCTGCCTCAACCTCAAACGCCTGTTCGCGCTGCATACGCGCCGAAAGCCAATGGGTGCGGATTTGCGCAATACGCTGTTGCTGAAAAGCAATCGCCGCCGCCAGGCGTTTGTCATCGTCAAACCAGAAACTGACCCAATGTTGCAGATATTCCGTTGGCCGGTATTCGCTTTGTGAGGTTAACCAGGAAACATCCACTTCAACTTCATTCGCGGCAAACAACGGCGTGCCACCGCCACCACAGAATCCAACCAGCACCCCCGCTTTAGCAAATTCACGCATGGCCGCCTGAGTCACAGAAGTTCCCGTTCCCAGCATCACTGCGGTGGTATTAGCAATTGGAATATTCCAGTACAAAGATTGTTTACCTTCATCGGTGACGTATTCCACCCGCCCGCCGTTAACCAGGATGCGGCAGTGTTGAAGGTAGTAAAGATTGGCACGTTTTGAATGCAGGATGGTCTTTAAATCGGAAGGGGAAAATTGGTTATTCATAAAAGACAATATCCCTATTTTTGGGCCATAAACCCATCTCATCGGCGATAGTTAAGTGCAAAATACCTACAACTCACTCAGTGTTGTAACATAATCCACATATAAAATAAGGTGATTAAAGTTAAGTTTTCATTTAATTTTTATTGGTGATAGATCAGAGAGATAAATACAAATAACTAATTATTAGCATTAACGTAAGTGATGATTGAGAAGAAATATCGCGGGAAAATCAGGGATGTTTGGTGGAATATCAGCCCTTTTCCCACCGGGAAAAGGGCTTTATCACGAGCACTGGCTATCTGATGCAGCATTACTAGCCTAAATCGGCCCCGTTACTGGCGATAACCTTCTGGTACCAGTAAAACGATTTTTTTCTCGTTCTGGCTAAGGTGCCATTTCCCCGATCGTCGCGATCCACATAAACAAAACCATAGCGTTTGCTCATTTCGCCAGTGGAAGCAGAAACCAGATCAATGCAGCCCCAGGAGGTATAACCCATGACCGGGATACCGTCGTCGATGGCGTCCGCCATCGCTTTGATGTGCTCGCGCAAATAGCTGATGCGATATTCGTCATCAATCTCACCCTGCTGATTGATTTCGTCTTTCGCCCCCAGGCCATTTTCCACCAGAAACAACGGTTTCTGGTAGCGGTCATACATCATATTCATGGTAATGCGCAGGCCCAGAGGATCGATCCCCCAGCCCCATTCGCTGGCCTGGATATGCGGGTTTTTCAGCGACTTAACAATGTTGGCTGCGCTGCTGTTGTGCTCATTCATCTCTGCCGATGCGCAGCGCGAGGCATAGTAGCTAAAGGAAACGAAATCGACGCTGTGTTTGAGGATCTCGCTGTCGCCCGCTTCCATCGCGACGCTAATGCCTTTTTCGCGAAACAGGCGTTGTGTGTATGAGGGGTAAGCCCCACGCGCCTGCACGTCGATGAAAAACAGGTTTTCGCGGTCTTTTTCCAGCGCGGCCCAGACATCTGCGGGTTTACACGACCACGGATAGAAATTGCCCCCCGCCAGCATGCAGCCAACCTGATTCTCCGGGTTGATTTCATGGGCGATTTTCGTCGCCAACGCACTCGCCAACAGTTCGTGATGCGCCGCCTGATATTTCACCTGCTCCTGGTTATCACCCGGCTCAAAAACCAGCCCTGCGCCAGAAAACGGGCTGTGCAGCAATATATTGATTTCATTAAACGTCAGCCAGTATTTCACCAACCCGTCAAACGCTTCAAAACAGGTGCGGGCGTAATGGGTGAAGAACCCGACCATTTGCCGGTTACGCCATGAACCGTATTCCTGCACCAAATGCATCGGTACATCGAAATGGCACAACGTTACCAGCGGCTCGATGCCGTGCTTTTTACATTCGCTAAACACATCGCGGTAGAAAGCGATGCCTTCCGCATTAGGCACCGTTTCATCACCTTTCGGGAAAATACGGCTCCAGGCGATTGAGGTGCGAAATACGCTGAACCCCATTTCCGCCATTAAGGCGATATCGTCTTTATAACGATGATAAAAATCGATGCCCTGATGGCTGGGGTAGAACTCATCTTCACGCAAGGTGAAGCGTTTTTCCTGGCCCAGTTTGACCGCCAGCCGATCTTTACCGTGAGGGATCATATCCACCGTGGTCAGCCCTTTGCCGCCCGCAAGATAAGCGCCTTCGGCCTGATTGGCAGCGAGAGCACCACCCCATAAAAAATCGGCGGGGAAAACAGATGCTGGCATGAGATACCTCTTCTTAATTAGCTAGTTACAGATTAATACAGGCGCAGCCTTTATGCTGGCCAGAGCCCTTTCCTGCGGGGAAAGGGCCAGGGTGAGGGGAATATCCCCACGGTAAAGCCCTCTCCCAGCGGGAAAGGGAGCTTCACGTTTAACCTTGTGCCGCATGATTCGGCATTTCTTGGCCTGGTTGACTGGTTTTAGGGGCAGATTTGGCTGGCTCACTCTCGGCCTCTTCGGTGACCGGGATATCTTCAAACCCCATCAACAGCGTGAGGATAAAGGACAGTACCACCGCCAGAATCATGACGCCAAACACCCAGGCAATGGTCATTGGGTTAGCCGGATCAAAAAACTGTACGCTGGTGAACAAGCCCGGTGAAGCCATCGAGTGGCTGGCTAACCCAGCAACCCCGGCAACGCCGCCGCAGATAAACCCACTGATCAGTGCCGCGATAAGCGGGCGCTTTAAGCGCACTGCCACACCGTAAAGCGCAGGTTCTGAAATACCGGCAACAATGGCGGATGCCGCCGCGGCCAGCGCCGTCTGGCGCAGCTCCGGGTTTTTGGTGCGCCAGGCAACCGCCAGCGATGAACCGCCCAGCGAAAGATTGGCACCAATTTCTGACGGCATAACCATGCCCTCTTTGCCGGTTTCTGCAATGGTCTGAATAATGGTGGGGGTAAATACGCGGTGCATCCCGGTCATTACCAGCAGCGGCCACAGCCCGCCCATAATGGCGACGGATAACCACCCCAGATAGCCATGAATGGCGTAAACCAGCGCCGAAATACCGCTACCAATCCAGATGCCCAGCGGCCCGATCAGCAGGATGGCGATTGGTGCTGAAACCAGCACAATCAGCATCGGTTTCAGGAAGTTTTTGGTCACCGCTGGCGTGATGCGATCGATCCATTTTTCAATGTAGGACAGTAGCCAGGTCATAAACAGCGCCGGGATCACCGTGTAGGTGTATTTCACCGCCGTGACCGGCAGGCCGATAAATTCAACCTGCTGCCCCTGTGCCGCTTTGGCCATGAGATCGATAAAGGTGGGATGCACCAGCACCCCGGCAATCGCGATAGCCAGCGACATATTGGTTTTGAATTTTATGGCGGCAGAAGCGGCCACCATCACTGGCAGGAAGAAGAATGCGCCATCACCAATGACATTAAGAATAATCAGCGTTGAGGAGTCTTTGCCGAATACGCCGGTCATATTCAGGATCATGGCGAGCAATTTCACCATTGAACCACCGATAATGGCCGGGATCAGCGGTGACATGGTGCCAATCAACGCGTCCAGAATGCCAGCCCCAATGCGTTTCAAGGTGATTTTGTTTTTGCCCGTAGCCGCCGGTTGAGCCGCCGCCCCTTCCGGCAGCAGTTTCAGCACTTCGGCGTAGGCCTGTGAGACGGTATTGCCAATAATCACCTGGCACTGGTTTTCGCTTCTCACCACGCCCAACACGCCGCTGATGGCCTTTAGCTTGGCAGCATCAACAGCAGTATCGTCATTAAGCACAAAGCGCAAACGCGTCATGCAATGCGTCAGCGCCGCAACGTTATTTGCTCCCCCCACTGCATCCACTATTGATTGTGACATTGCTGCATAATTCTTAGCCATGAGGATAATTCTCGTCGATAGGTAACCGGTTTCACACAAGAATGTTTATATTTAAATTAAATATCAATTTATAAATTTATTTATTATCTATTTTGTGATGACGATCGCCTGAGATATGACCGATAATCTGCGCAATGGCCTGCTTCTGCTGCGCCAGAATGTGTAGAATGTGAATAATTTTCAAAGAGCCAGGAAATACCTATGTCGACCATGCAGGAAGTGGCAAAGAAAGCAGGCGTTTCAAAAGCCACTGTTTCACGTGTTCTTTCCGGCAAAGGATACGTCAGCGAAGCAACAAAAGATCAGGTATATAAAGCGATTGAAGAGGCAGGCTATCGCCCTAATTTGCTGGCAAGAAATCTGGCAACCAATAAATCCCAATGTATTGGTCTGGTGGTCACCAATACGCTCTACAACGGCAGCTATTTCAGCGGGTTACTTTCCCAGGCGGCGCAAAAACTGGAAGATAACGGCCGCCAGCTGATTCTGGTAGACGGCAAACACAGCGCCGAAGAAGAACAGGCAGCGATTCAATTCCTGCTCGATTTACGCTGTGATGCCATCATTATCTATCCACGTTTCTTAACCATTGACGTGATGGATGACATCATCGAGCAGTATAAGCAGCCGATCATGGTGGTGAATAGAAGGCTAAGGAAGCACCAAAGCCACTGTATTTGCTGCGATCACAAAGGGGCCAGCTTTAACGCAACAAAATACCTGATTGAGCAGGGCCATCGCGATATTGCCTTTATTACCGGCTCTTTGGATTCACCAACCGCCATCGAGCGGCTTTCCGGTTACAAAGAGGCATTAAATCAATACGGCATTACGCCGCAGGATAGCCTCATCCTGAAGGGAAAATGGACGCCAGCCAGCGGTGCCGCAGCCATAGAATTGTTGTTAAGCAATCAAACAACTTTTAGCGCAGTGCTCGCCAGCAATGATGATATGGCGATTGGTGCCATCAAGACGTTGAGCCAAACCGGTATTGCGGTGCCTGATAGCGTCTCGGTGATCGGCTTCGATAACATCCCCACTGCGCCCTATCTGCACCCGGCCTTGTCCAGCGTTAAAGATCCCGTCAGCGATATGATGAATGAAGTGATCGATCGGCTGATTTCCATGCTCGACGGCGGCTATTTATCCAAAGACAACCTGTTCACCTCAAACCTGCTGATCAGAGAATCGGTGAGCAAGGGGCCTTTTTGGGGCAAGTAAGCGGTTATCCCTCTTTCCGCATGGAAAGAGGGATGCTCTGAGTTATTGGCCCCGGTTCTAATAGGCAGATAAATCGCAGGGTGAACCCGCAAGCGCATTCTCTGGCAAAGAACCGGCGATATCAGCAGGCGATAACGCCTCTTTAGTCCAGATGAACCATGCCATAGAACCACTGGTTGCCGTTGAGGTGGCCGCCCCGGAACCGATGGATAGATAATTGCCCGGCCCGGTGAGCGAAACTGAATTCAGTACGCCGCTATAGGGCAATGCCGGCCCCGCTCTCACCTTAGCCGCTTTACCATCAATAAACAGGTTCACGCTCCCCGTATTGTAGGTATCCAGCGCGATACTGACCTGATACAGATGGTATTGGCTGGTGTCAGCCTGCACCACAGAACTGCTGCTGCCATCAATACTGTTAAGTTGAACCCCGGTGGCAGAGCTTGTTTTCTGAATCACCGTTTTTACCCGGCTGCTGTAAGCGGGCCCTAACAGGAAATCGCCCGTCGCCACTTCGATCTCAAGCGCATTCTTGGTGCCAGGCTCATTGGCTTTCACGCAGGCTAACCAGGTAAAGCCTTTGGGATAGCCATCGTTGGTGACGCTGTCTGCACTGGCTTTTAACCCCTTACCAGCATTATCGCAGGAACCGGTATTGCACAGGCGCACGGCGGTTGTCACCGTCGAGCCGGTGTTGTCATAACGCAGCGTATTATCCGGGTTGATACTGAACGGGGTGAGATTGCCATTCACCGCAAACTGATTCGCGGTGCCATAGCTGTTGCTCACCGCCCCATTCACGTTCGGCATCAGGCCGCCATTGGTGAGGGGAGTGTACAGATTCCATTTAATCGCCCCGTCGTCGGTTTCCTCCGTGGGGGGTTCACCCTCTTCTGAACCGCCCACATTCGCTAACCCAGTTGTCCAACTCGCCCCTGGCGTGGCGCCATTGCCATACCAGGGAGCGACGGTCTGCTCCAGCCAGGGTTGTTCCAAATCAACCGGAACCGGAGAAATAACGACCCCGTCATAGATATCAAGCAGAGTATGTACGCCCTCCCCAGGCGAAATACCGGCGGCGATATCGCTGCGTGCCTGGTAGTAGTGATATTCGCCATTGCCGTCAACGGCATAGACCAAGCTGCCAGCCGGGTAGCTTTGCGTAGCGGACCAAGCCTGATAACCCGGCTGTGGATGGCATGTTATGCCGTTCTCCTGTTGCTCCCGGCTTTTATGGGTTGTCACTAACCCCAGCGGCGAAGCCGTGGTCACGGTAAAATCATCAAAATAGGCATATTGATCGGTTTGCGGTGCCCAATCCAACGTCCCGCCGCCAAAAAACGTATCCATTTTTATCGTACTGATAGACACCGTATTATCGGCACGCCAATTCCAGTTATCCAATTCCAATACCTTAACGCCATCGACAAACTGAATGAGTTGCCCATTGCTTTGCCCTGGATCGCCTAATTGGACATATTGCGTAATGGTATACCACTGGCCCGGCAGAAATTGCGTATTCAATGCCGCATAGTCGCCACAGTGTTCCACCTTGGTGGGATAATAAAGGTAGTTATACATGGAACCCTGTTCACGCCACATCAGCCGCGTGGTAAAACCATTAAATTTACTGTTATCAATACAGCCGGAGGGAGCCTTGCCACCCCCACCCAAACCGGGCAGTTTCCCGCCGCGCACCCAGGTGAACCGCTCGTCAAAACGCACCTTATACTGTAGCCATAACGCCGTGTTGCCTTTTGGTAATGGGGCATCAAAGGTCATGGCTGAATTACCGCCAATGCCTGGCGTCGGGTTGCCCGTGGCATCCTGACCGGCGGTCGCGCTGTAGGTGACACGCAGCACTTTATTCGCGGGTGCATCAGGATCGGCCACAATATTCAGCCTGCCCTGGGCTTGCCCCGATGAATTACCCGGAGTTAAGCCCCAGTCTTTTGTAAAATCTGCCACCGTATAAAGCCCCGGTGTATCATCCTGAAAATTGACCCGGGTAATAAAACTGGCGGGAGGAGTATCATTTTTCCCCTGCGGTAATGGCCACCAGGCCTTATTATCCACAGAGCAGGCAGCCACCTGGTTTTGCTGTTTATTATCATTAACGGATGAAATAACTTCGGCATTATTATTCAACGATGCCATATTATTACTTTCTATGACCGATGATGCATTGCTGTTGTCACAGGCTGCCAAGGAAAAAACAAAACCAAGGATAAACATCCTGTTAGTCATGCGCTTGCCTGAACCGTGCTTTGAAAAGAAATCCATTATTCTTCTCCAGAAATAAAATATTCGTCATACTTCAAGTTGCATGTGGATGGCCGGTGGGCCAGGGATCAACGCCACCAACACCGCTGCACGGGTATAATCACGATATTCAATCACTGACAGCACAGGTAAAACCGCAACGTTCACCTGACAGGGAAAGCCTTGATATGTTAGTTTAAAAAAAAAGAAACTCAATTTCAAAAATGCAAGCCATCTCGCAAAAATAGATCTTGTTGCGTTTTTCAGCTTCCTGCAAACTCATCGCACAGGCCAGATACCAACCCACACTCTGCGTCATCACATCTGCGGAATCATGCAGGCATTTGAAGGTATTCCGGCCCTCTGGCGCGCTCAGCCGCACGTTACCTGCCGGTGGCATAGAGACTTTTGGGATGGGCTTTAACCATTATCCGGCCTGATAACAGTGAATTAATATTAGGCACGCCCAATTTTCTCAATGCCGACACTTTATAAGAGCTGATGGTTTTATAATTGAGTTCCAAAATTTTCGAAACTTCATTCATTGTCATCCCACCCATAAGTTTTTTTATCACGCTGCATTCGCGCGTAGAAAGCTTATTCTTTATTTGCACATGTTTTTTCTTGATTTTCTTAATATCCGTTCTTAACAGCGTTTTCATACTGTTTGATATTTCTTTACACGGAAGCGATTCATTCAATACCACGCAGATTCCACGATATTTTTCAAGAAGATGAATAAGAAGCAGGCGGGAAAAATGATTGGTGAGTACGATAACTTTAAGGGCGTGATTGGATTGACGTTGTAATCGTTCAATATAGTTCAATGTGTCGATAAAAGCAGGATCAAAACAGGATATATGAGTGACCAACAATGCCAGCGGATCATTCGGTGGCTGATCGTCTTCCGGTAGCGCTGAACGAGGCACCCGAAGCTCCAGGGTTTTATGCATTTCGTTTAATGATGCCACAAGCGTAGTAATTCCGGCTCGGGTATAAGTGCATGGATGGTATATGGCGATAGATTTTTTAACGTTCATGTTCAAATAAGCATCCTGTTAATAAATATGTTGAATGAAATGTCAGACACAAACTGATACCTGTAATAACACTTTTCTTATTAATGCTTTCTACCCGCTGCGTGCATAGAATATTCAATCGTAATCAATCATTAATGCCGCAGAGGCGTTCGCACTCCCTGCCTGAATAGGGGATGCCGCTGCAATCACCGCATAACGCGCATAATAATGCAGCGTTGCGTTGCCATTGGCATCCGTCGTTACCGCCGTATTGCTACTGCCAAATGCATTCGGTGGTAGTGGTTCCTTATTTTGATTCAGCAACGCCACACCCACATTGGTTGCCGTGCTGTCATTGCTCAATCCTAATAAATGAGCAGCGCCATCCGCACTTTGCCCGGCAAAATAAACCTGTAAGGTTTTTTCACCGGGGCAACCGCTCAGTTGGAGAGTAAAAGGCACTTCCGGCGTTCCGCCCGCTGTTCCCTGCAAGAAACGCGTTGGCCAACTACCTAGCTCTACACTCAAATTGCGGCTTTCAGCAGCAACAACGCAGCTGTAATTCACGATATTCCCCCGCAGCTCAATATTGATTTCACCAAGAGAAGGGTCGTCTGCCAAAGTAAAGAAGGCCCACAAACTGAATACCAGAACCCATCCTTTGGCATGGATTGGCTGCCACCTTATTTTCTTGTTAGTCATAGTCCACTCTCAGATAGCCACGCGCCGTAAACGGCCCTTCCGCAGGCTTGTTGCCAGTAACGCTGACCGGCCAGGCACGCAGCTCCACGTTGGCAACGCGGTTATCATCCAGGCGGAACGGAATTTTGCTGCCGAGAGTATTTGGCGTTAGCGGCGTTCCACTGGCGTTTGCCACGATAAAACCGACATCCGGGTTATCCGAAACCATGATTTGCCCTTGCGCTTTTTCGACCTCAAGGCGCAGGCTCAAATAGGCTTCAGCGGCCACACCATCGCTACATTGGATCTTCACGGGTTTGGCCTGCGGCGTGACGCCTGGTGGCCGATTACCGGCTCCGGCCTGGCTGAACAGAGAAGCGCCGATATCGCCAAAATCAAACTCAACGATTTGCCCGGCATCAATCTCACAAGACTGCGGGACTTCTATCCTGCCACTGTAACTGATGGTATAGACCGGGGTAGTGAGGGGGTCTGTATTGCTGGACGTGACATAAATGGTGAACATCACCTGTCTTGGGATCGGCACCATGTTAACAAATCGCCGTGTGACCTTTAGGCGGAATACCAGATTTGAATCCTGTATCTCAAAAGGCTTCTGTTGAGGGACATTGGTATGCTCCCCCATTCGGACGTAATCTTGCGGAGGATAAAAGATACCAGCGGCGCTGTCAGTAATACTCATGGCGCCATTCAGGTAGTCATTCAATTTTAAATACTGATAACCATCCAACGTCTCCTGTATCGGCAATGTGGTTACGTAACTACGATAGGTAACATAGCCCGTTGTTCCAGCCGGGCAGGTGGCCTTTATCCCCACCCACCCGGATTTTTCCGGCAACGTAACCACTTCCCCTACGTTATTATTGCCACTGTTAAACACCTGCGATAAATCATAAGTAATGTCTGTCGGTGTACCGTTAGAATTATAACAAACGGTAGCAAGCGCCGAAAACGGGGCGGCCAGTAACGCGACGGCGGCCAGCGTAGCGTTCAATTTCATCATCAGGCTCCTTAGGTAGATGCCGTGTTATGAACAGGTGGTGGTCATAACCAGCACCTGCGCCACACTGTCCTGCGGTAACACATAACGGGTGCGGCATTGTGTCTCTTCTTTATTTCCCCATTGGATAAACAAGGTTCCTTCCGGCGGCATCCCGCTCAGATAGGTTTGCCCGTCCTCACCCACCATGCCAAGGAGCCCGCCGCTCTCTTCCCGCACGATGGCGCCAAAAGGCACCGGGCGGTCACTCTGTTTCAGCGTCATTAAAACACGCCGGCCGATACGGGGCTGAAAATCGGCCCGCACCAGCGCGCCTTGGGTTGGCACCACGGTGCTGACGTTATTTTCAATCTCGGTGTATTCATCCATCGAATTGATATCCAACGCCACCCGGTTATGGCGATAAACCGTGGCGTAGGGCATCACGGCGTAACCCCGCCAGTCGGTTCTGACACCGGTCTGGTTATCTACCCGGACGCCAGACGCCCCCGGTGCCTTGACCAGCACGTTGGTATCCCCCAACGGTTGGCTGAGGGTGATGCCATCTGCATGCCCGACCAAACCCCCTGCCAGTTGCCAGTTATATTGGTGCTGGTCACGGTCATAGTTGTACCCCAGCCCCAACGTGCCGTAGGTCCCTTGCCAGGTCGCACCGGCGCTGCCGGTATTCCCCCCTTCATTGCTGTACCCCTGCATTACGCTGTAGCTAAGGTTGCGCCCTTCCAGCAACGTTCCGCCAATGCCGGTGCGCCAGGTATTCTGGCCCCCCGAACCGTGGCTGCTGGCGGCGGTGGCATGTGCTCTGCCCAGCGCAGTATTACGTGAGCGCGCATTTCCCATCAGAGCATGGAAGGGCACGGATAGATTGAACGCCATCATTCGATTACTGTCAGCCAAGCCGGTTGATTGGCTTTGAGACCAGGACAATGAATAACTGAGATCACGCCAGCCACTGCTGTAACCCACTTGATACCAGGCATTGGTTTCATCCGATCCCCAATAGGTTTGCTGATTACCGGAGAGAAACAGAGAGCCATAATCACCCAGAGATTGAGTGATACTGGCCTGGAAACGCCCTTTCTTACTGTGGCGTAAATTATGGTAGCTAATGACCACCGGCTCCTTTTGCAGTGTTCCTTCCTCTTGCTGGGTATATTCGTACCCTTCCATATTCCGATAGGCGACTTCGTCCAGGGTATAGAAGCCCCGCGTGGAGTAGCGGTATCCCAGTAACTGGACGGTAGTACCGTATTCGTTGAGCGATTTGGCATACAGAAAACGCAGAGACTGCCCCGTATGCTTGCTGTCATCCGCCAGTTGGCTGTCGGCATGAGTGACATCCAGTGACAGCGCACCCCAGCCACCGAGGTTTTTCCCTGCCCCCAGGGCAAAGGCGCTGTAACGTTCGGCAAGCTGGCTCCCGCCATAAAGGGTATAGCCCTGCGGCAGGCCGGCAATCAGAGTGCCTTGCGTAAAAAAGGGGCGAGATTGCTGGCCGTTACCGCTACGAAAATCCCCCGCGACCAGATCGTATTTCCAGCGCCCTTCCCGCTGTAGCATCGGGACGGTGGAATAGGGAACGGTATAGTTCTGCTGGCTGCCGTCGCTTTCCTCTATCGTTACGTTCAGATCGCCACTTGACGAGGTGGCGTTCAGGTCATCAATGGCAAATGCGCCAGGGGATACCGGCCCCTGATAAATGACAAAGCCGTTCTGACGCACAACGACTCTGGCGTAGGTACGGGCAATGCCACGTATCACCGGAGCGTAACCCTGCTGGCTGTCTGGATACATGCTGTCGACAGAGTAAAGGCGTGCGCCACGAAACCCCAAGCTGTCGAAGATGTCATTGCCGGTATTGCTATCCCCCATCACCAGGCTACTTTTCAATGGCACAATGATCCGCGATGCACTGGTGCTGATGTTCTGCCAACGGTTAGTGTGATAATTATCCCCAGAGGCATAACGCCAGGCACCGTTATTACGCAGCCGCCACTCCCCCAGGTTCAGCCCACTCAACAGATTGAAGTAATAACTGTCGTCGGCAGAACCATGGCTGCCCGTTGCTGAATAATTGAATAAGATGGCAGGTATCCCCTCATCCCATTCATCCGCGGGAATATCACCACGAGCACGGTTGACCATCGCGGATTGCGGCAGGCTGATATCAAGGCGCAAGCGGGAAAAATCAAAAGCGACCTCTGCCCCTGGAATAGCACTCGCCAACGGAATACAGGCTCCCTGCTCAAACTGCTCCAGTTCTGGGTAGGCGCGCATGTTCAGCCCCAAACGTTTCAGCCAATCAGTATCAATGCAGGGTTCCAGGCCACCAGATTTGACTCTATCCGACGGTTGCTGGGCCGTTGGATCGACATTGGTAAAGCGAATGTCCTGAGTCGCAATGAAATCGTTGTTACGCCAGAGATCTACCCGGTAGTCACCGGCTGCCTGTTGCTGGCCTTTCTCAAAACGCGACAGATCCGCCACGGCTGAAACATCTTCGGCTAAAAATGCCGGGTTAAAATAACTTTCCCCATGACTGGCGCTCGCATACCACACAGACATCAGTGTTCCTGTCAGGCCCGCCAACCGCCGCATTCTTCCCCATTTCTTTCGCATCATTGGCATTTTCATCCCTCTGTTGTTTCCCGCCTTGGTTGGATGAATGTCATTGCATAACGCCCTGCTGCACCGGGGTCAGCGCGCCATAATCATTGACCGTCTGAAAGGAAATGTTCCCTTCAATGGCCGCAGGCACCGGCACCGGGGTAGTCTCTTTCGGGGCTGCCATGATGTTGGGAAGTTTTTGGGTTCCCAGTTTCAAGTTGACCAATGAAACATAGTAGGGAGACGGGTTGGTGATGTTCAGTTGCATGCCGGTACGTTTGAAACGCAGTTGCGCAGGAGCATTTTCTGGCGGCTGGGGAAGATTGCCGGGGCGGACAAACAATTTGATACGCGACAGGATAGCCAATTGCAGTACGTTTTTTCCTTCAATGCTGGCTTTTTCCACGGCCGGAATGGCTTTAACGTTTAGCCAGAAAACGGATTCACGGTCTGCCGGTAACGGAGGGCCAGCATAAATAATGCGCAGGGTATTCTCACTGTTGGCTTCGCTGACAAACAGGGGCGGCGTGATGATAAACCCTTTCTCTTTTTGTTCGCTGCCGTTGTCTACCCAGGCATTGATCAGATAACGGCCTTTGGTATCGCTGTTAGACAGGGATAAAGAAGTTTGCTTGGCACCTGCCGGATAAATTACCCGGGTAGCATGCAGAGCGATCCCGGCAGCTTGCGCCATAAAGGCGGTTGTTAACAGGTAGAACAATATAACCATACCTGATTTCATCGTTTTATTTTTCACGCCAGACACCATCAAAATGACTGATTACGGATAAGGGCAGAATCAGGGAGAAAGCCATACGCCCGATGGCTTATTGCGCGTTTTCCAGTACGGGTTGTTTGAGTAGGTTATCAAGCACAGCGCCATCTCCCCGTGGCAACAGCCGAAAAGGAAGGATTTAGCGTTATTACCTTTTCAGGATGGAGCATAACCTTGGCCTCATCCGTGAAGCCCGGTTCATCCTTGCTCTTACCGCTCGTCGATTATTCGTATTTCATGACAAAGGTCGCATCCGCGTTAGCCATCCCAGCGGTTGTGGTTGCTGCGGTGGCTTTGTAACGCGCAGTGAAGTCCAGGGTGTTGCTGCCATTAAGCAGATTATGTGGTGTTGACCAACTGACATTTGGCAGCAGCGGCGTACCCATCATATCCAGAATTTCGATCCCCACCCCCGTTGCCGGCGTCGCTCCCCCGTCAGAGGTCACCGCCAGCAAATCAGGATTGTTCAAATCTGCCACGCCTGAAAAAGTAACGGACGCTGTTTCTGCGATGCTGTTATCACAGTCGTTGAGAATAATGCGAAAAGGCCTCAGTGAAGAGGTATCAGCCACATTGCTAAAGGACGCAGTACGATGTTGCCCAAGTTGGACAACCTGATCGGAAGAGGCAATACTCACTGCACAGGCTGCGTTAACCAGCTCACCTTTAAAATGAACAGTTCCCCCGTTTACCGTAACGGGATCGGCATATACTGTTCCACTGAATAATGTATAGAGGCAACCCAAAGAGAGAACGATTTTACTGAGCTTCATAATATTCCTTTAATGATAAAAATATCTGGACAATACGATTACGTTATTCCCCTGCGAATTACACCTCAAATATAAATAAAATAATTTTAATTTACTCATTTCATTGGGATCTTTTTCGATGATTATATTTCACCTACAAAAAAACCACGGAAAATACGTATTTAAAAGGTGCGAAACACCTAATTAATAATAAATAATATTTAATAGTTGAAACCATAATATACAATCATAAAGGTTATTTAAAATTGTTTATCTCGATCGAATTTTTATTAATTGATAGTTTTAAACTATCATAAAATGATAAATGATCGTTATTTTTGATTGAAAATAAGGAAAAATCCTAATTTTTGCCTACTTTCAATCCACAAAACCTAAAGCGTCAGGTTTTATTTACAGCAATCGATATGGTTAACTGGCTAATGATGTCTTTTTTTTTGATTTTTACAGTTAATAGTTTTATTTTTATTTTAAATAATGGATTATATGACCAACTAAATGAGATAAAATAATATAATTATCTTATTCATTTCTGGCTGAATATCTTCATTGTCTGCAAGGTTTTATCCCTCCCTCAAATGGCTAGGTTTGAAGTTATCACCATAAAATGGCTTAGCGACAAACCGCAACAAGCCAATGACTGGGCTGTCATCTCTGTTCAAGATATCAAATCGGGGATAAATGAGGAGTTTTCTCTATAACTAGCGAACTTCCCATTCTGTCGATTACCCCAGCCTTCTACGGGAGGTAATATGTTGAGGGAAAAATGGCAGCTTGTTCGCCTGCGTTAATGCAATGGAACATTAAACCGTTACACAGCACGCTTTGATTATGTGGATTTCAGACTAAAAAACGCCGTTTTGCACCGCTAGCAGCTTAATACTGCACCATCTAACATGATAAATTCTCGCCAATTTCATGACTATCAAGAGAAATGAAGGATAAAGATATTACCTAAGCTTTATCTGAAAAATATTTCCAGGCAATCGAGCTTAACCCTTTGCCGATAAAGATTATAATTCCTCACATTAAATTAAAAAACATTAATTACAGCATTTAAATTTGAAAATACGCCATTTTGTAGTTAATGATTGCTTTTGACCTGGTTTGAATTAAGATTTTTCTTGCCAGAACGGCCGAGACAGACTTTATGCAACAGGCAAATCGATATCGGCCCTTCGCACTATCCCGCTAGCAACTGGCTTTACCAGAGTGAGTCGGGGTGACAAAGCACTCCATATTTAAACGGACACATATAAATCTACACATTAAGGAAGTTTTACCATGAAAAAAATGACACTTGCTCTGGCGATCGTTTCCGCATTCGCAGTAGTTGGTACCGCTCAAGCAGCAGATGCAACTGCACAAGCACTGGCTACCTGGTCTGCAACCGCCAAGAAAGACACTACGAGCAAGTTGGTAGTTACGCCACTGGGCAGCCTGTCTTTCCAATATGCTGAAGGCATCAAAGGCTTCAACAGCCAAAAAGGCCTGTTTGACGTAACTATCGAAGGCGACACCAGCGCCAGCGATTTCAAGCTGACCTCTAAACTGGTTTCTAACACTCTGACTCAGTTGGACACTTCAGGTTCTACTCTGGATGTAGGTGTTAACTTCAACGGTGCTGCCGTGGTAAAAACTGGCGAAACTACCATGATTGACACTTCTGCTGGCATCTTGGGTGGCAACCTGAGCCCACTGCAGAACGCTTACAACCAAGCTGGCCGCACCAGCGCACAAGACCAGTTCACTTTCAACATCATTGGTGCAACCTCTGATGGCACAACTCAAGTGACTGATTTCTCCACACTGCCAGAAGGTATCTGGAGCGGTGATGTGAGCGTTGAGTTCAACGCCACCTGGACCATCTAATCGTCCCCTTTCAGTAATGCGTTTTAAACAGGGGGAACCCCCCTGTTTTTCGCTCGTTTAAGCTTTTGGAAAATCGTTATGAATCGTCTCTATTTTTCTATTCCACTGCTGCTCTCTTTATGCCATAGCGCATGGGCACTGGACGTTGGGGCTATTAGTTCCTTTATGCACAGTGACAGTGCGATCTTAAGTAAAGAAATTAAAAATACGACGGATAATGGCCGCCTGGTGAATATAAAAGTAGAGCGGATTTCTAATCCGTCAGAATCAGGCACCGTTATTCCGATGGAAACAAAAGATGAAATGTTGCTCTCACCGGCCAGCTTGATGATGCCAGCCAATGCCAGCGACGTAATTCGTTTTTATTACAAAGGGCCTGAAGATAATAAAGAGCGTTTTTACCGGATCACCTGGCTTGATCAAGCCTTATCCGACGCAGGGCAAAATACCGCTAAACGCAATGCCGTAGCCACAACCTCGGCACGGATTGGCACTATTTTGGTGGTGACGCCACGCAAAGCACAATTCAGCCATCAGTTTGCTAATGGAACCCTCACCAATACCGGTAACGCCACATTCAAAATGGTGGCTTATGGTGCGTGTAAAGACAAAAAAAATGGCAGCAGCTGTAAAGAAAACTATTTTGTCATGCCCGGCAGAGAACGAACTCTTGCCAAAGTTGATATTAACGATAAGAAAAGCCACGTTGCACTTTGGTATGGCGAACAATTTATTCAAGTGAAATAAAACCGCCCGGTTTGTTATGCAATATGCAGAAAAAATGCCTACACCCTTTGCCCTTCAATATATCGGGGAATGGGCTGCTTTCAGTAAGCCAGCAATGACGGAGAGCTGCTGCAAGCAGTATTAAAATCTGTTCCTAACAGATTTGTCACCCGAATTACTGGCCTCTATAAGCTCATCGGGATTAATGACCCCTCTCACGGCAGTTCGCCCCGTGAGCATTTGCCAGCATCTCAAAATCACTTGGGGATAGACACAGTTCAAGGAGTTTTAAGTGAAGCCAAGCCTGGATGGTTTGTTATTAAAAACATTGGTTACTGCCGGGGCGCTTGTCACCCCCGCCGCTATGCTTCTTGGACAATCCGCTTTTGCTGCGGGGTTGAACCAAATTGATGGCGTTCTGATCCCTCAGGCTTTTCGGGCGGCATTGAGCGAAGGGATGAATATCCCGATCCTGCTGCATTTTGAGAAAAATAATACGGTAAAAGATGACCAGCGCATTGGGCATGCAGTGTTGTTACTGGATGATAACCAGCTGAAAATACGCCAGATTATTCTGGAAGACAATGAAGGCGGCGCGCAGCTGACGGAAGCGACGATCAAGAAACTCAATGCGTTGGATAATACCGCCTTTGACGATAAGCAACGCGTTGTGTTGGCAGACGATGCCTGGCTGGCCTTGAATTTTCGCCAGTTACATCTGCAACTGGTGGTCAACGAATCGGCCATGGGCACGGTATTTCGTGAGCGCACCAGCGATATTGGCGCATCCAGCGTCGATTCACTCAGTAGCTCGTTAAACTACAATCTGGGAATTTACGACAACCGTAGCAAAACCAGTGAAGGTTTTACCTCCAGCTATCTCTCACTGAACAGCGTTACCGCCCTGCGTGAGCACCATGTCGACGTGAACGGTTCCGTTTATGGGATCGGCACCAGCAACCAGAACAGCACACTCTATAAAGTGATGTATGAACGTGATTTTGCCGGCCGACGTTTTGCGGCAGGCATGCTGGACAGTTGGAATTTGCAATCGCTTGGCCCGGTCACCACCATCAACTCAAGCAAAATCTATGGTATGTCCTATGGCAACCGCGCCAGCTCGACCGTACTGGATAACACCCAATCACTGACTCCGATTGTTGCCTTTTTCCCTGCGGCGGGTGAGGTTCACCTGTCACGTGACGGGCGTTTGCTGAGTGTACAGAATTTTGCCATGGGTAATCATGAAGTGGATACCGGCACACTGCCTTATGGTATTTACGACGTGCAGGTGGAAGTGGTGGTCAATGGTCAGGTGATCAATAGACGTAACCAACGGGTTAACAAGCTCTATAGTCCATTACATGCCGCCGGAGCACCCGTGTCCTGGCAGTATTGGGGTGGGTTGGTACGCATGAATGAGTGGCGTAGCGACAATGACCGCACCAGCGCGGCGAAAGACTCCTATCTGGCCGGAGCTTCTGCTGCGGGCAATTTGCAGATGTTGAACTGGGCGCTTTCTGGTTATTCACTGGACAGTAACCAGGTCGGGGAAGGGCGCGTCAGCGTACCGGTCACCGAAGCCGTTCAACTGAGCACGCAGACCATGGTGGCATCCGATAATTCATGGAGCCTGATCAATACCGTTAGCGCTACCCTGCCTGGCGGTTTCAGTTCGCTGTGGGCAAACGAAGAAAAGACCATGATTGGTAACAAACTGCGCCAGAACGATGCGCATAACCGGGCGATTGGCGGTTCGTTGAATCTGGGCGTGCTCACCCCGCAGCTTGGCACTCTGAGCGTGAGTTACAACGATGACAGGAGAAACAACAGCCATTACTACAATGCGGATTACTCCCAGAACCTGTTTAGCGGCCGTTACGGGACATTGAATCTGCGTGTCGGGGTTCAGCGCTACAACAACAACAGCAATAGCTCCGGGGGAAATACCGGTAAGTATGTCGCACTTGATTTCTCATTACCGATGGGCAACTGGTTTAGCGCCGGTGTCTCTAACCAGAATGGTTATACCACCGCCAACCTTGCCGCCCGCAAAGAGATCGCCAACGGGCCAATCCGCACCGTGGGGGCCAACGTTTCACGCGCTATCTCAGGGGATACCAACGGCGATAACCGCTTCAACGGCGGAGCTTATGCGCGTTTTGATACCAAATACTCTGCGGGGACGCTCAACGTCAGCAGTTCTGCCGACGGCTTCGTCAACACCAGCCTGACGGCCAATGGCAGCATGGGTTGGCAAGGCCGTAACATTGCAGCAAGTGGGCAAAATGAAGGCAACGCCGGGATTATCATCAATACTGGTCTGGAAAACGAAGGGATGTTGACTGCGCGCGTGGATGGGCGAGTCATCAAACTGACCGGCAAGAAAAACTATCTGCCATTATCGCCTTATGGTCAGTATGTGGTTGAGTTAATGAATAATAAAAACTCAGTGGAAAGTTTCGATATCGTCACCAAACGCAAAACCAATTTGACGCTGTATCCCGGTAACGTGGCGGTGATTGAACCACAAATCAAACAGATGGTGACGGTATTTGGCCGTATCAAGGCAGAAGATGGAACGTTACTGGCTAATGCCAATATCAAAAACCACATCGGGCGCACTCGCACGGATGAAAAAGGTGAGTTTGTGATGGATGTGGATAAAAAATTCCCGGTGATCGACTTTACTCACAGCCAGGGGCAAACCTGTGAGGTGGAACTGGATCTGGCCAAAGCACAAGGCGCCGTCTGGGTTGGCGACGTAGTTTGCCAGGGGCTGAGAACCTATGCCAGCAATGGGCAAACAGGAGACCGTAATGAAGGCTAAAAAAATAGCACGCCTGGTGTTATCACTCAGCGCACTGATGGCTACTGCGCCGGCGCTGGCGGTCAACCCGACCAATCTGGCGGATGCGGCAGCAATGAAGTTTGTCTTTGTTGAGAACAACTCCGACGATAACTTCTTCGTTACGCCTGCGGCTGGGCTTGACCCGCGTATGACGGGGGCCAATAAATGGACCGGCCTGAAATATGGCGGCTCCGGTACGATTTACCAGCAGAGCTTGGGCTATGTCGACAACGGTTATAACTATGGTTTGACAGCCAACAACCGGTTTGATATGTGGCTGGAAAATGCCCCTATCAAAAACCCGTTCCTGGGCCTGCGCTGCATTAACTGGTACGCCGGTTGCAACATGGACACCAGTCTAATTCTGCCGGAAACCACCGATGAAAAAGGATTCTATGGGGCGGTTGTAACCGCTGGTGGTGCGAAATGGATGCATGGCATGATGTCACCCAGTTTTTACCAATACCTCAAGCAAATGGGAACGGGAGACACATTCAGCATGCAGATCAATGGCTGTCAAACTAACGTTGTCTACAGTGCCAGCAGCGGTGGACGTTGCCAGAACCAGACCCAAGGAACCTGGTATCGGCGCACCGTGAGCCACAGTAAGGCGGCTCACCTGCGTTTCCTCAACACCAACGCGGTCTCTGAGGTGTTCGTTAACAGTGATGGCATACCGATCATTGGTGAAGGAAATGCGGACTGCAAGACGCAAACCATCGGTGCCCGCAGTGGCATCATGTGCAAGATGGTTAACTATGACTTGCAAACGGATGGCAGCGTCAGCAATACCTCGATTCATGTCTTCCCCTCCATCAACCATGCGGGGCTGGCAGCCGTCGCTAACGCGGCCGATTTACAGTTCAGCTTGAACGGTAATACCTGGAAAACCACCTCAGGTACGGCCAACTACTATACTTTTAATGAGTTGAAGAGCAGTAACGCGATTTACGTGTTCTTTTCCAGTAACTTGTTCAAACAAATGGTGAGTTTGGGGATCACAGACGGTGGAACCTATGACCTGGTTAACTTCCGTTTTCAAAATACCACTTCACCGGAGTCCGGTTGGTATGAGTTTTCGACGTCGAACCAGTTGATCATTAAACCGCGTGACTTCAGCATCAGTATTATTTCTGACGATTTCAGTAACAACCCGCATCGCGAAGGCTATGTGGGCACGTCGGAGCCGCCGTTGGAGTTTGGCTATATCGTGACGACCAGTGGCAAAACCAGCGCCGACACGGTCAAAATCATGGCAACAGGCCCAACGCAGTCACTGGCGGGGCGCAGCTACTGTATTCTCTCTTCGGAAGATGCGGCGACGCGAGTACCTTTCCCGGCGAGCCTCAGCATTACGACCAGTACCGGCACAGAACAGTCGTTTGACGCCGGGTGTGATGGCCAAGCGCATGATATGACGAATGCCCTGTGGAGCAGCACGCCGTGGAATGATATTTCGGGCAATGTCGGGATTATGAATAAAACCAAGGTTAAATTTACTATCCCGATGAACAACCCGATCTCGCAGAAAACCGTTGATGGTAATGGCTGGTATGGTGATGTCAGCGCCGCAGGTGAGATCCGCGTTGAGGCGACCTGGCGCAATATCAATTAAGGGGATGATGTGAAAACTCTGCTGCTTTGGCTCCTGTGCCTCCCGCTAAGCGCTGGTGCGATCAATGTGGGTCCCATGACCTTTGCCATGAGTCAGGATGAGGCATTTGTGGCAAAACGGGTGTTGAACAATAACAACAGCGCCCGCATTTATCAGGTATCGATTCAAGCCATCGATAAACCGGGGCAGCAGGAAACACGCAGCCGCCCGGCAGATGGGGAACTGTTGTTTGCTCCCAAACAACTGACTCTGCAAGCCGGGCAAGGGGAATATTACAAATTTTATTATCATGGGCCGAAAGATAATAAAGAACGTTATTATCGTGTGGCATTTCGCGAAATCCCCACCAACACCCTTGACTCAGCAAAACAGGACAAAGCCGGTGTCAGTTTGGAACCGATCGTGGTGATGGATACCATTCTGGTGGTCAGACCGCGCGAAACCAAGTTTGCTTATCAACTTGACAAACAGCGCGGCACAATTAAAAACACGGGCAATACCTTCTTTAAGTTTCTATTAAAACCGGGCTGCAACAGTACCGATGAAGAAGGGACCACTGAATACTTACGCCCAGGGGATACCTTGACTCATCCCGGTATCAAACTGAAAGGGCAAAAATTCATCATTTATAACGAAACCTTTATCAATGTAGATAAAAGCTGCAACGGATAAGCCGCGGGCGTGCTCCCCACTTGGCAAGATACGGATGTTGCCAATAGCCAGCAGCTTGAAGCCACTGAAGTCACGGGGAGAGGCCCAATGAAAACAGCAGGGCCATGGGGAAGGCTGGAAGCAACATAGCCTGCGTTTTCATCGCGGCTCAGTAAACATAAATAGTATAATTTTTGCCAAACTGAACTTTTATTCTAAAAAATAATGGCAAGTAGCTGTATATTTTGTTTTTTAACTAAAAATAAATTAAACGGTAAATGTAATAAGTTGATATTTATATCTTACTGGGTATGTACATTATTTTTTCTTGCTCAGCCGATGGTAGACGGCCACTTTGTCAGGCTTTTCAAGGTTAACACATGGCGATCCATTTCTTTAGTTTAGCATAGCTAATGCTAACGCCTTACTCTTCCCCAACCGCATAATTTTCTTGATTTAAAAGCATTCTCTATTGAAACCACTTTGGACTCTCATATATTTTATAGATATATAAAATATATTTGACACACATAAGAAAAATAGCTTCTAATCTACAAGCATTAATTTATATGGAATTAAATTAGAAAATAAAGCCATAGCGATGTTGAGCACGAATCAGCGTTATTAGCAATGACAGTTCGTGCTGGGTGACTAACAAGCCCACCAATAGAGATGACTTTACGAGCCGTTCAGTAGCCGTTTACGGTGTTTCTTGCCAGCGGGCCTGATACCTTCGCGGGAAAGCCGCTGTATAACTGAATCGTGCCATAAACTTCTCTGGTAGAACCAACAACAATATCGTTGATGTGCGGATAAGAAATGTACATAACCTGGGTTTGCCATTGCAGACTCAGTGCGGTAGCTATGTCTGAAGGATAAGGATATTCGATGAACAGAACCATCTTGGCACATACTCCGTTAGCCGATAATATGCTGTTATTTAAATCACTTATCGGTAGTGAAAAGGTTTCTGAGCCATTTTCATTTGAAGTTGAACTATTAAGTGCCAAAAACAACATCTCTCTTAGAGATTTACTCGGTAAATCTCTTACCGTAGAACTGCGTTCTCCCCCCCTTCCCTCCCGATATTTAAATGGCTATATCACACGCATGACGCTGGTGGGCAGAGAGCCAAGCGGCGAGCGCTATTACATTTACCGCGCAACGGTTCAACCTGGCCTGTGGTATTTGACACAGAACAGAGACTTTCGTATTTGGCAAGAAAAGTCCGTTCCTGAAATCATTGCCAGTATCCTTTCCGACTATCAAATCCAACTAGAAAACAAACTCACCTGGAACTACCGACAGTGGGGATATTGCGTCCAATACCAGGAAAGTGATTTTAACTTCATTAGCAGGCTAATGGAGCACGAAGGGATCTATTATTTCTTCCGCCATGAGATGGGCAACCATACTTTGGTATTAGCAGATGCACCACAAGCACATAATAAGCTGGCAGGCTATGAGTTTATTCCTTATTTGCTGACAGAAGGAGAAACGAATAATCACACCAACGGTATCCAAAGTTGGAGCGTTTCTGATGCCATTACCCCCAGCCTGTATAGCCTGGATGATTACGATTTCCGTAAACCGCGCGCGCGCCTGCTAGAAACCCGCCAAAACCCAACGTCTTTTGCTGGCGATAAAGCAGAAGTGTTCGACTGGCCAGGGCATTTTACCGATCATGACCATGGTCAATTTTACGTGCGCGTGCGCCAGCAGGAATTTGAGGCTCAGCACGAAAAAATGACCGGCGATGGTTCCACTCTGGGCATTGCCCCCGGCCATACTTTTACCCTCACCAATGCCCCACGGGCGGAAGACCAGCGCGAATATCTGGTCGTTGAAGCCCACTACTTCCTGAGCGAAAGCAGTTATGCCAGCAGTCACCAGGAAAGTGGCGAACAGCGTACCGAATTTACCGTTGTACCCAACAGCATAAACTGGCGCCCTGCTCGTATAACGCCTTGGCCAAAAACGCATGGCCCGCAGACCGCAGAGGTAGTGGGGCCAGAAGGCCAGCCCATCTGGACGGATAAATATGGCCGGGTGAAATTAAAGTTCCGCTGGGATCGCCATGGCAGAGGTGACGACAGTGGTTCCTGCTGGGTACGTGTTTCCAGCTCCTGGGCCGGGTGGAAATACGGTGGCGTACAGATTCCCCGGGTCGGTGAAGAAGTGGTGGTGGATTTTATCAACGGCGATCCCGACCGCCCGTTAATCACTGGCCGTGTTTATAACGAAGACAGTATGCCGCCTTGGGATCTCCCGAACGATGCCACCAAAATGGGCTTTATGTCACGCAGCACCCAGGGCAGCGCAGACAATGCCAGCTATTTGTTCTTTGAAGATGCCCCAGGCCGTGAATCATTTGATATGCATGCCGAAGACAAGATGAATATCTCCGTCGAAGGCGATCAAAATATTACCATTGACGGTACCCGAACCACCACCATTGGCGGGCAGCAGTTCGATACCGTGATGGGTGATGCCACCTTTGTTTATAATTCAAAACGCGATATCACCGTCGAAGAACTTGAAAAAAACACCTTTAATAATAAACAACAGGTCGATATCACCAATGGCCGTGAATTCACCATCCATAGCGGTGGGGATATTGTTAAGATCACGGGTGATATCAACAGAACGTTTGATGGTAATGTGACAGAAAACACCACTGGAAACGTTGACCAGACGATAGAGGGAGATGTCACTCAAACAACAACTGGTAATGTCACTCAAACGATTACCGGTGAAGTAACACAAACAACTACCGGAAATATCACTCAAACTGTGAATGGAGATATCACCAAAGATATTACGGGTAATATAACTGAAACAATTACTGATAATGTAACTAACTACATCGGTGGTGATACTTCATTCTATATTACCGGTAACTACAACCAAAAAGTAGGTGGTAAGATAGAGATAACATCCCCTAAAAGTGACATAACAATAACTAGTGCAACAAAGATAGATATCATTGCTCCAGAGGTTAATGCAGATGGGACAAAAATATTTAACACCCAATTTTTTGAAAATAATGTAACATGGATAGAGTCATCTAGTATTAATACAGGTGTAAGTATAACTGCAAACACTAGTGCATTTGAAACTAATCTGTATAAGGTAGATCTCACTCCCTTTACCTTAGAAATTGACGAAGGAGGGTTGGTCACCAAAGCCTTCGGATTTGAAATGAAAAGGAAAAATTTCATCAGCCACTTCACCGCATTATATTTGTTTGGATAACAAACTCCATAATAAGGGCTGCATATGAGTCATTCGATATTCCGTGAATACATTCCACATTTAATTGCTATTGTTGTTGTCGTCTTTTTTATAAAAACCATAGTACTCCCTTTATTCGTAGGGAAGCATCGCAACTACATAAAAAATGGTATAAGTACTACAGCTACTATAGTCGCTATTAATCAAAATCCAGGAGGAAGTAATGGCTATATCAACGTAACCATAAAAATTTCATTTCTGGAAAAATCTGGAAGAACCATAGAAACAAGTATAATGCCACAAATAAAAATACTGGATATGCAAAAATACCAGCCAGGAGAAAAAATAAATATAAAATACCTTCACAACAAACCCAATGATGCTATTTTAAACCCACTGACTAACACATAACGGCTGAGTACAGTCTCAGGAAAAAATGCTAGACTCTATTATCTTTTCGTTATTAGCCATAGCAATTTTATTCTTTATAGGTCGCCTATTTTATAAAGATAATAAGATAGAAAAAGAGGGGATAATAACTACCGCTGAAATAATTGAAAATAGATACATAAGTTCAAACCAAACTGGTGGTTCAAAAATTTTCTTTATACTTTCATATATTGATGAAAAAACAAATGAAACAAAAATAATAGAAAGAACGGAAATCGTACCAAATTTTTACTCTAGCCAATTACAGAAAGGCATGAGAGTAAAAATAAAATATTTAAAAGAAAACCCAAGCGAAATGGCTTTTATACTTGAGTAATATAAATATATTCTAAATAATTAGAGTTACATGCAGGTCGAAAACCCAAAAATCACCAAGAACATAAACTGGTAAAACTCATGGATGAGCTGAGTAACTATGCGTAGCCAACACCTATGTTATTTGAAGTATGACGAGTATTATTTTAACTCCTTTTTCAGTTTCGACTTCTTTGGCTAGTATAGTGACAACGCCTATGAACCATGTAAGATCGCTAATTAAAGTTGAAAGTAGTCTTCAATACTTGGTGCTTAGTGCTCTATACCATTTTATGTGAGGAAGTTGCATGGAAATAGCATTACGATACATCCCTGTTATTGCTTGGTTATTTGTTGTATTGATTGTTATCGTTGCATTCAAAGGAATAAAAGTAAACAAGGGAGATTTCCGCTTAATCAAGGACTGGAGCAATAAAGATCAATGGCAAGGTCAAATGATGACTGCAAAATTAATTAGTTGGAAACAAGCACGAGCTATGCATAACTTTGACTACTTTTACACGTTTGTCATTAGCTGTGATTTAGAAGGTAGGGAAAAAACATATAATGCGGCGGGCGTAGTAAAAATCTCGCAGGCAGCTTTACTCAAAAAAGGTCAAAGCGTCACAATAAAATACCAGGGCGTACCACCTAAAAAAATAGCGATAATTGGAATGGATAGATATTCTTCGATGGATAGATAATGTCAGGACTCCTTATCACTTCATTAATTATTCTAGTGTTCATTTTTGGGTTATATCCTATAGTCCGTTTTCTTTACTTCTCAGTTTATCCTTAAAGGAAAACACCCCGTGGATTCTACTGACACTTGGAATTATTTCACATATTTTATTACAACCTTTATGATCCTGCTGTTTTCATATTTGTTTTACAAAACAAGCATAGGCAGTAACCAAACGAAAAAAATAAAAAAAGAAGGTGTAAAAGCAACAGCAATAATAACAGGAATTAAAAGCCAGTCAGGAAAAAATAGTGCCTTTATTAACGTTGAGCTAACCGTAAAGTTTACGACACACGTTAATGTTAACATTACCACAAATACACAAACAGCCATTTCCTCCGTAGATATACCAAAATTTCAGCCAGGGGAATCCTTGGCTATAAAATACCTAAAAGAAAATCCACAAAAAATAGTGGCAGATATACCGCATCCATTAAGTCGAGATAAAGCAAAATAATTTTATTATGTACATTACAGAGTTTTTAGAGGGGCAACAGACGAAGAACATCGTCCTTTCGCTTTAAAGGGTATATTTAAACAGATGACTAACTTGCTCGACTTCATTATAGCAATGACCAAACACTCCATTTGGGCTTATCCTATCATTGCTATTATTATTGTTTTATTGCTGTATTATTTATTTACCTTTATTAAAAGTAATAAACTTGAACTAAATAGGGCAAGAGGTGAAAAACAGGCAATGAATCACGGTGTAGAAGCCTGGGCCAAAGTGGTAAGATCCTCATTGACCGCAGGTAAATCCAATCTGCTGTTTGATGGAAAAAGAAGCCTTGATCTGGAACTGGAGATTCTCCCCCAAAATGCGTCTCCTTTTACTGTCACCACAACCATTCTAGCAGATCCATTGACTCTTGATGATTATAGATCGGGTAGTGAGGTTACAGTAAAGTATATACCAGAAAACAAGAATAATATCGTCGTATATAAAACCTTAAGGACTCCCACTAAGAACGCTATCTAACAGGGAAAATATGGATATTATCATATTAATAGGTAAAATAGTTTCAGTTATAATAACAGTCCTTATTATATATGCTTTAATATCCGCTACAATCAATACTAAAAAGCTCACAAAAAGAAACGAAAACTTGTCCAACGGTGGGATATCAACAATAGCAACTATTCAATCATCACAAAGGACATCAGTTGATCGTAATGGTAAATTCTCTCTACTGATATCGCTAAATTTCAAAACAAACGATGGTGAAATCATAAGTTCAAAATTAGAAATTACACTTAGCCGCTCTATTTTAGAACATGAAAAATACTCCCCTGGCTCTACAATTAAAGTAATTTACAACCCAAATGAACCAACAGAAGTACTCATTTTAGAAAAAGGCATAGAGAGTCAGTATTAACAACCGCAAAATACTATCAAAATTTCTATTTACATCTTTAATGATTCAACATTTCTCAAAGAAGAAAGAAACAATTAACAAACAAACGTACATACAGCGAATTAGATAAAACTCACACCTCGTTAATTAATCTGTAAACACGGACGTCTATAAACCATGAAGGTCATCAAACCACTCCGGTTGAGCATACTTAACCGCCCTTATCGATGGCAGGAAAAAAATTATCTTGGTGTCTCTGTATTGGCATTAGCCGATATGGGGAGTGCCCCGCGTTTGCGCCCGGAACCAGAACTCTGGCAGCTTGCCGAAGCTGAGTTACGCACCAGCGGCGGCATTATCGATCTGGCGATCCCCAAAGCCTGTGCCGAATTCCTGGCTACGGGCTACGCCTACACCCACCATCAGGCAGAAAAAACCGCCTGCGCGGTGAAGATCCAACTGGAACAACGCGAAAAAACCCTGGTGGCCTTTGGTGAACGCCACTGGGTCAATAATGCCCCTTCTTCCCCCCTCCCCTTTCAGCAAATGCGTCTGGATTGGAGCCGTGCCTTCGGTGGGCTTGAACACCCCGAAAATCCTCACGGTATCGGAGCAAATCCAGAATCATTTGAGAATACCAAAATTCATCGCCTACCCAATATCGAACCCTTGCAGGGGCGGCTAACTTCGCCACGCCAACAGCCGGAACCGGCCAGTTTCGGCCCATTGGATCTGACATGGCCGCGCCGTTTTTCCCGCATCGGTAAAAAGTATGATGCCCACTGGTTGCAGCATGAATTCCCTGGCTTCGCGCGTGATATTGACTGGCGTTTATTCAATGCTGCGCCACAGGATCAGTGGTGGGAAAATCTTGATGCGCTACCGGCCGAAGCGCCCTGGCGTATCTGGAATATGCACCCGGAAAAAACCATACAGGAAGGCCGCCTGCCCCCTTGGCACTCCCGCTGTTTTATCAACCGGTTACGCGGGGATGAGGAGGTTTTTGAAGAAATAGCCCTGCGTCATACCACGGTATGGTTTTTCCCACATCTTGAGCAGATGTTACTGATCTGGCATGGCAGCGCACGTATCAATGAAGATGACGCCGCCGACGTTTTGCAACTGATGCCGGCCTTGGAACGCACCGGTTCACCCCGTTCGGTCAACCACTACCGCAAAGTGCTGCGCCAGCGCCTGGATAAAGAGAAAGGGGCGCTGTTCGCGTTCCGTGAAAAAGATCTGCTCCCTGAAAACGCGATTGGCCCCTGGCTGGATACCGAGCTCCCCACCAGTGAGAGCCCGATGCGCGGTAATATACAAGGCCGGGAGCAACGCCTGCGCGAGGAACACCGTGAGCGCATGGAACAACGGGGGCAAGATATCAGCACGCTCATTCCGGCCTTTGAACCCACAGATCTGCCAGCGCTGGAAGACTTGGCCGAATTCGTCGAAAAGATGGAGCTACAGGCTGAAAAAATGCGCGAAGAAGCAATGGCCAAAGCGCGGGAACGTGGCATCGATCCTGATAAACCGGCCAATCTGGCCAATACGCCTACAGGCCCGGAAAGCATGCACCGCATGCTGGATATGTTGCACAACCATCAGCACGGCATGTCTGATAAAAAACTGACACAAACCAAAGACTCACTCCATCAAATGTACTTGATGTCGGTGCAGGCGCAAAAACCGGCACCTAAGCTGAAAGGCGATATTGCCCAGATTATCCGCAACCGCGCTCAGGCCACCATGCAACGTGGCGGAGACTTCAGCGGCCTGGATTTTACCGGTGCCGATCTCTCCGGCCTGGATCTGCGCGGCGCGAACTTTTCTAAAGCGCTGCTGGAAAGCGCCAACCTCAGCCACTGCCAGTTGGATGGGGCCAACTTCAGCCACGCGATGCTGGCACGTGCAGATATCATTCAGGCCTCTTTGCGCGATGCGATCCTGGACCATGCCAGCCTGGCGCTGGCACAGTGCCGTGATAGCAACTTCACCGGCGCCAGCTTAAAGAGCGTATTGCTGCAAGAGGCTTTGCTGGAAAACTGCATCTTTGATCATGCCAAACTGGCGGAGCTGATGCTGTATCACACCTATACTGCCCGTTGCCGTTTCCACCACGCTGTTATCGAAAACACGCTGTTATTGGAAATGGCGGCCCCCGAGCTGGACTTCACACAGGCTCATCTTACCAAAGCCGCGTTTATCCAATGCACCCTGGAACGGGCCGTTTTTGACCAGGCCAAGCTGGACACCTGTTCTTGGGTTGAAACCCAGGCAGAGGGCATTCGTTTTCAGCAAGCCAACCTGCTCGCCTGCTCTTTCGCTGCCCAAACCGTACTGACTGGCGCAGATTTCCGAGATGCAACGCTAACGCAGTGCAACCTGCGCCTCATGCCATTAAGCGGTGCCTGTTTTCACCTGGCAAAACTGGACAACAGCGATCTGAGTGAAGCCAACTGCCAGGGCGCTGATATGCGCCGAATGAATGCCGCTGGCAGCCTGTTTATACGCACGGATCTACGGGGTGCCAAACTGAACGATAGCAATTTAACCAGCGCAATCATGCAAAAAAGCCATTTCAGCGGTGCTGATTTGCGCGGGGCCAACCTGTTTCGCACCGATATGGCGCAATCAACCATTGATGCCACCAGCAAGATTGATGGCGCGTACACCCAGCGCACCAAAACGTTACCAAAGCGGGATAAGGAACTGATATGAAAACGCTGACGCCCGCAGAATTACAGAAAAAAATCAAACAGGGTGAAGCAGTACAAAACATCTCTCTTGCCGGTCAATCGTTGGCAGGGTTGGATCTGTCTGGCGGGATCATCAGCGAAGCTGATTTCAGCGGTGCTGATTTCACTGATACCAACCTGCATGAAACCGTATTCAATGAATGCCAAATGACCGCAGCCCGCTTTGGGCAGGCCACCCTGAAACAGACCATTTTCAATCAGTGTGAAATGGCCGAGAGCCAATTCAATCAGACCGCCGTCGTTGAATGCATGTTTAACCAATGTCTGCTGGATAACGCCAACTTCAATCACTGTCGGCACGACAAAACGCAGTTTATGCAGGGATCGTTACAGGCGGCGAACTTCAGCCATGCGCATTTGGATCGGGTCACTTTTTACCAATCGTCACTGGCGCAGGCAAAGCTGGATAACATTAACAGCCTTCTGACCACCTTTTTCCGCCTCGATCTGCGCGAAACCGATTTCAGTGCCAGCCAGTTTGATCGGGCAGCCTTCTTCGAATGCGATCAACGCGGCAAAAATTATCAGCATCAGCATTTCCAAGGCTGTCAATTCACCGATAACCAGTTGGATGAGGTGAATTTCTCCCATTGCCAACTGATCCAGTGCAATTTTAAAGGGGCTTCGCTGCAACGCGCGCTGCTGCAAGGCGTTAACGCCAGTCAGGCCCTGTTTATCAGTGCCGATCTGGCAGATGCCCGCTGCCAGCACAGCCTGTTTGATCAGGCTATTTTTGTCGCGGCCTGCCTGGATCGGGCTGATTTCTCGCACTGCCGATTATATCAAACGGTGCTGCAACAGGCGCGCGCAGCGAATACCTCGTTTAATAGCAGCGATCTGACGTATGCCGACTTCTCCTATGCTGACGTCCAGGGCACTGATTTCCGCCAGGCGCATTTTATGCGCACTCGTTTTCATCGTGCGCACCAGGCGGGTTCTCATTTTTCGGATCGTCATGGAATTCTGGAGAACGACCCGGAATTGCTGGCAGCAGAAACCTGGGGCGCTCAGCGCCAAAGCCGAGTTTAATTAAGGAACACCATGACCAGTGCAATACCTTCTTACACACTCCCCATCGCTCCGCCCCAGCAGGCCGCCGGGCAGGTGGTTAATCTGCTCAACGACGGTACGCTGATGGTTGAGAGCGAAGGCCGTGGTTGGCACTGCCGCCGTGCAGCCAGTTGCCTGATGACGCCAGAGTTTGGCGATCGTGTTCTGATTGCCAGCACTGGCGGGCAGCTCTGGCTGTTGGCCGTCTTGGAACGGGCAGAAAGCCAACAACCCGCCGTGCTCAGCGTTGAAGGGGATTTACAGATTGCCCCGCAGGGTAACCTCAGCTTGGCGAGCCAGGCGCTGAATATCACGGCCAAAACCAGTGATTGCCATATCAATGCCATGAATTACAGCGGTGAGTCGATCAGCGCCTGGGTCAGTCTCTCCCGCATCGTGGGCCAACAGTGTGAGTCCGTTTGGCAGACCGTTACCCAAATCAGTCACCGGCTGTTACGCAAAACCACGCAAATGGAGCAGATTCGTGCCGGTCAGTTAGATATGCAGGCCGAGGACTATCTGCGCATACATGCGCAGAACACGGTGATCACCTCCAAAGCCATTACCAAAATCGATTCAGAACAGATCCATATGGGGTAACACGATGTTTGCCAATTGCCAATTGATGGGGGTTGATATGGCGTTTCCTGATGTCTGCCTAACGCCAACCCCAGCACCCACGCCAATTCCTTACCCAGATATCGCCATGGGGCCAACCGCGATACCGAATGCCTACAACATTCTGTTTATGGGCATGCCTGCCCATAACATGGCTACGGTAACCCCTCTAACCAATGGTGATAACGTGGGCATCGCGACAGGCGTCGCATCGGGAACGGTTATGGGGCCATCACGCCATCTCACCGCTGCATTCACCGTATTGGTGAAAGGAACGCCGGCAACACGTTTGACCAGCGTCAGCCTACAGAATTCAACCAACATGGTTGGCATGCGTACCGTTCCCAGCCAACTGAAAGTTTTGTTGCTTGCGCCCTAATCAGCCCATTATTTCAACCCGATAAAATACTTAGAGGTTATTGTGAAAATACGGATTTTGCTGTTACTGCTTGTTGCTCTGTTTCTCTCAGCCTGTGCTCCACGCTCAAAACCCGCCATCACTGATGACACCCTGGTTACCCACCAGGTGAATGGTGTAACGTTGACCCATCGCGCCATTATTTCTCCCCCTGAGCAGTTCGAGCCCATTGATGTGCAATACCGCAGCCTCTATAGCGCCAGCATCATGAGCAAACCCGGCTACAACGGCAAGGTGCTCGGCACACTGGAGAATGCCACTCCCTTCTTCGCGTTAGGCGAAGTTGAAAATAAATGGCTGGCCATTTCAATGGAACAAGGCGGAGAACTTATTGGCTATATCCAGGGCAATGCCGGCGTTGTAGACAGCGAATATCAGGCAACGCTGCGTAAAGATCGCCCCCGCGCCCGCCGAGCCAGCAGTGCCAAAAACGCCGACAATTGCGTTACCGTAGGCAAGAGTAGCAAAGCCTGTAAAGACACCAAGTCAGATACCTGGATCCTTGAATAACCTGCTTGTTGATGACGAGAAACATCATGCTCAAATCACAATCCACTCAGCGCTATTGGCCGCTGTTGTTCCTGATTTGCACCCTGTTCATGCTCAACGGTTGTATGTCCTCTGCGAAGAATGTGCCATCCCGTTACAGCCTGGTCTTTGATGCAGTTCCGCAGATCAACAGTAACGCCCCCATCAAAATCCGCGTCTTGCTGTTACGTTCTGACGCCGAATTTATGGAAACAGATTTCTTTACCCTGCAAGGCGATGTGAAAAGCGTACTTGGCAACAGCCTGCTTGATAGCGATCAGTTTTTCCTGATGCCTGGGCAAAAAGGCAAAACGCTGGCGGGGCAAAGTACGCTGGATACCCGTTACATCGGCATTATTGCCGAATACCGCGAGTTGGACGGTAAAACATGGCGTATCTCGTTACCTCTGCCGGAACCCAAACAGACAAACTTCTACAAGATATGGCAATTATCTCCCGGCGAATTAGCTGCGCATATTGTGGTGGGAGTGAATGGCCTACAGGCCGATGGTCAAAAGCCGTAATCCGTTTTGCTGCAACATAATAACAATGAGTAGGGACGATGATGAAAAGTGCTCATAAGGTGGTTTGGACAGAAGGAATGTTTTTGCGTCCCCACCATTTCCAGCAAGCCGAAAATTATCTTGAAAGCTACGTAAACCTCTGGGGGCAGGCTCACTGCGGTTATTTCTGGGGATTTTTGACGCTGGAGCTGGATCAGACGCTGCTGCGCCAGGGCAAAATAGCGCTCAACGCCGCCAGTGGCATTATGCCGGATGGCACTCCTTTTACGCTCGCCAACCCTTTGCCCGCATTAGCGATCGAAGACAACCAGGTGGGTGAGAGAGTGGTGCTGGCACTGCCCACCTATCGTGCTGGCCGTGAAGATGTCATTTTTCAGGAAACACCTGGGGCACTGGCGCGTTATCTGGCCTACGAAACCGAGGTGGACGACTTGAATACCATTGCCGTGGGCAGCGCCGCACTACAGTTCGGCCAGCTACGGCTGCGCCTGATGCGCGAAAGCGAGCTCAACCCAGAATGGACCGCGCTGACCGTTTGCCTGGTTCAAGAGCGGCATAGCGATAACAGCTTGCGCCTGGAACCCACGCTCATCCCCCCCATGCTTAACTGCCATGGTAGCCCGGTATTGAAAACCTTTATCAATGACCTGCAAGGCCTGCTGACCCAGCGTAGCCAACAGATGGGCCAACGTTTGCTGCAAGCAGGGCGGGGGGGAAGCTCAGAGATCGTCGATTTCATGCTGTTGCAGGCAATTAACCGCTATCTGGGGCAGGTTAGCCACGTCAGGCAACTCAGCCATCTTCATCCAGAACGGTTATTTGCCGAGTGGCTACAGTTTGCCACCGAACTCACCAGCTTCTCGTCAACGCGCACACCGGAAACCCATCTGCCAGTGTATGACCACGATAATCTGGCACTCTGTTTCACCCCGTTGATGCTGATGCTGCGCCAGGGGCTGTCGATCGTGCTGGAAGATAACGCCATTCAGTTACTGCTGACGGAACGTTCACATGGGCTAAATGTTGCCACCGTTCAAGATAGCAAAATGATACGCGATTTTGGTTTCGTGCTGGCGGTACGGGCCAACGTGACTACGGATGCCCTGCAAACGCACTTCCCGGCCCAAATGAAAATCGCCTCGGTCACGCGTATCCGCGATCTGGTGCAGTTCCAACTGCCCGGTATTGGCCTGCGTACCATGCCAACTGCGCCGCGTCAGCTCCCTTACCATGCGGGATATACCTATTTCGAGCTGGAAAAAGACGGCGACCTGTGGAAAGAGATGGAGAAGTCCAGCGCATTCGCACTGCATCTGGCCGGTGAGTTTCCAGGGCTGGAAATGGAATTCTGGGCCATTCGCAACCAGACGGATCGGTAATTTATGACTCAAGCTACCCAGTGGGACAACCCACTGCTCATCGCCGCTAACCCGCTGCTTAATGCCATTTCACAGATCCGCCAGTCGGCAACCCATGCCGATCCTGCACAGCTGCGCCAACAGTTGATCGATGAAATTCGCCGCTTTGAGGTACGAGCGCAGAGGGAGAACCTGACCTATGAGATCATCATCGGGGCACGCTATTGCCTGTGTACCGCACTGGATGAAGCCGCCGCATTAACTCCTTGGGGCAGTAACAGCGTTTGGTCAGGCAGTGGTCTATTGGTGACCTTCCATAATGAAACCTGGGGCGGCGAGAAGTTTTTCCAACTGTTGGCAAAGCTTTCACAAAACCCACGTGAACATATTCAGATCCTGGAACTGCTCAACTACTGCCTGTTATTGGGTTTTGAAGGCCGTTACCGGGTGATCGAAAATGGCCGTTCTCAGTTAGAGACCATCAAGCAGCGCCTATTACAACTGATACGCTCGGTGCGCGGTGGGTATACCTCTGCGCTATCGCAAAACGCCAGGGATCTCCCCGTCCTGCAAAAACACTGGCGCCCGTTGGTGCCTCTCTGGGCCTGCGCGGCGCTGACCGGGTTTCTTGCTTCATTGCTGTTCATTGTTCTCAACTGGCGGCTTGATGATGCTACATCGCCGGTATTAGCCGCTATTTATCAGGCTAATCTGCCGCAAATCGCCATCAGTAATCCGGCGCCCATGCCGCCTCCGCTGCTGGATCTGAAAGGTTTTCTGCGCAAAGAGATTAGCGAAGGTCTAGTCACCGTGCGTGATGAAGCGCAGCAAAGCGTGGTGATCCTGAAAGGTGATGGGCTGTTTGACTCTGCGGCTACCACCGTCCGCCCAGCGTATATTCCGGTCATCGATCGCATCGCCAAGGCAATGAATGGGGTCAGCGGCAAAATCCTGGTGACCGGATACAGTGACAACGTTCCGATCCGTAGCGCTCGTTTCGCCTCCAACTGGGAGCTTTCGTTGGCGCGAGCCGAGTCCGTCACCCAACAGCTACAAAAACATCTGGATGATCCACTACGAGTCAAAACGGAAGGCCGCGGCGACAGTAATCCGATCGTAGCCAACAACAGCAAAGAGAACCGGGCCTTAAACCGCCGGGTCGAAATCACCCTGTTGGTTGCGCCAGGAAACACCCAGGCAGAACTCAACCGATTGCAGCAAGGAAGCGGACAGTAATGCTCAGTACGTTATTTTCCATTATCACCAGTCGCCTGCTCTGGGGAATGATTGGTATTACCGCGTTAGCCTTTGTTATCTGGGTGATCGGCCCGTTGGTCGCCATTGGCGACTATCGCCCTTTGGAACCGGAGCTTAACCGGCAGATCGCCATCGGTATTATTTATCTGTTCTGGGTGCTGTTTCGCATCATTCCACGTATTTACAGCATCTGGTTCAACAGCCGGTTATTGAGCAATTTACGGGCAGGCAATGAGGTTCCCAGCGGGGAAACCAAGGCCCTGCCCCCGCCAGATCATCATCTGTCACAGCGGTTTAATGAGGCGGTGCAACTGCTAAGAAAAGCCCGCTTCACACCGGGGCAAGGTGACAAACACTCTTGGCTGAACCGCTTTAATCGCCAGTATCTCTATCAATTGCCGTGGTATGTCATTATCGGCGCTCCCGGTGCTGGTAAAACCACTGCGCTGATCAATTCAGGGCTGCATTTTCCACTGGCGGATAGCTTTGGCAAATCGGCCCTGCGCGGCGTAGGCGGCACCCGCAACTGCGACTGGTGGTTTACCAATGACGCTGTCTTGCTAGACACCGCAGGGCGTTACACCACGCAGGAAAGCCAGCGTGAAGAAGATGCAGGCGAGTGGAAAAGCTTCGTTGAGCTGTTAAAAAAATACCGCACGCGCCAGCCAATCAACGGGGTGATCATTACCATCAGCGTGGCGGATTTGTTGAGCGAAAGCAGTGAGTCACTGGCCGTTCAGGCTGGAGCATTGCGCAAAAGGCTGATCGAACTGCACCAGCAATTGGGTATCAGTTTTCCAGTTTACGTGATGGTCACCAAAGCCGATTTACTGAATGGGTTCATGGCCTATTTCAGCAAGTTCGATAAAGCGCAGCGCGATCAAATCTGGGGATTCACCTTCCCTTATGAACAGTCTCGCCTGCCCAATTTTGACCTCAATCAGGCTTTCGCCTCACAATATACCCTGTTACAACAGCGGCTGGATGCTGCCCTGCCGGATACGTTATTGCTTGAACAGGATGCACGGCAGCGTGCCGAATGCTACCTGTTCCCGCAAGAGTTTGCGGCTTTACGCCCCTTGCTCAACCAATATCTGGATATCATCTTTACCCGCTCCAGCTTTGAAACCCTCTTCACACCACGTGGTATCTATTTCACCAGTGGTACTCAGGAAGGGCTGCCTTTTGACCGCGTGATGGGCGAGTTGAACCGCTATTTACACCTGTCCCCTGACCGCTCCGCAGAAACAACGCATAGCCACTGGAACAGCCTCAGTCATGAAGCTCCGATCCCTGCGGCCAAAGGCCAGAGCTTTTTCCTGAAAGGTATGCTGGAAACGGTTGTTTTTCAGGAGGCTGGTCTGGCGGGTAGCAACCGCTGGTGGGAATATCGCAACCGGGCTCTGCACTGGGCTGGCTACCTTTCTTTGGCCGCCATTCTGGTCATCTTGGGGATGACCTGGTTCACCAGCCATAGCAACAACAAAGTGTATCTGACAGAAATCACGGCCAAAGTGCCGCAGTTGGAACGCCAGGGGCAGGCGCTGACCCAACAGGGTTCCGGGGATATGCTAACTCTGCTGCCCTTCCTTAACAGTGTGTTGAACCTACCTGAAAGCCAGCATTTTTCATTGCAAGATCCCCCCTTTTCTTACCGTATGGGGTTGTATCGGGGCAATCAGGTTAGCAATGCCAGCCACGCTTTATACCAAAAGGCGTTGAAAGAGCTTCTGCTGCCACAGGTCGCGCAGCAAATTACCGACACACTGCGCCATGATAATCGTAGCGATGCCGATTTCAGCTACGAGGCGTTAAAAGCCTATCAAATGCTGTATTTACCCAAGCACTATAACGGCGAGTTTCTGCGGGCCTGGGTCATGCTTAACCTGCAACGCAATCTGCGCCAGGGTATCACGCAACAGCAATTGCAGCAGTTGGAGTGGCATTTAGCCCAATTGCTTGATGCGCAAATTCAGTCATCACCTTATGCCAAAGATGCCGCGTTGGTGGCCCAGGCTCAAGCCGCGTTGGGGCGTTCCTCACTGCCCCAGCGGGTATACAGCCGCCTGAAGCGTTTACTGCTCAAGCAAACCGAGATCAAACCGGTCAGCCTGGTGGATTTGGCCGGGCCTCAAACCGAGCTGGCTTTCTCACGCCAAAGCGGCAAGCCGGTGACCGAGGGCATACCTGGGCTCTTTACGCCGCAGGGCTATTGGAAAGCGTTTGATAACACGATTGGTCAGGTAACGGACACTCTGCGCCAGGAAGATATCTGGGTGCTCACCACCGACATGACATCGGAACAAAAAAGTGCCGATCTGACCAAAACAGTACGCCAACTGTATATGCAGGATTTTATCGCCGTTTGGGATGAGTTTTTGCAGGATATACAACTGGCCAATATCAGTGAGTTGAGCCAGCGTATCAACAGCGCACGTTTGCTGTCGGGGAACCCTTCCCCAATGCGCAACCTGCTGGTTAATATAAGAAAATACCTCACTCTGCGTGATGAGAAAAGTGATGCCGACCAGCGCTCGTTGCTCGGTAAAGCCGGGGACAAGATCAATAACGGCGCTAACCACACGCTGGAAGCCTTGTTCACCACCCGCCCTGCGAACGCCGACGGGGATCTCTCCGCACAGCCGGAGCAGGTGGTGATGGCGCACTTCGCGCCGTTGCTGGAACTGGCCCAGAGCCAGGGAGAAGGCAGCCAGGCCATTCCGTTTGATGCCGTCCTCAAACAGGTTGATGATCTTTATAATTATCTGACCGCCGTTCAGGGCGCAGCCAACAGCGGTATGGCCGTTCCTCCCAGCGATATTATTCCGCGTTTACAGGCAGAATCAGGGCGGTTACCCATCCCATTCAAACCCATGTTGCTGTCGCTGGCGATTGGTGCCAGCAGTGACGCCCAGCGCAAAGAGATGGATAACGTCAAAAAACGCATCAGCGTTGAGGTCAGCAGCTTCTGCCGCCAGGCCATTGCGGGGCGCTACCCGCTTAACCCCCGCTCGCAGCAGGATGTAACGCCGGACGATCTGGCCCGGATGTTTGCGCCCAACACCGGCCTGATGGACAGTTTTTTCCGTGACAACCTACAGGGCAAAGTGGACACCACGCGCCCTAACTGGCGTTTTACACCAGGTGTCGATGGCAAAACCCTGCCCGGTGGGGAAGGCATTCTGCCCTCGTTCCAACAGGCACAGCGTATTCGAGACGCCTTCTTTGCCAACGGTACCGCGATCCCCTCTTACCGGGTCACCGTTCGCCCGGTACGGATGGATAACGATATTCTGAACCTGACGCTGGATATCGACGGCCAGTTATTCAAATACAGCCATGGCCCGCAGGTTCCCTTAGTGGTGAGCTGGCCGGGCATCCGCAATACCAACCAGGTGCATTTGCAATTGTCATTGGCTAACGGAACCACGGCAAGCCTGGTGAGCAGCGGGCCGTGGGCGCTAAACCGCCTGGTAGATCGGGCCCAATCATCGGCTACCGACAGCAATAATCTGAGCAAGCAGGCAACATTTCATCTGGATGGGCATAGTGTCACGTTGGAGTTTACCCCCAACAGTATCCGCAATCCTTTCCAACTCCCTGCGTTTTCCTGCCCATAGCCAAGAGGGAATGACATGGATCACAACGTGACAAGGCAGATTGGCTGGTACGGAAAAATTCCGGCTGAGGGTGATTTTCTACAGCGCCGTTTACCCAATGGCGTGATTAACCGCTGGGCGCATTGGTTCCACAACGGCTTGCTGAACCTGCAACAGGAATTGCCAGACAACACCCAGCATCCGTTCGGCTATGCGCCGATTTGGAACTTCGTCATACCGGCCCCCTTGGGCAACCAATATGTCCAAATGGGGTGCCTGCTGCCAGCCCGCGATCGCGTTGGCCGTTATTACCCCGTTTGCGCCATGCGCCTTTGCCATCTGAATGACTGGCACAAACCGCAGTTAAATCTCGCCGCTCATTGGTATGGCCAACTTGGCCATACGCTCTTGAATGGAGTGCGTAACGGTTTCTCCGCCGAGCAGCTAGACCACGCACTCCTCACCCTGCCGGAACTCCCGATCCCGGTGGCCGAGGCAGGAGCAGAGATTTTATCCATTATCGGTTTTCCGCCGCCGCCAGAGGACAAACTGGCGTGGCAACAGGCTGCGGACTGCTTCGAGCCTGCGCAATACTCCAGTTTCTGGTGGACCAATCAGGCCGATGGTCACCCGCTCTATACCCACGTGCACAGTGGCAATCTTACCGTGCAGCTATTTTCGCTACTGTTTAACCCTAACGGTTGGTCAAGGCTTGGCCGTGGTGGGCAGTATCCACCGCTGTTTGATTAAAAAACGTCTTTTATTTAAAGGTAAACGGTATGAATATCGATACCCTTTTGGCTCCCATCAGCCACGATGCTCCCTGCGGCGATAATCTGGAATATGACGCCGACTTTCTGGCGATGGAGAAAGCCTCTGAAGGGAAAGCTGAACAACAGTTCGGCAGCACTATTATTCCGGCGGAAGCCCCAGACTGGATGCAAGTAGAACGTTTGGCTACGGCTTTGCTGGCGCGCACCAAAGATCTGCGGGTGATGCTAAAGCTCACCCATGCCTGGACCCAAACCCGTGGCCTGCCCGGCTATGCCGCGGGTTTGACGCTGATCCAGCAAGCATTGGCACGTTATTGGGATGCGTTGCTGCCCCCGCTGGATTTTGATGGCGAAATTGATCCGCTGTTTCGTATCAATGCGCTCGCCGGATTGGGTGACAAAACCCAACTGACCGCCTGCCTGCGGGCTGCGGCTTTGCTGAAAAGCGCCTCTGGCGAGATCTCGGTGCGTGATGCCTGCGCCCTGCTGGATGGCAGTAAACAGGAATACCCCGGCTTCCCCGGTGGATATAGCCGTTTACAGGAAGAACTCGCCCAAGAATCGCAACCGGTTTCCCAACTGCTCATCACGTTGCAGCAAACCTTGAACGCTCTGCGCACGGAAGTCTCCCGTCATCTGGGGGAAAGCGCACTGCCAGAAATGGATGGCCTGTTGCACCTTGTCCGCACCCTCGCACAGGCCTGCCAGCCTGCTGTGGCAATCCCTCTTCCAGTGGTGGAACAGGAACCCATAGTGACAATCACAGCAACGCCTCCTCCTGCCAGCACCACGGCGTTCAATTGGCACCATGCGCAGATCCAGTCTCGCGAAGACGCTCGGCTCATGCTGGATAAAGTGAAGCACTACTTCAGCCTGCACGAACCCAGTCACCCAGCTCCCTTGATGATTGATCGGGTACAACGGTTGATCACGCTGGATTTTATGCAAATCATCCGCGATCTCGCCCCGGATGGCCTTAATCAGTTGGAAAATGTTCTCGGTATGCCAAGCAATGAGGAGAACAGTTAACAGAGCACATTCCCTGTGTGCACATTTCTCCCCGGCAACCGCCGCACAGACCAGTATTTGAACCCGTTCCATCTCCTGAGATGGAAACGTTCTTGATAATCATTAACGGAGTTCCCATGTCAAACTCGAAATCCCGTAGTGGACAGAAATTTATTGCCCGTAATCGCGCACCACGCGTACAGATTGAATACGATGTTGAAATCTACGGTGCCGAGCGAAAAATCCAGTTACCTTTTGTGATGGGCGTGATGGCCGATCTTACCGGTAAACCGCTTGATCCACTGCCCGGTATTGATGAACGTAAATTCCTGGAAATTGATATTGATAACTTTGATGAACGCCTGAAGTCCTTGAAGCCACGCGTGGCCTATCAGGTCGACAACACCTTAACCGGTGAAGGTCAGTTGAACGTCGATCTGACGTTTGAAAGCATGGATGATTTTTCTCCAGCCGCTATCGCCCGTAAAGTGGATGCTCTGGATAACCTGCTGGAAGCACGCACTCAGCTTTCCAATCTTCTGTCCTATATGGATGGTAAGAACGGAGCAGAAGAGTTGATCTCCAAAATCCTGCAAAACCCCGAATTGCTGAAATCCCTGAGCAACGCGCCACTCCCGGCCGCCAAAGATAACAATAACGAACATAAGGATTAACCGATGAGCCACTCACCTCAACAACAAGCCGCGTTGCAGACCAGCGAAACCTTCTCCAGCGATCAGTTTAGTGAGCTGCTCAATAAAGAGTTCCGGCCAAGAACCGATCAGGCCAAAGAGGCCGTAGAGATCGCGGTAAAAACCTTAGCTCATCAGGCGCTGGAGAATACAGTCACGGTTTCTGCCGATGCCTACCGCACTATTCAGGCGCTGATCGCTGAAATTGATGAAAAACTCTCACAGCAGATCAACAAAATTATCCACCACGCTGATTTCCAGGCGTTGGAAGGTGCCTGGCACGGCCTGCACTATTTGGTCAATAACACCGAAACTGACGAAATGCTGAAAATCCGTTTTATGAGCATTTCCAAAAAGGAGCTGGGGCGCACGCTGAAACGCCATAAAGGCGTGGGCTGGGACCAAAGCCCGATTTTCAAGAAAATCTACGAGGAAGAGTACGGTCAGTTTGGTGGTGAACCCTTCGGTTGCCTGGTGGGCGACTACTTTTTTGACCACAGCCCGCAGGACGTGGAACTGTTGGGTGAAATGGCCAAGATTGGCGCGGCGTCTCACTGCCCGTTCATCACCGGCACTGCCCCCAGCGTTATGCAGATGGAGTCATGGCAGGAGCTTTCCAACCCGCGCGACCTGACAAAAATTTTCCAGAATACCGAATATGCCGCCTGGCGTAGCCTGCGGGAGTCTGAAGATGCGCGCTATCTGGGCCTGGCTATGCCGCGTTTTCTGGCACGTTTGCCTTATGGTATCCGCACCAATCCGATTGATGAGTTCGATTTTGAGGAAGAAACCGACGGCACCACCCACAGCCATTACACCTGGACCAACGCCGCCTACGCCATGGCCGCTAACATCAACCGTTCATTCAAGGAATACGGCTGGTGTACTTCGATCCGCGGCGTAGAATCCGGTGGCTCGGTCGAAAACCTGCCATGCCACACTTTCCCCAGCGACGATGGCGGCGTGGATATGAAGTGCCCGACCGAGATTGCCATCAGCGATCGTCGTGAGGCAGAACTGGCTAAAAATGGGTTTATCCCACTGATCCACCGTAAAAACTCTGATTTTGCCGCCTTCATCGGCGCTCAATCACTGCAAAAACCGGCTGAATATTATGATGCGGACGCCTCGGCCAACGCCCAGCTTTCAGCACGCCTGCCGTATCTGTTCGCCTGCTGCCGCTTTGCGCATTATCTCAAGTGTATTGTGCGCGACAAAATCGGCTCTTTCCGTGAACGCGATGATATGGAACGCTGGTTGAATGACTGGATCATGAATTACGTTGATGGTGATCCGGCTAACTCGTCACAAGAAACCAAATCACGCAAACCCTTGGCCGCCGCCGAGGTGCTGGTAGAGGAAATCGAAGAAAACCCGGGTTACTACAGCGCTAAATTCTTCCTGCGCCCGCATTATCAGCTGGAAGGTTTAACCGTTTCCCTGCGTCTGGTATCGAAACTGCCTTCGCTGAAACAGAATGAGGCATGATTAACGGTAGTCTCGGGTTGCAGTATGCAACCCGAACTAAAATGAAAGGCGGTAACTCTGATTATTTTACCTTGGGAACTGAAGTTTGGTTCTGGGATTTATTATGATAAGAATAAAAAAATACGCTGTTTTTATTATTTTGCTGTATTTATTTAACGGTTACTGTTATGCGGAGAAAGTCGTTACCGATAATTTCACCTTTAAAGATTATGAAATAGCATTGGTTCAAGTTGAAGAACATTGCCAACTGAATATTTCATCTTCTACGGTGAAAAAAACGTATCCTTTAACACTAACAGCACCCTGTCATTTCCTGCGCGACACAAACGCGGAGCCACAGAAGTATCGTTATTCCGATGTTAGTATTGAAGCGATATTCGTTATTTCTGGCAATCCAGTGACGAAACAGGAACGGGAAACATGGAACCTTTCCCCAGAGATGCTGTGTGGTATGCAAGGCCAAGGATTGCTTTTTGATGGTACCGATTTTAGCATTAGCAAGAAAAAACTAAACAATATATTACTTTGTAAAGATAAAGGCACCGATGAGAAAAATTATTGGATGCTGAGTCATTAAAAACATAACGACTGATTTTCAGTAAACCAATAGGCAACTCCTGATGCGGCTTGCGCATTATCTCCAGTGTATTTTGTAAAGGGGAGTTAGAGTGATAAGCAACCTTAATATCGCTTCATTTACTTTGATATTAACACTTTCATTACAAACTCAAGCCAAAACGGTTGATGATCCCGTTGCTTTCATCAAGCAAATGCCTTACTACCAGGTGGTCAAAGAACTCGCGCTATCTCGTTGCCTGGCTCAGGTTGCAACAGAAGATAAAACATTTTCTATCGATGCGGCCAGAACCGCTAATGCGATGAGAGAGTGGATGCCTTTTGATATTGAATCTGGTGATGAGAAAATCAATACGTTGATTGACCAATTTAAGTCACGAATTAATCACTTCCACAGTGAAGTAGAAAATAATACTACAGGCGTCATGTTGAACTGTTTACGGTTATATCATAGCCCTGAGCTGGATAAGTTATCACGCGAGGTTATTGTGGGAGACGCTACCCATAACTGGAAACAAGATAATCCTGAATGAATTGCAATTTCATCACCCAATTACAACCTGAATTATATCTAAAATAATTTGATTTTCAGGAGTATGACAAGTGTTACACCGGACGAGATGAAGCCTCAACTACCTTATTTATCAGGAAATCACCTTGAGAAGAGCCCATTTATACCTGGCATCATTAGCGCTACTCTGCCTCACCGTGGCACCAGTGCCTGTTCTAGCCCAGCAAACACCTCTTCAGCATTTGACTCCTGATGACGTGAATCTGCAAGGTGACGATTTCTTCAGGCTATATCGTGGTGCAGATCGGCAAGAAAAAGAAAAGGCCCAGCTCTATATGTTGGGTGTTCTAGATGCCACAGAAGGCAAAACCTGGTGCCAGTATAGCCAACTGCAAACCATCACCCTGCGGGAGTTTGTATTTGAATATTTTAAAAAGCTCCCTCAGGAGCAATTAAAACACAGGGCATCGGATCTGATCGAGGCAGCCATGGTGACAAATTTTCCATGTAAACAAGGGAATCGATGAAGTATATACACTGCCACAATAAGCCTTACATTGATAAAACTGAGCATTCGATTTCAAGGGCGAAATATATTTAGCTTATTGTTGTTCTGCAACAAAGAGCTTAATAACTGTACCGAACAGTAAATCGGTGTTTAATAGGTGCATGGCACAGGGATATTCACGGTGTTTTATTACCAGCATTATAACTCCTATTGCTATTACCTGAACGTTTCAACGCGATGTTAATATTATTAACCTTTAATCAAGAGTGAAAAATCATGGCTATTGATATGTTCCTGAAAGTTGAAGGAGCCAACGGTGAATCTAAAGACTCCAACCATAAAGGATGGACTGACATTGTTTCATTTTCCTGGGGTGCATCTCAACCAGGTAATATGAGCGTAGGTGGCGGCGGCGGTGCTGGCAAAGTCTGCTTTAACGATCTGCACATTAATGCATTAGTCGATAAATCAACACCCGCACTGTTAAAACACTGCGCCAGTGGTAAGCATTTGGGTAAAATTGAGCTTTCTATTTGTAAAGCCGGCGGTAGCCAAGTTGAGTATGTCAAAATCACCTTAGAAGATGTACTGGTTACCTCTGTGCAATACACCGGTTCCGGTGGCGAAGATACCGTGGGCGTTAATTATTCCTTCCAGGCGGCGAAAGTTAAGCAACAATACTGGGAACAGAGTGAGAAAGGCGGTAAAGGTGCAGAAAGCAGCGCCGGCTGGAATATTAAAGAAAACAAAGAGTCTTAATACATCAGAAAACCTCCCCTTACGGGGAGGTTATTTATCTAAAAAAGAACGATCAGAAAGCCATTTATTTTATGCTCAACGGCGAGGCCATCCCCTCAACGCGAAATTAATCATTTTTAGAGGCTACGGTTATGCATTTAATGACGGGGAGCAATTTCACATTATTAAGTAAATCATTTAAGAACACCTGCTTGGGCATATTATTAACATTAGGCAGCATCGGATCTGGCAATGCCAAAACGCCGTTATTTTTCTGCCCTGAATCCCTTGCCGTGGGTGAGCAACTTTATCCATTGAGTAATGCTGCGTTATTTGATAGGCCAGTGGAAAAGCGCGGGGAACTGGTACCAGAAATGAGCAAACAGACAAGAAAATGGAACATAGACTCGCGAATGGATCCCTATCTGATATGCCGTTTTGATAAGGTCAAACATACGCTCACTCTTCACGTGGTGGGTGCAACGCAATGCATTGTTAACGAAACCCCATTTTCAGTTCAATGCTATTAAATGATTTTTACTCTTAAGTCACCTCATTCTCTGATGTTTCACCTATGCCCTAAATAAGTCAAGTTGTAGGAAAACCAACGCACCTGCCACTTGCACTATGACAAACATCAACCGGCAATAACTCTATTTTGCATTACACCTTAATCAGCAGGAATGCCTTATGCGATTTTCTATTGTAAAAAACAAACATGGTCAGGTACCGCCACAGAGTAGCTGTGATTTCCTGCCACCAGGCGGAACAATAGGCCGTAGTGTGGATAATAATCTGGTGCTGCCGGATGAAGAACGCTCAATATCCCGTTTGCAGGCAATCGTACATATTTCAGCTGAGGGTGAATGCCGCATCACTAACCGTGGCAATGTCACCAACGTACAGCTCAATAATATTCCGCTGGAACGTGGCCGCCAGGTTGAATTGCAAGATGGTGACATCTTGGGTATCGATGATTACCAAATCCAGGTCAACAGCCTACAACAACCGGTTATCCCTGTTTCCCAGCCCATTTCGGCCCCTTTCGTCGCCAGCACCATAGATGTTGCGCCAAGCGCAGCAGCAGCAATTCATCAGCAACAAAACGCGGCAACGGTGCCCAATGAAATATGGGATAACCTGATGCAGGAATTCACCCCAGGAGAAGCCGCACCAACGCCGATTACCCAGAACGATGCTCATCCTTTATTGGAAGAAACACGCGTTGAGTTAAATCCCACCAACCCGTTGGAACAACTGACCAATAATATCGACCTGCATAATCTGCAACCCAGGCAAACCGATCCGGCAACGTTATTCAACTCCGACACCCCCTTCGATCAGAACCATATTCTGGCCGATACGACCCCCAGTACCTTGCTCACGGGGAACCATTCGCCAACACATGCGCCAGAACCGATCCCTGCAACAGAAAATCATGCTGACCGGCAAGAGCTGGACCCATTGGCTTTGTTTGGCGCATTGTCATCTCCGGCTGCGCCTGGTGCTCACAACAATAATGACCCGTTGGGTTTGCTGACCAGCGGTGCCGTACCTTTGTCTCCAGCAGTAGAACCCCCGACTCCGACCCCGGCACCTGCTCCCATATCGCCCCCTGCGCCAATACCCGCGCCGCCGATACAGGAAGCGGTCGTACCGAAACCGGCCCCAGAAGCAGCGCCATTGCCACAACCAACACCGGCCCCCGCTCCCATGGCTGAGCCTGAACCACCAAAAGTTCACGCCCAGGCGGCATCGGCATCATCCCTGGCGCGCTCAGGGCAGCGTTTAGGCATCGATCCCGTTGGTTACTCAACCGAGCAACCACAAAACACGCCAGCCTCAAACGGGAATACGCTGGAAGGGCCACTACTGGCAGCCCTGCTGCAAGGGCTCGGCCTGGATGACTTACAGCCATCACCACGCTTTAACGAGCAACAGTTATATCAGACCGGCCAGTTATTAAGCCTGTTTTCACAAGGCACGGTGGCCTTACTCTCGTCCCGCTCCATCCTCAAGCGTGGTGTAAAAGCGGAGATGACCATGATCCTTGATGAGGCCAATAACCCCTTCAAGCTGTTACCTTCAGGTAAAACCGTGCTGATGCAGATGTTTGGCAGCAAAATGCCTGGTTTTATGCCGCCTGAGCAATCGGTACGTGATGCGCTGATCGACCTACAGGCTCATCAACTGGGCATGATCGCCGGTATCCGGGCCATCATCGCAGCCATGTTGCAATCCTTTGACCCAGAGCGCCTGGAAGAAGAAGCCCGCCAGGCAGGAACCCTGCCCCGGCTGACATTCCCCTCCAGCCGTAAAGCCGCGCTGTGGGATTACTTCGTTAAAAGCTACCAGAAAACCGCCGGTGAGCTTGAAGACGATTTCCATACGCTGTTTGGTGAAGCTTTCCTGCATGCCTACGGCGTTGAAGCCAACCAATACAAAGATTCACAGGCCAAACCGGAAGACCAATGAATATCACTACAGCCTCTACGTCCAATCAGGGAGAACGCGCGACTAATCAAGACCAACTCGGCGAAGTGGTTGGCCAGCGTTCCGCCTGTTTTGTTGTTTGCGATGGCATTGCTGGCCTGCCTGGTGGCGATATCGCCGCCAGTGTGGCTCGTGACACCATCCTGCTCAATTTTGACGGTGAAAAACACCTGGATGCCCAAAGCATCCGCCAGTACATTTCACATGCCAACCGGGCTATCCACCAGCAACAGCTGCAAGCTGAACAATACAGCAAGATGGGCACTACGCTGGTGAGCCTGTTTATCGATCGTGATTACCAACTCGCCTATTGGGCGCACGCAGGTGATAGCCGCCTGTATCTGTTTCGCCGAGGTTATTTATATGCCACCACTCGCGATCACAGCCTGATTCAACAAATGGCCGACGCCGGTTATCAAACCAGCGGCATCAACAGCAATCTCCTGTATTTCGCCTTAGGGATGAGTGAGGAACGCGATGCCACCTATGGCGATGTGCTGCAACTGGAGGACGGTGACGTTTTCCTGCTGTGTACCGATGGTTTCTGGCACAACTTTACCCAAAAGGAGCTGGAACAATCATTGCACATGGTGAATTCCCCCAGCGAATGGCTTTCTCTGCTGCAACAAGCCTGGGATAAAACCGGTACTGGCACCAGTGTTGATAATTACAGCGCGATTGCCATCTGGATCGGTTCTCCACAAGAAACCACCTTGTTGCATTCCCTCAGCGATGCTGAGCGCTTTCTTTCCCGTAATTAATGCGAATTACGCCAAGGCCCTACTATGAAATATTGGATACCCGGCATTATTGCCCTGCTGATGATACCTGCCGTACAGGCTGTAGATTATCGATTGGCACATTCCCCCACGCTGCAACTTGAAGTCTTTATTGACGATGTCAAAAACAGCAACCCTGAAAGCTGGTGCATGAATAGCATTCCATTGCGCATCACCTCAGCACAAAGTACGGATACAAACGTTCTGAACGATTTCCTGCCGCGCGTGGGTAATTTGTTAGAAAAACAATGCGCCAAGGTAGCGCAACTCCTCTGGGTGTTGACCGACAAACAGGGGAATGAACTAGCCTCTGGCAGCGCCAGTAAAAGCCAAAGCTGGAAAGTGGTGGTGCAACCGGCGGTAACCAACTCATCCGACACCACTATTCCCCCTGCGGTTGCCGTGACCTCGCCGCTGGCCACCCAAGACACGATTGCGTCTTTTGCCCTACCACAAGGCTGCCAGTTCCGAACCTATTGGAACAGCGATCTCAGCGACAACGTGGTATTCGTTCCCAGCTCGGAGGAACTGCGTTGTGATGCCAACGATTTAGTCCAAGGGCCAGGGACGATTATCACCCAGCAAGGGGGCAGCAATCAGACGCATAGCGTGGTCTTTTATCAGGGATATCCGCTGGCCAATATCAATACCGATAATCACTCGCTGACGGTGATCGGTGCGAATGCCCAACGATTGATTTTGGGGGCATCAGACAGTTTCCTGGTGTTGCCTTTCAACCCGCAATCCTACGCCTGGGCATTCCAGGGAGAAGTGATTATTGAAATGACACGCGAGCAAGCAGCGGATCGCGCCGCCGTCAGCCAAAGAGTGGCCCGCGCCAACGAAACCTGGCGGCCATTGGTCACCGAGCAAGGGATCTCTCTCATATTCCGCCTGGTAGAAACACTGGCCGTTGATCGCGTTGATCCTGCCAGCGGCAGCTATTTGTCCGTTAATGATATGGCCTATTGATTTAGAGGGAACAGATTGTGAAGTCATTAGCCAACATGTTGCAAGATAACACCATTAACGGCGCGATCGCCCACGTGGAAAGCGATATCAAAACCCGCCCGACAGATGCCGATCTGCGTGCCGCACTGGTGCAATTACTGTGTCTTAGCGGGAACTGGCAACGCGCCAAAATGCAGTTAAAGTCCTGGCAAGCCCTGAAACCTATCGCGCAGCCAACCACGCTGTTGTTAATGCAATCGGTTGAAGCCGAGCTGCAACGTCAGGCAGTTTTCGCCGGCCATGCTTCCCCCATGCTGTTAAACCACGAAGAAAGCTGGATGATGCAGATGCTCCAGGCATTGCATCACGATGTCCAGGGTGAAAACGGCCAGGCTGAAGCCATACGCGATCGCGCATTGGACGAAGCAGCAGCCAGCAGTGGGCAACTCACCTTCGTTGCGGGTGGGGAAGCGCAAACCGAGGCGTTTGCCTGGCTGGCGGACGGCGACGGGCGTCTGGGGCCAATATGCGAGTTGGCTTTGAATGGCGGCTATTACTGGCTGCCTTTCACCGCCATTGCCAGCATCCAGTTTCAAGCCCCGCAAAGCGCCATCGATCTGGTCTGGAGCCATGCGCTGGTACGTTTGGTTGATGGGCGTGAACAAGTCTGCCAACTGCCCGCCCGCTACCCACTGCTTGCGGATGCTGACGATACTTTGCTGCTCGGTAAACGTACCGAATGGCACCCTTTAGGAGACAGCCAACACTATGTGGGCTCTGGCCTGAAAACCTGGTTGAGCGGTGAGAACGAATTCCCGTTACATAGCCTGCGCCAACTGACTTTTGATCAGGGCAACGGATAATGAGCAGCAAGACTCTCCCTCATAGCGGCGATCTGCGGCAGCAGGGGCATTATTTCCGGCAGAACAGTGAGCGCCTGACATCGCGCGACAGAATGCAACCCGTCTTGATCGATCTTCTGACCGACCATGAACCGCAGAAAAAACAGGAGGCTGCCGCACGCAATTTGCTGTCGCCGGGTGAATTACGTCATCGGGTACTGCGCGATCTGCAATGGTTATTCAACTGCGTCAACAATGAATCAAGCCTCGATCTGGAAGCTTATCCGCAGGTACGCCGCTCAACGCTCAACTATGGCATAGCGTCAATGGCGGGCAAGCGTATGTCTGATATCGAGTGGCCGGATATCCAGCAGGCATTGACGAACTCCATCCTGACCTTTGAACCCCGCATCTTGCCGGACGATCTACAGGTACGCTGTATTTCAGATCCCCATTCGCTGGAACTGCATAACGTCCTGTCGATAGAAATCAAAGGCCGCCTGTGGTGCGTACCTTATCCGCTTGAGTTTCTGTTTCGCACTGACGTTGATCTGGAAAACGGCCACTTCGATTTAAAGGATGCAGGGTAAACGATGAACCGTAAACTTTTAGAGTATTACAACCGTGAACTCACCTATCTACGCGAGATGGGCGCCGAATTTGCGGAAAATTACCCAAAAGTCGCGGGGCGTTTGGGCATGCAGGGCATCGATATTGCCGATCCTTACATTGAACGCCTGATGGAAGGGGTGGCTTTTCTGACCTCACGCGTGCAATTGAAAATGGATGCCGAATTTCCCCGTTTCTCTCAACGGTTGCTGGAAATCATCTATCCCAATTATTTGGCGCCAACGCCATCAATGGCAATTGCGGAACTCCACCCGGACAGCAATAAAGGCGACATCAGCGCAGGGTTTCTGGTACCGCGAGGCACTATGTTAGACAGCCTGATGCTGAAGAAAAACGGCGTCACCTGTAGCTATACCACCGCGCATGATGTGACATTACAACCGGTGCGGCTCAAGGGGGTTGAGTTGGGCGGGCTTCCGGCCGATCTCCCCTTGGCAAGCCTGGGATTACAGCATAGCGGTGGCGTCAGCGCGTTACGCATCAAGCTGGAGTGCTACGAAACGGTGGCCTTGAATCACCTGAAGCTCGACCAACTGATGTTCTATCTGTCTGGCAACGATATTCACGCTCAACAACTGCAAGAATTGATCATGCAGCATACCGTTGGCCTGGTCTGCCAGACAGTCGAAGCGCAACCACAGCGGCGGGCCTTACCACAACATGCGTTGCAGCAAGAAGGGTTTGAGCCGGAACAGGCGTTGTTGCCCAACGATCTGCGTAACTTCGATGGCTACCGCCTGCTACAGGAATATTTTGCTTTTCCTGCGCGTTTCCAGTTTTTCAGCATTGGTTGCCTGCAACCTCTGTTACAGAGTGTGCCGGAGGGTAAAAAAGCCCCTCGTCAGTTTGAGATCGTCCTCCTGCTGGATAAACAAGATCCTGCGCTGGAACGGGTAGTGGACGTCAGCCATCTGACGCTGCACTGCACGCCAGTGATCAACCTGTTCCCCAAAATCGCTGAACGTATCTCGATCAGCGAAAAAAACCATGAATACCATTTAGTGGTGGATAACATCCGCCCGCTTGACTACGAAATATTCTCGGTACAGCGCCTGGTTGGCAGTTCACGTGAAAAACGGCACGAACAGGAATTCCGGCATTTCTATGCCACACAAGGCACTGACAATAGTAACTATGGCGCTTATTTTTCGCTGCGGCGTGAACAACGTACACTCTCTGAACGCGCACGCCGTTATGGAACCCGTACTGGCTACGTGGGCTCTGAAGTGTTTATCTCACTGGTGGATGAACACCAATCACCGTGGCACAGCGACCTTAAATACCTGAGCGCTGATGTATTGTGTACCAGCCGCGATCTGCCGTTGGCACTGTTGCAGCAGGAGCATGGGCACTTCGTGATGCCAGACTCACTGCCGGTCAAACAGGTTACGCTGAAAAAAGGCCCAACCCCACCAAGGGCGGCGCTGAGTGAAGGCATTACCACCTGGCAATTAATCAGCCAGCTACAGTTGAATTATTTAAGCCTGATGGATACCGATCCAGAGCAAGGTGCCGCCAGCCTGCGCCAGCTACTCAGCCTGTATGGCGATTTGAGTGAGCCGGCGATCGCCAAGAAGATCCAGGGGATACGCCATTGCAAACTGCGGCCGATCCACCGCCGCGTGCCAGAACCGGGGCCCATTGTGTTTGCCAGAGGCATCGCGATTGACCTCACCGTTGACGAACAGGCATTTTCGGGCGGCAGTGCTTACCTGCTTGGCTGTGTGTTGGAACGCCTGTTTTCACGCATGGTTTCCATCAACTCGTTCACAGAAATGCAGTTGATCAGCCAACAGCGGGGAGAGATCGCCTGGTGGCCGGCACGCATCGGCAAAAGGGCACTGATATGAGTGAACAGATTGCTGAGCCTGACGCATTACCACCCTCCATGCCAAAACGCATCAACGCGCTCTATCGTTTGCCGGACGATTTTTGGCAAAAACTGGAGGAAGCGCCATACCAATATGATTTGTTCCAACTGCTACGGCGTATCGATGCTCAAGGGGGGCAGCCCTATATGCTCGGGCGGGCGCCACAGCCCAGCCATGACCTGCTGCGCCTGGGGCAGGAGCCCTCATTATCCTTTGCGCCTTCTACGCTGGCGCAGGTTAGCCAACGTGCAGGCAGCGCTTTGCATGAGGTTTCGATCTTCAGCTTTGGCCTGTTTGGCCCTAACGGCCCCTTGCCTTTACACATGACGGAGTATGTCCGCGAACGCCTGTATCACCACCAAGATCGCACCCTATTAGCTTTCAGCAACCTGTTTCATCATCGGCTCATCTCGTTATTTTACCGCGCCTGGGCCGACGCACAGCCGACGGTTTCTCTGGATCGTGCCGACAATCGGCGCTTTGATGAATATTTATCCTGCCTGACCGGCATTGGCCTACCGGCGCAGCGGTCGGGCGATAGCCTCAATACGCATGCGAAACACTTTATGGCAGGCCATTTGGTGCGCCACGGGCGCGATCCCGAAGGGTTAAGCAAAATTCTGCAAGATTATTTCAACGTCTCCGTGCGTATCGTCGAAAACGTTCCGCACTGGCTGTGTATCGAAAAACGCGAACAGGCGCGCTTACAGGCCGGGCGGGGCGTGCCCCGTTTAGGGGAATCCGCGTTTTTAGGCATCGCTATGCGCGACGTTCAGCATAAATTCCGTATCGAACTGGGCCCGATGTCGCAGCAGAATTATGACCGTTTTCTGCCCGGCGCTGAGTTCTGCATACAGTTACGTGATTGGGTGCGCCAATATGTGGGCATTGAGTTTAGCTGGGAAGTCCGGCTGATTTTGGCACAAGATCAGTTGAGCGGCACACAACTCGGTGGCAACCAGCGCCTGGGGCTCAGTAGCTGGATGGAAAACCCCCAACGCCAGCACGATGCCAATGATCTGACGTTCAGCCCAGAGCCACTGGAAACACCCTGTTAATTATTTTTGTTGGAACCACGCTGCGTTCCGCCATTCTTGAATTCGAGGAAAATCATGTCTGAAATCAGTCGTTCGGTGCTATTTGGCAAAATGGACAGCCTGCTATTCACTTCACTTGAAAGTGCAACGGCTTTTTGCAAACTGCGCAGTAACCCTTATGTTGAACTGGTCCACTGGCTGCATCAGTTAATGCAATCCCCCAATGGAGATTTGCAGCAGATTATCCAACATTTCTCCCTCAATGAAACACGATTAACCCAGAACATCATTGAGGCGCTGGATCGGTTGCCACGCGGGGCCAGTTCGGTTTCAGACCTCTCTGAACACATCGACAGCGCCGTTGAACGCGCTTGGGTTTATGGCTCACTGAAATTCGGCGCCAGCCAAATTCGCACCGGGCACCTGCTCATTGGCATTCTGAAAACCTACAATCTACGCCATTTACTCAAAAATATTTCTCCGCAGTTCGATATGATCAACGTTGAACTGTTGGCTGACCAATTTATGACGATTGTCGCCAACTCCAGCGAAAATCCCCTGGAGCACACCGGCTCAGAATCGACTGCCTCGCCAACCCCCGCTTCTGGCGGCAGCGTACTGGCGCAGTACGCACAAAATATGACGGTTCGCGCCCGCAACGGTGAAATCGATCCGGTCTGCGGGCGTGACGAAGAGATCCGCCAGATTGTCGATATTCTGATGCGCCGTCGGCAAAACAACCCCCTGCTCACCGGTGAGGCCGGCGTCGGTAAAACCGCCGTTGTTGAGGGCTTGGCGCTGCGTATTGCAACGGGCGAGGTTCCCCCACAGCTGCGCGATGTGCAACTGTACCTACTGGACATTGGCATACTGCAAGCCGGAGCTGGCGTAAAAGGTGAATTTGAAAAGCGCTTGCAGGCGCTGATCACCGAAGTGCAATCCAGCCCAACGCCGATCATTTTATTTATCGATGAAATCCATACGTTAATCGGTGCCGGTGGAGCCCAGGGAACCGGTGATGCCGCCAATCTGTTAAAACCCGCCTTGGCACGGGGCCAATTACGTACCATTGGCGCCACCACCTGGTCAGAGTATAAAAAATACATTGAGAAAGATCCGGCGCTGACCCGCCGATTCCAGGTGGTGCAGGTCCATGAACCCAAGGAAGAAAAAGCCTTGCTGATGCTACGCAGCATCGTCAGCCCGCTGGAGCAACACCACCGCGTTCTGCTGCTGGACGAAGCCGTTGACGCCGCAGTACACCTTTCGCACCGTTACATTCCAGCTCGTCAGTTGCCGGACAAAGCCGTGGCGTTACTGGATACCGCCTGCGCCCGGGTGGCCGTTAGCCAACACGCAGAACCTGCGCAGGTGGAAGATTGCCGCCACCGGATCGAAGCATTGCAAATTGAACTGGGCATTGCGTTACGTGAAACCCAGGTGGGTATCGGCAATCCACAGCGTTCCGCAGCAATTGAAGCTCAACTGGAAGAACTGCGTGAACAACTGGCGCAGCTGACCGAGCGTTGGCAGCAGGAGTTGGGGCTGATTCAACAAACCATCGCACTGCGGGCTCAATTGCATCAGCAAAGCCACGAGCCTCAACAGGGCCAGCTTGAAGAAGCCCCCTTCTCGGCAGAGGAACTGCGGGCTCAATTGGCTGAATTACAACAACAGCTTGATGAATTGCAGGGAGAAATGCCGCTGATCTTTGCTGCCGTTGATGCCAATATTGTTGCCGCCGTGGTTTCTGACTGGACGGGTATTCCGCTGGGCCGGATGGTAAAAAATGAGATTGACGCAGTATTGCAACTCTCTGACACCTTGAATCAGCGCGTCATTGGTCAGCGCCACGCGCTGGATCTGATTGCCCATCGGGTGCGTACCTCACGCGCCCGCCTGGACGACCCTAACAAACCCGTTGGCGTATTTCTGCTGGCGGGCCCATCAGGCGTGGGTAAAACAGAAACGGCCCTGGCATTGGCCGAAACGCTCTACGGTGGTGAACAGAATGTGGTGACCATCAATATGAGCGAATTTCAGGAATCACATACCGTCTCGACTCTGAAAGGTGCCCCGCCGGGCTATGTTGGCTATGGCGAAGGGGGAGTCCTGACCGAAGCGGTACGTCGGCGGCCTTACAGCGTCGTGCTGTTGGATGAGATCGAAAAGGCTCACCCCGATGTGCATGAGATCTTCTTCCAGGTATTTGATAAAGGCTGGATGGAGGACGGTGAAGGGCGGTATATCGATTTCCGCAATACCATTATCATTCTTACCTCGAACATCGGCAGTGAATTAATCACCAGCCTGTGTGCCGATCCAGAGCTGCTACCAGAGCCGGAAGCGCTTGGCACAGCATTGCGCCCCGCGCTGCTGTCTGTTTTCCCGGCCGCTCTGCTTGGGCGTTTGCTGGTTGTTCCTTACTACCCGCTAACTGATGCAACACTAGGCAATATCGTGCATTTACAACTGGGCCGTATTCAGCGCCGCCTGGCGGAAAACCACGCTATCACCTGTACCTTTGATGATAGTGTGGTGAAACAGATTGTCAGCCGCTGTACCGAGGTTGAGTCCGGTGGGCGTATGGTGGATGCCATTCTCACCAATACGTTGCTACCACAAATCAGCTACACCCTGCTGGTCGCCAATGCTAACGCGCAGAGTTATCGTCAGTTGCACATTTCAATGCAACACAATGAGTTTAACTGCCAATTTCAGGCATAACGTCGGCCATTCGCCTTGGTTATTTGATTACAGAGAATCGTCATTATGTCAGGAAACCGCATCATAACACCCCATTCAAACAGCTTACCGATTGGCTATCGCTTCAATGAATTTGAGATCAAAGAAGTGATTGGCGAAGGGGGTTTTGGCATTGTGTATCGCGCCTATGATCACCAGTTAGAGCGCATTATTGCCATCAAAGAGTACATTCCATCCACATTGGTTATACGCAATGAAGATCTGACACTCAGCCTGCGTGGTGAACGCTTTAGCCGCACCTTTCAAGCCGGGCTGAACAGTTTTATTCAAGAAGCACGCCTGCTCGCCCGCTTTTCTCATCCGGCACTGCTCCATGTCTTACGCTTTTGGGAAGAAAATGGCACCGCCTACATGGGAATGCAGTTTTACACCGGCACTACGTTGAAAAAATTCCGGGCTCAGCACCCCGAGAAAATCAACGAAGCCTGGATACGCAATTTGCTGCCCCCGCTGCTTAGTGCGATCAATACGATCCATCAGGAAGGCTACCTGCACCGAGATATCTCGTTGGATAATATCCAGGTTCAGGAAAACCAATTACCGGTCTTGCTGGATTTCGGTTCCGCGCGCAAAGAGATCGGTAATCTGTCTGATGAAACAGAGATCATGCTCAAACCGGGTTTTGCCCCCATTGAGCAATACACTGAAAACAGCGATGGCGAACAGGGGCCGTGGACCGATATCTATGCACTGGGTGCCATGCTGCACACGTTGATTGTGGGAACACCACCTCCCGTCAGCGTTGTGCGCTGCATTGAAGATCGCTACCAGCCATTGACTGAACGCCGCCCGAAAGGATACTCGTTAGACCTGTTGGACGCGATTGATCGTGCATTAGCGTTAAAGCCCGAGGATCGGCCGCAAACGATCAATGAAATGGCGGAACTCTTACACTTATCCATCGCCAGCGAGAATGAGATCATCGGCGCCCCGCCTGCGGCTACAGCCAGTTTACTGCCCACCGTCATGCCGCAGGCCACCAACGAAACACCCAACGTCAAGCGGCTCCGCCCACTGCTGATAGGTGCAGGCGTTGCGGCGGTGTTTATTGCAGGGCTGATCATCTGGGTGAGCGGCGAGCCCTCTTCCGCTCCGACCACTGCGGAGAATAATACGGCAACGGCACCCACTGCTGTGCCACAACCCGCAGTGGTTTCTGCGCCAGCAGTTTCTGCCATACCAGAGCCTGTTCCCCCTGTTTCCACCCCAGCGCCAGCCTCCGTTGCCGTGGTGTATTTCAAACTGCAACTGGGTGAACAGCTTAATATTAACGGTAAAAAGCAGGATGTAACGCCGAATAAAAACGGCTTTGTTTCCCTGAATTTGGCCCCAGGGCAATATCAAGCCGAAATTCACACGGAAAAATTTCGCTACCAGAAAAACTTCACTATTGAAAACGCAGGAACCTGGTTAATTAATCTCTAAAATAGGGTACAGAAAGATGGATATTTTCTACCTACAATGGAGAGCTTCCGTATATTGATAAAAGACCTGCCCGATAGCGGGCAGGTTTATTCAGCTTCCTCTATAAAAGCGGGCCCACAGATACTCACTCACCGGGTTCCCCTGCGAGTGGCCCGATACTCATTACCGCTATCTGATTTTTCCTACCTTTTTTTACCACAATCGGTAATCCCTTTTTTAATAAATGAATCTGGCTAAAGGAGATCAGAGCCTTGGCCGATTGCACTTTCTTTTCGCCTGCAATGATAACAGCATGAAAGATGAGTATTTCTAAGCAACTTATGCGACAGTGAATACCTAGAGTTTCAACTACTGAGCATCATGGAAAATGATGCCTAAGGCATGACGTTGTCCACTACGAACTTTACTAATACCGTGACGTATATTGACACGATAAATACCCTTTGTTCCTTGTACAGGACGGTGATGTACTGCAAATATGGCTGCATCTCCTTTTTTTAGACTCACCACTTCTGTTCGCGTTTGCATGCGTGGTCTTTGCTCAGTGAGTACAAATTCCCCTCCAGAAAAATCGCTACCGGGTTCAGATAACAGAAATACCACCTGAAGTGGAAAAACCAGTTCACCATACAAATCCTGATGTAGACAATTATAATCACCCTCTAAATACTGCAATAATAATGGGGTTGGTCGTGTTTGATTGGCAATATGGCAAATATCAAGATAAGCCTGATGCGTTGCGGGGTAACGAACACCGATACTTAACTGCTCATTCCAATGATTGGCTATAGTGGCTAATTTTGGATAAAGACCAGTTCGCAGCTCCGCAATTATAGCAGGCAGCGGGTAATTGAAATACTTATATTCACCTTTACCAAAATTATATCGCGCCATATGAATATGTGTGCGAAATGGTTCACTCTGCGGATATAATGCAGCTAAATAATTACATTCATCATGAAATAATATTTGATTTAGACGAACACAACCAAACTCGCTTAACTGATGAATAACGCTATCCCAATTAATGTTTTCTAATCGCTGGGTTATACTTATATTTTTTTTATTCATGACGCGTTTGCCTCCATGTTTAACAAAATACGCTTACGTTCCACCCCCCAACGATATCCTGATAGAGTCCCATCATTTCTCACAACACGGTGACATGGAATAGCCACTGCCAACATATTCACCGCACAAGCATTGGCGACTGCACGTACAGCTTTTGGTGAGCCGATTCGTTGCGCAATATCAGAATAACTGGCCGTAGTCCCTACTGGGATTTCACGAAGTGCCTGCCAAACACGCAACTGAAAAGCAGTACCACGGACATCTAATGGCAAGTTTAGGTTGGAGCCTGGGGTATCAATAAAGCCCACAACCTGTGCCATGAGTTGTTCAAATTGCGGATCACCACCAATCAATTCTGCCTGTGGGAATTTATCCTGTAAGTCCTGTAATAACTTATTGGCGTTGTCACCTAACAAAATGGCACAAATCCCTTTTTCACTTTGTGCTACCAGAATGTCTCCCAACGAGCAGATACCTAACGCAAAGTAAATTTGAGTCCCTTTCCCCCCAGCCCGCCACGCTTTGGGAGTCATCCCCAATATGGCATAAGACGTTTCATAAAAACGGCTATTAGAATTAAAGCCAGCATTAAAAATAGCGTCGGTTACGCTGTCCGTTTGACTCAAACTATCGCGTAACCGTTGGCTACGGTGAGCATTAACATAAACTTTAGGCGTGAGTCCAACGAATATTTTGAATAACCGATGAAAATGAAATGCACTCATCCCAACATGTTCTGCAATATCGGCAAGTTTCACATCACCTTCGCTTTCTTCAATATAACGGCAGGCTTTCGCAATTTTGGCAGCGTGATTCTCTTCTAACGCCGGTTGCCCCTTTCGGAGACGCTTACTGGGACGATACCCTTGTCGTTCCGCATCTTCTGCAGTGTCAAAAAACGTCACATTCTCCCGCTTGGGTAGCCGGGCAGCACTTGATGGCAGACAATAGACTCCCGTTGTACTTACGGCATAAACAAAGTGACCATCTGCTGCTTTATTACGTTCAATGATAGCTTGCCAACGTGCATTGGCCGTCACCCATAGATTTTTCTTATCCATTTTACCTGCCTCCTGATAATAAGGAATGACTTTATTATGCCCTAAACAGGATAGCAGAGACTCTCCAACTCTTGCTTTTTAATCCAAGTTACATTTCGTCGGCATAACCGAATTTTAACGCTTAGTTTTAGTTGGGTATATTTAGGCAAAAACGCTGGTTATTCTTTATGGTGAATTCTGACTTTCTTTACAACAATATTTTCATTCAATATATTTTCCTTTGGATTATGGTTAGTTACCAAACTTCAAGATTTACAATGAGCTCTGATGATATTCAACACCTTATCGTTCTCTTCAATAAAGGAAAATGAACCACTTCTCTCCAGAAATTGAAGATGAATATTTTTTCTTTCGAAGTCTTGTTGTAACTTTGGATAAAGAGCTCTATCAAAGCGACCTGCCAACACTATCATCGGTATCGCAATTTTATCTAGCAAGGGCCGGAAATCTGGAATATGCAAGAGTTGGCCACCAATACTAAAATCCACATCCTCACCACAAAAAATAGGATAGAGCTCAGTATTTCGTGCTCCAGGCTCAGTCATTAACTGATCAGCATTTTGGGGATTATAAAACCGTACAATTGATGCTCCTTTCGCAAAAAGAGCCTGCATCTCAGATGATGTAGAAACGTAACCATCACAGCGAAGATGTAATATTTCAGCCCAGACATCTGGCAGTTGAGTCTCAATCACCTTATTAATGTTTTCGTGGTTTTTTTGCCACATTTCAGGACTATGTAAGCTATTACATAACAGTACTGATTTAACCAAGTGAGAATGATTGATAGCAAGCTGTAAGCTAATTAGCCCACCATATGAGAAACCAAATAGATGGGCCCCTTGAGGAGCTAATTTTTCAAGCAGGCAAACAACGTCAAGAACATCATTTTCAAAAGTAATCTCTTCAAGGCAGTCCGGCTTATCGGAACAACCTCTACCAAAGAGATCGACATAGATGACACGAAACTCGCTGTGCAAAACATCAAAGTGTGGATGAAATATTACATGAGAACCAGCAGGGCCAAGTCCTGACAACAAAAGCAAGGGCTCTCCATCTCCAACTTCTTCAACCCAGATTTTTTTACCCCTAATATTATAAAATGAGCCAGGTGCATGTTGAAAACATTTAGTGGTAGTCATTTAATTATCCTCAATTGGTAAAAAAACTACTGCTTCAACTTCTCTAACAATATATATGTCATGTTCTATTTGAGCCTGATCATTACTCGCAAGCACAATAAACCCCAGTGCTAAGGTAGCAAATAAATCCCGTGTGGCTGGAACAGTCTGTTTTTCACGAATGTGTATGTTTCCGTCTAAAAAACTAGGAAGATCTTTAAGAGCATGTAACCGTTCAATATTCGTAACAACAGATTCTTGCATTGCATGAAAAAAAACAACTGTCATATATTTCAGCAACTGATATTTTGGTGGAGGAATGATATTTTGCGCAAAATACCGAACAGAACGATGAACTTGACTATCTCCCGTAGCGATAAAACAAAGGCGTGGATGGCCTCCACCATGTGGCCTAGCTCCAATCTCAATAAGCCTAGGGCCATTTTTTGTTAGCATGATTTCGACATGTGAGTTACCAAAGCAAATACCAAGAGCATTTAATACCTCTTTAGCATATGAAGCCAAAACATCAACAACAGGATCATCAGGTGAAAGCCACTCCATCCTATCGTAAATTGCCATTCCATTAGAATTATCTAGCTTAATATACTTGCAAATATTACAAACTGTATGAATCCCTTTATAACTAAACGTATCAACTACATACTCTGTCCCACTCAAATACTCTTGCACAAGAACCCTATCATTTATAATACCTAATCGATTAGGATGGTTGAGTAAGTTATAAAAAGCCTCTTTAAGTCCTTCACCTTTAGTAATTTTTTTTACACCATCGGTGCTGGCACTTTTGGGGGGTTTGACAACCAAGTCATTACCAACAAGCTCATTTTGATATAACCACGTTATTACTTTGGATAAATCGTTAGAGCAGATTTGCCTCATCATTGGCACACCCGCATCAATAACCGCTTGCCCCATCAACCCCTTATCCCGCCGAGCTAATGCGAGCTCTTTATCATTGGAAAGTTCAGGTACCACAAGAGGAGCCAATTTCTCTGCAAGTTCCACTCCAGACTCACAACCGGTTAACATACAGATAGGATTATAATCCCGTAATTGTAGGATAAGTGAATCTTGTAGCTCAGTTGCTGCAACATAAATAGCTGCAAAATCGTCAGGTCTATAAGAAGCTGCGTAAACGTCAGGAGGCTCCGGCTCAGATAGAACAGCAATCACCTTGCAACCCATCTGTGCAAAGATTGCTGCAAACAGGCTCCCTGAGGAATATGGATCAACAATGATGGCATAGCGTTCAATACTGGTATTCATGCCTCCTTCCTCGCTAGCATAGCTCTTATCTTCAAGCAATAACGATCCCACGCATCCTGTACTCCTTCGCTGAGAGCTCTTGCTCGGATGGCTGAATGCACAAGCCCTGGTTCAATAACCAACTCTACATCTACTTCGTGTTCCCTAAGCAATTTCGCATATTGCTTCGCGTCGATAGCAAGTGAATCTTTTTCTGCACTCATAATGTAAGCCATGGGAAGATTATCAAATCGACCTGAAACCAGAGGTGATACATAGGGGTGTGAAACTGTACTAGCCTTAGGGGCATAGCAGGCTGTATAGAACTCCATTTCTCCACCGGTCAGAAGAGGGGCATCATCTCCACCATTTCTCCATCTGGTAAAATCCAAGACAGGGCTAATTAGTGCTTGGCCGGATAGTTTTGGGCCATTTCTGTCACGACACATCATAGCAATCACAACCGCCATATTACCGCCCGAGCTGTCGCCCGCGATCACGATATTATTTGGATCTATACCTAACGTTGAAGCATTTTCTTTAGCATAAACAACCGCGTTATAACAATCTTCCAAAGCACTTGGAAATGGATGCTCTGGCGCTAACCGGAAATCTACAGCCATGACCTTGACTGCAGCTTTTGAGGCTATTTCTGCGGTAACAGTATGATGAGTATCAAGAGATCCCACCACAAATCCACCGCCACGGATATAAATCACTAACCCGTCACTTTCTAAATGATGTGGTTCATAAAGACGGAATGCCAAACTATTGCCATCGTATTCCAGATTTTGTTGGTACCATGAAACATCGTCAGGTAACTCATAAGGGAATTCAATTGTCAGGTTTTGATATAAACGACGCTGCTCCTGCAATGCATAGGTATAAAAATCAGGAGGCATAGCCGCATTACAGCGATCAACAAACTCTTTAATACCGGGAGCATAAGTAGTCATAAAAAATCCTTTTGATTAGCCATTCGCAGTGTCTGAACGTAATTTTGTATAAGGGATGCGCAGATCAGCCAAAATGCCTCTACGTATAAGTGGCAATAAACAAAGTATGCAACCCAGCCCACCAACCCATAATGTCCACTCAAGGCCAACATACTTGATGATCAAAGATGTAAATACACTCCCTAACGGGATTGCCCCCCAAATCATAAATCTCTGAACAGAGTTCACACGCCCTAATAGATCCAGTGGAGTTTCTGTTTGTCGTAATGTGAGGGAAGTAGGGCCAAATACTCCTTCCCCAAAGCCATGGAGTACACTCGCTGCAACGAGACCAACCACAGAACCCGCTGCACCAAAGATTGCAATGAAAAAAATCCCTACAACAGATGTCACAGCGCCAATGACTAACGTGTGTGAAACACCGAAATGAGCCATTAATTTGGGGGACAGTAAGTTCGCAAGTGGAAAACCCGCAGCAGCAGCACCAATGACAAAGCCGATGCCTACAGGAGAAAGGAGAAGAACATCCTTACAGTACAAAACCAGGCTGGTTTCGATAATAGTCAAGAAAAATACATAAATCGCACCACAACTAAACACGGGCTCTATTTTCGGGTGTGACATGACAAATTTTAAGCCAATCTTTATTTCCGTCATTAGAGAAGGACGTACATGTACTGTAGAGGGAGATATGTTTTTCTTGTTACTTCGAATCACACCAAGGGTTAAAGCAGAAATAAAGAACGATATACCATTCAATAGAATTGCCATAGGGGGAGCAAAAATTGCAATAATCGGGCCTGCAACCATCGGCCCCAATGTTCTTGCTATCGACTCTGAAAAAAATAACTTAGCATTCCCTTTTTGCAAATCCGATTTACAAGAATAGATTTCCGGCAAAAATGAATTATAGGCAACTTGAAAGAACACTGTTGCTATTCCAGCAATAAAAACCAATCCCATCAACAATGGAAATACCATCAGCCCCTTTATCGAAAGAATAGCAACCAATGTATAAACAACCATTTGAATGAGGTCTGCAAAAACCATTGTTTTACGCTTAGGCAACCGATCAACCAAGGCCCCCACAGGTAAACCAAACAACAAAAAAGGTGTAAACATCAAAAACGGCAGGAGTACGGCCTGAGCAGGGGAAGCTCCTACAACCAACACAGCAAGTAATGGAAGACCAATAACCAGAAACTGATTTCCGACTAAGCTAAGAGATTGACCAAACCACAATAAATTGAAGTCTCTATGTGTAGATGGCCGCGATGACTCCGTATCTTTTCCAACCATGAGCTATCCTCTTAAATTAACTTGCAATATTTTCCAATAAACATGGCTTAAGTTTTTTACCGAAATGTACACCGTCTAGATTAATTGATAGTTCTATTTTATATTCGTGCCCTTTTTGAATATATATTGGAGCGTCAAATAACTGCACAGCCTGCATCCAGTGGGAACGCGTATTTTGTGGGGCATTTGACAGATAAATATCATTTTTTAAGCAAAGATCAAACCAAAATACAATTCCGTGAGCAAGTGCGTTTGTGTTTGCGATAAATGTTAAATACTCATCTCGATCAAAAGAAGGATTTTCTTCAAAAACCTCGCTAAAGAATCTTACGGTATCACTGACTAAACGATGTGGCCAAGTCTGAAGTCTTACTGGAAAATAACCACTGGTTCTAAAATGGTTGAATGCACTAATATCCAGACCGAATATATCATCATAAACAAAATTTAAATTAGCAACATCCTGACTTGATAGCACACATGCATGCAAATTAGCAGCTCGAGGAATAAGTTCAGCACTGCGCTTCATTAGATTATTCTGTGCATGCAGTAACGCATACCCAAACCCTTCCCCCAAAAATCCGCAATCAACTGTTTCAGATATCATGACATCAATTTCTGCAGGCAGATCAACACCTGATATTAAATCAGTCGATAGTTTATTAATAACCGTTATATTTTTATGTAACCCATTGGCCCGAATTATTTCTTCAGCTTTTGCTGCAATTGACGAGTTTACTTCACATGTATATACATGCCGAGCTCCTTTTCGAGCAATCAGCATTGCTAAAAGCCCTGTACCTGTACCAATATCGAGAACTGTTTTATCAAAAAAACTTGTAGATTCAATTGCATCGAAAAATGCCTGGTTGCGCTGAATATCATTTAGCATAGCGAAATGCCACCGGGGTATATTCTTTATTTCATTTGATACCGTGTCATTTTTTATCACAACAGGACTAGAAAATTGAGGGAAACCTCTATTATCTGGCAACATATTAATCTCCTGTAGTAGAAGCAATTGCTATTTTTATAGTGATGTCATTCAAACGTTTCTTATTATTCTTTCAAAATTTTTCAAACCAACAAAAACTACATTTCCATTTTCTACATATGGAAGGTCTAAATATCTAATTCGGCATTTTTTAGTTTTATGATGATGCCAAGGGCAGATTATAAACTCGTTATCTACAATACCATGAGACAACGGCCCACCTCTATGCCAGCATGACATATCTTTGAACTCTAGCTTTCCCTCTTGGTTTTTAGATACGTGAATATATTTATTAGTAGTTTTTAACACTACTAACTCCAGTGGCATCTCAAATGATATAATTTGCATATTGACGATAGTCCCCAATGGAAAGTATTCTATATTTGCAATATTCCGACAGAACAAGTGCACCATGAAGTCTATTTTTGGCAATGACTACACATTGACCAGCTTCCAAATCAGTGAAACAATCGGGGCCGTGGCAAAAACGTAAGACACCTTCATCAACAATACAGAACTCATCACCATCATGTACATGTGGAACAGAAAGCTCCCCATTATGCTCATTAAGATGAGCCACGGGTATATTAGCAATATTAGCTAAGACATCTTTCTTTATATCCATTGCTAACTTAAGATATTTATTTCTATTTTCCATCCACGTTATCTGAGCCTTTAAATCGTCCTCCATAATTTTTTGAAGAGCACATGTCATCTCTATTCCCTTGACGAACTCTCTATAAATATTTGAACCAAATCTATCTGCTAACGGGATTAATATCTCGTTTAATGTCATATCACCATGATAACCATCAATATGTTCATGCTCGGAATAATACCTAGTATCTGAATCAGGAAAACAATATTTTAATACTGACTTAACCCGACCACAGTATGGTCCAAATGAATTTTCTGCATAGGTGATAGCACCAATATATTCAAAAAAATTCTCTGGGTTTCTGGTAAGCATGTGGAAATAATTATTATTTAAAAGTGAAGAGTTTAAATAAAAACTCCAGTAAGCATGTGAGTTATCATACATATTGACTGATTTTAGAGTTTCTTTGAATAAACTGCTATGCTTAGCCGAGTGTTTGCCATAACCAAACTCATCCAACAGAACGCGGAATAAAGCAGATTGAATTTCTCCATAATCTCCTTTAGCAAACCTCACCATATGTGAAGACTCCGGTAAAAAATCAACCGCATGCTGCATCAGAAGAAATCTCGCCATTAATTGGAGATCGCTCGATTGATGAATCATATCGATTGAATCCCCCTCTGTTACAGACGTGCGTTCAAGCTTAGTAATAAAATAATCTTGGAATAACTCTTTACTCCATTCACCACCGACTTTTATTTCGTTTTTTAGATTGCAAAATATTTTTCGCTCAAGCTCCGGAATAAGAACAGCAGCCTCCTCCCTTAGTTCCTTGTTATATACAATTCGTAGTTCTGCTACGATGTCATCCGACGACTCTGGCAAATAAAGAAAATCTTGCTCATACAAGACTGTTAAAATACGATTAAGTGTGAAAGTGGAATAGTTGAGCAAATTTTCCCGCGAGACATCTTGAAAATCTGTATAAGGAAATGATTGCGGTCGGAGTGGACGTTTCCAAACGTTATGATTTTCAGTCCAAAACGCGCCATCACGATAAATTTCGTACTGTCCCAGATATGAAAGTTGTTTCGTAAAGTAATTTTCTACTAGTGTCATTGTCTTTTTCCTTACTTATCATAGCCAAGTTTATTGGATTAATTCAGGAATCGGATATTTATTTTGACTTGCCAACACGCCTCACATCATATCTTTCACTAACAATTCAATTGTTATGATATGTGAAGAAATGTTTCTATGTTGCGTGTTTAAGTTAATTTATTTTTAACTATCCTACTAAAAACTCCGTTTCTTGCTTTTTAATTATTAAAACCACAAAATATATAAGTAATTGATGTCAATTGAGTTGGAACCCCATCTCTGATTTATAGGGTAAATGAGCCAGTTATGTTGGAAAAGACCAATCGGAAGTATTCTATACATCAGCATTTTTAATCGCTAATTCATACTCATACACAAGAAAAAGCCCATGGCAGATAAGAGCATTTCTACTCTTTCAGTATATAATTAATGCTCCTGTCTATCCTGAAGTTCAGTTCAAGTATTCAACATGTTGGCCGTAGTATGAAATCGCCATTTTCCCATATAGGGGTATGTAAGACTAAAGTTGATATGGTGTACCCATTCTGAAAACAGGTAGCACTCACAGGAGAAGTGGAAAAAAGTAAGTTAGGCTATTGGTTATACATGTATATATTAGTCATGCTTCAAGTTGCTGTATGCTGGCTTTATTATTCAACCCATTCGTAGATCTCACTCTTTTCGAAGTACTGCAAAAAAATTTTCAAATCTGTTCTTGTCAAATTTATCACTCTCCTGGAAACGATCTTGAGTAAACTACTGGGGCTCATAAGCCTCATCGACTGAGGCTTACCCTACGGCAAACACTGCACGAATCAGAACAAGCGTTACATATCAATTCGGTAAAGATTAAGTGAATGCTCTTATCCTGAATCATTTATTAAGTACATAATTCGATAACGAAGTGATTTATACGGCTTCTTAAATTATCTATCTGACTTGTATTTTCTATCCTCGCAATAAAATATGCAGGTCTTTCATAGTAACCAACTTGAGGATTCAAAACATCACCTTCTTTAACTACCACTTTATATTCCAACAAATCATCTAAGAATGATGGTTCCAAGCTAGTGATAGATTCAACCTTACCACCGAGGCTCACTGAGAATTGAATAGTTGTTATAGTTGATTGATGTTTATCAATACATGGGACTATACCAAATACAAGATAGTTTATATAATCCAAATATACTTTACTACCGATCGAGTATTCAATCAATTTCGTTATGTAGTCACCACCGAAACGACTATGCACTTCTATAATTTCTATACAACCATCAACAACTTTAAACTCAATGTGGAATGGACAAAGAAACATCCCTAGCGATTTAAAAAATGATTTTAAAGATGGTACTAATACTTCAATCAACGGATGGTTAGGGCAAAATGCATGCCCTACTTCTACAAAGTAAGGTGCTCCAGTAGTTTGTTTTTCAGTTATTCCATATATATGAATGGTATTATCGAGCAAAACACCTTCAACACTATACTCCGCACCAGAAATAAAACTTTCAATAACTAAATCACAATCTCTCGAGTATGGATTATTATTAATGCGATTGACATAATTTATAATTTCTTTTTTACTTTCAATGAATTGAACTCCTATGCCACCTGTTAAATTTGATGGTTTAACTATAGCGGGGAAGCCAAAATCTAACAATGTAGAATACAATTCAATTATATTACACTTGCGAGAATGCACTTGCGTAAGTTTGTCTCTTAAAAAAGATTGGCGCATGAGGTATTTATTTGTCGAGTTAAGTTCAACCTCATAACTGTGCCCACGCATTCCTAACTCATCACGAATACGTGCACTATCAATAAGGCCCGCTTCAGGAAAAGATATAACATTATCCAACTTAAGAAATTGAACTAATTCTACCAAACAATCTAGCTCATATGAATCACATGATGCCAATTTTACATTTGCAGAAAGAGACTCTTTATTTACTGTGGCCAATCTATTGGATAAATCTATTAAATATACGTCACCTTCAAAAAAAGACAATTGGTCTGTTACTTGACGCAAACTATCTATATTAAATGGAATTCTAATTATGCCAATTTTTTTCATTTTTCACATCCTGTATTTTAATTAAAAGATATATTTATACAATATCAATCAATTAGTCATGATTGAGGTATTGTAAATAGAAAAAATGATTGACACTCAGTTCTACAATTAATGACACCTCCTCACAATGAATAAATCAAATAAGCATTACCCTATATCAACTAAAATGATCATAGATTACTTTAGTTCTGGAATTGCTTAAATACACTCTGTTTGTTGCTTTCTAATTACTAAATATCTCACACAAAACATTAAGCGGTACTTCGACCGAATATTCATAGCATACAGCTATCTTATGTTGCTACTCGTTCGCAACCATCAGTATTTGTTCAAAAAACACCATACTCTCTAATTGGGTAACAGCATAAAAGACTAATAACACACTGTTTCTACCGCACTCTTTTATATCCTTTAAAATCAATTTACTAGTCATGTACGAAAAGTCGCGATGGCTGTATTCCCCGCTAAAACTATCCAGCTGAATTTAATCAATTTATTCCAATATAAAAAATTCACCCAATATTCAGCGATATCAAAGAGCTTTAGCGGGGTAAAAATAATGCCTATAAAACCAGAAGGGGCGGACGAGACGAACATTACCAAAGAGAGGGAGTTCCCCCTCTTTTATCTTAAAACCAATCAAAACCGATTAAACGGTGCCGAATACTCTACTAACCCATCCACGCCATTCAAAGCATCTGCGGCCAGCGGATAAACCTGAAACGCCGCTTCCGTACCCGGCCAACGGCAGTGCAGAGCATACTGGGCAGCGGTTTGGAAACCAAAACGCCCGTAATAGGCCGGATCGCCCAGTACAACGACAGCGGCATAGCTGAATTCGTTCAGCGCATCCAGCCCTTCGTATACCAGCTTCTCGCCCAGCCCTTGGCGGCGCAGGCTTTCTTCAACCGCTAATGGCGCAAGCCCTACCCACTGGCGATCAACCCCTGCGACATCAACCGGGCTGAAAGCCGCATAACCGACAACGCCACCTTCATCGTCGGTTGCCACAATGCCCAGCGTCAATAAACCGTCTTCACGCAATTGCTGCACCAGATCGGCTTCGTCATCACGCCCGAAAGCCTTGCGCAGTAACGCATCAATACCCGCCGCATCAACCGGAATTTCAACGCGGATCAGCATGGCTGCGGCACACGGGAGGATTGCACCGTGCCCTCCTGCAAACCTGCTTCAACAAAGTCTGCCAATTGCAACAGGCCAACACGCAGCGGCGTTGGCATGGCATCCAGATCGATAGCATCCATCAGATTCTTTACGTACAGGCCCAATTCGGTATCTCCTTCAATCCGCAGCCGCCGCTGGAAAAACAACGTATCGGGATCTTGCTTACGCGCTGCAATTAAAATCAGATCGTTGGCATCGCCGCTAAAACTGACATCAGCCTCAGCCTGTTGACTCACCACCAGCCGATTATTTTCAACCGTCATAAACCATTGCAGCGCCAGATCGCGCACTTCGATTTTCAACCAGCGTGACTCAAGAAATTCTAAATCCCCGTCTGCCAGCGCCTGACGAAACTGCCAACCCAACACCTGTTCCAAAAGCTGACGCTGTAGAGCAAAGGGGGTGAATTTTAGCGGCACACGCAACAGCGACGGCCCCTGGCGCACAAGGCGTGCTCGTAATTTTTCCAACACTGTCATTCACTCCTTTCCACTCAGTCTGCCGTTATTTTGCCACATTGATGCGCTGCGTAACCGGTCTATATCAAAAAATCGTGCAATTAACCTGCATAGCCACCTTTCTATCAATACGCCAGAAACTGCCTCAAATCAAAACCTGTTAACTGCGGGTTCACTAAAATTGTCACCCCGTTTACATTAATTGCCGGGTGAAAAAATTGACCGGCAACCATTATCACAGCATATGCCTGGCATACGGCTGAATCAGGATGAGATCTATGGAGCTGCTTTGCCCCGCCGGTAATCTGCCGGCCTTGAAAGCTGCGGTGGATAATGGCGCAGACGCCGTTTACATCGGCTTGAAAGACGATACCAACGCGCGCCACTTCGCCGGGTTGAATTTTACCGAGAAGAAGTTGCAGGAAGCCGTCGATTATGTCCACCAGCATGGCCGCAAGCTGCACATCGCCATCAATACCTTTGCTCACCCCAACGGTTATGCACGCTGGCAACGTGCCGTTGAGATGGCGGCACAGCTGGGTGCCGATGCGTTGATCCTGGCCGATCTGGCGATGCTGGAATACGCCGCAGAACGCTACCCGCAGGTAGAACGCCATGTTTCGGTGCAGGCTTCCGCCACTAATGAAGAAGCCATCCGTTTTTATCAACGCCACTTTGCTGTCAGCCGCGTGGTGCTGCCACGGGTGCTGTCGATGCATCAGGTAAAACAGCTTTCGCGCACCAGCCCGGTGCCGCTGGAAGTCTTCGCCTTCGGTAGTTTGTGTATCATGGCGGAAGGGCGCTGTTATCTCTCTTCCTACCTGACCGGCGAATCGCCCAATACCGTGGGCGCCTGTTCGCCAGCCCGCTTTGTCCGTTGGCAGCAAACGCCGCAAGGGATGGAGTCACGCCTGAATAACGTGCTGATCGACCGTTATCAGGACGGCGAAAACGCCGGTTATCCAACGTTGTGTAAAGGGCGCTATCTGGTGGATAACGTGCGTTATCACGCGCTAGAGGAACCCACCAGCCTGAACACGCTGGAACTGCTACCGGAGCTGTTTGCCGCCAATATCGCCTCGGTGAAGATCGAAGGCCGCCAGCGTAGCCCAGCGTATGTCAGCCAGGTGGCTCGCGTCTGGCGGCTGGCTATTGATCGCTGTAAAGCCAACCCGGCCGCTTATCAGGCCGATACCGCCTGGATGGAGGCGCTGGGCGCCATGTCCGAAGGCACTCAGACCACACTCGGTGCGTATCACCGCAAATGGCAGTAGCAGGAGAAACCATGAAATACGCATTAGGCCCGGTGCTCTACTATTGGCCCAAAACCGATGTGGAAGCCTTTTATCAGCAAGCGGCCAACAGCAGCGCCGATATTATCTATCTCGGCGAGAGCGTCTGTACCAAACGGCGTGAACTGAAAGTGGGCGACTGGCTGGCGCTGGCGCAGGAGATCGCCAAATCCGGCAAACAGGTGGTCATTTCTACGCTGGCGCTGTTGCAGGCACCTTCGGAATTGAACGAACTGAAGCGTTATGTGGAAAACGGCGAGTTTCTGATCGAAGCCAACGATCTCGGTACGGTGAATATGGCCGCCGAGCGCGGTTTGCCATTTGTGGCCGGGCATGCCCTGAATTGCTATAACGCTTATACCCTACGCCTGTTGCACAAACAGGGGATGACGCGCTGGTGTATGCCGGTCGAGCTTTCCCGCGATTGGTTGGTAAACCTGCTCGTGCAATGTGAAGAGTTGGGATTCCGCCAACAGTTTGAGGTGGAAGTGCTGAGCTACGGTTATCTGCCACTGGCTTATTCCGCACGTTGCTTTACCGCACGCTCAGAAAACCGCGGCAAAGATGAGTGCGAAACCTGCTGTATCAAATATCCACAGGGGCGTGCCATGCGTTCGCAGGAAAATCAGCAAGTGTTTGTGCTGAACGGGATCCAGACCATGAGCGGATATTGCTACAACCTGGGTAACGAACAGGTCGGGATGCAAGGGCTGGTGGATATTGTGCGCCTGTCACCGCAGGGAGTGGAAACATTGGCGGTGATCGAGCACTTTCGGGCCAACCAGCAAGGAGCACAACCATTGGTGCTAACCGATCAGGCAGAGTGCAACGGTTATTGGCGGCGCATGGCCGGGCTGGAGTTGGTGCCGTAACCTTTGGTAAAGGGGAGATTGTTTCTCCCCTCTCCAATCAATCGTAGGTGATATTAAACTGTATCGCGCTTTTCACTTTACCGGGAGTGGCCCGCCCGGTGGCGTAATACTCATATTGAATATCACACTGGCTCTGGTTATTGACGATAACCGCGCAGCCAACGCGCGGGCTGGTGCGCAGATCCAGCGGCGTATCATTCATCAGCAACCTGATTTCGACATTTTTGGCCTCATCATTCAGGGTGTTGATCAGGTTGCCAGTCTCCGCATTGACGGTAGCGCCGTTGTTTAACGTAATATAGGGCGTGTATCCGTTGGTACAATGCACTCCGCCCAGATAGATACTGCCTTGTGAACGGCTATGGGTCATACCCAGGCTATGCAGGTTCCCCATGAATACCTGCGGTAGCGCCCAATCGTAAGTTTTGTTCACTTGCCCATCAACGCTGTCAAAATAACAGGTGGCTGACTTAATGAAACCAGTGACATTTAGCACACCACTGGAAGAAGCCTGCGCGCTTGCCCCACAGCAAAGCAGCACCAGCAGAGAGATTGTTCTCAACATACCCATTTCACTGCTCCCGCTCACTGATAGGTGATCATAAACTCTATTTGTGCATCAGCCTTGCCTGCCCGGATAGGGGTCGCGGTCTGAATATAAGTGGCTTTAACACCCAGGTTGTAATCACTGCCACGATCTTCAAGGAAGGTTATATAGTTAGCCAGATCAATATTCTGATTGAATTTAGCAATCTGATAATCACCGTTTTCCTGCTTTAAACTCAGTTGTACCCCAACCCCCTGCGCCGCATCCCCTGCCACGTTATTCAGCTTCGAGATCCCCTGTTCGGCATTTTCGAATCCATTGCGCGGCGTCAGCCTGATGCTGACAACGTTGGGTTTGAATACACCGTAGGAAGTGGTGCCATAAAACGCAGGGCAGCCTGAAAGGACGATATTGGTTTCAGCACTACCGACAGTACTGCCAACCCCATTAAATTCATCCGGGTAATGCTCCTCCCCAAGCGGTAGATAATAGTTACTGCCAACATTGCAGGTTGCCGGGAGCACCATCAGGCTGCCTGATATCGCCGTTCTTCGATAGATAAAACTACCGCCGTTGCCTTCAAACGCTGTCGTAAACCTCGGGAGATCGCTGCTGCTAATCGTACCACTGCCAACGCTATTGGCGGTTTTGATAAAATCAATGTTAAAGCTGATCGGAGTTTCATTCTGCTGACCGGTAAAATTAATCACGCTGTCGCTGTTGAGCGATAAATACCCCGAGAGCCTTCCAGGGACGGTCAAACTCGATCCGCTGTTACCATCTGGAGTACCCTGCGACAGTGCAACACCAACCCCTGGGACATTGGTATTAAATACGTACGGGAAAGTAGCGTTGCTGTAGCCTGACTGACCATAAGGAGCCGGGCTAGCCAACTCGGTAACCAGATTGTAGATACCTGCCCTGCAAAATATTTTGGCACCGTTGCCGTTGGTCTGCATACGCAGAGAATAGAGCAGGCTACCAACAGGTAGATCATCCCCTACGGTTACAGAGCCACCAATCGTCAAACGGGTTTCGAGAATATTATTAACAGTGGAGGTGCTATCCCATTCACAGCCCGCAGCTATAGCGTTTGGCATATATAGCCCCGCCCCAAGCATCAGCGGTATCACCATTCCTGGCACGATTCTTCTTTTCATCTTTTCTCTCATTGGCCTTGCACCCCGTTATTGGCAGACGCCCTGAATCACCTGTCTGCTCTCCTCAGGTGATGAGGATGGCAACGAATAATGGATACTGCAGTATTCTGCCTGAGCATCTCCCCATCTCACTTGCAGGACACCAGACTGGGCAAGATCATGAGCCACCACCAGGCTTGCCTGCCCAACCACGCCGATGACGTTGTTCTGCGCATCATAGACGTTGGCTGCAAAAGGCAATGGTTTACCGTCCTGTCGCTTCGCTTTGATGTAGGTCGCTTTGCTGCGCTTGGTTTCATAATCAAGCAATACCAGTGCGCCAGCACGGGGAACCGCGGTACTTTTACTGGATAACAGCTCAACATCCTGTGAGGTGCCTTTTGGATCGAGATCCACCTGGTTCAGGTAGTAAGGCCGCAGATAAGGCACAATTGCATAGCCAAAATGATCAACCTGTACACCGGAAGCATTGGTGACCAGTGCCCCTTTGGCACCAGGGGCACGCACCAGACCACTGGTTTCCCCCATTGATTGCCCCAGCGTAATGCCGCCACGGTGAACCACGATGGCGCCGTCAATGCCAGAAGATACCTGCCGGTTACCCTGACCATAGCTGTAACTGGCGTTCATATTCGCCTGTGGAGCACGGTAACCAATGCCGCTGTTGAAAAAATTGCCGTTTGATGCAGTATCCCGGCTGGCGCTGACCACATAGTTAAACTGATTCTGCTCGCCGGCATTCCCCGACAGCCCGATCAAGCCATTGCTACCTTTGCTGTCAGTGGTTCCCGTCATATTGAGCGTTGGCGCATATGTGCTTGAACCCAACGGGAGTGAAAGGCTCAGCGTATACTGGGTTTCCCGCCGATCCGGCTGATTATCTTGCCCTCCAGTAAACTGGCCGCTCAACGTTCTATTTACCGCCAGCGTATAACTGAGGTTGCGCCAGAAATTGCTATAACCGATTTGCATGCTCTGCTGTGAACCATTCTGGTTCCAGTAAGTAATGTGGTTACCGGTGGCATACAGGCTTCCCCAGCCTTGCCCCAGTGGCTGACTCACTGAAAGCGTAAACATGCTGCGTTGCCGCCCATAGGTATCGATATTTTCATTACGATGAGCCAGATCGCGCAGTTGCACCGCATCATTCAGGCTTAAGAAACCATCGGTTGAGTAACGGTAGGCCATCACGGAGAAGCTGGTCTGTGTTTCTGCATAAACCTGGCTGAATCCGACGCGGTAGCTTTGCCCTGAACGTTGCCGTTGGTACGGCAGACGGGTTTGTGCCTGAGTGACGTCCAGAGAAACCGCACCAAAAGGCGTATTCAAGGCACTGCCCATCAAAACAGACAGGTAACCTTCACTGAAAACGGCCCCGGTATAGCCAGTCAGGAGATTGTTCAAGCCACGCTGATAGGTCAGGCTGCCAAAGGCAGGCTTCTCACTCAGCCCCACCGTATTCACCTCGCCCACTGCGGCCTCGTAACGGCCCACGCCGGGCCGCAACATCTGCGTCACTGCGGCATAAGGAACCGCAAAAGATCTCACCTGCCCATTGGCTTCTTCTACCCGCACCGTCAACTCGCCACCGTAACTGGTAGGGTAGAGATCGTTGATCTCAAACGGCCCCGGTGAAACGGTGGTGGTATAAATGGTAAAGCCATTCTGCACAATGGTCACTCGGGCGTTGGTATTGGCAACACCACGCACCACAGGGGCATAACCGCGCAGGGAATCAGGCAGCATACGATCATCTGAATACAATCTGGCACCGCGAAAACGGATACCGTCAAAAAATTCACCGCTGGTAAACGCATCACCGACGATCAACTGGGATTTCAACACCGGGATATCGCGGCCCACATAGGTGGAGGTGCTTTTATATCCGTCGTTTCCTCCTGAAGACCAGTTGATTGATCCATTGTTACGCACACGCCAGGGGCCGACATTCAGACCATTGCGCAACCCAAGATAGCTATAAGTATTGGTGTTTTTCCGCTGCCTGGACTGGTATACGTTAGCGTTATAGTTAACCATCAGGGCTGTCAGGCCGTCTTCCCACAGCGTGGGGTTGACATAACCACGCGGTGTTTTATTCAATAATAATTGCGGTATCGACAGCGTCAGCTTTTGTTCTCCAGAATCAAAACTGGCCGACGCTCCTGGCAGGATCTCGCTGAGAGAACCGCAATACCCTACGGCCTCTAACTGGTTCAGTTGCAGCGGGGGGATTTGCGCCAGCAGCTGCTTTTCACTCAGATTAAGCAAAGAAAAAAAACTGCCGCTATAGCAAGGAGTGGTGGCGTAGAGATTACCAGGTTGCGCTTTGAAACGGATCTCCTCGTAGCCAAGTGGTTCGCCGTTGAGCTCAATCATCGTGTTATAGACGCCAGGAACAACGATATTACCGCGGTTGAACTGAGCAGGATCGAACTTTCCGGCTTTGCCGCCAGGAAAAAAACTGGGATCAAATCTCACTTCTTCCGGTGATTCTGCTGCATAGGCAGATGTAACCGACATCATGGCGCAGGAAAGTAACCATTTAAGCCCCATTTTTCTTGCTGGTTTATACGTAGTCATAGCGTCCTTGACGACAATCAGATAAGCCAATAATCCTGAAAAAACGATAGTACTAACGACTTAACGGGTAGGTTTTTTCAACAAAAGCCCCGTAATCATTGATCGCATTAGCCGTTACTGTATTTGGTAACCCTCCAGGGGTTTTACCATTGTGTTTGACTTGGAAAACCTGTTCCGAGAAGGGAGCAATCATGCCGCCATCACTCCCAGCCATCGCCGCTTTCCCCTTGTCAGAAAGCAGTATGGAGGAGTAGCTGATGTAATAAGGGGTAGGATTTTTGCCGATAAGTTTTTCCCCTTGTAAACGCCAACTCACCTGTTCAAGGATGCCAGGTGATAAGTCTTCCAACGCTGCCGGGCGATAAAACACTTTCAGGCGGTTGCGATAAGCAATAGAAAGATAATTCTTGTCTTCTTTCGATTGCGGGGGCACTTCAAGGACGTTGATCCAGTAAAGCGTTTCGCGATCGGTTGCCTGATTTGTGGTCGGTGTTACGGCAATACGTAAGGTTTGAGCTTTGGTTGGTTCAATGCGTGAAACGGGGGGCATAATAGTAAAAGGTGCATCGCTCTCCTCAGGAGGGGAATTAGGATCGCCGCTGTCAATCCAGGATTGCACCAATAAGGGAACGTGACTTTTATTTTCCAGTTTCAGCGTGACTTCTCTTTCATTAGCAGGATAGATAACGCGAGTACCAGAAATAACAAGACCCGCTTGCAGACATGAGGAGAATAATGCTGATATAAGCAGCAGTGTTGACAACCAATATCTTTCCATGAAGGGAAAACTGCCTCGCAAATATAAAACGATTAGATAGGCCCTGATTTAAACAGGGCCCTGTTATTACACTGATAGCTTACTGATAGACGATGCTGTATTTAACCGTAGAGGCGACTCGGCCGGCCTCAGCAGGACCACCAACTGCAATATACTGACCATAGTATGAGTATACTGCAGTATTATTTGCGATGGTTTTTGATGCATAGTTATTAGCACCGGTCCACAGGTTAATCGGGTTATTGGTTTCACCATTCAGGATTTGTACCTGAACGTTTTGTGCCCGGTTCACAGAAACATCGGTATTCTTCAGCCAGCCAGTCCCTTGATCGATAGCTGGGCTAGTCGGCTCAAAATACACCTGTGCAATTTTCCCGTTGGTGCAGTTGGTATCCGTCGCACCACCCAGAGTTATTTTAAACGGCGTGGCATTTGCTGTAGCACCCGCCGCATTCAGTGCGCTGACTTGCACCGTTTTCAGATCGACGTTCACATCAACCGCGCCATTTGGAGTCTGGCCGTTGATCAGACAGGTCGTCGCAATGACTTCACCAACAAAATTGATGTTGCCATCAATGGCAAAAGCAGGAACCGTAGCAAAACCACCCATAACACATGCGAGCGTTATTAATAGAGTATTTCTTTTCATTGACATGATTATCCTGTTAATTGACCTTCAACACCCCGAGTCTTTAAGTTAAAACTTAGACTCAGAGCCATTATTTCACCGCAAAGTGAAATCCTGTCTCCCTATTAACTAGCTGTACCCAAAAAAATATACAAAGGTACAATCAACGCTCCTTGCAACGTATATCCCTTTCCGCGAGAGGCCCTAATAAAACTCTCATCAATACCGATTGTGGTCAGTCGAGCCTTAAGTTCACTCATCACCTGAGTGAGTCTGGTAGAAGAGGAGGATAGATTATAGTGCTCCCAAACATGTACCAAAAGCTCCTGATTAGAAACATAATTAAAACTGGCATTCGCCAATAAATAAAGTAACAACCGCATCATCGTTTCGCGCAACTTCAAATAATTGCTAAAACGGCAATCAAAATGGTTGCTATATTCGATAGTATTATATAGCTTTATTACCGTACCTGATTTAATATCTACCTGAAACTCATCATTTATGATATAGCCAAAAAGAGACAGTTCTTTTTGAGAGACTCTGATATTTGAAAATTCTGCATCATCCTTTTGACTCATGGTATCCATTATCACTCCATAATAATACTACTACTTCTTCTACTTGCTACCACCTCCTGACGTTTTATTTATAGGGTAGAGGTTCTGTATATAGTTAGTTAGATATATTATTGACTAGGATATGAATGTCAATTCATAAAGACAAAAAAAACACATCAAAAAAAAGAATTTAACTCCAAATAAAATAAAATAAATCATAAAAAAAGATAATTTATCTTTATTTTTTTAAATTTCAGATTAAAAAACCATTTGTACAAAAAAATTAATGTATAAGCATAAAATACTTTTTTTATGGTTTATTTAGTCATAGATCCTGGATCAATTGGGTTTAAATCCTATTGACTGAAATTTAAAGCCAATATTAACCTTAAAATACTACTCTAAGCATGCCGTTTTTTTCCAGTTATCTATCTTAATTCGCTGTTTTTATTTATTAATGATATCGGCTTTAAATGCCGTGGGTAACTCTAAAAAAAAGACCGAATAACGAATTAATTCACATGATATTTTAGTACTACTTCATATAATAAACCGATAAACAATACATCGCTGTAAATAATAACGTACAAAAAAACAACGTAACTATTTTAATGCTACTGGCTCCAGCACGCTTACAATTGCTGATAAACTGGCCGATTCCTTGATCAACATAACACCACAAACAACTAGCCTGCCATCCAATCATCCCAGGCCGGAGCCACAGAGATTTTTTCCACAATAAAATCAATAAAGCTTCTCACTTTGGGGTCCTGATAATGGCCTGGGTGGTAAAGTGCGAAAAGGCTGTATTCGTATTCTTTAGCGTCATGATCCAGTAGAACAGGGATCAACTCACCATTAGCGATATGGTCACCCAGCATATAGGTCGGCAGATTAACGATCCCCTGATGATGGAGTGCCGCCTGCAGTAGCCCCAACGTGCTGTTTACCTCGATAATATTATTGATTTTTAACGCTTGTGAATGACCGGCATCGTCAAGGAATTGCCAGTTGTCAGAAACGTTTGGATTGATCAGGCAGTCGTGCCCCTCCAGATCCGCCAGAGTGTTAGGCAGACCCCGCTGTTCAAAATAGCGCTTACTGGCGCAATAAACCCAGTTGATTTTACATATTTCCCGCAGAGCAAAATTAGTCGGTGGGTGTGCGGTGATACGCAGCGCAATATCAATATTCTCTTCGTTCAGATTAACGCTTTGATCATTCAGATCGACCAACAGCCTGACATCTGGATTGATATCTCTATACTCACTGTACAAACGCATCAGATGGCAAACACCAAAGGCAATTGAACAGGTAATTTTGAGCTGGCCCTGTGGGTGGTTGCGGAAGCTGGAGGTGTTGACCAAAGAGTCATCAAGATCCGCCAACAGATGCTGCGCTCGAAACAGCAGATACTTGCCTGGTTCGGTTAAAATAAGATTGCGTGTGGTCCTTTTCAGCAAAACAATGCCAAGATGCTCTTCCAGTTGAGAAATACTGCGGCTCACCGAAGACGGAGTCAGGTTCAATTTCTGCGCAGCGGCAGAAAAACCGTTACATTCCACGACTTTGATAAAGATCTCCAACTGCCGAAAAATGGCGTAGTTATCAATCTTTGCCTTGAATGACAATGAGCCTCTGCCTGATGACATCATCTGCCAGCACCCCTTTTGTGAATTTATGCAGCCGGGCGAACCTGATAACAGAGTATCAACAACACGTTAGATGAGTAAAATTCCTGTTACTTTATGATTAGCTATACTCAAAATAATTCAAGTTGTAGAAAGCCAACGCACACAACGCAAAGTATGGCGGGTCTATACTCACTGGAATGAGATGCCATCAGCACTTTTAGCCTATCTTTATCAAAACGGCCTAAAATAAGACAGCCATCAACTTTTGCGTTTCATGCACAAGTCTTTTCATTTAATAACACCACCAACGGCTTTTAGTTTTACCTACCTGTACGTACTATGCCTTTATGTCAGTAAGGTTATCGCTGACAAACGTGATGTTTTACATAACTTCTCATTTCGTGAGAACCAGGGTTTTAATAATCTTGCGACAGGAAGAAAATGATGAATAGCATAATAAACACAGATATAAAATCAAAAACGTCTTATAAAAACATTCCCTTCACCCGCTATGACTTCGGCTGGGTTATTCTCTGTATTGGTATGGCTATTGGTTCCGGCATCGTTTTTATGCCGGTACAAGTGGGTATCAAAGGTATTTGGGTATTTATCACCTCGGTTATCATCTCTTATCCAGCGATTTATTTGTTGCAAAGTCTTTATCTTAAAACATTATCAGAAAGTGAAAACTGCGAAGATTATACGAACGTGATAACGCAATATCTGGGGAAAAACTGGGGGTTCTGGTTAGGTATCGCTTATTTCCTGATGTTATTACACGGAATGTTCTCTTACTCTCTGGCGGTAACCTTTGACAGTGCTTCCTATATCCAGACTTTCGGGCTGACAGAAGGGTTGTTGTCAGATTCCATCTGGTATGGTTTGGTGGTACTGGTTGCTTTGGTCAGCATCGCCGCCCAGGGGGAACGCCTGCTGTTCAAGGTTTCCGGCCCGATGGTGTGCGTAAAATTCGGTATTATCGTGGTATTAGGGGCAGTGATGGTTCCACACTGGAACTTCAATAATATTACCGCCTTCCCTGCGCTGCTGCCGTTTATGCGCGACGTGTTTTTGACATTACCCTTTACCCTGTTCTCTATTCTGTTTGTGCAAATACTTAGCCCGATGAACATTGCCTATCGCAAAATTGAATCGGATAAACGTATTGCTACTTATCGAGCTATTCGCGCTAACCGTGTGGCGTATATTATCCTGGCAGTTGCCGTATTATTCTTCGCCTTTTCGTTCACCTTTGCCATCAGCCATGAGCAAGCCGTTTCCGCCTTTGAGCAAAATATCTCTGCATTGGCGATTGCGGCGCAGGTTATTCCTGGTTCTGTCGTTAGAGTAATGAGTGCGCTGTTGAATATTTTTGCCATCTTAACCGCGTTCCTCGGTATTTACCTCGGTTTCCAAGAGGCCATTAAAGGCATTGTGATCAATATTATCTGCCGTTTTATTCCAGAAGAAAAAATAAATCAAAAAGCACTTCACCTTGCTATTAGCATTGGTGTCGTATTGAGCTTGTGGGCATGGATTTCAACCCGCTTCTCGATACTGTTCTTTATGCAACTGGGGAGCCCTTTATTCGGGTTGGTATCCTGTTTGATTCCTTGCTACCTCATTTATAAAGTCGAAGCGCTGCATAAGTTTAAAGGGCCGGCCGTTTGGTTTATTACATTCTTTGGCATATTACTTTGCCTGTCTCCCTTCTTTAAATTTTTCGAATAAATGATTGCAGATATCACTCTATTCAACGAGGTTAGCCATGAGTAAAACACCAAACTCAGATTTCAGCATCGGCACCCGCATTACACAGATCGGTAGAGATCCTGCCAAACAAGCCGGTTTTGTCAATGCAGCCATTTATCGTGGTTCAACGGTTATTTTCCCTACCGTCAGTGATATTGAACATAACCGGGCCGAATTTAATTACGGAACGATGGGTACACCAACCATCGCCAATCTTGAAAATGCCTGGAGTGAACTGGCGGGTGCGGCGGGAACGGTGCTCTCACCATCTGGGCTTGGCGCGATTGCGCTGGCATTGCTCACTACGCTGAAAGCAGGCGACCATCTGCTCATGCCAGACAGCGTATACAAACCCACGCGCCTGTTTTGTGCAGGGATGCTGCGCAAAATTGGGGTTGAAACCACTTACTATGACCCATTGATTGGCGCTGACATAAAAACGTTGTTCCGCCCTAATACATCAACCCTGTTTTTAGAATCCCCTGGTTCTCAAAGCTTTGAAATACAGGACATCCCAACCATGACGGCGCTGGCGAAAAAACAGGGGATCGCCACCATTATTGATAATACCTGGGCCACACCGGTATTTTTCCGTGCTCATGAACATGGCTGCGATCTTTCCGTTGAAGCTGGTACGAAATATTTAGGAGGGCATTCTGATTTATTGATGGGCATGATTTCTGCCAATGAAGCCTGGTGGCCCAAATTACGGGAAACCTATGATCTAATGGCGATGCTGCCGGGTGCAGAAGACTGTTTTCTCGCCCTACGGGGTTTACGAACCATGTATCTACGCTTGAAGGAAGCCGAAAAACGCGGGCTGGAGATGGCTCGCTGGCTTAAATCCCGCCCGGAAGTATTAAAAGTGCTGCACCCGGCGTTTCCTGATTGCCCTGGGCATGAGTTCTGGAAACGCGATTTCACAGGCTCTTCCGGCCTGTTCTCTATCATTTTGCAACCGGAATATACCAAGGCTGGCGTCGATAATATGTTGGATAACATGTCGATTTTCGCCATGGGTTACTCGTGGGGAGGCTTTGAAAGCCTGGTGATTCCTTTTAACTGTGCCGAATACCGCACCGTTACGCAGTGGCAACCCGGCGGGCGAGCACTGCGCTTGCAGATTGGCCTGGAGGATATGGATGAGCTGAAAGCCGACCTGGAACAAGGCTTTCAACGCTTAACACAAGGTGTCTGAGACGTTCTTCATCAAGGTGGCCGCTTATGCGGTCACCGGCTCTTTCCTGCCCAGCCAACGGCATTAATGCACACAACACGGATATCCCCTTTTTTCATCGCGAATTGGATTATGCTTACAGGCTGGCAGATCCCTGCATTCGCCCTTTAAGCGAAAAACCACAGGCTGCGCTCTGTTCTAACAGGGAACAGCCTTAAGCACAATGGACGATGAAATGACTGAAAATACACAAGTGCCTCTTTCGGTACTGGATTTATCCCCGATCCCTCAAGGCGCCAAAGCACGCGATGCGTTCCATGCTTCACTGGATTTGGCACAACATGCTGAAAAGTGGGGCTATCAACGTTACTGGCTGGCGGAACACCACAATATGACCGGCATAGGCAGCGCAGCTACCTCGGTGCTGCTGGGCTATTTGGCAGCTGGCACGACAAGCCTGCGTCTTGGTTCCGGTGGTGTCATGCTGCCAAACCATGCACCTCTGGTGATTGCCGAACAATTTGGCACTTTGGAGTCACTCTATCCAGGGCGCATCGATCTGGGGCTTGGCCGTGCGCCAGGTACCGATCAGCGCACCATGATGGCACTACGCCGCCATCTTTCCGGCGACGTTGACGACTTCCCGCGCGACGTGCAAGAGTTGCAGCGTTATTTCGGTGATGTGCAGCCAGACCAAGCGGTGCAGGCGGTTCCAGGCCAAGGGCTGCATGTGCCAATCTGGCTATTGGGCTCCAGCCTGTACAGTGCACAACTGGCCGCGAAGCTCGGCCTGCCGTTTGCCTTTGCTTCTCACTTCGCGCCAGACATGCTGTTTCAGGTATTGAACCTGTACCGTGAAAACTTTACCCCTTCCGCACAGTGCCAGCAGCCATATGCGCTGGTGTGTGTGAACGTAATTGCTGCCGACAGCGATCGCGACGCACGCTTCCTGTTTACCTCCATGCAGCAACAGTTCATCAATCTGCGCCGGGGTTCACCAGGGCCGCTGCCGCCACCGGTAGACAATCTCCATGCCCTGTGGAGCGCAGGTGAGCAATATGGCGTTGAACAGGCGCTGCGTATGTCGATCGTTGGTAGCGAAGGTACAATACGCCACGGGTTGCAAACATTACTGCGTGAAACTGATGCAGATGAGATCATGGTTAATGGTCAGATTTTTGATCATCAGGCACGGTTGCGGTCGTTTGAGATTGTGGCTGGGGTAAAAAACGAGTTGGTGAAAGGATAGTGGAATGGGCGCCATCGTGGCGCCCTAACTTTATCAGCGTTGGATCAGGTAACGGATGGTTGGGCCATCCTGCTGAATATCCAGCACCTTATAGCCGTGGTTACGTGCGTCCAGCGGGATGTTGTTGATCGACTGCGGGCAGTCGCTGATCACTTCCAGTATTTCACCCGGCTTAAGCTGCGGCATCGCTTCCAGCGTGGCCACCGCCGGGTATGGGCAAGGTTCCCCCACCATATCCAGACGATAATCTGGCACGATCTCCACCTGTTTCATGAGGTACTCCTTAAGTTAGTCACCTGCGCATCAGGTTTTGCCCGGAAAAAGCGTTTTTCCCACCACAGCATGGCAGCAAAAGCCAATGCCAACAGCAGGTAAGTCACCAGTAAGCCCCCGATTGGCCCAAAGGTATCTAGCAGATTAATCTTGTCGTAATTGGTCGCCAGCACAGGAGCCAGACCATCCCAGTAATACGCCAGTAACGTTGCACCAATGATATTACCCAGACCAACCCACCAGTAGTGGATCTGCCCTTCCACCGCACGATACATCCAACCGGTTTCACAGCCGCCAGCCAGCACAATACCAAAGCCAAACAGCAATCCACCGATAACCGCATTCGGCCCGGCCCACAGAATTTTGGGCGAAACACCAAGCTGCACATAGCTGAAAATGCCAATGGCGCTCACCGCCATACCGAGAATAATCGCTTTCGCCATGTGGGTACGGCCAGTGATCCACAGATCGCGAAACGCGGAAGTGAAACAGATCTGCGCACGCTCAATCAGCAGGCCGAAACCTATACCAAACAACATAGCCATACCAAGCTTGGGTGAATCAAGCAATGTCCATAGCGACCAGGCAATGGCAAGACAGAAGATCACCATCCCTAACCGGAAACGACGGCGCGCCTGTTCCGGCTTTTGTGTTAATGGCGCGGCAGCATTGACTCTTTGCAGCTTTACCGGGATACGGAACATCGGCAGCAAAGTAAATTTCGCGCCGAAGTAAGAGCCTGCGGCCGTCGCCAACGCAAAAAACCAGGCATGCAATGAAAACTGGGGAATCCCAGTGAAAAAGGCAGCCAGGTTACACCCCATGGCCAAGCGCGCGCCAAAACCGGCAATAATGCCGCCCAAGAGCGCCTGCACAATGCGGATACGGTGCTGCGGCATGCGCAACTTGACGTTATTGGCCCACAGCGCAGCAGCGATACAACCGGCAAACATGCCGATGATCATCCTGCCATCAATACGTTCCAGTGGCGTACCCTGCAAACCAATTACGTTAAAATAGCCCCATTGCTCGGGATGAAAACCAAACCATTGCAACACATGGCCACCCCAGCGCGTGAATTCACCGGTCACGGCCCAGAACGTGCCCGTGACTCCAAAATAATAGGTAGCAAGTATCCCAGCAGCAATCACTGCCGGTAACGGTGCCCAAAAGCGCACCAGGTACTGAGATTTAAATTGTTGCCAGCTCATGAGCTCTCCTGCGCATAACATTCCTGAACAAACCGTGCCGATAATACGTTATTTCTCAATGTTTGAGGCGAACATCGAGCATAAAAAAACCAGCCCGCAGGCTGGTTTTACTGTAATGAACCACAAACGGTCAAAACAATTATGCATCACCGAAGCGGCGGCGTGGCGCAGCAGGTGCAGCACCATCACGGCGTGGGGCTGGTTTGCCATCACGGTTGAAATTACCACCACGGCGCTCACCACCCGCATTACCACCTTCACGACGCTCACCGAAAGAACGACGTGGCGCACCTTCACGACGTTCGCCGTTGAATGGACGAGCACCACCACGGCGCTCACCACGTTCATGCGGCTGCGCATCACCCAGCAACTGCATATTCATCGGCTTATTCAGAATACGCGTGCGAGTAAAGTGATTCAGGATCTCGCCCGGCATACCTTTTGGCAGCTCGATAGTTGAGTGGGAAGCGAACAGTTTGATGTTACCGATATAACGGCTGCTGATATCACCCTCGTTAGCGATAGCGCCAACGATATGACGAACTTCCACACCATCATCACGGCCCACTTCAATGCGGTACAACTGCATCTCACCAACGTCACGGCGTTCACGACGCGGACGATCACCACCGTCACGGCTATCTGAACGCGGATCACGACGACGATCGCTCCCGCGATCATCACGATCGTTGAACTCACGGCGTTGGCGTGGCTTGAATACCGGGTCTGGTGGCAGGATCAGCGGACGTTCACCCTGAGCCATTTTCAGCAGTGCTGCGGCCAAGGTTTCCATATCCAGCTCTTCGGCCGGTTGCAGTTTAGCCAGCAAAGCGCGGTACATATCCAGATCGCTACTTTCCAGTTGTTGCTGAACTTTGGCAGCGAACTTGGCTAAGCGGCGTTCACCCAGCAGCTCTGCATTCGGCAGCTCTACCTCTGGAATGGTCAGCTTCATGGTACGTTCGATATTGCGCAGCAGGCGGCGCTCACGATTTTCTACAAACAGCAGCGCACGGCCAGCGCGACCAGCACGACCGGTACGGCCGATACGGTGAACGTAAGACTCTGAATCCATAGGGATATCATAGTTTACGACCAAACTGATACGCTCAACGTCCAGACCACGGGCAGCAACGTCAGTGGCAATCAGGATATCCAGGCGGCCATCCTTCAAACGCTCCAGCGTCTGCTCACGCAGGGCCTGGTTCATGTCGCCATTCAGTGCAGCACTGTTGTAACCGCTACGCTCCAGCGCTTCGGCCACTTCAAGAGTCGCGTTTTTAGTACGCACGAAGATGATCGCAGCGTCAAAATCTTCTGATTCCAAGAAACGCACCAGCGCTTCGTTTTTACGCATGCCGTGTACGGTCCAGTAGCTCTGGCTGATATCTGGACGCGTTGTAACGTTGGACTGAATGCGGACTTCCTGCGGCTCTTTCATAAAGCGACGGGTAATCCGACGAATCGCTTCCGGCATGGTGGCAGAGAACAGTGCGGTCTGATGCTCAGCCGGGATCTCCGCCATGATGGTTTCTACATCTTCAATAAAGCCCATACGCAACATTTCGTCGGCTTCATCCAACACCAGGCCCTTCAGGCTGGAGAGATTCAAAGTACCGCGCTTCAGGTGATCCAGCAGACGGCCTGGAGTACCTACCACGATTTGCGGGCCTTGACGCAGAGCACGCAATTGCACGTCATAACGCTGGCCACCGTATAGGGCTACGACGTTCACGCCATGCATATGCTTGGAGAAATCGGTCATTGCTTCAGCAACCTGAACCGCCAGTTCGCGGGTCGGTGCCAACACCAGAATTTGTGGTGCTTTTAAGGCTGCATCAAGGTTGTGCAGCAATGGCAGCGAGAACGCCGCCGTTTTACCACTACCAGTCTGCGCCATGCCCAGCACGTCGCGGCCATTCAGCAGGTGAGGAATACACTCAGCCTGGATCGGAGAAGGTTTTTCGTAGCCCAAATCGGTCAGGGCAGAAATAATCGGAGCAGACAGCCCCAAATCAGCAAAAGAGGTTTCAAACTCAGTAGTCATGTACACGTGCCTCATTAATAATGGCAGCCAGTCTACATAACTCGTCGAGAAAATTTTCAGTCATTTTCATTGAAAAGTGTGAACCGGCTCAAATTAGATTGTAAAACAGACAAAAAAGCCCTCGCCCGCAAAGGCGATTACTTTGGCAAAAAACCAATGTAATTCAGGCTGATATATATATCCGTCAGCTATTGCTGGTCCGATTCCGATAGGTCGTCTTGTTCTTGGCCCAACATCGCCAATTCCAACAATGCATAGCGGTGCTCAACAAAGTTATGAACATTGTTAGCCACCGTCAGTTTGAACAACGCCAAAGCGGTGTCCTTGTCCCCCAGACTCAGGTAGTGTTTACCTAAATAGAAGTCAGTTTCACTGAGATGCTCAGCGAGCGAAGTGTTATCCGTTGCCTCTACCTTAAGGCGTTCCATCAGCGTTTTTTCGCTGATTTTGCCCAAGTAGAATTCGACAATATTCCATCCCCATTGCCCTCTGTCCGCTTTATCGTAACGCTGCTGAAGCGTTACGTTGGCTTGCTTGGGATCGATTTCTCTTTCCACCAGATAAAGCCACAACGAACGGAAGGGATCGTTTGGGTCGTCTTGATAAAACGCCTGCAGATCATCCTGCGCCAACGGGAAGCGGCCACCATAATACAGTGCGATGCCCCGGTTTAAACGCGCGTAATTGTAAGTTGGATCAAGCTCTAGTACAGAATCAAACGCTTCATAGGCAGCATCAAAATTGCCTGCCTGCGTAAAGTAAATGCCCAGGTAGTTGAAAACTTCCGGCATATCAGGACGTATCGCCAGCGCTTGTGAAAAATCATTGCGCGCTAGAGCACGTAGCCCGAGGCTATCATACAGCACCCCGCGCTCATATAAAAGCTGTGCGCGCTCATCATCCGTCAGTGCCCGGCTGGCAAGTATTTGTTCCATGCGCGCCAGAATCACTTCCTGTTGCAACGTAGGCTGCAACGGAATAGCCAGAACTTCGTCTTTACGCCAATCATGGTTGCTGCATCCTGCCAGCATAAGTGCTGTCGCAACGTAACACCAGCGCAAGAAAGGCTTCATTTCCCACTCCCGAAGACAAACATTGGATGAACGTCCTGTCCTCCGCTTGCTAATACGCAGATATCCTACCCGCGCGATAAAAACAGCCCCCAACCCCGTGGCGGGGAGCTGTAAAGCTATCGATACAGTTACTCTGCTTCTGGAGCCGCCACAGCAGCCGCTTCCGGCGCTGTCGCTTCTTTGATGCTCAGGCGCACACGCCCCTGGCGATCAACTTCCAGTACCTTAACCGGTACATCTTGGCCCATTTGCAGATAGTCGGTCACTTTCTCAACCCGCTTGTCAGCGATTTGAGAGATGTGTACCAAGCCCTCTTTACCGCCGCCGATTGCCACAAAGGCACCGAAATCAACGATACGGGTGACTTTACCCTGGTACACGCGGCCAACTTCGATCTCAGCGGTAATTTCTTCGATGCGACGAATAGCATATTTCGCTTTCTCACCGTCGGTAGCGGCAATTTTCACTGTACCATCATCTTCAATTTCGATGGTGGTACCGGTTTCTTCGGTCAACGCACGGATGACAGAGCCGCCTTTACCAATCACATCCTTGATCTTGTCTGGATTGATGCGAATGGTGTGAATACGCGGTGCAAACTCAGAGATATCGCCACGTGGTGTGCTGATTGCCTGTTCCATCACGCCCAGAATGTGTAAACGAGCACCTTTGGCCTGGTTCAAAGCCACCTGCATTATTTCGCGGGTAATACCTTCGATTTTGATATCCATTTGCAGCGCAGTGATACCTTCACGGCTACCAGCCACTTTGAAGTCCATGTCACCCAGATGATCTTCATCACCCAGAATATCGGACAGAACCACAAAGTTGTCTTGCTCCTTCACCAGGCCCATTGCGATGCCCGCAACCGCAGCCTTGATTGGCACACCGGCATCCATGAGCGCCAGAGAAGCGCCACAAACAGACGCCATGGAAGAAGAACCGTTGGATTCAGTAATTTCAGATACCACACGCACGGTATACGGGAAATCTTCTGGTTTAGGCATCACTGCCAGCACACCACGCTTCGCCAGGCGACCATGGCCGATTTCACGACGCTTAGGTGAGCCAACCATGCCGGTCTCACCAACGGAATACGGAGGGAAATTGTAGTGGAACAGGAAGCTATCGGTCTTCTCGCCCATCAGTTCATCAATGCTCTGTGCATCACGGGCAGTACCCAGCGTCGCTGTCACCAGTGCCTGAGTTTCACCGCGGGTGAACAAGGCTGAACCATGGGTACGAGGCAGAACGCCAGTGCGCACGTCCAGACCACGGATCATATCTTTTTCACGGCCATCAATGCGTGGTTCGCCACGCAGTACGCGGCTACGTACAACGTTTTTCTCAACGCTGCCCAAGATATCCTGAATCTCGGATGCATCCAGCGTATCGTCCTGCGCCAGCAGAGCTTCCACTACGCTGTCTTTAATGGCGTCAACCTGAGCATAACGCTCTTGCTTTTCAGTGATGTGGTAAGCATCGCCCAGGCGGTTTTCGGCCAATTCAGCCACGCGCGCATGCAGCGCTTCGTTGACCGGAGCTGGCTGCCAGTCCCACTTCGGCTTACCCGCTTCAGTAACCAGAGCGTTGATATTTTCAATCACCACTTGCTGTTGATCATGACCAAACACAACTGCACCCAGCATCTGATCTTCGCTCAGAACGTCCGCTTCGGATTCCACCATCAGCACAGCGCCCGCAGTACCGGCAACCACCAGATCCAAACGGCTTGCTTTCAGCTCATCGGTAGTTGGGTTCAGAACATATTGATCGTTGATATAGCCAACACGTGCCGCTCCGATAGGGCCATTGAACGGAATACCGGACAGGCTCAAAGCAGCAGAAGCACCGATCATTGCAACGATATCTGGGTTAACCTGTGGGTTAACGGAAACCACTGTAGCAATAACCTGCACTTCGTTCAGGAAACTATCTGGGAACAGGGGGCGGATCGGGCGGTCAATCAGACGAGAAGTCAGGGTTTCACCTTCACTCGGACGGCCTTCACGGCGGAAGAAACTGCCTGGAATACGGCCAGCAGCGTAAGTACGCTCCTGATAGTTAACGGTCAGCGGGAAGAAACTCTGGCCAGGCTTGGCTTTTTTCTGGCCTACAACAGTCACGAATACGGCCGTGTCATCCATGCTTACCATAACGGCAGCAGTGGCTTGGCGCGCTATCATACCGGTTTCAATAGTGACGGTATGCTGGCCATACTGGAATTTGCGAATGATCGGTGTCAGCAAAATTTAATCCTTCATTAACGGCGCGCAATCGTAATGACGACTCGACACGCCAGTGACTTGACTTGCCTTCACATTACATCCTCGCGACTAATGACAACCTTTATCTCAACCGGGGATAAAGCCTCTCATTAGCCGCGCGAACCTCTGTAACGGAAGAACCTTAATAATACATTAACCTGATTTACTTATGCTTCCTAGAAGAAAGGGGCCAAAATAGGCCCCTTTCCACTGAAACTTGCTCAATTAGCGACGCAGACCCAAGCGCTCAATCAGGCTGGTGTAACGCGCTACATCTTTACGCTTCAGGTAGTCCAGCAGCTTACGACGCTGAGAAACCATACGCAGCAGACCACGACGGCTGTGGTGATCTTTTTTGTGCTCTGAGAAGTGGCCTTGCAGATGGTTGATCTGCGCAGTCAACAGGGCAACCTGAACTTCAGTAGAGCCGCTGTCATTAGTACCACGACCAAAGTCAGCTACAATTTTAGCTTTAGCTTCAACACTTAGAGACATTGTCATACTCCAAATTATAGATAATAAATACAGGCGCCGATCTCTAATTCAGCAACCCAATGCATAAGCCGCGCTATTCTACCCTTATCCCCGCCATCCTTCAAGCTGCCGGGAACCTGCGCAAGGCGTTATAATAAGTCGAAATATTCAACAACCAGACGGCGCGGTGCGATCCGCCCATCATCAGCAATCTCGCCAATACCGATAAATTTACGTTCTTCACCTTCGGTAATACGCACCATTCCTGAAAGAGGGGCGCCCGCCGCCTGTACCGGTTGCCCCTGCTTGATATAACCGGCAACGGCTGGCAGCAAATTCACTTCAGGGAAATCCTCTGCCGGGCTGTCCATAGGCATCAACAGCGGATCGAGCAATGCGCTTGAAGCGATCCCTTGCTCCTCCGCCTCTGCTACCAAGGCATTTAACTGCTCTAATGTGACCATCCGAGCAATCGGGTACTTCGCCACCTGTAAACGGCGCAGGTAAATCACGTGCGCACCACAGCCCAGCAATTCACCAAGATCGTCAGTGATGGTGCGAATATAGGTGCCTTTCGAGCAATGAATTTCCAACTCCAATTCGTCCCCTTCCCAGCGGATAAATTGCAGCTCATAGACGGTGATACTGCGCGCTTCACGCGGCACTTCGATACCCTGCCGCGCATATTCATACAGTTTCTTGCCCTGATATTTCAGCGCTGAATACATGGATGGTACTTGCTGGATATCGCCACGGAAACTGTTCAAGGCAGCGTCAAGCTGAGCTTTAGTGAAGTTCACTGGCCGTTCTTGCACTATCTGCCCATCTGCATCTGAGGTATCAGTTCGCTGACCAAGGCGAGCAATCACACGATAACGTTTGTCAGAATCGAGCAGATATTGTGAGAATTTGGTCGCTTCCCCGAGGCAAATCGGCAGCATACCCGTTGCCAATGGATCGAGTGCACCGGTATGGCCCGCTCGATTGGCATTATAGATACGTTTAACTTTCTGTAGGGCATCGTTGGACGACAGGCTTTGCGGTTTATCCAACAACAGTACGCCATGGATATCACGGCCACGGCGGCGTGGGCGACTCATTAAGCCTCCTCATCATCGCCTGATGCAGAACGGCGTTCAGCATCATTCTTCACCACGTTGGTCACCAGATTGGACATACGCATCCCTTCAACCAATGAGTTGTCATAGGCGAAAGTCAATTCTGGCACTACACGCAGGCGCATAGCTTTACCCAGCAAGGTGCGAATATACCCGGAAGCATCCTGCAACGCTTTAATGCCGTTAGTTACCAACTCTGGATCATGGTTTTCGGTCAAGACGTTCAGAAAAGTGACATATACTTTGGCATACGCCAAATCGCGGGACACTTCAACACCAGAAACCGTCGCCATACCCACACGCGGATCTTTGACTTCACGCTGCAAAATGATCGCAATCTCTTTTTGCATCTCTTGTGCCACACGTTGACCGCGGCTGAATTCTTTTGCCATTTGAGTATCCTCCAGACAAATCGGGGGGCCACAAGGCCCCCCAGAACAAATTTCTTCTACTTCAAGTTGCAAGTGCGTTAGCTTTCCTGCCGCTCGAATTATTTAGGGTATATAGCAAACTTAAGCGATAGTACGCTGAATCTCGATAATTTCGAACACTTCGATCATATCGCCAACGCGCACATCGTTATAGTTCTTAACGCCAATACCACATTCCATACCGTTACGGACTTCGTTAACGTCATCTTTAAAGCGGCGCAGAGATTCCAGCTCACCTTCGTAGATCACCACGTTGTCACGCAGAACGCGAATTGGGTTATGGCGCTTAATTGTGCCTTCGGTCACCATACAGCCTGCAACAGCGCCGAATTTAGGTGATTTAAACACGTCACGCACTTCAGCCAAGCCGATAATCTGCTGTTTGTACTCAGGAGCCAACATGCCGCTCATCGCCTGCTTCACTTCGTCGATCAGGCTATAGATGACAGAGTAATAACGCAGATCCAGGCTTTCTGCTTCGATCACACGGCGTGCAGAGGCATCAGCACGGACGTTGAAGCCCAGAATAATAGCGTTCGATGCAGCCGCCAACGTCGCGTCAGTTTCAGTAATACCGCCGACACCAGAGCCGACAATTTTCACTTTCACTTCGTCGGTAGAGAGTTTCTGGAGTGAATCCGAAATTGCTTCACAAGTACCCTGTACATCGGATTTCAGAACGATATTCAGCTCAGAAACTTCACCCTCTGTCATGTTGGAGAACATGTTTTCCAGCTTGGATTTCTGCTGACGCGCCAGCTTAACTTCACGGAACTTGCCTTGACGATACAGCGCCACTTCCCGTGCTTTTTTCTCATCACGCACGACGGTCGCTTCATCACCCGCAGCAGGAACGCTAGACAAGCCCAGGATCTCAACCGGAATAGAAGGGCCAGCCGAAGTCACTTCACGGCCAAGTTCGTCACGCATTGCACGCACACGGCCATATTCGAAGCCACACAGCACGATATCGCCTTTATTCAGCGTACCTTCCTGAACCAGCACGGTAGCCACTGGGCCACGGCCTTTATCCAAGAAGGATTCGATCACTACACCGCTCGCCATACCGCTACGAACGGCTTTCAGTTCAAGAACTTCAGCTTGCAGCAGGATAGCGTTCAACAGTTCGTCGATACCCGTACCAGCTTTCGCGGAGACATGAACGAACTGTGCTTCACCGCCCCACTCTTCTGGCATAACGCCATACTGAGATAGCTCTTGCTTAACACGGTCTGGATCGGCTTCTGGTTTATCGATTTTGTTAACCGCAACGACCAATGGCACTTTCGCTGCCTGAGCATGCTGAATAGCTTCGATGGTTTGCGGCATAACGCCATCATCAGCAGCTACCACCAGAACCACGATATCGGTCGCCTGAGCACCACGAGCACGCATTGAAGTAAAGGCTGCGTGGCCTGGAGTATCCAGGAAGGTAATCATGCCGTTTTCGGTTTCTACATGGTAAGCACCGATGTGTTGGGTAATACCACCGGCTTCACCCACTGCCACTTTGGTGGAGCGAATGTAATCGAGCAGAGAGGTTTTACCATGGTCAACGTGGCCCATGATGGTCACAACCGGCGCACGTGCCTCAGCCGCGGTTGCAGCACCTGTATCACGGTCGCTCATCAGCGCTTCTTCCAGCTCGTTTTCACGGCGCAGAATCACTTTATGGCCCATCTCTTCGGCAACCAGCTGTGCTGTTTCCTGGTCGATAACCTGATTAATGGTCGCCATTGCGCCCAGCTTCATCATCGCTTTGATGACCTGAGAGCCTTTCACCGCCATCTTGTTCGCCAGTTCGGCAACGGTGATAGTTTCGCCAATGATAACGTCACGGTTAACCACTTGAGCTGGTTTGTTGAAACCTTGCTGTAGAGTGCTTGGCTTGCGCTTGCTTTTACCACCACGGGTTACAGCGCGAGCTTCTTCGCGATCGGCTTTAGAATCGAAAAGTTTATTGCCTTTTTTCTGCTTGGCAGCTTTGCCACCGCGAGTACGGCTACGGCGATCGCCTTCAACTTTGGCATCGTTTTCGTCTTCGGCAGCACGGGCATGTTGAGAGGTGGTTACATGGTAATCAGCGGTTTCAACCTCTGCGCTGGCAGCGTCGGCTGCGGCCCACTTTTCACCGTTCTCTTCGGCCATCCGGCGTGCTTCTTCTGCGACACGTTTGGCTTCTTCTTCAACCTTACGGCGCATTTCCTCTTCCGCTTTACGTTTCAGTTCAGCGGCTTCGGCTTCACGGCGGGCTTTTTCTGCCTGAGCTGGCTTGGTCATTTCGTCGCTATGTTGGTTGGTCACTTTTTCTTTTTCCGCTGAATTACGCTTAGCAATCTCTGCGGCCTCACGTTTGGCTTGCTCTTCGGCTACGCGCTTCGCTTCTGCTTCGCGTTTCGCTAGCTCTTCTGCTTCGCGCCGTGCCTGCTCTTCCGCTTCACGCAGTGCCTGCTCTGCCGCTTCAGCCTGTTGGGCCTCTTGCGTATCGCGATTTACATAAGTGCGTTTCTTGCGGACCTCAATTTGCACCGATTTACTTTTACCCCCAGTGCTTGGAATATTCAAGGTGCTGCGTGTTTTACGTTGCAATGTAAGTTTACCTGGCACATTACCGTGTTCACGGTTCAAATGCGCCAGCAAGGTTTCTTTCTCTTGCTGAGTCACAGAGTCAGCCTCTGACTTGTTGATCCCTGCATCAGCAAACTGCTGTACCAGGCGATCAACCGGAGTCTGAATCTCTGCTGCCAGCGATTTTACGGTTACATCTGTCGTCATGCTTTCCTTCCTGCTACAGTTTATTACGCGTTATCGCCAAACCAACAGATATTACGAGCGGCCATAATCAGCTCGCCGGCCTGTTCATCACTAAGCCCTTCAATATCAGCCAGATCGTCAACACCCTGCTCGGCAAGATCTTCCAGCGTACAAACCCCATGCGCGGCCAGTTTAAAGGCCATGCTACGCTCAAGGCCCGAAAGGTTGAGCAAATCATCAGCGGGTTTTTGGTCGCCCAGGCTTTCTTCCTGAGCCAGAGCCAGCGTGGTCAATGCAGCTTTGGCACGATCGCGCAATGCTTCAACCGTATCTTCATCCAGTCCGTCGATTTCCAGCAGCTCTTTAATTGGCACATAGGCCAGTTCTTCCAGCGTTGAAAAGCCTTCTTCAACCAGAACCGTGGCAAAATCTTCGTCGATATCAAGATACTTGGTGAAGGTATCAATGGCGGCATGAGCTTCAGCCTGGTGTTTGGCTTGCAGATCGTCCGCCGTCATCACGTTCAGTTCCCAGCGATCATCATCACGATGTTGTTTCAACAATTGGGAGGCTAAACGCACGTTTTGGCCATTACGGCCGATCGCCTGTGCCAGGTTGCTGGCTTCAACGGCAATATCCATTGTGCACTTGTCTTCATCCACCACGATCGAGGCTACATCCGCTGGAGCCATGGCGTTGATGACAAATTGTGCAGGGTTATCATCCCACAGGATGATATCAATACGCTCCCCGCCAAGCTCGCTCGAAACTGCCTGGACGCGGGCACCGCGCATACCAACGCAGGCACCGACCGGATCGATACGCTTGTCGTTGGTTTTTACAGCAATTTTTGCACGGGAGCCAGGATCGCGGGCTGCCGCTTTAATTTCAATCACTTCTTCGCCGATTTCCGGCACTTCAATGCGGAATAGCTCTTTCAGCATATCCGGGCTGGAGCGACTGACGAACAGTTGTGCACCACGCGCTTCCGGGCGGACAGCGTACAAGACACCACGAATACGGTCACCTGGGCGGAAGTTTTCACGCGGCAGCATGTCTTCACGGCCAATCACTGCTTCAGCATTGCTGCCCAAATCCAACGCAATGTTGTCGCGGCTAACCTTTTTTACCACGCCGGTGACGATTTCACCTTCATGTTCACGGAACGCATCAACCACCATCGCACGTTCAGCTTCACGGACTTTCTGTACGATAACCTGTTTCGCAGTCTGGGTAGTAATACGATCAAAGGTAACGGATTCGATCTGATCTTCGATATAACCACCCAGTTCGATGGATGGATCTTCATACTGTGCAGCTTCCAGCGTGATTTCACGCGTCGGCTGGGTCACTTCATCAACGGCAACCCAACGGCGGAAGGTGTCGAAATCGCCGGTTTTACGGTCAATGCTGACACGTACATCGATTTCCTGTTCATATTTTTTCTTGGTTGCGGTGGCTAATGCGGTTTCCAGCGCTTCAAAAATCTTCTCACGCGGAAGGGATTTTTCATTGGAAACAGCTTCAACAACCGCCAGAATCTCTTTGTTCATCCTAGTTGCCTCATCCAAACTTTAAAAGTGGGGTACCAGGTTCGCTTTCTGAATGTTACTCAGTGCGAACACTTCATCTTTCCCTTCCACAGTAACCGTGATCATCTCACCTTCAACGGACTTGATAATGCCCTGCCATTTACGGCGGTTTTGTATCGCCATACGCAGAACAACGCTGACTTCTTCACCAGTAAAACGTTGATAGTGTTCCGCAGTGAACATAGGACGATCAAGGCCAGGAGAGGAGACTTCCAAGTTGTAAGCGACCGTGACAGGATCTTCGACATCCAGTACAGCGCTGACCTGGTGGCTGGCATCAGCGCAATCATCAACATTGATTCCATTCTCACTATCAATATAGATGCGTAACGTTGATTGGCGCGCCCGAATAAATTCGATGCCTACAAGCTCAAAGCCCAACGCTTCTACCGGTGCGGAAAGCATCTCTGTTAACTTTTGCTCTAATGTGGACAAGCCCACCCCCAAGACATAAAAAAAGGGCCTAATAGCCCAGTGATTCTGTTGCCAAATAACAAAAAACCCCGAAAATTCGGGGCATTATGCAACTGGACCCTGTTTGCCGCAAAGCAGCTTCGGTACAACTTTCTTACCAGTGTCATTTTCAAATGTTGTTCGAGAAAAGCGGATTTCAATCGAAAAGTGTATTTGAAAATAGACACTCATAAGGAAAGTGGTTGCGGGGGCCGGATTTGAACCGACGACCTTCGGGTTATGAGCCCGACGAGCTACCAAGCTGCTCCACCCCGCGTCCGAAAACGTGGCAAATGCTACGCTGATAATTGCTAAAACGCAAGTCATCTCTGGGATTTGGTACCGAGGATGGGACTCGAACCCACAAGCCCGTTAGGGCACTACCACCTCAAGGTAGCGTGTCTACCAATTCCACCACCTCGGTACTGATTCTTACTGCTTAATGGCTGTTTTTACTGCCTGCGCACTAACAACCATTTTCAAACTTTTACTGCTTACTGCGGGATATCGCTGCTTGGCTTGGCAGGTGCTACCGGTGCAGTGGTTTGCTCAGTTTTCACTGGCTGCCCCAGGTTTTCCCACTCGCTGCCTTTCTGGTTTTTATTGCTGCTCAAGTTACCCAAAATCAGACTGATGACGAAAAATAACGTCGCCAAAACAGCCGTCATGCGGGTCATGAAGTTGCCTGAGCCAGTTGAGCCGAACAATGTGCCAGAAGCACCTGCTCCAAATGAGGCCCCCATATCAGCGCCTTTGCCTTGCTGTAACATAATCAGAGCAACCAGCCCGATTGAAACCAGCAAGAAAATTACCAGAAGAGCTTCGTACATAGTCGTACCTGTATCCTTGCGGGTTCACCGCGTGCCAAATGCTTCTCACCTCAGATGCTTCTGTATCTATGAAGCCGTGGTATGTCACTAAACAGCCCACTGAAGCGGGTGTGAATACTAACCAAAGCCGTCAGACCACGCAAGGGCAATTTGCAGCCACTGATGCGTTTGCGGAAAAAAACATCAAAAACTGGCATAATCTGTGATCCACGCAGGCACAGTGAACGATGCCTGCGTGAAAACAAGGCGTTAGCCTGCCTGCTTCACCGCATCAGCGATACGATGAGCCAGCATCTCAACCTGTTTTTCATCCTCACCTTCCACCATGACGCGGATTAACGGTTCGGTTCCCGATTTGCGCAACAAGACGCGACCATGACCAGCCAGCTCTGCCTCTACCTGCTCGGTCACTTCACGTACAGTTGCCGATTCCAGTGGATTATGTTCGCCAACGAAACGCACGTTCACCAGGATCTGCGGCAGCAATTTCATGCCACTACACAGATCATGCAGGCTCATATTATTACGCACCATGGCGGTCAGCACTTGCAAGCCAGCCACAATACCGTCACCGGTAGTGGTTTTGTCCAACAGGATCACATGGCCGGAGTTTTCTGCTCCAATGCGCCAACCCAGCTCCTGTAGTTTTTCCAGCACGTAGCGATCCCCGACTTTGGCACGAGCAAATGGGATACCCAGCTGTTTCAATGCCAGTTCCAACCCCATGTTGCTCATCAAAGTACCTACGGCCCCGCCGCGCAGCTGGCCTTGGCGTAAACCTTCACGGGCAATGATGTACAGGAGTTGGTCACCGTCTACTTTGTTACCCAAATGGTCAACCATCATCACACGGTCGCCGTCACCGTCAAAAGCCAGGCCTACATGCGCCTGTTCTGCCAACACTCGCTCCTGCAACTGACGCACATCGGTAGCACCACATTGCTCGTTGATGTTCATACCATCCGGCTCACAACCGATAGCGATCACCGTCGCCCCCAACTCACGCAGTACGCTGGGGGCAATGTGATAGGTCGCGCCATTCGCACAATCTACCACTATTTTCAAGTCATTCAGGCTCAGCTCGCTTGGGAAAGTACCTTTACAAAACTCGATATAGCGCCCCGCAGCATCCACGATACGGCTGGCTTTACCCAATTCGGCAGACTCAACGCAGGTCAGCGGTTTTTCCATTTCGGCTTCGATAGCTTCTTCCACATGATCGGGTAGCTTGGCCCCATCGATAGAGAAGAATTTGATACCGTTATCATAGAACGGGTTGTGTGAAGCTGAGATAACGATCCCGGCTTCCGCACGGAAGGTTCGGGTCAGATAAGCCACTGCCGGGGTTGGCATTGGGCCGGTAAAGGAGGCGGAAAGGCCAGCAGCTGCCAGACCCGCTTCCAACGCGGATTCCAGCATATAGCCAGAGATACGAGTGTCTTTACCGATGATGATTTTACGAGAACCATGGCGTGCCAGTACCTTACCAGCAGCCCAACCGAGCTTAAGAACGAATTCTGGGGTGATCGGGTTGTCACCGACTTTGCCACGGATGCCATCGGTACCAAAATATTTGCGTTCGCTCATGTCTCTACTGCCCCTTAGCTGAAAGTGTTGCCTCGACGACACGCATCGCCTCGACAGTCTCTTTAACGTCATGCACTCTGACAATCTGTGCTCCCTGCATTGCTGCGATCACCGCACAGGCAACGCTGCCAATAACCCGTTGTTCAGGGGGCACATTCAACAGCTGTCCAATCATCGATTTACGCGACATCCCTACCAACAGAGGCAGACCAAAATGATGAAATTCTGACAACCGGGCCAGAAGCTGATAATTATGCGCCAAATTCTTACCGAAACCGAAGCCTGGATCGAGTAACAATTTCTGTTTTTCTATTCCCCCAGCGACACAACGCTCAATGTGATGCTGAAAAAACGCCTTTATATCACCCATCAGATCGTCGTAATGCGGTGCCTGCTGCATAGTACGCGGTTCCCCCTGCATATGCATCAGGCAAACCGGTAAACCGCTTGCAACTGCGGCCTCTAACGCCCCTGGTTCTTGCAGCGAACGAACGTCGTTGATCAAGTGCGCTCCAGCAAGGGCTGATTCGCGGATCACACCGGCTTTTGAGGTATCTACCGAGATAAAAACTTCAAATCGTTGGGCCAACGCTTCCACCACGGGCACTACGCGCGCAATTTCTTCCTCTTCACTAACAGCTGCGGCACCTGGGCGGGTTGATTCACCTCCCACGTCAATCATCGTCGCACCTGCGGAGATCAGCGCATGAGCGTGCAACAAGGCATCATTCAGCGAATGATGCCGACCACCATCAGAAAAGGAATCAGGAGTGACGTTAAGAATCCCCATCACCTGTGGATGATTGAGATCGATAATCTGGTCTCTAACAATTAACTGCATGATTAATAAACCTTAATATTACCTATCAGAAGTAGGTTTGGACGTTGTCATTCCATAAATGGGCTGAGCGCCGCAGTAAATGAACAATTTCCAGTTATGACAGGTGTAAAAAACCCCGGGCTAGCCGGGGTTTGATTTTATTACATAGCTGAGGTTATTTGTCGAACTGTTGCTGTTCAGACAAAGGATTACCTGGATTTGAGGTATGCGGCTCATCAATCGACGTTGGAGCCTTTGGTGTGCCACCGTTGTCGGAGTTGCTGTTCTTGGCCGCATCATCCCAACCTGCCGGTGGGCGCACATCTTTACGGTTCATCAAATCGTCGATCTGCGGAGCGTCAATAGTTTCATATTTCATCAGGGCATCCTTCATTGAATGCAGGATATCCATATTTTCCATCAACAACGCACGAGCACGAACGTAGTTACGCTCAACCAGTAATTTCACTTCCTGATCGATGATACGTGCGGTTTCATCCGACATATGTTTCGCTTTAGCCACAGAACGGCCCAGGAACACTTCGCCTTCCTCTTCCGCATACAGCAATGGCCCAAGTTTCTCCGAGAAGCCCCACTGTGTCACCATATTACGGGCGATCGAGGTGGCAACTTTAATGTCGTTCGATGCACCAGTAGAGACTTTTTCCGGCCCATAGATAATCTCTTCCGCCAAACGACCGCCGTACAGCGTGGAAATTTGGCTTTCCAGTTTCTGACGGCTGGCGCTGATGGCATCTCCTTCCGGCAGGAAGAAAGTCACACCAAGCGCACGGCCACGAGGAATGATCGTAACTTTATGCACCGGATCATGCTCAGGAACCAAGCGACCAATGATCGCGTGACCCGCTTCGTGGTATGCAGTGGATTCTTTTTGCGCTTCGGTCATCACCATGGAACGGCGCTCTGCCCCCATCATGATTTTATCTTTGGCCTTTTCGAATTCCACCATCGATACCACACGCTTGCTGCCACGTGCTGCAAACAATGCTGCTTCGTTGACCAGGTTGGCCAGATCTGCACCGGAGAAACCCGGAGTGCCACGCGCGATCACAGAAGCGTCAATATCTGGCGCTAGTGGCACACGGCGCATGTGTACTTTCAGGATCTGTTCACGGCCACGTACATCTGGCAAACCCACCACCACTTGGCGGTCAAAACGACCTGGGCGCAGCAGTGCAGGATCAAGCACATCCGGGCGGTTAGTCGCCGCAATCACGATAATGCCTTCATTGCCTTCAAAACCGTCCATTTCAACCAGCATCTGGTTCAGCGTTTGCTCACGCTCATCGTGACCACCACCTAAACCAGCACCACGCTGACGGCCAACGGCATCGATTTCATCGATAAAGATGATGCACGGTGCCGCTTTTTTAGCCTGCTCGAACATGTCACGTACGCGAGAAGCCCCAACACCGACGAACATTTCAACGAAATCAGAACCGGAAATGGTGAAGAACGGCACTTTGGCCTCACCCGCAATGGCTTTCGCCAGCAGGGTTTTACCAGTACCTGGCGGCCCTACCATCAACACGCCTTTCGGGATCTTACCGCCCAGTTTCTGGAAACGGCTCGGTTCGCGCAGATAATCTACCAGTTCACTGACCTCTTCTTTTGCTTCGTCACAGCCCGCAACGTCAGCAAAAGTGGTTTTGATCTGATCTTCCGTCAACATACGGGCCTTGCTCTTGCCAAAGGACATCGCGCCTTTGCCGCCGCCACCCTGCATTTGCCGCATAAAGAAGATCCAGACCCCAATCAGCAACAGCATCGGGAACCAGGAAATAAAGATAGAAGCCAGCAAGCTCGGCTCTTCCGGCGGCTCACCAACAACTTTGACATTCTTGGTCAACAACGTATCCAACAGTCTCGGATCGTTGACAGGGATGAAGGTCGTGTATTTGTTACTGTCTTTACGAGTAACGTTAATTTCACGCCCATTGATTCGTGCTTCACGAATTTGATCTTGGGTCAGTTCGGACATGAAAGTGGTGTAATCCACCCTACGTCCATTAGACTCGCTGGGCCCAAAGCTCTGAAATACAGACATCAATACAACTGCGATGACTAACCAGAGAATTAGGTTTTTCGCCATGTCACTCAAGGGATTAACCTCATATTACAACTGTGTTAACAAACAGCGTTAGGGTACTACAGTTTCCGCCCTGTCGCTACAATGTACACTTCCCGCGAACGCGCGCGTGAAGCGTCTGGCTTACGAATCTTAACTTTCGTAAACAGGGAGCGAATTTCCCGTAGGTACTCGTCAAAACCATCTCCCTGGAACACCTTCACCAGGAAACTACCGCCTGGGGCGAGGACATCACGACACATTTCCAGTGCTAACTCTACCAGATACATCGATCTCGGGATATCGACCGCCGGGGTGCCACTCATATTCGGTGCCATGTCAGACATGACAACCTGAACCTTACTTTCACCTACACGTTCCAACAGTGCTTTAAGTACCAGTTGATCACGAAAATCACCTTGAAGGAAATCGACACCAACAATAGGATCCATCGGCAAAATATCACAAGCAATGATGCGCCCGTTACCACCAATCTGGGTTACAACATATTGCGACCACCCACCCGGCGCCGCTCCCAAATCAACAACCGTCATTCCCGGTTTAAACAATTTGTCACTTTGCTGTATTTCATCAAGTTTAAACCAGGCTCGGGAACGTAGCCCTTTTTTCTGCGCCTGCTGCACATATTTATCGCTAAAGTGTTCTTGTAGCCAGCGACTGGAACTAGCCGAACGCTTTTTATTAGCCATCTCGTTTTCCAACTATCCTAAAAAGAATCTCTTATGTCAGGTTCGCCGCTCACGTAGACGCCATTCGATGCAGACTGATTTGGTGATATACATGAGATGGCGGTAGAATGACCCGTTTTCAATCCCAACTTAAGCAAAAAAGACAATGAATCTGAATAATAAACAAAAACAGCACCTGAAAGGCCTGGCACATCCGTTGAAACCGGTTGTCATGCTGGGTAATAACGGTTTCACCGAAGGGGTGCTGGCTGAAATTGAACAAGCTCTGGAGCATCACGAGCTGATCAAGGTAAAAATCGCTGCTGAAGATCGCGACACCAAAACATTGATCGCCGACGCAATCGTGCGTGAAACCGGTGCCTGCAATGTACAAATGATCGGCAATACGCTAGTTCTTTACCGCCCGTCAAAAGAGCGCAAAATCACACTGCCGCGCTAAATCAGTCACCCATATACCCGTCATAATGTGCGTAACAGTTAAATTATGACGAGTATAGCGAAAAGGTGCCATGCAGCAGGCTCAGATAAAAGGCCGCTTGCGGCCTTTTTCTTTTCTTTACAAAACCCTGCTGAATATCTGAGCAGCTGCCCACAATTTAAAGATATTCTACTTTCAGGATTTCATATTCAACATCGCCGCCCGGTGTTTTGATCACCACGACGTCATCCTGCTCTTTACCAATCAAACCACGCGCCATGGGGGAATTGACTGAAATAAGGTTCTTTTTGAAGTCAGCTTCATCATCACCCACGATACGGTACGTGACTTCATCCTCACTTTCCAGGTTCATCACCGTTACGGTGGTGCCAAAAATAACGCGGCCAGTATCAGGCATCTTGGTGATATCAATCACCTGTGCGTTAGACAGTTTGGCTTCAATTTCCTGGATGCGCCCTTCACAGAAACCCTGTTGCTCACGGGCAGCATGATATTCGGCATTCTCTTTCAAATCACCGTGTTCACGAGCATCTGCGATATCTGCAATGATTTTCGGGCGGCGCACGCTTTTCAGGTAGTCAAGTTCTTCACGCAGTTGCTCTGCGCCAAATAAAGTCATCGGAATCTGTTTCATCGTTTCAATACCTCTAAAAATCTTTCCTGTTCAAATAGCCGTCATCCTGACGTGTTCGTATGAAAATACGGTCGGCTCCCACCTTCCGTCTCCAGGCGATAAACAAAAGAAACCTGACTCAGAACTTTCCCCTAAGTCGGAATCGATTTTGCATTTTAAGAGGCATTTTAGCGTAGAGTTCCTTAAGGGTCATCGTTTACTTTCTCCCTTAATGCACCGTAGTATGGCAGCATGTTATCCAGCGGTTGCCCTCAAGATTATGCGTTTTTCACGAATTGTCAGTGCATTGGCCTGTGCATTTATCCTTAATGTAAATGCGGCCCCGGTTGAAGATTACACACAATATCTGCCTGATGGGGCTAACCTTGCCCTGATCGTTCAGAAGATTGGCGCCACCACGCCAACCATTGATTATCATTCACAGCAAATGGCAATACCGGCCAGTACTCAGAAAGTGCTGACAGCGCTGGCAGCCTTATTACAACTCGGGCCTGATTATCGCTTTACCACCACCTTGGAAAGCCAGGGCAACATCACAGATGGTGTGCTGCGCGGTAATCTGATCGCTCGTTTCAGCGGAGATCCAACGTTCAAACGTCAGAGCCTGCGCAACATGGTGGCAGTGCTGAAAAAACAAGGAGTGCGTGAGATCAGCGGCGATGTCCTGATCGATATCTCTGTATTTTCCAGCCACGATAAAGCTCCAGGCTGGCCCTGGAACGATCTGACGCAGTGTTTCAGTGCCCCGCCAGCAGCAGCGATTGTGGATCGCAACTGCTTTTCGGTCTCACTTTACAGTGCCCCAAACCCCGGCGAAATGGCTTTCATCCGTGTAGCATCGTTTTATCCGGTCAATATGTTCAGCCAGGTACGCACGCTGGCAAAGGGTTCCGCAGATGCACAATACTGTGAACTTGACGTAGTGCCGGGTGAACTCAACCGTTTTACACTGACCGGATGCCTGATGCAGCGCAGTGAACCTCTGCCTCTGGCTTTCGCTATTCAAGATGGTGCCAGTTACGCTGGCGCAATCCTGAAAGATGAACTGACGCAGGCAGGTATCCAGGTTAACGGCCACCTGAAGCGCCAGACCGTACCTGGCATGACCGGAACGGTGATTGCCCAGACACAATCGGCACCGCTGCATGAATTGCTGAAAATCATGCTGAAAAAATCCGACAATATGATTGCTGATACCGTATTCCGCACCATTGGACATGAACGTTTTGGCGCACCCGGCACCTGGCGTTCAGGTGCTGACGCTGTGCGCCAGGTGTTGCGCCAAAAAGCCGGGGTGGATTTAGGTAACAGTATTGTGGTCGATGGCTCTGGCCTGTCACGCCATAATCTGTTAGCTCCCGCGACCATGATGCAGGCACTGCAATATATTGCCCAACACGACAGCGAGCTAAACCTCATCTCGATGTTGCCATTGTCCGGCTACGACGGCACTTTGCGCTATCGTGGCGGGCTGCATGAAGCGGGGGTTGATGGTAAAGTTTCCGCCAAAACTGGTGCATTGCAGGGGGTGTATAATTTAGCGGGCTTTATCACCACCGCCAGCGGCCAGCGTTATGCTTTCGTGCAATATCTGTCAGGTTACGCAGTGCCGCCGGAAGATCAGAAACAACGCCGCGCGCCGTTGGTCCGTTTCGAAAGCAGGCTGTATCGCGATATTTATCAGAATAATTGAGGAGCAATCAGCATGAAGTTACTGATTGTTGAGGATGATGAGCTGTTGCAGCAAGGCCTGGCGTTGGCATTATCCAACGCAGGCTATGCCTGCGATTACGCTACCACGGCCTCTGAGGCCAGCAGCTTGCTCGTCACCAGCCAATACAGCATGGTGCTTCTGGATCTTGGCCTACCGGATCTTGACGGTGCCAGCCTGCTGCGCCAGTGGCGCCGCCAGCACATCAGCATACCGGTACTGATCCTGACTGCGCGCGATGCCTTGGAAGATCGCGTTGATGGCCTGGATGCTGGTGCCGATGACTATCTGATCAAACCCTTTGCCTTGGCTGAACTGTTGGCACGGGTACGCGCGCTGATTCGCCGCTATCAAGGCCACAGCGATAACCTGCTGCAACAGGATGACCTGACGCTCAATCTCTCCAGCCAACAAGTGTACCTGCAACAACAACCGGTGGATGTGACCCCGAAAGAGTTCGCCATTCTGTCACGCCTGATGATGCGCGCCGGCCAAACCGTTAATCGCGAGTTGTTGCAGCAAGACCTCTATACCTGGAATGATGATTTAGGCTCCAACACCCTCGAAGTTCATATGCACAATCTGCGCCGCAAACTGGGTAAAGATCGCATCCGCACCGTACGCGGCATCGGTTATCGCTTGGAACCTTCATCATGATCAGCATGCGCCGCCGTCTGCTGCTGATGCTGGCGCTGATCCTTCTGGTTACCCAGCTTATCAGTGCGTTTTGGTTATGGCATGAGAGCCAGGAACAAATCAGTTTCCTGGTAGACGAAACCTTATCGGCGAAAGTACGTAATGAGCGGGTCGATACCGAAATTGCTGAAGCGATTGCTTCATTGCTGGCCCCGTCGCTGATCATGATGCTTGTGACCCTGTTAGCCTCTTTCTGGGCTATCAGTTGGATTATCCGCCCGCTTAATCAGTTGCAGGAACGCTTAGAGAAACGCTCCGCGGATAATCTGACGCCATTACCTGCCAGCAGCGACAGCCTGGAAATGATGGCGGTAACCAATGCGTTGAACCAACTGTTCTCTCGTCTCGATCACACCATTCAGCAAGAACGCCTGTTTACTGCCGATGCCGCCCATGAGTTGCGCACACCGTTGGCGGGTATTCGCCTGCATCTGGAACTGATGGAACAGCAAGGGATTAAAGAAAGTAAAATCTTGATTACCCGCATCGACCAATTGATGTACGTCATCGAACAATTGTTGATGCTGGCGCGCGCCGGTCAGAATTTTGCCAGCGGCCATTATCAGCAGTTTGACTGGGTAGCCAACGTCATTACACCATTGCGGGAAGAGTTGGAGGAATTGGCTGCTCAACGCGGGCAAAAACTGCTGTGGCAGTTGCCTGCTCAGGCATTCACGCATGGCGATCCGGTTCTGCTACGCCTAATGCTGCGTAATCTGGTAGAAAATGCCCACCGTTATGGCCCTAAAAACAGCACCATTCACGTTCAGCTCACACCACAGGATCGCGGGCAGCGCTTGCGGGTAATAGATGAAGGACCAGGCGTTAAACATGAGATGGCCGGAAAGCTGACGCAGGCATTTCGCCGGATGGATCAGCGTTACGGCGGCAGTGGTCTTGGATTGAATATCGTGATCCGAATTATACAGCTGCATCAAGGGTATTTGACGCTGGAAAACCGTACCGATGCTAGCGGCCTGGATGCCCAATGCTGGATACCTGATAACGTATTGAGCCAATGAAAAGGGCTTAGTATCACTAAGCCCTTTTATTCACTCTGATCATACTAAAGAAATTATTTTTGATAGATGATTTCGACGCCTTCATCGTCATCTTCATCCCAATCGTCTTCCGCTTCAGCTTCCACCTCCGCGATTTGCTCACGATGGTAATCATCCCACATAAACTCGACTTTCTCTGGCGCACTTTCTTCAATCGCCATCGCTTTCGGTTGGGTATTGATAAAGTTCATCACGTCCCAACACAGCGCATTAACTCCTGCACGGTTAGCGGCGGAGATCATATAGTACTTACCTTCCCAGCCCATGCCTTCTACAATCGCTTTGGCACGTTCAGCGGCTTCTTCCTCATCCAGCAGGTCAACTTTATTGAATACTAACCAGCGCGGTTTTTGGGCCAGATTCTCGCTGTATTGATGCAGTTCATTGATGATGACCTTGGCATTCTCTACTGGATCAGACTCATCTATCGGTGCAATGTCCACCAAATGCAGCAACACACGGCAACGCTCCAGGTGTTTAAGGAAGCGAATCCCCAGACCAGCCCCCTCTGAAGCACCTTCAATCAGCCCTGGGATATCGGCAACCACAAAGCTCTGCTCACTGTCCATACGCACCACGCCGAGGCTTGGCACCAAGGTAGTGAATGGATAGTCCGCCACTTTAGGTTTGGCAGCCGATACCGCACGTATAAACGTCGATTTACCTGCGTTCGGCAGCCCCAGCATACCAACATCAGCCAGCAACAGCAGCTCCAGCAGGATGTCACGCGTTTCACCTTTAGTACCCAAAGTTTTCTGGCGTGGAGCACGGTTTACCGAGGATTTGAAACGGGTGTTGCCTAAGCCGTGCCAGCCGCCCTTTGCCACCATCAGACGCTGTTGATGGCGGGTCATATCACCCAGGATCTCGCCAGTGCCCTGATCTTGCACACGCGTTCCCACCGGCACTTTAATCACAATATCTTTACCGCGTTTACCCGTGCAGTCACGGCTCTGGCCGTTCTGACCACGCTCGGCACGGAAAGATTTTTCAAAGCGGTAATCAATCAGGGTATTCAGGTTTTCATCAGCCAACAGATAGACATCGCCACCATCGCCACCGTCACCACCGTCCGGCCCACCGTTCGGGATGTATTTTTCACGGCGGAAGCTGACGCAACCATTACCACCATCACCTGCAACGACCAGGATCGTCGCTTCATCTACAAACTTCATTTACCGTCTCCGTAAATCATTCACCAGATTGCTTCAAAGAAGCCACCAGGTGGGGTTCTGCCCGTCGCGGCCACCAACGGTGACCAATTGCGGAAAACATGGCACCCGCAACCACCACGAAAGCCCCGATATAACCGACAACATTCAATGTCGGGGCAGCGAATACCTGTGGCCATGCCAGCGCCAATAAATCTGAAAACAGCAGGGTGAACAGCGGAGTGAGCGTGACTAATGCGCTCACTTGCGCTGCCTGCCAACGTGCCATTGCCTCGGCCAATGCCCCATAGCCAATCAACGTGTTAGCGCCACAGAACAACAGACAAACCAGTTGCCAGTGGCTGAGTTGGAAAATCGCCTCTGGCTTAGCCAGCGGAAATAATGCAATCGCACATAAAGTGTACAACATGACCAGAATCTGGGACGAAGCTAATCGGCGTAACAACACTTTCTGAGCCACCCCATAGGTGATCCAGACCAAAGCTGCACACACGCCCAACAGAACACCAAGGGTGTAATCGGTCAGGCGAGTAAAAATTTCAATGAGGCTGACGTTGAAAAACAGCACCAGCCCACAAATCAGCATTAATGCCCCGATCACCTGGGTGGTACGCATCCGTTCTTTCAGGATCAGTACGCTGGCGAACATCATGCCAACGGGAGATAGCTGGCCAATCACCTGTGATGCCGTCGGGCTAAGGTATTGCAGTGAAGAACTGAAAAATACAAAGTTACCCAGCAACCCGGCCGTGGCAATAATGAGCAACAGCAGCCAGCGCGGCTGACGAAACATCTGCACTGGCGGTAAACGCCCGCGCACCGCCAGAATCATACCCAGGCCGATAGCCGCCATGGTAAAGCGATACCAGACGATGGTAAACGGCTCCATCACCTGTAAAACTTCCTTCATCGCAATCGGTAATGCTCCCCAACAAACTGCGGTGGTGAGTGCCAGGAAAATACCCATACCTGCCTGCTGTTTTGTTTCCATTTTTCCTAATGCCAACGCATCTGCGGCTTAAAGTAGGGTAGGTATAAATGTAAAAAGCCCCGCAATGAATTGCGGGGCTTACATCTATTTCGTCAGGCTCGAAAAATTATTCAGCTTCGATGCTGATGAATTTACGATTGCTCGGGCCTTTAACTTCGAATTTGACTTTACCGTCTTTCAAAGCAAACAGAGTGTGGTCTTTGCCGCAACCCACGTTAGTACCCGCGTGGAATTTAGTGCCGCGCTGACGAACGATGATGCTGCCTGCCAGTACTGCTTCGCCGCCAAAGCGTTTCACGCCCAGACGTTTAGCTTCTGAATCGCGGCCGTTACGAGTCGAGCCGCCAGCTTTTTTGTGTGCCATTAATCCGCTCTCCTAACTTAAGCGCTGATGCCGGTGATTTTAACGTCAGTGAACCACTGACGGTGGCCCTGCTGCTTACGGTAGTGCTTACGACGGCGGAACTTAACAATCTTAATTTTCTCGCCACGACCGTGAGCAACGACTTCAGCTTTGATCTTACCGCCATCGACGAAAGGAACGCCGATTTTGATATCTTCGCCATTGGCGATCATCAGTATCTGGTCAAACTCAACCGCTTCACCAGTTGCGATGTCCAGCTTTTCCAAGCGAACGGTTTGACCTTCGCTTACTCGGTGTTGTTTACCACCACTTTGGAAAACCGCGTACATATAAAACTCCGCTTTCCGCGTACCCAACTGTTTAGTACAGAGCACGCTATAAATATTCACAATAGGGCGCGAATTCTACGCAATAATCCCCCCTATGACAAGAGCTGAATAGGGCTGGAAGATGAAAAAAGAAGAAAAAAAGCACAGTTTCTTTCATGGCGTTTATCTGAAACGTTTTTCAAGTACAATCATGAAACAGTTACCGTCATACTATCGATATGCGCAGCGATATCATCGCGGTTGAAAAGAGACACAGCTGAAAAAATATAATGAACCTAGAACAAATTACTGAATTAACCGCACAAGATATGGCGGCCGTGAACGCAACAATTCTCGAACAGTTGAGTTCCGATGTCACACTCATCAATCAACTTGGCTACTACATTATCAGCGGTGGTGGTAAGCGTATTCGCCCGATGATTGCCGTTCTTGCAGCACGGGCGTTGCACTATCAGGGGGATAAACACATCACCGTGGCAGCCCTGATCGAATTCATCCATACCGCCACCCTGTTGCACGATGACGTAGTGGATGAGTCTGATATGCGCCGTGGTAAAGCTACGGCCAATGCAGCCTTTGGCAACGCCGCCAGCGTGCTGGTTGGTGACTTCATCTATACCCGCGCCTTTCAGATGATGACCAGTCTGGAATCATTGCGCGTGCTGGCAGTGATGTCTGAGGCCGTCAACGTAATTGCCGAAGGCGAAGTGTTGCAGCTGATGAATGTGCGTGATCCTGACATCACAGAAGAAAATTACATGCGGGTGATCTACAGTAAAACAGCCCGTTTATTTGAAGCAGCAGCTCAATCAACGGCCATTCTTTCTGGCGCCAATGAAGCCGAGGAAAAAGCACTACAGGACTACGGCCGCTACCTGGGTACTGCTTTCCAGTTGATCGACGACCTGCTTGATTACAGTGCTGACGGGGCCACTCTAGGCAAAAATACCGGTGATGATCTCAATGAAGGCAAACCTACGTTACCTCTCTTGCATGCCATGCACCATGGTGATGCAGAACAGTCTGCGATGATCCGCAAAGCCATTGAACAGGGAAATGGCCGCCATCTGTTAGAACCGGTTTTGGCTGCCATGCAGGCGTGTGGTTCTTTGAGCTACACCCGCCAGCGTGCTGAAGAAGAGGCAGATAAGGCGATCAGCGCATTACACGTATTACCCAAATCCCCACATCGTACAGCACTGGAAGCCTTAGCACATTTGGCGGTTCAGCGTGATTTTTAAGAAATCATAATTTCTTAAAATTCAAGCAGGCCTGTATATTACAGGCCTATTAATTTTCTGCATTAATCCGTTCCAATAGACGAATAAGTAATGCCCATCCGTTAGCCATGTCATTCCTATTACGGTTACTGAAACAAGAAAATGATGAGGTAGCACACTCAAGGGGGGCTTATTGACCTCAAGCGAGGTAAAACAGGGAGCACGCAGAAAGCGATGTTCTGTACTACGCCATACTGGGGTGCCATCACCGCATTATGGATTATTTTGTCCGGCAATCCACGCCAACAAACCACCGACACCTTCACGCATCAGAAATGCCATCACCATTGCTCGCTCACTGTCTGACAGGTGGTAATAATATTCAATCCAGACGGCTAACAGTTCCTGACGCTCCACATCATAGACTGCCGGCTCCTCTCGCAATATCAACACATTTCTGACGTTGGCTGGCAAGCTGTCGATATGATATTCCAGCGCCTTTCCCTGAACGCCCTTGCGGCGGCGGCTGACCCAGCCTTCGCGCCGTGCCATTAAATTGATTCCCTGTGTTGAGGAAGGTAATCCTGTGATGCCTGTAAGCTCCTTGGCGGCAAACCACTCGTTTTTCATAGCCATCATCTCTGGACAATAGTGTAGCAAAGCCGACTTTTTCAGAAACCATAAGGTGTTTTTTAGAAACTTAATGGTATTCTAATTTCTGAATAAGCGTTTCATGTTGTTCAAACGATTAATTCTGACCTGTTAGTTATACCACTAACAGAACTTTCTCTAATCAAAAAAGGAATGTAAACATGAATTCACGGAATCCAGACTGGCACCCAGCAGATGTCATCGCAGCGTTGAAGAAGAGAGGAACAACATTGGCAGCGGTCTCACGCGAAGCAGGATTAAGCTCATCCACGCTGGCCAACGCGCTTTCACGCCCCTGGCCAAAAGGAGAATGGTTGATTGCCGACGCATTGAATGTTCACCCAGCAGAAATTTGGCCAAGCCGGTATTTTGATCCGCATACACACCGTCTACTGGATAGAAAAAGCCGTATCAAACCATGAGACGCATTAAAAACCGCCGGAGCACAGCCCGGCGGTAATGGTACGGGCATTGCCCGTTATGAGAGAGGCTATTCAGTGTTTGCCCATTTTCTCAGGGCATCCGGTGAAATTCTGAGTGGATGATACATACGGTCGTTCGGCGTTTATGTATTAATTTAATCAATGACTCTCTTTCTGATGATTCAGGACCGAGCGTTTCGCAGATGCTCAGCGTTTGCGTTTAGATTTCGATATGAGAACAGTGGGGGCAGCCACCAAGCTTTCACGGCTGCCACACCTTTCTTCATCGTTCAGAAACGCCAGGCAAAGCCGGCGTTGACGCTATTATCCTGATGATTCTGCGACAATAAACCACCGTAGCCCAACGACAGCGTGGCGTTGTCGTTCACCGCTACCTCAACTCCAGCCTTCAACACCATGCCGTCACGCGAAACCGGCACACTGTTCACCACGAACGGCGCACTGCTGCCGTTGAAGCGTAATCCAATACCTCGCTCCCGTTCCCCGAACTGATGCTGCCAACCCAGCTCGCTGCGCAACGCTATCGTTGTACCTTTGCTCACCTGCCACTCGGTATCCGCCCTCAACCCCAGCGTTGATACCATCGCATCGGTGTGCTGCTGGCCACCACGCAGCGCTGCCGCCCCGCCATTTTCCGCGATACCATTGTTTTTGAAGTTGCTGTACGCCAGATTCGCGAACGGTTCCAGATTCACCCACTGGTTTTTTACGCTATAGCCCGCTTCTGCGAACAACTGTTCAGTCCGTGCACTGTACTTCGCTGCATCATGATCTGATTGCACCCCATACTTCACCGAGCGCGTGGTATTGATGCGGTGCCAGGTGTAACCTCCTCCCGCCCGCAGCGCCAGCGCACCGAACTGCTTGCCACCATATGCCGCCAGATGGTAATTGTCGCTGTCCGCATCCGCGCCATAGCCACCGTTCAGTGAGGTTCGGGTATAACCGGCCGCGCTTCCCAACCACCAATCGTTCGCCAACGTTGAATCCAACCCCAACAGCACCCCATCCGTTGAAGCTTGATACCCAGTCGCGTTGGCGTCGCCGGATGCATGGTTCCAAACCTTCAGCAGTTGTGCCCAGGCACCGCCCTCATTCGCCTTGATGCCCAGTGAATTGGTTAGCCCTTCCGCTTGGCGCAAGCGCCCATTCAGTGCTTCCCGCAGATAGTGGCTGTCATTCACCAGCACCGACGTGATATCCGCATGAATTTGGCCCGACAATTGGCGGAATGCCTGCCGTGCGCCCCCTACGGTACTACTATTGAGGATACTCTCGTACACTGGGTTGCCTGCCGCCAGCGCATCCGCTGCTGCTGCTGTTGCACGCTCATTCTGCGTCTGCGCCACGCTGGCGAAGGCTGTATCATTGCGCCCGACGTGCAGCATCACCTGAGTTGGCTGATAGTTCAGCCCGGTACCAAGAAACAAATAGTTTGGTGCCACTGAATCAAACCGCCCGTTAACCCCCTGCTGAGCACTCAGGATGTTATACTGCTGGCCCAGTAAGCTATGTACTTCGCTTTGCAACAGCAAATTACTGTTGTTTTCCAACGATACCGCCACTTCACCACCGTCTATCACTGCTGAACCACCGCTTTGGATCCAATCGCTACGCCCATTTGGCCCCACTTCCACCGCATAGTGCGAACCTGGCTTGAAGCTGACGTTGTTGGTCACGCTCAGCGTGCCGATCGAGTTACCCGGTGCGATGGTGCTGCCACTATGGGCAATCAGCGAACCAACGCTGCCGGAACCGGCGAGTATTCCCCCGCTTTGCACACTAACGTTCGAGGAAACAGAGCCATTAACGATCAACGAACCTTGATTAATGAGGGTCGGTCCAAGGTAGGTGTTTTCTCCAGTTAACTCCAGGGCACCTGCTCCCATTTTGGTTAAACCGCCATGCCCGTCAATATCATTTATCCAATTATCATAACCACATTCAACACCGCTACAGATGCGTTCATTACTGGTTCCAGACTCAACAACCGCGCCAATACCAGGAATGTTGGCTATAAATTGCGTTTGCGTATAGGAACCATTGATATATAAATCTTCTGGTATATCAGCGGCGGTGACAAACATTTTCGGGCCATCAATCGCACTTCTTAAATTAAGTTTCCCCCATCCATATACCACATCAATTCCTTTTTCACCAAGATCGGTGGCTGTTGTAAGCAACACCGTAGCTATTTGAGACGCGGTCATATATGGAAACCGTTGCATCAGTACGGCCGCAGCACCTGAAACCATAGGAGCCGCCATTGATGTTCCGGTTTTCAATCCGTAGGCTGGTATTATATTTTTCTCACCCGTTTGAAAATAGTGCTCGTAATCCGTTTGTGCAGTAGCACTATAAATATCAGTACCCGGTGCAGAAATACAGTAACTTGCCGTATATCCACAGCTGGTGGATGAAGTATCCAGTTCGTCATCCACAGTGAGGTTAGCTGCGATAATAAAATTATTGAGTACATCTGGAAAGAAATACGGAATGGATGGGGTCAGGAAAGGCACATTATAGTTATTGGCATTACCTGCCGCGAACACTACTAGTTTGTCCGCACGCGATGCACGTAGTAATGCTGCATATGTACCTATTAGGCTCTGATTGGATGGTGATATCGGGCTTTTACTTAATGTATCAATAGCAACAACATCATCGAACGATAATATATCTATAGAATCTTGCGCTGTGGTTTGTACGTAAAACGGTCTACCATTGGGCAGGATTATAGGGCGACCATCACTATCCCTATGGATAGGAATGTCAGTCCCCCAACTATTATTAAACACGCGCACATTACTTTGTATCAGCCTTTCAAAATAATTATTATTTGAATTTAGGTACTTAGCTGAAACCAGTCCTGAATTATAAGCTACCCCATGCATCTCTTGTCCATTACGGGCCGCTGCGGCTATCCCTGCTACATGTGTTCCATGGTCACCAAAAATAAATTTTCCCAGATTTGGGAAATCCTCAGCACCCGAAAAGTTATATGGCTCAGCGACATCAACTTGATTGAGTTTCCCTTCAAATGCTGGGTGAGAGAAGACAGCCTCATCAAATATACCGATATTAACGCCTTCGCCATTATAACCTCTTGCGTAGGCATAATGAGCACCGATAGATTCCAGCCCCCATTGACGTTTAAATTCCTCTGTCATCCAGCTATCTGGTGAGCCTGCTCGTGCAGTTTCTGTATAATCCCCAGCCGATAAAGCGCTGAAAGAAACCAATACAAACAAAAAACCATATTTTTTACATAGCACGTCTCTCATATCGATAATATTCCTTGTGATTCTTATTAGCTTGAGAGATGAATTTTGCTGCCTTTTTTTATGAAAGCAAACATATAAAGGAAGAATGTGTGAGTTGTTTATTAAGCGTTAAGGGAGTAGTGCCATTAGAGCGCCTGATTCTGACATAGAACATCGGCCAGACAATAAATGCTGGAGCTAAGCATTCGCTTGAAACTATACGCCCATAGCGAGCCTGCAATATATTGGGTATCAATCACTAAACAAACCCAATTTAAACACAACCAATATATCGCCAGTTGTGACTGGTCATTGCTCAAATTCGCAGGCAGGAAAAAGGGCATTGAAAGCGTATGGGTAATAACTTGTCAGCATGAGTATCTATTACAACTTTACCCTGCCGTCGTGATTACTACGAAAATATAAAACTACCCGGAATATCTGGAAGAGGATTTATCAGGAAAAGCCGTTTGTGGCCTAAACGAAGATGGCTTCTTGGGCTACGAGAGGAAAAAATCGAACCAGAAGCGAAAACTGCTGGGCTTACGCTCTGATCAGATGCAAGCCCAGCAAGTAGCAAACGGGTCAAAATTCTGGACGGTTCTTACTTACGGCCCCGTATTGATAAATTTTTCACCTAGTTCGATATCTTTGTGCAGGACATCCAGCATCTCATTCAATGCTTTCTGTTCAAATGCGCTCAGGGAACCGATATCTTTGCGTTCTTCCACACCATTAGTGCCCAGCACTAATGGTTGTGCGAAGAACCGGGCATATTTGCCATCGCCTTCAACATAAGCACATTCTATAACGCCTTTTTCACCACTCAACGCACGTACCAGAGACAAACCAAAACGCGCCGCAGCCTGCCCCATGGACAACGTGGCTGAACCACCACCGGCTTTGGCTTCAACCACTTCAGTACCCGCGTTCTGGATACGTTTAGTCAAATCAGCCACTTCCTGCTCGGTAAAGCTCACGCCGGGGATCTGCGACAGTAAAGGCAGAATGGTGACGCCTGAGTGACCACCGATAACCGGCACATCCAGCGCTTCCGGCTTTTTGCCTTTCAGTTCAGCCACGAAAGTGTTGGAGCGAATAATATCCAACGATGTTACGCCAAACAGTTTGTTCTTGTCGTAAACCCCGGCTTTTTTCAGCACTTCTGCTGCAATCGCTACTGTGGTATTCACCGGGTTGGTGATGATACCGATGCAGGCTTTCGGGCAGGTTTTAGCGACTTGTTCGATCAGATTACGCACGATACCGGCATTCACATTGAACAGATCTGAACGATCCATACCAGGTTTGCGCGCAACACCAGCAGAAATCAGCACCACATCAGCACCGTGCAGCGCAGGCGTTGCATCTTCACCACTGAAGCCTTTGATTTTTACTGCGGTTGGGATATGGCTTAAGTCAACGGCAACACCTGGAGTCACAGGGGCAATATCGTAGAGGGAGAGTTCAGAACCTGAAGGAAGCTGGGTTTTGAGTAGAAGAGCGAGGGCCTGACCAATACCACCGGCAGCACCGAGAACTGCAACTTTCATCCTAATACTCCTTTTATTTTATTATCTTAAATATAAAAGCACCGTGAATTCTTTAGTCTTGGACCTTAATTTATTGCACCTTTAAAAACAACCTGTTAGCAGACTGTTTGAAAACTAGCGCCATAAAATGGCCCATATCGCGATTATTTTAGATTAAAAAGCTTACGCATTAAGGGCATATCGCACACTAATCACAAATAATGAGAGATTTTTCACGAACAAATTAACCGGTCGTTACATTACACCCTTACATAACATCAGAACAACATCATTTTTATAACATTTTCTTTACCAGAAAGCTGACTCGTTTCCTTAAGAAAAGAGCATATTCATCAAGTCATGATTTTGTTAAAATGCAGGGCTACTCCCTATTTCCCCAACGTTATTATTTTTCTCTTCGTGGCCTCGTATAGCATAAAAATTCATTTATATGCATAATCATGGCATCCATTATCAACATTCTACGGTGCAAAATGCGTAATCCCGCCAAGCAGGAAGATCTGATCAAAGCGTTCAAAGCGTTATTGAAAGAAGAGAAATTCAGTTCTCAAAGCGAGATCGTTTTGGCGCTGCAAGAAGAAGGCTTCGAAAACATTAACCAATCCAAAGTATCACGCATGCTGACCAAATTCGGGGCCGTACGCACACGCAATGCCAAAATGGAGATGGTGTATTGCCTTCCGGCAGAACTCGGTGTACCAACCACGACCAGCCCGCTGAAAAATCTGGTACTGGATATCGATCATAATGATGCCATTGTGGTCATCCGCACCAGCCCAGGGGCTGCACAGCTCATTGCGCGTTTGCTGGATTCATTAGGTAAATCCGAAGGGATTCTGGGTACTATTGCTGGGGACGATACTATTTTTGTTACCCCAGCCAACACATTTACCGCACGGCAGCTCTTTGAAGCCATTCTCACGCTGTTTGAACAAGAATTATGATGTATTCCGCTAACAGAGCAGGGTTGATTGCCCCGTTTTGTTAGCGCTCCCCAATTGCCTTATCACGCTGAAAACGGCTTCTCATCGAACCTGCAGCACATTTTCATGGCATTTTTATGAAGCATGAGCGGTGTCTTGCAATGTTTCGCACTTTTAATCAAATTCATTCAACCAACTGAAATTACATATATTTAATAAAAAAAGAACGTTTTATACCCGTTTTTTATTCCATTGAGTTATTAAAACCTTCATTGAACAAATAAAGTTTCACTAGCAAATATTAGTTTGCTATTAATTTTTCAGATAACTACGCCTATACTCATTTTCGTGACGTAAATCACATTTAACTGTGAACAACAAATAAATTACGATGAGGTTAAATCATGAAAATTAAAACTACCGTAGCAACAATGAGTTTCCTGTCTATGCTTTCTTTTGGCTCATTTGCAGCACAACTGGTTGATACGCCACAGGCAGAAAGCCTGCAATCTGCCGGCACGATTACCGTGAGCGGTGTGGCTGGCGCACCTTCCGATATCAGCCAAGCACTGTCTGATAAAGCTGACCAGCAAGGGGCGAAAGCGTATCGCGTGATCGAAGTTCGTAACGACAACAGCTTCCACGCCACGGCGGAAATTTATAAATAACCCCAAAGGTGACATTTACCGAATTACCCTCGCCAATGCCACTGCCGAGTTCCCAAGTAAATGCCACGTCGTTCTACCCGAACTATCCCATTGCCCTCGTTCGCGAGGGCATTTTATCGGCGCCAAAAAGTTCGCCTGCAATAATTTTTAGTAAACGTCTTTCGGCTCAGCCTTGTTGGCCAAAGCGGCCAGCAGCTTATTGTGAATACCGCCAAAACTCCCGTTGCTCATTACCAAAATATGGTCACCCGGTTGTGCCGTTTTGACAATCATCTCCACCAGCGTATCAAGATCGGCATGCCAATGTGCTGGCTGCACACAGGCATCAGCAACTTCCCCCACCAACCAGGGAATATGATGAGGCTGAAACAGGAACACTTCATCGGCACGGCCAAGCGAAGGAGCCAGCTCATTTTTGCTGATCCCCATTTTCATGGTATTGGATCGAGGCTCTAATACGGCCAGAATACGCGCGGTGCCTCCTACCTTGCTACGCAGCGCGGCCAGCGTGGCAAGAATGGCGGTAGGATGATGAGCAAAATCATCATAAACCGTTACGCCATTGGCTTCGCCACGTAATTCCAGGCGACGACGAGCGTTGATGAAATCACCTAATGCACGACAAGCATCCACGGGCTGCACCCCCACGTGACGAGCAGCGGCGATAGCCATCAGGCCATTGTGCATATTGTGTTCACCTACCAACGCCCAGTTAACCTCACCTACCTTCTCGCCATCGAGGAAAACCTCATAATGGCTGGCATCCGGGGCCAGCTTGTGCGCACGCCAGGCCCCTTCGTCACCCACCAGCTCCTGTTCGCTCCAGCACCCCATCGCTATCACCTGTTTCAGATGCGCATCGTTATCCGGCAAAATAATTTTGCCTTTCCCCGGCACCAGGCGCACCAGATGGTGGAACTGTTTCTGGATGGCTTTCAGATCGTCAAAAATATCCGCATGGTCAAACTCCAAGTTATTCATCACCAGCGTACGTGGGCTGTAATGCACAAACTTGGAACGCTTGTCAAAAAAGGCACAATCGTACTCATCAGCCTCAATCACAAAGAACGGGCTGCTACCAAGGCGGGCAGAAACATCAAAGTTGCCCGGCACGCCGCCGATCACGAAGCCCGGCTGGTAGCCACAAGCCTCCAAGATCCAGGTGACCATCCCAGCGGTGGTGGTTTTACCGTGCGTACCAGCCACCGCCAACACCCAGCGATCGCGCAGCACTTGATCATGTAGCCACTGCGGGCCGGAAACGTATGGAATCCCTAATTCCAACACGGCTTCTACACAAGGGTTTCCACGGATCATTGCATTGCCGATAATCACCAAGTCCGGCTTGGGTTCCAGCTGTGCCGGGTCATACCCCTGGATCAGTTCGATCCCCTGTTTTTCCAGCAACGTGCTCATCGGAGGGTAAACGTTAGCATCAGAGCCAGTCACCTCATGCCCTAGCGAACGCGCCAACATCGCCAACCCACCCATAAAAGTGCCGCAGATCCCAAGAATATGTATGCGCATTAGGTTTCTCATTTAAGTGCATCGATTTAGTGCTTATTCTAACGCTGAGAATCGCCTAGAAGAAATGGATTTGCCTATGAATGACGCAATGCTTTGGGCTACACTGCTGACGAAAACGTTGGCGGATTTTAACAAACCGCTATCCATCCGTAGATTCAGGGATTGTGTCATGAAAACGTTAGGCGAATTTATCGTCGAGAAACAGCACGACTTCTCTCACGCCACCGGCGAGCTAACCGCGCTACTTTCCGCAATTAAACTGGGTGCCAAAATCATCCACCGGGATATCAACAAAGCAGGTCTGGTTGATATTCTGGGGACCAGTGGCATTTCTAACGTACAGGGCGAAGTTCAGATGAAACTGGACTTATTCGCCAATGAAAAACTGAAAGCTGCTCTGAAAGCACGCGGCGAAGTTGCGGGTATCGCTTCCGAAGAAGAAGACGATATCGTGATATTCGAAGGTGAGCGGGCCGAAACCGGCAAGTATGTGGTGCTGATGGACCCGTTGGATGGCTCATCCAACATTGACGTCAACGTCTCAGTCGGTACGATTTTCTCTATCTATCGCCGCATTACTCCGATTGGCACGCCTGTCACTGAAGAAGATTTCCTTCAGCCAGGCAGCGCCCAGGTTGCTGCTGGCTACGTGGTGTATGGTTCATCCACCATGTTGGTGTATACCACTGGTTATGGCGTGCATGCTTTTACTTACGATCCGTCTCTAGGGGTGTTCTGCCTCTCTCACGAGAAAGTGCGTTATCCAGAAAAAGCCTGCATGTATTCCATCAACGAAGGCAACTACATCAAGTTCCCGCTTGGCGTGAAGAAATACATCAAATACTGCCAAGAGCAGGATGAAGCGACCATGCGTCCGTATACCTCACGCTATATCGGTTCACTGGTTGCCGACTTCCACCGCAACCTGCTGAAAGGCGGCATCTACATTTATCCAAGCACCGCCAGCCATCCACAAGGCAAGCTGCGCCTGTTGTATGAATGCAACCCGATGGCATTCCTGGCTGAACAGGCCGGGGGAAAAGCCAGCGACGGCAAAAGACGCATTCTGGACATCATGCCGGAAAAACTGCATCAGCGTGCTCCGTTCTTTGTCGGCACCAAATCAATGGTAGAGGACGCAGAACGCTTTATCGCTGATTTCCCAGACGAATAAGTCATTGTGCGTTTCCCTGGCAGCACGTTCCCTGCTGCCAGGGTTGTGACCTTAGCCCGCTGGCGCACCGAATACACGTTGTTGTATCTGGCTAACATCAACATCGCGCACATAACGCGCAATACCGCCGTAGTAGCTTTCGTGATAACCATATTCTGGCTTCCTCAGTTCAGCCAGTACATCCACTTTAGCCGCATGTTGAAACACCAACCGATACATGGCCACAATCAGCCCGGTACGATCGCTGCCGTGCCAGCAATGGACCAAGACCGGTTTCTGCGCAAAGCGAATTTCCCGTAACGCATTCACCACCAGATCGTCATTGATAACGGCAGCATTCATTTTCACCCGGCGCAGCACCAAGTTTGTCCCTTTGGCTTCACCGTCATCATCATTCCACTGGCGCAGGCTGAGAACCGTTTTGATACCGCTGTTTTCCAGCGCCTTCATCTGCATCAGATCAGGCTGAGAAGAACGATACAAATCCAAGGAAACCTGATGGTAGTTTTGCGGCAGACCGGAAACCGTAGCGTTAACGGCTTGGCTAAATATCAAGACAGCAGAGGCTGCCAGTAAACACACTCGATAAGATATTTTATTTTTTCGGCTTCGCTGCATAACCAAACTCCATTTATCGGTTCTAATAGCTGCGTAATATACCTGCACCAAAAGTATTTCATAGATGGTAATACATCCGTCGCCAAAATCGGAGATAACCACGCCCGGCAAGGCACATTCACAAGCCCAACCAGGTAAAAAACGCAAGGGATGGAACGGCTGTCAGTCTGAAAAATGGGAATACTTTAGGAGTGTTTTAGCTATAATAGCTACCACTCCGTTTCTGGTTTGATTAAAGGAAAATCGACATGAGCTTGAATCTGGTCCCTGCTGGCAAAGACCTGCCGGAAGACATCTACGTCGTTATCGAAATCCCGGCGAACGCCGACCCAATCAAATATGAGATCAACAAAGAAACCGGCGCGTTATTCGTTGATCGTTTCATGTCTACCGCGATGTTCTATCCGTGCAACTATGGTTACATCAACCATACCCTGTCATTGGACGGTGACCCGGTTGACGTATTAGTGCCCACTCCATATCCGCTGCAACCTGGCTCAGTGATCCGCTGCCGCCCGGTTGGTGTGCTGAAAATGACAGACGAAGCCGGTGAAGATGCGAAACTGGTTGCAGTGCCGCACAGCAAACTGACCAAAGAATACGATCACATAAAAGATGTGAACGATCTGCCTGAGCTGCTAAAAGCGCAGATTACTCACTTCTTTGAGCACTACAAAGATCTGGAAAAAGGCAAATGGGTGAAAGTGGATGGCTGGGCAGATGCCGCTGCCGCTAAGGCTGAAATCGTCGCCTCTTTCGAACGAGCCAAGAAATAATTTCCACCTGTTCAGATGGAAAAACGCCGCTCAATGAATGAGCGGCGTTTTTTTATGGCTGTTCGTCAAGGCGATTCAGCCAGTCACCGCATTCGATCCGTGGAAAATTCTCTACGCTGTGTTTATACAGGTAGATCCACGCACTACCATAAGGCGTCTGAATCAGTTCGCGCTTATAGTCTTTGGTATTACTTTTTAATTCATCCAGCTCTGCCAGAATCGATGAGTTAATACGATACACTTCACAATGTATCGTTCCCTCTCCAGGGATCGCCGCTGGGTAATGGCCCAGATTATAAATCTGATAGCCTTCAAGCTCATGTTCACCCAACCATTGGGCGTTAGTCATCCAATGACTATTTCCCTGTTTGCGGCGTAAACTGCCGTAGACAATTATTCGCATAACTCAAAACTCAAACTGATAGAGCACATCCAATGCCTGGTCAATACCAGACACCGCTTCCAGATACAACCTAGGCATCAGGCGGTATCGCAACGTCAGCGTGGCCAATGAGTCGAATATCCCCACCCCATATTTTACTTGTAAGCCAGGGAGAACATAGCCGCTCACTACTACCTGAGAGCTGTCACCGACTCCCTCGGTATCAAGGGCCAAATTACTTACGCCAAACGCCTCGCCGATTTTACCCACAAGTTGACCACTTTGTGCAACCCCCATACCAATTAACATTGAAGTCATGGCGTTGCCATCCGCACCAGAACTGCCCAACCCCTGGCCACGCAGCAGGTACGATAACGCTTCCTGTTGAGATAATGTCGGGTCAGAGAACACTTCCAACCTCGGCGCATCCGCCATGCCGGTCACCCGCACCCCTGCGGTCACACCATCCTGGGTTGCATCCGGGTTACGGATCGCTTCAATATTCAGCAACGGCTGATCGGGCGGGCCGGAGAACAGTAACTGGCCTTTGCGCACGATCAGATCCTGCCCATAAGCGTGGAAACGCCCCGAAGGGATGTCAATCTGCCCATTCAGGCCCAGCCCATTTCTATCCTGCACCACCCTCAGGTTACCGCGCAGCATGGCTTTCAGGCCAAAGGCATCCAAGCGCACGTCGTTGCCAATACGCACCGTCAGGTTACTGTTAATCGGGATCGCCGCCGTTGCCGGTTGAATCGGCCTCAGCTGATTATCGAGCATCACTTCATCACGTGAAACACCTACTGCACTTTCCGGCAATTCCTGCACCGTGATGCGTGCCCATGGAATATCAACCGAACCGTTAAGTGAAAACAGCTGCGGTGTAGCTTCAAACACCAGATCCGGTGAAACATCAATGCGCACCATCGGTGGGATCGTCACCCGTAACTGATTGCCTTTGGCTGCAATGCGCGCTCGCCAAGCATCGATATCGCGCCAGTCTGCATCACCCACCAGATTCAGTTGCCCATGAGTGGTACCGAGCAGGCCTTCTAACGTTGAGGTCATACCGTTGAAATTCACCGCCAGGCGGCCTTCGGTCATATCAAACGGCATCCAGTGGCCGGTGATGACGGCCCTATCCAACGCCAGGCGGCCAAACACCAGCGGGTTATGTGCGTTCCCCCCCAATTGCAAATTGGCATTCAACACCCCTGAGGCTTTCTCGCCCTGCGTCAATATCGGTTGCAGCAACGCCAGCGAGATATTGGTGATATTCACATTACCGCTGATATTACGGCGTACCTGTGGGTCGGTGATCTGAATATTGCCGTTGAACTGCCCGTTATTGACCAACTTGATCAGCCAGTCAGCCTGCATCCGGCCATTGTTCAACCCCGCATTGAAATTGAGCGTCTCAAACGCAATCGGCAACGCGGCCCCCTGCATCTGCTGCACCACTTTCACGCTGTTGCCCACCAGCGAGACTCTTGCCTGCGGCAACGCCCCCCCTGGTTGCCAACTGACCTCTGCCCGGCCACTGAATACGCCACTCAGCGCGGTTTCCGGGCCCAGGAACGGCTTAATCATTGCCAGATCAAAACGGTTGAGCACCACGCTGGCTTGACCACTGGCTCCAGCGTCAATGGTTCTTGGCACGCACAGCTCAGCATTAGGGTTAACCCAACAATGCGGCCCAACGCTGACTCTCTGCTGTGCATTCAGATAATCCAGCGTGATGGAGCGGGTCAAACGCCATTCACCGACAGGCGTGTCGAACTGGGTATGGCTGAGATCGCCACGCCAACGCTGCTGCTGGCGATCAAAACCCCCATTCAGCTGAAGCTGGCCGGAAACCGGCGAGCCTTCAATGTTCAGCTGTAACCGGTGTTGGCGCTCGCTGCCCCTGGCATCTAACGTCAACAGGTTGACCTGTAATGCATCCTGTTTCAGTTGTTCAACCCGCACGGTCAACTGCCCTTGGATCTGTTCTGCGGAACGCACATCGCCGTCCACCTTGACCCGATTGATATGCAACGCCTGCCATTGCAGACCAAGCGCGGTCAGATCCGCCAACAGTTGTGGTGCTTGTAGGTTGCCACGTAACCTGAGTTGGCCCCTTACCGTTCCCCCCAATCCTGGCAGGGCACCATCCAGACGCGGTGCATCAATATTGGCATCCAGATTCCAGTTTTTCTCATCGAGTTGGCCTTTGGCACTGAGCGTATTGCGCCCCAATGCCAGTTCAATACCGGGAACCCGCCACTGCCCAGCCGCATTACCGCTGAAAGAGCCACGCGCCGAGACTTGGTTTTGCTTCACATTGCCATCAAGCTGCAATACCGGCACCTGCAATTGCCAACTGCCGCCGTGCAAACTGCCTCGGGTGGTGATGTTGCCATCCAGCCGTGCTGGCCACTCCGGCCATTGCTTGGCGGTGTTGATGCCGTTGAGCGTTAATTGTGATGTCCAACTGATGGCTTTTTGCCAATCCACCAGCGCGGTGAGATCGGCATTGCCCTGCAACGCCGCCACGCGCAAACGTTCGAGCCGGAACTGTTCCAGATTACCTTTGCCATCCAGCGTCATCACCGCTGGCGGCAGTTCCTGGCCCTGGAGATTAGCGCGCATCGACAGCGCATAATCAGCCGCTTTGCCGTTGAGGCGCAGGCGGAAGTCATTCGCCTGATACTGTGCTTCCCCGGTCAACGGCCATTTCAGCCGTTGGCTTTGCAGCGTCAGGGCCAGCGGCAACCCAGCAGTAGCCAGTTGGGTTTGCACATCAAGCTGCGCGCTGACCGGACCAGAGAGATTAAGCGCCACCTTTAATTCTTCACGCAGCGCGCCACCAAGATTAAGCTTCAATTTCTCGCCTTTCAGCGGTTCGATATTCAACGCACTGTTAATCGTCATATCAACGGGCCAACTGCCGCTCAGCGTCGCCTGGCCCTTAGCCGAAAGCGTCCCCTGTGGCGATGCCACGTTGAAACTATCCAGTTGAATATGCTGCGCCTGAGAGCTCAGTTGCAGCAGCAAATGGGTGATCGACACGTCGTTATCACCGGTCAACCGCAACTGCTCACCGTTGATTTGCTCGGCAGTGATATCCAGTGGCAAATGAATTTCTGGTAAATCAGGTAACAAGGGTTTGTTAAACAATGCTTGCAGCGTTTCCGCCAGCGGCTTTTCTTCCGGCGGCGATTCCGGTGCAGAAACCGCTTCGGGTAATGGATTCACCGGCGTTTTTGGCAAGGCAACCAGCAAAGAGTCGATTGAGGTTGGCAACAAAGTTAACGCCCGTTGCTGCCACCGTGCGCCGCTGCGGAATTCTCCAAGCGAAATCGCGGTATCGTCCACGCTGACCTTCACGTTATTCAAGGCTAACAGACGCAATGTGATCGGATACGGCGTACTGAGCTCGGTAAGCGGTTCACTGGTTTCAGTTACCGGTGCAGCAGGAGGCAATTCGGCGGTTTTCACCACCACATCCACATCCTGGGCAGTCAACGCATTGATACACAGTGAACTGCGTTTCAGGCAGGAAAGATCAAGCGACAGGTGGAATTGCCCAGCGTTAACCGCTACCCCTGGCATCCGGTATTGCACACCTTTCAGCGTCAAATCACGCCAACCGCCGCTGACCGAGGCGATTTCCAGCCCTGGCACCCAACGCACCGCACCGTTGATCACCATATGCAAGCCAGTGGTAGTGCCTAGCAGGAAGGCCACGGTTCCCACCAACAGCAGCAACAGGATCAAAAATCCCAGGCAAATCTTTTTCACTAGGCTCATAGTTCAGGCCCCAAACCGATATAAAACTGTACCCCATGGGTTTCTTGATCCCCAATCGGGGCCGCAATATCCAGTTTCACCGGCCCTACCGGCGACTGCCAGCGCACGCCAACGCCTGCACCGGTTTTGATATCACGCTCTCTGATATCGTTAACCGCCTCCCCTGAGTCAACAAACATCGCCCCCCACCAACGCCCCGTCACGTTATATTGGTATTCCAGTGAACCCGTCAGCATTTTGGAGGCTCCGGTCAGCTTACCGCTGTCATCACGCGGAGAAATGCTCCTGAATTTATAACCACGGATGCTGCGATCGCCCCCGGCAAAGAAACGCAAATCTGGCGGCACCCGATCAAAGTCATTGGTTTCAATCCACCCTACCTGGCCACGAGCGACAAAGCGGTGCTTCTCCGCCAGGCTGCGGATCCAAACGTTTTGTGCCTGCATCAATGCAAAATCAACGTCAGAACCCCAGGTGGTATCGGAAACATCCAGAGAGTACCGTTGGCTATCCCCCCAGACCGGCATCAGCCCTCCGCGTGCCCGCGTGCGGTTAATCGTGGCACCGGGATAAAGCAGCATCGTGGTGTTGGTTACTCTGGCTTGCGTAAAGTGGTCCAAACGCCAGCTTAATGTTAATGCCCGCTGCCAACCGCTGGAGAGATCCCAGTTGCGTGAAACCACCATTTTGGTACTGTCGGATTCGGTGTCGTTCAGGTCTTCACGTTTAAAACCCGCCTGTAACAGATAATACTGTTCAAGTGGGCTTCTCAGTAAAGGAATACGGTAGGTCAGATCCAGCTGCTGTTCCGGTGCTGAAATACTGGCGCTGGTTGTCAGGCTGTGACCACGGTCATTCAGCCACGGCTTGCGCCAGGTGCCGCGCACACGCGGGCCGATATCGGTAGAGAAACCGCCCCCCATCTCTATAATATTACTGTTACGCGGCGTCACCAGCGCATCTAGCGGTAAAACCCGGCTCTCTTTGGCATCGTGAAAATCAGGGGACACCACCACCGAGTTAAACCAGTTGGTGGCGGATAAACGGCGGTTCAGCTCAGCGAGATCGTCCGAGCTGTAATAGTCTCCCTGCCGAAAGGGCAACAGATTTTGCAAGTAATCCTCACGGATTTGCGAGCCTTGAAACCTTACCTTGCCGAAGTGGTAACGCTGGCCGCTGTTGAAGTCGATATCCCAGAATGCCTGATGTAATTCATCTGCCACACCCAACTGGCTTTTAACCATTTCCGCATCAAAGTAACCTTTGCGCAAGGCCAGGCCAGTCAGCGAGTTTCTAAAGCTGTCGTATTTACCGTGGTGCAGGATCTCACCCACCGTCGGGCGATTATTCCTGACCAGATTGAGATAGTCTTCATCCGTTTGCGCACCGCCTTCCAGGCTGATATTGGCGCCGGCAAGGCGTACCGGTTCACCGGGATTAACCTTGGCATACAGTACCGGGCGCGACAACGTCGGGCGATCATCCAGTGTGAAATCAATGGTCGGATGATAGTATCCCAATGGCCGCAGGCCCTGGCGGATAGCCGCATCCACCCGAGCGCGAAACCGCCCTTCGGCACTGACTTCTTCCTGCGTGATCCCCGACAGGCGCACACGGACGTTTCTTTCCAACTCCCCACTCAGGCCTTGAACCTGTAGCCGCACATTCGCCGCAAACACCGCTGGCGCCGCGAACAACATACATAAAACGCAAAGGACACGGTATCGTGGCACACGTTCTCCTTAGTTTATTTTATTTTCCTGCCAATACCGTTGCTCCGGGCCAAGGAAGACCGAATGACCTTTTCCCCAGACGCTGCGTGTCAGGCATCTTCTGTGACCGAAAACGAGACGCACTTTTGGCTTTTTGCGCTCAAAATACTGCGTTAAGCTTATACATAAGACTTATTGTGGGCAAAGACGCTGCCAGTTACAACTGACACAGGCCCCTCTTAGGTCAATTCTTACAGCAACAACAGGAGTTAACGTGGTGCAATCTTTTGATAAATCTCACTCTGTCGATAAGGCAAGCGCGCTGCCTGGCCGCACCACGCCAATTCCCATTGCGGCAATCAACGTGGTAACCCACCATTCAATGACTCATGTGCCAAGCGGTATGGAAGTGGCCATTTTCGGCATGGGCTGCTTCTGGGGGGTGGAACGGTTGTACTGGCAACAACCGGGAGTTTACAGCACCGCAGCGGGTTACAGCGGGGGATACACGCCAAATCCAACCTACCGTGAAGTATGTAGCGGCCAAACCGGCCATGCCGAAGTGGTGCGTGTCGTATTCAATCCCAGCATCACCAGTTACACGCATCTGCTACAGGTATTCTGGGAAAACCACGATCCGGCCCAGGGAATGCGCCAGGGTGGGGATATCGGTACGCAATATCGTTCCGCTATCTACGGCTTATCGCCGGAGCAGTTGGCAGAAGCGGAACGCAGCCTGCAACGCTTCCAACAAGCGATGACGGCGGCGAATGACCGACGCACCATTACCACGGAAATTGCGCCAGCCCAACCGTTCTATTACGCTGAGGACGATCACCAGCAATATCTGCACAAAAATCCAGCGGGTTATTGCGGCCTGGGTGGGATCGGAGTTTGCCTGCCACCGCAGGGTTAATGGCTCATTAGTGGTAGATTTTTAACCACTGGCGGCCCTCACCGGGCAACTGCTATACTACGCAGGCTGCATTTGCGGCCTGATGGCTTCTTTTGTGGTTGTTATCATTACTTTTTTTACAAGGTACTTCCCCTCCGAAAAAGCGCCGCCATCCCGTCGGCACCAATGGATAGATTATGTTAAACAGTATTTTACTGATTCTTTTTCTGATTGCCGTGAGCGCATTCTTCTCACTTTCAGAAATATCGCTAGCGGCATCACGCAAAATCAAGCTGAAACTGATGGCCGATGAAGGCAACATCAATGCCGCCAGGGTACTTAAATTACAAGAAACACCAGGTATCTTCTTTACCGTGGTACAAATCGGCCTGAACGCTGTGGCCATTCTGGGCGGTATCGTCGGTGATGCGGCTTTCTCCCCAACTTTCAAAGTGTTATTTGATCGCTTTCTGTCATCTGAACTCTCGGAGCAAGTCAGTTTCATGTGTTCGTTTGTGCTGGTGACCAGCCTGTTCATCCTGATCGCAGATTTAACCCCGAAGCGCATCGGTATGATTGCACCAGAGGCAGTTGCCGTCCGGATCATCAACCCGATGCGTTTCTCGATCATGATCTTCCGCCCATTGGTCTGGTTCTTCAACGGCATGGCTAATTTAATCTTCCGCCTGTTTAAACTGCCCATGGCACGTAAAGATGACATCACTTCCGACGATATTTACGCCGTGGTGGAAGCCGGGGCGCTGGCCGGGGTGTTACGCAAGCAGGAACATGAGCTGATTGAAAACGTGTTTGAACTGGAATCACGCACGGTACCTTCGTCAATGACCTCCCGTGAAAGCGTGATCTACTTTGATTTACGTGAAAGCGAAGAGAGCATCAAAGAAAAGATTTCCACACACCCGCACTCCAAATTCCTGGTCTGTGATGGTCATATCGATCAGGTCGTCGGCTATGTTGATTCCAAAGATCTGCTGAACCGCGTCTTGGGTAATCAAAGCCTGGTGTTGAGCAGCGGCGTGCAGATCCGTTCGGCGTTGATCGTGCCAGATACCTTAACTCTGTCAGAAGCGCTGGAAAGTTTCAAAACTGCGGGTGAAGACTTTGCGGTGATCCTCAATGAATATGCGCTGGTCGTCGGGATCATCACCCTGAACGATGTGATGACTACGCTGATGGGCGATCTGGTCGGTCAAGGGCAGGAGGAGCAGATCGTCGCGCGTGACGAAAGCTCATGGTTAATTGAGGGCGGAACACCGATTGAAGATGTAATGCGCGTGCTGCACATTGATGAATTCCCGCAGGCCGGTAACTATGAAACCATCGGCGGGTTTATGATGTATATGCTGCGTAAAATCCCGAAACGTACTGATTTCGTTAAATATGCTGGATACAAGTTTGAAGTGGTGGATATCGATAGCTACAAAATAGACCAATTGCTGGTCACTCGGTTGAGCGATAAACCGCCCGCCGTGTTGCCCAAAGCCCCGGATGAAGCCCCCCAAGCATAAACACCTTACGCCAGAAGCAGCAGCGGCCCCAACAGGGCCGCATTTTCTAACTCTCTATCCCCTATGAATTTCAAGTTGCAGCTAGGCGACAAACTCGATTCTTAACCGATTTGAACAGCGCTTACGGTAGGGTGAGCAAGCGCAGTCAACAACGCTGCGGTTTGAAAGACGAAGGGGATAGCTTATCAACCCATATCGGCTTGCAGTAACAACACCTGCCGGTTGACCTCTGACATAACGTTGAAATGGCGTTTGTCACGCACCTTCGGCATCAGGATTTTACCTTTGTCGAACTCAAACGCCCCCACGTCCTTGATATACAGCCTTCCTCGGAACAGGATTTTTACATACTTCGCCACTTTCAGTGGGTTATAGCGATGGAAGATTCTCATTGTTTTACTCCTCTCCCTTTGGTTCCAAACGTTCAGAGGGCTACCAAAGTGGTAGCTTCAAAATTCAGAACGCAACATGATTACCATGTAGTAGACCTAGTAAAGACCATTTTGTTCAGCCTCGCTTGGATTTTTGCACTGTATTTACATTTTTTGACAGAATTGTATAAAGATATTTATTAATCTATCAGTATGATAATTCAAAAACCGCATAATGAATGCCAGAAAGGAAAACTGCGATCCGGCTAACAGGACAGACCTCTGATGACCACCTATGCTTTAAGCACCTGCGTATGATTGATAATCACTGCCTCTTTCAGGAGAATGCATGAAAAAAAGTAGCCTGCTGCTGATATCGCTGCTGCTGACCCCAATGTTGGCCGCCGCGCACAACCTCCAATTCCAGCAACGCGTCGCCCCTATCGGCGTCAGTGATAAAGGAGAATTAGATTACGTTAACGATAAGTTTAGCTATAAAAATTGGAATAGTGCGCAGCTCACTGGAAAAGTGCGAGTGATCCAGCACATTGCTGGCCGCACCTCTGCCAAAGAGATGAACGATCCACTCATTGAAGCCATTAAGGCTGCCAAACTACCGCACGATCGTTATCAAACAACGACCATCGTCAACACTGATGATGCCATTATCGGTACTGCCGTGTTTGTACGAAACAGTATCGAAGACAGTAAGAAAACGTTCCCATGGTCGCAGTTTATTGTCGATAGCAATGGCAACGTTAGAAAAGCCTGGGATCTCCAGCCAAAAAGTTCAGCCATTGTGGTGCTGGATAAACAAGGTAACATCCAGTTTGCTAAAGATGGCGTCCTGACACCGCAAGAAATCCAGCAGGTCATGGACATGCTGCACCAATTGCTGAATAGAGAGTAAAAAAGGGCCCCGTCATTACCACTGACGGGGCTCTGTTTTAAAACAATGAAACCCGAAAACCAGGATTAAGAAAAGATTCACGGGGCGTATACATGAGTGGTTTGCCCTGCCAATCGTGAATTTGTGCCCCGGCCGCTACCGCGACTGCATGCCCTGCGGCAGTATCCCAGATATTGGTTGGCCCAAAACGTGGATAAAGCTGGGCTTTACCTTCCGCCACTAGACAGAACTTCAGCGATGACCCTATCGCAACCGTATGATGTTCCCCCAACTGTTTCAGGTAATCTTTCAGTTCATCATCGCTATGAGAACGGCTGACCACCACCAAAGGCGGTATAGCATTATTGACGCTAATCGCACAGCGTTGACCCTGCTCTTCTTTCCAGGCTTTACCGCGTTCAGCCAGATACAACACATCCATTGCCGGGGCATAAACCACCCCCATCACGGCAACCCCCTCCTCGATCAAGGCGATATTGACCGTGAATTCACCGTTGCGGTGCAGGAACTCTTTGGTACCGTCGAGGGGATCAACCAGCCAATAACGCGTCCAATGACGGCGCACTGCCCAAACCGGCGGATCTTCTTCCGACAGCAGCGGTATGCCCGGTGTTAACGCGGCTAACCCCCGCTTGATAATATGGTGCGCCGCCAGATCGGCTGCCGTCACCGGTGAGTCATCTTTTTTTTGCGTGATATCAATCGGTTGCTCACCACGATATACCTTCATGATCGCCGCTCCCGCTTCGCGGGATAACTGACAAATTTGCTCTAACATCATGCACCTCTGAAATTCGGCTCTATAGAAAATCTCCTCCTCTCTTGTTAGCAGCCTAGTTTTTTTTCCTGGGAATATCCATCTCAACTGCACAATCCCCGTATTTCCTTAGAGCTTTGCCGTCACAACTTTGCATTTCACTGCATCACATTCCGCAATTTTCTGATAAAACTCACAGTTTGATGAGACTGCCAATGCTATTTACCTAGCCCTTTGCGATACCTCTCGAATATTAATGGAATGGAGATTGCCAATAATGATAAAGCGTCCGCTGAAGTTATCCGCTCTCGCCCTGTTGGCCTGCACCTCAGTGCAGGCCGCAACGGTTGACCTACGCGTGCTGGAAACCACAGACCTGCACAGCAATATGATGGACTTCGACTATTACAAGGATAAACCGACCGATAAATTCGGTCTGGTACGTACTGCCAGTCTGATCCAGCAGGCAAGACAACAGAGCACTAACAGCGTACTGGTGGATAATGGCGATCTGATTCAGGGCAGCCCCATGGGTGATTACGTGGCCGCCAAAGGGTTACAACCTGGGGATATTCACCCGGTTTATAAAGCAATGAACACGCTGGATTACGCAGTGGGTAACATTGGTAACCACGAGTTCAATTACGGGCTGGATTACCTGAAAAATGCCCTTGCCGGTGCCAAGTTCCCGTATATCAACGCCAACGTGATTGACGCCACAACGCAAAAGCCGTTGTTTACTCCTTATATTATCGTTGATACACCGGTAACCGATCGTGATGGCAAAGCACACACTCTACGTATCGGCTATATCGGTTTTGTACCACCACAAATCCTGATCTGGGACAAAACCCATCTGAAAGGCAAAGTCACCGTCAACGACATCACCGAAACCGCCAGGCGCTACGTGCCAGAAATGCGTAAACAGGGTGCCGATCTGGTGATAGCCATTCCGCATTCCGGTCTTTCCAGCGAGCCGTATAAAGCCATGGCAGAAAACTCCGTGTATTACCTCAGCCAGGTGCCCGGCATCGATGCCATCATGTTTGGCCATGCCCATGCCGTATTCCCAAGCAAAGACTTCAGCTCTATACCAGGCACAGACATTGAAAAAGGTTTGCTGAATGGCGTGCCAGCGGTGATGCCAGGCCAATGGGGCGATCATCTTGGCGTTGTGGACTTTCAACTGAGCAATGAGGCTGGCAGTTGGAAAGTCATCTCCGCTAAAGCCGAAGCGCGGCCGATTTATGACAAAGAGAACAAAAAATCACTGGCCGCAGAAGAGAGCAATCTGGTGAAAGTACTGGCAGATACTCACAGGGAAACGCGTGAATTTGTCAGCCAGACTATCGGGCAGGCTGACGGCAATATGTACAGCTATCTGGCGCTAGTGCAAGACGACCCTACGGTACAGATCGTCAATAATGCGCAGAAAGCCTACGTAGAACGTTATATTCAAGGTGACCCGGATCTCGCCTCTCTTCCTGTACTCTCCGCTGCCGCGCCCTTTAAAGCTGGTGGCCGCAAGAACGATCCCGCCAGCTTCGTCGAAGTGGAAAAAGGCCAGCTTACTTTCCGCAATGCCGCCGATCTCTATCTCTACTCGAATACGCTAGCCGTGGTGAAGGCCAGCGGCAAAGAGGTTAAAGAGTGGTTGGAATGTTCCGCTGGGTTATTCAATCAGATCGACCTAAACAACCGCCAACCCCAGGCCTTGATCAACTGGGAGGGTTTCCGCACCTATAATTTCGACGTCATCGACGGTGTGAATTATCAGATTGATATCAGCCAACCCGCCCGTTATGACGGTGAATGTACGCTGATTAATGACAAAGCTGAACGTATCAAGCAACTGACCTTTAACGGTAAGCCCATTGATCCACAGGCGACATTCCTGGTTGCAACCAATAACTACCGCGCCTACGGCGGCAAATTTGCCGGCACTGGAGATAAGCATATTGCTTTCGCTTCGCCAGACGAAAACCGCTCAATCTTAGCGGCTTACATCAGCGCGGAAACCCAGCAACAAGGTGCTGTCCACCCGCAGGCAGACAATAACTGGCGCTTGGCAACATTCCACAGTGCGCAGCCGCTGGATATCCGCCTGGAAACTTCCCCCAGCGATAAAGCCAATACCTTTATTAAAGATCATGCGCAATATCCCATGAAGGCAGTTGGTACAGACAGCAATGGGTTTGCTCTGTACCAGATCGATCTGCAAGCCAAATAATATCATCGGGGCGTGCCAAGCGTGCGCCCTGTCTTCGTAATACCTTCTCCAACACCCTGCATTTCCAGTAATTTCTCTGAAAAGAACCTCACCGTGTCATGCCGCTACTCACCCCATAAAAACGGTTATCACAAATACATAATCAAGAATGAGTATCTTAATGATAATTATTTACATTAAAAAATGGTTCGTTACAATGCGAGCACCAACAAACATTACCCTCTGAAAATCTGCTCATCGACAACCATGGAATCGAATATGTTTAAAAATAAAAAAAAGGCTTTTTATTCTTTAGGCGTGTTTGTAGCAGCCTCTGCTACTCACCCTGCGCTCTCGGCCGAAACAGAAGAGATCGTCGTCACCGCATCAGGATATGAACAGAAAATCACTGAGGCCGCAGCCAGTATCACCGTTATCAGCCAACAGGCATTAAGCCAGCGCAAGTTCAATGACTTAGCCGAAGCCTTGTCGGATGTGGAAGGGGTTGATGTGCGCAGTAGCACCGGCAAAACCGGTGGGCTTGATATCAGTATCCGTGGCATGCCCAGCAGTTATACGCTGATTCTGGTCGATGGCATCCGCCAAAATGGCACTACCGATGTCACGCCCAACGGTTTCAGCACCATGAACACCAGTTTTATGCCCCCGCTTTCTTCGATTGAACGCATCGAAATCATACGCGGCCCGATGTCCACACTGTACGGCTCAGATGCCATGGGTGGGGTCGTCAATATTATTACCAAAAAAACGGCCAAAGAGTGGGCAAGTGCGGCCAGCCTTGAACACACGTTTCAAGAAGATACCGACTATGGCGACAGCAGCAAATTTACCTTCTATTCCAGCGGAGCACTGGTTGAAGATCAGCTTGGGTTAGCATTGCGTGGCAGTATCTTCCGACGCGAAGCTTCACACGTCATGTCATCCAGCACGGGAACCGAATTGAGCAGCCGTGGCCCCAACCCGGTAAAAGCCGACAACTATAGCCTGGGTAGCAAATTTACCTGGCAGCTTAATGAAAAGAACGCGCTCTGGCTGGACGGTGAGTTGGCCAATCAGAAATACGACAATAGTGAAGGCCAATTAGGCACCCTAGGCTCCGGTTCACGCGGTGGTTATGCTGATACCATCCGCTATGAGCGCCGCAAAGCCACGTTGGGGAGTGATAATCAACTGGATTTCGGCAAATGGAGTTCCAGCCTGAGCTATAACCAGACTGAAACCAAAGGCCGCTTGATTAACTCATCCGTGGTTGAACCAGGCTCAAATCTGGTTGGTGATAAACGCCTTTTGGAAAATACCAATTTCATTCTGGACAGCAAACTGGTTTCCCCGCTTGGAGACAGCCATCTATTAACCAGCGGCATTCAATATATCAATGCCACAATGAAAGATGGTGTTGTTCTGGCAACCACCGGAGAGAAATTTGAACAAGATTCCTGGGCATTATTCGGTGAGGACGAATGGCGGCTGGTTGATTCCTTAGCGTTGACCTACGGCGCACGTTATGAATATCACGATGCCTTTGGCAGCCATGTCAGCCCCAGAGCTTATCTGGTGTGGAACGCCCTGGAGGATTGGACTTTTAAAGGCGGCGTGAGCACCGGGTATAAAACCCCCAGCCTGGCTCAGTTGCACGATGGCGTCAGCGGCGTTAGCGGGCAGGGCACCATCGTTATTCTCGGTAATCCCAAACTTAAACCGGAAGAAAGTACCAACTATGAGTTGGGAGCCTATTACGATAACTATACTGGCTTCAAGGCGAACGCCACGTTATTCCATAACATTTACGAAAACAAAATCAGCTCTTACGAAATCAATGACCTGACATCCACTTATAAGAATATTGGCAGAGCCATTACTCAAGGGGCGGAGTTAGCCACAACGATCCCGCTGTGGGCAGATAACTGGTCACTGGATATGAATTATACCTACACCGACAGTGAGCAAAAAGATGGTGAAAATCGGGGCGCGAAGTTAACCAATACGCCGGAACATATGGCCAATGCCAAACTGAACTGGGCGATCAACGACAAGTTCTCTTCCTGGATCAAGGCTGAGTACCGTGGGGAAATGGCAAGATTTACCGACAATTACGATAATCTGTCCAACTTGAACAAAGTCGTTTATGACCACTTAGGGCCAAACTTCAAGTCTTATACCGTGTTTAACCTGGGTGGTTCTTACAAGGTGTCAAAAGACATCACATTGAATGGTTCGGTTAACAACCTGTTGGACAAAGACTTTACCGCTACGCACGTCTTTGAGGTCAACGGCAGTACCACTACCGCCGGGGATTACTTCACCAGCAGCCAATCCACCGCCGGAAACGTGATCGCAGGGCGCAACTACTGGCTTTCTATGAACGTCACGTTCTGATCTATACCCAAAATAATTCGAATTGCTTGTAGGCGACAGAGCGCAGCCAACACCCAAGCAGCTTGAAGTATAAAGGGTAGAAAAACACGCGGCCGTTCATCACGGCCGCTGTCATGAATTACAGAATCTCTAATAACTCAACGTCAAACACCAACGCACTGAATGGTGGGATAGATGCGCCAGCCCCACGCTCACCGTAGGCCAAATCCTGCGGGATATACAACTGCCATTTGGAGCCGACCGGCATCAGAGTCAGCGCTTCAATCCAACCCGGGATCACACCGCTGACCGGGAATTCAGCTGGCTGCCCACGCTCAACTGAGCTGTCGAATACGTTACCGTTAATCAAGCGGCCAGTGTAATGCACCCGCACGCGATCCTGACGGGATGGAATTGGGCCATTACCCTGTTCCAACACGGAAAACTGTAAACCGGATTCGGTCAGCGTCACATCATCACGCTTGGCATTTTCTGCCAAAAACTGTTGGCCTTCACCCGCCATCGCCTGCTGACGTTCACGACGCACAGCGTCCGCACGTTCGTGGATTTCGCGCAGCGCACGATGCACGACATCGACAGGAACCGCCGGGGCATTCCCTTCCAGCGCATCGCGCAGACCAGCCAGCAACGCTTCCGGTTGTAAACCTTCCAGCCCGGACTCCTGCAACTGTTGGCCGACCTGTAAACCAATCCCGTAACTTGCTTGCGCTTCAACGCTGTCAAAAGAAGGGGTTGTCATAGGGTTTTCCTTTAGTCTGTAAAAAGTCGAAAGCGCAGCATAACAGCGCAGGAAAGCCGGGTAAAATCCTGTGTAGAGATTGATGACTTTTGTCGCGGAAAAAGAAACAATAATCTTCTGTTAACACTGATACTGCTTTCTCATCAGTCGCTTTCCACTTCAAACGATTAGCGAGCTATTATATCAAGAGCTTTGAAGGGTATACTGACGTTAAGAGTAGCGCATTTTGTACAGTGGCAATTTTACGCCGTTGAAGAGAGGTCACCATGGGCAGAATCGCGCCCAGGAGAAAGAAAACCAGCCGAATCTACCAGCCACTGCTGCGCACTTGGCTGAATCTGAGCCCGCGCCTGAAACCCGATACAACCTCGGGAATACCTGAAGAGCCAGATTCGCAGCCATCGCCAAACAGCCGGGTTAAAGCTTGGTTGCTGAAGGCATGGCATCTGCCAGACAGCTTCCACTGGATGGAGCCACTGCCCTATTTTCATCGCCGCTGGGTGAGCATTTTCGGTTTCATACTGCTGCTGTCACTGTTATGGCCGTATTCCGACGATAACACACCGCGCCAGCTCCCGATCGCCAGCCAGGAGAACAACATCCCACTGCAAGCAGAGCTGATGGGTAATAACCCGGTGGTGAATAACGATTGGCAACGCTACCTGATTCAGCCTGGCCAAACATTAGCTCAGCTGTTCCGTGACAATAACCTGCCCGTGAATGACGTCTTCGCCATGGCCCAGGTTGAAGGCAACGACAAACCCCTCAGCACGCTCAAAGCTGGGCAGGAAGTGCGTATCGAACGCGATACCAACGGCATCATTACCGCGCTATCCACAACAGGAGCCGATAACAACGAAGCCCTGTTCCGCCGCCAGGCCGATGGTAGCTACCGCCGTATCCGCTAACCGTTAATCTGATCCAACAGGAAATCGCGCAGGACAACCCCTTGATTGTGCTGCGTATCCTTGCTGCCATACAGCAACGTTAATGACTTGCCTTGTTGTAATAACACCCGCAACGGCTGCCAGGCATCGCTTTCCGCCAATTGCTGGCGGTAGCGCTGGGCAAAGACATCCCACTGATCGGTATGCTGATGAAACCACTGGCGCAACGCATTATCCGGCGCGACCTGCTTCAACCACTCCACACCTTGCAATCTTTCCTTGCTGATGCCACGCGGCCACAAGCGATCGATCAAGTAGCAATACTCCGGTGCCGGAGCGCTAAAATCGTAGACTCGCCGTAAGTGAATTTCTGCCATTTTCGCCTCTCCTTGCCAACAGATAGCCACAGAGTAGCGCATTTTATCGAGTGCAGAAAAGCAAAACGCCAGCACGAGGCTGGCGTTTTAACTTGGCAGGCGGAAACCGATTAGGCTTCTGCAACTACCACTACATTCAGCTGTGCGAACACATCGCTGTGTACCTGGAAGTGCACTTCGTGCTCACCCGTGGTACGCAGAACGCCATTCGGCAGGCGAACTTCGCTCTTGGCAACTTCAACACCTGCCGCAGTCACTGCGTCAGCGATGTCACGAGTACCGATAGAGCCGAACAGTTTACCTTCATCGCCCGATTTAGACGTGATGGTCACTGTTGCCAGTTCATTGATCTTGGTTGCGCGAGCTTCCGCAGCGGCCAGAACGTCAGCCAGTTTGGCTTCCAGTTCAGCACGGCGTGCTTCGAAGAACTCTACGTTTTTCTTGGTAGCAGGAACAGCTTTGCCCTGTGGTACCAGGAAATTACGGGCATAACCCGCTTTAACGCTAACTTGATCACCCAGGCTGCCCAGGTTTGCTACTTTATCAAGCAGAATAACTTGCATTACCTTATCCTCTCAAAGTCGTTAATGGACAGTGGCCGATTACTGATGACGATCAGTGTACGGCAACAAAGACAGGTAGCGAGCGCGCTTGATAGCACGAGCCAGCTGGCGCTGATATTTTGCACGAGTACCGGTAATACGGCTCGGGACAATTTTACCACTTTCAGTGATGTAGTTTTTCAGCGTAGCGATGTCTTTATAGTCAATCTCTTGAACGCCTTCCGCGGTGAAACGGCAGAACTTGCGACGACGGAAATAACGTGCCATTTGGCTAGTCTCCAGAATCTATCAATTCAATCTGCTCGGCATGCAGGACCAGTTTATTCAGCCCGTTGCGCCCTTGATGGCAGCTAACGAAGCCTTGAACGTTGACCTGACTGCCGACCGTTAATCTTTGAGTTAAAGCTTGTGACTGTTGTCCACTGACAATCACGGGCATTCTGCACCATGCTTGTCTGCTGAATCCGGCCTCTACCTGCGCTGAACGATGCTCAAGCACAAATTGGCAGTGGGGTATCCCAGAAGGACTCACTTTTCGTACCGGTGTCTTGCACACTGTGCCAGACAACACCAGACGATTAGCCGTCACAGCGGCAATTACTCTTCAGAATCCCCAGCATCATCATCATCGGCGATTTCGTTAGCGAAATCTTCGCGGCGATCGCCACGACGTTCGTCTTTCGCTTTAACCATCGGAGATGCTTCGGTAACCGCGTGCTTAACGCGCATAACCATGCTACGGATAACGGCGTCGTTGAAGCGGAAGTTAGTTTCCAGCTCATCGATCGCTTCCTGCGGAGCTTCAACGTTCAGCAGAACGTAGTGAGCTTTGTGCAGTTTGTTGATCGGGTAAGCCAGTTGACGGCGGCCCCAGTCTTCCAGACGGTGAATCTGACCTTGCGCGTTAGTGATGGTAGCACTGTAACGCTCGATCATGCCCGGAACCTGTTCGCTTTGGTCAGGATGGACCATAAAAACGATTTCGTAATGACGCATCGAATTGCTCCTTACGGATTATTCAGCCTCCTGTCAGGGTCAACCGCGGCCCATGGAAGCAAGGAACGTGTATGTGTGTGCGGCTGAAAAATGACGCGTAATCATACTGGCGTGGGGAGCGAAACTCAAGGACAGAGTAGGATTTATTGCTGTTTGCGCACGGCACCAGGGCAAATAGCACGATTTGCCTGTGACGAAAGTGATGTACGTCGATCCATGAGTTTAGAAAATCTTTCAATCAAATCATTATACAAGCGCAATTCATTATCATTTTTTTTGAATAGCGTCATCAAAAAGCTTGGCCTTTTAATCCTGAGCCGCAGTCTAAAATTACCTTTAACCGCCGCAAACAGCGCAGCGAAAAAGAGTAGAAGTTATTCAATATTGATAAACAACGGGTTACTTCAGCAGCTCTGTCGTTGAGGTAAACGGTTAAGAGAGGCAATTATGAAACCCATCACCATCGCAACCGCTATCGCTTTACTGCTTTCTGCTCATGCTATGGCGGCGACTGAAATTACGTCACATCAGGCCGAACAGCGCCAAAGTATTGGGTTTGTCACTCTGGATCAAGACGTGGTTTCACCTGATGATGCCACCTCACAGATAAGCCGGATTGCCGACCAGCGTGGGGCCAGCGCTTACCATATTATTGCTCTGCATGAACCGGGCAGCACCGATTCGTTCCACGTCAGTGCCGAGCTGTACCGTTAAGCAAATAAATAACCATACCAGGGAACACAGCCGCACCGACAAGCGGTGATTCAGAACACCCTCTTTCAGTTGCCCCCGTATTCAGGGGGCTTTTTTACAACGTGCGTTGGAAAAAGGCTACCGTAGCCGCCAGCGCACCGGGCGTAATGCGGTGCCGAACCCCTGGCTCAGTCAAATAAGTCAACTGCTGGTTCAACCCACGCAAATGCAACTCACCAGCCAGACGTTCACTTTCTGCTGCTGGCACCACATCATCGGCTTCGCCGTGCCAAAGCAACAATGGCCGCCCGGCAATGCTATCCCACCGCTGTTCCACTCCGTAATCGGCCAAAGGGGCGATACGTGCTGCGAAAGCGGTTTTATCCAACAGCTGACCTTGCCCATTCAAAGGGGGATACAACGTCTGAGCCAATGAGGTGAAATAGCCGGAACCCATCAGGCTGGCCGCAGCTTTAACCCAAGGATAACGAATCAACGCCCCCAACGTGGTCATCCCTCCCATTGAAGCACCACCCACACCAACACGCTGCCCAGCAACAAGTCCACGCTGCACAAAATGTGCTTTGAGCGCTGGTAGTTCATCAACATTACTTTGCAGGATCTCCCAAAAATGCGCCAACCGCCGTGTTTCATTGCCATCAAAGCGCTCACCGTGCATCTCACAGTCCGGCAGCACTACACGAAAACCGGCTTTTGCCAGCGCATAAGCAAAATAGGCATACACTTCTTTCGACGAGGTATAACCATGATAGAAAAAAATTGTCGGTAACGGTTTCTCATATTGTCCAGCAGGCACCGCATGGATCACTGCAATATTCCCTGCATACTCATCATGCATCTCTACCATTCGTTCCGCCCCCATGAACAGCGATCCCCTTTCACACGCCCATCGCCCGATTGAACAACACTTCGCACACCGTATCTGACAACAGGTTTTCTCCTCGGTGGTCCAGTGTTAAATGGCACCAGGCTTCTCCAATTGCTGGGCTACCATGCTGCAATAACTGTGCGGCACAGCACAAGTCAAACAGTTGTTGGGTCAGCATACGCCCCATGGCTTCCTGTGGCTGGCGCATACGCTGCTGCCATTGCCGCCAGGCGTGATCGAACAGGCGATTCTGCCCACGTACCGCAGACAACTCCTGCAGCAACACCTCCATGGCCCCCGGTAACTTATGCAGGCTACGCAAAACATCCAGGCACATGATATTGCCGGAACCTTCCCAGATGCTATTCACCGGCATTTCACGGTAAAGCCGTGGCAACTCATTTTCCTCGCAATAGCCGATCCCGCCCAACACTTCCATCGCTTCAGCGATAAAGGGCACACCTTGGCGACAGATGCTGTATTTCGCGGCTGGCGTCAACAAGCGGCTGTAAACCATTTCACCCTCAATGCTCCGGCTTTCCCAAGCACGAGCCAGCCGGAACAGCAACGCCGTGTGCCCTTCAAGCCGTAATGCCATACGCGCCAACACTTGGCGCATCAACGGTTGTTCAATCAATGTTTTACCAAACGCCTGCCGTTGCAAGGTATGATACAACGCAACCGACAGCCCCCGCCGCATCAGGCCATGGCTACCGAGCGCACAGTCAAAGCGCGTCATTCCCCCCATCTTCAGGATGTGCCGCACGCCATCACCTTCATCCCCCAACAGCCAGGCGGTAGCATCCAGAAACTCCACTTCACTGCTGGCATTGGAACGGTTGCCCAATTTGTCTTTCAAACGCTCCAACCGCACCGCATTGCGGGTGCCATCCGGCAAAATACGTGGCAGGAAGAAACAGGACAGCCCCCCTTCCGTTTGCGCCAATACCAGATGCGCGTCGCTTTGCGGTACCGAAAAAAACCATTTGTGGCCGACCAACCGATACACTTCACCATTACCACGCCCTGCAAGCGGCACTGCGGTAGTGGTGTTGCTCAAAACATCCGAGCCCCCCTGTTTTTCGGTCATCCCCATGCCAATCAGCAACCCGCGTTTTTGTGCCCCTGGCAGCAAATGGGCATCATAACGATCGGAAAGTAGCGGAACCAACCAAGGCTGAAAAGCTGACGGTAACGAACGCTGCAACAGGGGAATAGCCCCAAAAGTCATGGTGATCGGGCACAGTGTTCCGGCTTCAACCTGCGCATGCAGCACAAAACGCGCTGCACGAGCCACAAAGGAGCCGATACGGGCATCTTCTTGCCACGGCAGATTATGTACCCGATTAGCCACCAGCCCTTGCATCAGGATGTGCCAGGCGGGATGAAAACGTACATCGTCCAGGCGCTGCCCGGTAGTATCATAACGCAGCAGTTCTGGCGGGTTGGCATTGGCCAATCGCCCTAATTCCAGCGACTCTTGCGTACCTAACTGTTGGCCGAGAGAAGCCAGAACCTCAAGATCCCAACTAGCCTGCTCACGTTGTACCGCTTCACACAGTGGAATATCGGAAAGAAAAAGATTGCTGTTGCCCAAGGGCTTAGGCTGGTTGAAAACCGTATGCGTATTCCAGACCATTTTTCTGCTCCCTGATTAACACATCAAGGTCATTATGGTCGTTGAGAGGATTTCTGCCGAAGACGGGATCACAAGATTGGATGCAAGGGCGGAAACTTCCCGCCCTTGCAAACTTGCAGCGGCCCCGAAGGGGTGAGGCTCTGCATGGGCCGGGTAGCACAGCCAACACCATGTAACTTGAAGTATGACGTGTATATCAATATCAGCTACGCTGACGCACCGCTTCAAACAGGCAGATGCCGGTAGCTACCGAGACGTTCAACGAGGAAACGGTGCCCGCCATCGGGATACTGATCAGTTCATCACAATGTTCGCGGGTCAGGCGACGCATACCTTCACCTTCAGCTCCCATCACCAGCGCCATCGGGCCAGTCATTTTGCTTTGGTACAACGTATGATCGGCTTCACCGGCGGTTCCCACTATCCAGACATTCATCTCTTGCAACAGGCGCAGAGTACGCGCCAGGTTAGTCACGCGGATCAACGGGACATTCTCAGCCGCACCGCAGGCCACCTTCTTCGCCGTGGCATTCAGTTGCGCAGACCGATCGCGCGGTACGATCACCGCATGTACCCCAGCCGCATCAGCGCTACGCAGGCAGGCTCCGAGATTGTGTGGATCGGTCACACCGTCCAACACCAGCAGGAATGGCGTTTCAACGCTTTCCAGTAAGCCCGGCAAATCATTTTCCTGATACTGACGCCCTTCACGCACCCGCGCGATGATTCCCTGATGAACTGCACCCTCTGCCTTTTCATCCAACCATTGGCGATTAGCCACTTGGATCACAATGCCTGTCGCTTCCAATTCGGCAATCAGCGGCTGTAAACGGCGGTCATCGCGCCCTTTAAGGATAAATACTTCCAGAAAGCGTTGTGGATCGCGTTCCAACAAGGCTTTGACGGCGTGAATGCCGTAAATGATTTCGCTCATGATGCTCTTATAACTGTGCGGCCGGGTGAAACCCGGCCAAGAATAATAACGTGCCGCTGGTTAACCCTGCGTAGCACCTTTGCTCTTGCTGGCGCGTTTGGCTTTGGTCGCTGCCGCTATCTTTTTGGTTTTGTCAGACGGTTTCTTGGCTTTCGCCTTTTTGTCTTTCTTCACCTTGTCGGCAGGTTTAGCCCCTTCTTTGCGGAAGGCGCTGTCCGGCTCAAAATTGGCTGGCGATTTGCCACCGCGGCGCTTTGGCTTAGCTTGGCCACGGCTAGCACCACCATCACGCAATGCGCGCTTTCCACCGTTCTTGGCGCGTTCACGCTCGGTTTTACCTTCACCACGCGGTTTACGGGTGCTGGAAACCAGCGCAAAATCGATCTTGCGTTCGTCCATATGCACCGCATCTACGCGGATCTCTACCGCATCACCCAGACGATAGACCATTCCAGAGGATTCACCGATCAACCGCTGGCCAATATTATCGTAGCGATAGTAGTCGTTATCCAGCGTTGATACATGTACCAAACCGTCAATAAACAGATCGTTCAGGCGGACAAAGAAGCCAAAACCGGTCACGCTGGCAATAATACCGCTGAATACTTCACCGACATGATCCTGCATGAAGTCACACTTCAGCCAATCAGCCACGTTGCGGGTGGCTTCATCCGCACGGCGTTCCGTCATCGAACAGTGCGCACCCAGTTGCAGCATTTCTTCGAAATCGCTGTGCCAGCCGCCGGTTGGCGTCCAGCGCTCTTTCTGTTCACCATGCTCTTTGGCTATCAGATATTTGATAGCACGGTGCAAGGACAGATCAGGATAACGGCGGATCGGTGAAGTAAAGTGGCCATAAGACGCCAACGCTAAACCAAAGTGACCACGGTTTTCTGGATCGTAGATCGCCTGCTTCATCGAACGCAGCAGCATGGTTTGCAGCATTTCGCGATCCGGGCGATCGGCCACCTCATCCATCAGAGTGGCATAATCTTTTGGCTGCGGCTTCATACCGCCGCCCAGCGTCAGGCCCAGTTCACTCAACACACTACGCAGCGCAGAGATATGATCGTCACTTGGCCGGTCATGCACGCGGAACAGAGCCGGTTCGCCATGCTTTTCAACAAAGCGCGCAGCGGCGATGTTCGCCATGATCATGCACTCTTCGATCAGCTTGTGTGCGTCGTTACGTACCGTGGGTTCCACACGCTCGATGCGCCGTTCAGCGTTGAAGATAAACTTGGCTTCTTCGGTTTCGAAAGCGATACCACCACGTTCTGCACGCGCCTGATCCAGCACCTTATACAGGGCATGCAGTTCCTGTAAATGCTTGACCAGCGGGTGATACTGCTCACGCAGATCCTCATCGCCCTGCAAAATATGCCAGACCTTGGTGTAGGTTAAACGGGCGTGAGAACTCATCACTGCTTCGTAAAATTTGTGCGAAGATAAGCGGCCTTGGGCGGAGATAGTCATCTCACACACCATACATAAACGATCAACCTGCGGATTCAGCGAACATAGGCCGTTGGACAGCACTTCCGGCAGCATCGGGACCACTTCCGACGGGAAATAGACCGAGGTGCCACGGCTACGGGCTTCGTCATCCAATGCTGTACGCGGGCGCACATAATAGCTGACATCGGCAATCGCCACCCACAGCCGCCAACCGCCGCCGCGTTTTTTCTCGCAGTACACGGCATCATCAAAGTCGCGGGCATCTTCACCGTCGATGGTGACCAACGGCAACTGGCGCAGATCGACACGCCCTTTTTTAGCAGCCTCCGGCACTTGCTCGCTGAGATCGGCCACCTGTTTTTCCACCTGTGGCGGCCAGGTATGTGGGATCTCATGGGTACGCAGCGCGATATCCACCGCCATGCTGGTGCCCATTTTATCACCGAGGATTTCAACAATTTTACCAACGGCTTTGGTACGCCGCGTTGGGCGCTGGGTCAGTTCCACCACCACCATATAGCCCATGCGCGCACCGCTGATGGAATCAGCAGGGATTAGAATGTCAAAACTCAGGCGGCTATCGTCCGGGACTACAAATCCTGTACCGGCATCGGTAAAGTAACGCCCGACAATCTGGCTGGTTTTGGGCACCAACACACGTACAATGCGCGCCTCACGCCGGCTTTTGCGATCTTCACCCAAAGGCTGCGCCAACACCACATCACCGTGGATCGCCATTTTCAGCTGCTCAGCGGAAAGATAGAGATCATCTTTACGGCCATCGACACGCAAAAAGCCGTAACCGTCGCGATGCCCAATCACGGTGCCACGCAACAAATCCAAACGTTCCGGCAGCGCATAACACTGGCGGCGGGTAAACACTAACTGACCATCACGCTCCATCGCACGCAGACGGCGACGTAACGCTTCCAATTGTTCTTCACTCGATAAATTCAGTTCATTACCCAATTCTTCGCGACTGGCTGGCGTTTCACGTTTCGCCAAATGGGCCAGGATAAATTCACGGCTAGGGATCGGGGATTCATATTTTTCTGCTTCTCGTTCCAAGAATGGATCTTGTGACATTGAGGTTCCTCCGTTGTCATCAGCAGGGTGTTGTTGAGCCTGATCTGCTCAACAACGTTTTATTCGACAAGCAATAGCTTATAGAGCGGCGGATTATCCTCGACCATATCAGCCAAAGTATGGTTATCCAATTCTTCAAGGAAGTTTTGTATGCTTTGATTGAGCACCCGTTTCAAGCGGCAGGCAGAGGTGATATGGCAAAACTCGCGTTTACAATTAACCAATGAAAGCGGCTCCAACGCCCGTACCACATCGCCAAGACGGATAGTTGCCGCAGGTTTGCCTAAACGAATACCACCGTTTTTACCCCGTATAGCGGTAACAAAACCCTCACGGCTTAACTGATTGATAATTTTTACCATATGGTTGCGCGAAACACCGTACACCTCGGTCACTTCCGAGATGCTGGTCATTCTTTCTGCTGGCAGTGATGCCATATAGATCAACGCCCGCAGGCCATAATCTGTAAAACTTGTTAACTGCACGTCTACCTCTGGGTTTCATATTACCCGTCTGATATGCCGATATTCGGCAATTTTCTTTATATCCATCATCTTCAAGCTACAACATTAACTCACTCCAAGCGCCTGCTGGAATAAACTGACGGAATTCCGCCTCCGCTGCCTGATCGCAGCTTGAAATCCTTTAGATGGTTATGCTCATTGGATAATAAACCAGCCAATGAGTTCACCGCTAATTATTTAGCGTATATAACGCTCTGAATGCAGGTTTTAGAAAGGTTTCTTGATGTGAAGCAGCAATTGAGAAAACGAATGATACAAACAAACCGGGATCATACCCGGTTTGTCTTGCGGCAAAATCCCTTTCATCCTTTCAAGCTACAGAGCAGTGGCAACTTGAAAGGTTGCGGGTAAGCAGCGGGTCAGGCCTCAAACGGATCGCGCAGAACCATGGTTTCACTGCGATCTGGGCCAGTAGAGATGATATCTACCGGTACGCCAGTCAGTTCTTCGATACGCTTGATGTAGTTCAGAGCTGCCTGTGGCAGTTTGCTGTGGTCTTTCACACCAAAAGTGGTTTCGCTCCAGCCTGGCATGCTTTCGTAGATAGGTTCGATACCTTCCCAGCCTTCTGCAGCCAACGGTGTGGTGGTCATTTCGCGGCCATCAGGCATACGATAAGCCACACAGATCTTCACCTCTTTCAGGCCGTCCAAAACGTCCAGTTTGGTCAAACAAAAGCCAGACAAAGAGTTGATCTGCACGGCACGACGGACCGCAACCGCATCCAGCCAGCCAGTACGGCGGCGGCGGCCAGTGGTCGCACCAAATTCGTTGCCCTGTTTGCACAGATATTCGCCAGTTTCGTCAAACAGTTCGGTTGGGAATGGGCCCGCACCCACGCGGGTAGAGTAGGCCTTCACAATACCCAGAACATAGTCCACATAACGCGGGCCAATGCCTGAACCGGTTGCTACACCACCCGCAGTGGTGTTGGATGAGGTCACGTATGGATAAGTACCGTGATCGATATCCAGCAACGTGCCTTGTGCGCCTTCGAACATGATCAGATCGCCACGCTTGCGCGCACCATCTAACAATTCAGAAACATCAACGACCATCGCTGTCAGGATGTCGGCAATCGCCAGTACATCGTCCAGCGTCTTCTGGTAATCAACAGCTTCTACTTTGTAATAGTTAACCAACTGGAAGTTGTGATAATCGACGATCTCTTTCAGCTTAACCGCGAAAGTTTCTTTATCAAACAAGTCACCAACGCGCAAACCACGGCGAGCCACTTTATCTTCATAAGCAGGGCCGATACCACGACCAGTAGTACCGATCGCTTTTGCACCACGTGCTTTCTCACGCGCATTATCCAGCGCAACGTGATAAGGCAGGATCAGCGGGCAAGCTTCGGACAGTAACAGACGTTCGCGTACCGGGACGCCACGCGCCTCGAGTTCACCCATTTCCTTCATCAGCGCATCGGGGGCCAAAACCACACCGTTGCCGATGATGCTGGTGACGTTTTCACGCAAGATACCTGAGGGAATTAAATGAAGAACGGTTTTTTCACCGTTGATAACCAGAGTGTGGCCAGCGTTATGGCCACCTTGGTAGCGCACAACATATTGAGCCCGTTCAGTCAGCAGGTCTACGACCTTGCCCTTACCTTCGTCACCCCATTGGGTGCCCAGCACGACGACGTTCTTACCCATTTTCAAAATCACCGGTTGCTTAAAAATGGATTCTACCATCGTAATTTCTGAGTTTCAGCACTTTTAGCATACAATTGCGTACTTTTTCGACTAAAGTTTACCCCCCTGTGCGGCTACGCAACATGTAGTAGATCACGCAGCCTGCAACCACTATTCCACCACCAAAACGCCGCAATGTAGCATCAGGTAACTGCGTCATTGCCAGAATCATCCTGCGCCAAGCCTGTGGAAACAGCATCGGCCCTAACCCTTCCAACACCAAAACCAACCCAAGCGCCAGCCAGATCGTCGAATTCATATTCCCCCCAAAAAAGAAAGGGCCCGTAGTGAACAGGCCCTGTTATCCCTATCCTACTCCAAGTTGCAACTTAGGAGGCTATTGGGTATCGCTTATTATGCTGACATTATCTGTTGCGCGTTGGTTCCGGCGACTTCATGTAGCGGAAGAAATCGCTTTCCGGGCTCAACACCAACACATCCTGATTACCTTGACTGAAGCTGGTTTCATAAGCACTCAGGCTACGGATAAAGCTGTAGAAGTCAGGATCTTGACTGAAAGCCTCAGCAAACAGTCTGGCAGCTTCCGCATCGCCCGCACCACGGGTGATACGCGCCTGACGCTCCGCTTCCGCTATCGTACGGGTCACTTCATAGTCGGCGGTCGCTTTCAACTTTTCAGCTTCTTCTTTACCTTGCGAACGGTGACGGCGAGCGACCGCTTCACGTTCTGCACGCATACGTTGGAAGATCGCATCAGAAACTTCAGCTGGCAGGTTGATCTGTTTGATACGCACGTCAACCACCTCAATCCCCAATGCTGCCATGCTGTTCGGGTTAATCTGTGGTTGTTTACCGGTGGTTTCACGCTCAACACGCGCAGCAGCAGAAGCGATGGCGTCATCGGCTTCCGTGGTTGCCACTCCGTCATCATCACCCACAGTACCGGTATTCAACGCATCACGCACATCCGCCATCAGACGACCACGTGAATCGGTAACGATATCACGCACGTCCAGACGGCCAATCTCGGAACGCAGACGGTCATTGAATTTACGTTTCAGCAGCACCTCTGCCTGAGAAACATCACCGCCACCGGTTGCCAGGTAGTAGCGACTGAAATCACTGATACGCCATTTCAAGTAAGAATCGACAATCAGGTCTTTCTTCTCGCTGGTAACAAAGCGGTCAGCCTGGTTTTCCATGGTCTGGATACGCGCGTCCAGCATTTTTACCGTTTCAATGAACGGGATCTTGAAATGCAGGCCTGGTGCAAATACCACAGGTTTGTTTTCACTGTCGCGCAGAACCTTGCTGAAACGCAGCACAATACCACGCTCGCCTTCCTGTACAACAAACATTGAGGCATAAAGCGCCACCAGCACCGCTGCGACGATAACTATTAAAGACTTACGCATTGATTATTCTCTCCCTACGCGAGTGTTATCGCTACGCTGCGTATTTGCCCGGCGTTGGTCTATCACAGAACCCGCGCTTGAGCCATTGGAACTCGCCTCCGAGGAACTACTGGAGGATGGAGCGGGATCGAGACGAATCAGGCTGGTATCTTTATTGCCTTCGGTCACAGCTTTACCGGCCTGGCCTCGCAGCATTTGATCCAGTGGCAACACCATCAGATTATTGTTGCCTTTGTCATTTACCAACACCTTGCGGGTATGGCTCAGAACTCTCTCCATGGTTTCGATGTACATACGTTCACGGGTGATTTCTGGTGCAGACCTGTACTCTGGCAATAACTTGGTAAAGCGCGCAACTTCACCCTGGGCTTCCAGAACGGTCTTGGCCTGATAAGCGCGTGCATCCTCTAACAGGCGTTGAGCATGGCCATTAGCGCGTGGCTGCACTTCGTTAGCGTAGGCTTCCGCTTCCCGAATAGATTGTTGCTCGTTCTCACGAGCGGCAATCGCATCATCAAACGCCGCTTTCACCTCTTCCGGCGGGCGAGCAGCCTGGAAGTTGACGTCCAGCAGGGTAATACCCATTTTGTACGGGCGAATGGTTTCTTCCAGCACGCGCTGAGTATCGCTACGCACAATGGTTCGGCCTTCCGTCAGGATCTTATCCATGGTGTATTTACCGATGACGCCGCGCAATGCGCTATCCGTCGCCTGTCGCAGGCTGTTATTGGCATCGGTCACGCTAAACAGGTAAGCGGCTGGATCAGAAACGCGGTACTGCACGTTCATTTCCACCCGCACGACGTTCTCGTCGGAAGTCAGCATCACACCAGAAGCCGCCAGTTCACGCACAGATTCCACGTTGACCGGGCGTACTTGATCAATAAACGTCGGTTTCCAGTTCAGACCCGGCTCCACCAGATGGCTGAACTTACCAAAACGTGTGACAACACCGCGTTCCGCTTCTTTAATGGTATAGAAGCCGCTGGCTGCCCAAATCACCACCACCGCGACCGCTGCAATACCAATAATACGGCCACTGAAACCCGGCCCGGCTGAACCACCGCCGCTATTGTTGTTGGAGCCTCTTCCCCCGCCCAGGCTGCTCAATTTCTTGCTCAGTTTGCGGAAGATATCATCCAAATCAGGTGGCCCTTGCTCGCGACCGCCTTTGTTGTTACCGCCAGAGTTGCCGCTATTATTATTGCTGCTCCCCCACGGGTCGCGGTCCTGTCCGTTATTACCGGGCTGATTCCACGCCATGTTTTAGCTCCATTATTCTGTGATTGGGTACTTCAGGCTAATACTTAATTCACTCGTCTATAGAACGGGCGATTAAATGTAACAGGATATGATCATACGATAAAGTTAATCAGTTCCTTTTCCTGCTTACAGAGGCGACGCCACTCCACGATCGGCATACGTACTACCACGCCGATACTGCCGTCCTCTTCAATCCACTCTTTTTCGATTGCCTGAATCTGATAAAAACGGCTTCGCAGACGGCCCGCCTGCGGAGGTAAACGCAATTCATGATGCGCAATTTCCCCCGATAAACGCTCCGTCAACGCCTGCAATAGCAACGGAATACCTTCTCCACTGGCGGCGGACAACCACACTCGGATCGGTAAATTTTCATCGTTGCGATCAATACGCGGGACAAAATCATCCAGCATATCTATTTTGTTCATCACTAACAGTGTAGGGATCTCATCCGACTCAATCTCTGCCAGTACGGTATTCACCGCTTCAATGTTTTCATTCAGCCGAGTATCCGCAGCGTCGATAACATGTAATAACAAAGAGGCCTGGCGCGTCTCTTGCAGGGTTGCTTTGAAAGCGGCAACAAGATCATGCGGCAGGTGCCGGATAAAACCTACGGTATCCGCCAACACGGTATCACCTACATCCACCACGTCAATACGCCGCAGGGTAGGGTCCAAGGTAGCAAACAGCTGGTCTGCCGCATAAACCTCGGCAGAGGTCATTCGATTAAACAGGGTAGATTTCCCGGCGTTAGTGTAACCCACCAGTGATACGGTTGGCACATCGGCACGGGTACGCGCCCGCCGCCCTTGCTCGCGCTGCTTTTCTACACGCTCCAGGCGCTTAAGAATCAGGCTGATGCGATCACGCAGCAAACGACGGTCCGTTTCTAACTGGGTTTCTCCCGGCCCACGCAGGCCAATCCCCCCTTTCTGGCGCTCAAGGTGAGTCCACCCCCGAACCAGACGGGTAGCAATATGGCGCAACTGCGCCAGTTCAACCTGTAGCTTACCTTCATGAGTACGGGCACGCTGGGCAAAAATATCTAAAATCAACCCGGTGCGATCGATCACACGGCATTCACACAGGCGTTCGAGATTTCTCTCCTGCGCTGGGGAAAGGGAATGATCAAACAAGACAACAGATGCGCCACTGGCTTTCACCGCATCGGCAATTTCTTCGGCCTTTCCTTCACCGACAAAGAATTTGGGATGTGGTGCTTTGCGGCTGCCAGTCACCACTTGCAAAGCCTCAACGCCCGCAGAGGATACCAGCGATTCGAATTCACTGAGATCTTCTGTATCTTTATCTTGCGAGAAATAGATATGAACCAGTACGGCCTGTTCACCAGTTTCATAACGGTCAAACAAGCGTGTAACCTCTCAAACGGACAAAAACCGCGGGTGCGGAGGGCATAAACAGCACTTTACTGCTTATGCTCCCCATCATGGTTGGCTCGCAACGCGCTTTATTCAGCGTCATCGCTTTCCTGCTGCGGCTGCTGTGGCGCAGACGGGTTGCTACCATGGTGATAGTTACTGGTGCCACTCGGATTGTTGCTATGGTGCGATACCGGACGTGACGGGACAACGGTGGAGATAGCATGCTTATAAACCATCTGGCTCACCGTATTTTTCAACAGGATGACAAACTGGTCAAAAGACTCAATCTGGCCTTGCAGCTTAATACCATTCACCAAATAAATAGAAACCGGAACACGTTCACGACGCAATGCGTTCAGGAACGGATCTTGCAAAGATTGCCCCTTAGCCATTCTATCTTTTCCTTATTTGCTTGTTGTTATTAACTAAGAACCTATTGGCTCTAAAATAAACGACCTAAAAAATTTGCGCGCTGAATACTCATCAATTGTACACAATCACTCAACCTATGCACTAACAACCTGTATTACCGAGTCCAAAGCCTCTCCCGGCTTTTCACTGTCCAACCAATGAACCGACTCCCAACCCCGTAACCAGGTCATTTGGCGTTTGGCCAACTGACGTGTTGCGCAAATACCACGATAAACCATCTCATCGTAACTAATTTCGCCAGACAAATATGACCACATCTGACGGTAACCGACACAACGAACAGAAGGCAGATCCGTATGTAAATCTCCCCGCGCAAAAAGTGCACGCGCTTCCGTCTCAAAACCTGCCACCAACATCTGCTCAAAACGCAGCGCAATGCGTTGATGTAATAACTCACGGCTGACTGGCGCTATCGCAAACTGGTGAACATGATACGGCAACGATTCACCCGAAATTTTAGTCAGTTCCGTTAAAGTTTTACCCGAAATAAAAAAAACTTCCAGTGCTCTGGACAGTCTCTGCGGATCATTCGGATGAATTCGCAACGCCGCAACCGGATCAATTTCCTGCAACTGCTGGTGCAACGCTCCCCATCCCTGCTCTGCCGCTTGCTGTTCAATACGCTCTCGTACCGCCGGATCGGCAGACGGCAACGGCGATAATCCTTCCAATAACGCCTTGAAATAGAGCATAGTTCCCCCCACCAGCAGTGGGATACGCCCAGCAGCGGTAATGTCATGCATCTCTTGCAGCGCATCGGCCCGAAAATCAGCGGCAGAATAAGCCTCGGCAGGATCACGGATATCAATCAACCGATGCGGTGCCTGCACCCGTTCCTCTGGCGTCGGTTTGGCGGTGCCGATATCCATACCACGATAAATCAGTGCAGAATCCACGCTGATCAATTCCACAGGCAGGCGTTCACGCAGTGCCATTGCCAAGGCCGTTTTACCCGAGGCCGTCGGCCCCATGATAAAAATAGCCGGAGAACGAGGTGTCATTTCAATTTCAGTCATGCTTAAAAGCAGCCAGTGCAGCCTGTAAATCAACGGGTTGTAACAGACCGCTGGGTGGTGATTTGACCAACTGCGGGCAAAGTCGCTCAACGTCGGTCAGCAATTGTATCGCTTGTGAACTGTTCCACTGTTCATGCTCACTGCCTAAATGGCGGGCAATCCAAGTCGCCAGCATGGTGTGCGACATCTCTTGATGTTCAGCCAGGTAGCCTAGCAGTTCAGGTATCAGTTTTTGTAAGTTTTGTTGCCGTAACGGTAAAGGGACTGCGCGTAACGTCACACGCCCGTGATCGGATTGCAGTTCCAGCCCCATTTTCGCCAACAGAGCCTGGTGCTGCACACAGGCTGCTGCTTCATTTTTATTTAATGTCAGTTTTATAGGGATCAGCAGCGGTTGCGGGCGCAACCCTTCTTCAGATGGGCAAAGCTGCGCCTGACGCAACCAACGTTCGGCTATTGGCAAATTTAGCATAACCAACTGCTGGCGTTGTTCAATCAGCGCATAACACGGAGGATAAACCATCAACACTCGGCCAAAACTGTGCTGGCTGCCCGCCAGCGGTGCTTCCTGAACGGTTTTGGCCGGTGGAAACAGAGGCTGTTTCGTGGGTTCCATTGCTGGCGCGGCCTGCAACAGCTTACCGTACAATTCACCTTCACGCTTTTGGTAGCCTGCGCCAGCCTGATAAGCTGGCTGAGGCGTTCGCTCACGGGCTACAACCGAAGCTGTCTGCTGCGATTCCCGTTGAGGGGCTGGCTGAGAGAAATGGTTACCGCCTGCCGCAACACGGTTTTCAGGCTGCCAAACCGGGGTTGCCTGCGCGTTTTCCTCTTCTTCCAACGGCAATGGCACATTACCAGCCTGCTGCAACACGGTGGTAACCGCCTGATAGATAAAATCATGCACCAACCGAGCCTGATGGAAACGCACTTCGTGCTTTGCCGGATGGACATTCACATCCACCTGATGGGGATCAACATCAAGATAGAGCACGTAGGCTGGTTGCTGATCGTTTTTTAACTGATCCTGATACGCTTGGCGAATGGCATGGTTAATCAGGCGATCGCGCATCATCCGGCTGTTAACGTAGCAGTATTGCATTTCTCCCAGTTGGCGTGCGCCTTCAGGATCGGCCACCCAACCACGGATAGTGAGATCACCGTGCTGCCAAGAAATCGTCAGCGCATGCTGTAAAAAGGCCGGGCCGCAAATGCTGGCCAAACGCCGTTCATGCTGGCTTTCTTCTTTGGCTGCACGATATTGGCGCACCAGTTTACCGTTGTGATTCAGATTGATTGCCACATCGAAACGCGCCAAGGCAATGCGCCGCACCACTTCATCGATATGGCCGAACTCGGTTTTTTCCGTGCGCATAAATTTGCGCCGGGCCGGGGTGTTGTAAAACAAATCGAGCACTTCTACCGTACTGCCCACCGGGTGAGCAGCGGGTTTGACCGTCACGGCCTGCTCTCGCCCTTCCGCATAAGCCTGCCAGGCTTCGTCTTGTTCTGCCGTACGGGAAGTGAGTGTCAGGCGCGAAACTGAACTGATGCTCGCCAACGCTTCGCCACGGAAACCCAGGCTGACAATCGCTTCCAAATCATCAAGAGTACTGATTTTGCTGGTGGCATGGCGTGCCAGCGCCAACGTGAGATCTGCCTTGCCAATCCCGCAGCCATTGTCGCGGATGCGGATCAACTTGGCACCACCGCGTTCGATATCGATATCAATACGCGTCGCCCCTGCGTCCAGGCTGTTTTCTACCAGCTCCTTCACTACCGACGCAGGCCGTTCGACCACTTCTCCGGCGGCAATCTGGTTGGCGAGCTGTGGCGGTAACACCTGGATAGGCATGCGTCTCCCTCTATTTTATGGTATCAGGCTTGCGGAATGGTCAGTATTCGATCCAATGGCGCAACGTCCGACTTTAGTTTGTTCACTCGTTTCAATTCACTGACGCTGACACCATAACGCGCAGCAATAGATGACAAGGTATCCCCGCGTGCCACTTTGTGTTTGGTCGGCGCATTCACCTTAGCTTTCGCCGGTGTCACTACGTTGCCCCCAGCAGGCACCTTTAAACGCTGGCCAACCCAGACGCCATCTTTCTTCAAGTTGTTAAGATCGCGCAGCGTCGCCATGCTGGTACCATAGCTATCGGCAATACCAGAGAGTGTTTCTGCACGTTTCACCACGTGAATCTGCGTTTTACCGGTGCTGGTACTACGCTGGCTTCTCACTGGATTGGCAACCGGTTCTGGCTGCCGCAAATCTTGTGTTGAGGAGTTAACCGCCCCGGCGGTGATCAACGGACGGCTTTCCACCTTGGGATCGGCTTGTAGCGGATGCGCCAGGAAATAACTACGCAAGCCGTTGTGAATCGCCCGAGCAATTTTCTCCTGATATGCGCTACTGCCTAACAGCCGTTCCTCCGTGCTATTGCTGATAAACCCGGTTTCCACCAGCAACGATGGAATATCCGGTGAACGCAGTACTCCCAGGCTGGCATGCTCTGGGCGGCTTTTGTGCAATGAACCGACGATTTGTAACTGCTGCAACACCTTCACCGCCACGTCATAGCCGACGCGCTGTGAATGACCAAACTGCAAATCCAGCACCGCCTGGCTCAGATAGGGATCGGCCTGGCTGTTGGCCAGCAGATCGCCTGCGCCACCGAGCAGTTCAGACTGCTTCTCATGTTGTTCCAACCAGCCAGCCATCTCACTGTTGGCGCGGCGGTTGGAAAGCACCCAGACCGAAGCCCCGGTAGCATTTCTATTAGGCGCAGCATCCGCATGAATGGAAACCAGAATATTGGCCCCCTGTTTACGGGCGACATCAGAACGCCCCATAACCGAAATAAAGTAATCACCATTACGCGTCAGTACGGGTTTGAACATGGGATCATCATCCAACAACGCCTGCAAACGGCGTGCAATGGCAATGGTCACATTCTTTTCTTTCAAACCGTCTTGCCCGATAGCACCGGGGTCTTGCCCACCGTGCCCAGCATCTATCGCCACCACCACACGATCGCCGGAACTCGCAGCAACACGGCGGCTACGCGGCGTGATTTCCGGCGCTGTGCCAGAGACTACGGCGGATTTATTGGTAAACGGATTGGAACCGCTCGGCGTCACCGGTGTTTTACGTACGGGCTCACTGGCTACCGGCACTTGGCGCACGGTATTGGCGTTCCCATTACCTTCCGCAGTAATCGTGAATACCACGGTATAGTTATTACCGCTTTGCCGCGTCACCGCTTGCGCTTTTGCACGTCGAGTCAGATCAAAAACCAATCGCACGCTTTGAGCATCTTTTGGCGTGCTGGAGCGAATGCCTTTCACCAGGTTATGACCACTGAAATTCAGCGGCAGGCCGCCCACTTTACCACTTTGGTTCACATCAAGAATAACGCGGTCAGGCCCACGCACCGTGGAAAAATCATACTCCGGCGGCCCCGTAAAACTCACCGTGACCGTGGCTTCATGCTGGGCATTAATGACATTAATATTGGATAACGATGACTCAGCCAGCGCACCTGTTGCCCCCAGCAGTACCGTCAAAGCAATAACGATAAATCTTCTCAAACCATGCATCATTGCAGCGTCATCCTTGTTGCCCGTGAATACGATCTAAAAGTTGGGCACCGTAAGTGGAAACCGCCTGAATCTGTGCCTGTCGGCCTTCATTCTGATAAGTGAGATGCAATTCCAGATCGGGAGCGGGCAAAATACCGGCTCCCTGCTGTGGCCATTCCACCAGGCAAATGGCATCTTGGGCAAAATAATCGCGGATTCCCATAAACTCGAGTTCTTCTGGATCAGCTAATCTATACAGGTCAAAATGATACACCGCCAACGGAAGCAACGCATACGGCTCCACCAGCGTGTAAGTCGGGCTTTTCACATTCCCCTGATGACCCAGTGCTTGCAAAAAACCACGGCTGAACGTGGTTTTACCGGCCCCCAAATCACCGTAAAGATAAATAACACTGGCACGCTCGCATGCCTTAGCTAAAGCAGTACCTAATGCAACCGTCGCTGCCTCATCCGGCAGAGATAAAACGAGTTCTTTCATTCGATGATATCTATTTTTCCAACTCAGGATTCACATAATAAGGAATCATCGGCAGCAGATCGGTTGCCAATAATCCTCTTGTACCTTGTTCTTCTGCCACGCGATCCGCCGCAGCGCCATGCACCACACAACCTGCACAAGCAGCATCATACAGCGAGAGCTTTTGCGCTAGCAAACCACCGATAATCCCCGACAGCACATCGCCCATGCCACCGGATGCCATACCCGCATTACCCACGTCGGCAATTGCCATGTCACCTTGCTGATCGGCAATCAATGTACCAGCACCTTTCAGTACCGCAACACCGCCGTATTGAGCCACCAACCTGCGCACAGCAAGTAAGCGATCACTCTCAATATCAGCAGTGCGGCAATTCAATAACCGCGCGGCTTCACCGGGATGTGGAGTAATCACACGATTCTGACGTTTCTCTGGATGTAATGCCAGTAAGTTAAGCGCATCCGCATCCCAGACCGCCGGTTTATCACTGGATTGCAGCTGTTTCAGTGCATTTCTGCCCCAATCCCCTTGGCCAAGCCCAGGGCCAACCACCACCACATCCGCCCATTCAAGCGCCTGTTGCAACGTATCATCACTCAGGCGCTGTACCATCAGCTCCGGGCATGCCGTCAACAATGGCCCGATATGCTCCATGTGAGTAAGCACTCGTACTAAACCAGCACCGCTGCGTAATCCCGCTTCTGCCGCCAGGCGTATCGCACCACCGAAACCGTGATCGCCACCAAGCAGCAATAAACGGCCATGTTCGCCTTTGTGAGCACATGCACGGCGTGGTTGCAGCCACTGTCTAAGCTCTCTGGCAGTAATCCGCTGAATCTGTGGTAGTTGTTTTGCCAACCAGTCAGCTAATCCTAGCGTATTGTGATGAAGTTGTCCGACCCAATCACGCGCTTGCCCGGTCAGCAAGCCTGGTTTGAGAGCAATAAAGGCCAAAGTATGTGCCGCTCGGATAGCAACACCCGGAACTGCCCCACTGTTTGCCAACAGACCTGAAGGGATATCCAATGCAATAATCGGCACGCGGGTGCGGTTGGCGGCCTCAATCAGCGCATCATAAGGCGCCCGAGGCGCAGCTCCTAGCCCAGTGCCAAGCAACCCGTCGATAATCAGATCGATATCTTCCGGCCAGCGGCGGCTGGCTGGCAGGATGTCACCGCCACTTTCCAACCAGGCTTGCCGCGCGCTAGCCGCCTCTGGCGGTAACGGGCGCGCACCTTCACAAGCGATGAGCGTCACTTTAATGCCATCAGCGGCTGCCAGGCGAGCCACAACATACCCATCCCCACCGTTGTTGCCATAGCCACACAATACTAGCCAATGGCGACCGGTGGGATAGCGATCGCGCGCCAGAGCATAAGCAGCAGAACCAGCACGTAGCATCAATTGATAGAGGGAGATGCCGCACGAAGCCGCAGCCGTAGATTCCACTTGCCTGAGCCAATCCGCAGACCAAACAGAGTGTGGTAAACTGTCGGTGTCTGGTTTCTCACTATGGTTCGTCATGACACACCCCCTTGACCTCAATCAACTCGCCCAACATATCAAGCAATGGGGGCAATCGCTAGGATTCCAACAGGTTGGTATCTGCGATACCGATCTGAGTGCGGAAGAGCCAAAATTGCAGGCATGGCTGGATAAACAATATCATGGCGAAATGGCGTGGATGGCGCGTCACGGTATGTTACGCGCACGGCCACATGAATTATTGCCCGGTACGTTGCGGGTCATCAGCGTGCGAATGAACTATCTGCCAGCCAAAGCCGCCTTCGCCAGCACGCTGCAAAATGCGCAGCTCGGCTATGTCAGCCGTTACGCGCTGGGCCGTGACTATCACAAGCTGTTGCGTCAACGGTTAAAAAAGCTCGGCGACCGCATTCAGGCTTATTGTGGTGAACTGAATTTCCGGCCGTTCGTTGATTCGGCCCCGGTAATGGAACGTGCGTTAGCCGCCAAAGCCGGGATCGGTTGGGTTGGTAAACACTCACTAATTCTCAACCGCGAAGCGGGTTCCTGGTTTTTTTTGGGTGAATTACTGATCGATTTGCCGTTGCCGGTCGATCAGCCGCAGGAAGAACAATGTGGCCGTTGTGTTGCCTGTATGACCACCTGCCCGACAGGCGCTATTGTTGCGCCTTACACCGTTGATGCCCGTCGCTGTATTTCTTACCTGACGATTGAGCTGGAAGGGGTTATCCCAGAAGAATTCCGTGCTTTGATGGGCAACCGTATTTATGGTTGCGATGATTGCCAACTTATCTGCCCATGGAATCGCTTCTCGCAATTGACGGATGAAGAAGATTTCAGCCCGCGCGCCGTACTGCACGCCCCACAATTAATCGATTTATTCCGTTGGAATGAAGAAAAGTTTCTGCGTATCACCGAAGGTTCTGCCATTCGGCGCATTGGCCATTTACGCTGGCTGCGCAATATTGCTGTCGCCCTTGGCAACGCGCCTTACCAGGATCAGATCGTTATCGCGCTACGTGCTCGGCAAGGAGAAGATGCTATGTTGGACGAACATATCGTCTGGGCACTGGAACAGCAGCGTGCTCGGCGTGAAGCGCTGGGGATAGAAGTACAAACAGCTCAGAAAAAACGTTTGATTCGTGCAGTCGAAAAAGGCTTACCGAGAGATGCATAGAATCTATGATTCCCCCCTCATACCTGCTCTGTGGATTTGTGCATAAAAATAAAAACACCTTGTCTTTCAACTGCAACAAAAAGAGCAAGTGATCAGGGTAACGTTTTACAATAAATAAATGGTTATATTTATCAATAAGATAAATATTTCGTTTCTGTGACTTTGACTTTTTAGACGATAAGTATTAAACGCACAAACTGTGGATAACTCTGTTCACAACATTGCATCTAGCGATGAATAAAGGAAAATTCGTACCAAATGCGGTGTACAGAATTGGGTTTTATTTGAAAAAAAATGTTAGAGCAGGAAACGAAATATCAATCTTTTCTCTAACTGATTGATAATAAATATTTTCTCGTCTCTACTTTCAGATATGTGGAGCGCATTGTGGACTGGTCTGAATGCGTATGCAAGCGGTTTTGTTTTTTGCTGTGTTTAGGTGAGCATTTTTTAGTCCCTCCCCCAGAGAGGATCGTTTTTTTAGACGCAGTTGTGGAAGGCCAACACGAATGTATACCTCTATTACTGCCGGTATCCATGTGGCCCAAGGTCTGCGAAATAATCTGGATAGGAACCTGTTGCTCCATCAGTGTGGTTGCCAGGCTATGTCATGGCAAATGGACTCTTCTGGATTTTCCAGCAGGAGTAACAATCCCCGCTTTGCTTGGATTTATCATGGATTTGTGGACTGAATAATTAAACGTTAAATGGAGCTGGCGTTTTCAATACTTCCATCGCGGTTTCCACGATGCCAAGAAGCACTTCGCGCTTGACACCGTCCTGAGCCTGTAAGGAAATACCGTGGATAATGGTGCTAAAGTAGGCGGAAAACCGCTCGGTATCCGTATCCGCAGACAGCTCACCTTGCACGACGGCACGTTCAAGCCGCTGGCGGATCAACAATGTCATATGCTGCCGCAGTTCACGCATGTGATCACGCAAAGGAGCCTGTTGTTCCTGGCAGTTAACCAGCCCCAGGCTGACCAAACATCCCCCCGAAGATGAGCTTGATAGCGCAGTATCCAAACTTGCCAACAACATGCTTTCTATGGCACCGCGTACGTTCCCAGTTTCAGCCAGCGCTTTTACGCTAACTCCACCAACCGTTGATAGGTAGAGATCGAGCGCTTCACGGTACAAAGCCTCTTTAGAACCGAAGGCTGCATAGAAGCTGGGCGGATTGATACCAATGGCAGCCATCAGTTCAGACAGTTGGGTAGCCTCATAGCCTTTGGCCCAGAATACCTCCATCGCGCGTTGCAAAGCTGTGTCACGGTCAAAGTTGCGGGGACGCCCACGGGCCATAATGTTTCCTTATTTTTGTAAACTGAATTACATAAATCTTGACGACGCTTGCTCACCTGTCAATAATGTAATCCATTTTACAAAAATGGAGCAAGTACATGTCTAATCTTTCTGAGGCCCGCATAGAAATCATTCGCCGCTACTTCCGCGAGGTAGATGCGAAATCCTCCTTGTTGCTTGAGCTGTTCACAGATGACGTTGAGTTCTTTTTCCCTAAGTTCGGCGTAGCCCGTGGCAAAGCTGCTCTGGCACGCTTCGCCGAACGTATTGCAAAAGATGCAGCACAGTTAACCCACGATATTGATGGACTCATTTTTACCGTAGGTAACGACCGCATCGTGGTAGAAGGTCGTGAGTGGGGAGTCACTGCGGATGGCAAAACATGGCCTGATGGCGATATTTCTCAAGGACGCTTCGCCAATGTCTTTGAGTTCGATGGGTTACTCATTAAACGAACCTTCATATATGTCGATCCCGATTTCACCAGCGAGGATCACCGGCGCGTGTCGATGTATCGCAATGCATTACCTATCGCCACCCCTCGTGAAATCGCCTCATGTTACTTCGAACGATGGGCATCGCTATGGGCAGCCCCAAACGATCCGCAGGTGTTGGCAATGATCCTCGAACTGTTCGCCGAAGATGTGGATTGGGACATTCCAGGTAACCTGGAAACTGTACCGTGGATCGGCCCACGATACGGTCGTAAAGCGGTCGGCGATTTCCACACTGAGCTTACCGCACAAATTGCTCCTGAACGGTTCGAGATACAACGGCTCCTCGCTGACGACGAAACGGCAGTGGCATTCGGCGAGCTGACATCGCAAGTCAAGGCCACTGGCAGAGTCATCGAATCACCTTTTGCCTTCATACTGACAATCAAGGAGGGGAAAATCGTCCGCTATCGCATGCTGGAGGATAGCCACGCCGTCGCTATGGCAGTATTGGCAAGGAAAACGGGGAATTAGCAACAAACTCAAAAAGAATTTGAGTCTGTTGCACCTGAAGTTATTGCCGTGACTCACAAAATCAGGAAACCCTTGTAGCCTCTTTCCACTGATTTTCATACGCGCATGGCGATAACAGATATCGTTCAACCTCGGCAGTTTCAGCTGGCGTTGGCACACTGCCTTGGTTCATTTGAAAATCTGTCTTGATAGCAGAACACTACAAATCTCCATTGAGAAACTGCGCCCTGCCATATCCGAAACTCCAGTCAGCGTCGCCATTTTCGACGCATGAGATAACGACATCTTCTGGAGATATTTGACATTGCTCTTCAAGCCTCTGAACAACCCGACTGTAAAAGCGCTGCTTTTCATCGGTGCTCCGCTTGCGTGTGATCATCTGGATCAATACGATCTTGTGCGAACGCTTGAAGCCAAGGCCAGTATCCTCCAGAAGCATCCGGTTAGTATCATGTTCCGTAAGCACCTGATAGCGATCTCTCTCCGGCACACCAAATGATGAAATCATGGTATCGTGGATTATTTGGAGGAGCACTTGCAACTCGTCTTCAGTACGCCCCTTGATAACTTCTATTCTCAGTAATGGCATATCGCTTCTGCCCTTTCCTTGAAGTACACGTCAGTCGCTTCGACCAAGAACCATGGTCTGAGAGACCTTTTGGTTGATGCTTTGTGCCAGCCAGGCAGCGGTGTCGTTCGCACTTGCACGAATGGCGGCACCCGAGGGGCCAAGTGTCTGTTCAACCACCAGGCTGTGAACCAGAGTGACACCGACGAACCGAAACCAGGCGTCAAGATAGAGCTTTTCCAGCCCAAAGGAATGATCTGGTGTCTGCGAATCAGCCCCATAACCGAGGCCCCGCGTGTAAATGGCAACGGCACGACGTCCACCCAGCATGCCGTTCAAACCGCGTTCATCGAAAGAGAACAGAATCCCCTTGTGCGAGATCACATCAATCAACTGTTTGAGTTTGTAGGGGATTCCGAAATTCCAAAGCGGAACGCTGAACAACAACGTGTCCGCACGGTGGAATCGTTCAGCAAGCTTTTTGATTCGCTCCCATATGACGATGTGCTCAGATGAGAGAGGGCTGCCCGCAAGACCCGCATACTTGGCTGCAAGCAGGTTGCCATCCACTTCGGGAAGCTCGCATTCCCATGGATCAAGGTGATCCACTTCTATCTCGTTTTGCCTCGCCAGAGCTGCGAGGAAAACTCCGGCAATCTGGGCGGAAACGGAGCGCTTCCCTCTTGGAGAAGCAGAAACATAAAGGACACGTTCGACCATGGTATTTTTCTCCAATCAGAGTTGATAACACTGCCCAGGCGAGTGGGCGCACTGGTGACCTGCCTGGGCCATGCGCGAATTATAATAAATTACGTTTTTTTATATAAATGATTTTTATTTGTTAGATTGATTATGATACGTTGTTAATCTATGTTCGATACTATTCTCCTACGCAGCCTCCTTGCCGTTGCAGACACAGGTGGGTTCACCCGTGCCGCCAAACGGCTACATCTCACCCAGTCGGCGATCAGCGCTCACATTCACCGGCTTGAGAACGAGGCTGGTCATAAATTGCTCAATCGTACAACGCGATCTGTCTCGCTGACGCCTGCGGGCGCGCGGTTGGTAGGCTATGCTCGCACCATTCTGGCACTGCATGATGACGCGCGGGCCAGCCTTGGCGCGGGCCCGCGCGTTTCAGGCACGGTATCCGTGGGGGTGAGCGAAGAAATGGTGCAATCGTCGGTAATCGACTGCCTGCGCAGGTTCACTGCGGCTCATCCCGATACTGAGCTTGCCCTGAGGATCGGCCTGACGGCGGAAATGCTCCCGCTATTGCAATCCGGTGCGCTCGACATCGTGCTGGGAAGCCGCTGCGGCGGTGATGAGCGTGGCGAAGTACTTTGGTCCGAGCCGATGGTTTGGGCAAGGGGGCCGGTTCCTGTTGACACAGATGATACATCCACACCCATTCTACTTGCCGTATTTCCCGACCAGTGCCCATATCGTGCTGCCGCAATCGAAGCACTTGCACGTTCGGGACGAAAGTGGCGTATCGTTTGCCAGAGCCCAAGCGCTGGCGGGCTGATGGCAGCTGTCAATGGAGGTCTTGGCGTAACGCCTATCACACGGTCGCTCGCGGTAGCGGCGGGTTTGCAAGAAGTAACAACACTCCCTCCTCTTCCCCAAGCAGAGTTCGTGCTTGCGGCTACAGAGAAACCGAAGCACCCAGCCGCTCTGTTGCTGATGCAATTGCGCAAATGCATTTCAAGGCGCGAGGTTTGATAACAACTCCCCGCTGTCGCTTGCTCTCCCACGGCACACCGCACCGTCGCGGCAAGCGGTTGCCCCAGATGTGACAAGCACTGGCTCAGTCAGGTAAGCCATCCGAAACGTGCACAAACAGCATCGAGGATACGACGCATCCTAGAGTCCTGTTTGCGCATTCGCTGGCTGGCGCCCACTGATCGGTCAATGTCGTCGCTGTCCCAACCAACTAGTCAAAATTGGTTGGGACAACACAGGGAATCTTGCGGGTCGTCAGCAGGGCGGTAAGTACGCGGTGGGCAAAGGACGGAGTACCCCTTGTGACCACCTGTTCGAGAAGATCAACCGCGACTCAGGTTTTAATAATTACGGGTTCTTCAGAGAATCGGGCATTACGTGCATCACGTTCATATCCCTGATTCTCAGTCAAAATACCATACAATTCTGGGCGGCGGCCACGTATCCAGCGACGTCCCGTGCTGAAAGGCAGGAGCGATAAATCAATATCTGCCGTCACCAATTCATCAGTGATGGCATCCGTTTCTTCAACAATACGCCCATACGGATCGATGATCATCGCGTTACCCGTGCGTATTTCATCATCATCCCGGCCAACACCATTACTGAACAGAACAAAAAGGCCGTTATCATGCGCACGCGCCGGGAGCCAACGCATCAGCCATCCTCTACCATGCTCTCCACTAAAGGCTTGTCTTAACGCTTCCGGTTCTTTGTGACGATTTTCCCAGAGCAGTCTCGGTATCGGTTTCATGCCAAATGGACTTCGGGAATCGGTTCCTCCTGTTTGATGGGGAGCCAGAAGAATATCCGCCCCCAATAAGGCGGTAGCTCTGACATTTTCAGTCAAATTGTTGTCCCAGCATATCAGTACCCCAATGCGCACTCCCCACGGGGTATAAAAAACGGTAAAGCGGTCTCCGCTTTCTATGACTGGATGCTCGAAAGCATGAATTTTTCTGTGTACATGCATTTTTCCATCAGGCATGCAAACGACATAAGCATTGTATAAGCGGCCATCTTCAGCCATTTCTATCAAACCCACACCTATCGCCATATTGTATTTCTGTGCCAGCGGTAACACATGCGCCAAAGAAGTGCTGTTACTTATAGGTTCTGCCAACGCCAGGACTTCTTCATCCGCAAGCTTGGTGACGTGCCAGTAACCCGTAATGCACATTTCCGGGAAGGCCAGAATCTTCACGTTTCTTGCTGCTGCCTGATGTATGAAACCCTCGATAACAGAAAGGTTGTAACTCTTATCGCCTGGTTTGTGTTGAAACTGCACAGTGCCAACGCGTAGGAAAGTATTCATTTGATTTGCTCCTGGCTGTAGATTCATCAGGATTTCATCAAAGATATTGTGCGGTGTATAATCAATAATTATCCAATATCAATAACCATTTGGAATGATATGGACATAAAACTTCTCCGGGCCATGGTCACCCTTGCTGAACTGGGAAACTATCGGCTTGCTGGAGACTCGCTTTATATCAGCCAGCCCGCACTGACAAAACAAATCCAGTTGCTTGAACTGCGGCTCGGGCTACCTGTTTTTGTTCGGGGAAGGCACGGTGCGGAATTAACAGCAGCAGGCCAGCGGCTCTACACCAAGGCCAAAGATCTTCTCTCTCAGTATGATGCTTTTATGCTTCATGCAGAACATGTCGCAACGGGAAACACAGGAGAGTTGTCATTAGGTTTTGGCATCTCATTTTTTGAGTTGGCCCCGAATATCGTCAGAAAGTTCCGTGAAAAATTTCCTGAAGTCAATATCAGACTGGATGATCTGCCAACAGAAGAACAGTGTATGGGCATCAGTAGCGGGAAGCTTGATGCTGGCTTTGTCAGGCTCCCTGTCAAACCGCCATTGGATGCTGTTGCTTTATTGACTGAAAAACTGGTTCTTGCCATTCCCGCAGCGCTAACGCGTTATCGCATTCCAGAGGAAGTGAACGATATTATTGAACAGTTACCCTTACTGCAAATCTCCCCAATGCGAGGAAAGGGACTTTCTGCCCAGATTGCCCTTTTTCTTTCTTCACAAAAAATAATACCGGGGTCAATTCAGTATGCTGCCGATATCCACACACTTCTTGCTTTAGTCGCGGCAGGGAACGGGTGTGCACTGTTACCCCAGGGCGCATTGAATATTACCCCTCCAGAAGTCCGGCTGATAACGCTTGATGGCCCTCATGCTTGCTGGCAAGTGGGTATTGCCTGGAATGGGGATACGGTTGATTTGCTGAGGGATAACTTTGTTAAAATCGCAAGCAGTATGTCTAAACACTGAATTTTGATTGCGTATAAGACCTGAGAGGTAAAAAGAAGTCTGTAACACGCACCAACCACATTTTCGAGGTAGTGGTAGGTAGTTTGTAATGACTGTGACTGGTTGCTGTGAAGGTGCCATAGTCGTTGACTGGCGGAGGCGATGTGCAAGGTGCCGTTGATGTATGCGGTGTCATGTTGTTTCAGAAGTTCTGCGAGAGCGATTCTTTCATGATCGAATCCTAACTGGCTGTAATGCTCATTCAGAAGATCCATCATGACGATGGCAACTTCGCGCTTGCTTAAAGACCGTAGGTAAATACCGGTTTGGATTGCAAGATCACTCATAGGCATTTGCTGGCGCACCCAGCTATCACGGGCAAACCCGCCGCCACTGGTTGTTTCAGTGTTGTAGCAGGTGCCGGTGTCATCACGGTATTTGACAAGGACGTGTTGAAGGGCAAGGGCCAGTGTGAGTTCAAAGCCGACCCGTTCTCCGAGCAGGAGAAACAGGATAGGCATGGAGACACAGTTTCCTTTGCGGGTTTGCAGGTAGGTCGCTAACAGTTTGTTGTTGATGTTGCCTCCATAGGGGTCACGCAGGTCATGGGTGGAACAGATTAGAAGTAAGCGGTTATTGCTGGCGAGCGGGTACAGGCAGGAATGGATTATGTATTTTTGTTAATACGATGGCATTTAAAGGGATATATATTATTAGATCGGCTCTCCCGGTTATCTGAGCACTCAGTATGGCAGACAGCGATATTCATATGGGTTATGAACTGCTGTTTTTCCTGTTTTCTGAGCGCTCAGAATAGTTCCGATTTATTATATTCCCATGTCTATATAGGACGGTTCCGACAAGGAGCATTCTTCCGCTGAGATAATGGAGGAGGCTATAACGGTCATAGGGAGCTTTTTATTGTCTATAAACGGGAGCTGGATTTTTATCGTTTGTGTGTATAGCGGCCCCCATTCGCCCAGCGTAACCGGTTTTTCCTGCTCTTTTATGGCTGTTCTAACCAGTAATGATGCGGTTGCGTTTTTTGGGTCGAGGTCTTTATGTGTTTGAACAAGCTGCTGAATGACTTTTTGTGCGGCCCACGATTCGACGGTGGCGCAGTAATCCAGTGCTTTTGAGGTAGCGGCGCTGATGCCGGGTATCGCTAAGAGGGTAAGGATAAGCAGTTTTTTCATTATTCGACCACCAGTTCACGGTCAGTGGAGTTGATAATGTCCCGACGCACATTCGGGCCAAGGATGATACAGCCTTCTGAGGCGTTGCCCGGATCTCGCAGGCTGTCTCCGTGGATTCTGAACGCATCCCTGCCATACATGTGATTTGCTCTGGAGGGTTCCAGTATGATGGTCATCGGCCCTTTGGAGCTGGTGTATGAACCTATCGTATACTGACCGCGTGGTATCGGCCCCAATCCACGTACCGACTGAGAGGCCGGATTGTTTTTATGCTGCCCTTTTCCGCTGTAGCCACGCGTAACCAGTCTCCCGTTATGGTACAGCTCACCTGTATTTTGGCGATAAACCCATGCCATGTTGTATATCCTTATTTTTGTTAAGATCCAGTCAGGGAATAGAATAGGGTTTTCATGTGGCATGATTGTAATGTTTCCAGCTGTTTTTTCAGGGAGTGTGATCTGTCTCCCATGGGCTTGAAATACGGTTGTTGGGTTTTCTTGAAGGGGTTACGCCAATTTGTTTATACCCCCGTATACCTGCTTCACATACCGCCCTCTTCCATCGCCATGGCCCAGATCCATTGAGGTCAGCGCCAGCGCTTGTATAAAAACATTAACGGCTGCGAGGACTGGATAGGAGATAATGCAGGAATAACAAGATTAAATGAGAACTGAGTCTATGCAGACATTTGTCCTTTTACTTCGCGGTGTGATGCCTACTGGCAGAAACAAGGTGCCAATGGTCGAATTGCGTAAAGCGCTTGACGCGGCGGGTTTTATCAATGTCAGAACTTACATTCAGAGCGGGAATGTTGTTCTGCAATCCAATAATGATGACCCTTGTACGATACAAAAGCAGGTTCATGACATTATTACCCAAGAAATTGGTGCGGATATTTCAGTCATTGCCCGTACACATGAGCAAATAAAGAACATTCTGGCAGGCAATCCATTCTGTCTTGAAGACGCGGCACGTACTTATTTTTCGATGCTGGAATCTTCTCCAACGAAGTCATTAGTCGAGGAGTTAAAAGGCATTATCTTTGCACCAGACATGGTGACAATTATCAACGATACAATCTATACGCTCTATGCCACCAAGCACAGTGATTCGAAATTTAACAACAATTTTTTTGAACGAAGACTCAAGGTGATTGCTACTACAAGGAACTTCAACACATTGTCCCATCTGCTGGAAATGAGTGCTTGAAGAAAGGCATATTGCCTGCATCCTGGCAGCACTACTGCAACTGGGTGCGTCAGTAGGTCATGGCCTGTTTGAGGGTAAGCCACCTTGTTCGGTTGTGAAGGTGTGGATTGGGACATGCGGTATGTGCGCGGGTCGATACCGTTTGATACATATTATGGCTACTATAGCCCCTTTCTATCTATATCTTACTGCCAGCGACAGAATAGGATAACTACGCCTGTATGACTCAGAAAATCGAAGCCACTCTTACTGTTTACCTCAGCTCTCCGACCGCTGACGAATTTATTGAGCTTCAAACCAGTGAGAACCGGCTTCGCGTTCGTTTCGGAGCCATTGGTCACCCCTGCATGGTGCTCCATACATCGTTTTCCAAGCCCGGCCACGCCTCCGAGCAATACCAGCGCCTGCTCGGTAAATGGCATGAGCGTGGCTATACTCAATGCACACCTTCTGTGGCAATCATTGAGGGCAGCGTCGCCGACGAGCTTTTCAGTAACGCACCCGAAACACATCCGCTATTCAAACCCTTCTTCTCAATCAACGGCAGCGATAATTACCGGGGTGGAGTCTGGCGGATAGCTCTGTTTCGCAACGGACTCCACTGGCATGATCATTTCGATGTAGAAAGCATCGCTGAATTCGGCCTCCACGCTGGCCTCATCGTAGATGGTGATGTCGAAGTAGACGGCGTGTTCAGCCAACTTACATACACTTTTCCGGAAATCATTTTGGTCAGCGGCGACGTTCGCGCCTGGAGTTTCGGCCACAAGGACAGCCACATGCGCGTCCTGGGTAACCTGCATGTTCGTAACATCGTCTATGGTGAATATAACGACGGCAGCTTACGGATCGATGGCGATGTCTATGGTAGAGCTTTCATTTCCAGCGACCATGATATGTATGCGGAAGGATGCTGTCACTCAACCGTATGGAACGGTGAAAGTGAGGAACAAGAGTGGGAGCGCCTGTCACCCGAGCTCTTCGAACCCGAAGAGGATGAAGAAGATCGATGCTTTATGATCGACGGAGACGCCATGCGCCTTTTCATGCACGAAGGCCGCGATCCGTTCCGTCCAGGGGCTGTCTCGAATTCACGGCCAGCTCCCCCCTCTTCTTCAACCGTTTCCCCACTCATGCCATCGGTCGAGTCGTTACAGGAAGAACTTACCGTCAAGCCTGCATCATCGTTCATGCAACAGATACAGGACTATGCCAATGCCGGTGATGTTGAAGCAATGACCTGCCTGATCGAAAGCTGGCCCAACCGAGACGATGATTGGCGTATTGCCCTTATCAGTCGACTGAGCGCGCCATCTACTACACCAGAGCAGCGCAAACGTCTGGAAGCACTGATTAAACATTAGATCCGAGCAATCTGAGTTCCACAATCACAGATATCCCACATTACTTCAGGCATTTGAGCAAATTGAACGAGCAACACAGACTTTATGCGACATTAGGGAACGGCAAACCCTCTCTGTCAGCACTGTTGCTACTTTTGCAGCATCATGGTTAGTGCCACGTTTGGGAAAATTTACTCAGCAACACCCAAATATTAAAGTGCGCATTGAAGCAACATCAGACATTGTAGATATACACCGTGGGAGAGCTGAAATAGCGCTACGACATGGTTTGGGGATTTACCCAGGGTTACATTAATCCCCGTCGCGTGCCCCAGCCTCATTGACACTGACTTTATGTTAAGAGAGCCTGAAGATTGCCTGAACTATCCCTTGCTGCATGATGCAGTTCGTGCCGATTGGCCGCTATGGCTTGCTGCACACGATGTTGCCGAAGATCCACATGCTGAACGAGGGACAGCTTTTGAAGATGATTTCTTGTCAATACGCGCAGTTGAGGCAGGCCAAGGGTTAGCGCTGAGAGTGTTCAGAATTCTGTGTCACGTTAAAAATTCTACAGCGTCATCACATTATTCAGCCGCCCTTCAAAATAAATGGCTAACTGCGACAATGTCAAATTCCAGCTCTGAATGGGCATTGTCCATTTTTCCTGTGCATTCATCAGACCCAGATAAAGTAGCTTCAGAAGACTGTTTTCATTGGGGAAAGCACCTTTGGTTTTGGTCAGCTTCCTGAACTGACGGTGTACCGATTCGATGGCATTCGTGGTGTAAATGACCTTACGGATAGTCGCCGGATAGCGGAAGTACGCTGACAGGTTTCCCCACTTGCGACGCCACGACTGGAGCACCACCGGATACTGCTGGCCCCATTTTGCCTCCAACTCATCCAGCGCCGTTTCCGCCGCCTCTTTTGACACCGCACGATACACTGGCTTCAGGTCAGTCATAAAGGCTTTATGGTGCTTCGACGCCACATATTTAATCGAGTTACGTATCTGATGAATAATGCAGAGTTGAACTTCCGTCTGCGGATAAATACTGTTTATTGCTTCTGGGAAGCCGGTCAATCCATCCACACAGGCGATCAGAATATCTTCAACGCCACGGTTTTGCAGGTCGCTTAATACGGTTAACCAGAAGTTTGCACCTTCGCTTTCCGACAGATACAGGCCCAGAATTTCTTTTTTGCCTTCCAGATTCAGCGCCAACACAGTGTAAACGGCTTTGCTCTGGTAACGGCCATCCTCGCGGATTTTATAGTGAATAGCATCCAGCCAGACGAAAGGATAAACCTTCTCCAGCGGGCGCTGCTGCCACTGTTTTAATTCGGGGATGACTTTATCCGTAACAGCGCTGATGGTGGCGGTAGAGACACTGAAAGCATATAAATCTTCAATTTCTCGGCTGATGTCCTGATAGCTCATCCCCAGCGCAAACAGGCGGATGATCTTGCGTTCAATTTCATCGGACAGCGTGGTCTGGTGCTTTTTCACTAACTGAGGCTCAAAAGAGCCATTACGATCACGCGGAGTCGCCAGTTCGAAGCTGCCGGTCGGGGCTTTAATCGTCTTTTTACCGGAACCGTTCTTACGGTTGGCTTCAACATCCAGAGCCAGATGAGAGTTGAGCTCAGCGGCCAGAGCAGCCTCAGTTAACTGTTTGATTAGCGGAGTTAAAACACCATCCTTACCGGTTAATGCCTGACCGGACTGGAGTGCCTTAAGCGCTTTGTCAAAATCGAAGGGTTGGGACATGTGTCATTCCTTTTTGATTGTATCTTACTGGAATGACACAGAATCTCTAACACTCCCTTAGCGCTGTGTGTAAGTATCCCGGTAGTGGAGGCCCGTTGCTTCGGTTGTTTGTCACTCATGATTTGGTTGCCAAGTTTTCACGTTAACATGATACCACTAGAGGACTGAAGGAACATTGTAGCTCTATGTACCTGGAACACCAGAGAACACTATCCACACTATCGAATACATTTTCCCGTTTCTGACCCAAACGGAATAGGATTGCCCACGAAAGGGTTGGGTATTTCACCCCATCAGCAACGGAATAAAAATCCCTGTGCGTAAATCCTGTGGCTCAGTGCTTTGCGGCGAGTTGTAATAGACCTCAAAACCGGGATCGTCATCCGGTTCGCGTCCGCTTTGCGGCAACCATTGCCAATACAGCGAACGATACGCCGGGTGCAGAAGCGAGTACGGGCCATTGACCTCGATCACCGCGTAATCCGAATTGCTGCCGATGACGCGCAGATATATCCGCTTATCCTGCAACAGGTTGCGTACCGCCAGTGTGTTTGCCGTCATTCCCGGCGGCAGCGACAGGCACACTTCCATACGGCATTTATCGACGGGGGTAATGTCCGGGTTGTCATGGCTGACAGCACAGGCGAAGGTATCCACCGTCAGCAACCCCTGCGTCTGCATGGCCGCCATCAGCGTTTCCCAGGCAGGATAACAGTCGTCGTAGGGACCGGTATAACGAAGGGTCGCAACCCACATCGGTGCAAACGACCGGATCTGCACATCAATCGGCGGCACATCCGGTGCCAAGTGGTAAAACAGCGGCTGACCGATGCTGTAGCGACGTGCTTGCTCCAATGGACCATCGTTGCGCCGATATGCCGATGGCAACACCTTAAACTGCGCCCGAAAAGCCCGCGAAAACGCGTCCAGACTGTCATACCCCGCCGCCAGCGCTACTTGTGTGATTGTTACATCTGACAGTGAAAGCTGCATCGCGGCGCGCTCCAAACGCAGGCGACGTACATAGGCCGCCACACTTTCGCCCACCATGGCGCTGAAAATACGATGAAAATGATACGGCGAAAAGCAGGCAACGGCACTGAGGGCCTCCAGATCGGGACTGTCGTCCAGATGGTTTTCAATGTACCTCAGCACCCGGTTCAGGCGTTCCCGGTAAGACGGTGTGTCCATGCTTGCAATCCTGTCACATGACCGTCTCAGAACGATCAAGCAAAAGCGCAAAAAAAGTCGAGTCCATTTTATCCAGATGCTCGACACTGCACCCAGATCGATTCGGTTGGGTTGCCCAGTATGCTGGCTGACCTCTGGCAACATTGCTTCACACTCGATTTTTATCAATAAAGTAAGAAGCTATAAAAGGAAATCTCTATGAGCCAATATCAGATTGCAATCATCGAATGTCCAGCAAAACATCTAAGCGGCATGAAAGTTCGTACCACCATGCATAAAGCGAAACAGGATTGCATGACCTTGTGGCAAAACTTCGCCCCGCGCATGGGCGAGTTGCTTACCGATCACAGCAACTGGCCGCCATGTTATGGCGTTTCAGTCATGCTCAACGCTGAAGATTTTGACTACTGGGCCGTCGTTGAAACCCCAGCTTCCATCTCTGTTCCCGCAGGGATGAGCAACATCAGTCTACCACCAGGACAATACGCAAAATGCACTGTCTCAGAGTTGGAAAAAATCGATGAAGGCTACACATACCTTTACGAAGTCTGGCCGAACAGCCAGAGCGAGTACACCTACGACGAACAGGCTTCCTGCTTCGAATTGTACCCAGCAAACTGGCATCCGGCGCAACCCTTCGATATCTACATGCCACTGAAGAAGAAAGCCTGATCCAAACTGACAGTCCATGTTTTGACAACATGCGACTGTCATTTCAATTCATGCGATCGGATTTTCCTTTCCGTTCCCCCCATTGCCTCGATTTGCATCAACATGTATCCCGTACATATCTCAGAACACAGTGGAAGTTGTTCAACCTGCGCTTGAAACAACTATGCCCATTCTTAATAGTGTAATTCTTCAGCTACGACAGGAAAGTATCCCATATGGCATAATTCCATCTGATATCAGCACCTGTTTGTACCCGTCAGCCCACCACTCTGGTTGCTGGCTATGGGGAAAGAGCAAGGTTTGCTTTATGAATCGCGCCACAGGCCGATGGCTCCAATCAGGAAAGCCAACCCGATGACGAGACAGATACCCGAGGTGACGAACCAGAATGTTTGAGAGTTTTCCGGGAATGCAGACTTGAGTAACGGAAAACCCACTGCCCGGAACAGAAAGATGAGGGCAATGGCAAACAGGGCGTATGGGGTCAGCGGCAATCTGGGCGTGACTCCTGCGCCAGACAACGCATAGGCCGCCCACGATGTGAGAACTATGCCGATGACGAACGCGATGAATGATGGATACCAATGACCACGCTCAGCCATTTTAGCTATCACCTCACCAGCACCGAGAAAGCGAAACGCCGGGGCTCCAATAAAGATGCAGGAGAAATGGAGGGCTGCGGCAACGGCAGTCAATGCCGCTGCAACGCTCAGTGATAATGTAATAATTTTTGGCTCGTTCAGCATTCTTTGAAACCCCCACTGTCCTTAATTGGATAGGCATCCAGTTTCGATAATGTCTGGCAGACTGTATAGAACGGAGACGACACACCATGCTGACGCCTATCCCTGCGCGCCTGTACCTGCCATCCCCTGCGCTGGCAGGTTGCATCCACATGGCCGTGGAGCGCGATACGCGTGGGTTGCAACTGAGCGACGAACAGCGATACAGCTTCTATCCCGCATCCCCCTTGCCCCTGATTTCATGGGTACTTGAAGGGGATCTACGCATTGTGGAAGGCTCACCAGGCAAAGAGGTACGCCGACTTGCCGCTTCATCGCCACGTCTCGGACTCATTGGCCCCTTCCGCAAGCCCGCGGCAAGTTGGGCGCCTGGTGCCGTACATGCTCTTTGGGTCAGCATCTATCCCGATGCGTTGTCACGTCTGTGGAGCATCCGCGCCGAGGACTACATGGATAGGGTCGTGCCACTCGAAGGGCTGGTGCCCGATGCCACCTTTGATGCGCTGGCACGGATTGGCACAGGTGATGAGCCGTCATTTCAGCAAATCGAATCGGCATTGCGCCCACAGTGGTCAAGTTCGCCTGTTGCAGATGCTAGTACCGCCGATCTGCGTGCCTGGATCGCCTCACTACCGCCACGGACTGCGCTCCCCAAAGCTGGCGCAGGGTTGCGGCAAATTCAGCGGCGGATCAAAGATCATGCAGGGCAGAGCCAGCGCGACTTGCAAATTTTCGCCGCGTTGAAGAAGCCTTTGCGCGTTCCAAGATTGGATATGGCGAAGCCAGATCATTGGCCTCGGCCGCTACGGACACGGGATACAGCGATCAATCCCATATGGGGCGGGAAATAAAGCGCATCACAGGACTACCGCCCAAACAGTTTAGTGAACGAATGCGCACTGACGAAGCGTTCTGGATATACCGATTGATCAATGATCATCTTCAGGGCGGAAAAGCCGATGTAGAAGAATGAGATTACGGTCAGCTTCTGGCGCCCGATATCTCTCCCGCCACGGTGCCCTGCGCAAGAATAGGGGTAAGCGCAAAATCCGATTGTTTGTCGTCTGCATGATGATGCTTTGGCAGACTGATCCTGCAACAGCCTCACCGATGGGCTTGGTTCAACAGGCCGCAAGGGGGTTCTGGCGGTGTAGTTGTTAGTGGAATGCTATGGACTGAAATATTTTTTAGTTGTACTGATTTGTGCTTGATCTGGTACTCCTGTTACTCTGTATTCGATCGAATTTGACAGACTGTTGTGTGCCAGCGGACATATAGAATGGAAAACAAATCCGTCTCCTTTTCAGCGTAAAGTCGAACAGCATTCTGTCTTCAAACAAGCGCCGAAAGACTGGCAGATGACCAACTGCATAAACCGGCTATCGGTCCTACACGCAATGATGGCAAGATGATCATTATTAGAGAATTAATGACATCCGATGTTCGCCGTGAGGCACAGCTGAATGCCGTACGTATACAAATAAGGAGTGTATGGTTTCGATCCAGATGGGCGGTGAGGACAAGACCGCGAAGATCAGTGGCTGGACGATTTACTGGAGCGACAAGTACGAAGCCCTGCAACTGACCTGCTACTACCCCTCCAAGAAAACTTACACGCGCCCGCTCAGCGACTGTTGTGTTTCACCCACCCGCGAGTTGGGTGAAATGTTGCTGACCAAACCCGGTAGCACTATCGTCACGCCCATTGCCAAAGCTACGATCTACGGCGAGCGATATGCCGTCGTGCACTATCCGGACGCCAACAAGCCCTATGTTTACAAAATGGACAGCATCGGTTTTGCCGCGCCGACAGCGATGAAGGGCGCGCCAGTCTTTCACTATTTCTCGGCCGTAGCGAATACCCGACAAGAGCACGCCAAGTCGAAGACTGACCGTGAGATCGCCGCCAATGTCGTGCGCCAGTTGGAGAAACTGCCCCCCAGCGCCGACACCGCCTTGCAGGCCTATTGTACGGGGCGTAACGGCACCCTGACGCCGGGCCAGGGACTGATCTATCCGTTCGGGCTAAACGAGAGCCAGTTCGCCGCAGTCGAGCAAGCCTTCCTCGCGCAGGTTAGCGTGATCGAGGGCCCGCCGGGAACTGGCAAGACCCAGACCATCCTCAACATCCTCGCCAATATCCTGCTGCGTGGGCAGACAGTGGCAGTGCTGTCCAACAATAATGCGGCGGTGGAGAACGTCTACGAGAAACTGGAGAAATGCGGCCTGGGCCACCTGATAGCCAAACTAGGCAACCAGGACAACCGCAAGGACTTCTTCGCGGACCTGCCGCCTTGGCCATCGAGCGAGCCCAACCCAGCTCCAACGCTGGACGAGATTCAAGCCTTGCTAGCCCGCTTGAGGCAGCACTTGCACGACCACAATCGGGCAGCGCAACTGCAGGTCGAGCTCAATGAGCTAACCATCGAGCGGCGCTATTTGCAGCAGTGGCAGACCGACAGCGGCATACAGGCTGACAATTCGCTGGACAGGTACGGACTGTCTCCACGCAAAACCGCGGACCTGATGGCCTACCTGGCCTATCTAGGTGAACAGCGCATCCGCCTCAAGGATCGCATCGAGCTGCTGTTCAACTTCAGGATTTTCCGCACCAAGCCATTCGGCCAAGGCGATGCGCGCCTTTCTATCTTTTACGCCCTGCAGATGCACTATTACAACAAGGCGTTGCAAGACACGGAAGTAGAGTTGCAGGCGTGCCGCGAATCACTGGCACGCGGAAATTTCACAGCCTTGCTAGATGAATTGAAAACGGCATCGATGCGTCATCTGAAGCAGCAGTTACAACGCCAAGCACCGCCGTCGAACAGCTTCGATGCCAAGACGTATCGTCAACAGTTCGACGCCTTCGTTCAGCGCTTTCCCATCCTAGGCAGCGGCACGCACTCCATCGTCAATTCGATTGCGCCGGGAGCTATCCTCGACTACGTGATCATCGACGAGGCCTCGCAGCAGGACATCGTGCCGGGCATTTTAGCGCTGGGTTGCGCGAGGAATCTGATCGTCGTCGGTGACAACCGCCAGTTAGCGCACATTCCCGTAGCACTGGGCCTGCAGGCACCCACCGAGGCCTACGATTGCGAGCGCTACAGCCTGCTTGATTCGTGCATCAGTGTGTTCAAGGATGCGCTGCCGAGAACTTTGCTGAAAGAACATTACCGCTGCCATCCCAGAATCATCCAATTTTGCAACCAGCAGTACTACGACAACGCGCTGGTGCCCATGACGGAGGACAAGGGCGAAGCTCCACTGCGCCTGGTAGTGACCGCCAAAGGCAACCATACCCGCCAGAACACCAACCTGCGAGAGTTGGACTCTTTGCTCAAACTACTCGACGACGAGGGCGAACCGGTCGCGCTGGACGACGACGGTCGCGGTTTCATTGCACCGTTTCGGGCACAGGTCAACCTTTCCGGCAAGCATCTGCCAGCGGATTTCGTCAGGGACACCGTGCACAAGTTCCAGGGCCGAGAGTGCGACGAGATCGTTTTCTCCACCGTCTTGGACAAGAAGCGCTACAACCAAGAGCATACACGCCTGGATTTCGTCGATGACCCACGCATGATCAACGTAGCGGTGTCGCGGGCCAAGCACCGTTTCACCCTGGTGACGGGCGACGACGTGTTCACTGGCAACAACGGCCACATCGCAGCCCTGATGCGCTATGTTACTTACTACGCGCAGGAGGAGCAGATCGTGCGTGCTCCCGTAGTATCGGCATTTGACTTGCTGTATCGAGAGTTTGACCTATCTCTGGCGCGCTTGGACGCCCGCTTGCGGCGTGAAGATTCACGCTACAAGTCCGAACAGATAGTGGCGCAACTGCTGCGCGAGGCGCTGTCCGCTCCGGAGTGCCAGTCGTTGATGTATCACGCACAGATCAAGCTGGATCAGATCGCATCACCGAGTAACCCGGATTGGACAGACCGCGAACGGGCCTTCATGGCGCGCGCCAGTTGCGATTTCGTGATCTATTTCAAGGTAGGCAAAATCCCGGTGGGAGTGATTGAGGTCGATGGCGGCTCTCACGACCGGCCCGACCAGGCGGTGCGGGACGCCTTAAAGAATGGCATCCTAGCGAAAAGTAGCATTCCCATTCTGCGCCTGCGTACGGTCGAGAGCCGTATCACGGAAAGAATCGGCAATTTTATCGCCCAGTGGGCCAACCCGACGCCTGGCGTATAAGGCGATATCTGTCCAGACCCGGCCAAAAGCGATTATGGAGGGTGGGCCGCTGGGGTTGATGTTGAGATACAGGCCATCCCCGCCTTTGAAGGTGTAGGGTTTATGGGCGGCTTTGGCACGGCGAATGGTTAAGTCAGTCAGGTGAACCATTGCAGGTTCCTCATTGTTTGTTCCGGTTGTAGGTCGAGGTGACGAGGAACAGGAAACAGAGAAACAGGAGCGAAAAGCCCGTGCAGCCTGCTAATGAGGAAAAGTGTCCGATGGACTTACTGAGCAAACGTAATGGACTTATTTGTACCGGATTGGGGGATTTCTCCATGTCGCTGCATGGAAGCCACCAAGCAAATTTACGCTTTTATTTCAGTGAGTTGTGGTGCTCAAAGGCACGCACTGGAAGAAGAATTGGAGCGGGAAACGAGACGTCAATCTGTTCGCTAACCGGTTGATAACGGTTGCTTTCTCGTTTCTGCACTTGTGGGTGCGGACTGGATTGTGGACTGGTCTGGTGGCGTATGCAAGTGGTTTTGTGTTTTGCGGCGTTCGAGTGCGCATTTTTTGGTCTTTACACTATGCCGCCTAGCTTATTTTGATCATTTTATCAGCAATAAATCCTGAGTGCTGCTTTTCGCTTTCCTTTGGGAGCACTAAATCTTACAGCTTGTTCTGTATGTTCAAATAACCGCTAACGGTTCTCATATGTAATCTGGGGATTTAACACCACAACAGAGGTGTTCCAAGTGCATTTTGTTCAAGCCTATCGTAGTATCATGTTAACGTGAAAACTTGTTATCAGAATTTAATGCTATGAATGAAACACAACCAAAACGACGAGCATCAACTACAGGTACTCTTGTAGGAACAAGGTTTCAAGCTCCTTTACTTGATGCAATTGACTCATGGCGCAAAACGCAGGACGATCTTCCAACGCGGCCAGAAGCTGTAAGGAGATTAGTCAAACTGGGTATGGCATTGAGGCAATCTACGGTACAGTTGCAGCGTCATAAAAAAATCAGATAAAAATTATGAAAACTTTGAAAGAACGCCCTCCCAAGAGTGAAAACGAAATTGCTTCGGCAGAAGAACAGATCGTTACTTTGTCGAAACGAATAGAGTTTTATCTGACCGAGTATTCAGTAGAACTCCTCGCAAGTAAAATGCGGAAAGGAGAATTTGTTGTTCCATCGTATCAACGTGCTTACACATGGGAGCCAGAACGAAAGTCACGCTTCATTGAATCCTTAGTGCTGGGGCTACCAATCCCATTCCTGTTCTTCTGGGAAATGCCAGATGGAAAGTTGGAGATTGTGGACGGGTCTCAACGTCTTCGTTCGATTGAGGAGTTCGTGCTGGGAGACCTATGTCTTGGTGAACTAGATGGTTTAACGGCACTGTCAGGTTTCACATTCTTGGATTTACCAGAATCTAGGCAACGTAAGATTAACAATCGATCAATCCGTGGCATTGTCCTAAACGAACATGCTGACGAACAAGCACGTTTTGATATGTTCGAAAGAATTAACACCGGTAGCAAAATCGCGAATAAAGCTGAAGTACGTCGTGGGGCACTCGCAGGGCCGTTTATGGACCTTATTGTAGAGTTAGCCGTTATACCAACATTTGAATCCCTTGCCCCTGTTTCCAAAAAAGAATTGGACGAACGTGAACGTGAGGAGCTTGTCGCACGGTTCTTCGCATACAGTGATGGCCTCGAAGGATACAGAGATCGCCCTTCAGAGTTCATTTTTAATTATGTAAAAAAAATGAACATTCGTCTTGTAGATGAACCTGCTTTACTCGATCAATATCGAACACAGTTCATAGAAACAGTAAATTTTATTGAACGTGTATTTCCGTATGGATTCAGACGCAAAGAGAAGGGTAAAGCGACCCCAAGAGCGCGCTTTGAGGCTATTGCTATTGGCTCTCGCCTAGCTTTAAATGAACGCCCAACTCTTGTCAATGAACCTATCACGGATGTCCTACCTTGGCTCATAAGTGCAGATTTCATTCGTGTTACAGGTTCAGACGGTGCGAATGCAATTGCTCGCCTTAGAGAACGTACAGGGTTTGTACGCGATAAGCTATTGGGTATGTAATATGAATGTGCTTATCCAAGGCTTCCAAGAGAGACTCGCTGAAGTAGATGCTTATCTAGCTTTTCTTTCCGATATGGAACTACGAGCCCAACATGGTCCTCCACGACTTGATGGAGTAGAGCACCCTATCAGTGCTCAACAGCAGCGAATTCTTTACTCAAGTGTATATCTGCAGTTATACAACTTGGTTGAATCTACTATGACGCGTTGTATTGAGGCGGTTACTGAGGCAGCTAAGGAAGGTAATCGCTGGAAACCTAGCGATCTAAGTGAATCACTTCGACGTGAGTGGGTTCGAACGATAGCCCGTACCCATGAAGATTTGAATGCGGATAATCGATTACATAATGCATTTCTTCTTTGTGATCACTTGGTTGCTTCATTGCCTGTAGCAGAATTTAATATTGAAAAAGGCGGGGGGGGTAATTGGGATGATCAAGCTATCGAAGCGATAAGTAAACGTTTAGGTTTTGAGTTAGTCGTAAGTCAGTCTGTTTACAGTGACATCAAACGTCGATTCCAGGATGATTTGGGACCACTTTCGCTTGTGAAGCAACTACGGAATCGACTTGCACATGGTTCCATTTCATTTGCACAATGCGCTGAAGATGTGACAGTAGCGCGCTTACTTGAGCTAAAGGAAAAAACAGTCGCCTATCTGCATGAAGTTGTGGCTTGTTTTAATGCGTATATCGAAGGTTTCGAATACCTGCATCCAGACCGGAGACCTGCATGACTAATAAATCAGGCATGTCTTACAAACATACTCCAAAAATCGTAGGTGTGGATTTGTTCTGTGGTGTTGGAGGGCTTACGCATGGTTTAGTACGTGGAGGTATTGATATCACCGCAGGATTCGATGTTGATCCAAGTTGCAAATATCCCTTCGAAGCTAATAATGCTGCAACCTTTATAGAGCGTGACGTGGCAAATTTAACCGCAGAGGAGATTAAACCTTACTTTGCTGATGCAGATATCACACTTTTAGCTGGCTGTGCGCCATGCCAACCATTTTCTACTTACAGCCGGAGCAGACGAAATAGTGAGTATGAGTCGCAATGGCCTTTAGTGTCTGCTTTCGGGGATTTAGTTAAAAAACTAAAACCTGACCTCGTTACTATGGAAAATGTACCACAGCTTGCTGAACACCAAGTTTTTGAGCAATTTCTGAAGAGTTTGTCAGGTTATAAAAAATGGTGGGCTATTATTGAATGTACATCAATAGGAGTGCCTCAGACACGAAAGCGGCTTGTATTACTAGCATCAAGGCTGGGTGGTAAAGCATTAAAATTAGTGAGGGAGACAACACAGACAATTACAGTTCGACAGGTAATAGGTGAATTGCCAGCTATTCAGGCTGGTGAAGCACATCCTAGCGATAAGTTACATATGGCTCCTTCACTCAGTGAATTAAATCTGTCTAGAATTAGAGCTTCTCGCCCAGGCGGAACGTGGCGAGATTGGCCGTCTGAATTGCAGGCTGCCTGTCACCAGAGGGCAACTGGTGCAACATACCCAAGTGTTTATGGCCGTATGGAATGGGATAGTCCTGGTCCAACCATTACTACACAATGTTTTGGTTACGGTAATGGTCGTTTTGGACATCCAGAACAAGATCGTGCAATATCGCTTCGGGAGGCTGCTATGCTGCAAACATTTCCAGCAACGTACAAATTCGCCCCCCCTGATACTCCTATCAGATTTAATAAAATGGGACGTCTTATTGGAAATGCTGTTCCTGTGCGGTTAGGTGAAGTAATCGCTCAATCTCTCGTTGCTCATGTCCGGGCAAATGATACTACCTTGGTGAAAGGAGGCTAACTTGGCAGGACCATCTGAAAAAACCATCAAGCGATTATTTGCTATGTCTGGGAATACCTGCGCATTTCCTGGGTGCCAGTTACCCATTGTTGAGAGTGCAGGCGTTATTACTGGCGAAATTTGTCACATTCGAGCGCAAAGTGAGAGAGGGCCACGATTTGACAAGAATCAAACAGAGGACGAACGGCACAGCTTTGAAAATCTTGTGCTACTTTGTCGACACCATCATAAGATCGTAGATTCTCAACCAGATGTATATTCTGTAGAGGCATTACAGGAAATTAAGGTGATTCGCGAAAGAATGGTAGGACGCCCTGAACAGGCGACGGATGGTTTTTACGCAAAAATACTTATTAATGATTTGCGACGTATAGAGATAAGCAATAATAGTGGAAATATTGTAATAGATAGTCCTGGGGCAGTTGTAGCACAAACTGTTACAGTTAAAACAACCAAAAAGACGGTGAAAGTTAATGCACCACCAGGGACGATCGGTGCTGAGCAAGAAGCAAGTAGATACATTCAGTATTTGATTGCTCGTTATAATGAGTTTGCTGGTGCCGATAAGACGCGGAAAACAAAATTTAGCTATGGCGCAATTTCAAGAACTATTACAACCAACTACGGAGCACAATGGAGCCTTTTATCTATAGATAAATTTAATGAAGTATCGAGTTACTTACAACAGCGAATTAGTCAGACACGAATTGCAAAATTTAATGCATCTAAAGGACACCGCTCGTTTTCCAGTTATACAGAGTTTACTGCCAAACATAAGATATAAAACACAACTTACTGACAAACAGCGATGGTGCCATTATTATCTATCTGATTTGCACTTAGGCCATATTGAAAAATAAATTTGAGTTAGGCAAAACAGTCAGATTGATTACTAATCAATCGAACATAAATGAAAATTAGTCACATCTCTTCGTGTGACACACACTACCACTATGCATCTACTGTGACCTGAGCTGCCCGGCTGTGAGTCACCCGTCAAGGTGAGTTGCAGACGGGCAGCCGACAAGGCCACAGGCCGCGTCAGGGTTTTCATGGGAAGGCAGCACACGCACTGTACTGCCCCCAGAACGACCACCACCAGTAGATAATGACCACAGTCAGCCCGAAGCCGTAGAGGATCGCCTTGAAGAGATCTCTGAAGATAATGTCCCGGATCAGGGCAATCAGAAGTGGGGTTCCCAGGAAAAAAAGGAACAACGGCGCGGTGATGTCCCGCGTGTCGTCCGGGTCTCGGGGAATGCTGCACACGCTGTCGCCGGGTTCCCGCATCCAGTCATACTCACCAATGTTAAAGACCTGCATGCACGCATAAACGAGGATGAAGTATCCCCCGAGGGAAAGGATTTCGACCAGTCTTTTTCGATCTATTTTCACCAGTTTATTTCCAGCAGTCTTTTGATGTGGGGGCGAATGGACAGCAGGCGCTCACCGTAGGAGATGTAGTCGAATTCATCGGAACCGCGTAGCGGCTTCATATGAATGAAACGAACAAAGTCGCTGAGTTTTCTTTCTATGCCCCGGTTGTAGCGTATCCCGGCCATTTTGTACTGTATTTCTGTCAGGTGAAGGGTGGCGGCATCCGGATGGTCGTAGAGGATCATGTCTCTGAGGTGTTGTGCAACCAGGCGCAGGTTGAATCCGTCTTCCAGCAGACAGGTGGCGAGTTCTAGCTGGTCGCGTGTGGTCAGTGTGCCTGGATCGAGTCCGAGCGTTCTGGCAGCAACTCGGATTTGCATGGCAACGGAGCCGACGGAGGTATGGTCTGCCGGGGTGACATTTTTCATGAAGCTGAACTGTTCGCGCCAGTTCATGGTCAGGGGTTTGTATTCTTCCGGTTTACCCCCCACTTCAATCCAGGCAACACCGCCCAGCAGTTCAGGCGGTATGCCGAAGGCGTTGGCCGATTCGATGATGAGTTGTCTGTTGTACTGGACATAGGCATCTTTGTAGGTGTTTGAGTAGTATTCTCCGCTTTTGCGCTCCGGGTTGTTTCGGGTCAGTTTCCAGTACATCACGTCAATCTCGTCCCATTTTCTGAATTTGATCCGGGTGATGTCACAGAACTGGTTTCGGGCAACGATGGTATTTCGCATTGACTTCCCTCCTCTTAGTACACGCGCTCGTCCCAGATGCTGTAGCCGCCGGTTCCAGCGATGTGGTGTTTCCAGTCGATGCTTTTGTAGCCAACGGAGAGCATTTCTTCGGGCTGGTTGTCCGCGTGGGTCAGGGCATGCGGGTAGGATACGGTGATGTTGGTCAGGGTCGCACCGGTGAGTTTGATGGAGTAGTATTTTTCCTGTGTGCCGGTCTGGCTGGTGCGGTAGAAGTCAAACAGGAGTTCGAGTTCTTCGTTATTGGTGATGGCGATGCCAAGAAGTGGGGAGGATTTGTCGATGGGTTTGCAGAATTTGACCGGGTGATGGCTGGTGTGCTGGCTGCGGCTGATGGCGTGATCAAACTGGAGGACAAAGGTCTGGTCTTTGTGTCCGCTCTGGTATTTGTTGCCGATGGAGTCGAGGGTGCAGCATCCGGCGGAAATCAGTCCCTGTTTTTTGCCGGTGATGGTCACGTAGATGTTGTTTGCCATGTCAGTCTTGTCCTTTAGTTTTTTTCCCCGAAAGGCCCTTCCTTGCCGGGGGGGTCGGTACAGATCAATTCGACTGGTGGTAAAACGGGAAAAGGTAGTGCAAGGGCGGTCGCCAGGGTGTTATGAATTATTTTTTCTGGCGCAAGGATTGGTCTTTTTATGTCCCGGATTCTAGGAAAGTCTTCGGGAGAATTCAATGGAAAGATGAGGATTGTTTATGCGATTTAAATGAGTCGCGTAATTGACGGATGTTCGCGCTGTCTGGCCTGCCACAGATCGTATGCCCCCTGCTCCGCCAGATACTGGCGTGCCTGCCCCAGCCCCGCCAATTCCAGCCGCACCGCCAGATCCGCGCTGATCACCGCCCGACCATTCAGCACCGTCGACAACTGCCCCCGTGAATAGCTCAGATGTGCCGCCAGTGCGGTAATGCTCAGCCCGAGTGCAGGCAGCACATCGAGACGCAGCGCCTCGCCCGGATGCGGGGGATTGTGCATTGGCATAGCTGACCTCCTGCGGCAAAAAGATAAGTAAAACAAACACCAGACCGTAAGGCAATACCTTACGCTGCGCCAGACTATCGATCAACCGAAAGATTGCGCCAACCCTTCCAGCCGAATGCTGAAACAGACTGAATCAACCGTTCTTTGCTGCTGCAATCGTACCCACGACCATTAAGGGCTGTCACTGCCCCCCGCAGTGACAGCCCTTACACCTGTAGCAACAATACGGACTTGCACACGAACCTATTGGGTGTTGTGTGCGTGATGATGGTATGGCAGACTGATAACCGTACTAACCTGCCGGTGGGTCATCACCGGAATCAATGGCGCAGGACCGTAAAGCGCCTCTTTGCAGCATTCCCCGCTGTGAAGGCCGTACCCTGCGGTGGTCCATGCCCAGGACACGTCCCGGCTCCTTCAAGACGTGTCGCCCCTAACCATGGGGTGGAGCCTTTTTATCTTTGGCGGTGGGTTACGCCATGCGTTATACCTCTGGTGCCATCCGTGCCGGTCTTTCTTCCCGTTCTGTCGTCGTTGCCGCATGCGTTCTGGTGCGGTTGTCGTGTGTCTGCGTTTTTTGGTTTTTATCGCTTTTATCGTTGTAGTCATTCATCGAATTGTTTATTCATCCAATCATTTACTCAGGAGGTACTTATCCCCGCGATCCGCGTTCTTGTCTTTGTTCTGGTCTTTGTTGTTCTTCTACCGAGTGGTTGCCCACAGGCGGCCCGGTAGAACGCCTTATTTGAGGCAATAGGCTTTTCTGAGGCCTGGCCCTTGCCCTTCGGGGATCCTGCTCCGGCAGGCTGGCATTCACACTTACCAGTGGTTTGCTCAGAACGATTTAAGACGGAATTCAAAGAAGCGATACAGGAGTGTAGAAGATGGATGATTTGACGTTTACGCTGCGCCAGTTGTGTCTGCGCAACCGCGACGGGGGGTATGGGACACAGGGGGACCGGTTACGGGGGCTGACGCTGTTGGCTCGCCAGTTAAAAGCGGCGGGATTTAGACAGATGAAAGCCTCTTCCTTGAAGGGGAAACATGTTGAGGCACTGTTGCAGCGCTGGCAGGCGGAAGGGCTGTCGATTGGGACAATCAAGAACCGGCTCTCCTATCTGCGATGGTGGGCGGAGAAGATCGGGAAGGCGGGATTACTGCCAAAGGATAATGCGCAACTGGGGATCCCACAGCGCCAGTATGTGACCAACCAGAATAAAGCCGTTCACCCCGGTGAAACACTGGCAAAAGTCACTGACCCACATGTTCAGATGAGTCTGAAGCTGCAGCAGGCATTCGGGCTGCGGCGGGAGGAGTCGATCAAGTTTCAGCCGGGGTATGCAGACCGGGGTGACTTTATTCAGTTGAAAGGGTCATGGACGAAGGGAGGACGGCCCAGGACGATTCCGCTGACGACTCAGGAACAGCGCCAGACACTGAATGAGGCGCACCAGTTGGCGGGTAAGGGGTCGCTGATCCCGGCGCATAAAAGCTATATCCAGCAGCGCGATAAGTATGACGGGCAGTGCCAGTCGCTGGGGCTGAATCGTATGCATGGGTTGCGGCATTTGTATGCCCAGCAGCGCTATGAAGTGCTGACGGGGTGGAAGGCTCCGGTGGTGGGTGGGCACTCATCCAAAGCGCTGACACGGGAACAGAAGACGATTGACCGGCTGGCGCGTCAGGCGATCAGTTCAGAGCTGGGCCATGGGCGGACGCAGATTACGGCGGTGTATTTGGGGCGGTAGAGTCTGCAAGAACTTAAATTCATAGCTCACAAGTAGTCAGTAAGCCTTTATCTACCAAAGTAGCAGATAAAATGATATGTCTGAACAGACCTTAGGTTATTACTCAATGTAATTTATGTATATTTCTTCCCCAGAGGCTAACTGATAAAGGGCTTGATCGTTTTCAACTTCAAATTCTGAATAAGTTATTTCCGTACCACTTATAGGTTGATCTTCATCTTGGTTCAATGGGTATGGGTTACTAATCGATATTATTTTTCTTATCCCTGCAAAAATTCTTTTTGCAGGGATACCATCAATTGTTAGATTATCATCCAACTCAGCCTGAGCTTGACCTATTTTCGTAGCAGCAGAATGAGCTTCATGTGAAGAGGGTGCCTCAATTAAAATGACATTTTCATACACGGAGATGGGCTGTCCGGTCGCATTTTGGGGCTTCATTCCAATGATGATATGTGCGGCAAACCATGTCATGAGCAATCCTCATTAGTCGTTGAATTTTTACGGCACCCAAGAGCTTTTTGTGCTGTCTTTATTTTTTCACGGATAACTGAATTCTTGGCTGCATCATATTGTTGCCTTAACCAAGCACAGGGATCTGGCTCTAATCTTGCCTCACGCGACCATTCATTGTCTTTATTTTGTTTTCCTCCCTTCGCCATATCAACCGGTTCAGGGGTAGACATCGGCCCCCCATCGGATTCAGTGTTTCCGGGAATAATAGTATCTCCCCATGACGGCGGTTTAAGCGCATCAATGGTGTTGTTTATCGCATTAACTAAAACGCCGGCTGTTACGATAGCCAAGCTGGCACAGGCAGGATTGGCTGCGCAAGCCGCAACAGCGACAGGTATAGCCTGTCCGGTTGGGTCAGTATACGAAAGCGGGTTCCCACTTACGTAGGCATACGTATTCATCCCACCCTGAAGCCCAATCGGATCAGACTGGATATACCGCCCTCTGCGTGGATCATAATCCCGGAAGTAGTTGTAAAAGAGATCGGTTTCTGCGTCGTAATACTGCCCTGGGAATCTAAGGTTGAACTCAAACTCTCCCAGTCCTTCCGGGTTGGTATTTGGCGGAGTGTCGCCAAATGGCCCGTAGCCCCAGGTCCATCGTACTCTGTTGCTGGTGTCGCTGACCCTTCTGGGCGTGCCCTGATGATCGGTCTCGATGACGTAGAGCTGGCTTGTTGCACCGTTGTAGACTTTCATGGCAACCGGGGTATTACCCAGCCAGGCGTATTCGGCAATCGGTGCGCCGGTGGTGGCGTTGTATTCCCCGATCAGTCGTCCACCAAGGTCATAGTTGAAGTAGCGTGCCGTGCTGGCATTACGCTTGTAATAGCGTTGCCCGAGTCCGTTGTGTTCATACTGGATGTTGCCCGGCATGACTTTCTGCAGGCGGCCTGTGCCGTCATAGGTGTATTGAAACTGTCCGTCACTGATGAGGTTGCCAGCGGCATTCCAGGTGAGCTGCTGGGCGTCAATGTGGGTCAGGCGGTTGGTGTTCGGGGCATAGGTGTACGGGGTGTAGATGCCGTTCAGGGTCTGCCCGGTACGGTTGCCGTTGGCGTCATAGGTGTAGGTCAGTGTTGTGGCGGGTGTGGTGTAGCCCGTCAGACGGCCTGCGGCATCGTAGTTATGGAGTCGTGTCGCACGGTTATCCTTGAGGGTGGTAATGCGCCCTGCCCCATCATGGATGAGTTCGACCGTATCATTGCCAAGGGTATAGGCAACAATCTGTCCTGCGGTGTTGGTGGCGCGGATGCTGTCAATGCCGTTGGCAAGGGTCCAGGCGTTGGGTGGCCCGAAAGGTTCATATTCGATGTTGGCGGCAACGGGTACCCTGTCCCAGATGAGATCGGTGAGTTTGCCGTGAGCGTTGTAGGTGTACTGGAGCACCGCACCGGAAGGATACGTGAGTCCGGTGGTCTGTCCGGTGGCGGGGTTTTGCTGCCATTCGGTGGTGAAGTTTTTGACGATCCGGTTGGCATCGAGGCTGACGCGCTGGCGCTGGATTTGTCCGTCAGGAAAGTAGTCGTAGATAATTGCGCTGCGTCCCCAGAAAGGGGCTTCATTGCGGAAGGTGTTGATCTGAACCAGGCGACCCAGTCCATACGTGACGGTATTCTCTGCATTAAGCGGCTTGTCCCAGCCATACAGGATCTGGTTATGGAGTAATCCATTGGGACGACGCCAGGTCTCTTCTGCCAGACGCCCTCCAGCATCATAGGTGTAATCGGTTTTGTAGCCGCGTGAATCCAGCCGGGTGAGCAGTTTGCCGCCAGGGGTGTAGGTATAGGTGGTGGTGCCGCGATCGGGGCTGGTTTCAGACAGTATCCGATCGAATCCGTCGTAGACGTAAGTTGTGGACGCCCCATTCGGTGCGGTGATGCTTATCGGATTTCCCCGACGGTCACGGGTGATCAGGGTGGCAGCGTTTGCGCCATCGGTCTGGGTGGTGAGGTTGCCGAGCCGGTCCCACTGGTAGCGGTCTGACTGGTTGAGGCCATTAATCTGGCGTGTGACCTGCCCTTCGGCATCGTATTCATGGGTGGTGGTGACAGGCGGGTTGGCGGCAATCTGGGCGGTTGCAACGCTGTTCAGGGCCGCCAAAGCGGTCAGGAGACTGAGGATGAGTGTTTTTTTCATGATGATTATTCTCCCTGGACGGTGCGCTCAACGCGCTGCAGGGCATCGTAATAACGGGTCTGTGCGCGGGTCAGGGTGTTCGCCGGATCTGCAATGGTTTCACGGGTGAGGTTGCCTGCCGCGTCCAGAGTGTAAGTGATACGGTTACCAAGGCTGTCGGTGATGCCCGTCAGACGCTGGGCCGCATCGTAGGTGTGGGTATAGGTCATACCATCCGGCTCAATAATCGTGTTCAGTTGTCCAACAGGGGTATAGGTGTAGCGTGTGCTCATACCTGCCACAGTTTGTTCCGTCAGGCGGCCCAGGCTGTCATAGGTGAACAGGCTGGGGATATTGTTGGGGTCCCGGCTTTCAAGGAGCCGTCCGGCACGGTCATAACGGGGGTAAGTGGTTGTCAGGCCGGCAGGCGCGGTGATGGCAGTGAGATCTCCCTGGGTGTGCGTTGCAGTGGTGGCAGGTGCATACGCATAGGTGAAGAACTGGTTGTCCGGAAGACGCCGGGTCAGGCGCTGGCCGTACGCGTTATAGCTCCATTCGGTGATGCGTGGGCTGCCGGTTGTAACCGCCGTGAAGCCTTTTCTGCCGTCGCTGTCTAGCGTGGGCTGTTCGATCTGTCTGCACAGAACAGCCAGCGGTTGCCCGTTCGGCAGGGTGGCGGTTGCCGGAGCGCAGTTGAGAATGGTATTGCCATTGGTTGGGTCAGGCTGGCCGTTATAGACCGAGGTAATGATCTGATTGGGTTGTGCCCGCTTTGTGACGAGCGGCCAGTGGGGATGCCATTCGGTACTGATTTTGCGCTGGCTGGTTCCGAGGCTGGCGGCAGCAAAAGCCGCTGTACAGTTCTCTCCGGCTGGCAGACCTTCCACCCGGGCGGTTTCGAGGTTGCGGGTCAGATCAAAGGTGCTGCAGGTTTTGGTGCTGTTGAAGTCGATTTTTTCGGTGATGTTGCCATTGGCGTCATAGTCGAATTGTGCGGTTGAGGCGGCACAGCCCGATCCGGCAGGCTGGGAGGCGGTGGTACGCCGTGCTACGCCCTGGATGGTTTTAAAGCCGTAGGTGCGCTGATTGTTCAGGGCGTCGGTGACGGTGGTGCCGGTGCTGTTGACGGTATTGAAGGTCAGTCTGACCTGATCAACGCCCCCCGCATGGCTTGAACTGGTCGCCCGTCCCTGGCAGTCATAGGTGAAGGTGGCGTAGCGGGTGGTGGTCTGATCGGTGATGCCGGTCAGCGCAGTCGGGAATCCGCTGGATTTGCCACTGCATACAGCACCGCCGTTGATGTAGGCAGACTCATTGTAGTGGTACTGCCGCTGAGTGGTGTCGGGATACTGAACGCTGGCGAGCAGTCCGGCAGGGGTATAGGTATAGGTGGTCTGTTGCCCGAGCGGATCGGTCAGTGAAATGATCCGGCCTTCTGCATCATAGGCAAGCTGAAGGGTACGCCCGTGCTGATCCTGAACCTGGGTAAGCAGTCCATCGGTGTAGGTCAGGGTCTGGAGCGTGCCTTCTGCGGTGGCAATCGACACCAGTTGGCCTTCAACGTTGTAGGTTTCAATGCTGCGGTCTTTGGCGACGCTGTAGCGCCAGCCGGAGGGTTGTCCGGCAGCGATCAGACGCTCAAGGCGGTCGGTGATATCCGCATCGCCTTTCCAGGTGCCTGCCGTATTGGAAAAATACAGCGTGCGTCCATCCGGACGGGCAATTGCGATCCGGCTGGCGCTGGCAGATTCGGTCTGAATGGCGGCTGCATAGGTATGTGTCCAGCGTTGTCCCAGCCCGGCGGCAGACGTGACTGCGCTGTTATACACCCGCCAGAATTGGAGTGGGGTTGAAGCTGACAGGGCAAGGTCGGTTTCACGCTGGTATTTGTTACCGACGGCGACATTGAGGGGGTTACCGGCACAGGTGTCGGGTGGGCCGCTGTTTTTGGAGGGGTCGGGTTCATTCAGAGGCGGCTGATAAAACAGCACCATGGAATCAGAGGCTGAACATCCCGAGACACTCCCGCTGACATTGAGGAAGTTGACACCGGGTTGCAGGGTGGCGGTTGCCGCGCCTGAACCCAGGAAATTGATCAGGGCGGTAAACTGGCCGGTCTGGTTGAAGAAGACGTTTCCATTGACGGTCGCCACCGCGTTACCGATATCACTGGGGTTGGCAAAGCCCGAGGCGGAGCCGGTCAGGGTCACGGTCGGGGTGGTGACGACGGTGCCGGGGGCGGGAGAGGTAAACCAGATGGAGCAGGCAGAAGCAGCGGGGCTGGCGAGTGCAAGCAGTGCCGCGCTGGCAGTGAGGCTCAGGGGGAGGATGCGGTGGGACATGGAGGGTCTCTCGCTCAAGACAGGAAATCAGGGACAACACAATGCTCTGACCTGAACGGTCAGTGCATGCAGTCAAAAGATGAAATGCGGCGGGAACGACGCTGCCGGACAAGCCCCATCAGCCCGATCATCAGCAATGTTGCCATGGCGGGTTCCGGCACAACGCCAATCGGTGGCGGTGCGCTGGCATAAACCGGCAGATTCAGACTGGGGGAAGCCATGGAGACAGGCAAAGGGGCATAGTTATCACTACTGCCAACGTAGAAAGCGGGGTCAGTGACATCCAGTGTGATGCTGGCAGCAGGATCAACTGCCAGCGCAATAAAATGCAGCGTGAGGCCGATAAAATCCGAAGGCTGCAGGGTGTCAAGTACCCCTTGAGAGTTGCCAGACAGGGCAAAGAGGTTAATCAGCCCACCCAGATCAACGATGTCACTCGTGAATTCCATGGGTGTTGCTTCAGAGAGGTCAAGCGGATTGTAACCATTTGAACCAAAGGAGCCGCCTATAAACTGAAAGGCGCTGGTGTCGTAGCCGATATTGAAATTGAAATAGGAAACGGCATTGCCGGGCGTGCCGCCGAGTCCGTCAAACGCCAGGGCAACCTCGACCGTATCGCCGACCAACGCGTAGCCTGTCGAAGGGCTGACCCAGCTCAAAGCAGCCGCTGATGCTGGATTTGTCGCCAGAAAGAGCACCAGCATGAAGGCGGCAGAGAGGCATTTTAGAATAGGCATGACGGGGGGTAGAAAATACGGAAAGGTTATGAATATTTGCTACGCTTTCGGCATTAGAGGGTAAATTGTGAGCAAGGTCAACCGGTTAGGCAGGAAAAGTGAAGGTTAGCACCAAGAGATATTTATTTTGATTATTGGATGGCGTTTCACTACCCATCATAAAAAAGAGGAAGGCTTTAACCTTCCTCTCACCAGACAACCGCGTGTGATTCTGCTTTACTCTGCTGTTTCCGTTGTCATCAGCAGAATCAGGGCAGAAATCTTCTCCAGCAGAATGAAGGAAAGAGATTCCTTCACCGGTGCCTGCTCGACGTGCTGCATGCTGTAGCTTAATGCGAAGCACTGTTCAATGAGTTCTTCCTGGTCCAGCACGGGAGGTTTGATCAGATTAAGCATCTTTGCCCCCTGTCTCAGTGAATGCGTTCAGGCGATGCAGGGTGTTTTCTGCAGCGGGAAATGTTTTTTCTGCCCAGGATTGGGTATGCTGGTCGACAGCCATAGCGTTAGCTCCTATAACGTTGTGGTCAGAGGCCCGGCAGTGTGTCCAGCACTGTCGGGTCTCGCGCATTCAGGAGTCGAAGTTTCGGCTCCTGTACAGATCACCCTAAGTTAACTTTGAAACACGATCAAGCGGTATGTCGTTTACTTTGTGTACAGCGTAATCTTTATCGAACACATCGTGACAGACTCATACTCACCCCCTTAAAAAGGCACTAAAAGGCGAATGGAAGGGGCAGTAAGGGGAACGGCCCTATCCATAAAAGGCCAAAAAGGAAAGGGACTCCAGCTTTTCAAGCCTCCGTAGTGCCCGCTTTCCCCTGCCTGTGATTGCCCTGTCTGTGCAGGGCTCGGTGTTTTTGATTCCCTGGCGTTGATGCAGGTTCACCCTAGCGCAATGGTGTCACGGTGTGAAATGGGTTGTGACGATCAGTTCCTGCTTATTGATCGGTGGCGTCGATCAATCGCTCCAGTGCTTTCTGGCGGGAGGCATTTTATACCCAGGGTCTAGTTCCGCTGTCTGCCGCTGTGTTCCGGTTCATTTATCTGTTATTGGAGCAATACGGCGTGTGCCCCAGAGGATCATCAGCCAGAGCACTGACGACGGAATAGAAGACAATTAATACACTGGCGCGTCAGACGATCAATGCGGAACAGGGGCTCGGCCGTATTCAGATTACGGTGATGTATTGGGGACGATAGAAATTCTGTGAGTTTACAATCATGATTATTTCTAATATTCTAGAAATATAGTTTTTTTGCAGTGAGAGCCTAGATGAAACTAGAAGCTGTCGCAAACGCCCTGAAGGAGCTGGGGCATCCGACCCGGCTAAGTATTTACAAAGCACTGGTCAGGTCTGGAGAGAATGGGCTTCCCGTTGGGGAGTTACAAAAACGGTTGGAGATCCCCAACTCGACCTTAAGCCATCACATTTCTGCCCTCGTCTCCGCTGGTTTGCTACAACAACGCCGCGAGGGTCGTATTTTGTACTGTGTGCCGCAATACGAAGTGCTCAGCCAGATTGTGTCCTTTCTGGTTGAGGAGTGCTGTGCCGAGCAAGAGCGATAAGCGTACTTAGTCGAATTGATTATTTTTAGTTCCAGTGGCCGTCTGTGTCAGGAGAAGTAAGACAAAATGAGTAACCTGCTTTCCACATTAAATAACGTTGATCAATCCCTGCTGGATGTGGCTATTTCAGAGGACAGGTTTTCCGGTAAAAAAATCGGTCATGCCCCCCGTATTCTGATGCTGTACGGTTCGGTCAGAGAGCGTTCCTACAGTCGGTTTGCAACAGAAGAGGCCGGTCGTTTGTTGACGGCAATGGGGGCGGATGTGCGTATTTTTAATCCGTCTGGATTGCCGCTGCCAGATGATGCTCCCGAGACACATCCTAAAGTAATGGAGCTGCGGGAATTAGTGATGTGGTCTGAAGGCATGGTGTGGTGTTCGCCTGAACGCCACGGTGCGATGACGGGCATTATGAAGGCTCAAATAGACTGGATCCCCCTTTCAGCCGGTGCTGTTCGTCCTTCACAGGGAAAAACGCTGGCCGTGATGCAAGTCAGTGGTGGTTCCCAGTCGTTCAATGCCGTTAATCAGATGCGTATCCTTGGGCGCTGGATGCGGATGATCACGATCCCGAATCAGTCCTCTGTTGCCAAAGCCTGGCAGGAGTTTGATGAAGACGGGCGTATGAAACCCTCGTCCTACTATGACCGTATCGTCGATGTGATGGAAGAACTCATGAAGTTTACCTTACTCACCCGTGGCAACGCAGACTATCTCGTTGATCGTTACAGTGAGCGCAAAGAAAGCGCAGAGGCGCTGTCGGCTCGCGTTAATCAACAGAAAATCTAGGCCAACAATGAAAGCACTCCACCAGTTTAATCGTTGTATGACCACCTTCTGGGCTCGGCATCAGACTGAGTTCCACCGCTTCCTGAAAGCCAAAACGGGGGACAATGATTTAGCCTTCGATTTACTGCAGGAGCTTTTCCTCAAGGCCAGGGCAGCCTCTGATACCTTCTGCCAGATGCAAAACCCCAGAGCCTGGCTGTATACCTGCGCTCGCCATTTGTTAATTGATACGCATCGTAAAGCCAAACCCTACCAAGCGCTCGACGATTCACTTTTTTCTCAGGAAGAGAGCCCATCCGCCATCACATCATTAACAGAATGCCTGCCCGTGGTGCTTGAAACGTTGAGCCAGGAAGAGCGTGAGGTCATTGAGCTCTGTGACTTGCGACAATATAAGCAAAAAGAAGTTGCGGCACTGAAGAATCTGTCACTTCCTGCGGTTAAGTCACGTCTCCTGAGGGCCAGACAGCATCTCAAACAACAGTTGATAGAGCTCTGCGCGAACGAGATGGATGAGCGATCTCATGTCTGCTGCGATAAAAAAATATTCTGAAAATGTGAATCCTTTTTTGACCTCATTCGTTTACCTCAATGTAAGACTACCCACAACTTCATTGAGGATCAAAAAATGTCAAAAATTGAAATCTTTGAACCGGCTGGCTGCTGCGCAACCAGTAGCGTCGTTGTTAATCAAGACGCAATTACTTTCAGTACCGATATCGAGTGGTGCAAGAATAATGGGCTGGATGTTATCCGTCATAACCTGTCCAAAAATCCACAAAGCTTCCTGCAAAACGAGGTAGTCAAGTCATTCCTGAATACTTCTGGTGCGGACTCTCTTCCCTTGACGCTGTTGGATGGGAAGGTTGTCATGGCAGGACGTCTCCCCACCAGAGCCGATTTTGCCCGTTGGACCGATACGCCCTTAACAGCAGAAACAACCGCAACTCAGCAACCTTCCTGCTGCAGTATTCCCCGCCTGCCGTAACCCCCGTAAGAATGCGATAACGTGAGAAGAGGTTCAGTATGAAAATTAATTTTTTGGAAGGGATTACACCCTTTATTTTCTTTACCGGGAAAGGGGGCGTGGGGAAAACGTCGCTGGCGTGTGCGACAGCCGTTTCTCTGGCGGACAGCGGCAAAAAGGTGCTGCTTGTCAGCACTGACCCGGCATCCAATGTCGGTCAGGTATTTGACCAAAAAATCGGCCATCAGATTGTGGCCATCACCAAGGTGGCCAACCTGTCAGCGATGGAAGTCGATCCGATGGCTGCGGCACAGGCCTATCGAGACCGCGTGTTAGACCCGGTCCGCGATGTGATGCCTAAAGACGTTGTACAAAGTATTGAAGAACAGCTATCCGGCTCTTGCACCACTGAAATTGCCGCCTTTGATGAGTTTACGGGCCTGCTTACCAATGCTTCTCTTCGGAGTGATTTTGACCATGTCGTTTTTGACACGGCACCTACCGGTCATACTATTCGGATGCTGGAACTCCCCGGCGCGTGGTCAGGCTATCTTGAAGCCAACCCTGACGCTGCAGCGAACCTGGGGCCGCTCATTGGGCTGGAGAAACAGCAGGATCAGTATGCTGAGGCGGTTGCCGCACTGTCTAACCCTGAACTGACTCGTCTGGTACTGGTTGCCCGAGCCCAGGCTTCAACGCTGAAAGAGGTCTCTCACACTTATGAGGAACTCTACAATATTGGTCTGAAGCAGCAATATCTGGCAATCAATGGCATCTTGCCTGCCGAGGCGGCCACAGATGACAGGCTGGCCGAAAGCATCATTGCCCGAGAGAAGAAAGCCTTGAGTGACATGCCGAAGAATCTTTCCACGTTACCAATGAGCCAACTGCCATTAAAACCCTTCAATCTGGTCGGTCTGGAGGCGTTGCGCAAACTGTTCACCGATAACAGTAGCGAAAGGCTGGAAACCGTCCGCGCTGATCAGCAGGATCTGACCTCCCCTAAATTGTCTCAACTCGTCGATGAATTGAGTGCATCCGGAAAAGGCCTTGTGATGACCATGGGTAAAGGTGGTGTCGGTAAAACCACCATTGCGGCCTCTATTGCAGTTTCTCTCGCACAAAGAGGGCATAAAGTGCATTTAACCACCTCTGACCCTGCGGCTCATTTATCCTATACCCTGGATGGCAGCCTGAATAACCTGACCGTCAGCCGGATAGACCCGAAGGTAGAGACCGAGAAGTATCGCCAGTTTGTTCTGAGTCACCAGGGGAAGGGACTGGATGCTGAAGGGCTGGCTGTTCTTGAGGAGGATTTACGCTCACCCTGTACCGAAGAGATTGCCGTCTTCCAAGCCTTCTCGCGGATCATTAAAGAAGCCAAGGACCATTTCGTCATTATGGACACTGCACCAACAGGTCACACGCTGCTACTGCTGGATGCCACCGGTGCCTATCATCGTGAAATGGTTCGGCAGATGGGGCGAAGTGGCGAACAGTCCTTAACCCCCATGATGCAGCTTCAAGACCCTGAGCAGACGAAAGTGGTGATTGTCACGCTGGCAGAAACCACACCGGTACTGGAAGCGGCCAATCTGCAGGAGGATCTGCGACGGGCAGAGATTGAACCCTGGGCATGGGTAATCAATAACAGTCTGGCGGCTGCAGCGCCCAGCTCTCCCTTTCTGATTACCCGAGCAAATCGGGAACTGCCCCTGATTGCTGAGGTTGAAAAGAAATACGGCCACCGGATCGCTGTCGTTCCTCAACAGTCAGCAGACCCTGTCGGGTTGATTCAACTACAAAGGTTGGCTGACAGCGAATAACCTATTCAGCGATACAAGGCACGCAACACACCGCGTGCCTTCAATACGTTATCTTTCTATTTCTCTACACGTTTTCCTTGCGCATCCACCACTTGTTCACCATCTTCCTTGGTGAAGGCCCCGCGTTGTGCATCGGGCAAAATGTCCAGCACCACCTCAGAAGGTCGGCACAGTCTGGTTCCCAATGGCGTGATCACAATCGGGCGATTGATCAGGATGGGGTGCTGCAGCATGAAATCGATTAACTGGTCATCGCTGAAGAGATTTTCTGCCAGCCCGAGTTGCTCATACGGTTCGACATTCTTGCGTAGTAAAGCCCGTGCCGTGATCCCCATATCTGCGATCAGTTGCACCAGTACGTCGCGGCTTGGTGGTGTTTCCAGATACAAAATCACTGTGGGTTCGGTGCCACTGTTGCGGATTAACTCCAGCGTGTTACGCGATGTTCCACAGGCCGGATTATGATAAATAGTCACATTGCTCATCGTGATGCTCTCTTAGTGAAACGCCAGCCAGTCATACCGACTAGCATGGTTGTTTTAAAAAATCACAGGGAAATGGATAACCGCAGGGCCAGTGCCGCCAACGTGACAAACAGCACCGGGAGCGTCATGACAATCCCCACCCGGAAGTAATACCCCCAGGTGATGGTCATATTTTTTTGCGACAGTACATGCAGCCACAGTAAGGTGGCCAGGCTACCAATCGGGGTAATTTTCGGTCCCAGGTCGCTGCCAATCACGTTGGCGTAAATCATCGCGTCTTTAATCACACCGCTGGCAGCACTGCCATCAATCGACAATGCCCCTACCAGAACGGTTGGCATATTGTTCATGATGGAAGACAGAAACGCCGTCAGGAACCCGGTGCCCAGTGTGGCAGCCCATAAGCCTTGCTCGGCAAACTGGTTCAGCAACGCGGAAAGGTAGTGGGTCAGCCCGGCATTGCGCAGGCCGTATACCACCAGGTACATGCCCAGCGAGAACACCACGATCTGCCAGGGCGCACCGCGCAGCACCTTGCCGGTATTAATGGTATGCCCTTTCTTGGCAACAGCGAACAAAATCAGTGCCCCTACGGCGGCGACCAAGCTGACAGGGACGCCTAACGGCTCCAGGGCAAAGAAGCCGACCAGCAGCAGAACCAGCACCAGCCACCCGCTCTTGAAGGTGTTCATGTCTCGAATGGCCTCTTTCGGTGCGTTCAGCAGGGAAAGATCGTAAACTGCCGGAATGTCTTTGCGGAAAAACAGATGTAGCATCACCAGTGTGGCGGCAATTGCAGCCAGGTTAACTGGCACCATCACTGCCGCATATTCAGTAAATCCGAGTTCAAAGAAATCTGCCGAAACAATATTCACCAGGTTCGATACGATCAGCGGCAAACTGGCGGTATCGGCAATAAAGCCCGCTGCCATCACAAAGGCCAAGGTTGCGCCACGGCTGAAGCCCAGCGCCAACAGCATGGCAATTACAATCGGTGTCAGGATCAATGCAGCACCATCATTGGCAAACAACGCCGCTACCGCCGCCCCCAATAGGATAATGTAGGTAAACAGCAAACGCCCCCGGCCATTGCCCCAGCGCGCCACGTGCAGTGCGGCCCATTCGAAGAAGCCTGATTCATCCAGCAACAGGCTGATGATAATCACGGCAATAAAGGTTGCTGTGGCATTCCAGACAATCTGCCAGACGATGGGAATATCACCCAAATGAACAACACCTGTCAGTAAGGCCAGAACCGCTCCCAGCATTGCACTCCAACCGATACCCAACCCTCTGGGCTGCCAGATGACCAGTACAATGGTCAGGACAAAAATAGCACCTGCCAACAACATAACGCCCCCAAAAGGGCAAGAGCACACTCTTACCCGGAAAGTTAAACGCCGCCAGCCAAATGGCTCAAACACGCAATACTGATTGATTCTTCCTCAACACAATGCCAGCTTATGCTCTAAACACGCTTTCATTGATTTCTTCCTATTGTTTAGTTTATGTTTTTCTTTGCCAACACATATGAAAAAACATATATAACTAAGCAAATTTTTTTAACGTATCAGAAACAAACTGCCTTGCCGCCCATAGCCGTATTACCTGCCAACAAAACGATTTTATCTCGTTGACTGAGATAGGCTTGTTCAATCACGTTTGCAGCCCAGGCAGGAATATGAGGTGACAGGCGATAGTGAACCCACTTACCTGCGCGGCGATCCAGCAAAATATCAGACTCTCTGAGCATTGACAGATGCCTAGAGATCTTGGGTTGAGATTCCTTTAGCATATTACAAAGCTCACAAACGCAAAGCTCCCCAGACTCCCGTAACAACAAAACAGTATTCAGACGGGTTTCATCTGACAGGATTTTGAATAGCTGTAGCGGCGTGAGTGTCACCATCAAGACTCCAAAGCGAGATACTAAGAGTGATCTTATGCTTCTTAAGGCCAAAGTCAATTATATATTTGATTTTTCGTATATGAAAAATTAGAAAATGCCAGCCTTTAAAAATATTTAAAGAAGAAAGATAAATATAAAGCCAGTATTATTTTTTCATAAAAAATATAAATTAAATATTTTATATGAATATATTTTCATTTCTGCCAAGGCTATTTTATACCCCCGTACATGGACGCCTCCAGTTTGCCAAGCATTCAATTCCTGACGGCATAAAGGTAAAGATTGCACCCGTACATCCGGACTTTACGTGCAGCCGCTGCTGCTGTCCCTAATGGAGTGTGCTGGCTGGCGCCTCAATTGGGTATGCGCACACTTTGTGTGCCGGGGGTATAGCGGGCTGTGCCAACCACGGTCTGACCTGTTTTGCCATCATTTCATGACTGCCTGAGCAATCGGTAGGATAGGAACTATTCTCCGGTTATATTTGATGAGCTTAATTCGCCATTTACTCTGACTAGCCTGGTTATATAAGCGCAGGCATATAATCAGACTGGAAGGTTCTGTCATGGGTCAGCAATGCCCAAACGATCCGTGCATTTTTGTTGGCCAGTGCAATTGCTGCCACATTAGGGTTGCGCCGCTGCAGCAGTTTGTAGAGCCAGCTGTTCTTGTCTACAGTCTGTTTCGCTCTGAAGATCACCGCCCGTGCGCCATGGATCAGCATTGTCCTCAGGTATGAATCACCCCGTTTGCTTATTCCCAGCAGGACGTTTTTACCCCCACTGGAATGCTGTCGGGGAACCAGTCCCAGCCAGGCGGCAACCTGCCGTCCATTGTCGAAGCTTTTTGCATCCCCGAGTGTGGCGACCAGTGCACTTGCTGTAATCGGCCCGATTCCGGGGATCTGCTCAAGTTTGCTGCTGGCTTCACTGGTTCGATGCCAGAGTCTGATTTGTTTCTCCAGTTCATCCACCTGTTTGTCGAGTTCTTTCAGATGCGCCAGCAGTCGCTGTATGAGTTGCCGGAAGGGGCCGGTCAGCTCACCGGCGGCCTCTTCAAGCAGTGCAGGGACACGTTTGGCGATGCTGGCGATGCCCTGCGGGATAATGAGTCCAAACTCACCGAGCAGTCCCCGGATCTGATTGGCTTGGGCAGTACGCGCTTTCACAAAACCCTGACGGGCACGGTGCACTGCCAGAACGGATTGTTGCTCAATCGTCTTGATAGGCACAAACCGCATGTTCGGCCTTGTCACAGCTTCGCAGATGGCTTCAGCATCTGCCGCATCGTTTTTATTGCTTTTGACATAAGGTTTGACGAACTGTGGCGCCATCAGGCGTACCGTGTGACCCATCGCCTGCAGCTTGCGCGCCCAGTGATGTGCGCTGGCACAAGCCTCCATCCCGATCAGGCATGGGGGTAAGTTGATGAAGAAGGGTGCTATCTGGTCACGTCTGTACTGTTTCTTCAGTATGGCCTTGCCGTGTTCATTGATGCCATGGAACTGAAATACGTTCTTTGCCAGATCAATACCAACGGTTGTGATCTTCATGGTGGACGCTCTCCTGCTTCGAGTGGTTGATCAATACCTCCACTTTGGCATATCGGTGCCACTGTGGGTGGAGGCGTCCATTCCATTGGGTATAGCGCCACGGTATACCACCCTGTTCCGGTTCCCCTGTCTGTTTGGAAACAGTACGGTGCATGCGCCGTACTGTTCTGACTGGTTTATGGTGTGTCAGGTCCGCTGCAGCTGGCGGCACAATTCCCGGGTAAGGGTTTTAAGGTTCTGCGCGGTAAGCTGGTCAATGACGGCCCCGCCCTCTTCTTCCAGGGGTTCAGTTAAAGCATGGTAGAGGTGCCAAGGGTCGGTGCCTTGAGTGTGGGTCAGTATGTGTTTAATCAACGGAGCCTTGCCGAGACTCAGGGCAAGAAGCCGCCCGGCTTTGATGTCGCGGGTGATCTGGTCGCGGGATTTTCCGGCGAGTCGAGCGAAGGCGGGAAGCGGAAGGTTGTGTGCGGCTTCGAAGGTTTCAAGCTGTTTGGCCCGTTGGCGCTGGATGTCGGTGAGCATCGGCTGGGGGCGCTGTTCTTTGCGCGAAATGATTGTGAGGATGGGGTTGGGTGCATTCTGCGCTTGAGCAGCAGTTTCTTGCTGCTGACTGTCGGGCTGGGACGGTACAGGTTTCGGCTTTGCTGGAATGACGGGGACAGGTTCTGTTTGTCCGTTCTGTGTGCCCTCTTGTTCCCACTGGTCAAGGCGGTCGGCCCAGTCCTGCATCATGCTCCGCCGTTGTTCGATGTAGGCGGCGTGGTTGTAGGCGGCACGGATTTTGTTGGGGTCGGCGTGGGAGAGCTGGGCTTCGATCCATTCGCCGGGGTAGCCGAGTTCGTTCAGCGCTGTTGAGAGGGTGGCGCGGATGCCGTGACCGGTGAGGCGGTTGGTGTAGCCCATGCGTTTGAGGGTGCCGTTGAGGGTGTTTTCGCTGATGGGCTGTTTGGGGTCGCTGCGGCTGGGGAGCAGGTAGTGCTGGGCCGAGGTCTTTTGCTGGAACAGGTAGTCGATGATGAGACGGGCCTGTCGGGTTAATGGGACGATGTAGGGAAGCACCGCTTTCCCTTCTTTGGTCTGGCGCTGGAGTTGTTTGACGTTTTCCGGGGGGATGAGCCAGAGGTTGTTGGGGAGGTCGAACTGCTCAGGGGTGGCGTGGCGGAGTTCGCCAGTGCGGACACCAGTCAGCAGTAACAAGCGGATGCCAAGCTGGGTTATCAGGCTGGGGTACTGGTGCAGGGTGTGCAGGAACGCCGGGAGTTCGTGCATGTGCAGGTAGGGGTTGTGAGCCACCGGCGGTTTGGGGTGCGCGACGATGTTGAGTTCGGTCGCCGGGTGGGTGTCGAGGTTGTGTTTGACGAGCGCGTAGCGGAAGAGTTGTTTGAACCAGGTGCGAACTTTTTCAGCAGTGGTGTAGGCCCGGCGCTGTTCGATGCGGTTCAGGACATTGAGCAGGTCGGTGCGTTTAATGTCGTGGATGGGACGCTCTCCGAGATGCGGGAGGACGTCTTTTTTGAAGATGCGTTCGATTTGTGAAAGGGTGCTCTGGCGGCCTGTTTTAAGGCTGAGGGCGCGAAAGTCATACCAGTGCTGGTAGACGGTGTGAAAGGTGAGAACAGAGGGTGAAGTCTTAGGCTGGCGCAGGGTGCGCGGGTCGATGCCCTGCACCACAAGGGTTCGGGCTTCGTCACGGCGCTGACGGGCGGCTTTAAGGCCGATGGCAGGATAGGTGCCGAGTGACAGACGTTTTTGTTGTCCGTGCCAGTGGTAACGGAAGAGCCAGGCTTTGCCACCCTGCGCTCTGATGCTGAGTGAGAGTCCGTGACTGTCGTACAGGGTGTAGTCTTTGCCGGTGGCGCGTGCCTGTCGCACGGTGATTTCGGTGAGGGCCATAGGGCTGCTCCTGATTGGGGGTCAGGAACGGATTTTTGGCTCGTGCGATTCGGGTTTCCAGCAACAATCCGCACTCCCTGCACTCCGCTTTTTGTGGACAGGTTTGTGGACTGCTGTGTGCCGGATTTTGGTGGAATCCGCTGATTCCCGCTGGAAGATGAAAACAGATTTAACGTTTTGCTTTCAGGGAGTTATGGCGTTCGACGGAACGCCATAAACATAATCTTGGAGCGGGAAACGAGACTCGAACTCGCGACCCCGACCTTGGCAAGGTCGTGCTCTACCAACTGAGCTATTCCCGCATTGAGATGCTTACAGCATCCGGTCAACAAATAACACGATGACCTTTGAAATTCCAAGAGTGCCTGGAAAACTCACACCCTTTTTTAATCTATTGATATTTAACCGTTTTTAACGAAATAATCTATCAATATGGGCTGCATTATCTACTAATAGTTCAGCCTTAGCAACCCCCTTATCTCAAGAAAGATCGCCATCTTAAGCCAAATGCTTACTTTATGATCATGATAGTTTTAACTACCACCTCCATAACGGCTTTTGGGAACCAAGCCAGCTCAGGAAAACGACCAGCCCGATTGTACCGAGCTGGCGCAGTGCTATAACAGCGAACTATTTTATATAACGCTTAATCCATCTCGTCATATTAGGCCTCCACACCCGACTGCGCAGAATTCTGCCTCTTATTCGGTAAAGTCAGTGCCACCAGCAGCCCCAACGCCATACCGATCGCCGCAAGATAAAATGCCTGTTGTGCTCCTTGTGCCAGGCCACTACGCAAGAGTTCTCCGCTTACCCCTGACAACCCAGAATTGGCTAAAGCCACCAACACTGCAAGACCTATCGCATTACCTACGTTAAGCGTGGTTGATGCCATACCCGAAGCGATCCCCTGTTCATGGTGGGCTACCCCTGTACTGGCTGCAATCCACATCGCCGTCCATACAATACCCTGACCAATACCGGACACAATTAATCCTGGTAAAATCATCATATAGCTCGCATTGGCAACAGCAGCCTGCGCCATCGCCAGCGTTCCAGCAATGCCAATGAGGCTTCCCAGTAACAGCGCACTGCGCGTTGCCAGGCGGTTTACCAAGCGGGCACCCAATTGCGTCCCCATGAAAATTGCCAACGATGGCACAATAAAAGCCAGCCCTGTCTGCAAGGCCGTGTAGCCGAGTACATTTTGGAATAATACGGTCAAGAAATAGGGTAATGCACCAAAACTGCCCATATACAGGAAGGTAATGATCATACCTGCCACGAGGCTGCGGTTATTAAAGAGTCGTACTGGCATCAATGGATCACGACTACGTATTTCAATAAACGCAAAGACCAGTAACAATAAGATTGCCAGTACCAGAGCTACCACGATAGGCATAGCATCCCAGCCATCTTCCGGCCCCTGTACCAGCGCATAAACCAGCAGTGTTGCCCCTGTTGTCACCGTCAGTGCTCCAGGTAGATCAAAACTGCGCCGCTCCTGGCTAGTGGTATCTTTGGGGATCACCAGAAACGCGGCCACAATGGCAATACCAGCCAGCAGCACGTTGACAAAAAAGACTGAAGGCCAACCAAAAGTACTGGTCAGCATTCCCCCCGCCAACGAACCGAGCGTCAAACCACTGGCTCCTGCCCCACCCCAGATCGCCAGAGCACGATTTCGTGGTGCCCCTTCATTAAATAACCTGTTAATAAGCGACAGAGTAGAAGGAAACAATAGCGCCCCACCAATACCTTGCACTGCACGCGCGACAATGATGACCGCTGGGCTCCAGGCAAGCCCTCCAACTAATGATGACAATGCATAAAGCCACAGAGCAAAGATGAACATACGCCGCTGCCCCAGCAGATCAGCAGCACGTCCCCCCAACAATAAAAAACCGCCACAGAACACCGTATAGGCACTCACCACCCACTGCAGCGTCTGCTCAGAGAAACCCAGGCCCGCACCGATCTCAGGTAAGGCCACAAAAACAATATTAATATCCAGCGAGATAATCAGTTGGGCAAAAGCTAGCAAAGCCAGGCTCCAGCCCAAAGCATGGTGTTTGGCTGTTGGGGAAGAAATTGAAGACATAAAGAACACTCCAAGCAAAAGGCTAATGTACGAGTAAATACGAACAATAAAACTGTACGTATTTACCAGTACAATTGTCAAGCACCATGCTTATCACCAATTTTCATATCTGAGTTTCTGTTTGACTGTCCTCGTACTATTCGATATGTTGTCAAAATGACTGCTAATCATCCTGACCGTAACCAAATTCACTTGGAAAACGTCCTCACTGCACTGGGTAATCCACTACGTCTAACCGTAGTGCGGGTACTTGCGGGTGGCGGTGAGCATTCTTGTGGCTCAATATTGCAAGGTATCTCGAAGTCCACTCTGACACATCATTGGCGGGTACTGCGTGACAGTGGTGTGATCTGGCAGCGGCCTTACGGGCGCGAAAATTTGCTGTCTTTGCGCCGCGAAGACCTGGATGCCCGTTTTCCCGGTCTACTTGATTCATTACTGCAAGCCGTTCAGAACGATCCTGTCACTATCGAAACCACAACGAAAAATATCGCCCCAAAAACTGACGCTTCTTAGCGCGCGTTTATCACCCTCAACTGTTCGTTGAAGCCCCCTTAAGAGCAAAGACACGTGCAGTCAGTTGATAAAGAAATTTATTCGATGGGCCTGTCTGTGGGCTTAAATACTCTGAATGCCCAAGCATATCTCTTTTTATATCGTGTTAAGGAAAGCAGGAAATGATAGAGAACTCCCTTTCTCTATACACCTACATTGCTGCTTCCTGCCGCTGTTTTAGGCTATTGCATCCGCAACGACAACCTTGCCGATCGTATCACCTGCTTCCACCAGCCGATGTGCTTCACGCATAGATTCCGCATTCATGGGTGTGATGGTTTTTGTCAACGTTGTCTGCAATAGCCCCTGATCTATCAGCTCAGCCACTTTACCCAATATCTGATGTTGAACAATGAGATCACGGGTCTGAAACAGTGGCCGTGTAAACACCATTTCCCAGTGTAATGACAGGCTTTTAGCCTTGAGTGGAGCTGCGTCGAAAGATAAATGGTCATCAATCACCCCCAGTTTTCCATGTGGTTCCAGCAATTCGATCAGCTCTGGCAGATGGCTGGCCGTATGCGTCAGCGATGCAACATGTGTCACACTCGGCACGCCGAGCGAACGGATTTGCCTACTAAGTGAATGACGGTGATCAACAATATGGTGTGCGCCCAGAGACAGGCACCAATCCTGGCTTTTCTGACGTGAAGCGGATGCAATAACGGTCAATGTTGTTAAACGACGAGCAAGCTGGATGAGCATGGAACCAACCCCTCCGGCTCCCCCGACGACCAGTAGACACCCTGCCTCGCCGTCGGCCATCTGTTCAAGCCTTCCAGTCGGTTGTACTCCCAATCGTTCAAACAATAATTGCCATGCTGTCAATGCTGCAAGTGGAATGGCGGCGGCCTGAGCAAAGGTTAGGCTGCGGGGTTTTGCGCCAGCAATACGTTCATCGACCAAATGAAACTCGGCATTGCTGCCGGGCAGATGGAAAGAGCCAGCATAAAAAACTTCATCACCCGGTCTGAACAATGAAACCTCAGCCCCCACCGATTCGACGACACCACTGGCATCCCATCCCAGCGTGCCAACCGTATCCGGTACCATCACCAGGCCGCTACGCACTTTTGTATCCAGCGGATTGACAGAGACGGCCCGAATACGCACTAGCAAATCGTGGGGACCAGGTTTGGGAACCTCTGTTTCAATATCATACAAAGCGTGCGGATCGCTGACCACGCTGCCTTTCCGATATGCAATCGTTTTCATACATGCTCCTTTTCCAGAAAAAGGAAAGAATATCCCGCTACCGAATCAGGAAAAATACTGATAAATTTGTTTCTTTAATGACATTCATGTCATGAATTGGAGTGTTCGTGAATTATCTGAATGGCGTTTCCCTGTTTGTACAGGTTACCGAATCTGGCAGTTTCGTTGATGCCGCACGTTTGGCAGGCATCTCTCCATCGGCCGTCAGCAAGAGTATTTCACGACTCGAACAGCGCCTTTCTGTCAGGCTTTTCCACCGTAGTACCCGCAGTCTTTCATTAACAACCGAAGGAAAAATTTATCTCGAAACCTGTCACAAAGTATTGGCTGAGTTACAGTCCGTGGAATCAAAACTGGGTCAATCCATCGTGCAACCTCAGGGCGTATTGCGGATCAGCCTACCGATGGTCAGTGGTTTTTTTACTCCCGATCCTGTCAGATTTCAGCTCCCGTTACCCTGCTGTGCAATTAGATATGGAGTTTACCGATCGCCTGGTCGATATCATTGCCGAAGGGTTTGATATCGTCATTCGCACAGGCCCCCTTCAGGACTCCAGGCTCTCTGCGCGACGGCTGCTCGGTTTCAAAGGGAAAATCGTTGGCTCACCGGGCTATTTCGATCGGAAAGGCATCCCTGTACATCCATCCGAACTGGAACACCATGCATGCCTGCACTACCGCTTCCCCCATTCTGGAAAAACCGAAAAGTGGTGTTTCTCATCGGAAGCCAATATCAAAGAACTCAGCCTGCCAACGGCAATGATCTGCAATAGTCTGGAAGCCCGTATTCATTACGCAAAACAGGGAGTGGGCCTTGCATGGGTACCTGATTTTTCTGTCAATACCGCGTTGGAAGAAGGTTCACTGCGGAGCGTGCTAGACAGCTTTATTGCCCACACGGATGCCTTTTCAATGGTTTGGCCTTCCGGCAGACAGACAATACCCAAGCTACGGACATTCATTGACTTCATGAGCTCACACAGGTCGCTCTAAAATAAAATCGGTGGTGGTTATGAGGGTTGCCTTTGGCAGACTATCAGCCCGGTTGTGCCATTCTGACAGCCCTCTAGCTGCATGTTTCTTGTTATGCCGCATCAAGGGCGCGCTGTAACTGCAACCGACAAGGCCGAAGGCCGTATCAGGGGATTCGCTAGAGTCACGTAGCGGTTTCATATGGATGAAACGGAATCACCGAGCCATGACATTTCCGATGCCCCCATCCGAACCAGCAGTTGGCAGGCTACGTAAAATGCTTTTTTGCTCGTTTTACGTCATCGGTCTGCTTAAGTATGAACCAGTACACTTCAAACTCCTGTATCACACTACGTATACCGTTTAACGGTACGTTACTGCTACTGTGCCATCCCCCTGCGACGCAGGGCATCAATATCACGCTTTGGTGGCACGCCAAAGAGACGGCCATATTCACGGCTGAACTGCGATGGGCTCTCATAACCAACAAGGAACGCTGCGCTCGCGGCATCAAAACGCTCGTTTAGCATAAGCCGCCTTGCCTCGTTCAGGCGCAGCCATTTCTGGTACTGCAAGGGGCTCATCGCGGTCAGCAAGCGGAAGTGGTGATGCAGGGTTGATGTGCTCATTTGCGCATGGGTCGCGAGTTCGTCGATGCTTAACGGCTGGGCATAATTTACCCTCAGCCAATTGATAGCCCTGGCGATTCGATGGCTCTGATTGCCCACCGAGGCAATCTGCCAGAGGCGTGCGGCCAGGTCGCTCGTCAGCAAGCGGAAATGAATCTCCCGCTCAATGAGTGGTGCGAGCACCGCTATCGCATCAGGCTCATCAAGCAAAGCCAGCAAGCGCCCGAATGGTTCCAGCAACGCCGGTGTCATCGTGCCCAGAGCCGTGCTCCTCTCGTTAGTGCGCTCACGGGGGGGTGGCAAGCCGCTCTGTGCAATGAGCTCTGCCATCACCCGAAAATCCAGCTTGAGCGCCAAGCCCAGACAGGGCTTGGCCGTGTTCGCAGCAAGAACCTGTGAACAGGCTGGAATATCGAGTGAATTGAGCACAAAATTTCGGGTATCGTAGGCAAACGATTGGTCGCCAATCAGCAGTTGTTTAGCGCCCTGAACCACAAAAACGAGGCTGGGTTCGATCATGCATGCGCAGGGTTCGCTCAGCGCTTCTCTCCGAAAGAAGGTTAGATTCTTGATCAGGGTTGAGCAATCACCTTCTCTTTTGAGCCATTTTCCAATGATATCGGCCAGATCCGTGTGCATAGCACTCAACAACGGATCAGGGTGTTGCTCAAGCGGTTCTTGAACCAACATAGGCATCTCCCAGAATCTTCCACGATTCAAGAATACACCAACGCCTCCCGAGTGTCGTATACCCCTTCGCAATGCCGGAGGATCAGGCAAGAAATGTGCAGGATTCTGCTATCGAAAATCTGAGCGATAAGCCGAAGATACACTCATCAGTAATACATAGACGAAGGACGATGGTTTAACAGATATCACCAAAGTCCATATCGGCACGCTTTATTTCCAATAACCACTGAAGGAATGCACCATGAAAGTTAATGCCTATGGCGCTTATGCCGGTGACAAACCCCTTGAACCCTTGCAGATCACCCGCCGCACACCGGGCGCGCACGACGTGCAGATCGACATTGCCTACTGCGGTATCTGCCACTCTGACTTGCATCAGGTACGTACCGAATGGGCCGGCACGCAATTCCCATGCGTTCCCGGCCATGAGATCGTTGGGCGTGTGGTTACCGTCGGTGCGCACGTCTCGGGATTCAAGCCGGGCGATCTGGTTGGTATCGGTTGCATTGTCGATAGCTGCAAGCACTGCGAGGAATGCGATGCTGGTCTGGAAAATTACTGTGACAACCTGATCGGCACGTATAACTTCCCAACGCCAGACGAACCCGGCTGGACTCTAGGTGGCTATTCACAAAAGATCGTCGTACACGAACGCTATGTGCTGCGCATCCGCCACCCGGAAGAACAGCTTGCTGCTGTGGCACCGCTGTTATGCGCGGGCATCACCACTTACTCGCCGCTGCGCCACTGGAACGCAGGGCCTGGCAAGAAGGTCGGTATCGTCGGCATAGGTGGCCTGGGCCACATGGGTATCAAGCTGGCGCATGCGATGGGCGCACATGTGGTCGCCTTCACCACGTCCGAATCCAAACGCGCAGATGCCAAGATGCTGGGGGCGGACGAGGTGGTAGTCTCGCGCAACGCCGATGAAATGGCAGCCCATGCCAAAAGTTTCGACCTGATCGTCAACACCGTAGCAGCACCGCACAACCTGGATGCCTTCCTGGCGCTGCTCAAGCGCGATGGCACCCTGACGCTGGTGGGAGCACCCGCTTCGCCGCACCCTTCTCCCGAAGTGTTCAACCTGATCTTCAAACGCCGCTCCATCGCCGGTTCGATGATCGGTGGCATCCCCGAGACCCAGGAAATGCTCGATTTCTGCGCCGAGCACGGCATCGTCTCGGACATAGAGTTAATCCGCGCCGACGAGATTAATGCTGCCTACGAACGGATGTTGAAAGGCGACGTCAAGTATCGCTTCGTGATCGACAACGCCACCCTTACCGCTTGAATACGGCTTATTCAGAGGAGTCTCTATGACCAAGAAGAATGAAACCGGCAACACATTCGCGGGTCAGAGTGTAACTGACCCAGGACGCCGCAATCTGCTGAAAGTGACTGGCGCTGGCATTGCCGCCTTGAGCGTCGGGGTGCTCGCCACGCAGCACGCTTTCGCGCAGTCGCCACCCATTCAACTCGGCGACAAATGGGACAAAACCTTTGCCAAAAGCGACCAAGTTGACCACCAGAAAGTCAGCTTCAAAAATCGCTACGGCATCACCCTGGCGGCCGATCTGTACCAGCCGAAAAACGCCCATGGCAAATTGGCCGCGCTTGCCATCAGCGGCCCGTTTGGGGCGGTGAAGGAGCAGTCATCGGGTCTGTATGCACAAACCATGGCGGAACGCGGATTCGTCACGCTGGCTTTTGATCCGTCCTATACCGGGGAAAGCGGAGGCACGCCGCGCGATGTCGCCTCACCGGACATTAACACCGAAGATTTCAGCGCAGCGGTGGACTATCTCGGCCTGCTGCCTTTTGTTGATCGCGAGCGTATTGGCATCATTGGTATCTGTGGCTGGGGCGGTATGGCGTTGAATGCCGTCGCCGTAGACAAACGCGTGAAGGCGGTCGTCGCCAGCACCATGTACGACATTACGCGCGTCATTTCCAAGGGCTACAACGACAGTGTGACACTCAAACAACGCACGCAAACGCTGGAGCAACTGAGCCAGCAGCGGTGGGTGGATGCGGAAAAGGGAACCCCAGCCTATCAAGCTCCCTACAATGACTTGAAGGGGGGCGAAGCACAGTTCCTGGTGGACTATCATAACTACTACAGAACGCCGCGCGGCTACCATCCACGCGCGGTCAATTCAGGCAATGCATGGACGGTTACCACACCGCTCTCGTTCATCAACATGCCGATCCTGACCTACATCGCGGAAATTTCGCCGCGCCCGGTCCTGTTCATCCATGGCGAAAAGGCACATTCACGCTATTTCAGCGAAACCGCCTATGCCGCGGCGGCAGAGCCAAAAGAACTCATGATTATTCCAGGTGCCAATCACACGGATTTGTACGACCAAATGGCCGTAATTCCGTTCGACAAGCTGACTGCGTTCTTCAAACAGCACCTGGTAGCGACAAGCCCTGCATGATGGCTTGAAGCAGACGGGGCACCCACGACAGGAGCCGGAGCCGGAGCCGAACTGAATTCAAACGTGCTCCGGTTATTTTGACGCGTAGCTGTTTTTCACTTCGTCATGCTCGCCCACTCGGACACGCATAGCGATTTCCTATAAGCATCAAAACATACGAAGAATTTCATGGCACCTGACATTTCTAACGCCTCTATGGAGAGCACAATTGAAACGAGTGATAGACCCGCTTACTGGAGCGGCGTCTTCGCCATGTCGCTCTGTGTATTTACACTCATTGCCTCCGAATTCATGCCCGTCAGCCTTCTGACACCGCTCGCCACCGACCTGCGGATAACCGAAGGAATGGCTGGTCAAAGCATCACGATATCCGGTGCATTCGCGGTTCTGACCAGCCTGTCGATTTCAGCGCTGGCTGGCACCATGGACCGCAAGACGCTGTTGCTGGTACTGACCGTTCTAATGGGGATCTCCGGCGCTATCGTGGCGCTTGCACCAAATTACCTGATTTACATGGCTGGCCGTGCGCTTATTGGAGTAGTAATCGGTGGCTTCTGGTCCATGTCGACCGCCATGGCGATGCGCCTGGTGCCCTCTGATCAAGTACCCAAAGCTCTGGCCATCTTCAACGGTGGTAACGCACTGGCGACGGTGATTGCTGCACCACTAGGAAGCTACCTGGGTTCCATCGTCGGATGGCGCGGCGCGTTCTTCGCTCTGGTGCCCATGGCGCTGATCACCTTGACCTGGCAATGGATCGCCTTGCCATCCATGCAGGCAGATGCACGCACCTCTGGCTCCAGCAATGTGTTCAAGGTGCTCAGGAACCGCGCCGTCGCCTTTGGCATGGCAGGGTGTGGCGCCTTCTTCATGGGGCAGTTCGCCCTGTTTACTTATCTGCGTCCCTTTCTCGAAATCATCACGCACGTCAGCGTTTCCACCTTATCGCTACTGCTGCTGGTCATCGGTATAGCAGGCTTTATCGGCACCCTGGTCATCAGTACGATCCTCAAACGGAGCTTGTACGCTCCGCTTATCACCATTCCGATCCTGATGGCAGTGATTGCCGTAGGATTAATTCCGCTCGGAGCCTGGGTTGTTCCGGTGACCGTGCTGCTGAGTCTGTGGGGATTGATGGCAACGACCATGCCGGTGGGTTGGTGGAGTTGGATTGCACAAGCCATGCCGAACAACGCCGAGGCAGGAGGAGGGCTGATGGTGGCCGTCATCCAGTTTGCCATCGCATTGGGCTCGACCGTTGGAGGGGTACTGTTCGATATCCGCGGATACCAAAGTACCTTTGTAGCCAGCGCAGTTATGCTGCTATTCGGTGCTTTCCTGGCCTTTCAGACATCGCGCGCACAAATACAGCAGGGCATCTGAGCCATGCCTATATAGCAAGGAGAATCCATGGACAACAAAATCTTTGAGCCCGGCACAGAGAGCCCATACACTTCTCTGCCCATAGCGGATCGCCGTCACGCCAGACATCTACTGTTCATGTGGCGGCTCGGGCTTGGTCTGCCACTGTTTTTCCTTGCACTGTGTGCTTGCAATGCAACCCAAGCGGCTCTCTCTGTTGCTCAAGCATCCAAGGGGTCGGAAACATCACGCATATGGATGAGCGTTGGCGAACATCGCTTCTCCATCACTCTGGCTGATACCGATGCCGCTCATGCATTCGCCGCCATGTTGCCACTGGCACTGGATATGGAGGAACTCAACGGTAACGAGAAACACGGCGAATTGCTAAAGGGATTGCCCACAAATGCAAGCCAGTCCGGCACAATCCGCAACGGTGACCTCCTGCTGTGGGGCGCGCGCACCGTAGTTGTCTTCTATCGGACCTTCGATTCGCCCTACTCATACACCCGTCTCGGCAGAATAGACGACCCAAGCAGCCTGGCCCAGACACTTGGCCGAGGCAATGTGCAGATGACGTTTTTCAAGGACTAGACATCCGATAAAGGACAGGGGAATACCAGGCAATTACACAATCTCGTTTACAGCCTCAAAAAGAACAGGGAGACATCCTTGCCTCTTTACCTTTACCGATCCACTTCGCCAAAAACTTGGTGGCATCATGAAAATGGCGGTTCATTTTTCAGTGTATCAATACGCCGGTAATTTTCTGATGCGTTGCACATAGCCCCATGTAAATCAAAAGCAACAGAATCTTTTAGGGTACCAGCCGTTAGATATTCACAACGTGTCTTTTTATAGGCCTCCCACGCCAACTGATCTTTTTCAAATGCTTTCTGATATGGTTCATATCCTATTTCTTTTAACTCTGCTCTAACTTCCTTTAATCTGGTTTTTAGTTGTGCTTCTGAGTCAGCCTGCAAACGCGTCAGGCATTCCCATATCCCTGAGTTTCCATCTTCTTTTTTTATATCCTGGCATAGCTGGGGATTTCTATCCCGCAACTCATTGAGTGTTTGTGCGCTGTAGGACAGAATCGGGAAACAGGCCAACACAAAAATAATAACTCTTCTCATCTTCTTCCCCTGTTTGAATCCAGATATCCCGCACGGTCTCTATTCGCCTCATCAACAGACAATTCAGCTTGATTGCGTATAAATTGAATCATACTGTCAATATCATTTCCTGCTGCTACTGGCATCGTGGTTTGTGCTCTGTACCCCTGATAAATGATATCAACCAGTACATCACGGATCGCTGGATGAAGTTCCGACCAGTCAGGTCGATTCTGAATGTTTGCTGTTTTCGTGTTGTACACTGACTGAGCTCGGCTCTCATAAGCTGGGTAAATCTGATTAAACAGGCTCGCCTGCTGCTGCTCGGTAATTTCACCTATGGCGACGCGTTGCTGTTGTACAAATTGCGCTGCCTGACGACCTCTTAACCCTGCACCTTGTGAGATGGCTTGAGCTTGTACGTGCGGTACTCCGGCACGTGTCAGCTCAAAATAAATCTGTCCCTGTGACCGGCTCCCCATGTCGTAACCCCGGCCTATTGTCACCCCTGAAATGCCATGCTGAGGATAATGGATCACTCTGGAATAATTCGGAGAGCTACGGACATTATCGCCTTCGGCATTAAATGTTAAATGTCCACGATTAACGCCATTACTTGCCGCATCTGCCATACCAAAAGCCTCCCTGTTCAATTTTGGTTGGTTCAACGTAACACCCGCACATTGCTGTTACAACTACTCCCTTGTGTTGTTCTCGGGCTACGCAAGATAGGTTTAAACCTTTAATAAATTAATTAGTTACATGACCTAAAGGATGTGTGTAAATGCCGGTTTCAATTGCAAGGTCGCTCATGGGCATTTGCTGATGCAGCCAGATATTATGGACAAAGGCTAGTATTGATGCAGGTGGAAACAAGCTATTTCTTTTTATAGATTCCAGGGTTATGCCCAGAGGCGTAATGCAGTCTAGCAGGCGATCTGTTTCATTGGTTCTTTAGAACGCACATTTGCATCTCTTAATAGCTTATAGAGGCCGAGATATATAAAAAATGAATCCTTTTAGTGTAATTGCTCCTCTATATCTTCAATGTAGTGCCGTTCCTGAACTATGAGGATATGTATATGTTTTATTGTAAGTCCAATCTACCCAGTACCGAGAAGCTTATCCGCACTACTCTAATATTTTGCTCAGTTTGCACACTTTCGGGAAAAAAAGCTTTAGAGAGGAGACGAGATAATGCGCGTCTCTGATCGGCTTATTGAGGCCGCCTGCGCTGGCGACAAGGCCGCAATCACTCAGCTACTGACAATTTGCCAACCAGACCTAAAACGGTTTGCGAGGAGAACTTGCGCCAATAGTGAGGATGCCGAAGACGCCGTGCAAATTGCTTTATGGCAATTATATACAAAAATCGGGGCTCTAAGGACGATAGGGGCGTTTGCGACTTGGCTATTCCGTATCGTTGAAAGGGAATGCTACCGATTGTTTACCGGGCGCAAGGACACCTTACCTCTGCACGCCGTGGATTCAGAGGCAACTCAGGCTCCGCTAACCACGACAGACTTACAAACCGATCTTACCGTTGCAATAGAAGCGCTCCCCGATAACTATCGTGCAGTACTAATTTTACGCGATGTGAAAGGGCTAACGGCACAAGAGGTCGCAATTCAGCTAGGCATAACTGTTGAAGCAATAAAGAGCCGATTACATCGCGCCCGAACCATGGTGAGAGAGAAACTGGTGGCTGGTGGATATTGGAACGCTACAACGACTTCAAAAGTTACTAGGGAAAAATGAATATGTATTGCAATACATCAATCACTCTCCATTTGCTTCGTGGTGTCGCCGCACTTGCTCTTCTTATTACTGCATTTTTAGCTCATGTGCATGCGTTGGTTTTTATTCTGCTACTCGGTGCTGCATTTATGCTTTTACGTGGATGCCCGATGTGTTGGCTAGCAAGTTTGTTCGAAAGGCTGCAATCACGTAAATCAATTTCATTTGAAAACAAGGATATCAGTCATGAGTGAGTACCAGTCCCCCAAAGATTTTCAGCATATTTCCAAGCTTCTCACTTTAGCGAAAGAAGAAGGTGAGGCATTCATGGCCTTCGACCACACCGCAAAGCGAGCGAACGGTACTATCCCACCTAAAGTCAGGGAGTTTATTTCGCTCGCTGTTGCCCTTACTACACAATGCTCCTATTGCCTTGATGTCCATACGAGAGCAGCCAAGAAAGCAGGGGCTACTGCCGAAGAACTCGCAGAACTGATTTCAATTGCGGCATCAATTCGAGCGGGGGCGACCATGGGGCACGGCCTGATGGTGATTCGTCTATTCGAGGAAGCATAGTATATATCTGTTCGCACAAAGGGCGGTTTTCCAGGCTGTCAGCCCGCTGTACCGTTCTGACAGCCCTATTCAGGCATGTTTCTTGTTATGCAGTGTCAGCTCTTCTGTCATTGGCGGATTTTGGGGCTCAGTTGCCAGTTCCCGCCACTCATCCAGCCAATTCTTCCATTCCTGCATCATCTGCTGCCGTTGTAGGAGAGCTGGGCTTCGATCCATTCTTTTTGATGGCCGAGTTCGTTTAAGGCGGTTGAGAGCGCATCGCGTTTTTCGGTTTTGTGTTGAGCAGCAAGAACGTGCTGGCGGGTGATGTTGAGGCAGATCCCTCCCCATCTTTGAGGGTATAGGGTTTGTGGGTGATTCTGGTGTAGTCCCTCCAGTTTTTAGTACACCGCCAATGAGGATCTCCGGCCAGTTTTTGCCTCGCATAGATAACCGGTGGCATATCACCCAGTGAGCTATGTGGGCGTTCCTCGTTATATTCTGTGCGCCAGTCTTCTGTGAGTTCACGTACTTCAGACAATGTTCTGAACAGATACATATCAAGTATTTCTGTTCGCAACGTTTTGTTAAATCGCTCGATAAATCCGTTCTGCATCGGCTTTCCGGGCTGAATAAAATCGAGTATCACTCCATGCATCTCTGCCCACTCGGATAAGGCTGCGGCAGTGAGTTCTGGCCCGTTATCACTTCGTATATAAGTCGGGTAGCCGCGTTCTGCACTTAATCGCTCCAGAATGCGCACAACACGATGAGCCGGTATATTCAAGTCAACTTCGATTGCCAGTGCTTCCCGGTTAAAGTCATCAACTACGTTAAATAACCGGAATCGCCGCCCGTCGCTCAAGGCATCACTCATAAAATCAACTGACCAACAGTGGTTCATTTTATGTGGAATAACCAACGGCTGTGGATGCCTGTTCGGTAAGCGTTTTTTTCCTTTGCGTCGGAAGTTGAGTTTTAACAATCGATAGATCCGGTAAACCCGCTTTGCATTCCACAGTAATCCTGCTTGGCGTAACTTATTGAACATAAGTCCAAAACCATAGGCCGGATACTGATGCGCCAGTTTTTGTAGCGCCTCAACCACAGGCAGATCCCGTACTGTGTTCGGGCAATAATGCAACAGGCTTCGACTGATACCGATAATCCGGCACCCGCGTCGTTCGCTGGCCTGATGTTCCGTCATGACGTAACGCACCAACTCACGCTTTTCGGGTACCGTTAAAGTTTTTTTGAAACAACATCCTTAAGAATTTCATGATCTAAGCTCAAGGAAGCATACATCTGCTTTAACCGACGGTTTTCCTCTTCCAGCTCTTTCATTCGTTTGATATCAGAGGACTCCATGCCGCCGTATTTAGATTTCCAGTTATAATAGCTGGCTTCCGACACACCGTTTTCACGGCACACATCCTTCACATGCCGACCCCCTTCAACTTCTTTCAGGACCCTGAGGATCTGAGTTTCAGTGAAACGCGCTTTCTTCATGATGAGCCTCCATTGGTTGCATTTTAACCAGAGAACTCCATTAAGCGGTAAGACTAAATTCAGGGGGGACTACATTAGCACACAACAAACCGGCCAAAGAATATCCACCCACCGTAGAGAACAACGCCCAGAATTACGGCAGCGTAATACCCTGTCTTGTATCGGTTGCCAATGTAAAGGTTGCGCAAGAGTGCAACCAGCAGTGGGGTGATCAGAAAGAATGCAGCAATGCCTGCCTGGATACTACGGTTACCGAATGACTGATGGGGAATGCTACACACGCTGTCGCCCGGTTCAAGCATCCAGTCGTATTTGTTGAGCGAGAAGAATTCAATGGCAAAGTAGGCAAATGCAAAGTAGCCCACCATGGAAAGGAGGTCGATGATTTTTTCTTTGTCTATTTTCATATCAGCCCCAGCAGTTTTCTGATGTGGTTCCGAATCTGCAGGATTCGCGCCCCGTAGGAGATGTAGTCGAACTCAATGGAACCGCGTGGCGGTTTCATGTGGATGAAGCGGATAAAATCGCTGAGAGATCTTTCTGTACCCCGGTTGTAACGGATCCCGGCTAGCATGTATTGTTCGTCGGTCAGATAGAGGGTTGCGGTGTCGGGGTAGTCATAAAGGATCATGTCCCGTAGGTGTTGTGCAACGATCCAGAGATTAAAATCGTCTTCCATCAGGCAGCTTGCCAGTTCAAGCTGATCCCGGGTTGTGAGGGTATGGGGGTTAAGACCCAGAGTTCTGGCGGCCACCTGGAGCTGCATGGCAACGGAACCAAAGGAGGTTTTTTCTGTCGGGTAGGCTTTCAGGCGCAGCACACGTTTTATTTCCAAGACCTGGAATTTGTATTCTTCGGGCATTCCGCCTGATTCGATCCAGGCGACGCCGCCCAACAGTTCGGGCAGGATGCCTGCCTGATAGGCGTATTTGATGATTTTTTCTTTGTTGTATCCGACGTAGGCGTCTTTGTAAGCGTTTGAGTAGTATTCTCCGCTTTTGCGCTCAGGGTTGTTTCGAGTCAGTTTCCATAATAGTGCATCGACTTCTTCCCACTTTCTGAATCCGGCCTGCCGGATGTCACAGAATTTGTTTCGGGCAACGATGGTGTTTCTCATGGACTCCCCTCCTCTTAATACACGCGCTCGTCCCAGATGCTGTAGCCGCCAGTTCCGGCGATGTGGTGTTTCCAGTCGATGCTTTTGTAGCCAATGGAGATCATTTCTTCGGGCTGGTTGTCCGCGTGGGTCAGGGCATGCGGGTAGGACACGGTAATGTTGGTCAGGGTCGCGCCTGTGAGTTTGATGGAGTAGTATTTTTCCTGTGTGCCGGTCTGGCTGGTGCGGTAGAAGTCAAACAGGAGTTCGAGTTCTTCGTTGTTGGTGATGGCGATACCAAGGAGCGGGGAGGATTTGTCGATGGGTTTGCAGAATTTGACCGGGTGATGGCTGGTGTGCTGGCTGCGGCTGATGGCATGGTCAAACTGGAGGACAAAGGTCTGGTCTTTGTGTCCGCTCTGGTATTTGTTGCCAATTGAGTCGAGGGTGCAGCATCCGGCTGAGATGAGTCCCTGTTTTTTGCCTGTAATGGTCACATAGATGTTGTTTGCCATGTCAGTCTTGTCCTTTGGGTGGTTTGCCTCCGAAAGGCCGTTCCTTGCCGGAGGGTGTTCGGTAAAGCGCAATTCGACTGGTGGAAATACAAACAGGGAAACAAATAAACAAAAAGATCGTGCAACGGGAGCTGCCAGTGTCTTATGACTTTTTATGCTGGCGCAGTGACTGTTTTTTATGCTCCGGATTCTAAGAAAGTCACCGGGGGAATTCAATGGACAGGTAAGGTTTATTTATGCGAATTATATCAATCGGGTGATCGGTGGATACTGGCGCTGCCGTGCCTGCCACAGGTCATACGCCCCCTGCTCTGCCAGATATTGACGTGCCTGCCCCGCCAGCTCCGAGTTGACGCTGCATGAATATTTAATACTGTCGATAACTACCCTCGTGAATAATTTGAATTTACTACTAATTTTTTTACTTACTTCACTCCATCAAATCTTTACCTCAACCGTATGCAGGCTGTTGTGCCTGATATAGCTCAATGATCATTTTGTGAGATATCCAGGTTGAACTTGAGTTTGCTTTGATAAACACCAATCCGCTTCTTCGCTCGTTCTATCACATCGCTAAAGTGCAGTATCTCAAAATAAATTTCGCCAAGCGGTTGTCTGGTACTAGGATCTGAGAACGTATCTGACCGGAACCACCCTTTCCCTGTCGGAAATGATGTCCATCCACTCAGGCGTAAAGGATTTACTGTATCGCCAATTAGATAACCATAGAATTTTTTGAGCTTTCCACCCGACTTTGCAGCAAGCAGATGAGCATATTCTGAGAGATCTCCAGTATGCGCATCCATTGAAACACCTGGTGCCTTAAATTCAACGATTATTGCTGACCCCTCCTTACTAAAAAGGGCTATATCAGGCCTTTTTGCTCCATTATCGCTGGCTCGTTCTGCAAGTAATTTCTGAAAACTCTGATCAATATCGCTTTCAAATACTTTCCCACCAGTGTCCCACTCAATTTGTGCAAGTGGGATATCTGAAGCGATATAGTCATAATAATGATATTCCTCGCTTAGAAGCCAAATATCGTGATCAACACACTCAGTGCTGTCCTTTCGCATTGGGAAGAAAATACTATGAATGATTCGCTCATCTTTACGTCGGCCATTATCAGTGACAGTCTGCATCGCAAGACTTTTACTGCATGCCAAATCCAGAATTTCGACTATCGCTGCCCGACGAACAATGAGTTGAGACAAATTCGCCATATCAAAATTCTTGAGCGATGAAGTGTATTTCCATGAAAGCTCATTGATCTTTTTCCGAAATTCATCAGAATCTGGCTCAACTTGGATTATTTCTTCCTTTAGATGGAATATTTCGGCGGTTTCATCAATAACCCTTTCCTGATATTTCTTCAGGACACGCTCGACAATTGTTTGTGCCGATTCGCCATAAACGATACGGGTTGATGTATCCTGAAGCATAGCTTCACTGACCCCAAATTGTTCGGTGATTTCTTTGAGAACCTCTTCTTTTTTCCAGTTCGCAGGCACAACCATTGCGTGAATAACTGGATCAATTGCATCATGAATTGCAGCATAAGAAATCTTTTCAGACGAAAACATATCATCACAGGGGAGCTCTGCTGGGATGTTATCGAAATCGTCACGCTGCTCATTCACATGCTGATCCAGATAGTCGCTCTCGATCAAAACGATATGATGAAAACCACCTACGGGATGGTTCTGCTCCGTTCGAGTTCGTAAATATCGAGGCGTAATATCTTTTACTGGGGATGACTTCGCACAAAATGCTATGGCATTTCTGGGAAGGCCATACAGCCCAGCATCAAGCTGGTAATGAGAAAGTTTGAAATGTTGATATGTACCAAGGTTGTCACCTGTACGCGAGTCACGCTCTTCAACGCTGATTACACGGCTGTCTGTCACAGTGGGCAAATCAGAACGTCTCAAACTGTCGCTCTGTTCTGCTCCCTTCCAGTGGCTCGTCCTGAAATTTATTTCAAAATCACCCAGACGACAATCAAGTCCTATCAATCGCTGTAGAAAAGCAACAAGTATTTTTTTCTTGAGGGTCGATGCAGAAAAAAGCGCACTTAATGCGTCACTTTGCACAATTCGGTTTCGCACAGGCTCTTTGAGTTTTTCGAGCCTGACAATTGTGCCGACTGCACCCTCGTTCTCAGTAGTAAAACTGAAATCATCCGCATTAATCTGCTTCTGTGGCTCTAAATAATGCATCTCGCACTTGATGATACTTTTTCCATCACGATAGGTACTATCAATCGAGAGAGCAGAAAAATGATGGAAAAACTGTATTCGACCTGCCCCCTTGCACTTGCCAATCCCTGAAATGGAGAGATCATCTTTATAAGATGTATCTTTGGTCAGAAAAGCCTTGAGTTGCTCTTCTCCCAAACCACATCCATTATCTGTACAGGAAATCGCCATTTCCTCCCTATCTTCAAGCATATCTACAGGCGAAAAATCGACCTCTATTTCAACCTGCATACTCGGTGCAGAAGGTTCGCGATCCTTCCGTATGAGGTAAGCATCTATGGCGTTGGAAATTAATTCTTCAAAAACAACATAAGGGTTGGAGCTAAGCTTTGTGTTTTTTATGCTTCCTCTGATATCAAGTGTCATCTTTGTCTCAACTGTGATCAAGTCGCCCTAAAATTATGATATAGAGATTGTAATTCAGATTGTCTATACCCCTAATTTTTCCTCGTAGTACATAAGACTGCCCATAGGTTTCATTGAAACTTTAGAGCAACATATTGATATCATTGTCATATCCAAAATTTTCAAACCTTCATGTTGCAACAATATCTCCTATTAGCCGCCACAAAACGAGATACGGTTGACATTACAGATAATTTTGCTTCAAACGTTCTCTTCTAACAAGCTCAACCTATGTAGTGGCATACTGAATTTGGCCACCTAAACATAGAGACAAAGAAATTCAACGAGAAAAGGTTGGTTCATATAATTTGAACTAATCGTGTGATGGTCGGATGTTCGCGCTGTCTGGCCTGCCACAGGTCATACGCCCCCTGCTCTGCCAGATACTGACGTGCCTGCCCCAGCCCTGCCAACTCCAACCGCACCGCCAGATCCGCGCTGATCGCCGCCCGACCATTGAGCACCGTCGACAACTGCCCCCGCGAATACCCCAGATGTGCCGCCAGTGCGGTGATACTCAGCCCAAGTGCAGGCAACACATCCAGGCGCAGCGCCTCTCCCGGATGCGGGGGTGTAGTGGCACACTGAATTTGTCCACCTAAGTTGAGGTGTTATGCTCACCTCAAACTCTTACAGGTGAACCAATGAGTAAAGTATTTACTGCTGAATTTAAACTCGAGACTGCAAAGCTGGTTCTCGACCAGAATTACACTTATTCAGAAGCGGCGAAGGCGATGAACGTCAGTCTGTCGGCCATCAACCGATGGGTAAAGTCGCTTCGTATGGAGCGTAAGGGAAAACGCCGCCAGGGCTGCCTCTGACGCCAGAGCAAATTGAGCTCAGAGAGATGAAAAAACGAGTGCAACGTCTTGAAATGGAGAACGATATATTAAAAAAGGCTACAGCTCTCTTCATGTCGGACTCCCTCAACAGCTCACGATAATCGACACGATGAGGGCGCTGTATCCGGTAAAAACGTTGTGCCAGATTTTTGCGGTTCATCGCAGCAGCTACAGGCACTGGCGGGGCCGAACTGATGAACCTGACGCTGAACGCATCATTAAGCGCAGCCAGGTCAGAGAGGTCTGGAATACCAGCGGCGGCTCCGCCGGTGCCCGGAGTATCGCGACCGCGACCATCGTCACAGCCAGGCACAATGTCAAAATGAGCCGCTGGTTGGCCGGTAAGCTGATGAAAGAGCTGGGTATCGCCAGTTGCCAGATACCCGCTCACAAACACAAGCGCGGGAGCAACGAACACGTTGAGATACCCCATCTTCTCGACCGCCAGTTCGCAGTGACAGCGCCGAACCAGGTCTGGTGTGGCGACGTGACCTATATCTGGACGGGCAAATGCTGGGCCTATCTGGCGGTAGTTCTGGACTTGTTCGCTCGTAAACCAGTAGGTTGGGCGATGTCGTACTCGCCAGATACAGTACTGACTGCCAAGGCTCTCCAGATGGCTTGGGAACTACGTGGTCGCCCTGAGGGGGTGATGTTCCATAGTGAGCAGGGTAGCCACTATACCAGCCGTAAGTTCTGCCAACTGCTGTGGCGCTATCGGATAACACAGAGTGCAAGCCGCAAGGGTAACTGCTGGGATAACAGCCCGATGGAGCGGTTCTTCCGGAGTCTGAAGAGTGAATGGGTACCGACGACAGGCTACGGGGATCTGGCAGAAGCACAATCATCCATAATCCGCTACATCACGGGTTACTACAGTGTTCTTCGCCCCCAATGGTATAACGGCGGTCTAACGCCAAATGAATCTGAGCGACTGTTCTACGAACAGTCAGGTCATGTGGCCAAAATTAGTTGACCACTACATCCACGGTTTTCGATGTGTCGAAGGGTGGTGAGGATTTCTTTTTGGGTGATGTCGGTCAGTGGGAGGTGACCTAATCCGGGCAGGAGGTCTTTACGCAGGTAGCGTTCGCTCTGGATGCGGGTGCTTTGGCGGTTTTTGAGGTCAGGGCCGAGTTTTTTGAGTTTGAGGGTTTTCCAGTGGTCAACGAATTCGCCAAAGGTGATGCTGGGGGTGGTTTGTGTTTCAGAGGTCAGGTTGTATGTTCTGGGGTCGATACCGTTGGCAAGCATGACCCGGGCATCGTCACGGCGCTGACGGGCGGTGTTGAGATTGATGTCGGGGTAGGTGCCAAAGGAGATGCGTTGTTGTTTGCCCTGCCAGTAGAAGCGGAAGTGCCAGAGTTTGCCGCCGGCGGGTTCGATGCGTAATGACAGTCCTCTTCCGTCTTTGAGGCTGTAGGGGGTGGTCTGGGGTTTGGCACAGCGTATTTTAAAGTCGCTCAGACTGGCAATACAGAAAGGTATGGATGTACTTATTGGATCAGGCCGATGTACTTAAAGGTGTACTTGTTGCGTTCGGCTTTAATGGGATATCGCTGGATATCTTTGGACTGGAAAATCGCGTAACGCTTTGATTTTTTGTGTGTATTTAGAACGTAGTGGATGTCTAAATACTAGGAATTGGAGCGGGAAACGAGACTCGAACTCGCGACCCCGACCTTGGCAAGGTCGTGCTCTACCAACTGAGCTATTCCCGCATCGTATGGGTATGACGTTGACGCTATTTCTTATTTATCAAGCAAATTCAATCATAAACTTGAATTTGGAGCGGGAAACGAGACTCGAACTCGCGACCCCGACCTTGGCAAGGTCGTGCTCTACCAACTGAGCTATTCCCGCCCGGCGTATCGATAGCCAAATCTTATGAAATTCTTCATCGGTACGGGGTGCGCATTATACGAGAAATCCTTTCTGCCGCAAGCCCCTGAAAGCAAAAAAACATGAATTTTGTTTGATTGCTGTTTTAAACGCCAAAGCGGTGAATTTATCACCGGCCTGGCGCTCAGAGGGCATCATCCCCCTTTAAAGCTGGATGAAATGCTCACGGTAATACGCCAATTCCGCCACTGACTCACGGATATCGTCCAGCGCCTGATGAGTCCCCTGTTTCTTGAAACCCGGCAGAATCCCGGGCTTCCAACGGCGCGCCAGTTCTTTTAACGTGCTGACATCAAGATAACGATAGTGGAAGTAAGCCTCCAGCAGCGGCATATAGCGGAACAGGAAACGGCGATCTTGGCCAACACTATTACCACAAATTGGCGACTTTCCGGCTGGCACCCACTCCTGTAGAAACGCAATAGTGGCCAGTTCGGCAGCCCGCTCATCAAACTGGCTGGCTTTCACCCGCTCCACCAACCCACTGCCGCTGTGGGTACGCACGTTCCAGTCATCCATCAAGGCAAGTTGTTCATCAAGTTGATGTACAGCGATCACTGGCCCTTCAGCAAGGATATTCAGATTGGCGTCCGTCACCAGCGTCGCGATCTCAATAATGCGATCGCGTTCAGGATCTAACCCGGTCATCTCCAGATCGATCCAAATCAGGTTATTTTCGTTTCCTGTCATGATAATTCCTGCATAAAAGCCGAAAGATAAACCAAGCGTGGGCAAACCCACAGCCAGTGGCGGCTAACAACGGTTATTTAATATAAAATAGCGTGTATCATAGTCTTTTTGGTCACCCTGAGCGATATACCCGATAGATTTCATCCTATAGCAAGGCAACTATGTGAAAGACAACGGGTATAAAAACCGATTCAAGTGAGGCGCAGTGAGTAAGAACAAACTGTCCAAAGGTCAACAGCGCCGCGTGCAGGCAAACCATCAGCGTCGCCTTAAACGCACTGATAACAAACCGGAACTGGATGATTCCCAACTGGGCGAACCACAAGAGGGGATCGTCATCAGCCGTTTCGGCATGCATGCCGACGTTGAAGCCGCAGACGGCACCCAGCATCGTTGCAACATCCGCCGCACTCTGCGTTCGCTGGTAACCGGCGATCGCGTGGTATGGCGCCCCGGCATAGGCACACATGACGGAGTTAAAGGCATTGTTGAAGCCGTGCATGAACGCACCTCAGTACTGAACCGCCCCGACTTCTACGACGGCGTGAAACCAATTGCCGCCAATATCGATCAGATTGTGATCGTCTCGGCGATCTTGCCTGAACTTTCACTCAATATGATTGATCGTTATCTGGTGGCCTGTGAAACGCTGGAAGTTGAACCATTGATCGTGCTCAACAAAATAGATTTGCTGGACGCTGAGGCCCGTAAACGGGTTGACGGCATGATGGCTATCTATCGCCGCATCGGTTACCGCGTTTTGGAGGTTTCCAGCCGAACCCGCGAAGGAATGGCAGCCTTTGAGCAGGCGCTGGCGGGCCGTATCAGCATTTTTGCCGGGCAGTCCGGCGTTGGTAAATCCAGCCTGCTGAACGCCCTCTTGCCGCCAACAGAAAAGCAAATTCTGGTAAATGAGGTTTCCGATGTTTCCGGCCTCGGGCAACATACCACCACGGCGGCACGGCTGTATCACTTCCAGCATGGTGGGGACGTGATTGATTCTCCTGGGGTGCGTGAGTTCGGCCTGTGGCATTTGGAGCCGGAACAAATTACCCGTGCCTATGTCGAATTCCGTCATTATCTGGGGGGCTGCAAATTCCGCGACTGCCGCCATGATACCGATCCGGGCTGCGCCATCCGCGCAGCCATGGAAAGTGGGGCCATAGCGGCAGAACGTTTCAATAATTACCATCGTATTCTGGAAAGTATGTCGCAGGTAAAAACCCGCAAAAACTTCCCGGAAACGGATCACTGATCACACCCGGTGAATTTCGAGTCAAAGGCAGCTCATGGCACTGCGGCTTGAAAAACCAGGGAATACTCTTTCATGAGGTTAACGTGCTAGACAGCATCAAAATTAAACTACAGTATTGGCTGCCAAAATTGGCGTTGACCCGTCTCGCAGGTTGGGGGGCAGAGAAACAGGCTGGTGGCTTGACCCGCCTGGTGGTCAAAGCCTTTGCTCGCTATTACCGCGTGAATATGCAGGAAGCACAGAACCCGGATTTAGCCTCTTACGCAACGTTCAATGAGTTTTTCGTTCGCCCCCTGCGTGAAGGCGCACGTCCAATCCTGGCAGAGCCTCATGTGCTGACACTCCCCGCCGATGGGGCCATCAGCCAGCTTGGCCCCATTCATGGCGATCAGATTTTCCAGGCCAAAGGCCATCATTACAGCCTTGAAGCGCTGCTGGCAGGCAACTATCTGTTGGCTGAGTTATTCCGTAACGGCCTGTTCGCCACCACCTATCTGGCTCCAAGCGACTACCATCGTGTTCATATGCCCTGCGACGGTACCTTACGTGAAATGATCTACGTCCCTGGCGATCTGTTCTCGGTAAACCCACTGACCGCGGCTAACGTCCCCAACCTGTTTGCCCGTAACGAACGCGTTATTTGTGTGTTTGATACGGCTATCGGCCCGATGGTGCAGATCCTGGTCGGTGCCACTATTGTTGGCAGCATTGAAACCGTTTGGGCAGGCACCGTCACGCCGCCGCGTGAAGGTATTATCAAACGTTGGACTTACCCAGCCGAAGGGATGGCCGATGCTATTGAGTTGGCAAAAGGTGAAGAAATGGGCCGCTTTAAGCTTGGTTCCACGGTGATCAACCTGTTCACGCCGGGCAGCGTGCAATTCGCTCCACAGTTGCACAATGGCACCATCACTCGTATGGGAGCCGCTTTTGCTGAAATTGCCGCTGTGCCAAACGCAGCTGCCACGCCGCAAACCTGAAGGAATTGACGTTGTGCGCCTGATTATCACGTTATTGCTCAGTATATTACTGATTCAACCGGTCTTGGCCGTCACCCTACCCAGCGAGTCACAGCTCAGGCAGGATTTGAAACAGGCTGAGGACAACAAAAACGCACCCAATCAGGTGGAAACGGTTGAGGCGTTGCAAAACGCCCTTAACTGGCTTGCCGAACGCAAGCAGTCGAAGAATACTGCCGAACAGTACCAAAAGGTCATCGATGGCTTTCCCAAGATGGCGCAGGATTTGCGCCGCCAACTGAGTACTGAGGAAGCCAAAACTTTGCCGAATGGTGACAACCTGCCAGCAAACGATCTGGAACAACTGATTCTGCAAACCAGCAGCCAACTGCTGGAACAATCGCGCCTGTTGCAACAGGAGCAAGAGCGTTCGCGTGAAATCAGCGATTCACTAAGCCAATTACCGCAACAGCAGACCGAAGCCCGCCGCGCGTTGACAGAAGTACAGCGTCGTTTGCAAGCACAAAGCAACGCCCAAACCACACCTTTGACACTGGCGCAACTGGCCTTGCTGCAAACAGAAGCAGCGGCTCGCAAGGCCAAAGTGGATGAGCTCGAGTTGGCACAGCTTTCGGCCAACAATCGCCAGGAACTGGCGCGGATGCGCGCCGATGTGTATAAAACGCGCCACGAAAAGATTGATGCTCAATTACAGGCATTGCGGAACAACCTGAACAGCCAACGCCAGCGCGAAGCCGAACGCGCGTTGGAAAAAACCGAACAGTTGGCAGAGCAGAACAGCGATTTGCCAAAAAGCATTAATCAGCAGTTGCAAATAAACCGCGAACTTTCTACTGCCCTGAACAATCAGGCGCAACAGATGGATTTAATTTCTTCTCAGCAACGCCAGGCCGCTGCGCAAACCCTGCAAGTACGCCAGGCACTGAGTACCATTATCGAGCAGGCACAATGGTTGGGTGCTTCTTCTGCCTTGGGAGAAACGCTCCGGGCACAGATCGCCACGCTGCCAGATATGCCAAAGCCGCAGCAGCTAGACAGCGCGATGGCCGAACTGCGCGTACAACGCCTGCGTTTCGAAAGCCAATTAGAAAATCTGTCGCAACAGGCCAAAGAACTTAAACAGGATGACGGTTCTCCGCTGACCACCGCCCAGCAACGCATTGTTGATGCCCAGATCCGCACTCAGCGCGATCTGCTCAATTCACTGCTTTCCGGCTGTGATACCCAAATTCTTGAACTGACCAAGCTGAAAGTCGCCAACACCCAATTGGTTGAGGCGCTAAATGAAATCCGCGACGCCACCCACCGCTATCTGTTCTGGGTGCCTGACATCAGCCCGATCACCCTGTCTTATCCACTGAATGTGGCACAAGATCTGACCCGCATGCTGTCGCTGGATACCCTGACACAGCTCAGCAACGCCTTCATAATGATGGTCACCAGCCGGGAAACGCTGATGCCGATTTTCGGGGCCTTGTTGCTGGTGATTTTCAGCATCAGTTCACGCAAGCACTACCATGCATTTCTGGCACGTGCCAGCAGCCGGGTGGGTAAAGTCACGCAGGATGAATTTACCCTGACGTTGCGCACCGTGTTCTGGTCGATTCTGGTGGCATTACCCCTGCCGGTGCTGTGGGCCGCGCTGGGTTTTGGTTTGCAAAACGCTTGGCCCTACCCGGTAGCCGTAGCGATTGGCGATGGTGTCACCGCCACCCTGCCAGTATTGTGGATCTGCATGATCAGCGCAGCCTTCGCTCATCCGCAAGGGTTGTTTATTGTGCATTTCCGCTGGCCGGTGCAGCAGGTTTCCCGCGCCATGCGTTATTACAAAATGTCGATCTGGCTGATAGTGCCGCTGATTATGGCGCTGATCACTTTTGACAACCTTGACGATCGCGAGTTTTCCAATACTCTCGGCCGCCTGTGTTTCATTTTGCTGTGCCTGGCATTGAGTCTGGTCACTAACAGCCTGAAACGTGCCGGTATCCCACTGTATCTGGATAAGAACGGTTCAGGCGCTAACCTGATCAATACCGCGCTTTGGGGTTTATTGCTTTCAGCCCCCCTGGTTGCCGCACTGGCTTCAACGATGGGTTACCTGACAACCTCGCAGAAATTGTTGGCAAGGCTGGAAACCTCGGTCGCCATCTGGTTCCTGATGTTGGTGGTGTACCATATTATTCACCGTTGGATGCTGATTCAGCGCCGGCGTATTGCTTTTGACCGCGCCAAACAACGCCGCGCCGATATTCTGGCCCAGCGTGCCAAGGGCGAAGAAGATACACCGCATACCCCTAATAGCACGGAAGGCTCCGTGGAGATCGATGACACTGAGATCGATCTTGATGTGATCAGTGCACAATCTTTGCGGCTGGTACGATCGATCCTGACCATGATCGCGCTGGTTTCGGTCATTGCCCTGTGGTCTGAGATCCATTCCGCTTTTGGCTTTCTGGAAAATATTACGCTGTGGGATGTCACTTCAAGGGTAAACGGGGTTGACGTCGTCCAACCCATCACTATGGGCGCATTACTGATCGCCATTCTGGTATTGATCGTGACGATGCAGTTAGTGCGTAACCTGCCAGCCCTGTTGGAACTGGCCATTTTGCAGCACCTGGATTTAACCCCCGGTACCAGCTACGCGATTACCACCATTACCAAATACCTGTTGCTGCTGTTTGGTGCGATCCTCAGCTTCGCCTGGATCGGCATTGAATGGTCGAAACTGCAATGGGTTGTGACCGCGCTCAGCGTGGGTTTGGGCTTCGGGATGCAGGAGATCTTTTCCAACTTTATCTCTGGCCTGATCATTCTGTTTGAAAAACCGATCCGCATTGGCGATACCGTGACGATCCGTAACCTTACTGGCAACGTGACCAAGATCAATACCCGCGCCACGACGATTTCGGACTGGGATCGTAAAGAGATCATCGTGCCCAACAAGGCATTTATCACTGAGCAATTTATCAACTGGTCGTTGTCGGATACGTTGACCCGTGTAGTGCTCACCGTACCAGCACCCGCAGAAGCCAACAGTGAAGAGGTGACACAGATTCTTACTCATGCCGCCGAACGCTGCACGCTGGTACTGGATACCCCGGCACCGGAAGTGTATCTGGTTGATCTACAACAAGGTATTCAGATATTCGAATTGCGTATCTACGCCGCTGAAATGGGCCACCGTATGCCAATACGCCATGAGATCCACCAGTTGATTCTGGCGGGTTATCGCGAGCACGGCATTACTCTGCCGTATCCGCCGTTCCAGGTACGCTCTGAAACCCTGTCGCGGATCACCAATAATGGCCGCACGCCACCTTCAACCCCTGCGCCAAAACACCGGCGCGAATCAGGGGGTTTATAAACGCTAAAAGGGTTTGGCAAATGCCAAACCCTTTTTTCTTCGCAAAGATATCAAGCACGGCCAAACGAGAATGCAATCACATCGTTCAGGCTTTCTGCTCCCAGCGCCAGCATCACCAGGCGATCAACCCCCAGCGCGACGCCCGCACACTCTGGCATGCCGTGTTGCAGCGCATCCAACAGCTTGCTGTCAATTGGGTGCAACGGCAAACCACGTGCAGCGCGTTTACGGTTATCCTGCTCAAAGCGCTGCCGTTGCTCGTTACTGTCGGTCAGTTCACGGAAGCCGTTCGCCAGCTCAATGCCTTTGAAATAAACCTCGAAACGCTCCGCCACGCGGTGATCCTCGGTGCTGATTTCCGCCAGTGAAGCCTGGGAAGCCGGGAAATGGTATACAAACGCGGGTCTGTCACGGCCGATATGTGGCTCTACCCCTGCGCTAAACAACAATTGCAGCAAGGTATCACGATCTTCTTCGGCATCTGCGATATTGCTCAAATCAAGCTTGGCCGCCGCTTCACGCAATTGTGCTTTTTCCGCAGAAAGCGGATCGATATCCAAGTGGCGCAAGAATGCCTGCTGGTAGGATAACGTTTCGGCGCTGTCGCAATCCAACACCTGCTGTAACAGATCGTCCACTTCATTCATCAGGCGGTACATATCATAGTGCAGCCGATACCACTCCAGCATGGTAAATTCAGGATTGTGATGCCTACCCGCCTCTTCGTTACGGAAACTGCGCCCCAGTTGGTAAATCGGGCCGCTTCCCGCCGCTAACAGGCGTTTCATGTGGTATTCTGGGCTGGTCATCATGTACAACGTTAAGCCGTCTGCGGCCCCAGGACCAACAAAATGCGTCTGAAATGGGAACAGGTGGATATCGGTCACTGTCGCCTGGCTCAACGCTGGCGTTTCAACTTCCAATACGCCACGATCGGCAAAGAAGCGCCGGATTTCAGCTAAGATCGCGGCGCGTTTCAATAAATTGGCGATAGGGGCACTTGGCTGCCAGCTTGCCGTTTCGCTCATGGTCATTACTCCGAAATCAAACAAGAGATGCAGTCTACCCGCAGACTGCTATACGAACAAACTCTTAGCTACCGTGCTGTGCCTTTTAAAATCATGGGAAACTGATTAACCCTATAAACCACCAGTAATCTGGCAAATAGAAGTTAAAGGGGAGCCAGCCTGTTATTTTTGCAGGAATGCCTCTCGCTCAATACCTAAAAGGCAAAACAATCGATCACATCAAATTTCTGCTATATAAGTTTAGGTATAGTGATACCCCTATGTTTGATAGGAGTTATCTATCCTCAATGTTTAATCAACATGACCTGCTCCACCAACCAACACCTAAAAAGCTCTTATAAATATTAAGTATAGATATTTAATTTTTCGTTTTAACCAAAATATTGGAGGAATGCAGTGCAAACCTTTAACGCCGACCTAGCCATTATTGGTGCCGGGGGAGCAGGCTTACGAGCAGCAATCGCCGCAGCAGAAGCCAACCCTCAACTGAAAATCGCGCTGATATCAAAAGTTTACCCGATGCGCAGCCATACGGTAGCCGCTGAAGGAGGCTCCGCCGCCGTCACCCAAGCACACGACAGCTACGACTACCACTTCCATGACACCGTTGCCGGGGGCGATTGGTTATGCGAACAGGATGTCGTCGATCACTTCGTCCATAGTTGCCCACGTGAAATGACCCAGCTTGAGCAATGGGGCTGCCCATGGAGCCGCAGGCCGGATGGTTCGGTTAACGTGCGCCGCTTTGGCGGCATGAAGATTGAACGCACCTGGTTTGCTGCCGATAAAACCGGCTTCCACATGCTGCATACGCTGTTCCAGACCTCACTGAAATATCCACAGATACAACGCTTTGATGAGCACTTTGTGCTGGATATCCTGGTGGATGGCGGCCAGGCGCGTGGTTTGGTCGCGATGAATATGATGGAAGGCACCCGCGTGCAGATCCGCGCCAACGCGGTGATTATGGCAACCGGTGGTGCAGGCCGCGTTTACCGTTATAACACCAACGGTGGGATTGTGACCGGCGATGGCATGGGGATGGCTTTTCACCATGGCGTACCACTGCGTGACATGGAGTTTGTGCAGTATCACCCAACCGGCTTGCCCGGTTCTGGCATCCTGATGACCGAAGGCTGCCGTGGTGAAGGCGGTATTCTGGTCAACAAAGACGGCTATCGTTATCTGCAAGATTACGGCATGGGCCCGGAAACCCCGCTTGGCGAGCCCAAGAATAAATATATGGAGCTGGGCCCGCGTGACAAAGTATCGCAGGCTTTCTGGCATGAATGGCGCGCAGGCCGTACAGTCCCTACACCGCGTGGTGACGTGGTGTATCTGGATTTGCGCCATCTGGGTGAGAAGAAACTGCTGGAACGCTTGCCGTTCATCTGCGAACTGTCAAAAGCCTATGTGGGCGTTGATCCGGTTAAAGAACCTATCCCAGTGCGCCCAACCGCCCACTACACCATGGGCGGTATCGAAACCGATCAGCACTGCGAAACGCGCATTAAGGGATTGTTCGCCGTCGGTGAATGTTCTTCGGTTGGCCTGCATGGCGCGAACCGCTTGGGATCTAACTCTCTGGCAGAATTGGTGGTCTTTGGCCGCGTAGCCGGTGAACATGCCGCACGCTACGCACTGGAAAGTACCCCAGCCAACGGCAGCGTGCTTGATGCACAGGGCCGTGATGTGGAAAACCGCCTCAGCAACCTGATGAAACAGGAAGGCAACGAGAGTTGGGCGAAAATCCGTGACGAAATGGGTCTGTCGATGGAAGAAGGTTGCGGCATCTACCGCACACCGGAACTGATGCAGAAAACCATCGATAAACTGGCGGAACTAAAAGAGCGCTTCAAACACGTCAAAATCACCGACAATACCAACGTGTTCAATACCGATCTGTTGTACACCATTGAGCTGGGTTACGGCCTGGACGTGGCCGAATGTATGGCACATTCCGCCTTCAATCGTAAAGAATCACGCGGTGCACACCAACGCCTGGATGAAGGTTGTACCGAACGTGACGATGTAAACTTCCTGAAACATACGCTGGCGTTCCATAACCCACATGGCGCACCTCGTCTGGAGTACAGCGACGTGAAGATAACCAAACTGCCACCGGCCAAACGTGTTTACGGTGCCGAAGCCGAAGCACAGGAGAAAAAGGATAAGGAGCAGGCGAATGGCTGAGATGAAAAACCTGAAAATCGAAGTGATGCGTTACAACCCAGAACAGGATGCTGAGCCACATTTCGAAACCTACAGCGTGCCTTACGATGAGCAAACGTCGTTACTGGACGCATTAGGTTATATCAAAGATAACCTGGCGCCAGACCTCTCCTACCGCTGGTCCTGCCGTATGGCTATTTGCGGTTCATGCGGCATGATGGTCAACCGGGTACCGAAACTGGCCTGTAAAACCTTCCTGCGTGAATATACCGAAGGCATGAGGGTTGAGGCACTGGGTAACTTCCCCATCGAACGCGATCTGGTGGTCGACATGACCCACTTTATCGAAAGCCTGGAAGCCATTAAACCCTACATCATCGGTAACAACCGCAAACCGGAAGATGGCCCGAACGTACAAACTCCGGCCCAGATGGCGAAATATCACCAGTTCTCTGGCTGTATCAACTGTGGTCTGTGCTACGCCGCTTGCCCGCAGTTTGGTCTTAACCCGGAATTTATCGGCCCGGCAGCAATCACGCTGGCACACCGTTACAATCTGGACAACCGCGATCACGGCAAGAAACAGCGTATGCCGCAGCTCAACGGCCAGAACGGTGTCTGGTCCTGTACCTTTGTTGGCTACTGCTCTGAAGTCTGCCCGAAACACGTCGATCCGGCCGCTGCTATCCAGCAGGGCAAGGTCGACAGTGCCAAGGACTTTATGATCGCCATGTTGAAACCGCAATAAGGGAGAGCAGACAGCAATGACAACACAACGTAAGCCTTATGTGCGCACCATGACGCCGACCTGGTGGCAAAAGCTCGGTTTCTACCGTTTCTACATGCTGCGTGAAGGCACATCCGTGCCCGCCGTCTGGTTTAGTATTGTACTGATTTATGGCGTTTTTTCCCTGAAAGGGGGCCCTGAAAGCTGGGCTGGGTTTGTTGGTTTCCTGCAAAACCCACTGGTGCTGCTGATTAACCTCATTGCTCTGATTGCAGCAGCATTGCACACCAAAACCTGGTTCGATCTGGCCCCCAAAGCCGCCAATATCGTGGTAAACAGCGAGAAAATGGGGCCAGGGCCGATCGTTAAGGCGCTGTGGGCAGTGACGGTGGTCGTCACCCTGATCATTCTCGCCATCGCGCTACTGTAACCCGGAGGAAACATGATAAATCAAGCACCTAAACGCTCTGATGAGCCGGTTTTCTGGGGATTATTTGGCGCAGGCGGTATGTGGGGGGCCATAGTCGCACCCGCTATTGTGCTGCTGGTGGGTATTATGCTGCCCCTGGGTCTGTACCCTGGAGAAGCGCTGGGCTATGAGCGCGTTTTAGCGTTTTGCCAGAGTCTGATTGGCCGACTGTTCCTGCTGCTGATGATTATTCTGCCATTATGGTGTGGGCTGCACCGCATCCATCATGCCATGCATGATCTGAAAATCCATGTGCCTGCGGGCAAATGGGTGTTCTATGGCCTGGCAGCAATCCTCAGCGTTGTAACGCTGATCGGCGTCGTAACCTTGTAAAACCTCTGGCGGCCAGCGCCCGTTGGCCGCCCATTTCATTCTTGATCATCCCCCACTTCAGTGACTGCTGAATTTCAGCCCTAAAATACCGGCGACGATCAAACATAAACTGAGAATACGCATAATATTGGTCGATTCACCAAGCAACAGCATCCCCATCACCGCAGCACCTACCGCCCCGATCCCGGTCCATACCGCGTAAGCAGTACCAGCCGGCAATGTTTTCATCGCGTTAGCCAGTAATAGCATACTGACCACCATGGCTGCGATGGTGATAAGACTTGGGGTCAAACGGGTAAAACCATGCGTATATTTCAGGCCAACAGCCCAAACGACCTCAAGCAGGCCAGCAAAAATCAAAATAATCCACGCCATGAACAGGCTCCAGGACAGGTGGGGTCGTCCCCATACTACAGACGCGCAGGTGGGTCGTCCCACCTGGCTGAGTGAAGAAACTGATTATATACCAAAGCATTTTAAAAAGGGCGTTTCATATGGCGCATCAGCCTAGGTTTTGGCGGTTTTATCGGCCATACACACTGGCCAATTACCCCACTGCCTTGCCCAGTCTGACAATGCATCATTCAGCCTCCCATAGCGGGAAAAACTTTCTGAGATATTCAGCACGCTCCCACTGATACGTTCAATACGCACGACCTGAACCTGCCCAGCGTTATCGCGGAAGGTGGTTTTCATCGTTAATGCACCACTATCCAGCGGAACCAGTAAGACAATGGCTGACAACACATTTAATGTAGGGTCAACCGGCTGGATATCATAAAGTTCAATCTCCATACGTAACCCTTTATTTTGTGAGCCTTTTAGCTGTAACGCCAAATGTTGAGCCAGTGCTTGATTCAATACCGCAGACTCACTCATCTCTCTTTTATCGTTGGCTGTGGAGCTACGTACCGTGACATCACCGAGGATTAATCCATCATATTGGCCCACGTCAAAATCAGGGTGAACGGCCATAATCAAAGCGCGGTCTTGCTGAATAACTCTCAGGTTTTCCTGCTCTTTAACAGAGTGATAGGAGGATTCTGGCAGTTTGGCACACCCCGTCAGCATGAGGATAAACAACAATGAACTTATTATTGCGGCTTTTAAATCTTTCATTACATATTCCCTTAAGATATAGAAAAGATTCATTCCTCTTCCTGATGAGCCATGCGCGCGCACAACCAAGCCAGGCTTTTTTTGATCTCCATCCAGCCATCATCCTCTTGAATAGCCATGCCACTGAAAACGGCGGTCTTGCGCGCCCGCAGCAGCAAATACTGTATGCCAGCAACCAAGAGAGAAATATTGATATTCCAGTTCGATGTGATGAGTCGATCACCGGCAAGGCGCTGTGCGAGATCTTGCCCCCATTTCTCACGCGCGGCATCCAATGTTGCCGTGAGTTCGTTAGGGGCGGTGATTTCCATCGCCAGGATTTCCAACGTAAGCGGGCGGGTGCGTAGAACATCAATAAAACGCTCGAAAAATAGTTGTAAGCGTTGCGCAGGAGGCAAGGGTTCCAGCTCAAGTCCTTCCAGTAACTGATCCACTGAAGGCCAAAAATTCCCAGACAGACCAAAAGATTCCAGTAACTGTGGCAGGCCACCAAAGTATCTGTAAATCAAAACCTTATCGACATTGGCTTCATGCGCAATGGCATTCACGCCGATGCCAGTAAATCCCTCTCGCGCCAGAACGCGCGCTACAGCCGCCAAAATATCTGTTTCTGTTTGCTGGCGGTTACGCCCGCGCTTGGTTACCACAGGGTGATTTTGCTTTGCCATCATTTATTCCTGAATGAAATCGTTGAGCCTGCGACGTGGTGCAGCGGAAACAGATGCGGCATAGCCGATCCGCACCAGCATTTGAAGGTGATACTGGTTCGGATCGAATCCAACCTTGGCATAGAACTCTTTCCGGTGGGGCTGCATCTGCGGGGCTTCGCTAAGCAGGTAGGACATCGGTTGCATAGCGATGCCATAAAGTGCGGCGGCCAATTGCAGGCGCACAAAGGCACGCCCTACGGCAATCTGTTGCGCATAGCTGTTCCCTTGGCTATACAACCATATCCACCCCGCCGCAGTCTGAGCTTGTTCTTCCCCCGTTGCTATCATATCGAGCATCAGAGCAGAATCCGGTTCAGGGACGCGATCGCGCGGAAACAGACCGAAAATAGCCGCCATTTCAGGCAGAAAACCAGAAACGGCAATACCATCGCGGTGTGCCTCAATCTCCTTGCGTCCCACTCTGGTGAGCCGTAAAGACTCCAAAACGGCATCGTTATTACTCATTTCAGTGCGCCAGGCATTGGCAGCCAGGTGATTGATTTTTTTCACTAACGAAGGTTCTACACAACCTGCGGCATGGATGCCATGAGTATTCGCCACTCCCCGCAGCGCACGCAAAATATCCTCTGATACTGCACGTTGCAATTCGTAAGGACGCCGGTTGGTACGCCTTTGCTCAACCATTGAGAACAGAGGGTCCGGTAAAGGGGGTTGGGACAGCGGGATTATGCGTATCCAAGCGATAACCGACGCAATGGGCATCAATTGTGGCTCATCCCCATCAGGGAACAAGATTATCTCACATTGGTTGCCATTGGCTTGTACCGCCATGGACAACACTTCCAAAAAACATCCTAGTGAAATCAGCGTCTCTCTAGCATAAGGATCGGCCACCGGCAGCAAGCGTTCAGGATCAGCACGGAGTGTCATGCTGTCCTTTGAACCGCGCAAATCAATCAGCCAAGGCTGTAAATTATGTGAGCTTGGAGCCAATGCCGCTTTTTTCAATAAATGTTTGCGTAAATCTCCGTCGGCTTCCCCCTTAAAGTGTACCTGCTCATCATTTTCAGCCTCAAAATGGCAACCCGTCAGTAAACCTGCCGATACGATAACAGCACCACCACCAATAATACGAATACAAGCACGCCTCTGCTGCTGAAAGGAATCGCCGTTCTTCATGAAATTAAATCCCTCTAATTGTCACCGAATAGTGACAACATTAAGTCACCAAATGGTGACAATCAAGAGAATTTTTGCACCGTAAGAAAAAAAGTGGCTTTAGGTTATTGAGGCGAATTTATTACCGTAGCACCAGCATGGTTTACCTGGTGGCAAGCACAAAGACAAAAGAGGGAGGGAAAATCCGAGAAGCCACAGACCGTGGCTTCTCAAGGTACAAGGGAGACTATTTGTCTGCCCTTCACATTATTTTACGCGAGAAACATATTCGCCAGAGCGGGTGTCGACTTTAATCACTTCACCAATCTGCACGAACAGTGGCACTTTCACCACAGCACCAGTGCTCAGTGTTGCTGGTTTACCACCGGTACCTGCGGTATCACCTTTCAGCCCTGGATCGGTCTCAACCACTTCCAGCTCAACGAAATTCGGCGGAGTCACAGCAATAGGTTGGCCGTTCCACAGAGTCACAATGCACTCAGCCTGATCCAGCATCCACTTGGCATTCTCGCCAATCGCTTTCTCGTCGGCGGCCAGTTGCTCGAAGGTTTCGTTGTTCATGAAGTGGTAGAACTCACCGTCGTTGTACAGGTAAGTCAGGTTCATATCCACCACATCGGCGCCTTCAGCGGAGTCGGTAGATTTAAAAGTTTTTTCGACGCGGGTGCCCGTCAGCAAACGGCGCATTTTTACACGGGCGAAAGCCTGGCCTTTGCCGGGTTTTACAAATTCGCTGGATTCGACGGCGTAAGGTTCGCCCTCGAACATGATTTTAAGACCCGGACGGAAATCGTTGCTAGAATAAGTCGCCATAATGGCCCTCTGAATATTTAAACTGGTAGCTTAGCCAAAAAATGGCACACATTGTAACCCGAAACACGGCGGATAGAGAAGGTTGGTTGCATCAACTCGCCGATGTTATTACCGATCCTGATGAATTACTCCAGCTTCTGGCACTGAATACGCACCCGGAATTACCCCAGGGGCGCGATGCTCGCCGTCTGTTTGCCCTGCGCGTACCCCGCGCCTTTGCCGCGCGCATGCAGCCTGGTGATGCCAACGATCCGTTGCTGCTGCAAGTACTGACCAGCAGCGACGAATTTATCCAGACCCCAGGATTCACCACCGATCCGTTGGATGAACAGCGCAGCGTGGTGCCGGGCTTGCTGCATAAGTATCGCAACCGTGCACTACTGTTAGTCAAAGGTGGCTGTGCGGTCAATTGCCGTTACTGTTTCCGCCGCCATTTCCCTTATCAAGACAATCAGGGTAACAAAGCAAACTGGCAGCAGGCACTGGAATATATCCGCCAGCACCCTGAATTGGATGAGATTATTTTCTCTGGTGGTGACCCGCTGATGGCCAAAGATCACGAACTGAGTTGGCTGATTGACGAGTTGGAAACCATCCCTCATCTGAAACGCCTGCGCATTCATACCCGCTTGCCCGTGGTGATTCCAGCCCGTATTACCCGCGAACTTTGCCAGCGGTTATCGGCATCGCGTTTGCAGGTACTGATGGTGACACACATCAACCACGCCAATGAAATCGATCAGGAACTGCGCACCAGCATGGCACAGCTACGCAGTGCCGGGGTTACTCTACTAAATCAGAGCGTGTTATTACGCGGTATCAATGATCATGCTGATACGCTAGCCACGCTGAGCAATGCGCTGTTTGATGCCGGGATTTTGCCCTACTACATTCACGTGCTGGACAGAGTACAGGGTGCCGCCCATTTTATGGTTAGCGACGATGAAGCACGTTTCATTATGAAAGGCCTGTTGAGCAAGGTTTCAGGCTACCTGGTACCACGATTAGCACGAGAGATTGGCGGTGAGCCAAGCAAAACGCCGTTAGACCTGCGCCTGATGGCAGATTAATGCACGACGCAAAAGCAAAAAGAGGAATGCCGGAGCCTTCCTCTTTATACTACTCGAACCACGAAATCAGCCTTATGGGCACTTATAAACCTGCCCCACCATTTTGCTGTCGAGTGGCGCAAAACTTGAAAACATATTCTGGCTTGGGCTGTTTGCACCGTAAATGACGTTCCCGCCCATTGCCGCAGCCTTGTTGCGCAGATCGTTTGCAGCACCACGCACGGAGCTGCCTTCGCCACCGTTACCCGAGAACCAATTGCTCTGAGTACCCGTGACCTCTCCCATCAACTGGCATTCTGCCGCCGGTTTGGTATCAGTGAATTTAACCTGCTGACCTGCCGCAGTCAGTTCATTGGTGCTGCTGCAACCTGCCAACAGCAACGCTGCCGATAGGCCCAGTAAGGCTTTAATCCGCATCTTGTTCCCCCATATGACGTTGAGAATTACGCAAACGCTTATCAGAAAATCGCTCTGCCCAAAGTACCTGCCATTACAGACAACAGGTAGTACACCGGCATATCACACTAGGATGTACCGCAGTTCCCAGCCGCTTAAAGCACGAAAAGTGTATTGCTTAGGCATTCTATTACCCCAGGTATCTGGCCAATGCCTTAAGCGACGACTGATGGGGGATCAGTGTACACGGTAAATCCGTTTGAGCGGCAAAAATATCATTAAATACAATACGGCAGCGTTCGCAAAATCGTCACCCACCTTAAAGCATAGCTGTAGTAAACCAGCGTTAGACCCAATCGGCTTCCAGTGCTTCTTTGGATTGAGTGGAGCGCGCTGCTGCCGACAGTCGGCTTCCCAACAGTTGGAACACCGACACCGCCTGGGCCAGCACAATGGCCTGTTCTTCGACACTGGCCGCCGTGGTCGCGACTTGCTCCACCAGCGCCGCATTCTGTTGCGTTACCTGATCCATCTGGGTAATGGCAATACCAACCTGCACCACTCCTTTACTTTGCTCCTCAGAAGCACAGGAAATATTTTCCATGATCACCGTTGCTTTATCCACCGAGCTCACAATATCTGCCATGGTATTACCTGCTTTTTCAACCAGGTGCACACCTTCTGCAATATCACTGGCTACGCCGTTCACCAGGGTACTGATCTCTTTCGCCGACAGCGCACAACGCTGCGCCAGATTACGCACTTCGCCCGCCACCACGGCAAAACCGCGCCCTTGCTCCCCTGCACGCGCAGCCTCCACCGCAGCATTCAACGCCAGTATGTTGGTTTGAAAAGCAATACTGTCAATAACGTTGATAATATCACCCACTTTCTGTGCGCTACTGCTGATCACCTGCATTTTGCTGACCACGTTGCCCATGATTTCGCCACCTTCCCGGGCAATGTTGGCTGTTTGGTTAATCATGCTGGAAGCCTGATTGGCGTTATCCGCGTTTTGTTGCACCGTAGCCGTGATCTGTTCCATGCTGGCAGCGGTTTCAGTTAAAGCACTGGCCTGTTCCTCAGTGCGGCTTGAAAGATCGGTATTACCCGCTGCGATCTCTTGCGTACCCAGATTAATGGATTCAACACCATCACGAACCTGCTGCACCGTTGCCGTCAGTTCGTGTTGCATTTTTTGCAGGCTGGCAAAAAGCTGGCCGATTTCATTGGTACTTTTGACTTCAATTACCTCACGCAGATCGCCCCCGCCGATTTTTTGCAGATGCTCAGACACCTGCCGGAGTGGCTGTATCAAACGGTTGCGAAAACCGCGATGGACCCATAGAAACAGTATTGAAATCACCACCAACGTCCCTGCCAGTAAACGGATGAACAGTTGTTGGTTTCGTTCCGCATTGCTGAGCGCTTCACGGTGATTAGTTTGCGTGATAGCCATATAGTCTGTGAAATGACGATCCAGGTTTTGCCGCGCCTGTTGTTTTTCTGCGCCTAATTGACGTAATGCATCAAGTAATGCTGCCGCAGGGGTGGTTTCCACCAGCACCATTTCACGTTTCAATACGTTTTGCTGGGCCAAATAGATTTTCTTCATCGTTTCACCCAATTCCGGCCTGGCAGCAGTCACACCTGGAATATCCAAAAACAGCTCAAATTCACGCTCGGCAAGGCTTAATTCACTACGCGCTTCTGCCAAACCCTGTTTAACATCGGCCTGTTCGGCGTTTATCGTTAACCCAAGCACCAGATTATCGATCAACATCTGGGTTTGTAGCAGAGCCTGCCAGCTTCGGTTAAGCGCGGCTTCCTCCTCCGACAGTATCCCCATAGTACGGATACTTTGACCGCTCTGATTGATAAAATAAAAAGCAATAGAACTGGTTCCCATCGGCATTAATCCCAGTAACACCAGGATAAACATCAGCCAAGTGGCTATTTTCATATTCTTCAGCATGCGTCCTCTCCACTGACATAGGGCATAAAAGAAATAGCTCTTTTATCGATATGGTTAATATCGGTCTGGCAGAGAAAGTATTTATGTCAAAAAGAAAATAAACCGTTACGCCCTTCCTACCGCACGTTGCAGGTGCGTTGGCGCGCGAATGACGCCAGAGAGCAAATGGCTTAATGAGAGTTATTGAGGATTGAGAGATAAAAAAACCCCAGCCATGTTATTGGCCGGGGTTTTTAACACACAAAAGTGTGGGGAGGGTTACATCATACCGCCCATGCCACCCATGCCGCCCATGCCTGCTGCGCCCATGTCAGCTTTATCTTCTTTCGGCAGGTCAGTGATCATGCATTCGGTGGTGATCATCAGGCCAGCCACAGAAGCCGCGTACTGCAAAGCAGAACGGGTTACTTTGGTTGGGTCCAGGATGCCCATCGCGATCATATCGCCATATTCTTCAGTGTAGGCGTTGTAACCGTAGTTGCTTTCACCCGCTTTCACGTTGTTAGCAATCACAGAAGCTTCTTCACCTGCGTTGATAACGATCTGACGCAGTGGTGATTCCATCGCACGCAGCGCTACCTTGATTCCTACGCTCTGATCTTCGTTGTCGCCTTTCAGGTTAGCGATCTTACCCGCTACGCGGATCAGCGCCACGCCACCACCAGCAACCACGCCTTCTTCAACCGCAGCACGGGTTGCGTGCAGGGCATCTTCAACGCGGGCTTTCTTCTCTTTCATTTCAACTTCAGTGGCTGCGCCAACTTTGATAACGGCAACGCCGCCAGCCAGTTTAGCAACACGCTCCTGAAGTTTTTCACGATCGTAGTCAGAAGTTGCTTCTTCGATCTGCTGACGAATCTGAACAACACGGCCCTGAATGGTCTTTTCGTCGCCCACGCCATCAATAATGATGGTGGTGTCTTTGTTGATCACCACGCGTTTGGCCTGGCCCAAGTCTTCCAGAGTGGCTTTTTCCAGCTCCAGACCGATCTCTTCAGAGATCACCGTACCGGCCGTCAAAGTAGCGATGTCTTGCAGCATGGCTTTACGGCGATCGCCGAAACCAGGTGCTTTAACCGCAGCCACTTTCACAATGCCGCGCATGGTGTTAACCACCAGAGTCGCCAGCGCTTCGCCTTCAACATCTTCAGCGATGATCAGCAGCGGTTTGCCTGCTTTAGCAACGGCTTCCAGCACTGGCAGCATTTCGCGGATGTTGGAGATTTTTTTGTCAGCCAGCAGGATGAACGGGCTTTCCAGCTCAACAGAACCGGTTTCTGGCTTGTTGATGAAGTAAGGAGACAGGTAGCCGCGATCGAACTGCATACCTTCAACTACGTCCAGCTCGTCTTGCAGGCCGGTGCCTTCTTCAACGGTGATAACGCCTTCTTTACCCACTTTTTCCATCGCTTCTGCAATCAGTTTACCCACGGTTTCGTCGGAGTTTGCAGAGATGGTGCCTACCTGTGCGATTGCTTTGGAATCAGAGCAAGGTACGGACAGTTTTTTCAGTTCTTCCACCGCGGCGATAACGGCTTTATCGATACCGCGCTTCAGGTCCATCGGGTTCATACCGGCAGCCACTGCTTTCAGGCCTTCGGTGATAATGGATTGAGCCAATACGGTGGCAGTGGTGGTGCCGTCACCCGCAGCGTCGTTCGCTTTAGAGGCAACTTCTTTCACCATTTGCGCACCCATGTTCTCAAACTTGTCTTCCAGTTCGATTTCACGGGCTACGGATACGCCATCTTTGGTAATGGCTGGAGCGCCGAAGGATTTATCCAGCACTACGTTACGGCCTTTCGGGCCCAGGGTTACTTTTACTGCATCAGCAAGCACATTCACACCGCGGAGCATCTTCACGCGAGCATCATTGCCAAATTTTACGTCTTTAGCTGCCATTGGTATTTCCCTTCAACTCGTTCAGTTCAGAAAGATATAAAGCGTTATTTCGCTTCCACAATTGCCAGAATGTCGCTTTCAGACATGATCAACACTTCATCATTGTCGATCTTCTCTACTTTCACGCCGTAACCGTCGTTGAAAATTACGATATCACCTACTTTCACATCCAGCGGTTGAATGCTGCCGCTTTCCAGAACACGTCCTTTACCAACGGCTACTACTTCACCACGAGTAGATTTACCCGCCGCAGAGCCAGTCAGAACGATGCCGCCAGCAGATTTTGATTCAACTTCTTTACGCTTGACGATAACGCGGTCATGCAATGGACGAATACTCATTGAACGCTCTCCTGTAAGAAGGTCTCTATCAGATTTAGGGTTGTTCACCGGACATCATACCGGCCTCGTGGAATTTAAGATGGGGGCATTCCAGCTATCTTCAAGGGGTAAAATCAAAAAAAATTTCTTTTTGAAGGAGAAATGGTTAACCCTGCTGGCAGAGACGCGGCCATATGGCCGCGTCTCTGAAAGGAATTATTAACGATCATTGCGCTTTTCACGCTCGTCCTGTGGCTGATCCAGAGTATGGCGATCATCGTCTTTACGCTGGAATTCACCTTCAAAGGTATTGCCATTGGCCGCACCACCACCGTTCTGGCCCCAGCCCCTGGAGCGATAGACGGAAAGATGTGGCATCAGCTTTAGCGTCAGAGTTTTTTGTACCGGCGGCAGCAGTAGCAGCAATCCCAGGAAATCGGTGAAAAAACCCGGCAACAGCAGCAAGAACCCCGCCAGTACCAACGAAACGCTTTTTATCATTTCCGCTGCCGGGCTTTCGCCCGCAGCCAATTTTTGCTGCATCTGCATAAACGTTTTCACTCCCTGATTCCGCACCAGAGAAACGCCCACGCAGGAGGTAAATACCACCAGCAGCAGAGTTGTTGCCACACCAAGCACGGCAGCAACTTTAATAAATAACAAGATTTCTATATAGGCCAGCAGAAATAACAATAATAACGGTAACCAGCGCACCAGTTTCTCCTCTCAGTAGAGTCGGCATATCCACCCGGTGGTGCATACACAAAAATGGAACCTGCAATAGGTTAACCCTCTTTAGAATGGAGGTTACCAAGGGTTATTTCAACCTGACAAATCTTTCATTGCTAAAGTCACTAAGCGTGAAACAGTTCACATAATTCAAAAGCTATGGTTTTCTTAAATGCCAGATAGTGATCTGCGTTCATTCATTTATTACTAGGCAGCATATGATCTGGGCAGCAACAATCGTGGCGGTCAATACTTCCACACTTGAAGCTCTCGGCAATATAATTTCTTTAGTCTGGTAACTTATTAATTCGGCAGCAACATAGAGAAGGTTCTCATGTCAAACAACATTCGTATCGAAGAAGACCTGTTAGGTACACGTGAAGTCCCCGCAGAAGCCTACTATGGTATTCATACTCTGCGTGCGATTGAAAACTTCTATATCAGCAACAGTAAAATCAGTGATGTTCCTGAGTTTGTCCGTGGCATGGTCATGGTGAAAAAAGCGGCGGCAATGGCTAACAAAGAGTTGAAAACTATTCCACGCAAAATCGCCGATACCATCATCCAGGCTTGCGACGAAGTGCTGGATAAAGGCAAGTGTATGGATCAATTCCCGGTGGATGTGTTTCAAGGGGGGGCAGGTACCTCACTGAACATGAATACCAACGAAGTGCTGGCGAATATTGGCCTGGAACTGATGGGCCACCAGAAAGGTGAATATCAGTACCTGAATCCAAATGATCATCTCAACAAATGTCAGTCTACCAACGATGCCTACCCTACTGGCTTTCGCATCGCGGTATACGCCTCTAACCAGAAGCTGATCGATGCCATCAACCAATTGCGTGAAGGCTTTGACCGCAAATCCCAAGAATTCGCTACCATCCTGAAAATGGGCCGCACCCAGTTGCAGGATGCGGTTCCTATGACGCTGGGCCAGGAGTTCCGTGCCTTCAGCGTGCTGCTGAATGAAGAAACCCGCAACCTGCATCGCACAGCGGAGTTGTTGTTGGAGGTGAACCTGGGGGCCACGGCAATTGGTACTGCGCTGAACACCCCGGAAGGCTACCCAAACCTGGCAGTACAGAAGCTGGCAGAAGTCAGTAATTTACCCGTTCTCCCTGCTGAAGACCTGATCGAAGCAACTTCTGACTGCGGTGCCTATGTGATGGTGCATGGTGCATTGAAACGCCTGGCGGTGAAGCTTTCCAAGATCTGTAACGACCTGCGTTTGCTGTCTTCTGGCCCGCGCGCTGGCTTGAATGAAATCAATCTGCCAGAATTACAGGCTGGTTCTTCCATCATGCCTGCCAAAGTGAACCCGGTGATCCCAGAAGTGGTGAACCAGGTCTGCTTTAAAGTGATCGGTAATGATACTTGCGTTACCATGGCGGCTGAAGCGGGCCAGTTGCAGTTGAACGTGATGGAGCCGGTGATTGGCCAGGCGATGTTTGAATCCATTCACATCCTGACAAACGCCTGCTATAACCTATTGGAAAAATGCATTAATGGTATTACCGCCAATAAAGAAGTGTGTGAGCACTACGTGTTCAACTCTATCGGTATCGTGACTTATCTGAACCCGTTCATTGGCCACCACAACGGTGACATTGTCGGCAAGATTTGTGCTGAAACCGGTAAGAGCGTGCGCGAGGTGGTGCTGGAACGCGGGTTGCTGACCGCAGCCGAACTGGATGACATCTTCTCAGTGGAGAACTTGATGCACCCAGCCTATAAAGCGAAACGTTATACCGATGAAAATGAACAATAACAGACACATCCGGTAGCCTGAAAGGCACGCTCATCCCTTTGGATAGCGTGCCTTTTTACTTTCTGGCTCCTACAACTTTTTAACTTTTTTTTTTCATCTTCCTAAAATACCTGGAGTAGCAGGCCAACGGTAAGAGGCAGTCCAAAGGGCTAAATCACGCAGCCAGCAGCTTCAAGTAGCAAGGGGATAAATCTTCATTTTAAGGGGTAAACACTATGTTAGCCGTAGAGTTAGTGATCGTTCTACTCGCCATCTTTTTAGGGGCCAGATTAGGAGGCATCGGGATCGGCTTCGCCGGGGGTCTTGGGGTATTGGTATTGGCAATGATTGGCGTCAAACCTGGCAGTATTCCCTTCGATGTTATCTCCATCATTATGGCAGTCATCGCCGCTATCGCCGCCATGCAGGTTGCCGGAGGTATGGATTATCTGGTGCAGCAAACTGAAAAGCTGCTGCGGAAAAACCCAAAATACATCACCATTCTGGCCCCGATCGTCACCTATTTTCTGACCATCTTTGCCGGTACTGGTAATATTTCCCTTTCCGCGCTGCCCGTTATTGCCGAAGTCGCCAAGGAACAGGGCATCAAACCTTGCCGCCCACTGTCTACCGCCGTGGTTTCTGCACAGATCGCCATTACCGCTTCGCCAATCTCCGCAGCGGTGGTCTATATGTCTTCAGTCATGGAAGGCCACGGCGTCAGCTATCTACACATGCTGATGGTGGTGATCCCTTCCACCTTCCTCGCCGTGTTATTGATGTCGCTGTTAGTGACCTGGTTGTTTGACTCCAAACTGACCGATGACCCTGTCTATCAAAAACGTTTTGAAGAAGGCTTGATTACCCTGCGCGGTGATCAGGTTCTGGAGATCAAAGCCGGTGCAAAAACCTCTGTACTGTTGTTCCTGGCAGGAGTGCTGTGCGTGGTGGCTTATGCCATTATCAACAGCCCAAGTATGGGGTTGGTCGCCACACCGTTGATGAACACCACCAACGCCATTCTGATCATCATGCTGAGCGTGGCTACTTTGACCACCATTCTGTGCCGTGTTGATACAGATATGGTGCTGAACTCCAGCACCTTCAAAGCCGGGATGAGCGCCTGTATCTGTATTCTGGGTGTTGCCTGGTTGGGTGATACCTTCGTGCAGGCCAATATCGATTGGATCAAAGAAACCGCAGGCACCGTGATCCAATCACACCCTTGGCTGCTGGCGGTGATCTTCTTCTTCTGTTCAGCGCTGTTGTACTCTCAGGCCGCTACCGCCAAAGCGTTAATGCCAATGGCATTGGCTCTGAACGTTACCCCGCTGACAGCCATCGCCTCCTTTGCTGCCGTTTCCGGTCTGTTCATTCTGCCAACCTACCCAACGCTGGTAGCGGCGGTGCAGATGGATGATACCGGCACCACGCGCATCGGGCGCTTTGTGTTTAACCACCCGTTTTTCATTCCCGGCACCATGGGCGTGCTATTCGCGGTGATATTCGGCTTCCTGCTGGGCGGCATGATTCTGTGATCCTCAGGCGGGGTTACGGCCCCGCTTTTCGCCTTTCATTTTCTCTCCGTTGATAAACTCGCCTTCTAGCCAACCTTGCTTCAAGGTATAGTGCCTTGCTGATAACCTGGTTGAGAGGGATTGAAGATGTCTGATAGTGAAGCTGTCGTCATACTCTGTACCACACCCGACGAGGCAACCGCCCAAGAACTGGCGGCGCATGTCCTGGGGGAAAAACTGGCCGCCTGCGCCACATTGTTGCCCGGTGCATCTTCGCTGTATTACTGGGAAGGAAAACTGCAACAGGAATACGAAGTTCAGATGCTGCTCAAAAGTGACCGCCAGCATCAGCAAGCTTTGCTCGCTTACCTGAAACAACACCACCCGCATCAAACCCCTGAACTGTTAGTGCTGCCGGTGATGACTGGAGATAAAGACTACCTGTCATGGATCAACGCCTCATTAAACTGATATTGCTGCTTTGCAGTCTGTTCTTCCTGCCGCAAACGCTACAGGCCTCGCTGTTCGGCCAAAGCGGTAGTAATGCGTTTGTGCCTGTCGATCAGGCATTTGCCTTCGATTTTAAACAACAAGACCGCCAACTAACCCTGAACTGGCAGATCCGCCCAGGCTATTATCTGTATCGTCAGCAGATCAAACTGATTCCGCAACAAGCGACTCTCGGCAAGTTTGAATTACCCGCCGGGCTGAACCACCAAGATGAATTCTTTGGTGAAACAGCGATTTTCAAGCAGCAATTGACGCTGAACATTCCGCTCTTGCAAGCAGACGCCAACGCCAGCCTGAGCGTGACCTATCAGGGCTGCGCCGCAGCCGGTTTCTGCTATCCGCCGGAAACGCGTGTTATCCCACTGGATGCGGTAACTGCCGCCGCTGTTGAACCCACGGCACCCGTTACTCCTGCTGAAACGCCGCCAGCTCACCTGCCATTTTCACCGCTGTGGGCTTTGCTGATCGGGGTCGGTATTGCGTTCACCCCCTGTGTCTTGCCAATGTATCCGCTGATTTCCGGCATTATTCTTGGCCGGGAACGGCCACACAGCAACGGGCGCATTCTGGTGCTGGCAGTCGTCTATGTACAGGGCATGGCGCTGACCTACACCTTACTCGGCCTGGTGGTGGCCGCCGCCGGGTTGCAGTTTCAGGCTGCGCTGCAACACCCTTACGTGCTGATCGGGCTGTCGGTACTGTTTGCCGCCTTGGCTTTATCCATGTTTGGTTGTTATTCCCTGCAACTCCCCTCCGCGCTGCAAACGCGGCTGGCAAACTGGAGCAATACTCAGCAAGGGGGCTCTCTGGCAGGCGTATTTGTGATGGGTGGATTGGCTGGGCTGATTTGTTCTCCCTGCACCACCGCCCCACTCAGCGCTATCCTGCTGTACATCGCCCAGAGCGGCAATATGTGGGCCGGTGGCGGCACCTTGTATCTGTACGCCTTGGGCATGGGCATTCCGCTGGTGATCGTAACGCTGTTTGGTAATCGCCTGCTGCCACGTAGCGGCCCATGGATGCAATACGTCAAAGAAGCCTTTGGTTTCGTGATTTTAGCACTGCCGGTGTTCCTGCTTGAACGAGTGTTCGGCGATATCTGGGGTCTACGGCTGTGGAGCCTGCTTGGCATTGCTTTCTTAGGCTGGGCATTCGTGTTAAGCCTGAAATCCTCCCATGGGGCAGTGCGTATCATACAGTTATTGCTACTGGCAGCGTTGGTGATCGCCGCCCGCCCACTACAGGATTGGGTATTTGGCCAGCCTGCATCGCAGCAGGCCACTCAGTCGCACCTGAACTTCACTCGCATTAATAATATTGAACAACTTAATGTTGAGCTACGGCAGGCACAGGGAAAACCAGTTATGCTGGATCTGTATGCAGATTGGTGTGTCGCCTGCAAAGAGTTTGAAAAATACACGTTCAGCGATCCAGCAGTGCAAGCACAATTGGCCGATACCTTGCTGTTGCAGGCTGACGTGACCGCCAATAACGCCGAACAGGTGGCCTTACTCAAACATTTACAGGTGCTGGGCCTGCCCACCATTCTGTTCTTTAACCAGGCAGGTGAAGAAGTGTCGGATGCTCGCGTGACGGGGTTTATGGATGCGTCGGCGTTCAGCGCGCATTTGCAGCAAACTGGGTTTGCACCACAATAGTTATACTCTACCCAGGAGCTGACATTAAAATTTAAACGCTGCTTGCAACGGCCCGACCCACAGACGGGGCAATGTATCTGCAACTTGCAGTATGACGGGTAGAAAGGTTAAGCACATTTTTTGGGAGGAAGCATAAGTGCAACGTGAACACGTTTTAGATACAGCCTTGGAGCTGTTAGAAAAACAGGGCTTAGCGACCACCACATTGGAAATGCTGGCAGAAAAGCTGGGTATACAACTCAGTGCGATGAGACCGTTCTGGCCGGATCGTGAAGCGTTGCTATATGACTGCCTGCGCTATCACAGCCAACAGATTGATACTTGGCGCCGCCAGTTACTGATTGATGAAACGCTGAACCCGCAGCAGAAGCTGTTGGCACGTTACGATGTTCTAACCGAGCACGTGCAGAATGAGCGTTATCCCGGCTGCCTGTTTATCGCTGCCTGCAGTTTCTTCCCCGCCACCGATCACCCAATCCATCAACTGGCTGAACAACAGAAGCAGGCTTCGTTAGATTTCACCCGTAATCTGCTGCGCGAAATGGAAACCGAAGACGCCGACACGGTGGCACAGCAAATGGAGTTAGTGCAGGAAGGCTGCCTGAGCAAACTGCTGATAAAACGGCAATTACAGGATGTTTCACTCGCCAAACAGTTGGCAGAGGATATTTTGAAAATCGCTCAATGCCGCAAATACGGTGCTCTAAGCTAAGCAAATGGCACGCTCTTATCTTTATCACCCGGTGCTATTTGCCTGAAAAGCCAGCAATTGATGCTGTTTTCATGTTTTTTGCCACAAAGCCGTTGACGCCGCACGGCCAATACGGTTTAATGCGCCCCGTTGCCCGGATAGCTCAGTCGGTAGAGCAGGGGATTGAAAATCCCCGTGTCCTTGGTTCGATTCCGAGTCCGGGCACCATCAAATTCAGAAGCACTTGTCAATTCTTCAGGATGAAAAGTTGACAGGTATGAAATGAGTCCAAACACGCAATAGAATGGTTATATTCAGTATTACCATTATCCGATTGTGATAGAAGGCTCTTGATAAGCCCGCCTATGGCAGTAGGTGGGCTATATCGTATGCGATTTTTACAGTTTTCGTCTGCAAATGTCAAATTATGTCAAGGGGATACTGTGATCCCCTCCGTGGTTATGTGCCTACCGCTTGAATTCCTGCTCCAGAATATCCCGCAAACTCTCCACATCCTCATCAATATACTCCAGCGTAGAACGTAAACTCGAATGCCCCAGCAAACGTTTGACGGCCTGGATATTGCGATCAGGGGACTTCATCATGTTGGTGGCCACCGTATGCCGAAAACGGTGCGGACTGACGACAAACCGGCACTCCCGCGAAAGTCGCCGAAAAAAAGCCCGGATAGGGTAAATCCCCATGTCTGCCACTTCCCCCTGCTGTTTTGCCCTGCGTCCCACATCAAAGCGATTCACATTGAACAACTGCTCCTCCGGTTCCGCACCGACCTCCAGTGATCGGCTCACCAGTTTCTCCAGTCGGGGGTACAGTTCGCTAATAATGGGAAGACGCAATTCGCGGTGATTCTTCGCACCAGCGATAATCAAATCCAGCCAGCGTTCTTCAAGATTGACGTCACAGATGCGTATATGCCGGAGCTGGTTTTGACGTATCGCGGTGTAACTGAGGGTATCAAGCACCGTTAGCCAAAACCAAGCAGGTTTGCAGGCATGAACTCGCCAGTTCACTGCGAGACTACCACCCTGTAACTGTTCACGCTCTTCATACTGCGCCATCAGACGGTACACCGCCGATGTTTGCCCCTCGGTCAGGATCTTCTTCTTTTTCCTCCCCGCCCGAACCACCGCTTTGTTAAAGGGATTATCCTGATGCTGCAGTAGTCCACTTTTCATCCCGAAATTAAACAACGCCCTCATGTGTGTCACTTTATTATTCCAGGTTGTCGCCTGTAATTGTTGTTCTTTCAAAACGTACCTGCGCCATTCAAGCACCAGTTTGTTATCAATTTCATTCGGCATTTTGGCGGTAAACCGCAAAAAAGTCCTCACCACCTTCCGATAACTCCACTCGGTGTCATTACGAACGGCGTGATTGAAAAAATAATGCTCCAACAGCTCATTAAATGTTAATAACTGTTCACAAGTCACCAGATGTTCTCCAGGATTTATTCATAAATAATCAAAGAGCTACCTGCCAGAAATGCGAAAACATTTCGGCAATATCCATTTGCCAGACCGGTACAGGCCACCTATTTAGAGCATAAACGGCATCAAACCATTGAGAAGTATGGTCATATTCTTCATGAGTGTACATAGAGTGTGGGTATCCTAGTCGTTAACTGTTAACAGGTGCTCCACTCTATGAAGGATAATGGTGACCACAACAAAAAACTCTAAATGAATGTTTAAAAGTTTATTTTATAAAAAACGCTCCATTGTTGCCGGAGCGTTGAATGTCGTCAGCAAGAATATACTCAATGTATAGAACAGCATTATAAGAGACATAATCTGATCGCTTATTCCATTAGTATTATTATTATTCCATCTTTCCCTGGTGTTGGTTCTTACGAATCATAAGCATCTCTGAATTTACATCACAAAAGTATCATTTGCAAACAATTACAAACTTACACGACACAAAAATTGATATTTAATAATTAAATGAAGTAACATTTCATTGTAAGACATGAAAAGGGATTGTTTTCATTGAAAAAAATAACGTTAAGGTTAGAATCAGTACCAATACAAATCGATATAGTTCTGAGAGGGTAATGATGGACTGTGATCTAGATCAAAAAGATGATAATCCTCTGGGGGAAATGATATCCAGAGTGTTAACGATGAAGGGAGTACCAAAGCAAAAACACATCGGCTACACAGGACGAATTTTGGATATCACCACAGCCGCCGCTCATAAAAAATTAAGCGGGGCGTCTAAATGGGAAGTATCCCAGTTGATCAAGGTCATTAAATCCATCGATATGGAAATGAGTGACTTTTTTGACATGTATAGTCATACAGTAACAGAAATTCATGAAGCAACATGGAGCGATGGTAAAATTGATTTACCATGTAAAATTTATCTATCTGATGAAGGTATAAACAAAGTTACAGAATACTCGGCTCTAAAAATTAACGATGACTGGTTTGTCGTTAGAACTGATGAAATCAAAGATAGCTTTCTTTTTGAATCAAAAAGAAACATTAAATACCTTCATATTTATCCGCGAACCTTAGAAGCTGTAAAGCGCAGAATAGCAATTCTAGATGATGAGAAAATTATTGTTGATTGTCTAAAAGATATTATAAGTAAAGATTGTTACAGCGTAGACACATTTTACAAAATTGAAGACATGGAGAATAGTTTGAATATTTCCCCATATGATGCATATATTTTAGATTGGGTTATTGGCGATAAAACAGTTTTCAACACCATAAAAAAAATCAGGCAATCACAGAAAAAAAACTCAATGATACTGGTGCTCACTGGACAACTAGAAGGAATAGTAGATCAAGAGATTTCACATGCTATTCATGATTATGATATCACCGGCCCTTACGAGAAACCAGTTAGAGGGAATTTAATTAAATCTAATCTAGACAAATACTTTTCTAAATAAATATGAATAAATTATTGTTAGAACATAATGGTAGTCTTCTATTGGAGGGGAAATTTATTGTTTCACCTTACGGTGCGGGCAAGATATCTACTTATGGGAAATTAACGCCATTAGAAAAGGATATTATCCATAATAACTCCAAAAGAAAAATAAAGGTAAATTACAAAGACATAAAAAACCTTACTATTATAAATGGTATGGGGGTTACACTAGGTGACTCCATTGTTGGAATAAATGCATTATATACAATAAAAAAATTAAATAATGACATCAACATTAGAGTTATAAGACCAGAACTGTGTCCTAGCTATGTTAACGATATTTATTTATTGTCAAAAAACATCATTGATACTTTATCATACATGCCTTTTGACATAGAAGAAATCCCCCACACCCAAGATAGTATAATTATAGACATAGGTAATCAATTATATTGGAAGGACTTTTCTAAAAAAGAAATGCATGATTTCTTTTTATACAACCTTGGAGTTAATCCAAAAGAAATTGAAGATTGTGAAAAATCTAATTATTGGCTTAAAGATGTAGAGCTACCTGAAGTTTCATTGGGTGATTATGTTTTATTTTGTCCAGATGCAAGTACTAAAATCAGAAGCATTCCGTCACGATTTCATCAAAAAATAGTAGAGGAACTTAGCAAAAAGCATCAAAAAAAAATAATGGGATTCACTGACATTGAGCATGATAATTACATCAATATAAAAGCTCTTTCAAAAAAAACAGAAAATTTTATTTCTATAGTAAAAAACTCAAAATATTTATATACTTGTGACTCCTCAGCCCTTCATATTGGTGCCGGGTTTGAAATACCAACAACATGTATATTTACCACTGTAAGACCCACATATCGCAGTTTTTATTATAAAAACTGTGAATCGTACTATATTGGTACATTCGAAACTGATGGAATACATAATAGTGAAAATGCCAATCTTATTAAATTAATTGAATCTAAATTTGAGGAATTTTATGTTTAATTTAAAAAACCGCTTTCTGCTATTAATTTCACTACTCATTATCCCTTTTTTCTTAATAGCTAAAACTGGAGATATTAGGATAGAGGGTAAGATAAAAATTATAAACGATGATGGTTTTTTTGTTTTATCAAAAGAGAACTTTGATAAAATGGAGAAGTCAATAATAAAAACAACAACATCTTGGACACCAAAAGGCCATCGTGTAACATTTGAAGGCGTTAAGCTTAAGGATATTCTGAATAAAGTAGGAGCATACGGAAAGACTCTTAGAATCAGTGCATTAAATAATTATTGGGTGGATATCCCTATTACTGATGTTGAGAACTATGGTATCATTCTAGCAAATAGAATGGATGGTAAGCCCCTCACAATTAGAGATTTCGGCCCCTACTTTAGTATTTATCCAGTTGATGACATTCCAAATCTTAACAAGCCAATATATTTATCAAGATTCGTTTGGCAAATAAATAAAATATCGGTGATGTAAATGAAAAGAAACTTTCTATTTTTACTTTCAGGAATATCAATTGCGTTATTTTTTGTCGTTTCCACCATAATAAAATACAACTCAATGCTTTCAGAAAAATCGCTGTATGCTATAAGTGGCACACAAGAAAATTACTCTTGGGCGATAGCAAAGTTTTCGATTCAGCTATCAGAATTTTACTCTCTGATTAAGGTTTCAGAAGTTTATTCTTCAATCGGTACTGCTGATGAAAACATGGAAGAAATAAGGGAAAAACTAGATATTTTATATTCCAGAGTACAGATAATAAGAAATGAAAGTGAATCAACAACACCATTGTATAAACAAAAGGGATATAAGGAAACCATTGACTCTATATATGATAAACTTAATACCGTTGATTTATATATTAACACTCCCAGTCCCAATATAAAAAAAGTCGTGAGCCTCGTCGATGAAATAAAACCTTACTCTACATTATTAAATAACTTGGCTGATCATGCAGAAGTCAAACAGAGAACAATGGCATTAGAGGATTTTAAAGAGAAAAGAAAACAACTATTCACTCTACTTACCATAACTGCTATTTTAGTTTCATCACTTTGCGTGATAACATCTTTTTATCTTTTTAAATTGAATAAATTATTAGATTCAGAGAAAAAAGCATTTAATAATAAAAACGCCTTTTTAGGGGTTGTGGGCCATGAATTGCGAACATCATTACAAGCAATAATATCATCTATTGATGTTGTCATTAGAAACAATGATTATAATAAGCAACATTTTCATCGTTTAGAAAATGCGGCTACAAAAATGGAACGGCAAATGAAAGACTTAGCTGAGTTTGCTAAAATTGACAACGGATATGTTGAGATTAATAAGTCATCATTTAATCTTAAGCGCTTAATAAATACGTCCATCAGTGATTCTGTCGTTCTATTACCTAAACCGTCTGTTACTGTTGAGGCTAATAAAATACCAGATATTTTTATTATTAGCGATTCGGCTCGACTAATGCAGATAATGGAAAATCTAATCACTAATGCCATTAAATATACAGAGATAGGCACTGTTTTTATAACTGCATCAATCGAGGAAAATAACACGCTTATTATTAAAGTAAAGGATAATGGGCAAGGAATACCTAAAGACAAAATAACATCAATATTTTCCCCATTTGTAAGGATAAACAATAGTAAAGAGATTCCAGGTTTCGGCATGGGGCTTGCTATCGTTAACGGTGTTATAAAAGCAATGCGAGGGAGTATTTCTGTTAAGAGTGATATAGGTAAAGGAAGTGTTTTTACCGTACGACTCCCTATAGAAATATCTTCATTTAGTAGTGAAAATCAGGTAAATGTAAATGAACAAGGGCATCTTTTTAACTCAATGTATAAAGAAATAAAAATTCTTCTGGTCGATGATAATGAAATGTCTTGCACATCAATAGCATCATTACTGGGTAGTGCAGGCTATAAAGCAGAGTACACGACATCACCTGAGCGTGCTTTGGAGAAATTATTGAGAAAATCATATGATCTAGTATTGAGTGATCTTCAAATGCCAATAATGACCGGTGACGAGCTTTATAAAAAAATCCGCATTATGGACGGCCCCAATAAAAACACACCATTCATTTTTATCAGTGCATATTCAACCGAAAGTCCTATATCATCTGTATCTATGCTAACTAAACCTGTCAGAATAAAAGATATAAATAACCAGATATACTCAACAATGGAAAATAAATAAAGTCGCATAAATAAAAGTATGAGTATGACCCCCTCACTTTTATTTATGCTTAACTCCCTATGGACGTATTATCACCAGAGTACTGTTAGCCGGGGGAGGAGCAGCACCATAAACCTTTGCAACAGGAATGAGGTAACCCGCCATCTTCTGAAACCGCCCTTCTTTGGCTTCATTTTGATAGAGATGGCAGGTATACATCATTCCATTATCCTGCCGATGCATGCCTAACCGTTCAAAGGCATTTTGCAAACTTGTTTTATCTTCCGTACTTTCTCGGTTTTCCGTGAGAAATTGGTGGAATATAGCTGGTGCACGGACAAACACGTAGCCCGCAATAATATGTATCCGGGCATGGGGGGTGTTAACAGGAAAAATGCCACGACAACATCCCTCACTCAGCCATTGCCAAAATTTTTCGCCAACATGATCAGTACCAGGAAAGGCAACAGCTTCGTTCGTTCTGGGTGTTTGAGGCGATATATTGTGTAAGGTTGTTATCGGGTCTTGTTCTTCAGAAAGGCCCATCACCGCCAATAAATCGCGGATGGCATTGTCTTCTTGTTCAGTTCGTGCCACTTCCCCTGCACTGAAAGCGCTATCGCCCACGGCACTGTCTAGTGATAAAACCTGATTGACCGACACCACTTGTTCAATAGAAGATTGAAGAGGGGGCTGTTCGGCGATACGGGCTATGCCATCTGCCGAAGGTACTCTTTCCGACGCGGCAAGAGGCAGTGGTACAGTTGAAGATGCAACAACCGGAACCGTTTTTCCCGTTGAGGCACGAATAGCGTCCGATACGATGGCATTGACTATCCCGGCCTCATCCCGAAATCCCGTCACATACAGCGCTAACGTGTTCAAGATTTCCGGCCAGGAACTCAACCAGAGCAGTACCTCATCAGGAATAACTTTCCAAGCCAGCATCGCGTTCAGGCTTTGCGTCTGTGTGTCACCTGTCACGGGTTTGAAACGAAAACGATAGGGTTCTCCGGGCCTAGCCTTCAGTGCCGTCCAACGCTGCCCACTCACCAGTTCCACATCAATCTGACTGAGCCCATCAAGCGATTGCACCATAGCTGCATAAACAATCACTGCATTCCAGGCGGTACTCTGTGTCGCCTGCTCCTCGGGGGGAGCGCCCATCGGCAACAGATAGTTTTTTGAGAGCCGGGCTGCATAAGCCACCGTTTCCAACAGATAATCGACCATCCCGCCCAGATAAGCGTGGTGGCCACTCTCCGTGGCCGGAAATTGCTGCATCAACGTGACACAGTGTTCAAGTGGCTGCAGGTAATATTGCTGATACAGGTTTTTGGGCAGTGATGAATAATCCCACAGCATCTGCAACCACTGCCCTCTCCGGGCAACGGCCAACTGCTCTGAAACCGATAGCGGAGCGTGATAGCCATCCGGCACCGGGATGGCTGGCGATGGCGGTACAGGATGATTATTACCGTGCCCCCTCATACCCGATGCAACAGGCAAATACTTCAGAAAGGCCTTCAGCATACGTCCCTCTCCTGCTCTGCCCGCCATTTAAGATAGTCCTCTACCCGCATAAAACCCGCTGCGGCAGTATTTCGCTCCAACAGCCAGACCGTCTCACCTCGCTTGATTAATGCTACAACATCAGCAGAATATTTACTCAGTGGTGTCTGTTCCCACGGCTTATCTACCCAATATTGGCGTATTGCTGATTCGTTTTCTCCCATCATCCAATATAAGATGTCATCCACAATAGCCCCAAGAGGTACTTGCAGCAGGGTGGCTATCCGTTCCCGTTCCTGTTCCTCCAAAGCCTCTTGTTCAGCTATGTCAACCTGCCAGAGATTATCATCTTCATTGAGTTGCGTGGTCAAATGCTCCCATTCAGCATCATCCCGTCGTCTATTTTCTGCCGCTTGCCGCTGTTCCTCAGCTATCGCCTGCTGGGCCTGGAGGCCTTGGGTAACGACATCGGCCCAGTTCGATGGCAGTGGACACAATCCCGCCTGCACCAGACGCATGTTCTGCAGGTCAATGAATCGGGTATCTTCCGCTGGCACCGGAGAGGTCATCACCGGGTCATCACTCACCGACTCCAGGCCGGGTAATCCCCTTTTCTCCCGACCACTACCGGCCCTGTCCAGCAAATAACGCTCACGCCAGGCATTACCCCGAGTCTTCCCTTCCTGCTCCAGACTGGTGGTGTATTTCATCAGCCAGATATGCAGGTAGCGCTGGCGCTCCTCACTGAAATTGACGGTGATATCATGAAAACGCTGGTAAAACGCTTCATCATGCCCACATTCCAGGCTGTCACCTTCATGGGCGATTTCATGCTCCAGCAGGCTGAAAAGGTATCCAGCCACCTTCATCGGTTGTTTTTTAAGTCGCCGGATGACATCCACATTAAACGCGATATAACTGTGCCCATCCGTCCACGCTTCTGCACGGTTTGAGTTCCCGATAAGAATATGGAAACGTTTTCCCCCATTGCTTTGCCCCGTAGACCATCGCCTCCCCCCGGTACATAAACAGGCATAGTGATACAGGCACCAGCGCAAAGCCGTCCAGGCCCGGCGCGTCTCTTTATCCAAAGCCTCCTTCTCGGTCAATATCTGGGTACGTTCAACGTAGGCTTCTCGCAGAGTAGAAAAGGCTACCAGCCCAGGCAATTCAAGTGAGTACCCCCAGCCCCAATAGGGAGGCTCATTTCCGATGCTTTGCAGCACATTATTTTTAATACGGTCAATCGCATCCAAAAAATCCTGGCCGTGATAGCAACCAAAGCGGGATAATGTCTGCGGATGAACCACCACGGCAATACCGGACCGGGCTATCGCCTCCCCTTTTGGCACATCAAAGGCATTCTCTGCTACCGTAAATACGCCCCCTGGGCATTGCCCGGCGTGATGGCATTTGCGCAGAAAGTCATACAGAGAGATATGCCGCTTACCCGGCAAAATCGTGACGGTTTCCTCCTGTCTGAAAATCTCGGTCAGTTTTGGGTCACCCGCCAACAGAGCTTGTGCTGATTTTTCTCGACGGGCCTCGGTCTTGCGATGGTCGCCTAACCGGGAAGTCAGTTCGTCAGCCATTTTGCCAAACTGGCGGGCAATCTGTTTCCACACTGGGCAGGTTTTACGCAGTATTTCGGTGCGGGAAATGTTCAGGCTTATCGCCTGCTTTGAAACAATCAGCCCCCCCGCTCCCCACTGGTGAGCAGAGTCATGGCGAACCAGAACCCCCTGGTTATAAATTGAAACAGCCCCTTCCTCCTTGACCCGGTAATACGCGACATCGTCCTCAAAATCCCATTTCTCACCACAGGGGTCACGGGATATCTGCCGCCCATTTAGTTCAACCCGAATGGGGGTATAACGAACCAGGTCACGAATTTCCTGGACTGCTGACAACAGCTCAGTCTCTGTCATCGGCTCATACCACTCGCCGGTGATAAGGCATCCCGATATGGCGTTGTTCTCGACCTGTTCATCCAAGTCGTAGTTGTACCCCATCGTGCGGGTATCAACAGTCATCCTCCAGACTTTTGAACGCCAGACGGTACGGGCATGAGCCATAATCTGGCCCCGCCCCAGGCGAAAACGACCATAAGTCGCATCCCCTTCATCATGAGGAGTGCCAAAGCGGCCAAAATAGCGCAACACCTCCTCGCGACTGGCAAAACCATTGCCGTTATCCAAGCATTCAAAACCATCACGGGTCAGTGCCAACGACACATCAGCAGCCTGCGCATCGACGGCATTCATCAGCAGCTCAATGACGGCTTTACCGATCGAGCCAGCCTGGTTGTAAATAATATGGTGAATAATCTGCGGGTCGAGTTCGAAAGGAAGTCTCATGGTGTGCTCCTGCTTTTTGAGATAAAGAGGAGCTTCACTCTAAGAGGGTGAAATTTGACAGCAACAAACAACTCTATATCGGTGTTTAAAATTTTACTCCATGAGACATGATGTCGGATAAGCACAGCCAGTTATCCAGATGTGGGCGGACAAAATAGTTGTAAACTGAGCGCCCTCGCAAGCCGCATTCTACCGTTGCCGAAAATCAGAGAATGACAATAAAGTTGTTAACTGGATGAATATTTCCGCCCTAAAACAGGCGGAGAAGTGACAAAATAGTTGTAAACTAAACTTAAAATAGCTCGCTATAGTATCGGGTTATATGCTCTCTGCTGATCCCGGTCATTCTGGCCACCTCTGCCTTCGTTACCTTCTTTTTCATTCGTTTAAGGCTATATATAGCTTCCTTAATCGCTATCTCTGATTGTTCCTTTTATGAACAGCACACGCGGCCATCTGCACAAAATCTCGAAAGACCTCGTAGCGGTGATGATAACGGGCCGTCTGGTTAAATAATGAAATAAACTCCGCAATATGTGGATTGTGATTTGCCATAGGGATGCTTCCTGAAAATAAAGGGAAACATCCCCCCCAGGGAAATGTTTCCCTGGGGAGTGAAGTAAAAGGTTACTGGCTAACCCTGTATGTGAAAAAATTAATGCTGCGCCTTCTACAAACTTGGAAGTTACTCAAGTCAAGTCGGTAACGCTTCACTGTACTTGTTTATAACATCCAGGTTTTCAACGAAATAATTGAGACACGCATTGAAACCTTGATCTATCAACAACGAATACTCCGCTCGATGGTCACCGTTCAGAATGTAAAACCGTTGCATCTGCCCAAACACAAGAGCGGTCGTCTCACTACCGTAAATCTGGGAATCAACACTGTTGTAGCTGACGTAAAAACCATTTCCATCCATGACGTCGTTCGGTATAACAATGGGTACTACCCCAATGCTTGTGTTAATCACTGCCGCTTTCATCGCTCATACCTCTTTCGTGAATAAAAAGAGGGTATCCCGTGAAGGCTATACCCTCACGGGAAGGTGGCTGTCAGCAGAACTTCTGCCACTCAGTCACCAGGTAATGAAATAATGATGCCATACTGCCCAGATGTAGTTTGAGCAGGTTATTACATCGGTAGGTCAGCGTCACCGATACGAACCATCCGTATGCTCTCCGGTGAAACCTCAAATATGGCGACCATATAGTTGATCATCGTCAACAACGGACTAGGTGGCGACCAAGGGTTCTGGTCTATCCGGTCCAGGTGGTATTTATCCACCAGTTGGTTAATGGCTTCAAACACCCGCACGTTAAGTTCAATCAATTCCTGCACAACGGCATCGTCATGCAGGTTGGTATCGTTCAGCATCAGCCCAAAGTGTTTGTTCAGCAAATGGGCCGCTACCATCTGGTATTCGCGAATTGCAATGTCCATCGTATCTTCCTCCAATAGCGGCTCAGGCGGCTGTCAGTGCCTGTTCACGTAAGATAAGGTACTCAAAGGCCTCTCGGGCAAAACGGCTTGCCTGGAAGATAACCCTTTTGTCTTCCTTCAGTGCCTTCAGCCAGGAAGCGATATAGCTTTCATGCTGAACATCGCCCTGGATACCCAGTTCGGCGCACAAAAATGCCGAACCAATTTCCGCCACAAGTTCTTCAAATGCATACACCGGGTCGCCAAACCGGCGTGTTGAAGACGTAATGCCTTCTCGCGCCAAGCGGGAGATATGCCCGGTGGAATGCACCAGCTCATGCAGTAACGTGCTGTAGTAATCTGCCGGGCGGTTGAACTGTACCGCTTCCGGCATGGTGATACGGTCGACACCTGGACTGTAAAACGCCCGGTCCTGATGCCGATGTACCACCGGTACACCACAACAGGCGATGACCTGTTCTGCCCGTTGGATACGTTCAATATCCTGCGGTTCTGGTGCTTCGGTTGTGTCCCCCGTCACGGTCACCGGCACTAACAGTTTTTCGGGTAAATTCTCGCACTGCTCCACGTTGAACAGATGAAAACTGGTCATGAAATTCCGCTGGGACACCACGGCATTCCCCTGTTCATCAAACAGCGGCTTGCCCTGCTCGTCCGTCTCTTTCTTCTCGAACGGCTTGAACAGCGTCACCAGCGTCGATTTCTCGCCCTTGCGGACGTTACCGCCGACATCCAGTGCCTGTTTGAACGTCAGCCAACGGTGAGAGGTAAACCCCTTGTCCGCTGCATCAATCCACAACAACAGCACGTTGATGCCACTGTAGGCTCGCCCCGTCACCGCATTGGCCGGTAATCCACTCATACCTGCAGCGTGGCCACCGGCAACGGTTTTCCACGGCTTGCGCCAGGGAGTCGTCCCCTTTTCCAGTGCGGCGATGATTTTATCCGTTACCACCTGGAACAGGTCCGTTTTATCCTGGCAGCGTGATGCTGCCTTTTTCTTCGGGTGTTTCGTTGTCATGGTCAGTCCTCGCCATAAAAAACGGGGACTTACCCCTTGCGGGAATAAATCCCCGCAAGGGTTGTCAATGCTGCAGCCGTATTCGTTGACTGTAGCGTTAGTTTGTTTTAAGCACCGACGGCAGTGTTACTGCCAGGTCAAGGTGTGTGTTGAGCCAATCTGCCACCTGCTGCCATTCAGCACACGCCACCGTCGAACGAATGCCGTAGCACCCGGAACAAAAGTGGCTGGCCAGCAACAGGACCGCCATCACCAGAAAATCATAGGGGTGATGGCCGGTATCACACTGAACTTGCTGCCGTTCGAGCACGAATGAACGCACCAGGCAGAACGGGTCACCTGACAGGCCTGCGTTAAAATCACCGTTAAAGGCGATAACGCCGATACCAATCAGGCTATCGTCATACCTCAATGGCTGGTTGCCACTGTGGTCACAAACGACCAGCGGCTTTCCCAACCAGCGAAAGTCCGACGCGTTGCGTACCTGGTGATGTACTCGAGTTGTTGCACGACACAACTCGCGCCAAGCCTCATGCGAAGCGGTCTGATAGTGAGTGAACGTATGATGTCGATTCATCACCATCCTGCTGCCTCTGCTGCTGCCTCCTCAAGGCCCACCCCAAAAAAGTAGTCCCAGGCTCCTGGACAAATCGTTCTGCCCAAAGCAACAACATCGTCGAATAAACCCTTGCAAGAAGGATGCGTATAGCGAGGTGAATCACCACCACATTCCAATGCAAGCGCTTCAGCCAGATGGCCAACCGCCCAGATATTATTGGTAAAATTGTCTTCGTCCGACTGGGTGCCAATATCCAATTTCTCGTAGGCTGCAATCACCAGCAAATCACCTTCAATATTTGCCAGTTCACACAAGTCATTGAGAAAAAAAGGGCTACTGGCCTGGTTTGTCGTCATCATCGTAAGTTCCTTTATCATTTAAAAAGGGACTTACCCCCAGTAGGGAGGTCAGTCCCTACTGGGTGAGTAGAATCAAAACATCGGTTTAACTGCCTTGAGTTCGAACAACCTCCAATGCAGCCTCCAACGTTAACCAGCAAATCCCCCTGTTGGCATCGAAGTCATGAACAGCCTGTTCAAGGGCTGCTATGGCTTCGCCAGGGGTCGCCGTCTCGTCTTGAGACTGAACATCTTCGGCGTACCACAGATCCAGCAGGATCACTTCGTCCTGATCCGCATAGTTGTTGAAGTTTTTGAATAGCTTCAGCCACAGTTAAGATAGCGGCCATCAGTCAATCGCTCCGCGAATAGCAGCCCATTCAGGATGCCGTACCGCAAAATCACGCAGTCGATGGTAGCTCTCGATGAAAAAATCATGGCCAGATTCCGCCAGGACGCACAGGGCATATAATGACACCGTCATCCCTAACGCCTGGGCGCTCATCTCACCTTTGTAATAGTTTGAGTTAACTTCAATCCGATAGGTTTTCTCGGTCTGCGGACAGATAAAGAACCCGCTGTCGGATTGGGTGTACCAATGCCAAAAATCACCGCCATAATCCTGACTGAATCGACGGGAATAGGCGTAGCACATCTCAGTAAACTTAATCACATGAAGATTGGCACTGTCCTGGGAAAAACCTTGCTGGACGAGTACCGAAACCAGGCTGTAGTAACTGGTTATCCACTCTGTGATCTCCGCCGTGACGACCGGCGTTTCTGCTTTTGTCGTTTGTGTCATTTCAGGTCTTCTCCAAAAAAGAGCAGGACCTGTCCTTTGGGGACACGTCCCGCAAAGGATTGAGTAAAATCAGGTTATATAATGGACGTATTGAGCCAACCACGCTCGGCAAACGAAACAGCCTCGCCATGACCGAGCACAATATGATCCAGCACACACACGTCAATTAATGCCAGTGCAGCGTTCAACCTATCCGTCACGTATCTGTCAGCCTGGCTGGGTTCAGCCAGGCCCGAAGGATGGTTGTGCGCCAGGATCACTGCAGCGGCATTGTAGGCCAAAGCCTGCTTGACGATTTCCCTAGGATAAACATTGACCGAGGCCAATGTACCGGTAAAGGGCGTTTCACACGCGATCAACCGGTGTTGGCTATCCAGGTACATCACCATAAATAACTCGCGATCCTGCCGTTCCAGTTGCAGGCGCAGATAGCTGCGAACCGCATCGGGTTTCGTTAACACCACCGTGCGGACCTGCAGCTCTCGTTCCAACAAACCAATGGCCTGGGTGATGATATGTTGCTCATGAGACTCATAGTGCATGGTGTACTCCAGAGAGATCGGCATACACCCGCCCTGTCGGGTAGAGGTCAGCCCGATCAGGTGAAAATCATGATCCTAGTCATAAAATGCAGACGATATCGCATTAGCGCACTGCAGCTACCGAGTTCGGTAACAGCACTTCACCGAGTGGACTAACCATTGCGATACGTTCACGCAAAAGCTGGCAAGCACGGGTAAAGCAGCGCCGATCGCGCTCATTCGCCCGCTTGCAGCCCAGATTCTCCAGTTCTGCAAGATGACGTAGCGCACAACCCAGCCATGAACGTCGTTCATCATTCCCCACACATGCACAGAAATGTGCATGTGCCAGGGTAAACAGTCGATCTGTGGCGTTCCGATATTCTGCTACAAGAACAAATTTTGTCATAAGTCACCCGTTAAACTTTACCGTTGAAAAGCAGGCTGCAATTCACCAGATTCAAGATTCCGGCTTGCCGGGATCTTGATCCGGTAGTTAGCCCCTTTGACAGGATGTAGCCTATGCCTAAAACAATGGAATAGGCGTTTTCCTGACCACAACGAGCTAACCTCCTGCGTCTCCATGTACTGCCACACTTCGCCAAAATGCTCCGCAACAGTAGGCTCCGGTAGTTCACGGTTTTGTGCACGTTTTGCTAATTCTGCCCACATGTAATGCCATTCATTACTGTCAGCAGTGACAAGCAAAACGCAATTAATGGTCTGAGTAATCATAGAATAATCCTCTTTTGTTGAACCAGAGGATCTACCCCCATACGGGAATAAATCCCCTATGGGTAAGTGATAGTTAATTACCTGGAGTTTAAGTTGGTATGATCTGTAACGTTACGTCATCACTCCAGTCACCAGGAGCGATGTCATGTATCAACACCTCACATTCCAAACCAAACTGTGATGCCAGAGTCTGCTGGAACGCTTCCTGCAGTTGCTCTGTGGTAAAAGGCACTGATGTGCCGGTAAACGTCATGATGTCACTCATTTGTCCACCTTAGTGATAACGGTAACGAAGTGTCGCCAGTTGTTCAGCCAGCAAGCCGGCCTCACGAAATACCTGGTCACGGTTGGGCCCTGCATTCAGACCCACACGACACCACTCGTAGGTATACTCGCCAGAATGCCAACCGGTACGGCACAGTATCGCCATACCCCAAGCTCCTCCCTCAAGCGGAAAGACCTCGGCACGGTAGCTGACACGTCCGGTTTTATTCGCTGTCCAGTCACCTCGAAGTGCTTCCTTCCGTTCAGGAAAAAGCAAATCAAACAGGGGAAAAACCCCACGAGTTAAGGAAGCAGAATGACGCTGGGTAAAAGTCTTCATGATGTTCTCCATAAAAAAGGGAACACCACTGCCCTGAAGGGAAGCATGTTCCCTCTAGGGTGAGTCAATCAGATTGGATGCCAATCAAGGCATGTGAGATAAGTGTACCTTCATCGCAAAACTGCGATCCCCTCTCTCAAAGGTTCAGGGGGGTTACCGCTCGAAAGCGCGTCCTCTCAGGTCATGGTCGCATTGGCTTGTGATTGCCCGAAGGCGTCCCTCTCAAATCACAGGGACTTTGGCTGTTGTCTGAGACAACGGGTTAGCAAACAAACTGTACATAAATAAAACGGACTCAACAAGCCATTTCTAAAAAATCACTATCCGTTCACTGAATTATGTTCCCTATGATAAACAGCTAATTGAAATTTAGCTTGTGCTAACCGCTTTGCTTCAGCCTCGGTGCATTTAGTAAGCGACTTAGCAGGTACACCGACAAAACCACTGCCCAGTTTTTTGATTATTATTGCCCCTTCATAATAACCTGCCACGATACAACCTGTTTTACCCCACTTGCTTGTATGTATACAATAATCGCCAATTTCAAATTTATCTGTCATTACTATCTTCCTAAGTAAATTCAATACTATAAATTATAGTATCAAAAAACATTCTTAGTTCAAGTACTCAAAACTCATCATTACCAACTCTGTTATAAACTCTGGAAACATAGTGCCCACGACCATCCCCGTGCCCCAAATCCATTGAGACCATAGCCTCCGCCTCTTTTCTGCTTAACCCTTTCTCCATATGATATTCCGTCGCCTCTCGGGAATAGGCATAACGCAAACTGTGAGGGGATTCCTTCCCGGTGAGTCCTGCATCTTTTAGTGTATTCCGATACCGATCAATAGCCGAATGGAGACTTGGTTTATCGACTAATCGCCCATTATGTTTATCGGCATATTTTATCGCATCATTCACTGCACGAATAACTTTATCTCGTTCTACGATTGTCGTGTCTCTTGGACGCCCACCTTTTGTTCCGAATACAATCCGTATACGCTCATCCCCTTTATTTAATGCCTGCCGCCAGGTTTTTAATGATTTAGCAGACTGAATCGCTTCTTCCGTCCGCAACCCTAAATAACGAGCCAGTTGCATTGCTGTTGCTACACCTTCGTCTTTTTCACGTATATGGACGAGCGCTGCGTGATAGCGCTCGTCCGAAATAGCGACTTTAGAACCGTCACGACTGGCCCCGGATAAGCCGAGCGCTGAATTACTTAATCGCTCATGGTTCGGATCGGCGAGTTTCGTCCTGCCTGCCGTGGTAAATATCGCCCGGATAGCGGCCATTTCATTCTGCATCGTCCGTTTTGATATATTTTCAGACTGGCGACTCTTAATATACAACTCGACGTGGTTAGTTTTAATATTGCTCACGTCGCGGATCTGAATATTTAACTTCAGCATACTCTCCGCCAATCGAGATGCTATTCTGGCGCGGTCCGAGACAGTTTTAAAACTCCCCCCTGACTTTCGGGCTAAGGTGATTAATTGTTTACTTAATTGCTTATTGGCTCTTGACATCGCTGCTCCCCTTTCGTCTTCAAAAACGCACGACACTGCCACTTTCATCCCGAGAGATGAAAGATACATCGAACTGCATTTTTGATGTACGCCATAACGTCTGGACGACGTCCAGTACGACGGTGATACATCCTGGCCCCGATGGCACGGTTTAGATTGCGCTTCCTGCGGCTCGACTGGTGACTGTGCATCGGGGTGGCAAAATGTTGAGTTCTTGTGAGGTATCCACAGCTCACTGAGCTGCTTGCGGCTTACGCCGGTTCCTGACCGTTGTCAGGTCACCTCCATCCGTCAGCGTTGACTGACGTTGCCATCGTTACCGAGTCGATTTTTCTCCTTCATTTCATGAATAAGCGTCTTCATAGGGCACTCCCGTTTTTATGACGCGTTGGTTTAAAAAATGTCTGTCTAGCTCACTGAACGTTGCGTAGCCCGTGGTTCGGCCAGGGTACTACGTGTCGGTCAGAGGGTAGCAGACGTTGTGAAAGCCCGTATTACGTGGGTTCATCCGTTATGCGCTTCGCGCGTCACTTGGTATATGCTTCGCAATTACACAAGTGACGCGCTGCGCAACTCCCGCGCCAAATGCTGCTTCTGCAGATGCCAAATGTTCCAATTGGCATAGCAAAACGCCGCAAATGTTGCCGGGATTGCTGGACGTCATTCCAAAAAATACAGCATTGAAAGATACGCTTTCCTGATCAGAAAACGTCATTCGTTGAGGGATAAGTGTACCTTCATCACTGTTGTGATCCCCTCTCTCAAAGGTTCAGGGGGGTTACCGCTCGAAAGCGCGTCCTTTCAGGTTATGGTCGCATTGGCTGTGGTCGCTCGAAAGCGTCAGTCTCAGACCACGCTTCTTTCCTTATGACTTTGGTTTGTGATCACCCGAGGGCGCTTCTCTCAAATCACCTGCGCATTCCTTTTACGCTGAAGCATTGGCTGTTGTCAGAGACAACGGTGAAACAGGGGCATCATAGAGGAGAGTGTGGAAACCTTCAACAGAAACAAAAAGCCGTGACATATGCAGCAGAGGAGCCCGAGTTCTACACATACCCACCGCCAGAGTCTGTTCGCTTGCTCCGCTCACAGACCGCTCCCGTTTGCCGGGGTGCTGGGTGGCCCCCGGCTGCACTGGCTTTTCTGACCGTGGATATGTGCATAACTCCATTTATTTTTTCAGCATTGACAGATTCTTAATCGCTTTTTTCTCCGTTGTTTCCATTCCTGGTTTTATTTTGTTCTCACTCACCGAAGCCACGTAAGAAATAACACGCTCTTCCGTTGCTCCTGGCGAACAGCCCATCGCCTGCTCAATCAGTTTGATGATATTCTCTGCTGTAATGCTTCCATTAAAAAAACTGCTAATCAAATTCACCAGCCGAGGATCTACAGAGGATAACGCTGCTCCACAAATAATAGACTGTCGGTAAAATTCACCACGAACCTGCACAGGTAAACACTCAACATAGTGTTGGGTTAATTGGTCCTGGAGATATATTTCCGGGTGCAGATAAGCAATAATCTTTTTTCGCTTACTGTATTTACTCATGCTTTGACCATTGCTTTAACCAGAGCAAGTTGTGGTTCGTTTATTTTACACACTTTGTGATGAGAGAAATGCTCACGAATATAAGGGTAGATAATCTCCGCCCCACCTCCTGTGAGATAAATACGCTGCATACCATTAAAAGATTCAATTTCATTTTTCACACTATCCGCCAAAGAAGCAGACTCCATTTTTATTATGGATTGAATATTTTCTATTTGCTCAACATCATTAATCAGCGTTTTTAAATACGCATTATCAGAGCAATTTCTGATAATTTCACCCGCCACATAATAACTACTTGGCGTCGATGCCGTGATTAACGCATTCATAACGGCCCGCGTCATTCTTGATGTACCTATTTCAGCATTCCCTTTAATCTGGGTAATACTGTCAAAGGCCCCTTGAATAATACCGCAATCCAGTGTTGTTCCTCCCAAATCAATAATAAGGCTACGCTCCAATGGTTTTACATCGTCGGCAATAATGGCGGACAACGCCGCAGGTAATGATTCAGGCATCACGTTGACTGCTTTTATTTTAAAGACTTCGCCTTTGTTTAACGTTATTTCCCGAAGAACATTTTTTTTCTTCGCTTCAATATTCATCTCATTCGGCTGATTATCCGCATCGAAGAACTCCGTCACCGGCAGGGTGACCGTCAATATGATTTCCTGGGGTGATAAACCGGATGTCAGCAGTGTATGGTGGATGGCCAACAGGTTGGCCGTGCTGTACTGGTAACTGACATGGGTGGTGCCAATCGCTGCCGTGCTGCCCAGGTCATGTGAATACTTTTTCCCGTCAACAGTATAGTTGAATACGCGCACAGCCCCCAGGATAGCGGGACTCCAGCCCTCCTTGAAGCTGTTACCCGACAAGTGTGTCATTATCTCGCCCTGTTCCATCCAGGCCAGTTTTACAAAGGTCGAACCATCATCACAAGATATGTTAAGCATACAATGCCTCTAAATGCGTCGTGATCATGCTCATATTGAGACAACATGAGCGCCAGAAAACACACACACCTTCTGGTAAATCGCTAAATGCGTCTATTTTTAACTCAAATTGAGAAATTTATAATTTATATGTCTCCCCATTCTCAGCCATGACTCAAAGTGCGTCATGATTTGACTCATAATGCGTTATCTCTGATGCAGTAAACAGATTGTTTTTGCACCACCGCTGCCGTAAGGTAGCCATGTCATGATGAAGAACAAGGGAGGAAGTATGTCTAACAAAGCGCAAAATACGCAGGATGATATCTGGGGTGTGATTGCCAAGGGGTTGGTTGAGGCCGTAAAGATGGTGTTTTCTGTTTTTGTTCTTATCTTCGCATCCAGTGTCAATACTTCAACGTCAGAGATGTCCTCAAAGATAACTTGGGATGACGATGATGGATTTAGAAATGGGCAAGATGGCCCAGGATATTACGAGGGTGGTTTTCGGCTAGATAAGGATGATGATTGAGACTAACCATAAATTAGTCTCAATCATAACTATGTCTACGTCTACATTTTGCCCTTAGTTGCTACGGTTTTAGCCGCTTTGGCTGCTACTTTCGTGCCCTCTGCACCAGCTTTTTGAGACCCAGCACTCGCATCACTGATAGATTTAGAAACCATGCTTCCTATTTGTACACCACTCCAACCTACAGCTCCAAACCAGAGCGCTGGCAGCACCACAAACATCGACCCCAGCACCAAGTTCATGATCCAGCCTTCGGCCCCAACATTACTGAACCAGTTGTAATAGCCGTTTGCACCGGTATAAACGATCTCGATCAAGCGGTCGTCCAACCAGCTTCCCAGTTCCCACCAGAACGTCACGAACGTCAGAGCGAACAAGGCAAAAGTCAACGTCACCACAACCTTGGGGTCATAGGCACCAAACAACATCACCAGCGGAATACAGATCACTATCGCCATCATCAGGATGCCATGCACCATCGGCAACGCCTGGCGCAATGCATCGAATGCCGGTAACTGGGTGGCCTGAGCCGAAAAAGCCCCCAGACCACTGATCATTTGCTTGAAGGTAGTATCAAGTGCGATCCCCGTTCCCCGCTGGCTCCCTGCCATATAGGTTTCATGCCCCCCAGACATCAGAGTGTTTTGTGGGCTGACCAGCCAGCGAAGCAGGTTTTCTTCCCAGTTTGCTGGGTCCCTGGCTTTCATCCTGTTGACTAACTTGGGAGCATAGGCTGCCGACAGCCGACTCTTGAGGCCACTCCCCGCCGAACTCCACCAAGTCTTGCAACTCGGATAGCCACCACGACCAACATCGGGATAACCGCTATCTCGACTCTCACTGTACGGCCACTGCGAACGGGGCGACGTTGATGTGTAATAGTCATAGTACCCGGCAGTATTGAGGAAATAGTTTGAACCTATCCAACCCACCGAATTGATGGTGGCATCCGTCAATTGGCTATTGGTAGACTTCAGCTTGAAGTACGCTTTTGAATAACACTGGCTGGCGAATTCCTGTACTTCCTGCCGGAGGACCGGGTCGATAAGTTGCGTATGCTGAACTTCAAAACGCAGTTGCCGCAGTTCCATGCCACAGGGAATGGAAGCAATTGCTGCGTGTGTCACCCCCTTCGACAGATTGTGGACCAAATACCACCAGAGGGGCACTTTAGCCACCTGACCATTGAAGTCGGTCAATAATCCTCCGTACCCTGATTCGTCAGGCTTGGGCACATTAGTGCCACATTGCCGGGAACGGGTTTGGTCAAACTTCATCACCGTCAGATCCACTTCCTGAGACGGCACCGCGCAAAACAGAAGCACCACGAACGCCACATACAGCACCTGCTCGATACGCGGTAACGCCAGTGCCCCTTTGTTCCCCTCGTCATCCCCTTCCGTGCGGACCTTCAGCCAGACACCAACGACTTTCAACATCAGCGGCAGCGCAAACAGGCCCGTGGTCGTGATGATGGCCCACAGGGCGTTGTTAATCAGCCACCCCAGAAACACCAAGAAAAACTCCAGATAACTGTCTGTTGTCATCACATCCCCCAACGGTAACTTGTGAATTCAATCAGTAAGGCCAGGCATACCATCATCACTTCAATGCGATAAACCACACCCCGCGAGGGAGCCTGGCGCAAAAACACAGCCCGGACACGGTGCAGCCACATAGCGGCCACAATGCCATACAGCGTTAAGCGCCACATCAACAACGGTACTCGCGCCCGCTGCAACCAGTCCATCAACACCCGTTCATTTCCGGCCAGATACACCCCGAGTGCAGTAGCAACTCCCCCCAACAGCAATATCCCTACCATCCAAAACATCATGGTGGCGACTTTACGCCACCGGCGAACCCTTATGCGATTGGAGTGATTTTCATCTTTAGAAAGGCGTTCAATCGTCATGATCATTCTCCCGTGGGCTGACTCAGCCCCTGGATAGCACGGTCGTTTTGCTGGTTGTCCTGACGCAGACTGTTATCCACTTCACGCGCTTCCTGGCGGGTAATGGCCACCAGAATGGAGTTATTGCTGATAGACTTACGTATCTCCATCTCGTTTTTCAGCGCCAGGATTTCCCGGTCCAAAAACTCTAAGCGGCGATCAGATTCCTCCATCGCTAACGCTTGTTCTGCTGCATTAGGCTCTGATTGTCCGACAACCAACATACGGCGCATACCTAACGCAGTCGTAATGGTATCGGCCATCGCCAGTTCCCCGGCCAGGCGTTGTACCAACGCCCCGTTGTCTGGATCATCTTTCAGTGCCTGAATCACCCCACGCGTCACGGCCAGATCGCCGGTTTTCAACGTCGCCAGATTGGTGGCATTCGGTGCCAGGTTACCGTTTACCAGTTTGACCAGGATCTCCAGATTCTCCTGGGTGGATTTTTCCAGCATGGGAGAGAAACCTTCCCCTGGTGTAACAGTACCCGGTTCATTTTCAAGTCCACCACTCCCACAGTCAGTTCCCTGGGCGCAGGTACGAATAGCACGATCACCCAAGACCTTGACAACCGCCTCTGCCGCTTCCGTACTGGTCTTATACTTTTGACACAATGAACCGTTACACGCAGATGAACTCACCGCAGTGTTACTGGTGACAGATTGATTATTCAGAATGTTGTAACCTGCTTTTGCCAGGTCATGTGTAGGTTTAATCGCGGCCTGTCCACTTCCACCACGCTTCTGGCCACCGACCCACTTCACGCCTTCTTTCCCTGTCGATTTCTGTTGCTGGTTGCTGGCAAGGACAGCGTCAGAAGTACTGGAGACAATATTCTGATACTCCTCAGTGATTGCGGCCTGCGTCCATTTGTTGGAAAGAACATAATCACCCATCTTCTTCGACATCGTCTGACAGTTAAGCTGGGCCTTGTCGAACGCGACATTGGCCTGCAGTACTCCATTGGTTAGCAGTTCATACAATCCTGGGTTCGCCCGCTGGATAATCATCGCAGGCAGGCTGGCCACCGCGCCGGTCGCACCGTTAATCACATCGCTCATCATGCTTTTGAATCCATCGGTTGCACCGTTAAGCTGATTCTTGACCGTGGTACTCAGATCAAAATTGCCGCACATCAGGTCGTTGTTCCAACCGATCCCCAGACCGATTTTCTCCATGTTATTACTGCTCGGCGGTTGGGATATCACCGTGCCACCGCCGATGGAATAGAACAGGTTGTCATTCACCGCCCCTTTCATTGCCTTGCCATAACCGGCATTCGCCTCCTCCGCGCTGAGATTGAACGCTGCCAACGCCGGTTGATTCAGTATCAGCAGGGCCGCACCAGAGAGCACCCCCACTTTTAAAAATGTCTTGAATACCATCATTTACACTCCCTTGAATTAAAAATCAGTGCTGTAGAGGAACGTCTGCCCACGCTTCTGGCAGCAGGAATAGGGTTGCCACAGTGCCCAGGCGTAAGCACCATCGGTTGCTATCGGGTTGCTACTGTCTGGGAATACTGCACAGGAGGAAGATATTGAAGGAGCCAGACGCTGCCACTTGTGGTTCTTGGTGCCAGTGTTTTCAGTCACCGGCTCCGGGGGCCAGTAGCCTTCGCGCTTACTGGCCGTCATCGGGGTATAGACATGCACCTGGCCGGTACGGGTGATAATGTCGGCAGCGCGTTGAGCCACCACGGCAGCCGTCTTATAGTCATCCACTTGCGTCACAAACCCGCCACGGGGGTACACATTGCCCCACATATCCCCTGTTGCACCCACTTCACGCAGACCGGGGGTCAGCGCTTCAGGGTAAAGGGTTTCCGGGATACCCGTACGCCAGGCCAATGCATCCAGCGTACTGAGAAAATACGGCACCAACGCCTTGGCCGAACCAGGGCAGGTATAACCCATTGACCCCAGAAATCGGTTGAATACCTGCGAGGTCAGCGCCGGATGCCCAATGGCATCGGCATTCTTGTAGCGCAGGTTATCTTTGCGCAGCCCCCGCTTCTGTTCGTTATTCCCGCCACCTTCCGCAACGCCCGGAATGCCGGTGCCCAGCATCGCCACTTCAGACCAGGGATTGTCCCCGGTCTGGGCATAGCTGGAAACCACAGCATTGGGGATATAGTGTTTCACTTTGACCGATGTACGAATACTGCACCCACCCCAGCCGCAATACAGCCAGTAACAGATACCAGCAATGCGGTATTCCAGACAGGTAGGAGAGAGTGCACTGGCAATGATTTGTGCCGAGTTGATGGCACTGGCTGTAAACGGTTGTGCCGCACTGCACAACAGCAATACGGTGGCCAGACGATGGCGGTGCAGGGGGATATTCATTGCGCCCCCTTGTACTCAGCCCGTTTCGCTTCAGCCAGGGCAACGTCAGCGGTGCCGTAAACCACATAGTGGTCATCAAACACCACGGCAGGGTATTTTTTCAGCCCGAGACCGTAGGCCTGAATAACCCCCTGGTAAGCTTGTACTATCTTCTGCTCTTTCTGCTGCCAGTCCGGGGACTGCAGCATCGCTTTAGCCTGCTGCTCGGCCTGACGCGGGTCAGCCGATAACTCACCAAACACCTCGAGCTGGACTACCTCCGGGGCATCCAGGTAAACCACCTGATGCCCGGTGCCTAATCCGGTCGGGGGATGCTGACTGTCGGTGTACACCACGGTCGCAGCCTGTGCCGATACGGCAACAAAACCGATGGCCAACAGGAACACCCTGTTTCGTCTTTTCATCACATTCACTCCTGTGGGATAAAACCGCAGGGTGACGTGCATTGCTGACAAAAACAGCAAACAACTCGAAATGCGCAGGGAAAAAATTAGGAGGGCATGAAGAGACTACAGATGTAGAAGGACAACATAAAACAACGAGCTGACCGTTAGTCTTCCACACGCCTCAGCGTGACTGAGGCGTGTAGTCCACGGAAACAACCACTTCGCGGCGCGAAGGTATGATGTTCAAAAATACGGTTTCGTCGATCTGCTTCCCTTTCCAGCATTCGGCCCCAGTACTACATCCTGCTTGTCTGCTGTATCCCTGCACTGCCAGATAACCTCTCACTGCCTGCGCATCTGGGATCGGGGCATTGCGGAATGTCACCGTATAGATAACGGAACCGAGGCCATCAATGCGCGTGTAGTCAAAGGCATAGTCCTGTGATATACGCGGCATGGCTTTCAACAAGGGGGGCGTGAAATGCTCGTAAACCTGGGTATCATGTCTGGTGTACTCAGCGCTACCAGCCAGCTCCATGCTAATCACAGGCCAATACCAAGCTACGCCCGCAGCAACGGCCACAACAAAAACCAGGGTAATCCATACGAGTGCTTTCATACGATAAGATCCTTTCTTTTGCCACCCTGTATGAAAGTCCCATTTGGCGATGCAACAGCCACGTTCCCAGATTGCCAATCATTGTATGGCCAGATGGTCTGCATAAAGCCAGGAAGGTGCCCGAGGTACGGGCGGGTATGAGGGAAACGCTCAGGGTCAGGAAACAGGAGAGGTCGAAAGGTCTCGTTTTTCCAGACACCAATTTCGCCATAGTAATCCCAGCGTTTGAGTGCTTCGGCTTTGCTGACCGGACGCAGCATTGGGAAAGGATTGATACACTGCATCGCCCGATAGAACCCCAGCAGATCTGAGCACAGATCTTCCCCGCTAAACCCACTGTCAGTAATGAGATTAGAAGGGAATGCACCCTGAAAACCTTCAAACTTCCGGGCCATTGTCATCATCATTGCCAAAACGATTTGCTGACGTTCGGCAAATGACCGCCCTCTTCTGATCCGCCAGGTCATGAATTTGCCAATGCGAAACAAGCCGAACGGTGACACCATCGACTGGTTGTACGACACATCGTAACGATCCGCACCGGAAGCCTCACCTTGGTTGAGTTTCCACATCAACGTGCGAACGTCGTCCCCCCTGGCGTGGCCGAGATCCACCCATCCCAACACTTCGGTGTAGACCAGCCCACGTGGAGAGGTCCACGCATCCGCACCATCAATGATTTCATGACGTTTGCTCACCCTTCATTTCTCCTCCTGAGAAAAAATCCTGTACTGCCCTGACTAGCCGATGACATTAACGTTCATGAAGAAACTGAGCAACTGTTTTATGAGTGAGGGCTGAGAACCAGCGCGATAAAAGACCACATTAAGCGGTAAAAAAATCGAACTGGCACTACCTCAGCAGTTTCCAGAGACTGATAAAAAACGGCAGGCTACCGAAAACGGTAGCCTGCCGCCAGAACAGGAGGACCAGGCATTTGTAACGGCTACCTGGGGACCCCCAACCGCTCCGCCAACTGTGTCACCAGGTACACAACATCAACCGCGTCAGGCAGATTGATGTACCAGCGTGGGGCCTGGGCATAATCTTGCTGTGTTGGCCAGCGTAGCGTACCGGTGATGGTCAACAGCAGGTTGACACAATCCGTCGCCCCCGCCAGTTTCACCGCCACACAATTGTGCTGCCCTACCCGATGGGGGGAGCAGGTTATCGCAGGCACTGACGGGATACGCGCCTTGATGTGCCCACACAGTTCCGCCAACTGGGCAGCATGAACTTCACTGATACGCGGATTCCCCTGCGGCGGTGCTTCAAACAACACGCCGTTTTCGTTACCCTCACCGGCGATAATGTCAAGCACGGTCTTTTTCAGTTGCATCATGCCGCCGCCTTAGCAATACCGCGAGCCACATCCAGTTGGTGCGCAATCTGTTTCGCCGCTGCCAGCTCGGTCACCCCCTGCGCCTGCATAATCGCCTTCCTGGCGGCCTTTTCCTCCTTCTCCGTCATCCCCAGCGCCAGATACAGACTCGGCGGCACCGCCCGGAACAGGGCCTCAATGCGGCTGGCCAACACCACCCCTTCGGTGTAACAGCGTGGCGTTTTGGTCGCCGACAACAGCATCGCCTTCTGCTCTGCCGTCAGCTTCTTAAAGCGGGCGATTTCTTCCACCTCCTCCGGCGGCATCACCAGGCACAGCCACCATTCAATCATGTTGAGCATCTTCTTGGATGTGCTGGGAAAATCTTCCAGGTTCTGCGTGGCGAGCCACAGCCAGGCCCCCAGTTTGCGCCACATCTTTACGATTTTAACAACGAACGGGGCCAGCAGTGGGTTGGTCGTGATCATGTGTGCCTCATCGGTCGCAAACACGATTTCACGGTCCAGGAACTGGTCACGTTCAGCAATGTTGTTGATGGTATTCACCAGGGATGTGTAGGCCACCGCCAGGGCCGCTTCATAGCCCTCCCGCGCCAGGGTGCCCAGGTCAATCAGCGTCACATCCGCCTCGGGCCAGTTCTCACCAGGGCGGTTAAACAGTTCGCCTAGGAACCCCTGCATAAACACCCCCAGCGATTCCCCCATGTTCTGCGCACGGTTACGACGCACGTCAGGGCGTTTTTCATCGTTTGCAAACTGGTACAACGCCGCCTGCAGGTCGCCGGTGATCATCTGTCGCCCTTCGTCGTAGGCGGTTTTCGCCGCCACCAAGATGGCTTCACGCATCATGCCCCGGTCGGCCCGTTCCAGCTTGGCTTCTTCCTTGGCTTCACCACCGGTGATCATCAGTCGCGCCACAATCTCCAGCTCACCCAGGATGTCACGTTCATCATCCTCGTCCTCGTCACTGTCGTCGGTCTCAATGCGTTCACTCAGCTCTTCCTCGCTCACCGTCGCGGCAGGGGTTTCAATCAGCCGGTGCGCATCGGCGAACGGGGCCAGCGAGATACCACAACCGGGTTTGATACTGACCTTGTTCACCGTCAGCTCCAGCTCTTCACTGTAGTCGGCAAACAGGCCAAAGGAGTTACCGGCTTCGGCAATAAACAGACGGGGCCGATGGATGGCCATCAGTTGGGCAAACAGGCTGTTGAGCGTCGCAGACTTGCCGGAGCCGGTCGGGCCAAACAGCACCAAATGGGCATTCTTGGCGCGGTCCTGACTGTTGAGGGGGTCAAAGGTCAGCGGCGCTCCACCTCGGTTAAAGAAGGTAAAGCCCGGATGGCCGGTGCCGGTATCCCGGCCAAACACCGGCAGCAAGTTAGCCATGTGCTGCACAAAGGTCAGGCGGGTATACCAGTGCTTTTTGTCGTGCATCGGGTTGAAACACATCGGCAAGGCCCGCAGATAACCGTTGAGGGGCGCAACATCGTATTCCGGTTTCACTGGCTGCAGCCCGGCGTTCAGCAACACCGCTGTCAGGTCACGCTGACGGGTATTGAGTACCTTGACCGTCGGGGCCTTCAGATAGAAGGTCATGCTGCCCCGGTACAGCTTATGCTTTTCCCCCAGATAACGCTTCGCCGTCTCCGAGTCTTCACGTACCCGCTCCGACTCGGTATTCTCGCCGATGGCATTTTTGGCCAGGTGATTAAAGCGTTCTTCCAGCACGTCCTGGGGCTGCACCACCAGGGTCAGCGAGACCACGGTGCCTTCCGGCAGCAAGTCCATCAGTGCATTGATGTTTTCCCCTTTGCGCGTCTCCCCGGTCAGGTGCCCCACGGTGGGCGCCCGGCGCAGCCGGTCAACCGTAACCGCCTTGTGAGGAAGCCCGTCAAACCACCACACGCCGCGCTCCACATCCGAACGGGGCGGCGAGAACAGCACCGTCTCGCTAAAATCATTTTCTACTGGCAACACCCCGGTATCATTATCCTGGTGCGCAGCCGTACGATACAGCGTCTCCTTGTCTATCCAGTCCGGGTTGGGGTTGAACCAGCGTAACAGCCAGGCGTGGATTTGTTCACCGTTCTGACGCGCAGCCACCACGCCCGCCCCCGCGAGCGCAGATGACAGGCGTTCACAGACCTGGTTCAGGGCCTCTTCAGGGGGATGGGGATCACGCACTGCCGGATTGATGTAACGGTAGACCACCATGCGGGTACGGCGCTGCTGGCCGCGCCAGGGGGCACCGGTGATGGCCTTGTCGATAAATAGCCCCTTGGGCACCGCAATCCCCCGCATATGGCGCTCCATCTCGGTGAGATAGGCTTCGGTGAATGCCGTCCCCTGTGCCCAGGGTTTGACGTAGCCGCGCAACTGGTCCAGGTATTCAGTGACATCGGTTTCATCCTGGCAGAAGAACTGAATGACCCAAGGATGGCTATCGCGCTCTTCAAAGCTGTCCTGCAGCGCATCTTCCACCACATCGCGTATCTCCTCCAGACGCTCCGGGGTGCGGCCTTCGGTGCCCACCGGCACAATTTCGAACACCGCCCCGACCGACACCCCGTCATCGAGCAGCACACACTGGCTGCGCGGCAGGTATTCAGCCCACGGCAGGTAGTCCACAAAGGTCGGGTTATTGGGGTAGAGTGCCTTTTCCTCGGCCACCGTCAGTTTGCCGGTCCGGGTTTGCGGCTCACGTACCAATACCGCCGTATCCTGGTCGTCTTCCACCACCGCAGGAGCCTGTTTGCCGATTTTCTTCTTGCTGAACAATGAGAACATTACAGCGCCTCCGTACGTTCACCGGGCAGGGCATACTGCACCTGGCTGTAAAACGGAAACACCGAGCTGTACCCCGGCACTGGCGCAGGGGCATTCCCGGCCATGTGCGGGTAGATGTAAATCACCATGTCGGGATTGGGCAGGCGCGGAAACACCTGCTGGATTTCGTTTTCTGCCGTGCGGGTGTAACTCTCCTCGATGGCCTGACGTACCGCCCGGTCATCATCCGTCAGCCCACGGCGCAATGTGGTGCGGGCCTCCGTCGCGGCCCGGGTTGATGCACCTTTGTTCTGCCACAATTCCAGCATGGTCGAATCCCCTGGCGGCAACAGTTCATCCTTGGTGGTACTGCAGCCAGTCAACATCATGGCCAAGCACAATAACGGTAAAACACGCTGTTTCATCACGCTCTCCTTAATCCAGCCCGTACTGCTGGCGCATATCAACGTCATACCGGACCTTGCGGCCCTGCTCTTCATAGTCAATCGGGATTTGGCGGGTAATATGGACCGCAACCTTGGCACCCGGGGGGACATACACCGCATCAAACATCTGACCATAACGGGCCTTCACCCAGGCGGCCAGTTCGTTGGTGCCCCCTGACAAGGCTTTGCCCAGCGCCGCCTGCCCGGCGCTGCCGGTCAGCGTGCTGGTCACCGTGGTGCCGTCCACCGACGTGGTGGTCTGGCTGTTGGCCATCGCATCCGCTGCCGCACCGGCCCCGGACAGGGCGAACAGGGTAGGCAGGTAGGTGGAGGCGTTGGATTTGCGCTCCCCGGACAGGCACGGCACCCCGTTTTCATCGGACAGCCAGCCAATGCTGCCAGCGTTTGTCTTGCCATTGCTGCCGTCACTGGACTTGGCCGGTGACGGGACGGTACGCACCGTGCCATCGGTAAACACGAAGGTGATGGAATGCACTTCACCGCGCACGCAGGACAACACCCAGTCACCGGTAGCAGTGCCAGAGACAATGGCCCCTTCAACATCCGGTAGTTCGATACCGTTTGCGGTCAGGTTCTCTTTGCCAATAAGCACCTTGAACGGGTACGGGTCAGTCACTTTGCCATCAATCGGCACCCGCCCCAGCAAGGCCGTCATACCACGACTGCCCACCAGGGTAGCGTTCTCCGGTAACGTATACACCGGGGTAGCCTCCTCAATGCCCTGCTGATTTTTGGCCGCCTGGTCCAGTTCAGCCTTCTGACGGCTGATTTCATTGTCATCCAGGCTGGTAAACGAACTCGGGAACTGGAAGCTGCCGGTGCCCGCCGCTGTGCCGGTAGCGGCTGCACCGACTATCGGCTTGCCGTTACGGTCGAGTTGCACCGCGTCCTGCGGCTCAATCCACATCACGCCACCGCTCACTGTCCCTGCGGTGCTATCACCGCCCTCCAGGCCCAGCCCAATCGGCAAGTCCCCCTGCCCGGCTGCACCGACGGAAGGCGACGCGCCTGCTGTTCCACCTGTCCCGCCCGTACCTTTCAGACTCTCAATCAATGTGGCCAGGCGTTGTTGCTCGGCCTGCAGTTTCTGCCGCGCCTGGTCCTCTTCCTGCTTCGCCGCATTGACAGCGTCACGAATGCGGTTGTCCACATTCTCCCCGCTGCGCTTGAGGTTGGCATTCTCCTCCGCCAATGCCACGTTGTTGCTCTCCAGGCTGTTCTGCTTGTCCTGAATCACTTTCAGACGACCTACCAGGGTGCGCAAGGTATCTTCCGGTGTATCCCCCTCGATACCGAGGATTTGCAGCTCTTCCTGCGTCAGGTCTGCCACCGTATTCGACTTGGGAGCCGACGTCGCCGGGGCACTGCCTGAACCACAGGATTTCACGCCGATAGTGATGGCGATAAACAACGCCATCGGCACCAGGACTTTCAGCAAGGTATTGGATTTAATTTGCATGAGGAGTTTCTCCTGCCGGGGCAGAGGTTGTGGAACCCCGCGCCTTGCCTTTGGTTTTTGCCACTGGCATCACCGGTTCAGGCAAGAACGCCGCGTCCGGGCGACCGTCCATCACCAGGTAGAGCATGGTGGTGTCCTCCGGGGTGCCTGCCGCGCCAAGCCAGCGATGCTGGAAAGTCGCCGAGGTGAAATTGCCCTGCAGGCGGCGCGGGTCCAGCACCACCTTGCCTGACCGTTGGTTGGTCAACTTCAGGGCGACCACATTGACCCCCTGTGCTCCCCAGGCGGCCAACGGACGTACCGTGACCGGCTCTGACGGCAGCAGTGAGGTAATAGTCGATGACAGGCCGTGTGAAATGGCATGAACACCAGGCAACGGTTCGATCGTGCGTAATGGCGCATACAGGCTTTGTGCCGCATAGCGCGTCAGCGCAATCGGCAACGGGGTGGTGATGCGCGGTGTACTGTCCTTGGCCGTGCTCTGCCCCTTGTTTTTGGTCGTGCCCGACTCCGGCGCACTGACCGAGGTGTTATCGCTGCCGGTCGCACTGGAGACCTCCCCCTGGTAGACCAGGCTTACCGGTTCACGGACCTGCTTGCCTTCCAGGGCAGTAATGTCCAGCAGGATAAGCTCGCCGTTTTCCACGTCCTGCAATTGCAACCGTGTGGTCGCAAAGGCGCTGTTCGCCTGCAGATAGACGGCCCCGCCGGTGCTCTGTACCCGCAGCTTGCCGTTCAACTCGGGGGGAAAGCCCACGCGCACGTTCTTGTTCACAAACACAATACGCTCCTGCCCCACGGTCAACGGCACTTGAAGCGGGATACGCTCCCACTTCATCAGTTCGACCGCCTGGACAGGTAACGGAATACCTATTGAACCTGCCGCCCCCAGCAACGCCAGGCACAACGGCAGATAATGACGATGTTTTATACGCATCAGAACAGTCCTTTCTTTTCCACCGGCGCGACCGGGGCCGCTTCCAGACGTTGGGGAATATCGGCGTAGCAATCCAGTGCCAGGCCAAACGGGTTGGCTTCCGGGTTCTGGTCCCAACGCACCACTTTCAAGGGATAACGCACCAGAGCACGTTTCACCGGTTCGGTGTGATAATACTCGTCAGCCACTAGGTCCAGACGCACAATCCAGCTATCACGGCTCACCACCGTCACGCTGTCATCCCGGTAACCGCGCCCCGGCACTTCCGAAATGCCACGCACACGTTCACGCAGTTCCCCAGCGGCCTTACGCTGTTTCGCATCCTTGTTCAGCCACTCTTCACAGGTCGGCGTCAGATAGGCAGAGAGCGTGCTGATACGGTACGGATAGTCGGTATTGCCGTCTTTTGGCCAGGAATTCAGTTGCTGGAAGATATAGAACGCAAAGCTGTAGACGGTGGGCGGGGGAACCTCCCACCAGGCACGGGTCGAACCCGAACGCAGGTCGGGCGGGTTGTGGATGGTCAGATTGCGCGGTGACAGCATCCAGCCGGTGATGGCCACCATCAGCAGGACTAGCAGAACACAGCAGGCCCCACGCAGAGTGGAAATATGGCGGTCACGTGCATTGACCGCACTTCTGTACTTACTCATCAAATACCTCCTGACGCTGGCGAACCACCGGCGTAGAGCGACGTAATGCCCAGTCCTGACTGTGATGTATCAGCCCAGGGTTGCCCAAACGCTGGCGACTGAGCCACAACTCGACACGGCGATACAGGTAGTTCTCCGGTTTGCCGCGCTTGAAACGGGCCATCAGCTTCCCGCCGAAGAACACCGTGACCAGCGGCATCAGCAAGCTGACGGTAGGGAACGCCAGCCAGCCGATAAACGGAACAAAAGGTATGGCGACCACCAGGCCGCCCAGTACGCTTAACCCCGCCGTCATAAACAGCTCAGGCGTGGTAAAGCCCTTGAACACGACAGGTTCAGCATTGAGCCTGTCAGGCAGAAACGAAATGGTCGCCATACCGTACCTGCCTTAACCGACGATAACCGTGGCAGCTTTGGTGGCCAGCCAGATAACCGCGACGACCAGAACGATACCCACCACCACCAATATCGCGAACTTGGCCCAGGTCGCTTTCTGCTGCTGGACTTCGGCGAACGTCGCAATGATGGCATTGGCCACAACCAGTAATGCGGCGGCAGCCAGGAGCAAGCCTCCAAGTACAACACCATCATTGAGGTAACCGGATATCTGGCCGTAAAACGTACTGTCGGTACTGCTTTTAGGGCCTTCCACCGTGGGCAGAGCAGCGTGGGCAGAGGTCACCGCCGTCAGGGCCAGCAGGGTGGTGCTTTGACGTACACGCTGTGCTGCACGGCGGGCAGAAGAGAAAATTGACTGCAAATTCATCATGGTTTCCTTATCAAACAATAAAAAGTTAACTGGCGAACAGATACACACTGACCAACAGCAGGATGACGACGCGTATCACAAAGCGTTGTAGTGCAGGCGCTTTAATGCTGCCTGCCGCATACCCTCGATAGACGTGAACCAGCCCCCACCCTGCCCACAGCGTCAGTACCGCTATCAGTGAACCGATAAACAACAGGTTCAGAACAGCAGGCTCAACGTTGCTTGCAGCGGCTTTAAACGCGGCGGTCTGTGCTTCATTCATTACCGACGCTCCTGGCGATATTGCCCGGAGACTGACGATGTGGTGGGTTGAGCGCGGGAGGGTTCAAGGTAAAACTCAATCCCCCGCCGCATCGTGTTGACATCCTGCGTTGCCCGCAGGTAATCAAAGTGAAAACGCCCGGTCTGGCCGTCCTGGACCGCCACCACGCGGGCGCGCTCCAGGCTGGCCTGTACCTGGTCGAGTTGCTTCATGACCAGGGCCAGTTCGTCTTTCTCACCGGCCAGAACGGGCAGCGCGGTGAGCAGACAGCCTGCAAGACACAACGCCCGCAGTGGCGCTATTTTGTGCATGGGAACCTCCTTTTACGGGTAATGGATGCAGGACAGAGAGTGGCGAAAAGGGGGAAAAGGGTCAGCAAACAACTAGAAGGGGAATTTTGAAAATTTATCCAACGGCAACAACCTGGCGCGGTTCGCGCCATCGGGGTTCTTTGCCACCCCGGCACAAGCCCGCTTGTGCGCCCCGCAGGCCGAGATAAGGGGGCAGAAAGACGCGCAAGCTTGCTATTCAGCCCCCTTACCACGGCTTGGTCTGAATAGCGAAGCAGGCTATACTGGTTAAAAGGTCAGCAGGATAAGGAGTGAATGACTATGAAAACCAAACTGTCCCCCATTGTGTCCGAATTTGAAACACAGGAGCAGGCAGACAGCTATGACCGCTGGTTTCGTGCCAACGTGCAGGCAGCACTGGACGATCCACGCCCTGGTATTCCACATGATGAAGCAATGGCAACATTAGAGAAATTGCTGGAAGAAAAACGGGCATTGAGGGCAAAACGTGCAATGGGTTAAATGGAAAGAATCAGCACTGTATGACTTGGCAGAGATCATAGATTATATTGAACAATACAACCCGGCAGCGAGCAGCAAGTTACACCATCAGATAGTACACGTCACAGAGAACCTTCCTCAACATCCCTACCTTTATCGCCCTGGAAGGGTTCCCGGTACACGGGAAATTGTCGTTCACCCTAACTATCTCGTTATTTACCATATTAGCGAGTTGCAAATCGAAATTTTGCGAGTTCTACATGCTCGCCAAGAATATCCTTAAATCGTACACGGAGAAGTAAAAATGAAAAAAATCGTAGTTGGGCTATATGTCTTTTTAGGTTTTGCTGGTTCAGCAATTGCCTCATGTCCTGATGATAATCTCGTCGTTACCAAATCAGGTTACTACGCAGCGCTTAACGATGATTCCTACAGAAAAATGACATCTATTATTGAATCTGGGGATAAATCAGCATTATCACCTCTATTATCAGAACACTCTGTTATTGCACTGCCTGCCGGTATTGAAGTTTGTATTACAGACAGAAAAAAAGGATTTCAGCAATATCGCAAACACATCATAGTCCCTGGTAAACCTGGGACTTATTGGGTTGCTGATGCTGCCTTGAACGAAATTGGATAAATATCAGCCCCCCTCTTCAATAAACAATGAAGAGGGGTATTTTAAGCTACAAATATTTTTTGAATGACCCCATTGTTACCGAAATCGCCAGCCCCATCAGTAACGCAGCAGGCAGCAACAGCAGGTTCGGGTAGACCGAGAACGGCGCGGACAGATAGAGAATGCAGGGGATATACACCGCAGGTTTCACAAACCGCTTGGCATGATGATACAGAAAACTCGACTCATACCCTGCCCCATAACGCCGTAAATCACGCCTCACCATTCCATCCACAATACCGACCAGGGCCACCAGAACAAACAGCGGCACCGACAGCACCAGAATGGTCACCCGCATCAGAAACACCAGTGTGACATACATCGAGGCCAGCAAATATTCCCGCGCCGTGTGTACCAGCCAGGCACCACCGAGATTCAGGTTGTCCGTCACCGCATTGCCGGTGTTGACTGATTGGGCCGATTGCAGCCAGCCCAAAAAGCCGCTGTTCACAAACAGCCACTGATAACCCAAAGTAATCCAGTTGCTCACCGACGTCACCGGCGCAGACAGCAATAAACTGCGGGTAAATCCCTCCGCAAAATACCCGCTTTCCGTCACCATCACTGCACGACTGTGCTCTGCCCCCTGCTCTAGCCAGAAAAACGCAATGCCGATGTACTCCACAATCAGACTGAACAACAACGAAACCAGCAACATGCCGACCACCCGCCAGGGCATATCCCACAATACCGTCATCAGCAAACCATGCTGTTTGGCAGGCAGGTTTTGCTGCACCGGCTGTGAAGATGAAGAAGAAGATACCTGTGCCATAATGCCCCTTAATGCAATGCCAGCGTTTCCAGCTCGCATTGCAACAACATCGGTTGCATGTTCACTGTGATCCAAATTCCCACCTGTTCATCCGAACACGGCTCCTGTTCGCGCCGGGCGTCGTAGCCAAGCTGGGTCAACGTTGCCACAATCTCCGGGACAAAAGGCGTTGAACAGCGCTGATTTTTCAGCACGGCCATAATATCGCGGGGCACTTCGGCAGAGTGTCCCAGACTGAAGGCCAATACGGCACATACACGATACTGTTGATACGGTTGCTTCATTGCATTTCCTCTTCAGACCACAAGGTTGTCACTCTCCGGTGCCCGGTCTCCCGGCAATGCCGTACCCGACCACCAGGTATCACCCGTGCGGTAATTTTTCTTCATGTACTCGGCGATTTTCGCCAGACTCTCTGGCATCAAGGCATCATTTCCTGCTGCGGGCAATGGCATACGGATCTTCCACAGTTTGCCCCCCTCCAGCAAGGCGAAGGCCTGACCTTTCGGCAGGTTAATCACATTGGCCGGGGTGATCAGCGGCGTACGTACCGAACTGACCCTGTCCTGGGTATTGGAGGTAAAATCACTGCCCATGTCCGGGTTGGAGATATCCGTTACCCCGGATACCAGTGTTTTGGTGTATACCTCAACTTCAGGAAGCTGTTTGGTCATCAGCTCTGCCGTTTCGGTGTGACGCACACGCAACATCACCAGGCTGTTGAAGTTCCCCACCACCTGCGCTGCCTTGGCCGCACTGCCCAGCCGCGCCTCAATATCCGGCAGGGTCTGGGTATAGGCCGTGACTTCAATCCCGGCCCCACCACCTTTATTAATCAGCGGGATAAACTCATCGCCCATTAACTCATTAAACTCGTCACAGTGCAGGCTGATCGGGGTTTTCTTCTCTTCATGACCCGGCAAACCATCGTTGATACCAAACTTGTAGATATGGCCCGCCACGCTCACCAGGTCGGCAAACATGCTGTTGCCTACCGCCGCCGCCACCTCCGGGTCTGACAACGCATCGAGACCGATATAGACAATGCCTTTTTTGCGGATCACCTGCTGCCAGTCAAATATCGGGCGCGGATCGGTCAGGTCGGTATAGTCCGGGGAAATCAACTGCGCCGTCTTACCCGAGGTCAGTTTCTCCAGCAACGGCAACAGACTGGCGACAATCTTGTCGTAGTATTTCTGGTCATAACGCACTGAAGAGCGCAGACCATCAAGAACCGGATCGTAAACCTGCTTGCCCTCGTCGCTGCCCAGTACCTGCTCAATGGCGATAACCCGCATGGAACGCCCCTCCATATGCCGGGGCACATCACGCTCATCCAGAATGGGCGCCAGCCCTTCAATCTGTCCCCACAGTGCAGGAGCGTTTTGCGACAGATAGAACTCGGCGTAATCCTCATACAGGTCACTGATGTTATTGACGTAACGCATGATAAGCCCAAAGTCAGGCCGTTGCCCCAGTGCCACCAGGCCACGGGCGATGATGTTGACAAATCGCCAGGCGAACTCCCTGAACACTGCGTTGTTGCCGCCCCCTTCCAGTTGCCCGGCCACACGGGTGGCCACCTCCGAAATACGGTTAAACCGCCCCACCGCGTTATAGCGGGCACTGATATCCGGCCACCCCAGATGGAACACCTGCAGTTCACTGGCGCGCCCGGATCGATGCGCCTCGGCATACATACGCTTTAACAAGTCGGCATCCCCTTTCGGGTCAAAGACGATGGTGACATTGCCACGCCGGATATCCTGGGTGATCAACAGCTCCGCCAGGCGGGTTTTACCGACACGCGTCGTCCCCAATACCAGCATATGCCCGACACGCTCTCCCAGACTCATTGAGACATTGACCTCATCCGGTTCAATCCCGTGCAAGGCCGGATGACCACCCACGGGGGGAAGAGGACGAACCGGATTCAGTGCCGAATCACGGGCCAGCAGTTTGCACAGGGTGGGAAAGCGATATTCATAGCGTTGCTCGAAGCGACGCGCCGCCTGATATAACGCGGGAGGATTGACATAGCGTTCAACCTCCGGGCGCAATGTCGCCAACAGGCGCTGGGTGTGCTTCTGCTCCCACAAGAACCCCCGCCCCAGAAACAGGCGCTGATGACTCACCGGCACCTGGGCGCTGGTCATCACATAACGCGGCAAACGGCGGATATTTCGCCTGTAGCGCAACACCCTGATCCCTTCACGGGTACGTTTCAGTGCGAACACGGCAAACGCACCGGCAGTGACATAACTGACGGAAGGAGCCAACGCCACAGCCCAGGGCGCAGTGACACAGATATAACTGGCACAGGCCGCCACCACCGCCGTATTCAACTCAACAGCCGGTCGCAACAGTGCCTCAATCACGTAACGATCACTCATCGCCGTCTCCCGCTTTCTTCATGATGCGTTTACAACGCCCTTCCACAATCGCCCCAGTGGCCCCTGAAGCAGAACGGTAACCACGGTTGCCAGCAACTCCCTTGGAAGAGATAGAAAAACCGATACAACGTGCTATCACTTCCAATACTACCGACAGCATGACCAGCGAGAACCACAGGCTAATCAGGCTATCAATGGTTACGTTAACGACCTGTGCAACCGATATTGACTCAGGCTCACAGGGGTTGAGAAGGAGAGGGCTGGGTGGAGTATCGCCCGGCCACCGGGCTGTCGGCCCCCTGGATTGGCAACCGGACAGATATCCGGCAGGTTCAGCCTGTATCGCCAGAATGCTCTCCACAAGACGCGCTTCCAGCACACGCCGCGCCCCTTGTGGTTCGGTGTATTGCACTATCAGCAAACTGCCTGTCAGCAGCAAGGCCAGCATCACGGCTGGCCCCACCAGGAGCACACGATAAGCCAGGCGGATACATTGCCACAATGCCCCGATCAGTCTTGCCATCAGACCAGACCACGGGAGGAAACGGTGCAACAGTGCCATGATGGCATGTTGTATTGATGTCATCAGAGTCAGTCCTTTTTCAGTAAATTCAGCAGTTGTTGACCACTGAGCAATTCAATTTCAGGGAAACGCGTCAACTCTGCGCGACTTTTGGGGCCAGTACGCCCCGTATGCACAAACACCCCCCGACAGCCTTCGCGACGCACCAACGCGCTGAACTCGGCCACATGGGCCGGAGTGATGGCACGGGCATAACGTTTGGCTTGAATGAGGTAACGTTGCCCATCAATCCACACCTGCCCGTCCAACCCACCGTCGCCGCTGTATTGCCGATTGCGTTTGATGCGATACCCCCGACGTTCAAACGCGGTCAGTAGCAATTCTTCAAACACGTAGGGATTGATTTTGCGCAGATAATTCAGGCGTTGGCCGTCACCGGCCAACAAGGGAAGACGCGCCAGTACACGCAGAGCCTGACGCTGGTAGCGACGATGGCGGTTCGCCTTCATACTGACCAGCAGCACGAGCCATCCCAACAGGCTGAACATCAAAATGACAACGAACCAGGGTTGTTGCTCCAGCATGAAGGGGAAAGCCCTTGCATCTATTGGCATCATTGCTCCAGTCCCTTCTCTGTCAGCAATACCGGGTAATGGGACAATCCCAATCGCTTTGCCAGGTCACTGCCCGAGACCGGTAACAATTCCATCCCATCAGCCTGTTTTTTCAGGTCATTGAACGCGACCTCACTGGCCACATTCACCACCAGGCCCACGGCGTTGAGCTGCACCAGCGTATCCCGGCGCAGTGACAGCCAACGGCGAGAGAGGTCATCATCGCCAATCAGGAACATCGGACGCATTCCCGGCAGACTCAGCGTTCTGGCGACCACTTTACCCGGTGTCAACTCGGGGGTTGTCACCGGCAACCCTGTCACCGGGGACATTGACCGTTCGCCCGGTGCCTCAGCCACTGCCCCCTGATTATTGATACCCTCAAAATACGCGCTGGTAGACTGTCCACCCAAATCGGCGATAACCGTCAATTCAGCCTGGACGGTGAAACTGGCCACACCCAATGCCAGGGCGCTCCCCAGGCAGGTTAATAGACGTGAATTCAACATCATGGTGTAACTCCTGCAGAAGGTTCGATAACGACATGGGACGCCAGAACACCGGTAGCGGGTTGCAGACGGTTCAAATGGCGTGTCACGATGGCCTGATAGGTTCGTGCGGGCTGACCACCTGCCGGATGGTGATAACATCCGGCAGCCGCTATCCAGCTCCCTGGTTTATTGTCGTAACAGGCCCGCAGGATACGGGCCGCCACATGCAAATTGACATAGGGGTCGAAGGCCTCCCAGCTCGAGCGGAAATGATGGCCGTTCCAACCCAGATTCACCTGCGCAATCCCAACATCGATACGTTTCAGCGAATGGCTACGCATAAACCCCAGCAAGGCCTGGTAGGCCTCTTGCCGGGTCGCGTAACGGTAGCCCGTTCCCGCAACGTTAATGGTCCAGGGCCAGGGGCGAACACCGTGAGGCAATTTTTTTGACGATTCGGTGAGTGCCAGGCTGTACAACGCCTCGGCGGGCACCCGCTCCTGTACCGCCACCTGGTAATACCCAGCCGGTATTGCCTGCGACGACACCGACGCCAGGCTGCTCACACTACTGAAAAGGAGCGTCAGCACACTCAATACGCGGTAATTTGCCATCCGTTCTCTCCCTGTTGCAGCACCACCGGCATCTGTCCCTGACCGAATTTGAACCATTGGCCACGGTCATGATTAAGCGTCAGCGTCTTGGCTTTGACTCGCTCGACCGGGATAGCCAGTTTGCGCGCCCAAGCCCGCACCGCCTCGTCTTTCCCGTCACTGCCCACCAGGTAGATATCCAGCGGGCGTTGGGTGGTCAACAGCGAAGCCACCTTGGTTTCACACGGCGCACCACAATCCACCCGGACGAACAGCGCCAGTCGCCCATTGTTCGCTGCCGTTGTGTTATTGGAGGCCTGAACCGGCAGAATATCGGGGTAGACACGCTGCCAGGCCGCATTCACCTCACGCTGGAACGCCAGTTCGGCTTCCACTCGCTGAAAGTCCTGCTTAACAGACAGTTCGGCGTAATGACGACGTTCTTCTTCCGTTCGCGCCTCAATGCCCAGCAGGGTGATAGGGTCTAACCCCGGCGATAAAATCCCGCGCCGACCCTTGCTCAACTGTTGATAGCGCTGCCACTCTTCGGTGGTCAACCCCCATTCCTGCGCACTTTTCTTCAACCGAGCTTCCTCCAATGCCAGGAAGGTGGTATTCACACTGGCGGTATTACCTTGTTGAGATTGCTCGGTTTGCAGCGCTGCACTGGCCTGGAAAAAGAAAGCCAATCCCAATAACAGGATGGTAGATATCATGATGAGAGGGATGAACCTCACCAGAATTTCAATCAATAATTTCATCATGCCGACTCCTTATTGAACGCTCAGTGTCTGCGTCCGACCTGCGACGCTGAACTGGGCCTGATTTCCCCCGGCAGACAGCAGTGTCCAGCCCTGGACCGTTTCGCCACGCTCTATCAGTCGAATGTCGGCCAGGTTGAAGGCCTGCAACGGGGCCACGGCGACAAACACCGTACCACCACGCCGTTCAATGCTGGTCAGACGAAAGGGGGCCGATACCGACCGCACATTGGTACTCCGGGGTGTGGCTTTTTTAACGGTGGCTGTGGCGACTGACGTGGCAGATGGTGTGGATGTCGCTCCCGATGCTCGTTGTTCCAGCACCTCAACACGCGCCTGCAGTAATGCCAGGGTGGCCTGCAGCCCCTGCGACTCTGCTTGCACCGGTTGACTCACTTTGGTCTCAAGCTGGCGTACCTGTTGTGCCAGTTGCTCAAACGCCGGTTTACCCACGGCAGGCGCGGCCTTAACTGTTTCCAATGAGGCCGACAAGGCGATCAATGCTTCGCGGTTGCCGTTGACCTGCTCACCCAGTTTGTCCAACTCCTGCTGCACGGCATCCCGCCCCGGCACTTGCCCCAGCGCGGCCTGCAGGGTGACTATCTCGGCAGACTGGCGCATCACCTTGACGCCAATACCGGCAACAGACAGCACCAGCAGCGCAATGACGCTGTAATGCAATATCCGCATTGCTTTTCCAGGGCGAACGGGGGTGTGTTCTTCACTCATTGCACTCATTTCAACATCCTTTGCCGGGCGGGAGCCGGAGCGGATTGCGGTTGTACAACGGGGGTCACTGCCTTGATGGCAGGGGGTTGCAGAACCCCACCACTGGCGACAGGAGTCGATGCAGGTGTGGGTTCGGGGGGGAGACGGAATCCTTCACGCAGTGAGTGACACACCACACGCTGCACCGCGTCCACCTCCAGTTGCCAGGCAGGCCCGGCCAGGATTTGCAACGCCTCACTCAGGCGGATCGGCCCGAGCTGGTAATGCACTGCAGGTAAAGCCTGGTTGTAGAGCACCCGATTGGCAGAAGTGATGCTGCACAGGCTAAAGCCGGACTGACGCAGAGCGTAGCGCATGGCATCCGCCACCGTGGGCGAGAGAGATGCCGGAATACGGATATCAATCACTTGTTCCAATGGAGCACGTTGTGCCTGAGAAGGAGAGGTACTGACAAGCAGGTAACGATCGTAGCGGACCACTTCAAGCGGAGTAGCAAACACATCGGGCCGCGCCGACTGAACATTGCTGGAGAGCTGCACACCGGCCAGAGGGGCAACCGGGTCACGCTGCAGGTTTTTCTGCGACGAAACACATCCACTCAATACACTTGTGGTCAGCAGGCAAAGGGAAAAAACATAATGTGGTTTCATGAACATCCTCAGTTAACAGTCAAAAAGACGTGCTCACTGTGCGAATCTTCAGCGTCCCCCTCAATCAACAACTCATTTCCCGAAAATAAATAAAAAAACGCCAGAGAAACTCTGGCGTTAAGGGGTACTACATGGACACACTAGAATGTATTGTCTACGTATTGTTTTTGTGAGGAACTGGCCGGAGCCTCTGGTGTTGGTGCTGATTTCTCAGATTTGTAAACCATTTCCTGCCCGACTTTTATCCAACTGACTTTTATCAACCGGGCTTTCAGGGTCGGTCGGGTTTCGCCTGCGTGGTCACCTTTGGTGAGCGTAAACACATCTGCCGTCAGATTACTGAGTTTAAAGCCCAACAGCACTTTTTTCTCTTCATCGACCGCTTTCTGGCAACGCCGGATCAACGCGGAGGCTTCTTTACCGGAAATCGTAACATCAAAACGCGTATAGTCCGGTTTATCGGTCGCACCGTGCATCGCATTGATCACACAACTCAGGAATGAACCGTTCGCGGTGGTGACTTCACGGATAGTGCTCAGATACCCCAGGCCATCAACATGCAGATTGAAATAGCTGGTCTGAGCCGGTGCAGCAGTAGATTGAGACGCTTGAGACATGGTGTTTCTCCTTGGGAATAAATCGGTATGCGGAGAAACATCCCCCTACGGGAGTTTTCCCGCAGGGCGTCAACGTCAAACGCTGACAATCTGTTAAGTTGGATAAGTGTACCTTCATCGCAAAACTGCGATCCCCTCTCTCAAAGGTTCAGGGGGGTTACCGCTCGAAAGCGCGTCCTCTCAGGTCATGGTCGCATTGGCTTGTGATTGCCCGAAGGCGTCCCTCTCAAATCACAGGGACTTTGGCTGTTGTCTGAGACAACGGGTTAGCGGGGTCATTATTCAAACTGCTTAAAAAGAAGTCAACACTAAACTCTCAATCAAAAAAACAGGGACGTATCTTCCCGATACGTCCCCGCGATGCCTCACCACAGGCTGTTGTCTACTGCATATCTACTCAGAGGCCGAGCCTTCGAACCCGACGCGTTTTTCACTGAGACTTTGCGCCTTATACGTACACCTCCCGGATAAAAAAGTGTCGTATCATGTTGATAACCGCAACATCACGGGGTAGTTCAGAAGCCACGGCAAAATAGCAAACTCCCCATAGGGATAGCAATGGGTAATTATCCTGACCTCATCGCACATTCTTTTTAGCCACACCACGACGCCGGGTGCCTGCGCTTTTGGGCGGATTGATAACCCCGGTGCAATTGGGGTAACGCAGGCAACCCCAAAAACTCCCAGATTTCCCTGTACGCTGGCGTGTTGCGCCACCACACACAGGGCAAGGTGGTGAGGGCGGCGCAGTAATACTTATCGCCTGTGCTCTGCCTTTTTCAACCAACTGTGTCGTCCATGTGGATTGCCTGGCCATAAAATCATCCAGGGACATCTTGCCTTCAGCAATATCGTCCAGCGCCTGTTCCCACAACGCCGTCATCCCCGGATCTTTCAACGGCATGGGCAGGATATCCATCAGTTCACCGGCAACCGTGCTGGCCCGCAGGGATTTGCCTTTTTTTACGATAAAGCCGCGCGACAGCAAGGTTTCGATAATCCCGGCACGGGTCGCCTCCGTACCCAACCCGGCGTTCTCTTTCAGGATCTTTTTCAACCGGGGATCGGTAACAAATTGCGCGGCATTTTTCATCGCTGCAATCAGTGTCCCTTCGGTGTAATGTTCTGGGGGTTTGGTCTGCAGCGATTTCATGGCAGCACCGGTAACCTGGCACGGTGTGCCCTGTTGCAAAGGGGGGAGTTGCGCGTTGTCGTTATCACCTTGCGTTTCATCAGCCTCCTGTTCTTTCTCAAACAGCACCTTCCAGCCCGGTTCGATGACTATGTTGCCGCGTGTTTTAAACAGTTGACCACCACAGAGGAGAGATACACGGGTCGCGTCCTGCTCATACACGGGCAGAAACTGGGCCAGATAATGTTGCCGGATCAATTGATAGACCTGACGTTCAACCTCGTTCATTTTGCTGAGGTCGCAAGGTTGTTTGGTCGGAATAATGCCGTGGTGGGCGGTGATCTTTTTATCGTTCCAGACGCGGGAGACAAACGCGGGCTGTAACCGCGCCAGCACCGTTGAGAGCACAGGGTCACTTTTTACCAGGGCGGAAAAAACCGTGGGCACTTCTGACAGCATCGATGTTGGGAGAAACCCGCAATCTGTCCGTGGATACGTTGTCGCTTTATGGGTTTCATACAGCGCCTGGGCGGTATCCAGCACCTGTTGAGCACCCAGTCCCCAACGCTTTGAGCACTGTTGCTGCAATGTCCCCAAATCAAAGGGGAGCGGTGCAGACAGCGTTTCGCGTTTCGTCTCTGTCTCCGTCACCGAGGCAGTGCCCGTTTGCTGGCAGAGCTGGACGACCTGCTGTGCAACCCCTTGCTGAATACAGCGCTTTTCTTCATCACAATAACTGACCGCAGGCACCCATTGTGCCTGAAAAGGCTGGCCGTTGACCGCCAGGGCCAGCGTGACCACAAAATACGGTTTGGGGATAAAATGGGCAATCTGCCTGTCCCGCTCGACAATCAGGTTCAGCGTCGGCGTCTGTACCCGCCCCACCGAAAGCACCTCGCCATAGCCACTGTCACGGGCTTTCACCGTATACAACCGGGTCAAATTCATGCCAATCTGCCAGTCGGCGCGAGAACGGCCAAGACCGGCCAGGTAATACGGATAGGTTTCATGTCCCGGTTTTATCGCGGCCAGCGCAGCACGTACACTGGCTTCATCCAGTGCGGAGAGCCATAACCGTTCAACACGTCCCTGGTAGCCACAGTAATCCAGGATTTCACGGGCAATCACCTCACCTTCGCGATCGGCATCTGTCGCAATCACCACACACTCCGCCTTGAGCAACAATTTCTTGATGACTTCAAACTGCACTTTGGATTCGGGTTTGACCTGCATTTGCCATTGCGTGGGGAGGACAGGCAAGACCTCTGTTCGCCACGGTTTGCCAAACTGCTCACCATAGGCGTCCGGGCTGGCCTGCTCCAGCAGATGGCCAAATCCCCAGGTCACGGCAACACCCGCACCAGACAGATAGCCGCCCTTCTTCTCCTTGGCCCCCAGTACGGTGGCAATATCCCGTCCCTGGCTGGGTTTTTCACACAAAAACAGTTTCATTCCATTCTCCATGAGCGTGACCCCGCCAGATTCAGAATGCACGACACCCTACCCACTGGGCATAGCATTAAAATGACAGGTGAATAAAGAAAACTCGATGATGACCCAGCCGGGCCATCACCGGATGCAAATGCTGTTAGCGCACTTTACCTTCAGCAACCTGTTTGATTTGGGCAAACAGATTACCGGTATAAGCCTCGGTCACATGGGAGGCGTCACTGGAACGGAACGTGATGTACAGACGACTTCCGGCCCCGTTCTTTTCCAGTTCTATCAGGATATTGTCTTCGATCCCTTCATCCGCGCCCCAGTCACGGCCCATTTTATAATAGGCACCGGGTTGGGCATCCCAGGCATAAGCACCATCGGTGATGGCAGCCGCAGCCCAACGATTACTATTGCTGCCACTGTTTAATCTATTAATTTCATCACTGGAGGTGAATTTATAATAGCGTTTCACTCGGGCAGCGGCTGTATCGACATCCACCGGAACTTCCACTTCCTTTGCCATTTTTTTATCCACGACGATCCGGTTGGCTGACAATGTTGGTAAACCGCCACTGTCATTGCTGTCCGTTTTTTTCCCCACAGAAAGCAGGCTATAACTCATATCACTGACTTTTTTATTCAATTCGGCCACATCACTTGCCGCGCATCCTGCCAACAACACAACAGACAATGCGCTCCCTATTGCTTTATTCAGACTCATGTCTCTCATTCCTGTTTCCTTGTTTATCAACATTCAAATCAACCTTAGCCTTACTGGGAGATAGCGGCAATCGGTTATTTAACAGACGAAGACTTTCGGCATTAACGGGCGGCGAAAAGCGCGAGCGTTTTTTACCCAACAATATCGCCTCATCCAGTTCGCCAAAATAATCCCGAGCCTGCTCCAATGTGGCATCGGCATCATCGGTAACAAATGCCTGGCGGTTAACGGGAAAGGAGCGATAACGCATTGCGACTGTGAATATTTTGCGAAGCAGATAACCACTTTCTTGTAACTGGTGATCACGATGCTGCCGCGAAATAAATCCATAGTGATAGGCCTGGAATAATTTCAGCGCTAACTGATCAAACCCGACCAGAAGATAAACACAACGATATCCAACCGGCGTATGGCTGTGGACCGCAATGTTTAAAGGTTCACTGGAGACAACATCCGATAACGTAATGCCACTGGGCAGGCCAGTGAATAACTGATTGATCTCATTCAACAAACACTGGATCTCCTGATGTGCATCATCGATCAGGTTTTCAATGTGATACATTACAGCATCAGCATAGGGATTATCCGCCTGGGAATCTTTATTAATACCGGAAACCAGGCGGAAAAATCGAGGCATGCCGATGATCGTCCCCTTGTGCTCACTTCTCTCTCGGCCTTGCCATGTGCTGATAGCGTAAAAAGTATGCAGATCGATCCGCAATTCTGAATGCAATGCGCCCACGGTCATGCTGCGCTTCTTCTCTGTACTCTCCGTCATGCTGCCCCCGTTCAATAGCCAATATGGGGTGAGATAGTCAGAGATCACCCGATGCTCGGACAACGAGAAAGTCTTTCTTCGTCTTTCACAATTTTTCCTCCTTATTAATGAAGGTCACAGACATAGGCATAATCTATCAATAAACACTTATCAATTGCTCATAACTGATTACACTGTAATCAGTTTGTACCTATCAATTCTTAGTTATCAATCGTTCAAAACTGATGACCCCGTCATCAGCCTGTACCGATCAAGACAAGACCACAAGTGCGCCCCGCAACACTGTGTGATTTTTAATCACTGTTTGTACGCAGCACGTATTTCAGCCATCACCCGCGCAATGCTGTCTGCCGAGGCTCTCTCACTTTTTCCCTGCTCTGGGGCAGGTTTGGGCGCTGCCTGTAGTTGTTGTACTCGCCGGGCCGTCCCGGTAGTCGTATTGAACTGCCCGTTTCTGGCCAGTTTTAACGTGGCCAGCAGATAGGCCATCACATTTTTTATCTCGCCAGTGCCAACCCGCCCAGCAACATCATTCAAGACCTGTTGCCCCAGCGGGCCTGACAGTGCCTGCAGTTGCGGTTCCACGTTATCCCGGTCTGACGTTGTCAACTGTTCGATCAACACAGACGGCCAGCGCAACCGCTCCGCCTGTCCACCTGCTTCCCCTACGTACGTCTCTTTTACACCTTGTGTAGAACTACGTACGTTACAGTTCGGTTTCCGAACTCTGTCATAACCCCTTGTTTTCCGACTGAGTTCGGTTTCCGAACTCGGTAAAACAGCCCCTCTATTGATACCGGGTTCGGATTCCGAACTCGGTGATCTTTGGGTGGAAAAAGGCATTTTTTGACTGAGTTCGGTTTCCGAACCTGGTGAAGACACCTGCTGCCGGAACGCCAGTTCCTGGGGAGACTGAGGCGAAGACAACCGTGATTCTATCAACACCACCTTCGAATGACGGTGGCGCATGGACGTATCCTGTTTAATGTCATTCAGTACCGATAATGCCGTTAACCGCACTGTCTTGTTACCGTGCCGACAGGCGTGGGCTACCGTATCCAGCCAGCCGGGATCAAAGTATTCAGCATCACGCAGCCCCAGCGGCTCATCGTGCTGGGCGTAGATATTACCGCGAACGCGTCCCCCCTCGTCTCTAACCCGCTTACACAAACTCAGCCAGCCCGTAAGCCGTAACATCAGCAAGGCACGACTAACGGTTTCTCGGGAGGCTTTGCCAGAATGCGGGGAAGCCAGCTGAAGCTGCAGCTCTTCATAAGTAGGGAACACCGCGCCGTCATTCTGCTGGGCATAGAGGCGGATCATTACCCAAGCTGTTTTATCCAGCGGTGATAAACGGTTATCCATATAAAGCTGCCGGGGAATGGCATCATGCACATTCCCCAGATAGAGCAAACCACTCGGTTCATTGGTCACGGCACCGGACTGTGCCTTTTGCACAATCCGGGCCGTCATCCTGCTTAACGTATATTGTATGACGCTGTCTACCGTCAAAGGCATCAACCGGCTCTCCGCTGTTGCTCTTCCACCCAGCTTTTTACCAGCGTCCATACGGACGTTAAGGTAATATCCTGTTGTTCGGCAATCAGCATCATGACCTCCAGTGCCTCCAGCGAGTCCAGGTTGTCTGTCCTGGCACCGCGCCATTGTTCCCAAATCGCAATTTCCTCGGCTTCACCCGGTGTTTGATTACGCCCCTGCCGGGTAGGAATTCCGGCAAGACGACGGCGGGTACTGACTTCTGCCGCAGTCAGTCCGAAATAGCACTGCATCATTTCTATCGACCCACCCAGTGCCAGCGCCCGGTCGATCCGCTGTACACGCACCTGCTCTTGCCGAGCCTGTGCCAACATCATGCTAAGATTGGTATGGTTGATATGGAACGTCAGTATCGACACCGAAGAGTTAACCAGGTAGTGTAAATCCTCCACCGTCAGTTGGTTCAGTTCCTGGATTTCCTCTAGCGTCAACCCCATCGCTTCACAACGTCTGATATTGCCTGATTTCAGCTCCATCAAGACTTGCGTGAGCAACGCATTTGTTGTCATTCCCGTCTGTAAGATCATATGCCGTTCCCTCCCCAAAGCATCCCTAAATCAATTGCCCATGTCACAACACACAGCACAACCAGCACTACTCCTGACCAGTCCTGACGGTGATTATTCATAAGACACCTCCGCCTTGCTGGTCAGCCTGTTTTGCCCAGCACCATCAACACCGTGATACAAGCGAGCATTTTTCCCAGCCACATAACCGGTGCCACGGGCAATGTCCGCGCCACGGCATTCCCTGGCTTCACGAAGTTGAGTTTTACTTAATGCCAATGTATCCAGATAGTGCGTCATGACCTCGTCCTCCTGCCGAGAAGCGCCAAAATCAACTACCATCCGGCTGGCCCCCTCGACCCAGCCTTCACGAAACTGATCGGCACGAGCGCGACGAGTTGCCAGCTTCAGACGCTTGCTCTGGGTTTTCAGGTAGGCGGCTGTCGCCTCTTTAAGCTGGCGGGAGAGAACATCAAAGGAATACGCGGCCACAGTTGGACGCTCACCAAAGCCACAGAACGCCACGACACGATGACTGTTACCCGCCCCATTCTGCTGCCAGCTATAGTAAGCACGACAGCCAAAGGCGCGGTTCATGAGCCAGACCAGTCTGTCCATCCACTGAGGGACTTTGACGGCGTCAGTAGGTGCCTTCTGTGTCCGAAATTCCTGCACAGAGGAGGATTCGGCATCCAGCTCGCTGATACCGTATTTTTGCATCAACTTCTGGGCACGGGACAGGGCCTGCCCGGCCTCGTTGGCATTGCTGTTATTTTTGGACAGATCCAACAATTTACGAATCAATGTCATCAGGCGAACCTGACGTTGTAAATAGGAACGACTCATCCCTGTACCTCCTGCGCCTGTTGTTGTGACTGACGCTGGATCTCACGTAAACGCCGTATCACACGAATTAACCGCAAAAACTTCACCACCTGAACGTCATCCAGCAAGGGCCAGTCAGCCGGTTGCTCTGTGCCAATCACGATATTCGTCAGTTCAGTTGCCAACAGTGAGGCGGCAGCATCACCGGTTAAACTCGCCAACAATCGCGTGATCGGCGATGCCCTATGCGCATCCACCTGCAGGCGATACCCCGCAGAACCCGGCGTCGTGTCGTCACACAATTCCTGTTCGGCTTCGAGCACTTCAGCCAGTTCAAAGGCCAAACGAAACGCGGCATCCTGTAAATGCTCAATATCATCCTGCAAGGCGGAAATCAGCCAGATGTCCGTTACCGGCTCCAAGCCGGTCTTGGCAAAGGAAACGGAAGAGTCCTGCGCAGTACTGTCCAAAGCAGGTGATGGCGTGGGGGACTCTTGCCGTACGGCAGGAGTTGGAAGAGAAAAATCTACCGGCAAGGTTGATTCGCGTGGGGTCTCGGGCAGGCCATACAGATCAAGCTGTTCTTCATCTTTACGTATAAGGCTTGCAGAACTATCGGATGGCGTTTCCTCAGAAGCCTCTATGTCGGTTGGCGATAACGAAGCCGCTGCTTGAAAATTCATAACGGCATCGGGCTGACGAGGTCTTGTTTTAACCTGGCTATCGTCCTGGTAGTCTTGAGGTGGTTGCGTGGATGATGTCGAGAATACTGCCGTGGGCGTTGCCTCTTCTTTTCCGGCATTTTTATCCGCATTGATAATATGTTGCGGCACTGGCGCGGGTTCACCGAACAGTTTACGGCGATTCTGCTCTGTCGGATCAAGTTCGATTAACCAGCGATCATACGTAATTTCCGGGCTGGGGAGTGCCTGAAGTAATCCGGCAATTAACTCATCTTTAAACGTTTCCAGGGTGTAATGGTTTGGGTCATCCAAGGTTTGACACACTTCACCAAATACGCCATCAAACGTTTTAACCACATCGACATTGACACTGAACTCTCGCCAGGCTTTTTCAGCCGCACTTCGTAACGTAATGAGTTGGGCAACTTGGGGGCGGCCAATTCCTGACCACAATAATCCAGGCATGTAGGGATATAAATTCTCAAGCGTATACTCCATCCTGCTTATGTTTGACTGACTGACAGGGTAGCCTTCAGAACGCAGGAACAACTCAAGTTCTCGTTGAGATACCTTCTTTCCAGTTTCTTCTTCGTAAAGAGCTTTTGCATCGGCGACCCCCAATGCTTTCTCGATAAACAGCAAATCCCCTCGAACCTCATTTTCAGCCAAATGACCGATAACACACTTCAACCGACCGGGCCACGGTTTAAAAACGCACTGAATACGACGAAAACGTTCATCCTGAGTCTCTTCCCATAACTCTTTCAGAATTGAATAGCGTGTATTGCCCCCATCACTAAAAATATACACGTCTTCATCTAAGTCAGGGTTCTTCGTCACCATCGGCACATTCTTCAACCCACAAGCTCGGATAGAAGCCATGATCTCGTCATACCTGGAGTTACGGGTTTTACGCGGGTTATCCGGGTTGGGTCGCAATTGATCCAGTGTCAATACCATCGGTATTTGACTGACGGGCAAGACGGCCACCGCACCAGATGCCGGTGAACGTCCCCGCTGCAATAATTGCGCCTCCAGCGCCTGCATTTTTTTAGAAGTCATAACGGCCTCCCGAAAAATCTTCAAATCGGGTAATGTCGGCCTGATACTTCACTTTTACCGTGCCGATAGGGCCATTACGCTGTTTGCCAATAATCAACTCGGCAATGCCCTTATCCGGTGAATGCTCGTCATACACTTCATCCCGGTAGATAAACATGATCACGTCAGCATCTTGCTCCAGTGCACCAGAATCCCGCAGATCACCATTATTAGGGCGCTTATCCGCCCGGCTCTCCAAAGCGCGATTAAGCTGTGAAAGGGCCACGACCGGGCAACCGATTTCTTTCGCCAATGCTTTCAGCGAACGCGAAATTTCGGCAATTTCCTGTGTACGATTTTCCTGCCCAGGGCAACGCATCAGTTGCAGGTAGTCCAGCAGGATCAATGACGGATGCCCGTATTTACGGACGTTTTTACGGACCCGAGAGCGCAGCATTGACGGAGTCATAAAGCTGTTGTCATCAATGAGAAGACGATCTTTCCACTCAAGAAGAACACCGTTCGCCTTCGCCAATCTGGCCCAGTCCTCGTCACCCATATTGCCATTGCGCAGATGCTGTAAAGGAACGCGCCCGAGCATGGCAATAAACCGGGATAAAAGTTGGTCAAGAGGCATTTCCAGGCTGTAGATTTGCACTGATTTGTCTTTCCGGGTCTCCAGCGCACCTTCACATAAACTGAGGGCCAGCGCGGTTTTCCCCATTGAGGGACGTGCGGCCAACAAGATAAGGTCACTATCCTGCAACCCACTGGTCATTCCGTTAAGCTGTTCAAATGGCGTGGGTGTGCCAGTAATCAGGTCCTCACTGTTGCAGCGCTGCTCAAGACGGTTAACATATGTTTCCAGCGACGAGACCAAATCAAACGGCTTGCCCGCCGCCTGCAGGCCCGCGATATCGAAAATGCGCTGCTCTGCCTGCTCCAGCAATTCGGCCACATCCGTACGGGCATCTTCCGCCTGCCTGGCCAAATCATCTCCTAGTGCCAACAACTGACGCTTCTGCTTTGCAGTAGAGACATATTCGGCATAAGCCACGATATTGGCGGCACTGGGGGTATTCTTGGACAATTCGGCCAGGTAGGCGAACCCTCCCACAAGCTCAAGTTGCTCAAGACGTTCAAGTTCTTCGGATACCGTGAGCAGGTCAATGGGTCTATTGCGGCCCAGTAATGCCTGCATGACGGCAAAAATTCTCTGGTGAGGTGGTGAAAAAAAGCTGTCTGTCGTCAGGAGTGGGGCAATATCATCCCAACGGTCATTTTCCAGCATCAATCCGCCCAGAACAGACTGTTCTGCTGCCCATGAATGCGGCAGAACGCGTTGTTGTTCAGTATTACGCATGGCGCGCCTCCTCAATCTGAACCTCGCGTAATGCGCAATCCAGAACATAGCGGAGTCGGGAGGAAGCGACCAGAATCAAAGGAGACCGATCATAACTCGCACCAGACTCCAGCAACGGAAGCCCAATCGGTGTTTGTGGACCTACGGCAATATTGCGAAGTTCCGACTCACTCCACAGGTTGTAAAAATCAATAAAGCCCCTCGCCAGATCCCATTCATCAACCAAGCGCTCATAAATCCGACTTTTGGCTGTCTCGTAATCAGGCGCATCGACAAACACATGAATCTCATCGTGCTTCCTGTAGGTATCAGTGGAATAGGCAACAGCACGCCAAATTTTATTGCGATTCATGCGCACGCCCCCCGAACAAGAACATCATCAAAGAGGTGTTTCCACTCAGGGAAAAGCTCACTAGCCAGATCACACATTGATTGTGCTGCAGGAAGAGTTTTGCGATCTGTTTGGTATTCCAACCGATGCACAGGCTGAGACAGGCTATGCCCTAACTTATAGACGTCCAAATCAAAGATCTGTGTTGTCAACATGCTAACCGGGATATCTGCCGAACTATAGGTCCCCTCTTCCACGATCTGTGTAATCGCCTTCAGTGCTTCCCTGGCCAGCTTGGTGTAATCCATGCAGTTCACCAGAATTTTCACCGGAGGCAGCGCAATACCAAAATCCTTATAGGGTAGTAAGCCTTCCATCAACGGGATTGTTCCGCGCAGAAATTCACGGACATCGGGGACAACTGGTTTGATCATGGCAAGTGCAGTGTGGCTCGCTAGCATCACCAGTTCCAGCATGATGGAACGAGCCCCCTGTGAATCAAGGATGCCTACGTCATAGCCAGTGAACAGAGAATGCTGTAGTAAATTACGCAAGCGAAAACGGCCATCCGGCGCGTGCATCATGGCTGTTTTGAGCTGTTCATGAGGATCGTTAGAAACAATCAGATCGAGGTTAGGAATGTTGGTATGAGAGATAATTTGTTGGGGCTGATTGAGATCAACGGTCTGCATTAACAACTCGTACAGGCCACAAGGTGCCTCATACTCCAGATGATAATAACTGGAAGCGGTTGGCTGAGCGTAGTCAGCATCGATCAATAGGGTTTTGAGGCCAGCATCGGCACAGAGACCGGCGAGATTGGCTGCGTGGGTCGATTTCCCTTCGCCGCCTTTGGTAGAAATGATTGAAATTACATGCATATACATTATCCGAATAGGTTATTCGAATAATGGTAAAAACCGATTAAAAATTAACCTTTTTCAACACGGGGATTGAAAATCCCCGTGTCCTTGGTTCGATTCCGAGTCCGGGCACCATTTTTCCATCTTGCAAAGTTGTTATTTTTGCGCTCGAAACGCAAATAAAAACTCTGTAAAAAAGACGGAACTGCCCTCAGCTTTTTTGCCTCGCCGACGCGCGATTTCTTCATCCATCACGTCCCCCAAAAACTTTGGTTAAGTATTCAATCTGTTGATCATGCAGTAATATCTCTCTTTTGGCTGAGAGCCTCGAATGGCCAAAGTTAACGTAAAATGCCCATTTTGCGGGCAAACCAAATCGGTTAAAACGCACGGTCTGGGAAAAGCTAAGCATCAGCGCTATCGGTGCCAAATGCGCAGCCGGACTTTCCAGCTTGATTATTCCTATTGTGCCTGCCAACACGGCATGAAAGAGCAAATTGTTGACCTTGCAATGAACAATGCGGCTATCCCTGACACCGCATGGGCGCTGCATATCAGCATTCATGCCGTTGTGCGCATGCTAAAAAACTCTCGCCACGATGTGTAACCACGTTGCCGCTGGATAAGTGACGCGCCATTCACGACATCACCGTTTGGTACAGCAGTTTATTCAACATGCTGACATCACCTTCCCGGCTATCCGGCAGGATGGATGGGATCTCGCCTCGTGCCAGTTCTGCGCGGATAAACGCATGCAGTAGCGGACGACGCGGGCCATATTCCGCTTCACCTGCCCGCTGTTTGCATACCAGCAGTTCGTCGATCTCCTGACGCAGCGGCGCATCCAGTTCACTGCCCGCCAGCAGTTCAACAAAGCGCATCGGCGGTACACCCTTACCCGCTTCTACCCAACGTACAGCCAGCAGCGGTCGCAGTACATAGAAGTATTTTTTCAACCGCACGTCCTCGCCCTGCAGGTAGCCGCGAAAGTTTTTCCGCGCCATCGAATAGTAGTGCCAGCGCGCACGAAGCGGTGAGAACCATTGCGGGACCAGCGCCTTCAGCGCCGCGACCGTCTTCTCCTCCTGCTGATAGACGATCGGCGAATCCAGCCACTCTATTAGCGTCGGGTTCGCCCCTTTCAACAACCCCAGGGCTTTGCGCCATTCCCAGCCACAGACGTCCAATTCATCGTCTATGGGCAGTTCGATCACGTCCCGTGGCGCGGTTACCCGCAGATACCATTCCGGCGGGTGGACGTATAAAAACCGCACATCGTAATCGCTATCCGGCGAGGCAAATCCCCAGCCGCGACTACCTGATTCGCAGGCATACAGCACCCTAACGCCAAAGCGTTCCTCCACTTCTTTTAGCTGCCGCGATACCCGCTCGCGCATTGCGGCGCTGACTGCATTTTCGGTCATTTTTTTATCCTTTTACACACACGACCTGCCGCAAGGTGTGAACCACCTCCACCAGCGAAGACTGCGCCACCATAACGGCATCAATGTCTTTGTAAGCCATCGGAATTTCATCGATCACCTCGCTGTCTTTCCGGCATTCAACATGGGCTGTCGCGCGGATGTGATCGGCCACGGTGAAACGTTTTTTGGCCGCTGTCCGGCTCATGATTCTTCCGGCGCCATGGCTACAGGAGCAGAAACTCTCTTCATTCCCCAGCCCGCGCACAATGAAACTTTTCGCCCCCATTGAACCGGGAATAATCCCCATCTGGCCTTTCTGTGCCGAAACCGCGCCTTTACGTGTCACCAGCACCTCTTCGCCAAAATGGTGTTCTTTCTGGACATAGTTGTGGTGGCAATTCACCGCCTCTTGTTGGGTCATAAACGGTTTACTGACGATACGTGACAGCACCGCCAGCACGCGGGATATCATCACTTCCCGATTTTGCCGGGCGAAATCCTGCGCCCACTCCACCGCTTCAATGTAATCGTCATAATGACGACTCCCTTCCTGGAAATAGGCCAGGTTTCTGTCCGGCAGGTTCGCAATATGCTGCTGCATATCCTGCTGCGCTAGTGTGATAAACACGTTACCGATGGCGTTTCCCACACCACGGGAGCCGCTGTGCAGCATCACCCATACGCGTTGTTGTTCATCCAGGCACACTTCAATAAAGTGATTGCCGGTTCCTAACGTTCCCAGATGCTGATGGTTATTGGTTTTCAGCAACTGCGGGTATTTGTCGGTCAGGCGTTTAAAACGCGGCGCCAGTTGCCCCCAGTGGGCACTCACTTCTTCCGGCGGCGTTTCCCATGCGCCTTTATCGCGACGGGAACGCGTATTGGTACGCCCATGTGGCACCGCCTGCTCAATCGCTTTACGCAGCCCGCTGAGGTTATCCGGCAAATCGCCAGCCAGAAGCGAGGTACGCACGGCAATCATGCCACAGCCAATATCCACACCCACCGCCGCAGGAATAATCGCCCCTTTGGTCGGGATAACGCTGCCAATGGTTGACCCTTTGCCGAGATGCACATCCGGCATCACCGCCAGATGTTTAAAAATAAACGGCATTTTCGCCGTATTCAGCAATTGCTGACGCGCCTCAGGTTCCACAGGGACGCCGTGGGTCCACATTTTCACCGGCGCCGCGTTCTGCGCCGCCAACAGTTCATACTCGTTATGCTGCATACTCTTATCCTTTAATATTCACTAAGCCGTGCAGAACCTGGTCCAGGCCACCGAATACCGATATTTTATCGATACGCTCCGCCACTCTTTCGAGGGTTTCCAGTTCTTTTAAACGCAGCGCCACCGGATTGTTTTCCATCACTTTTGCGGTGTTCAACAGCGAACGTGTCGCCGCAGTCTCTTCACGCCGGCGGATCACGTTGGCCTGCGCCGATTTCTCCGCTTCAATCAGTCGGGAGAGAATGGTTTTCATATCACCTGGCAACACGATATCTTTCACCCCCAGCGAAGCCACCTCGATACCATAAGGCGCCATACGGTTTTTCACCTGTGCGCTCACCACTTCGTCAATGATCTGCTTATCTTCCAGCAGTTCATCCAGGGTTCGCGTTCCAACGGCCTCACGCAATGCAAACTGCAATTCGCGGTAGAGGTGATCCAACGGTTTGGTGAGCTGCGCAAATGCCTGTAACACGTCGCTATAGCGCCAGTTCGCCGCCAGATTCAGACGCAGATTGACCTTGTCTTTGGTCAAAATCTCTTGTCCACCCACTTCCAGCACCTGTAAGCGGGTATCCACCACTTCCGCGTCAACCAGATGATTCACCTTCCAGTACGCCGTCAGACCTGGCGGCAACAAAGCCTGCGTCTTGCCATCAATTTTCAGTACACCCGCATGCCAGGCTGGAACCTGCACGGCAAGCATCACATCGCGGCCTGTTACAGCGCCACTGCGTCGTGGTTGCAGCACGGCATTCATCACATCGGCAGGCACCTGAACCTGACGGGTATCCATGCGTACCAGTTTCAGCGACTCGCCAGCCCGCCAGTACAAGCGGCGTGTTGAGGGCGGTAAGAGCTCCTGCAACACTTCGTTTATGTACAACGCACCCACTTCGACATCGGTTAAATCCACCGCCAGGCTGTAACGTGCAACCCAGTCAGGCTGGAAGCGACGTAAATACTCTGCCAGAGTTTCCGGTACTTCACTGCCATCCAGATTAATGACGAGCACTTGCGGCGTACTGAACCACGGCAGACGGTGTTCTCCGGCCTCCAAGACCTGATAGTAGTCGCCATTTTTAGCCAGTAATCCTAATTGACCTTTACGTATAGTGATTTTCTTAGCCATAACTTTTTCCTTTTAAAAAATCAGGTGCGGGTGCAGAGGCGAAGCCACAGGGGAATTCCTTTTTGCCTGCGACACGGCGACATTACCGGCAACCTGTCTTTGGGGGTTAACCATCTAACGCCCCGTTTTTACTTCTTTGATTAACAAACAGTTTCATTGGGAATATGAATCAGGAATCGAACCCATTGTTCAGATGTCATCGGTTGGCGGAACACGTCGGGAATACAGCCTGTGCCGTTCCTGAGGTGCCGGCGGGGTTCAACCCCCTGCACTTTCAACGTATTGACGGCAGAGTTATTGCCAGAAGCGTGCCAGGAACAAAGATTTGCAAAATAATTTTTTATTTCATTGATTTTCAATCAATTAATTTCAGACACAGAGATTAACGATTGCGATAGTGAGTGGAATTTTTTATCTTTAGATATCGATAATTATCCTATGAGATAAAAATGAAAAAACGGCGAGTGGTGATTGGCGTTCTGGGCACGGTACTCGACAGGCGAGGCAAACGAACAAATCGTTTAAAAAAATGGCGGCCAACGGTCGGCCTGTGCCAACAGCCAGATATGCCAGTCGATCGTCTGGAGCTCATCCATCAACCGCACGATGCCGGGATGTGCCAGCAACTGATTGAGGACATCAATTTACTCTCACCGCACACGACGGTACGTTCGCATGCCATCGCCATTTCAAACCCGTGGGATTTTGAAGAGGTCTACGCCGCATTTCTCGACTTCGCCACTCACTACGACTTTGATACCGAAAACGAAGAGTATCTGGTGCATATCACCACGGGGACTCACGTCGCGCAGATATGCTGGTTTCTGCTGACGGAAGCCCGCTATCTACCTGCCAGCCTGTTGCAAACCGGCCCGGCCGCCAGGGGGGCCGCGGAGGAGTCAATCCCCGTGGGTATCTGTTCGGTGATCGATCTCGATTTAAGCCGCTATACCACGCTCACCAGTCGCTTTCAGCGCGAACAGCAGCAGTCGGTTTCTTTTTTGAAAGCCGGTATTGATACGCGTAATGCCACGTTCAACAAGCTGATTGACCGTATAGAGCGCGTGGCGCTGCGTTCCAGTGATCCCATTCTGCTGACCGGCCCCACCGGGGCGGGTAAATCCTTCCTCGCCAGGCGTATTTACGAGCTTCGCCAGTCCCGCCACCTGGTCGCCGGAAAACTGGTCGCAGTGAACTGCGCCACTCTTCGCGGTGACAACGCAATGTCCACGCTGTTTGGTCATGTGAAAGGTGCTTTTACAGGGGCGCTGACACCCCGTAGCGGTCTTTTACGTGAAGCCGATGGCGGCGTGTTATTTCTCGACGAGATCGCCGAACTGGGGCTGGATGAACAGGCGATGTTGCTGAAAGCGATTGAGGAAAAAACCTTTTTCCCGTTCGGGTCGGACAAAGAAGTTCACAGCGATTTCCAGTTAATTGTGGGAACCCACCGCGATATGCCGCAGTGGGTCGCAGAAGGTCGTTTTCGTGAAGATCTCTATGCACGTATTAACATGTGGAGCTTTGCCCTGCCCGGACTTGCGCAGCGGCGGGAAGATATTGCCCCCAACGTGGAATTTGAGCTTCAGCGTTTTTCCAACAGTCAGCAGGCCCAGATCCGTTTCGATAAAGAGGCGCGTGAAGGCTATCTGACATTTGCCTGTTCATCGCAGGCGCAGTGGCGCGGTAACTTCCGCGAGTTGAGTTCATCCGTTGCCCGCATGGCAACGCTGGCCGAACAGGGGCGCATCACGACAGACCTTGTTGACGAAGAAATTGCCTTATTGAAGGCAAGCTGGCAGGTCACGCCATCGCAACCAACACTGGAGATGGAGATTGACCTTTTCGATCGCCGCCAACTGGAAACCGTGCTTGAGGTGTGTCGTCGTAGCACGTCATTGTCGGAAGCTGGTCGTGAACTGTTCGCCGTTTCCCGTCAAAAGAAAACCAATCCCAACGATGCAGATCGCTTACGTAAGTACCTGGCGCGTTTTGGAATGAGCTGGGAAAAAACCAAACAAGGGAATTGAGTATAATTTGTTTGAATAATACTCCTTCACGGGTTAAGTATCCAATGTGTTGATCATGCAGTAATATCTCTCTTTTGGTTGAGAGGGTTCTGTCGCATTAGCATGTTTCCTCGAGATTACGCAGGCTCAGGGCGCAAGCCAGATACCAGCGAACACATTGCGTGATGATATCGACAGGGTAATGTAAACGTTTAAAGGCTTTTCGGAGCAGAGGCATGAGCAGGTAACATCGCAAAAAACAGTACGTTACCTGACGCCGCCTTAATGCGACAGAACCCCATTACCATACTCTTAAATATCTTTTACACAAATCACCGGCAAGATATTAATATCAGGTACATTTCTTAATATACCATTATTTGATACTGCATGGTGCGCTGACCAATTTGCCGGCCTCGATGTCCAATAAAATGTATAAGGATCTGGTGACCAGCCATACTGATTCATATTACCCCACTCTGGCCATAATAATCCAACAGTCCGAAATCCATTATAATAAGTTGCGCCACCACTATATATACTATTCGTGAATTCCGGACTGATATTGGGTGCCCCTGAATGCATACCATCTTCAGAACCATCCGTCGGCATACGATATCCGGGAAAGGGATCACATAAATTATTTGCCCAGCTTGAATTTATATCCCCATGGTATTCCCACCACTTTTTTATTGTAAAACGGTGTGTCAGTACAGCTTCCCCCCCGGTCTTTGCTGTAGCGGTAATTGATATTTCCGGTGATGGCGCCGAAATTTCTCGTATAAAACTTACAGTACCCTGTGCGTTCACAGTGACATAATCAGGATGACTAGAAACCCAGAAGTAATCAAGGTTATTTGTCATATTTGATTCTGCATAAATCTGATACGTTGCGTTGATAAAGGCATTGGATGGAAAACCAGAATCCAATGTAAATTCACCGTCAACAGGGTTATTCTGCGTGACAATTTTAGCCTCAATATTCGGTACGGAAAGTTTGTATATTACTGTAAAATTATTCTCTGCTGAGGAGGGTAACCCACTGATGGTTGTCACGGTTACCGGAGCAGTGACTTCCACCTCAAGCTCTTCTCCACTATAGGAAATACTAAATGGCTGAGATAATGCCGAGTCAGGAATACGAACCCCTAAGTGCTTCCAGACAACAACTGCCGCCTCGCTATCAACTACCACAGATATTATTTCATCGTCATCGGTATCTTCGGTGATCACATTGTTCAACGTTGAGGACAGGCTAAAATGTTCGGGATGCTGGCTTGCACCTACTCGTGCATTATCTGTCACAGGTGTCGTACCGTCAGGAAATAGAAATAATAGATCACCTTGAACACTTGGAGCACGGCCCTGTATTCGGTCGGTACTATCACTTAATACTGCCTGTATTGGCAATGCCGGCACCAATAATCCGGTAGCAAAAAAAAATCTCACAATAAACCTAACGTGTAAATTGTTATATTGTGTCATATAAAAACGCCCGTTCATTTACCCACCTTTAGATTGCATTAATTTATAAGGTTCTGTCGCATTAGCATGGAGAGGTTAGCAAAAAGTGGCGCTGCCGTTTATTTAGGCAGCCAACAAATAAAATTTTTCCGCAGGTGACAATCCCTCACTATGCGGATGATGATATTGCCCTTTTATTACATCAGGCGACAACTCTCTTGAAAAACGCCGTTATTGGGCGATCTCTCTGAATGGTAATACGCAATGCTGGCATTTCCCGAAAAAACACACCTCGAGGCGTATATTAAAATCTAAAAATTAAAGGCCCTGACGACACACAACATGGAATGAGTTGCTGTTAACGTTGTCGCTGACATAGCCACTGAGCAAGTTGACGGTTCGGTGGGAGTTACTACCACTAGACACAGATGTCCAGTAAATGTTGTTGGTGATACCGGGGCTATTATAATTTCCCATCTCACCCCATTCCGCATACAACGAACCGATACCACGAATGTTAATTAGATCATCACCCGCGATGCTGTTTGTTAACTGGGCAATCGTTGGCAGAGCCCGCCCTTGCGTCGCACACCTGCTGGATGCCATATTCCAGTTCATCTGATCATCACCGATAAACCAGCTGTTTACCGAGAAGGTATAGGTCAATGGGGTACCGGAGACCCGCTCAGTGGCTGTCACCGTCACCGTCTTCTGTGCCGTACTCGGCTGCGTATTAAACGTCACCTGCCCAGTGTCGCTGACCGTCACCCACGGCTGGTCCACCGACCAACTGTAGTCCCCGTTGGCTGACGTTGAACTATTGACCATCAAAAAATCAAAGACGGCCATAGGAAATCCGGTTGTCGGAAACCCCAAGTTTCTCCCAAAAGTTACACCGTTCACACGCAGTCGTACTGTTGACGGCATGGGTATGGGTGCGACCGCTGGCACTGTCAGCGTGTAGGTTGTTGTAAAAGACTGTGGACCAGCCGTGGTTGGCAAACCTGATGTACTACTGACCGTCACTGGCGAATCCACCTCCAGCGTGAGCGTTTCCCCCAGAAAGTTATCGCCAAAAGGTTGACCCCGTTGTGTTTCGGTCATCGGGGTACCGTTATGTCTCCAGGTCAGTGAGGCGCTGTCAGTGTCAATCTGCGCACTCAATCCACTATCCCCGTCCGCATCTTGTAGCGCCAGTTCCGTGGTGGATGATGAAACCGTGAATTGTTCCGGTATCAGGTTCGGCGCCACCGTGGCATTGTCTGCCACGACGGTGTTTCCGTCTGGAAACAGCACCTGCAAATCTCCCGTCGCGGTGGGGGCCTGGCCCTGGACTTGCCCGGTTATACCACTCAACACGGCCAGTGACGGCCCGGTGGCTAATCCAATAGACAGCGCCAGTAGCCCCCCCTTCAACCAGTACTTACCCAGTAACCCTTTCACTTTTCTCATCTCACTGCGCCCTTTTATTATTTCTGTATTTCTCGTTTCTTCTGGTGACTTTTCTGGCTTATCCCTTCCCCGTGACGGGGAAGGGAGGAACGAGTTCCCGGGTATTGACTCACATTCGCCAGTATTCACGACATTTTGACGGCATTCTTGCTTCAACCTTCAGGTAAAATATCGTCTCGGTGGCGGAAATGGTACGCGGGCAAGGCGGTGGACCAAACCAACAGGGGTTGCATCGTCTTCATACCCAACTTGCCGAGTGCACTGCGCTTATAATGGCTGACGGTCTTGATGTTCAAAGAAAACCGCCGCGAGATACGTTGCACACTGTTCCCTAAAAGCAGAGCGTCCAGTACCTGCCTTTCCCTTTTCGACAGGATGGGGAGAAGAGGTGTCCGTACCGATTGAAGCGGATTGACTGGCCTGTCTATAACTCGCTCCAGTTGCCAGGTAAGCCTCGGTAATGTGCTGCTCGGGTCTATCACTCTGACGCGCTCACCATACCGCATCAGGTAATCTCGCACCCCCGGCAATCGTGAGATATTCAGCATCACCAAAATCTGACAGTGCGTGTTGTTGTGACAGAGCATCTCTATCAGTTCCAGTGCCGAAAGCATGGAATAGCGTTCTCCCCGCAAGGCGATAATCATCAGGTCAGGGGCCCCCTGCACCAACCGCCTTTCCTGGCAAGCGTTCAAGTCGGCCGTTTCAAAAACCTGATAGTTCGACGGCAACAAATGCCGCATGCCAAGACGGGCAAAATGGCACGGGTGCAGGATGACCCCCTGCTTTTCTGTCAGGTCAGCGTTCATTCCCGATATCCCTCCGAGGAAGCCAACAGACGCTCCCTGAATCCCCGCATGCGGCAGGGTTCCAGGGAAAACCTGTCATTATCTTTGTAAACAAGATTATCCGTTACCCCTCTACGGGCAGGTCTTTTTGCCCGTAGAGGGAATGATGATGTCATTGCAGAATCAGTTGTAATCCACCGCCAGGTTGAAGCCCTGTGCACCGTCTGCAGAACCCGTCAGTGGGGTACCATTTGGCTGGGTATTCGTCGGTACGGTGAAGTTGCCATCGGTAGTGCTGGTCACAAAACCACCTACTGGTGCATTGGTGTTGGTCGTTGCACTGGTGCCCACCAGACGCCAGTTGTAGGTCACGTTGCCTGTCATATCGGTCACGCCATCCCACAGTTTGAATACATAGGTATCGCCCACATTCAACCGGGTTGCCTCACCAATCAGGTTATTGGCAAATGCTGTATCGGTACTGAGGTAGATACCTGCAGTCAAGTTGCCACCCGGTGCTATCGGACCTGGCGCTATCGGGGTCGGGTTCTCAGGACCCGCCACGCTGACATCCGCTATCGTCAGCGTCTGACCTGATATCGGGTCACCCGAGGCTGAATACTCTTGTATGCCAACCTTTATCGTGTCTGCTCCAACGGCCGCAGCCGGAATCGTCATCACACTGGTACCGGACGTCATGGCCGTAGCCGGCGTATTTATGATACCAGCCGTAATCGCCGTCTCTGTCGTACCATTGACGTAATACCAGGTCACATGAGCCGTGGAGGCATCCGCGTCCCCATCAAGGTCGGTGTAGTCATAGGTCAGGGTAATGGTATCCCCAGTGGCCAGTGTGGCCCCTGTTGCGTTAGTGCTCAGGTTAACGGCATGCTCTTCGTTACCTACCGGTGCACTCAGCACTGGTGCATGCCCCTGAATGCTACCGGTCGGCGCGGTCAGAACCGCATAAGCACTGCCCATCGTGTAGCCCGCTATCGCCAGGGCCAGCACCAGTTTTTTAAAGGTGAAGGTCTTCGTCTTTTTACTGTGCATCGTTCTCTGCTTCCTTGGTGAGTCATCGGTAAAGGGCCGGTAGCCGCCCCCTGCCTGGGTTATGCGGACCGAAAAATTACACGGCCTTAGTTAAAATCCACTTTCAGGGTGAACCCTTGGTCTCCCGGCGTCGCACCAGAGCTGGAATCACCATTGACAGGGACGGTATAGGTGTCGCCCGTAGCGCCGGTAATGGCATGGTTACTCAATGTTACCGAGGTACTGGTACCGCTGGCCGCCGTGTTGGTGCCGTCCAGGCGCCACTGGATACTGCTCAGCGTGGTGGTCAGGTCATTTTCACCCGCATCCCATACCCCGTTACTGTTGGCATCATCCCAGGCATGGAACACATAGGTGACGCCGACCTGCGGATGGGTTGCCGAACGTGCGTAGTCCGTCGCACCACTGCCGGCAGTCGGGTTGTCAGACTGTAGGAAAATACCGCCCGCCACATTGCCGCCTGGCACTATCGGCCCCGGCGGGGTAACAGAACCACCGCCCCCTTCGCTGGTGTCGGTCACGGTTATGGTGTTACCGCTGATAGGCGCGCCCGTTGCCGAATATTCCTGAATCGTGACGCTGATGGCTGTCGTGCCTATGGCACCGGCAGGAATGACAATAGTGGAGGTTCCCTCGGCCCCTATGACTGACGCCGGGATATTCGTCGCCGGAATGGTCACCGACCGACCGCTGATGCCGTCGATATACGCCCAGGCCACCGTCGTCAGAGAGTTGTCTAAATCCCCGTCACTGTCGTTGTAGACGTAGGTCATGACCAGCGTATCACCAGTGGTCAGCACGTCCGGATTGGCAAACGTCCCGCTGAAGTCAACAGCCCCCATCGTCCCGTTCGACGGAGCCTGTAACGTTGGGGCGCTCCCTTGTATTGATGCCGTTGCTGGGGTGCTACCCGCCCAAACCGGGCTCACACTGCCGCCTACCATGGCCACTACCAGCGCGAGCCCCTGTTTCTTCAACGCAAAACTCATCATTATTATTTATCCTTTCTCTGTTTGCCCAATACAGGCCAGATGCCATGCCGTGTTGGTACGTCAATGCCTGTCACCGCTCGGGTTACCAATTCACCTTCAGGCTAAAACCCTGGTCACCACAGGCCACACCACTATTGCTGTTGGCATTGGTCCGTGGCGTAAACTGATAACCGGTAATGCCAGTGTCATGGCCGTTCAATGTGGTCACGCAACCCGCCGTATTGCTGCCCTCCAGGGTCCAGTACACCGTCTCTGCCGGGATACTGGCAGTAATATCGTTACCTCCGTCATCGAACAGCTTCACCGTATAGGTCACCCCAACTTGTGGGTGAGTACCACTGGTCAGCAGGTCCTGCCCTTGTGGGTCGTGGATTTCCGCTTTTGCTACCTGTGTACCACTGTGGGTAAAGATCACTGATTGGGGAGCGGTTATGCCGAATGGCCCCATATCAGCCTGAACCAGGTAGGTTCCGGGCAAAGTACTGGCCAGGGCAGTGACGTAATGAGGGATACCCTCACGTTCTTCCGTTTCCCGCCAGACCGCCCGCAGACAAGGTTGCTGCAGGTTCTGTGCATCTTGCTGGCAGTTTTCTCCCGGCTGTTTTACAGAAACCACTTCATGGGTCACGGCATCGGTAACGATCCAGGCAGGTTCCAGGTTAGGGTGTGTGACAGGTTCTCCCAGGTGGTTTTGCAGATAGGCCGTCAGCGCAACGGCATCGGTGTCCAGACCAGAGGCGGGCACGCTACCCACACTTTCCAACACCAATTGGCCCTGACGTTGCTGCCCGACCAGAATATCCACCGTGTTCGACGTGGTCTGGCGGCCTTTCTCATCCGTGAGGGTCAGTGAAAGCTGGTAGCGGTTTTCCGCTGTAGGCGCCGGGTTCCAGGTTGGCAGGGTAATCTGCCAACCCTGAGGATTGTCTGCACCGGACGTGGCCAACAGACTCAGTGGTACCAGATCGCCATTCCAGCTCACCCCGGTTATCCGGTATTTGTTGTTGACCAGCGGGCGCATCACATGCACATCACCTTCCAGCAGCGTGGCAGGAACGGCCGCCAGGTCGACCGTCAACAGCCCCGCCTTCTCGCGGTACTCAAGAACAATGTCGTAGTTGCGGTCCACCCGGTCATAGCGGCTACCCATCAGGCTGCGCATGGCAGCCACATTGCCGGGGTCAAGCTGTTTGTTCAGGGCCGTTCCCAACTGGTAATTCATCTGTACGTCAAGCTGGGCCTCTTTCTTCCCTTGTTGCCCTTCCTTGTGACTGACTTTCAGTGTGGCCAATGGGAATGGGGTGTAGTCCAACCCCAACGTGACAGCGCGAGGGTCTTTCTGGAGATTGTCCTTGCCAAACAGTGCGACCTCGTCGCCGTAATACTGCTCATACACCACCGATGCCCCCAGATGTGGGTAAGCAGGCAGGTAACCTTGCAGTCGGGCATCAAACCCTTTCGCCGGGCGCTCTTCGTAATCGTCAAAATCCCGCGAGTCTTTCCAGCCGGAAAGTGGGTGGTAGTAGTTGGCGGCAAACCGCAACGCGTCGCTCCACAGTTCGGTGCCCAGCCCCAAACGGCTGTGGTTGCGACTTAAATCCTGGTCGAGGAAGGCGTTGTAACCATACAGCCAGGTTCCCTTGTCCCAGCGCACACCGGCACCGACATTACCAATGGTGCGACTGTCCTGGTCGTGGATACCCACCTGGGAGAAGGCCACCATGGCATCGTTCTCATACCAGGGGGTAAACAGGGAGAAGGTGCTTTTGCTGAAATCGCCACGATCATCCACGGCGATACCTACCTGCGCCTTGCCGAATTTCCCCAGCAGGTCTTGGGCCTCCTGCTGCAACGGGTCAATTACCTGGCTCTTTACCTGACTTTTAGCCCAGTCTTCAGCCTGGTTTTGTACCTGTCTGCCTGTCATGCCATTCCAGTCCTGAGCGCCTGCAGCCTGGGCCGTACCTGCCACTTTCTGCGCCGTCGGGTCACCTTCTGGTACGGGCGCATTGCCCATACCCAGTTCAGGCAGCATGCTGACCAGTACGCCTGTACCATCAGGTGGCACAGGAAACAAAGGGGAATCAGCAGGCAATAACAGACTTTCCCCCACTTCCAGGGTGTCACGCTGGTCAAGACTACCGTGGTTAAGGCGGCGCAATTCAACCACCTGCAAACCACTTTGCAAGGCAAGCTGATAAAGGCTGGCTCTCGTTTCCACGGTGTAGATGCGCGTAGCTGGCGCTTCAGCATGACCAATGGCAGGTAACAGGCTTAGGGTAAAAAAGCTGCCCGCCATCATTAATGACGACGCAACAACGGAAAGCTGAAGTCGGGGTAATACCATTAATTCATTCCTTTGATTGGAACCAAGAAGGATTTTTTATCGTTTTAATCGCAAGCATAGAATTGCAACAAAACTGATTATCGTGATCTGTTGTGCTTTAAAAACAATAACATTCGACATAAAGATCCACAAAACAAATTAACAGCAGAATAAAATACAAATTCAAGCTCCCTTTATTAGATCGATGATCTAGAAAAAAATAGATTTGTAATGAATTTGTTTTTTTTTAGGGAAAATCCCGAAACAATCCCCTGAAAAACAATAAGAATATTCTCGGGTATTTACCTAAATTACCGTCAACTTATTTGATGCACATCAAGTTTACGGCCTTGCGAATACCTATTTTTTGGTACTCTACTGCCTTGCCTTTCAGGCGAACGAACCCAGCCTCACATCAAACGCCGACACCGGTTAATGCGACAAAACCAAAAAACATCATCAATTTTATTTATATTTTATTTCTTGGCGGCAAGCTTGGTCTTGTGTCCATGTCCACTATTGACACACCACAATATTTTTCGAAAATAGGCTTTACATGTAAGCCTGAGAATTTACTATTTGCGGCCATAGCCTGAGATTTTACTATCTGATGCAAAGTAGTATTTTGGGATGGAGACAAACCTTATTTAAGCGGCTAATTTTATTGAATTTATTTATGTTAACTCTCTGTTTTTCTATCGAATCATTCCTTAGCTCCAAATGATTATTAATTCTTCGCTTTAATGAAGTCATTTTCTCCGGTGACTGAGAGATTCTACTGATATTTTCTATAAATGTTTTTTGAGTTCTCGCCTACATTTCGATTGCTTGCAACTTGGTAAATAGAGTTACTTGATACTGATGAATTAGCTGAGTTTATAGACATAAAATGCTCCTTTTTTGTCTATGTATAAATCTCACGAAATCATCCTATAGCGTTATAAAAAACGCGCAAAACTCGCCTGTGTATTTTTTAAGTACACCTCAAAGCTTTGTTGTAAAAAATTGGCTGTTGAAAACAACGAATATGATTGAGAACATTTAAGGACTCTCACTTAGACCTTGGTAATTTGGTCCTGCTGCAAAGTTTGTGATGAGGTAGTCTTTTGGGCCCTGTCGCATTAAGGCGTCGCCAGGTAACATGCGGTTTTTTTACGATGTTTCCTGCTCACGTCTCTAATCCGAAAAACATTCCGTCACCTGCATTCCCCCACTGATGTTATCGCCCAGTGTGTTCGCTGGTATCTGGCTTATGCCCTCAGCCTGCGTAATCTTGCAAAATGATGGATGGTCACCGGCGGAACAATTTTATTTGTTGGCCGCCTAAAAAACGGCAACGAAACTGTTGCTGACTTGCCTACACTAATGCAACAGAGCGCCTTAATTACCCTAAAAGGGTAAGTTTGACGTGTGCCGATTATCTTTTTAAGGGATAATGATTGACAGCCAGGAAACGGATTACTAAAAGGCTCAAAATGGAAAAGCGCACGCCTCATTGCAAGCTATCTCGCATCAGGGAGTTAATTCAACAAGGCGAGATAACCGCGACGAACGGTGCATTAATGGGGGTTGCGGAACTCGGGCTGAGTTTTCAGGACATGTGTGATGCTACTTTTACGGTATAGCAAGACGTTTACCGCCCCGAGTTAAATTGCGGTGACGTTTATCTAAAACTGACGGTTTCTGATGGTGTATTAGTTGTTTCGTTCAAGAGGTTATGATCATGAAATGTCCAGTATGCGGTGGCGCTGAATTGTTCCACGATATCCGTGAGTTGTCCTATACCTACAAGGGTGAGTCTACAATAATCGCGAATGTTAAAGGCGATTATTGCCCTGCCTGCAATGAAGTTATTATCAGTAAACATGATGCAGCCCGTGTCAGTGCTGCTATGTTGGCCTTTAATAAAGAAGTCAACGCCGCCATAGTCTCCCCCTTATTTATTGCTGAGGTCAGAAATAAGTTGGCGCTCTCACAACGGGAGGCTAGTGAAATATTTGGCGGGGGTGCGAATGCCTTTTCACGTTATGAAACGGGGCGAGCTAAGCCGCATCTGTCAACGGTGAAGCTGTTGCGTGTTCTTGATAAGCATCCTGATTTATTGCAGGAAATCCGCGCATAACGTGCGGTTTTTGGCTAACCGCTTTGAGCGGTCTTACGTCCGGGCTCTGGGCTCTGTCGCATTAGCGTAGGCAAATCAGTAAAAGTTACACTGCCGATTTTTTAGGCGGCCAACAAATAAAATTATTCCACCTGTGATTTTTAACAATGCATAATTTAGCTCTTTGGTATCGTAAGTTTGGGGCTCCTGAGGAAACCCTAAAAATTGAGAGAAAAGCTTTAGATATACGGCCTATAAACCTAGTTCGTATTCGTATGATCTGTTCACCAGTTAATGCTTCCGATCTTATCCCTATTACTGGTGCATACGGACACAGGATTGTGCCGCCTCTGGTCGCTGGTTATGAAGGTGTTGGATATGTTTTTGATGCACCGGATAGTTATAAAGAGTTAATTGGGAAGCGTGTATTGCCTCTAATGGGGCAGGGAACATGGCAGAAATTTGTTGATTGTGAACCGGATAGATTAATTTCTGTTCCCGATGACATAAGTGATGAGCTTGCATCGAGAGCTTACATTAACCCAGTAGCTGCATTAATGCTGCTACGAACTTACTCCCCTCAAGGTAAAAGGATTTTACTCACTGCCTCTAGTTCAGACTGTGGTATTTTACTTGGACAATGGGCTCTTCTTTTGGGGGCTAAATCTGTGACTGGAATTTATAGGTCTTCAATTCATGAACGCAGATTATATGAATGTGGCATTACACCGATATCGCAGGATAAAATTGAACAGATATCTCTTGCAGCGAATGAGTCTGATCTTGTTTTTGATGCTGTAGGTGGTGAACTTGCAGAACTGTTGCTAGAAAATATATCCGAAAAATCGGTGTATGTATGTTATGGTTCTTTATCTGGGAAATTATTTCGGCAGAAAAAATTTTTTCCTGAGGTGAAGTGGTTTCACCTTCGAGATTATGTGAAAAACTTGAGCGTTATGCAATGGAAAAATATTTTTATTGATATATGGTCATTACTAAAAATAAGTAAATATCATGATACCATCTCATTTAGTTTAAATAATTGGCAAGATGCCATTAAATTCTATAAAAAATCAGGACGAGAACAAAAGCCTATATTAATCATGAAATAAGGCACTGTTGTAAGTATGATTTTGTCGAATTAAGGTATTGTTAGGTGACATCCTATCTTTTATGATGTTACCTGTCCATATCTCTGATCCGAAATACCTTTAGTCACCTGTATTATTCCGTCGATATTATTTTTCCGCTGGTAACTGGCTGACTCACTGAGTTTACGCAACCTGGGAGATACAATGGCAGAACGCGGTATTGTCGTTGACCATTCCACGCTTTATCGATGGATAATCCGTCTGAGCCCTTGCTGGACAAGGCATTTCGTCAACATAAACGAACCGTGGGCCGTCGGTAGCGAATGGGGCGTATTAACCACACACAGAGACCGCCCAAGAACATTATCGAAGTACGGCTGATAACATTTGGCTAGATCGTTGAATAACATTTATGGAGATCACTTTTGGCTCATTTTGAATGATTATATTCTGTCTGTGAGCAAGTCACCCGCTGGTTACCTCTTTTTGTTAAACCCACTGCATCAGACCAGGCTGTGTCCCTCAATTAAAAATGGCATGCTAACCACCGAATTATCAGACAGTTATCGCTATGGCTCGCTACGATTTTCCTGATGCAGCATGGGCACTGATCCTGCCATTATCACCTCTATTTAGTGTGATTAATTTGTATTAAAATAAGTTTAATTGTTTCCACTAACTCCATGGGGTGGCTAAAAAATGGACTGTGACCACTTGGTAATTCTTGGACGGTATCACAAGGTACTCTGCATAACATGATATCTTGTAACTCAGGAGGAATTGCCCTATCTTTATTACAGCGGATATAATGTTTTTTAACAGAACCAAAATTAGCTTGTGAAAGAGTTAATGGAGTATATATAGGTTCTATTGCTTGAATACCAAAATTGGACATCGCTAATTTGGCAATATCTTCACTGGAATCATGCATAAATATTTCCATTTTCGATGTAGCCGATAATTCTGTTGCCAGACCTCCCTCAACCATATTGGTAATTAACTGTGGGTGTTGTGGAAAAAGCTGGCTGAGACTCATGACCGAATCTCCATTACAAGGCAAGAATGCACATAAATAAATAAGATTATCTATTTTATCAGGGATTTTCTCGGCAACTCCTGAAATGACAATACCAGCCATACTGTGTCCAATCAATTGCACTGGCCCATTAAGTGACATTATTTTTTTAACTACTTGGTCTATATAAAGTTCAAGAGTGACTTTTTCTATTGGATAAATATTTTCACCATGGCCAGGTAAATCAATTACCGTAATAGAACAATTATGTATCTTGAGACTCGAGGTTATAATCTGCCAGACCCAGCCCCCCTGCCAAGCACCATGAATTAGTACAATATGATTCATATTATTTCCCTTTGAAGTCGTGATGCAAAATATCACAATTAATTCTAAATTCACATATACAATTTATTATGAAAACAGGCATAACAGAGCTATTATTTAAAATAATGTTCATGATTTGTTTTCTCTCTTTTAATCGCATTGACTTGGCTCCATTGATCAACCCACCGTAATAGAAGGTAAGAGGGAACTCGGCAAAATTTTCACTTATTCAATATGTAGATTTAGTCGCCCTATTGCATTAGTGTAGGCAAGTCAGCAACTGTTTCGTTGCCATTTTTTTAGGCGGCCAACAAATAAAATTGTTCCGCCGGTGACAATCCATCATTTTGATGATGCTGATATTGTCCTTTGCGCATCATGTGGATCAGTTCGATGCCCGCCACTCAGTGAGTCAGCCAGATACCAGCGAACACACTGAGCCATAATATCGACGGGATAATGCAGCCGACTGAAGGCTTTTCGGATAAGAGACATGCTTAGGCTACATCATAAAAAAACAGCATGTTACCCGACGATGTCTTAATGCGACAGAACCAAGGCCGCTCTCTCTGGCTCTTCGGCTAATCCCTCTCCATTTTTTGTATCAGCCACCACACAACAAACGCCAATCGACACTTCTCGCTCACAAGCACAAAATACTGTTTATACATACAGCTATTGCTGTGTGTTTTACTGGTTTGACAGCAGAAAATTAAATCCGGTTCCCTCCTACCAGGATACAAACGCTGTCGGCCGTCAGAAAACAGACTGTAGAAAAAGGAAAATAACCATGGCTGAAGAAAAGAAAAATGCTCAGGTGTTGAACGGTATGAATGATGATATCACGGAACTGAAATCACTGGGTACACTGCGTAAACGTGTGGTCAGTGACGGTGAAGTGGTCTCCAAATCACCAAACGGTTTTCGTCTGGCAAATGGCAATACCGGTGTGATCCTGCGTAATGATGGACAAGATTTTTATGCCCTGACCACACCAAGCGGTCAGGCACAGGACGGGCAGTGGAATACCCTGCGTCCTTTCTCTTTCAATCTCTCTAACGGCAGAGTATCCCTGCGTAACGGTGTTGATATTTCAGGTGGGGCACTGGTGTCGCATAACGACGGTATTGCGGCAGCGACTACTGGCCCTGCCGGTCTCATCATTGGGCAGACGTATAACGCACCGGCTATCCATACGAATTTCACCAGCGGCAATGTGACCACCACGATGATGATGTCCACCCGTTTTGTGGCTGGAAAAGAAGAGATGGGGCTATTGGCTTACCGTGACTCACTAGGCGCTTGGAATGAAATTCAGGTGAGATCAAATCATGAGCTCTCGGTAGGGCAACTGACAAAACGCAATGCCGATGGATGGATTGTGGCAGCAGGAAGCCAACTGACCAATAACAACACGGATCGCATGACTAACGGGGTACGCCTCTTGGGAGCCGGCAACCTGTGGGCAGACCTTTACCATTATGAGCGCATCGGTAACCATCACATGGTGGGATTACGTGTTGCCAATGGTGGCGGGGACGGTTGGTATGAGTTCCGTGATAAAGGCAATGCCTATACCAACGGCAGTTGGAACAGCAGCTCTGATGCCCGCATGAAAACGGACATCGTAAAGATTGATGGTGCGCTGGATAAGTTGGGAAAAATCAGTGGGTATACCTACCTGAAACAGGGAGTACCAGAAGCCGGTGTTATCGCTCAGGAAGTGGAAAGCGTATTACCGCAGTCCGTGACCACAACGGAGCTGAGACTGAATGATGGCAGCCTGCTGACAGATGCCCGGGGGATCAATATCAATGGCGTCGTGGCTCTGCTGATTGAAGCACTCAAGGAAGAACGTGCTGCCAGAATTGAAGACCGGCGTGAGTTGGAGTCTCGGTTGGCAACACTGGAAAAAATAACTAGTGGCAAACAAGACTGATACTCGGAGTGCCTCTGCGTGCATGCAGCCAAGTGCAAATATTTTACTGTGTCGATATAAATTCAAGGAGATGGTGTTATGGCAACACCTGCATACTACATAAATGGCGTGCCCTATGAGGCTAGCGGCCAGGTTATCATAACCATCGGCCCTACCAACCCCGTGGGAAATGTTGGGCCTAGCCCCATCGCGCCATTTCCCGTTCATGTTCCATGGCAGCAAACTCATGGTGGTGGGAGCATAGCGTATGACCCGAACAAAGTGATTTTTTACGGATTATATCCTCTGCGTGATAGCCAGATAAAAATAAATCAAATATTACAACAGGCTAAAAATACTTATCCGCAGAATGCAGAACAAATCAGGGATGAGGCCAAGGCGTTACTTAGCGAATTAAAAAAATCAGGACTCATTGTCAACCCTGAAATTAATTCAGCCATAAGTGTATTACAGGAGGCGATTAATTCATTACAGATGAATATTGATTCCAAAAATCAGGAGGAACAAAATGTCAACAGAAAAGAACAGGAGGCAGAAAATGCATTTCTAGACTTTATGAAAAAACATAATCTCTCGAATTTTATCGACAAGTCTGCTGCCATGATTGACGCAGCCATATCAACAACGGGGCCATGGCTCATTAAATTATGGAATGAGGCAGTTCCCCCTAAAATTAGCGCGGAAATTGAGGGAAAAAATAAACTTATTACATACCTTGACTGGGTAAAAACTATCACGGAAGACGTAAATAGGAAGAAAAATCTCTTAGTTGAAATAAAAAACAGAGTTGAAGCTGAAGAAGCACGGAAAGTTCTGTTTGCTAAAGCAGGGATTTTACTTACCCCGGTCTATACGCCTGAAATGGTTAAATCAGCCCAATCTGCTCTAATTGCTGCCGGAAGGATGATACTGAACCGCGCCTCGGGAATGGTGCAATTATCAACGATTGCCGAAGGTATTCTGACTACGACCAGTGAAGGGGCTGGCTCGATAGCCGGTGCGTTGTGGCGAGGCGCTACGGAGTTGAGCAGAATAGCCACCGTGAGCACGGTCGGGTCGACAGTCGGTGCTCTTGTGGTAGGATTCTGGCCAAAGGAAGCAGGACTAGGTAGCGATCAAATTGAAGGGCGAGACTATGAGATGTTCGCTGCTCAGGCTCAACTGTTTGCTGCTGGCAAAGTCAATATTCAGCCTGAAATGACCTCGGTCAATCTACCTGTACGTGGTTTTATCACGGCGGAGAATGGTCGGCAGTATGCCGCCTTGGTTAAAACGGGCGTAAACGGCGTCTCTGCGAACGTGCCGGTGCTGAGGGCGGTACGTGACGAGAAAACCGGGCTGGATAAAATTACGTTGCCAGCAGTAGGTGGGGTTCCGGCACGTACTATTCTGGCTAACCCGGTTCCTACTGGGCCAGCAGCGCCATCCCATACCGGGAACAGCTCACCGGTTCCGGTGACACCGGTGCATACCGGAACGGAAATAAAGCAGGTTGCCAGCATTGTGACAACCACCTACCCTGCGGATGATCTTAAAGATATTCAAGACTTCATCTATTGGCAGCCAGACGCCACGGGAAGCGGTGTTGAACCGATTTATGTCATGTTGAGTAGTTCGGTTAATACTAGGCAACAGGAGCGGTTCGATGAGTTGGGAAAAATTTTTGATAAAAGCAATTCATCTACAGATTTAAAAATTGAGGGTAAAACGATTAAACAAGGGCCAGAGAGTAACAGCTATGGGACCACCAAGGTTTACGAAGGGAAGGAGTTAACTGATCAGCAGATTCATAACTATGCACAAGAACTTGCAGGTAAGGTAAATTTAGTAGAAGTCAAATCTGGAATTTACAAAGCGAAACTTGCTGATGGAACATCTATCACTCTACGAAATATTTCTACATCTGCAGGCAAAACTAGTAGTCGTTGGACGATTGACATCCGTGACAACCCGACTATTAAGCAGGCTGGATATAAATACTCTCGCGTGGAGGTTAAATTTAAATGATTAAAAGTATTAGTGAAAATGAATACAAGGAACTAGCCGATGCAGCAGAGGGGCAAACGCTTGACGCTGTATTGTGTTACTCCATCCCTGAAAAGGTTCCTGCTGACTTTAGTTTTGAAGATAGGAAAGAGATATTCCTTTGGGTTTTAACCCGTCTTTTGAACGATGGTCGAATAAAGCTTGCTAAACACAGTAAATTTCTTGAAGGATCTGTGGAAGAACAAGTTGAGCGTTTTCGTAAAGCACTACCTAAGACAGAAGTTGAAATGGATGACGGACTTTGGTTTTTTGATGATCGCTGTCCTGGGGGGGCCGTATGGATTCTACCAAATGGCTCCCTCAACTGGACATAATTATTGAACAATAAAGTGTGCTGAAATGGAAAGTCAGTCTTTAAGCAAGAGTAACTATCGTTTCTATGGTCAAGATCGTTAAGCGATAGTGGCCATTTCATCAACGTCCAACAAACGAGGGTTTGTTGGACGTTTTTATGATTTGTATTAGCTCAGACCTGATCTGACAGTTACCGGTTATTTATACAGGTATCTGTCAGATTACATCTGGCTTAAGTTTTTCTCAGCCCAGATGCGCTTTCCATCAAGTAATGTTTCCATTGGCGTTCTGCCACAGCACATTTTCCCCTGATGAGTTCGCTCATTATTATAGTGAGCCAGCCATTCATCAAGATCCGATTGTAATGTATCGAGCTCACCATACAGCTTTTTACGGAACGTGACCTGATAAAACTCGTTCAGTATCGTTTTGTGGAACCGCTCGCAGATGCCGTTTGTCTGCGGTGACATCGCTTTGGTTTTCGTGTGGTCGATGTCATTTATCGCCAGGTAGAGCTGGTAATCATGTTGCTCCACTTTGCCACAAAACTCTGTGCCTCTGTCGGTCAGTATTCTCAGCATTGGCAGTCCATGCGACTCGTAAAAGGGGAGCACACGGTCATTCAGCAGGTCAGCCGCAGTAATCGGGGTTTTGGTGACATACAGCTTGCAGTGAGCAACCTTCGAGTATGTATCAACAAAGGTCTGCTGATAGATACGCCCGACGCCTTTCAGATTGCCGACGTAGAACGTATCCTGTGAGCCCAGATAGCCGGGATGGGCGGTTTCGATTTCACCACATACCTGGTCATCACTGGCTTTACGCTCCAGTGCCACTATCTGTGCTTCAGTCAGTTCGATACCGTCATGGGCCACTTTTTCTTCCAGTGCTTTCAGCCGCTTTTTGAAGTTCTCAAGTGAGTGACGCAGCCAGACAGAACGGACGCCGCTTCCTGAGATAAAAACGCCTTGTTTACGCAGTTCATTACTGCTCCGGTGCTGACCATGCGCAGGGAACGCGATAGCGTAATCAACAACGGCCTGCTCAGTGGCATTATCAGTACGGTTTTTGATGTTGGAAGCACGTCGACTGCGGTTAATTAGTGCATCCACGCCACCTTCATCAGCCAACTCCCGATAACGGTAAAACGTATCGCGTGAGACGCCCATGATTTTACAGGCTTTTGACACGTTGCTAAGTTCTTCGGCCAGATTGAGCAAACCTGTTTTGTGTTTGATGACAGGATTGTTAGTATGAAGCATGAGAGTTACCTCGTGTTTTGTATAAGGATTCGACACCCATATCAAAACCGGTAACTCTCAACCTTTCAAGGTCATGTGTCAGATCAAGTCGCGACTAATACATATGATTGTGTGTTTTTTGATCAAATCTGTGATATTCAGCGTTCTCTTAATCTATCCACTTTTCTATGTTCCGATATACTGAATTTTAGCGTGATAACGGGACATTCACACCATGCTGATGGGATATGCACGGGTTTCAAGCGCTGACTGTAGTCCCTCCAGTTTTTAGTACCACCGCCAATGAGGATCTCCGGCCAGTTTTTGCCTCGCATAGATAACCGGTGGCATATCACCCAGTGAGCTATGTGGGCGTTCCTCGTTATATTCTGTGCGCCAGTCTTCTGTGAGTTCACATACTTCAGACAATGTTCTGAACAGATACATATCAAGTATTTCTGTTCGCAACGTTTTGTTAAATCGCTCGATAAATCCGTTCTGCATCGGCTTTCCGGGCTGAATAAAATCGAGTATCACTCCATGCATCTCTGCCCACTCGGATAAGGCTGCGGCAGTGAGTTCTGGCCCGTTATCACTTCGTATATAAGTCGGGTAGCCGCGTTCTGCACTTAATCGCTCCAGAATGCGCACAACACGATGAGCCGGTATATTCAAGTCAACTTCGATTGCCAGTGCTTCCCGGTTAAAGTCATCAACTACGTTAAATAACCGGAATCGCCGCCCGTCGCTCAAGGCATCACTCATAAAATCAACTGACCAACAGTGGTTCATTTTATGTGGAATAACCAACGGCTGTGGATGCCTGTTCGGTAAGCGTTTTTTTCCTTTGCGTCGGAAGTTGAGTTTTAACAATCGATAGATCCGGTAAACCCGCTTTGCATTCCACAGTAATCCTGCTTGGCGTAACTTATTGAACATAAGTCCAAAACCATAGGCCGGATACTAATGCGCCAGTTTTTGTAGCGCCTCAACCACAGGCAGATCCCGTACTGTGTTCGGGCAATAATGCAACAGGCTTCGACTGATACCGATAATCCGGCACCCGCGTCGTTCGCTGGCCTGATGTTCCGTCATGACGTAACGCACCAACTCACGCTTTTCGGGTACCGTTAAAGTTTTTTTGAAACAACATCCTTAAGAATTTCATGATCTAAGCTCAAGGAAGCATACATCTGCTTTAACCGACGGTTTTCCTCTTCCAGCTCTTTCATTCGTTTGATATCAGAGGACTCCATGCCGCCGTATTTAGATTTCCAGTTATAATAGCTGGCTTCCGACACACCGTTTTCACGGCACACATCCTTCACATGCCGACCCCCTTCAACTTCTTTCAGGACCCTCAGGATCTGAGTTTCAGTGAAACGCGCTTTCTTCATGATGAGCCTCCATTGGTTGCATTTTAACCAGAGAACTCCATTAAGCGGTAAGACTAAATTCAGGGGGGACTACACGTGCCTATGCTAATGCGACATAACCCTCTCATCATCCAGTATTCAAGGCGAGATGAGCAGGGGGGGAAAAGAGTGAATGCCTAATTTTCTCATCGCCGACCGCTTGTGAGAACTGATGGTTTTGTGGTTAAGCGTTAACTCACAAGCCAGTTGTTCAACACTTTTTCCTTTTAGCAGGCTCTGCAATATGTTCATTTCTCTGCTCGAAAGTACGTTGGTCTTTTTTACAACAGAGGTATGTTCTATTTGGTCAGGCTGGTTTATGCGGGAAAACTCACTTTTTATTTTCTCAATAGAGTCGTTGATACTCAGAACGCGACTGACGTTTTCCATTCCAGCCAAATAGCGTTTTACCGCATCATTGCATTTAGCATCGGTGAAGATGAGCACTTTGCTGTTGGGATGATGTCTCGGGATATGACGGTTCATGACCTCCAACAACGCGAGTACATTGTAATTAAGATAACTTAGCTCCAGGATAATAACGCCAAGGCCGCGCTGTGATATTAATTTATCTTCCGCTTGCTTAAGGCTACTTATACTAAATACGGCATTGTTATCGGATTCATCACAGGCAGAGTTTAATACGGTTTCAAGTCCTAAACGCGTAAACTCACATGAGCACTGCAACAATACCTTCCTGGTTTTATTCTTTTTATTTTTCATTTTCCATAATTCAGCAGTTGAATTAAATTATAATAGGCAAGGGCCAAGATATAATAACAGGCCATTGCCTCGTAGGGTTAGAGGCATTAATAATAAGTAATAGGGTTATCTATGCTTTAGGGGTAATTACAAAATTTACGGTATCCGTATGCAAACCACTTTGCGTTGACGCGGTTTTAAATAAGCTCACCGCAGGAGTCCAACACATCTCGCTTCTGCCATTTACGCCGCTGGGTGCTTGCGATAGCGTAATATACTTGGCGGTTGCCGCAGGGAAAGAGAAATTATTCCCCGTCACGCTATCATTACTGACCAGCTGCAGGTTGTAAGGCAGTTGGCTGCCCGCCGCACCATTCATCATAAACAGATTACGCCCACCTTGCAGGTTTGTGCCATTAGTGACACCCAACGCATACTCTTTATTTCTTACTCCAGCGCTCACATAACTGACACACAGATTATTGCTGCCGATATTTTTAATGGAAGCCGCATAACCGTTTCCTGGCGCGGTCACCTCGGGTAAATCCCCTACATCTGCCGCATTCAACTCCCAAACAGCGGATTTAAGGCTGAACTCCGGCTCCGGTGGCTCAAGCTCGGTAATCGGGGGCAGAGTAGCCGGAGGTGTAGCACCCCCATGGCAAATGCCGCCCGGCAGAACCAGCAAGGGGGTTTCCTGACCACCACCATTTTCGGATATGTGGGTATAACGCATAAACAAGGCCGGATAAGCATTGTTTCCCGCCGTCGTGAAATTAATGGAAAATGTCCCCCCCGAGGTGATTATGTTGTCATTAGAGCCGGTACCGAAAAACAGCAGGCGTTCAGTTGCACTCGAAATCCTTACCGAAGCGGGCCCGGTCATGTTATTCCATCCGGGGGAGGTTACCCTTTGAATATAGGCAGTCAATGGTCTCCCTGTCCGCGTATCCAACCCTGGCAGCCAGGCATAGAAGGTATTATTCGCCGTACTCGAAGCACCATTGTTGGCATAAAAAATATTCAGCCTGAATGTGGCTCGCCACTGACCAGGGCCAATATTGGTGACGTTGCAATTACTGAAGCTTGGTGAATAGGTTGCTGCCAGTACTGATGTAGACATCAGTAGCAACGTGCTGGCACCTAATAGAGCCAGCCCAAATAGCTTTTTCATAAAATCCTCTGGCGATTAACGCGCATCTTCCTGATTACTTAAATTACATTCAATAGACGATGGTCTGTGTCAGTAGCGGTGCCTTACACCTTGACTTCAAACATCAAAACCAGCTTGCCTGCGTAATTACCCGATAACGTACCCAAGACCCCCATGGGCTGGCGGGCCACGACAGACAGCAGATAGCTGCCGGTTGACGTGTCCCCAGCCTGAACCGGGTTGCTGAAGCTGACTGGTGTGGTGCCCAACGTCTGTAATGTGGTGCTATTGGTACCAAAACCTACCCGTTCGGTGGTAAACGCCAGCGTGCTGTCGGTTTCATGCATCAGCACCAGCGGCTCCACCAGGGAAACGGTAAATTCACGCTCGTTGCGGATGCTGACCTGGATCGGCACCTGTGCCTGATAGCGAGTGATATCGCTGCCTGCGCTGTTGCTCAAGACCAGCGTGTCGTACCAGCCTCCTCCCGGCTTTTCGACGGTGATTTTGGGCCGATCGGTCAGCATGATGCTGACCGGCACACCGCCCAGTGCGATATCTGCCGCTCCGGTGGCATGTCCCCACAATAACAATACGGCGCCTGTTATCCGCTGCCACATCCTCATGCATTCTCTCCCATTATTATTTTTTCCCTGCCTCACACCGCAGAGTGAAAGGTTTATTTTGCGCTTTGCCACTCAGGGTTTGAGCCGATATCAAGCGGGGTGTATCCGGATAAACATTAAAATTATCTATGGCCTGCCCATCCTGTTGCAGGTCACTGAACTCAACCCGTACCGTGCCGGTAGCTTCCAGTTGCAGCCCTTGTTCCCCGCAACGGGACTGCCAGGTCGCCGTCTGATTGGCCGGCAACTGACGTACCAACCCGTTAAATCCTAAGCTGACCAACATCACGTTATTATTGGTGCCGCTGATGCTGGCTTTCTGTTGAGGAATAACGGCCAGCCGGTATACCTTTTCTTTGTCTGGCTGCTTCAACACATTAAGCTGCACCTGGTTTTCCTGCCGTGGCCCCAGTGATAATTTGAACGGGGTGGCATACAGAAACGGTTCTTTAATCAGACCGATGGGGATCATCTGCTCTTCCTCTGGGGGAACACCGGGGTTGGTGACCTGATACAGAGTAATGTTGACAAACTCTGGTGTATCACCGGTGTTACTCACCCAAACCACCGCCTGTTCTTCCTGAATCTCCGCCACCTTCGGTTTGATATCAATCTGTGCCAGGGCCGCTTCCCAAGGAAAAATACACAGTAATATTCCGGCAACCTTACGGGCAGCGAATGTCAAACGGCTGGCCATCGGCATTTCCTTTCAGAGTTTCCACAGGGAAGACGCGCGGTGTCCCCGGAAACACTTTCTGCTCCGCAGACAGGCTGCCCGCAGGGGTTACCTGCAAATCACGAAACAGGCTGCTGACGTTACCAGTAACGGTCAGTTGCAACCCAGCAGAGGTACACTGGTGATTCCAGCCTTTTACTTGTGCGCCACTTGGCGGCAAATGATGAACCACTACGCCATACCCGACGCCGAAAGTGATTGGCGCACTGACTTTGTCTTTACTCTCTTCCCCAACCACCTTGATGCTGGAAACCGGAACGATATACAACCGATATAAGGTTTCCTTGGCTGGCGCTTTCAGCGCCACCAGGTTGATATCCCGTTTCTGGCCCGGCCCCAGCGTCAATTTGCCCGGATTGGCCATCATTTCTGGTAAACTGATATCCCCAATGGCGGTTTTGCGCTCAGGGGTTTCACCTGGGTTTTCAATACGTACCAGGTCTACTTTCAAGTAAAGGGGCTTATCACCCAGGTTGCTGACCTGTACCGTTTTGGTCTGCTGGCCCTCTACCATGCTGCGGGCTGGCATCACCATCAGTTGCCCGTCAGCCCGTGCCAAACCGCTCAAGGCCATGAGGCCAATCACCAACCCGAAGCCTATCCTGTTCATCGTTTGTTTCATGGTTTTTCTCATCATCTTTAATTTATTCAATATGTTAAATGGTTTTCTCTGCGCGAGCTTAGCCTGCTACGCAAAGATAACGCTTCTCTTTTTGTTGGCTCAGGTCGCAGCGATAACGCCCTTGCTTGCCGTTCACCGTAACCTCTTTAAGCAGCATTGAGGAAGCCACTGAGAACAGACCATTCGGGTAAACGGTATCTCCGGTTTCCTGTAGCGTGCCGCTGACCGGATTGCCATGGGTATCCACCAGGAAGCCGTTGTACAGCAGGTTCATTTCAACTTCGGCCTGCACCGGGTAGACTTGCCCTGGATGGGCCCGTACCACGTTGGCGGGTAAACGAATATTCATATCTACATCGGCATCAACCGTCTGCGCCCTGGCGAAGGTGACATCCTGATAACTCGCCAATGGCACCGCATAGGTGCTACTGTTGGCAACTGGATACCCCTCAACCTTAAAGCCGTATTTCATGCCACCCAACTCTGGTGTGGTTACCAGCATTGCAGCACCGCTTGGGCTGGTTCTTCCGAGCGCCACACCGTCCTTACTCGCGGCCAGCATACCGTTATAGTTAAAACTGCCGCTGGTTATATGGTCATCCACTCCCAAGCGCATAGAGGCATCGCCTCGAGTTCCGCTGCGCCGGGCGTTCAGGCCCACCGCATTGGCCCGGCCAATTTCACTGAAGTCCACGCCGGCATAAGTGGTGCCATGGCTATCTTCAAACTCACGCATATAGCTGCCGCCGGTGTGCAACTTGCCATTGTTATAAGCTGCGTTGAAAGTACCGGTATTGCGGTCCAGCATGATGGTGGTATTCAGGTACAATCCGTAGTTGTTGCTACGATTGTCGTAGCCTCCTTTTTGTACCCCCGCAGATATCACCGCCCAGATGCCGTTGCTACGCCAGTTCCAGGTGCTTTGCAATTGATGGCGTTCGCTGCGGGAATAGCGATTGTAGTTGTACCCCAAACGAGTAGGGCCAAACTGCCGCCCATAAGACAACGATGTGCTGTTGTTGGCCGGATAGAACGTTGACACTGCTGTATTCTGGTATTGCGCGGCATTCAGGTAACCCAGGCTTGGATTGCCAGCGCTGAGACTGGCATAGCCTCCGGTATGCTTTTCACCGGCCATCACACCCAGCGTTGGCGTCACCTCTACATCAGCCACTTGCATCGGCCGGGTGATGTTGTGTTCCATCGCCCAGGCACTGCCGGTGCCTTTCAACAGTGCACTGCTGGCGGAAAACCAGTTAGTTTGGAAGTTAGCGCCAGCATTCAGGACATTTTGCTGGCTATTCAATTCATTACCGAAGGTTAAATACCAGCCGGAACCCCCACCGTAGCTAATATTGGCTATTTGCTGTTCTTCACGGCTGACCACTTGCCCACTGCGATTAACCAAGCGGATCTCTACGCCGTAGAACCCACCGGGTAACTGGTTATAGTCAATTTCGTTACGGCCGATCACTGCCGGAACACGGCGGATCAGGCGCCCATCGCGATAAAACTCATAGTCACCATCAGCAGTCGCGAATAACACCAACTTGCCAGCCGACTGATTATCCCGTTTCAGGTTGTCCTGACTGCCCCAGGTAATAAACTGGTCAAAACTCGGATTCAATGAAGTACTGATACTGCCAGCCGCGGTATCTCGGCTATCCTGACGGCCACCACGTAAATAAGTAGAGGTGAAGTTTTTCTGTAAATACCAGGTACTCACCCCTTGATCCGTGGTACGAGTATCAAAGTTTTTGCTGTCGTTGTAATACCAACTCAAATAACCGTAGCTTTGCGCGGGCAATCCCAGATAACCTTGGCCGAAAGCAGAAACAGCACGATATTCATTGGACGCGGTACGCACATCCAGCGATTGATTATGAATAAAGCCCATCATTGTTTCAGGCTGAATATAGCGCTGATTACCATCCGTGATCGTTAACGACTGTTTGATTTTATCCAGCGTGATCATTTGACCTGCGATGGTGTAATCACAACCATTTGGGCAAACGGCATAAGGGATCTCAGACAGGACTTTAGTTAATAAAGCGATCTGTTCTGTGGATATTCCATTTTCGCGATACAATGCTTCATCAAACGTCAGGCGATTTTGCTTGGCTGACCAACTGACCGCTCCAGGCAGAGCCTTGCCGCCCATAGTTGCTAAAAACTGCATTGATTTATCCTGTTCAGCCTCCGAAAAACCGGCCGGAACCTGATATTCAATTTGGGCACTATTGGCATAGACGGGTGTTAACAATACTAAGCAGGATAGCCATCCAGGGTTCACGTTGGCCATAAGGCTCCATTCCATAAGTTAAATAAATACAGCCTTCATTATTATAAGCCGCACACCGGCGTAGAACTGATATTGATTAGATATGAGATAATCAATAACGAATTAACTATCCTCCATGAAGAAATAGCTAATTGGATATTGTATTCACAATAAACAATCGATATTTATCAATAAAATTACTACTGAATTTTGCCTGGCTTATCGCATGATAATTATTTTTTATTTGGTAAGGGATAGGGCCACTAACACAACCCTATCTTTTAAGATTCCCATGCGGTTGATTAACCGCATGGAAGTAGCCAAAACTTAGAGTTTTGGTTCAAACAGCATCACTAAATCGCCTTGATATTGGCCATTGGTGCCGTTAACACCTGCGTTAGTTGGTGCTTTAGCATTGATCTTCAGAGTATAAGTGTTGTCAAACCCACCTGGAGCCACAGTTGTTTGTTTGATATTCAACGCAGTACCCTGTACCACAGGTTTGCCTGCAAAGCTGATAGCAACATCGGCCAACTGAGCACCATCAGCACGGGCTACGGTCAACGGCTGAATCAGAGACACGTTCACTTCGTCGTCAGTCGTATAAACACGTACTGGCAGATCGTTAGAAGCGAACTCAGTTTGAGTGTAATCCTTGGCAAAAAGCTCTTCTCTGTCATACCAGGTGCTGCCGTCTGGCTTAGAAACAAAAATAGCATCATTGATATTTGCAACGATAGTGATCTCTTTCTTAACACCCTCAGCGTGGGCAATACCGGTAGACAGAATAGCAGCGGCGATAACAGACAGAACAATCTTATTCATTACTTACTTTCCTTTTTACAATTAATACGACGTCCTTTTCATAAGGAAACGTCTTTCATGTTTATTACTGAGCTTGGTACAAATGACCCTTTTCCTATAAGGATCATTTGAAGTCAACTCGATAAATAGTAACCATTACTCTTAATTATCATCATGATAGGGAGCTGCTGCGATAATCCTGGCTGTTCCCTAATAAAATATTGCGCAATATAGTCACTGGATTTGACATCTATTTTATTTATCAGATAAAAATAGGAGAAACATTATGGGCGTTAACAAAATACCCAACGCCATAGGCATTAGAGATAAACCCCTCTTCCATACCAATAGAAGATAATTTCTTTCTGAGAACTTTCATCAGATACCAAAGTTTCTGGTTTGATGAAAGCAGTTCTTTCCCATCTTCACTAAGCATATTCATCATGATGTCATTTTTCAGGATAACATCACCAGGCTTATTCGTTAATAATAAAAGCAATAACCTCAACTGTATATCACTAAGCGTTACAATCCTTAAATACATTGCACTTTCTGGGGTTTCTGCCTGATAACGCATGATTCTTTTGTTAGCAATATCAAGCTGAATCCCTTCATCAAGTAAGAATCCAAAAAGTCTATTTTCCATAATTTCTATCAAGGTATTAATGTTAAGTATAAAACCATCACTTCCACTTTGTTTTAAGATGTATCTTACGAATTCGGTGTATCTTACGAGTTCAATGTCGACTTATCAATACAGAATGACTTCATAAATCATCAGTTTTTTACTCAATTTTTTGACATTTAAAGCTAGATTTAACCGCAAAATGCAGGATTTTATTTCAAAAAAAACAACAAATGAAGTTTTTCACAAAAAGAGTAACCTTACATACTGCAATATGAAACATCAGCATTATATATCTATTTTTGACTTAAAACAGATTTTTCATCTTATTTTTATTTTTCTTGATATAACTCAAAAAAAATTATTTAGCTTGTTTTTTCTACCTGCGAGCTATAAAAAATCACATCAATGTAATACTTTCAGCCCGTTACTTCACTGAAAATCATATGAATTAACAGATTGATTCTAATTTAATAAACTCATCCACATCACTTTGATTGTCATGGCGATTGAATACACTCAAACGCTCAAAAATTCAGATGCAGCTCATATTGATAGCGTTTTTTAGCTTACTTCCATTAATCATCACATTAAGCCAGAGGCAAATAATGATTAATCATTATTGAATAACATCACATAAAAGCAATCCTTGTAATAAGTGTGGGTTATGGTTTTGAGTTTTCCCAGAAAGAACATTCTTAAAAAAAATTGCTCATCGCCCTAGGAATGTTCGTAACTATAATTCCGATAAGCAATGTAGGGGAGATGATCATTTGTTTTGCATGATACGAAAAACGTATCAACTAAAAATTATTATATTAAATAACAATTAGTTGTGCTCTTTTTTTGACCATGTGAATTCATTAAAATATACGTATCTTTTCATTTGTTTACACTATTTTTTGATTTTTATCATGGTTTTTATTTTTTATTTAAAATTTCCACTCTCAGTTAGTCATATCAGATTGACCATTGTTGCTCGCATCGTTTTCGTGATAACGATGAGTTGCAGTGTACTTGAGGGAGTGGAGTGTGTCGGATGAGCAGGAAACCCATTATCACTATGATGTTGAGGTCAGCCTGACGGAAAACCAACGCACTGGGCAACTCCTGACGTTACATCTGGTCAGGTGCTGAAGCATCAGCAGCGCAACGGACAGACCCACGAGCCGTTATCGTCTGCCGGGTGGAGACGAAGAATAGCTGAGCAGTGGGGTATAAGCTGACGCAGTAATTAGGACAGGAAAGGTATGAAATACACGTTCTGGTTGATGTGATGTTGAGATACTGGCTGCTTGAAAGGTTCTGTCGTGTAACCTCTTAACGTGAGTTTTTGTTCTACTGAGAATCAAACCCCGGAATGTCATGAAATGATGCGCTCATTCTAACCCCGGCAGGCAACTCATTCGATGGCTGCCCCACACTTTTTATGCTCTCCAATATGTAGTGCCATCATCTTTCCCCCTGCCCTGTTTGTCGCCGGTGGACATCTCGCACACCTTGACGAAACGGCACCATCGGAAAATGTCTAACATGGCCGCCGGGCAGGATGGCATTATTTTTATAGATTAGCCCTGTCTCTATATTCACCCTCCAGCCAAGCATTTCTCTTTCGGGCTGGGTATGGGTACAACGGTCAGTCTCTCTCCTGAAACCATTGCCATGATCAATCGTCTGCCGAGTAATATCAGAGAACAGACCTTACAGCTCCTAAATAAAGCCTTGCCCCTCGTTGATCAACGCATAACCAGCTATCCCAATCAGGTTGACAAAACAATCGATCATGGCAGTTTGCAGGGTCGACGCAATAAAGCAAGACTCCCTGCCTGATTTACTGGGGTAAAGGCATCTAAGGCCCGGTTTAACAATGTGTCCGAATTGGCAGGAGGCCCACTGAATACCTTTACATTCGGTCTTGCAGGAAACAATTCTCGATCCTTATCATATTTTATATCAGATGATAATTTTAAATGCATAATAATCAAACGCTACGTAGAACCGAAAACACCTAATACTTGTTTCATTTTCGTTTTAGGACAAGGCTCCACAGGATTGGTTAAAACACCTGATTTTATTAGATCTGACTCGTCTGAAAATGACATTATAACCACTCACCTTAAGGTATTGAAAACACTCCAACTTAAATAATGCACCCTTACCAACTGAATGTTCTGGAAATACCGATTCTAAAACTGAGTTTGCTATGCTCCTCAATGGCTCGCGAAGCATTAACTCATCTTCGCACGCGATAATTGCACTCAACACACGTTATACACGACATAAATCAAAAATGAGCTGGACGTTATTTCCCTTTGCAATGGATGATACATTCTCACAAAATGTCATCATCTTACTGAGGCCACTAATATGAAAGGGGGGTATCCCACGTTGTATGCAGACACCTCTGATTTTATGTGTTATTTTTTCAATCTGTATAAGTTGTATATATATACCTTACAGCCCCATCACAAATGAAACCATTTTCACTTTTCCAATTCTATAATGCGAATTATATCATCAAATTTTGAATTTTTACTGGTTATAATTAAGCTTACCCAAGCTCCATAAATAATAATAGGCTTCACTTACTTGTTCTCTTGATGGTGAATTCTATCACCTCTATTTTTTCACCGGCCTAGCTGATAATATCTTCGTAGTTATCTATTTTATCATTATCACCGTGTGCCGCCCAGGAACAATCGTTACAGCAGATACCAAGACGCCTCTCTCCTGTGTCACTCGTGAAAACCGTCGTTTTGACGGAGCTCCCCCCGGACAAACAACGTACCTGGTTTGTCGTGGATCACAAAATCAGGCTCCCCTTGTAGCCTCTTTCCACTGATTTTCATACTCACATGGCGATATCCTAATGATGTTTCATAGTGCATCGTGGCTTAATTATAGAGCAATAAAAATTGAATCCAGCGTCATGTAAACCTCCTATTTTAATTAATATCAATTAGTTAACTATATGGCCTGCTTTGTGCGTATCTCCTGGTGAAGTTCCTATAAACAAAAAGGAGAAGGTCTATGGAGTTTGATAAAGAGTTGTTGCTATCCGTTAATCGTCGTGATCTGCTGAAACTGTCCAGTTCTGCGTTAGCCGTAGCCGCACTGGCATCAACCGGGATCTCTACCCACGCCCGCGCACAGGAAAAATCGTCCACATCTGTAGTACCCACTGCCGATAAGCCTATCCGTATCAACTTTAATGAAAATGCATTAGGTATGTCACCTAAAGCTCAGAACGCAGCTCGCGCCGCAGTAGCGAAAAGCAATCGTTACGCCAAAACTGAAATTGAGCAGCTACATAAAAAACTGGCCATGGTCTATAAAGTGGATGAGAAATCTATTTTATTAACTGACGGATCTTCAGAAGGGATCCGTGCAGCGATTGAAGCTAACGCTACTCCAGATACCCAGTTAGTTATTCCTGAGCTTACTTACGGTGATGGCGAACTGTTTGCCGGTATCGCCGGGATGAAAGTGGCTAAAGTTCCGATGGGGAAAAACTGGTCGTTTGATATCGAAGGGCTAAAAACCGCAGTTAAAGCGTATTCTGGTCCCTCGATCGTTTATCTGGTGAACCCGAATAACCCAACGGCAACCATTACGCCAGCCGACCTGATTGAGCCGTGGATTAAAAGCAAACCCGCTAATACCCTGTTTATTGTCGATGAAGCTTATGCTGAGTTTGTTAACTCCCCGGATTTTCGCTCAGTAACACCGTTAATTCAGCAAGGTGCGGAGAATATTATTCTGCTGAAAACCTTTTCTAAAATTCATGCGATGGCCGGTATGCGAGTGGGTTATGCAGTTTCCACTCCAACAATCATTGCCAGAATGGCCAACAAAGTAGCAGGGGAAAAACTGAATTATTGCGGCGTATGTGCAGCGCTGGTTTCTATGGACGATAAGCCTTTTATTACTTATAGCAAACAGAGCACGAACGTCTCTCGCCAAACAATGGTCGCGGTTCTAAAAGAGCTAAAAATTGATTATTTGCCTTCTGAAGGCAATTTTATTTTCCACCATCTTCCAGTCCCTTTAGCGGCATATAAAAAGCATATGGAAGAAGCACATATTCTGATTGGCAGGGCATTTCCACCTGCGGATAGCTGGTGTCGGGTTTCATTGGGTACACCGGAAGAGATGTTAGTAGTGGCAGAGACCATGAGAAAGTTCAGGGTCAAAGGCTGGCTATAAGTCACCCCTGATTCAAAGATGTTCAATGAAATAGCCATCTCTAATAATGAGATGGCTTTTTGCTTAATCCATTAGCGTTAAGTGAAACAGGCTTGTTGCAAGAATTAAAACTTAGGTTATTCATCCAGCTTTCAGTAAGCACACATATTTAGTTACGCCGAGACGACCTAGGGTACAGAAAAGCTCTGCTTTTATAAATCGGCTCTTTAATATTGAGACGGTTTTAACAGGACTTCGTGGCTCAGTGAAGTTCTCTTTTTCAACACAAAATTGACTTGCTGACTCTGCTCGGCATTAATACGAGTGATCTCAGGCTCCGTTTACTCAGGTCATTGCTATCCAGGTCTGTCAGCTTAGTGACTAAGAGAAGTGGAGTTGAGGAGATATTTTGAATGCTGAAACCCACTCGCCCTTTGCTCTCATTGAGGATGATACCGGTGCTTTCCGGTTTAAATGACGTTTGAGCTGGAGTGACCAATAGGAGTGAAACAAACCTACCCCGTATAAAGCTGATAAAAACAATGAAGCATATCCGTTATCATAATGAACCCCGCAAACAAACCGTAATGTGGCTCCTGTGTTACATGTAATACCCGATATTGAAAAACACAGGGAAAGAATAATACCGATTAACGGCAGACCGCCTCGGCGGTTTCATACACGGCGTTAGCATCAAACTGGGTCGGAGCCTGATAATCGACCTGGCATTCACTTTGGTTGGTGACCTTGATACGGAGCGGCTGGCCGATATCGTCATTGAGCAGCATCACGTTGCCGTCGCCGATCACCGTACCCATAAACTGACCGCTGCTGCTCAATACGCTGGCCCCGACCGGGATGGCAACACCGTTGGCATCCCGTATCGTCAGCAGCAACTGGCGGGTTTCCGTTACCGTAAAGTGCTTGCTGGCGACGGAACCGCGCGCCAGGGCAAAATCAGCGGTGGTGCTGTTCAGGCGGATATTCAATGGCAGCGTTTTCGTGTCAATCTGCGCCGTCGCCGTGGTATAGGGCTGCAATGCGGGCAGAATGGCATTGCCTGAATAGTTGGTCAGCGTTGCGCCGCTGCCAGGGGCCTGTACGCGCAGGTTACCCTGTTTAGGAATGCTGACAATGGCAAAGGTATCCCCGATGGGTTGTGAAGACGTGGCTGCACTGCCGTTGGCATAGGCCACGGCACCGCTGGCTGACATCGACACAGACCGGCTCTGGTTGGAAGACTGTGACACCCCGGTCGCCAATTGTGCATAGGGGGTGCGCAGGTTGGCGGAGCCGCTCACGCGCTGCTGCTGGTCTGAACCGGTTACCCCGACGGTATACCCGCGGTTTTCCCCCCATTTCCCCTGATAGCTGGAGCCCAAAGACAGGTTGTTATCAACCGATTGCACCCGGTTGTTCAGCGTACCCTGGCCCAGCGGCAGCGACAGGCTGGCATAGGCCGTTTCGCCAAACGCAGAGGATTGCAGGCTGAGGCTCAGCGTCGCCCGGCCCCAGCGCTGGCTGCTGGACAGCGTATGGGCAATATCACTTTTACCGTTGTGGTAGTACTGGTTATGCGACGCCACGTAGGAGAACGCTCCCCAGCGCGGGTGCGCCCAGGTAATTGCCGCGCTGTTGGCATTGCGCAGGCTCTGGGTGGCCGGGGCCTGCCGGTAGGCCTGGCCACTGAGGGTGTCATCGGCGGTCAGGTAATCCTCTGAGCGGTACAGGGTAGAAAACGAGGTAGAGACATTCCCGCCCAGCGTGGTCTGCGCCTGCATATCCAGTTGATAGCCCTGCCGATTGTCTTGGGCGCGCGCATAACTGAGGCCGCCGGCCAGCCAGCCGCGTTCAGTGCCAGTGTAACTGCTTTTCAGCGTCAGATTCTGGTATTCGCTGGCGAGCAGCCCGGCAGTCGTCATACGCTGGCGGTTGGCGGGGCTGAAAGCCACTTCACCGGTGATGAGTGGCGGGGTGTCTGCCGGTGCATCAACCGCCGCAGTAGGGTTACGGTAACGCCCCAGGCCCAACTGATAACTGGTGGCTTCCCGGTAATTATTGATATCCAGCGCATTGGTCACGGAGAAACGCTGCCGGCGGCCGTCTTCTTCAATGATTTCGACATCGGCAGGCACGCCATTGGAAAAGTTGCTGATGCTGTTCAGCGAAAATGGCCCCGGAGCCACCACGGTGCGGTAGATGGTGCGCCCACGCTGGCGTATTTCAACGGTGGCGTTGGTATCCGCGATGCCTTTAATCGGCACAATCAACTGTGACGCACTGAATTGTGCGCTATCGGCGTAGAGTTGTGCACCCAGCATCGGCAAACCGGAAAAAGAATCGCTGTTGCTGCCAAACTGACCGAGTTGCAACACGGATTTAAGCGATTCCACCGCACGGGAAGCCGAGGTTTCTTCCGAGGTAAAACGATCGGCGTTCAGGCCACTGGAGACGCTGCTGCGGTTGCGTACCACCCAGTTGCTGACGTTGAGCCCGGGCTCCAAGATCCCCTGAAAGAAGCGCAGGTCGTTATTGTTGCCCGAGATCTGTTGGCCGAACAGGTTGTAATTGAGCAGTGCGGCATAGCCACCGCGTTGAAAATCATCCTGTGATGGATCAAATGCCTCTTCGGGCAGCATCAGTTCCAGGCGAAATTGCCCGGGATAGGCTTTGCTGGTCGCGGTGGGCCAAAGGGCGCTGAGTGGTTCGCAGTCAGAGGCGAGCTTGGGCTGGCGCAGTTTCAAGGCGATAAGGAGCGCCTGATCGACACAAAGCTGGCCATCGGCGTCAAATCGGGCATCGACGGTATACGAGCGAGCAGCATTGATCTGAATAGTGACGGTATTGACACCCGGCAGAAAGCGGGCTTCTTGGCTGAAGAAATCGGCGACATCAGCGGTATAACCCAGAGCCTCCAGCGTTTTAAGATCAAAGGTCGGGCTCTTTTCATTTGCAGCAGTCGCCACTGCGGGCAGTAGTACGAAAGCTGATATCAGGGAATGAAAGGAGACACGCAACGCTATCATTCTGGCACTTCCAGTCAATCCGTACATCATTACCGTCAAATAAAATAAGAGGATGAATAAATAACGGGCACGAAACATAAAGTTTTTGTGCCCGCATAAGATGAGGTGTTAACAGTTCATTAAATAGCGAACGCGAAGTTGAGGGTCATGGAACCATCAAGTTTGGCATTATCAGTAATTGCACCGTTCATTATGCTGACACTGGCGAGGTCAAGTTGGGCTCTAATATCGGCCTGAAAGACTCTTCCTGCTTGCAATACATTATCAGCGGTTGCCCAACTGACCTGATTTCCCTGGCTGATATAAGTGCTCGCAGACTGTAATAAACATTGTCCTGGAACGCCTTTACAGAGTGCAACGGCGACCCCATCAACCGTCGATGTATTTAACAATATCGGTTTGAATGCGCCGATTTTGCCGGTTCCATTGACAAAGCCTAAGCCATAGTGGTTGGGAGCCCCATTAGCTGGGTTTGTAATGACCACAGAATCACTACGATTATCTGTTGGCGTAATGGTTAAATAAGTCTGGCTGTCACAAGTTATCACCCAGCTTTTCGTAATATTCCCCATCTGAGTTGTCGCACTTGGTCTTACTAATGACGATGACAATTTACCAAAATCATAGACGCCATTATCCGGTGCCGCGATGGTACAGCTAGGGACTTGTATATTCCCCTTGACCTTGAGCTCAGCCGTTGGGGCTGCGGCTAGTGTATGGGCTGCAAGCAGCAGCAAACATGGCAAGGCAGCAAGTGTGGGCAGGTGCTTTTTCATAACGCAATAAAATCCGTATCAATACAATATTGATGTGTAATGTGGCTGACATGCCCACTTGGCCGGTGGGCACCCCAGGCAGGATCAGATGCCGTAGGCAAATTTCAATGTCATGGAACCATCGATGCTGGTGTCATCGGTGATAGCACCGTTCATAGTGGCAGAGCTGGCCAGAACTGGGCTGACAGTAATATCGGCGACAAAAACCTTACCACTTCTTTGGGTACTGGCCGTGGCGGTTGCCCAGCCAGAACGTTGCCCGGTAGTGATATTAGCCGTTGCTGCTGGCGTAAAGGTGGCAGAAGGCGAGGTAAACAGGCTGGAAGCGACACCGTCTACCGTGGCATTTCTCATTTGCGCGGTGTAGTAACCAATTTTGCCGGTGCTGTTGACCATGCCCATACCGAAGTTGGTGGCAGCGACTGTACTGGCAGAAGAGCCGCGATTATCTTCCGGAGAAAAATTCAGATAGGTTTCAGCATCACAGGTGATGGTCCAGGTTTTGGTCATCGGCGTCAGCGCAGTGGTAGCCGCAGGTTTGATCATGGTTGAAGACAATTTGCCAAAGTCATAGATAGCGTCATCAGCGGCCGCAACGGTACAGGTGGGAACGGTCAGTTCACCGATCACTTTCAGCTCTGCGGTAGGTGCAGTGGCCTGAGCCTGTGCGATGGTCAGCAGAGTAGATAATGCAGTGACGGTAAAAATGTGCTTTTTCATAAAAATTCCATATTTTGATATAATAAAAACGAAAGTCAGGTTTTATTAGCAACTACTATTGGCAACATAAAACCACGGGTAAATATTGATGGTGATATACCACCAACGTTTATATCCTTTATACTTCAAGTCGTTTGAGTGTTGGCCTCATTCACTCACCCTTTGGGTCAGCGCAAGCACTATTCAAATGAGCCTATGCCTCATTTGCCACTCGTTTGCCATCAATAAGCAACTCGAATTATTTTGGATATGTATCGGTGAAGTCAGTGACTTCATTCATTAACTGATTTAAATAAATCAAAGGCAACTCATTTTTTCTTTTGCCTTGTAATGCATGTTAACATTTATTTCCTGCTTTATTTTTTGATACTCATGGCCATCACTGTCTGGATTATATTCCATTGATGCAGGCGACAATGACGATAACAAAAACCATGTTATTTCAGGATATTAAGTCATTAATACAGTATCTTTTTAATTTACAGATTCTTATGCATTTTATCAGACAGTCTGTGCTGATGATTTAAGCTATTCCCCTGATGACATCAGGAGTCTGATAATAAAAAATTACTGATTAATTAATTTATTAGCAAGATAATATAAAATCAATTTCATTTAAATCACGAAGTAGTTGTGTTGAGTTATAAAAGTAAGAAATATGTATTAATAAATAACCCCATCACCCTAGGAATGCTCTTAATTATAATGAGCTAGACAATACTGGGGAGATGATCATTTATTTTGCATGATGCCAAAAACGTATCAAATAACATTAAACCAATAAATAACAATGAGTTATCATTTTATATAAAATACAAATTTACATAAAACTGACATTTAATTGCGTTTATTTGCGTTATTTTTTGACATTTATCATGGTTTTTTCTTGAATACATGTGTTTGTGATTTTTATTACACTAAATAGTGGGGTCTTTTTGTAGTCCCCCCTGAATTTAGTCTTACAGTTTAATGGAGTTCTCTGGTTAAAATGCAACCAATGGAGGCTCATCATGAAGAAAGCGCGTTTCACTGAAACCCAGATCCTGAGGGTCCTGAAAGAAGTTGAAGGTGGCCGGCATGTGAAGGATGTTTGCCGCGAAAACGGTGTATCGGAAGCCAGCTACTACAACTGGAAATCCAAATATGGCGGTATGGGATCCTCTGATATCAAACGCATGAAAGAGCTGGAAGAGGAAAATCGGCGGCTAAAACAAATGTATGCATCCCTGAGCTTAGACCATGAAATTCTTAAGGATGTTGTAGCAAAAAAACTTTAACGGTGCCTGAAAAGCGTGAGCTGGTGCGTTATGTCATGAAGGAACATCAGACCAGCGAACGACGCGGGTGCCGAATTATGGGGATGAGTCGAAGCCTGTTGCATTACTGCCCGAACACGGCACGGGATATGCCGGTGATCGAGGCATTACAAAAATTGGCACATCAATATCCGGCCTATGGCTTCGGCCTAATGTTCAATAAGTTACGCCAGGCAGGACGGTCATGGAATGCAAAACGGGTTTACCGACTCTATCGCCTGTTAAAACTCAACCTCCGGCGAAAAGGGAAAAAACGCTTACCTAACCGGCATCCACAGCCTTTGGCTACTCCACTTAAAATAAACCACTGCTGGTCGGTTGATTTTATGAGTGATGCGTTGCTGGACGGGCGTCGGTTTAGATTATTTAACGTCGTCGATGATTTTAATCGGGAAGCACTGGCCATAGAAGCTGACTTGAATATACCGGCTCATCGTGTTGTTCGTATACTGGAACGACTCAGTGCAGAAAGAGGTTACCCCGCATTTATACGAAGTGATAACGGACCAGAACTCACAGCAGCAGCGTTAGCCGAATAGGCAGAACGCCACGGCGTGATACTTGATTTTATTCAGCCAGGCAAACCGATGCAGAACGGATTTATCGAGCGATTTAACAAAACGCTGCGAACAGAGATACTCGATATGTATCTGTTCCGAACGCTTTCGGAAGTGCGAGAGTTAACAGAAAACTGGCGTACAGAATATAACAAGGAACGCCCGCATAGCTCACTGGGCAATGTGCCGCCAGTTATCTATGCGAGGCAAAAACTGAACGGAGATCCTCATTGGCGGTGGTACTAAAAACTGGAGGGACTACAAAGCCACCTGGGAAGCGCTGTGCGAGGCCAGCCAAGACCGGCAGGATTTGGGGGCGGATTGGGTACAGGAGAACGGCGAGGTGATTATTGGCGGCGACTGGCTCACCGAGTCTGGCATTGCCAACGCTGAACAACTGGAGGTCACCGCCGCGCCCGGTGTGCTCCGGTTGCAGCGGCGGGAAGTGGGAGGATTTAGGGCTTAAATGGGGAGTGTTAGAGATTCTGTGTCATTCCAGTAAGATACAATCAAAAAGGAATGACACATGTCCCAACCCTTCGATTTTGACAAAGCGCTTAAGGCACTCCAGTCCGGTCAGGCATTAACCGGTAAGGATGGTGTTTTAACTCCGCTAATCAAACAGTTAACTGAGGCTGCTCTGGCCGCTGAGCTCAACTCTCATCTGGCTCTGGATGTTGAAGCCAACCGTAAGAACGGTTCCGGTAAAAAGACGATTAAAGCCCCGACCGGCAGCTTCGAACTGGCGACTCCGCGTGATCGTAATGGCTCTTTTGAGCCTCAGTTAGTGAAAAAGCACCAGACCACGCTGTCCGATGAAATTGAACGCAAGATCATCCGCCTGTTTGCGCTGGGGATGAGCTATCAGGACATCAGCCGAGAAATTGAAGATTTATATGCTTTCAGTGTCTCTACCGCCACCATCAGCGCTGTTACGGATAAAGTCATCCCCGAATTAAAACAGTGGCAGCAGCGCCCGCTGGAGAAGGTTTATCCTTTCGTCTGGCTGGATGCTATTCACTATAAAATCCGCGAGGATGGCCGTTACCAGAGCAAAGCCGTTTACACTGTGTTGGCGCTGAATCTGGAAGGCAAAAAAGAAATTCTGGGCCTGTATCTGTCGGAAAGCGAAGGTGCAAACTTCTGGTTAACCGTATTAAGCGACCTGCAAAACCGTGGCGTTGAAGATATTCTGATCGCCTGTGTGGATGGATTGACCGGCTTCCCAGAAGCAATAAACAGTATTTATCCGCAGACGGAAGTTCAACTCTGCATTATTCATCAGATACGTAACTCGATTAAATATGTGGCGTCGAAGCACCATAAAGCCTTTATGACTGACCTGAAGCCAGTGTATCGTGCGGTGTCAAAAGAGGCGGCGGAAACGGCGCTGGATGAGTTGGAGGCAAAATGGGGCCAGCAGTATCCGGTGGTGCTCCAGTCGTGGCGTCGCAAGTGGGGAAACCTGTCAGCGTACTTCCGCTATCCGGCGACTATCCGTAAGGTCATTTACACCACGAATGCCATCGAATCGGTACACCGTCAGTTCAGGAAGCTGACCAAAACCAAAGGTGCTTTCCCCAATGAAAACAGTCTTCTGAAGCTACTTTATCTGGGTCTGATGAATGCACAGGAAAAATGGACAATGCCCATTCAGAGCTGGAATTTGACATTGTCGCAGTTAGCCATTTATTTTGAAGGGCGGCTGAATAATGTGATGACGCTGTAGAATTTTTAACGTGACACAGAATTCTGAACACTCTCCTTAAATGTATTAGCTCAGACCTGATCTGACAGTTACCGGTTATTTATACAGGTATCTGTCAGATTACATCTGGCTTAAGTTTTTCTCAGCCCAGATGCGCTTTCCATCAAGTAATGTTTCCATTGGCGTTCTGCCACAGCACATTTTCCCCTGATGAGTTCGCTCATTATTATAGTGAGCCAGCCATTCATCAAGATCCGATTGTAATGTATCGAGCTCACCATACAGCTTTTTACGGAACGTGACCTGATAAAACTCGTTCAGTATCGTTTTGTGGAACCGCTCGCAGATGCCGTTTGTCTGCGGTGACATCGCTTTGGTTTTCGTGTGGTCGATGTCATTTATCGCCAGGTAGAGCTGGTAATCATGTTGCTCCACTTTGCCACAAAACTCTGTGCCTCTGTCGGTCAGTATTCTCAGCATTGGCAGTCCATGCGACTCGTAAAAGGGGAGCACACGGTCATTCAGCAGGTCAGCCGCAGTAATCGGGGTTTTGGTGACATACAGCTTGCAGTGAGCAACCTTCGAGTATGTATCAACAAAGGTCTGCTGATAGATACGCCCGACGCCTTTCAGATTGCCGACGTAGAACGTATCCTGTGAGCCCAGATAGCCGGGATGGGCGGTTTCGATTTCACCACATACCTGGTCATCACTGGCTTTACGCTCCAGTGCCACTATCTGTGCTTCAGTCAGTTCGATACCGTCATGGGCCACTTTTTCTTCCAGTGCTTTCAGCCGCTTTTTGAAGTTCTCAAGTGAGTGACGCAGCCAGACAGAACGGACGCCGCTTCCTGAGATAAAAACGCCTTGTTTACGCAGTTCATTACTGCTCCGGTGCTGACCATGCGCAGGGAACGCGATAGCGTAATCAACAACGACCTGCTCAGTGGCATTATCAGTACGGTTTTTGATGTTGGAAGCACGTCGACTGCGGTTAATTAGTGCATCCACGCCACCTTCATCAGCCAACTCCCGATAACGGTAAAACGTATCGCGTGAGACGCCCATGATTTTACAGGCTTTTGACACGTTGCTAAGTTCTTCGGCCAGATTGAGCAAACCTGTTTTGTGTTTGATGACAGGATTGTTAGTATGAAGCATGAGAGTTACCTCGTGTTTTGTATAAGGATTCGACACCCATATCAAAACCGGTAACTCTCAACCTTTCAAGGTCATGTGTCAGATCAAGTCGCGACTAATACAGCTTAAATATAAGAACCCCGGCCAGCTTGGCCGGGGTTCTGCTCTCAGTTCAGAAGATCCGTTGATACATTGCCAGTATCGAAGAACTCTTTAAAAATCCTGACAACAAGATCGAAGTCTTTTGTAAGCTGACGCTCAGGCCAGTAATTACCAAGAATAATGACACTTTCCCCTGATGAAGAGGTTTTATCCCATATGGATCTTACATCTCCTCCAGACTCATCATATTCCAGTAAAGTAACTAGATAAAAGCCATTCTCTGCCTCAACACTGAGTCTTTCAGGCCCAACATCTGGAGCATTGATAATCCTGATATTCACGCTACCGCTGTTATTTTTCAAAACATTTAAAAAATCGATTACGTCAGACCATAAAGGAGATTCATTTCTGACATATTCATCACCAGCGCATAAACGAGAAAGCTCATAATTCATCATCATTTTGTTGGCCCTCTGTTCTCTATTTTATTCATCCCTTGCTGCCAAAAAAGAACGTTACCTGTTGCTTCTTCATATATCGTCAGTGACTTTAATCCAGCCTTTTCTGCCATAGCTCTGACATCACTCAAACAATAGTTACATACTTCCTTGCCAGCTACACTCATCGCCATTTCACGCCCTTGAGTCATTCCTTTGTCAAAAGCCTGTTGAATCACACCTACTTCCGCATGAGCAGTACCCATATTTCCATTAGGGTAGTTTTTATCAGGACGCTTATCGATCTTAGCCTGCACAACATCATTAATAAGTGTTGGTTTATTAAAGTCGGCCAACTGTGAAGGTCTGATCCCTTGGTTAGTGTCAGTAAACTGATTACCATCAACATTCCCTTTTGCTACAACCTTCAGATTCGCATCTACAATTTTGCTCAGTTGTTTCGCTGCCGCTGTACCAAGAATAGGAGTCAACGAAGCCGCTACAATCTTCATACCGTCATAGGTTTCGATGTAGGCTTCTGCTGTCGCTTTATCTACGCCAAGTTGCACCATGGCATAGTTCACCATCGCATCCTTCACCTGTTGCTGATTCTGCGCATCAACACTGGTGATATTCAGCAGGTTCACTATCTGGCCGTAAGCATCCGCGTATTGCTGGCTCACCTTCGAGTTGTACGGCCCGATTTCATACTCACCTTTGGCCGCGATAACCTCCAGTCTTGCACTCGCACAGGCCGCGCTTGCTGCTGCACCGTTGCCACAAGCCTCGATCACTTTCTTGTCGCTGGCGATATCCTTTTCACGCAGTTCATTGATCTTCTGCTGCGCCTGCTCACGCTCTGCCGGATCGTTGCTGTTCTGGAGTTTCTGCTTCGCTAACTCAAGCTCGGTCTTCTCCTGAACGCTCAGGAAGTTATTCTCCACCGCGTTCTTACCAGCCTGTGCACCCACCAACGCATTCGCGCTGCTATCACCGATCACACCACCCGCCAACCCTGCCACCAAGGTGGAGAGCGCACTGATATTCTGCTTCTGCTCTTCACTCAGCTTGGCGATTTTCTCATCAGTATCTGCCCCGTACAACTGACCCGCCAGATAACGCGCCGCCAGCTCACCACCGGCCGCGCCCGCGGCACCAGCAGCAGCCGAGTTGCCACTCATCTCCGCCGCTATCGCGCCCCATACCGCGTGCGCCAGCACGTTGGCGGTATCGTTATCACCCGTGTACTTCTTGATTTGCTCCGCCGCATACGGACTTAATCCACCGGCAATCGCCGCCGCCATATTGCCACCCGCCAGCCCCTGCAACGCCGCCGTCACCGCTTGCGCCGCCTTTTGCAAGTCGCTGCCGGTGCCGTACTGCTTCATCGCTGCCTGGTATTCTGGCGTTTCACGCAGCATCGCGGCGTAGGCTTCTTTATCGGCCACCGTCGCGTTCTCCGGCAACGGCTTGCCACCCGCGTTGAGGTGCGCTTCCCGCGCGGCGTTCAGCCCGTTGATATCCCCCTGCGTCCGGATGATATCTATCGCCTGACCACCGATTTCCCCTATCAGCTGCGCCTGCTTCAGCCGGTTCTGCTCCTTCTCCTTATCAAAGATAGGCGCAATACTGCCGTTCGCATTCTCCACATCCCTACTGAGGTCCGCAATATCCTGCTGCTGGCTGTCTTTATCACGGATAATCAGGGTGCCCTCAGACACCGCCGCCTGGGTGGTGCCTTCCGCCTGATCGCTGCTGTTGGCCCCCGCCAGCGACAGGTTGTTGCTGTTCGACAGTACGTTCCCCAGGATACTGCCACTGGTGCTGAAACTGCCACCCTGGTGTTCGGTCTTGAACTCCGCCTTGTTCTCGATATCGCTAAAGCCCAGCGTACCCGTATCCAGGCGGTTCTTGTCCGCCGTCGCTGTCGAACCGATAACCGCCCCGTCCAACTGGGTATGATTGCCCACGGTAATATCAAAGCCGCCTTGACCGGCGTAGATACCCGTCTGCTCCTGCACCGAGTCATAGTTGCTGTGCAGCTTGTCGCGGCTGGTTGAGAACTGCACCCCACCACCGGCGCTGCCAATCGGCACCGACACCCCTCCCGACACGCTGGTTTGTTTGGCATCGTAACGGTCGCTGTCCTGCTGGCTGCTCAGCGTCAGGTCGCGCCCAACGTCCATCTTCACGCTGTCGCCGCTCACCTGTGCACCGCTCAACGTGGTATCACGTCCGCTGGTGATGTTCACCTGCTTGCCGCTGTCAATCGTGGTTTCCACCCACTGGGTGCCGTTGCCTTTCTCCGAACCCTGGCTCTTGTTGGCATTCGCCGAGGCCGTCACGCCCGCCGTCGACACATCCACACCCACGCCAAAACCGCTGCTGCTGTTCTTGCCCGTCGTCTGCTGGCTGTTGGCTGCACTGCTGAGCAGGATATCCCGTTCAGCATTCAGCGTGGTCTCTCCACCGGCTTTCAACTGGCTGCCCGCGATAGCAATATCCCCGCTGTCAGCACCGTTGCCTTTGCCGGTGGCGGTCACCGAGAGAGTATTCCCCGCCGTCAGCGTTGAACCGCTGGCCGTGCTGGATTGCGTGTGTGATTCCGAGCTGGATTTCTGGCTCCCCAGCGAGGCACTGACACCGACGGTATTCTTGATATTCCCGCCTTTGGCCTGCTCCAGTGCCACGGCTTGCCCAGCCTGCACGCCAGACAGCGCCGCTTTGGTGCCCTGCAACGCCGCCAGGCGGTCATCGGTCTCTTTTTGCGCCTGCTGTGCCGTGTTGACTGCGGTATTCACCGCGCCACCCGCCGCACCCGACAGCGCCACCGTCAAACCGCTGGTCTTCTGCTCGAACTTTTCATCACGCCGATAACTGTCCTGCCCCGGATCAATCTGTACACTGTCACCGGTCACCGACAGGTTCTGGTTGGCAATCACATCCGCGCCGCCAATATGCGCTTTACCCCCCGCCACGATGTTGACATCGCCGCCGGTACTGCCAATGGTGCTCACACTCTGGCTTTGCGTGACACCCCTTTCATCCACTTCATGCTTCGACGAGGTGCTGCCAACCGAGAAGCCGATACCGCCGCTGCTCATCAGGCCGCTTTTTTTCTTCTCTTCCACACGGTGGCTCGACTGCGTTTCCGTCGCCGCCACAATCTCAACGTTATTCCCCGCATGCAGGTCGATTTGGCCGTCACCCACCACCGCCGAGCCCTTCACCGTCAGGTCGTTACCGGCCGACAGCGACACGTTATTGCCGCTCACCACGCTGCCATTGGCGGTGTGGCTGCTGTCATCCTGCCGATAACGACTCTGGCTGCTGCTCAAGAAGCCTTTACTGCTGCTGCTGCCCTGCTCGGTACGCTGCTGGTCGTCATAGCTGGCTTCCAGGTTGATATTGTTTGATGCCTGTAAGGCCACATCACCACGCTCACTCTGTACCGTACTGCCCTGCACGGTGATATCACCCTGCCTGGCTGTTACCGTTACCCCTTCCTTGGCGCTAAAGACGCTGCCCTGCGCAACATCGCTTGAACTCGTTATCTGCCGCTGGCTCTGGGTTTTGCCTACCTTGTTCTGTTCGCTGTCGCTTTCATCCAACCGCTGGCGGGCTTCTTTTATCGTCACCTGCTGGGCGTTCAGACCGATACCACCGGAGGCACTCTCCACCTGTGCCCCTTCCGCCACAAAGTCACCCCCCGCCTGAATGCTGACCCCTTGCCCACCGCTTAAGGTACTGGTGTGCAGCGTCTCCTCCCGGCGGCTGTTGCTCACCGTCGAGGTACGGCTGTTGGCCTTCAAATGGGTATCGTTGGTGGTGGTGTCCGCCAGCAACGAGACATTCCCGCCTGCCTGTAACCCCAGTTGCCCTTCCGCCTGCACCTGGCTGCCTTGCAGAGTGATATCCTGGCCCGCTTTCAGGCTGAGGTTGCCGCCAGACGTCAGGCTGCTGCCCAACGCCTGCTGCCATTCTCCGCTCACCTGCGCCATCCGCTCCCCCGCCTCTTCCATGCCAGCGCTGGTGCGGTTGCCCATCGCCCCGGCAATCACGCTGACATCTGCCGTGCTGCTGCTGCGGGCGGTGGTGATATGCAGGCTGTTGCTCGCACTCAGGCTCAGGTTCTCTGTCGCACTGAGCTTCGCGCCCTGCAAGCTGATATCGCCCCCACTCAGGCTAAGTTCACGTGCACTCATGCTGGCCTGACGCAATGCATCCTGCAAGTTGGTACTCAGGCTGAGGCTGTCGGCCTGCACGTTGAGGGTATCGGCGCGGATATCGCCCCCCTGGTGCAGGAAAGTACCGGTATCAATGTTCAACGCCTTGTCAGCAAACAGATTGCCCGCGTTGCTCAGGCTGCCGGTCGACAGTTGGAGATTGCCCCCGGCAATCACCGCCCCGTCACCGGTCACGCGCACCGTGCTGTTGGCCAGATACACTTTGGGCACCCACACGGTCTGTGGCCCCTCGGCGGTGTCCACCGTCTCGCTCACCAGCCAGACGATATCCTGCTGCAAAGCTGCGATTTGGGCCGGCGTCAAGGCAACACCCGGCACCAGATGGAAATCTTCTGCCGCCTGGATACCGTTGTTCATCAGCGCCTGGTATTGCGCCATCGCATCCTCACCCTGCAACGACGGGCGGCCGGTCAGCATCAGCAGTTGCTCACGCACCACCCGCTGTTCGTAGTAACCATCTCCCAGACGCTTGTGCACCTGACTGGGGTCATAACCCACCCGTTGTAACAGGTAATCACTGCTCAGGAACTGGTTTCTGTTGGTAAAACGCGGGTCGGTCACCACCAGGAACGGGCTATTCGCCGCCGTTTGCTGGCGGAACAGGCCATTGTTGGGGATGGTCGTCGCCACGTTGGTCAGGTGCTGCTGGTCGGTTAACGCCAGTTCTCCCGGCGTCAGTGGCCGGCTGCCCTCGGCTAGGCGCATATCGGCGGCCTGCCAGTCGCCCCCGTCAAGAGTGAGCGAGAGCGGATTGCGTTCCCACTCCGCACGTTCAGCCGCCGCCGCGTTCTGTGCCGCTTCAACGGCGCTGATTTGAGCCTGGTTGACCGTGGTATTGTCCAGATGTGCACCACTGAGTGTCACCTGACCATAACCGCTGATCACTCCGTCGATGGTGGTCAACGCCGTGGTTTCATCACGGTTAAACGTGGGATACCAGTGATTGGTGTTTCTGTCGTAGTGATCGACAATCACTTCCTGCCGCCGTTCGTTCACCGAATAGCCCCGGTTGATGATGTTGGCAGTGCCCTCAAGGGTAAGATTACCGTTGGCGCTGACAGTACTGGCATCATTCAGCAGTTGCTCGGTAATGCGCAGCACCATGTTGCCGCCCGATAACAGGAACGCGCCGATACCGGCGGACACCAGTTTATCGCTGGTCACCGTGCCGGTCACCGTGCGCTCACGCAGGTTATTGTAATCCGTTACAAATGGTATATTGGCAATATCCAGATGCAGTTCCGGGTTCCACTGTTCAAGCCTGCCCCGATCGTGCTCCCGCCATACGGTGTTCTGGTAAGGGGTTGGCACAAAGTTTTGCCGCTGACCGCGCGTTTCATAGAACGTTATGGCATAGCTGCCATCGCTGTTCGGCAGTAACGCCAGGTAGTTCACCCACAAGTCAACCAGTTGCCCCTGGCTATTTTTCACCCGTACTTCCGCGCGTTTGTTGGCCGCATCAATGTTCAGCAACGTGCCATACGGGTTGCTGTCTGCCGCCGCATCATCACGGAAGGTCAACTGTTGGGTGGTAGGGGCCATGGTACTGACATCGGTATTCACCGTTGAGCCATAAGAACGCCAGTAGTAGTTGTAACGGTGCCATTTGTAGTCGCTTTTCTCCACGGCCCGCGCAATCTCTAACCCTTCACGCAGGTTATCAAAACGCCTGGATTCCAGCGTGAGATCCCCTTCCGCTTCAATGTTACTGGCACGGTTTTCGATCAGATCGCCGCTGGAGAGGGATAACGAGCCCGCACTGTAAATCAGCGCACCGTCGCGGTTGGTTAAGCGCTCACCCGTGATCAGATCGATGTGTTCCGTGGCGGCAATCAAGGCTTCACGGCCATGGTTGTCAATAATCCGGCTGTTGATGACCAGATTATCGGCCATCAACGTCGCCTGGTTGTCCACACTGTCGGCCTGGAAGGCCAGCGTATCCGCCTCTATGCGCCCCTGATTGAGCAATGCCCCGGTAGTCAGATGCAGTGTTTTACCCACCAGGCTGGCCAGGTTGGTGAAATGCGCACTGTGCAGCGTCAGATCCCCCGGCAGTAGCCAATCCGCCAGATTGGTCAACACCCCCGCGACGCTCAGGGTCACCGATTGGTTACTGCTTATCGTATCACCAGCACGATGGGTGTAATCCTGCTGTACCGAAAGCGTTAACGCCTGCTGGCTGAGCAGTGTGCCACCTTGGTTATCAAACGACTGAACGCTGGCCGTTAACGCGCCGCCGCTCTGGATGTTGCCGCCTTGGTTGAACAGCGCCAGAGAAGGAACGTACCCACCGCTGATACTGAGGGCGCCATTGGCTAAAAGCGCCCCCTGGCGGTTATCCAGCGTATCTAAACGCGATAGGGTCAAGGTGCCCGCACTTTGTACGCGGCCAGCGGTGTTATCCAGATAGCGCGTATTCAGTACCATCTGCGTGGTCCCGATCAACAGACCGCCGTCACGGTTATTCACCCCCTCAGCGGACAGGTTCAACGCGCCCTGGCTGCTGATGATCCCCTGATAACGGTTGTCGATACTCACACTATTGAGTGTCACATCCTGGCTGGAGATTAACTGCCCGGCCTGGTTATCCAGGCTGTTGCTGTTCAGAGTGAGAGCACCTCCGCTGTGGAGTTTACCCTGCTGGTTATTGAGGTGCCCAAGCTGATAGTGGCCCGTACCCTGGCTAATCACGGTGCCTGTCTGGTTAACCAACTGGTTGGCGGTGAGTTGGATCCCCCCCAGGCTGCTTATCACACCTTGCTGGTTCTGCAGCACATCCGTGGCTATCTGCAACGCCTGATTGGCACGCACCGTCCCTTGGGTATTATCTAATGCACCTGAGATCTGCGCATTGAGTTGCTGCTGGCTGTCGATTATCCCTTGTGTGTTCAACAACTGTGCGGCGCTGAACTGCATACCTTCGCCGCTTTGCAGCTTGCCCAGGCGGTTATCCAGGGTGCCCTTTAACGTTAATTGCAGCTGTTTCTGGCTGTACAGCAAGCCGTTTTGCCGGTTATCGATATCCTGAGCCTGAATAGAGAGCTGTTCACCCGCCAGCAGTTGCCCGCCCGCATTATGTAGCACACCCGCAGGCGTGCTGTTAGCCAACCCTTGTAGCCAAAGGTGCGCCTGTGCGCTGATTTTACCCCCTTGGTTATACACATCCTGTACCGTGCGCAGTATCAGGTTGCCCGCAGACTGGAGAGTGCCGTGCTGGTTATCCCAGCTCGTCACGCTCAGGTCGGCATCCTGTTGGCTGACGATTTGCCCATCACGGTTATCAACGCCTTGGCTGGCTAGCGTCAATGTGCCCAGGCTGCCAATCCACCCTTGAGTGTTGAAGATATTTTCAGCCTGTAAGCGCTGTGCCCGCTGGCTGATAATGTTGCCATTGCGGTTATCCAAGGCGCGGGTGAACTGCATATCCAGCGAGCCTAACGCCTCGATTTCACCCTGTGTATTAACCAGATTAAGCGCACGTAGCGTGCTGCTGCCACCGCTGGCCAGCTTTCCGCCCTGGTTGTCCAAGGCTCCGGCAAGGTCTACTGTCAATGCCTGTTGGCTTTGCACCCATCCCTGCTGCCGGTTGTTGAGCTGCCCGCCAGACAGTGACAAGTCTCCACCGCTCAGCAGCTTGCCTTCATCATTATTGAACAGGCTGAGTGCGCCACCTTGCCAAGACAAATCCTGTTGCGCCGTTAAGAAACCCGCCTGGTTATCAACATTGCCCGTGGTACGGAGAACCAACCCACCGCCAGATTGCAGCTTGCCTGCCGCATTGTTCAGGCTGCCCACCGCGACGTTCGCCTGCTTCGCCCCCAGCGCGGTGCCCTTGCGGTTATCCCACTCACCTGCAGTGCTGATATCCAGCGTTTCCCCGGCTTCTATCAGCCCTTGCTGGTTGTCGATAAACTCTTGTGCATCAAGGCGTAATCCCCCTTGGCTCACCAGTAAACCCTGCGCGTTGTGCAGCGCCTGAGTGGTGAGTTGCAGGTTCTGGCCACGGATCTCACCGGCACGGTTATTCACCGCGGCCTGGCTGTTCAGGGCCAGATCCCCACCGGCAAGCAGCTTGCCCTGGTTATTGTTCACCCCACGTTGTGCCGTAAGTACCAGGTGTGATTGGCTTTGCAGCGTCCCCTGTTGGTTATCCAACGTACCGAGTTCTAACTGCAAACTGCCGTTGCTGCCCACGACGCCAGAGTGGTTGACCAATAAATCGCTCACTCGCCAATGCTGCGCCGTGCCGTCCAACGCCACCAGCCGCCCACGCAGGTTATTGAGCGTGCGGGTATTCAGATTGAGTTGCTGGGCTTCGATGCTGCCATCGGTATTATCCAGCTCGCCCGTGAGCGCGAAGCGGCTTTCACCGGTTCCCACCTGTGACCAGACACCCGCTTGGTTGAACAAGCTGTTGGCAGTGATTTGCCAACGCCCCGCACGGATTTGTGCCTGCTGCGTGTCAACATTGCCTTGGCTGTTCACCGTGAATTGCTGGCTGTCTACCTGCGCCTGTTGTAAAGCTACATCTCCGGCCCGTGCGGTCAATACCGCCTGCTCTGCGGCCAAGCGGCTTTGGCTTAAATCCACCCGTCGACCGGTAACACTGATCTTTTTCTGGCTCAGCAGGCTGCCACTGGCACGAATATCCCCCTGGCTGTCGAGAGTGAGATCGGCCGGACGAATAAGCGTGCTGTTCGCATCGCTGCCCGCCAAAAGATGCCCGCTGCTCTGGATACCCTGTTCCGAACGCAGCGTGACATTGCCCGCCGCTGCCAGCGTGCCGGACTGCGTGATCTTACCCTGGCGGCTTTGCACGGTAAGCTCGCCACCGCTGTGCAGTTTGCCCTGGTGCTCCACGCTGTCTCTGGCGGTTAACGTAATATCTCCCCCAGCCTGGGTGTTAGGCTCTGTCGTACCCGCCTGCCAGATGAGTTTTCCTTCGCTGCTCACCACCAGGGTCTTTTCGGCTTGCAGATGCCCGCCCTGATTACGTACCCCCACCCCGGCCTCGGTACCCACCATGCGAATATGACCACTGTACATGCCGCCCATCTGGCCCATATCGATCGCCACGTCAGGCACGCTATCGCCAGCAGCGGCCAGCGCGGTGACCGTCTTGCCGTCCGCACCGATCTGATTACGCCCAGCCACCACCGAAACGGCTTCTTTCGCCCAGATCCCGCTGTTCACCTGCACCGCACGTGCCAGGATATCGACATATTCAGTATCGTGGCGCGAGTCACCATTAAGACCACCGCCTTCAACCTGGATCACCCCACGTTCGACCTGATAACCGGCCACGCTGCCGTCCGCGTTCAGTTGGGGTTTGCCGGTGGTCAATGTCATACGCCCGGCATTGATAGTGCCACAGCCATCACACAGAATGCCTGCTGGGTTAGCCACCACCACCTGTGCCTTACCGCCCGCCACCTCCAGAAAACCGCGTAGCTGGCTGGGGTTATTGCTGTTCACTTCATTAATAATGACTTTGGCCGGTGCCGCATTCGGATCAAGTTTGGCGTTGCCCTGGATATACCCCGCCAATTGGGTGGAGGTCATCACCGCAGAGTTGTTGAGGATGGCACCTTGTGGGCCCACATCAAACTGTTGGTAGCGGTTATGCGAGACGCCAGCCTGATTCGGCGCATTGATATTGACCTGTGGCAGCCCATTTTGAGTGGTGATCACCTCCGGGCGCTGTGCAGCCGCCTGTTGACCATCGGCCACGATACCGTTGGCCAGCACCGGCTCGGCAAACAGGGCCAGCCCAATCAGCAACATGGCAGGGCGCAGCGTTACCCACAGGCGAGCGCCCCCATTACTGCGGCTTTGCCCAGGCATTGTGCTACAACTGCGGGCCAGTTCTGATACCACCCTCAGCTCACCCTGAGTACGGCTGAAAATGATGCGGTAGCAATGTTTGTTCATGGAGCGAATTCTCTAATCAAATCGGTAAAAGGTCTTTGCCTGTTTGCGTATTGCAGTGGCCGCTAGAATTGCAGGTTGAGGCTGAAGCCCGCTGTCACACCCGAGGTGTGGAAGCTTTCTGGCTTGTAAAGCGGTACGCCAGTAAACAGGTCGTAACTGAAACGCTGCCACAGTGCCCCCCGCAAACCCAGGGCACTCCCCACCAATTGCTGGCCGGCCAGATGACGGGTTCCTGGGCCATCCACCCGGCCATAATCCACGCCCCAATAAAGTTCATGGCCGCTGGAGAACATGTTCCAGGCCAGTTCGTTGCGCCAAACCAGGCCTTTCTCGCCAGACAGGCTTTGCTCGCCATCAAACCCGCGCACGGTATAGCGCCCGGCAATGGCCAGGCGATCTTGCGGCGTCAGCGGGGAGCGGCTCCATTGCCCACGCAGGCTGGTGTTGTAACGCCAGGATTGGTTGGCCCACTGGAAAGGCTGGTTGAGGCTGATATCCCCTATCAGCATGTTGGGCCGTGACGTACCGCCGTTATAAGACTCTTCCGGCGCAGGCAGCGCACCAAATGCACCGATGCCACGCCGCCAGTTGAGATTGGCATCCAGGGTGGCATCACCGAGATAGCTGTGCTGATTGAGCCCCAGTTCCCAGCCAAAGACGCGGCGTTCTTGATCTGTAAGCTCAATGTCGGCCATGGCATTGGTAGAATGGCGGTAGTAACCACGCAGGCTGAGGGTGGTTTTGTGAGACTGATCACGGAATAGCAGACGGGAAACCGTGAGCTGCGTATTTTCGGTTTTACCGCTGTAGCTGAGGATCTCGTTAGCATTAGCGATATTCTGGTGGTAAGTGTAATCGTTATAATTGGCTGAGAAGCTCCAATATCCCACCGGAAGGGTGTAATTCACCGTATGGGAACGGCTGTCGTAAGGCCCATCGCGAAACAGGCTGCGGCCCAGGTTGACATAGAACAGATCGTTCTGGGCAAAGGGGGCATCAATCGACAGCGTAGTTGAACCCTGGTATTTGCCGGTGCTTTCAGAGCCGCTGTCATCCAACCCCACGCTGAGACGGAACGGTCGGCCCTCTTTCCAGGTGATCAGCAAGTCACTGGTGGCTTCTTGTGCACCCGGCACAATCTGGATATCGGCCTCAGCATTGGGCACGCGTTTGAAGTTCTCCAATGCCTGTTCAATATCACGCAGGTTAAGAATATCCCCGCTCTTGGCTGGCACCGCATTCCATAATCTGGCGCGGTAAGATACCGGCTCCACAAAGCGAATATTGGCAATGCGGCCAGGCTGAAGCTGGAGCGTAAACACCCCTTTGGTGAGATCCTGCTCTTGCGCCATCACACGCGTGGTGACATACCCCTGTTCCAGAATGGCATTCTGCACCTTGTTGATGACCAGCAGAATACCTTGCGAACCTAAACAGCGGCCCTGTGCATCCTGAACCGCGTTCAGTGCCCATTGAAAACGGTTGGCGGCGTCTCCTGCCAATGTGAAGGTATTAATCGTAAAACAGGGGGATTCATTGGTGGGATAATCCGGTAATGGCGCCGTTGGCCGATCAAGCCGAACATCGTTTTGCGGGGTATTCTGTTGCTGTAAGGCGCGTTCCCGTTCCTGCTGTCGGATTTGCTCCTGGGCATCAATGGCTGCTGCATTTTGCGACACGGCAGGTGAGAGCATACTGGCTGACACCCACGCCATAGGGTGTAAAGCCAGACAAGCCAGACTGGCACCAAACAGGCGCACCAAAGGCGCCACATTATTGCGGTTCATCCCTGTAACCCTTAATAAATTCAAATAAATTTAACGCAGTTAATGCTTATAAATACAAAGCCTTGAACAGGCTGTAATTAAGGTGACAGCATTTGCGGCCATCACCATGCCGCCCTGACCAGCAGGAGATCTAATATAGAGAGCACTCAGAATAGTGGGCGGAAAGCGTGGGGATGATACCTGATAAAGAGATATTTACAATTGTCTAGGAAAAATAGTGTTCAGCGGCACTAAACGATATGCAAGTGCTGGCACCACGTGAACCCGATATAGACCTTTTTAGCAGAAGATAAACATATTAATGCCAATCATGTTGAATGAAATGGACGCAAAGGGTAATGGAGCGAGGCGCATGTGACAATAGCCCTTGCATCAGCGGCCATCAGCACATCAGGCGCAGCGGTATACCGGCACGGAACGCAGGGTGCCAGTAAGACTGTCACCTACCTGTACCTCCGAGGTCATAATACGCATTCCCTTCCTCCGAAGTACCGCTACATCGGCCGCAATACGCTGTATACCGAACCAGAACAGACCGTCCAGCGCCGTCACCGCCAGTCCGTTCTCCAGCGCCCGCTTAAGCCGCTCGCGCGGCACTTTGATTTCCCTGGCAATCTCCCGGTAAGGCGTAGCAGTCTCGCCTGACGAGCCTTCCCGGCAAATGCGGGTTGACAGACGGTATTGAAATTCATCCGGTATCTTACTTAAATCAGACTTCACGCTGTAAACACAGCCAAAACGCCTGCCGTTAAACACGGCGCTTTTCTGACTGAGTGGCAGTTCATCACGCAGCCCAGCAATCAGTTGTGGGGCACGCACCAGCAGCAAACGAAAAGGCAGCTCAAAGCTGGTGACGTAATCCACATTCAATAAAGCGATACGCAGACGCTCTGTACTCCCCGCCCGTACCTGACGGCATTCGTCGATGACTTCAGCCCACTGCTGCGCAATACGCGGTGTTTCATTAACGTCTGCGAAGCTGTACTTTTCAATCTGGTAATCAATACGTTCGGCCATGCGGGTTTCCTTTCACTTGCCTATCGGTCACTCTATCAACAGGCAACGTTCAAATGAAGCCTGCCGGTTATGGGCCGATGACAATCTGGCAGGCAATAAAGCCCCCATTATCAGTAAGTTTCCGGCTGACAGACAAGTGGGCGTTTTTTTCTTACGATAACGGTGGCAGCCCAATAAAATACGCTGGCAACAACCAAAGAATTGAGTGCTGGAATGCCTGCCTCTACCAAAAAGCCCACCGCGGCACCCATTGCACAGGCGGCAATGGCCGTCCAACCGATTGAAGGCGTATTGCCAGAACCAGGGAGTTGCCCTGAAGCGCGGGATTCATCCAATACTTTGCGGTAGGTTCGAATAATGAAGTATTCAACCAGCATGATGCCCACGATAGGCGGAAATACAATGCCCATTAGCTCCAAAAATCCAATAAAGCGATCCAGAATACCCAGGATCGACAGCGTTGTACCCACGGTGCCAATAGCCAGAGTAGTAAAGATATAGTTTATTTTGATACCAAAAATAGACTCAATCGCATTCGCCAAGCCTAATGAAGAACAATAGAGATTCAGGTCATTGATCCGCAGAGTTGAAAATATCGCAATAGTTAACCCGACACCACCGGCCGCCATCGACATAATCGACACCACATCGGACACATTTAACGCACGAGCAAGTGCAATGGCCAATCCGTTCAGTACGAACTCTCCAGCAACAATAGTAAGTACCGTCATCCCCAGGACCTGTTTCCTATTACTGACATACCGAGCGATATCCGGCGTTTGTAACGCGGCAAGAATATAGGCACCAATAATAATAGTGATTGCGCCACTAATGCTGATAACCTCACCATTAGGCTTGCTTTGTAATAGTACGGAAATATCCTGGTTTGATAAGGCGAGCCAGGAGACATAACAAATACCAATGATAAACACGGGTACGCCGATCCGGGCAATAAAACGCAGCGCTTTGAAACCGATAGCCACCAAAATGGTCAGCCCGATACCCACAATGGCCACGGAAGCATTAAACCCCAAGCGGTGGTCCAGGGCAAAATCCAGCGATTTGCCGAAGATAGCGGTCTGAACACCGAACCATCCCATCAGGCTGATGGCTATCATAATGCCAATGAATGCCGAGCCAATGCGACCAAAACCGCACCATCTGGAAAGCAGGCTACATGACATCCCTTCCTGCATCCCGGCAAGCCCCATGCCATACGTAATCACGCCACAGATGATGCTGGCGATACCAATAGCAATATAGGCATCCAGCACCGACATACCGTGCCCCAGAGCCGCTCCCAGCATAAACTGGTCAAGTGCTGTAAGCATACCCGCGTGAACAAGTGCTACTCCCCAAAATGGCAACCGCTTATTCAGTGGTACGCGTTTCAGTGCATATTCATCACGTTGATTTCCTTCCGACATAACTTCATCATCCTTAAATGTACTTGGTGCCCCTGAAAACAAACTCTTCGGGTAAATAACAGTCCAGACCGATATTGGCCGAATATTCCAGAAACTGGCCGAGCGATGAGACATTGGCTTTTTGATAGATGGCGGCAATATGATTTTGAACTGTTCTTTCAGCCAGAGACAGGCGTTTGGCTATCTGTTTGGCGGTATTTTTATTAATTAGAAAAAAAACGATCCGCAGCTCTGCCGAAGTGAAAATATCTGTGGGTGGGATGCTGCTGACAAATTTACCCAGTTTGTTGTCCACATACTCAAGTGGCGTAAACAGTTTGAATGGCACTGAACTCCATACTGTCCCAATGACTTTGTCTTCAAGATAGACCGGATGCTTATCACAGACATAAGGAGTCAGGTTGCTTTCACCATACCAATTATAGGTTTCAATAATAGAGATAGACTGCTTATTATCAATAACCTTTTCATCCTGGGCCTGGTACTGATCGGCGAACTCACTCCAGCCTACCGGGATCTCCTCGTCATGTCGGCCAGCAATATCAAATCCCTTAGGGATAATGTTATAACGCAGCGCAGCTTCATTCATATAAACATTCAAAAAGCTGTCATCTCTGATTGCCCAGGGAGTATCAATCATTTCTAATAAAGGTATCAACTCTTCCAGACTTTGCTTCACATGGTATGCCATTTATTCATCCTTAATTTTTTCATACAAATAGTTAATTGCATCATAAGGTAAAACTCCTTTCAGAGTTATGAGTATTTTTTACTCATGTTAACTTTAAAAAGAAAGAATAAACTGATTTCATATCATTATTTGGACAGTTATCACTCCTCATACACAGTGAGGATACACTGCCTCGATATATATTAAAATTAAATTACTTTCTTAATTCTATATTTCTTTTCTCTATAAAAACACCAGGGAAAACTTTACCAAAAAGTATAAAAGCCCGTGGCTCAGCGGTTGAGGGCGTTATGCCTCACTTACGGGCCACTACGCTATCACAGTCGCTCGGCCAGACGACCGTTCTCCGCCGACGCCCCATCCCCTGTATCAGCAACAAAATCAGATATTTTTATGCTTAAGAACAATACTGCAGGTGTACCTTCCGGCAGGGTGCAATGATACTGTGGTTTCATAGGTTTGCCCCTGCCCATTAATATAGCGGCGTATAATCCTCATCGCCGGTGAACCTGGTTCAACGCCTAATATTTTGGCAATTTTTACCGGTACGCCAACCGCAGTAATTGACTGATGAACCTCATGGCTCCGAATGCCGTAGTGCTTTTCAATTAATGAACTGATTAGCGCATAAGGATCGTTGCGGATCAGTTTGCCAATTTTTGCAAATGCGGTACTGGTGTAACTGTCAGTCCAGCAGATAGGCGTATTTTGCGTCTGGGAATCTTCACGAATGCTGGCAACGTGCAGCCAGCGCGAACCTGGCGCGCATCCTATCAGCTGAGATAATTCAAAGTCTGCTACGACCTCATCAACTTTTTTTACGACGCGTAAATTATTGCTGGCCAGGGTCAGCAGATCCTCCAGCGAAGCCAGAGGGTGATTCTGCATTTCTGGTTTGTGTTCGCAAACCGTTGTCCCGGCCCCCTTGCGGCGGCTGATAAGCCCCTGTTCCGTCAACTCCCGTAGCGCCTCCCGAACCGTATGGCGGCTCACCTTCCATGTTTCACACAGCTCCATCTCTGTAGGGAACGGCGTTCCCGGGGGGTATTTACCTTGGGTAATATCCTGCTCCAGTTCATGGGCCATGCGCTTATACAGAGGCTCTTTCATAGTTTTACTCTTCAAAAAGTTAATGATCGACATCACAAAGATGAGCGATAGAACTTCCCTGCTCTTAGTATGGATATTATAAATGTCCATACATATTTAAAATGTACGGACAAATAAAGGCAGAGTTTCAAGCAGCTTTCACCGTGGGTTTTTACCATTTCTGGTTCTCAAATACGGACCATTACTGCTTTTTTCTCGCCTGGAAGTTTAACATCAATTAGCTCATTCAGGAGTACCTATGGCTTCAAATATGCTTGATTCGGTTCTGTTCAGAGACTCTTTCGGTACGCCAGCAATGCGTGCTGTTTTTGACGACCGAGAGCTTATTCGCAAATACGTTGAAGTGGAAATTGCACTGGCGCAAGCACAAGCAAAGTGTGGGGTTATTCCCCAGGCCGCCGCTAATGAAATTGCCGCGAAGTGCAATGCGGATACGCTGGACTTTGATTTGTTGCGCCATGAAACCGAAATTGTTGGCTATCCCATTTTGCCGCTAGTACACCAGATCTCTAAACAGGCAGGAGAATCTGGTGGCTATGTACACTGGGGAGCGACCACCCAGGACATCATGGATACCGCTGTTGTACTGCAAATTCGCGATGCCTTTGACATCATAGAAAGTGAAATAGACCGCTTACGCCACGTGCTGGCGGATCTGGCACTCCGCTATCGCGATACGCCGATGGCAGGAAGAACACATCTGCAACAGGCGCTGCCGATTACCTTTGGCTATAAAGCTGCAATTTGGCTCGATATGTTTGAACGGCACGCCGAGCGTCTTGAGCAGGCTCGCCCGCGTATTCTGGTCGGCGAGTTTGCCGGAGCAGCCGGTACCCTCGCCTCGCTGGGCGATAAGGGGCTGGATGTGCAGGAGGTGATGATGGGGATCCTGAAACTGGGAGTCCCGTCTTCGACCTGGCATGTTGCCCGCGATGGTTTTGCTGAAGCAACGAACCTGCTGGGCCTGATGACCGGCTCGCTTGGCAAGATTGCTTACGATGTGATGCTCCTCGCCGCCAACGAAATTGGTGAACTTTATGAACCGTTCGTTAAAGGCCGCGGAGCCAGCAGCACCATGCCGCAAAAACGTAATCCGATCTCCAGTGAACTCATGCTGGCATGCGCCAAGGGCGTGCGGCAGCAGGCAGGCCTAATGTTGGATGCAATGGTTCAGGATCTTGAACGTGCTACCGGCCCCTGGCATGCGGAGTGGCTTGCTATCCCAGAGAGTTTCATTCTGTCGGCGGGTGCGCTGCATCAGGCCAACTTCATGCTCAGTGGCCTGGTTGTTGACGAAGTGGCCATGACCAGAAATCTCGATATGTCAAAAGGCCTGATTGTTGCTGAAGCCGTCATGATGGGGCTTGCGCCTTACATTGGGCGCCAGGATGCGCATGACGTAGTTTATGACGCATGCCGCACCGTCAATGAAAAAGGCGGCAGACTGGCCGATGTTCTGAACAGCATGCCTGCCATCTCCAGCCGTCTTGATCCCCAGATTATTGAGCGTCTCACCAACCCGGCGAATTATCTGGGAATGGCGCCGCAAATGGTGGATCGCGTTCTGGCAAAATTTGCAAAACGGCAATAACTCTCAGGAAATAAGGAGGTCTATATGCCATCCGCTCAATCAGCACGAAAATCAGCGATTGCTTTTCTGGTTCCGGTTGTTCTAGGAGCCGCTATCTGGTTTTTTCCGGTTCCGGAAGGATTAACGCCCCAGGGATGGCATATGTTTGCCATCTTTGCCGCGACTATTGCGGCGGTGCTTACTCAGCCTCTCCCGTCTGGAGCGGTGATGCTGATAGCACTTTGCGTGGTGATATTTACTAAAACGCTGCCGGAATCGAAAGCGCTTTCGGGATTTGCATCCGGTACGGTGTGGTTAATCTTCTGCGCGTATGTACTCTCGTTGGGATTTGTCACCTCGGGACTGGGGAAACGCATAGCCTATAAAATGCTGTCTCTTTTTGGAGGCAGTAGCCTGGGTATCGCTTACTCGCTTGGGATATCCGATCTGGTGATGGCCCCGGCGATGCCGTCGGTAACGGCTCGTTCAGGCGGGATTATATTTCCCATCGCGCGCTCAATTAACGAGGTATTAGGATCTTCCCCAGGAGAGTCAGGTAAACGCATTGGTGATTTTCTAACCATGGTTTGCTTCCAGTTTACACCGATCACCGGGGCCATATTCCTGACCGGAATGGCCGCGAACCCACTGATAGGAAGCCTCGCGAAAAGCTCACTCGGTATCGAAATAACGTGGGGAGGCTGGTTTATCTCCGCCGTGGTTCCTGCCATGGTCTGCTTCTGCCTGATGCCTTTACTGGTCTACAAGTTGCTGAATCCACAGCTCAAACGCACGCCTGAAGCGAAAGCTATGGGCAAAAAGTCGCTGGCTGAGTTGGGAGCAATGAGCAGTGCGGAAAAGAAAGTCTCTCTGGGCTTTGTACTGGCCCTGATTGGCTGGGGAACCAGCTTGATTACTGGCCTTTCAGCCACCTCTGTAGGTCTGGGACTGGCCGCCTATCTATTTGCCTCAAAGGCGGTGAGCTGGAAAGCATTGCTTAACGATCATGCGGCCTGGGATACCGTTATCTGGTTCAGCGTCATCATTTCGCTGGCGAGTGGGCTTGCCGATCTTGGCTTTATAAAGTGGATGACCACCAGACTCGGCAGCAGCATGCAGGGCTTTAGCGCCATGGGGGCCTTTATCCTGTTGGGGCTTATCTATATTTACGTCCACTATCTGTTTGCGACTGCAACTGGCCATGTCGCGGCCCTATATGCGCCCTTTGCCGCAACGGCTATTGCGGCCGGTGCACCGCCGATGATGGTGGCAATATGCTTTGGTATTTTCAGTAATTTAATGTGGGGTAATACGGAATATGGCGGTGGGCCTGGGCCCATCTATTTTGCCCAAGGCTATTTTGAACGCCCGAGGTTTTACTGCATAAACCTGTGCGTTGTCACGTTTAACGTGATCCTCATATTTGCCGTTGGTATGGTATGGTGGAAAATGCTCGGTTATTACTGATTTCATCCCGATAAAGTTTATCTTTTAAATTTCTCGCCCAACAACAAAGGACTACGGGCTGTGAGGCGCACAGAGTTTGTGTGATCCTTCTCATGTTACAGAGTTGTTATGTTGACCTATCTACTCGAGTAGATACACTCACTGACGAAGAATAAAAATAAAGCAGTACTCAATTCATCAGGTACAAAGTGAGCGCCAAACGCTTTACGCAATATTAACAGTAATATAAGTTTCGTTAACCATTTGGCATAAAGCGTTATCAGGATACATCCAACACCAGGGAGACTTTCTATGGCACCACTTGATGTACCTGCAAGCACCCGTTCATCGGCGGAGCAATTTGCAGCAGAAGAAAGGTTAAGCACTCCTGAAGGGAAGAAGGATTTCTGGCGTGCAACATTTTCATGCTGGCTGGGAACGGCCATGGAATATGCTGATTTTGCCCTCTACGGTCTTGCCGCAGGGATTATCTTTGGTGATGTGTTTTTCCCGAATGCCACACCGGTTATCGCCCTGTTATCGAGCTTTGCCACCTATTCGGTCGGGTTTGTTGCCCGTCCGATAGGGGCACTGTTCTTTGGCTGGCTGGGGGATCGTAAAGGACGCAAGATCGTCATGATCGCGACGATTACCCTGATGGGCCTCTCAACAACGTTGATTGGCCTGATCCCCAGCTATGCCAGTATTGGCGTCTGGGCGCCGACCTGTCTCGTCATACTGCGCTTTATGCAGGGATTAGGGGCTGGGGCCGAGCTTTCAGGCGGAACGGTGATGCTGGGCGAATATGCACCCGCTAAAAGACGGGGGCTGGTGTCTTCGGTCATCGCCCTGGGTTCCAATAGCGGTACGCTGCTGGCCTCACTGGTCTGGTTGCTGGTTCTGCAGATGGATAAAGAGAGCCTGCTGGCCTGGGGATGGCGTATTCCTTTCCTCTCCAGTGTGCTGATTGCAGCGGTGGCGTTGTTTATTCGCCGTTATATGCGCGAAACTCCGGTTTTTGAAAGACAGAAAGCCCTGCTGGAAGCCCAACGCCAGCAAGTTCTCAGCACGAACAGCGTACCGGCGAAAGAGCAAGACACGCGCAGTTTCTGGCAAAAGAGCCGGGCGTTCTGGACCATGGTGGGTCTGCGCATTGGTGAAAACGGCCCTTCCTATCTGGCACAAGGCTTCATTATTGGCTATGTGGCCAAGGTGCTGATGGTGGATAAATCGGTGCCGACATTGGCAGTGTTTATCGCGTCCGTGCTGGGTTTTCTGATTATCCCGCTGGCGGGATATCTGTCTGACCGCTTTGGTCGGCGGATTGTCTATCGCTGTTTCTGCCTGCTGTTGATGCTGTATGCCTTCCCGGCGTTTACCCTGCTGGATACACGGGAACCCGTGATCATTATCCCAACCATCGTTATCGGTATGGGGCTGGCGTCACTGGGGATCTTCGGTGTGCAGGCGGCATGGGGCGTTGAGTTATTCGGCGTCACCCATCGCTACACAAAAATGGCGGTAGCCAAAGAACTGGGGTCTATTCTCTCGGGGGGCACCGCGCCACTCGTGGCTGCGGCGATGCTGTCTTACACCGGACACTGGTGGCCGATTGCCGTTTATTTCTCGGTGATGGCCGGGATTGGGTTTATCACGACCTTCTTCGCACCAGAAACCCGGGGGCGTGATCTGAATCTGCCAGAAGATGCAATTTAGGATTATTCATCCTTGATAACACCATCAGGCATAACGGTATTATGTTAATTACTCTGGGAATGTATCCCGCATAATGCTTTACTGAATCGAAAGGGCAGGTCTGTTTACTGGCTTGCCATTCTTTCAGTATGACCAACAAGGTAGAGAGACTGAGTGGGAGAACAACGTTCTCATCGCGTAACACGCAAGGATGTAGCGAGAGAAGCCGGTACATCTGTTGCTGTCGTCAGTTACGTCATCAACAATGGCCCCCGGCCTGTCGCAGAAACAACGAGACAAAGAGTGCTTGCTGCGATAAAAACGCTCGGTTATCGGCCCAATGGCATTGCCAGGGCGCTGGTTTCCGGTGTGACGCAGACCTACGGTTTAGTGGTTCCCAATATTTCCAATCCGTTTATCTCTTCTCTCGCGCATGCCTTACAGCAGGAAGCACTTACCAACGGGCGGGTTTTGTTGCTGGGGGATGCCAGTGATGATCAACTGCGTGAGCTGGAGATTATCCACAAACTGTTGCGCCGCCAGGTTGATGGGCTCCTGTACTACAGTGTCGATCGCCATCCCCATCTTGAACTGATCCAGTCCAGTAATACGCCCTGTGTCATGCTGGAGCACGTTGCACCAGAGCTGAATATCAGCAGTGTCTGTGTCGATGAACGTGCTGCGGCCTGCCAGGCGACACAACACCTGATCGAGCATGGCTATCAGGAGATTGCCATTATCTGCGGACCGCTTGACATGCTCAATACGCAGGATCGTCTGAACGGCTGGCGTGATGCCTTGCAACAGGCGGGCCTGGAGGCTTCTGATGAATGGATTTTCCCGACCGCCTATACCCGTGCCGGTGGGTATGACGTTACCCGGTACATGTTGCAGAAACACCGCCCCCGAGCGATCTTCGCCACGAATGAGATGCAGGCTTTCGGCTGTCTGCGTGCGCTGGCCGAGCAGAATATTGCTGTTCCAGATGAGATGGCGCTGGTGTGTTTTAATGCGACTGAAGCATCACACTATTGCGTCCCTTCACTCACTGCCGTATGCCAGCCTGTCAGCCGCTTGGCTAAAACCGCGATTAGCCTGTTGCAGGAATGGGACGGTGAAATCCGCTGCTGTGAATTTGCGTTTGAACTGCGGATTGGTGAATCCTGTGGTTGTGCGGTCAAGAAAGACACAAAATAACACGATGATAAAAAAGAAGATAACGTATGCGTTTGATTATTGATTGTGATCCAGGAAACGGTATCCCCGGTGCCAATATTGATGATGGCTTGGCATTATCACTGGCGCTCGCTGCTCCAGAAATCGCACTGGAAATGATTACCACTGTCTCAGGTAATACACCGAGTGAAGTGGGATTCTCGATTGCCCACACGCTGCTCAGCATCGCGGGGCAAAATGTCCCGGTCTGGCGGGGGGCGTCACAGGCATTGGTCGAACCCGCTGGGCCGTGGCGCGCGCGGATGGATAGCGGCGCGGGCAACAGTAACGTTAAAGCCATGTGGCAAAACGTCTTACCCCCCGAGCAGCAGCCATCAGGCTCACCTCTGGCAGCCCATGCGATGGGGGAGCTGATCTGCAACAACCCGGGTGAAATTACCCTGGTGGCGATTGCTCCATTAACGAACATTGCGCATGCCTTACAACTTTACCCAAAGATGGCCGCAGCCGTTGCTGAAATCGTCATTATGGGCGGCGTCTTCAATGTTGATGGCTATATCAAGGACACCAATTTTGGTATCGATCCCGAAGCAGCCCATGTCGTCCTGACCAGTGGGGCCAACATCACGCTGGTGCCGATGGATGTCACCACGCAAACCATGCTGACACATCAGGATCTGGATCGGTTGGCGCAGATTGATTCCCCTTTAAGCCGTTATCTGGTGGAAACCATACGCCCCTGGATCACCTACTCGATGCAAACGCGGCACCTGCCTGGCTGCTGGATCCATGATGCATTAACGATTGCCTATCTGCTTGATCGCAGCCTTGCTACCTGCAAAGCGTACCATGTTGATGTCGCGCTGGAAGGAGGACTGACGCGAGGGACAAGCTGGTGCTATAACCCGGACGAACTGCGTTTGAATGTGGGGATCCCTGCTCCACAGGGCAAAGCGGTACAGGTGCTGCAATCCGTCGATAATGCCAGACTGTTATCGATGATTTATACTTTCCTGGGCCAATACCACTAGCCAAGCGACGTTCGTTCGAATGCCTCCCACGCCAACCCCCGCTCTAAACGCGGGGGCAAAACCAGATTAAAAAAACCAAGAACTAAAGACTCCGAACACAAGCAACATAGTGATTGCTACTGTCGATGACGCTGCTGACACGGCCATCGATCAGGCCCACGTTGAAGCGACTACCGGAACCACTGAACTCACTCGTCCAGTGGCTGCCGCCGAAATTAAAACCGGAGCCATTGTACGCGCCTGATGTTCCCCATTCAGACCACAATGAACCTATACCTCGGGTGCCAGCACCTAATGTCAACTCCGCTCGGGAGGGCTGATTCAGGCCTTGAGTCGCACACCAACTGGATGCATCACTCCAGTTCATCATCGTAAAACCATTATTGATAAACCAATTGTTCAGGGTAAAGGTATAGGCCAATATGCCACCGGAAACCGGGTCGGTGGCCGTCACCGTCACCGTCCTGTTTGCCGTATTCGGCGGCGCGTTAAAAGACACTCGACCAGCGTTGCTGACTGTCACCCACGCCTGGTCTACCGTCCAGGTATAGTCCCCATTGGTCACCGTTGACGTGCCGTCCATCAGAAACTCAAAGAAAGCCGCATTGAACCCGGTAGTTGGAAAACCTTCATTCATCCCGAAAGTCGTACCGTTCACATTCAGCCGTACCGCCGTCGGCATCGGTATGACCAATGGCACCCTCAGCGTGTAACGGGTGGTATGCGAGACAGGGCCCGCCGTGGTCGGCAATCCGGTGGTACTGCTGACCGTCACCGGTGCATTCACCTCTAGTTCCAGCGTCTGGCCCGCAAAGTGGTCACCGAGCGGAACTCCTCGTTCTACCTGCGTCAACGGGGTGCCGTTGAACAGCCAGACCATCGCGCCATCGGCCTGATTGACCTGCACGCTCAGCCCGGTGTCATCATCCGCATCCTGAGGCACCAGGCCAGCAGTACTGGACGAGAGCGTGAACTGGTCCGGTATCAGGCTCCCATCCACCATGGCATGATGAGTGCGAATTAATGCACTTCTTTGTCATCCACAACGATATGGTGCGGTGAACGTGCTCTTGGGTGAATGAAAAAATGCCCTTTTGGTGCGGTGTCGGTAGTGATAGGAACCAATTTCACATGATGAGTTTTCCCTTGCTTATCATGCAGCGCATAAATGATGAAAGGGATCACCAACACAACCAGGAAACTCGCCGCCAGCAAGCCGGCATAGATGTCATTGGCTTCATTACCCGGTAAGCCTGACGGTGGGAAGAACGACACCACAAACGCAACCAGCGAAGTGATTAAACCAACCATCGCTACGGTAATTTTCACCGCGTTACCTCCCGGAATATTAAAGGTGCGTTTGTTTTCCGGTTGTTTGCGAATCAACGCAATGTAACCCAGGAACAGCAAGAAATAGCTGCACAGGTAAATCACAACGGTCAATGCCAGTGCGATCAGGAAGGACATATTATTGCCCCCTCCGGTATTGGTCAGAACAACCAGTGCAATTGACGTAATCACCAATTGAGATATCACCAGTACCACGGGCACACCGTTTTTATTCATTTTAGCAAAACGGGCAGACAAAATACCTTTCTGTGCGGTCACTAACATCCCACGGGAAGGCCCCACGATCCAGGCAGCAATTTCAGCGAGTACCCCCAACAGCAACAGTGCCGCAATCACACGGACAGCCCATTCATAACTCGAACCAAAATGATTAATAAGCACCGTAAAGCTCTGCATCACCCCAGCGGAAAGGTTTATCTGCTCGTGGGGGATCACCGCCGCAATAGAAAGCCCCCCCACTGAACTCAAACAAATCGCAGCAAACATCAACAGCAGCATGGCGAGCGGATAATCACGGCCCGGGTTTTTCATTTCATTGACGTGGGTTGCAGAAGCTTCAACCCCCATATAACTCAGGATGAAAGCGACAAACACCACTAACGTTCCGATGCTGGTGAAGTCTGGAAAGAATGTCGCAGCACTCATTTCAATCACCACTGGCGCGCCAGAATGCAGGTAGCTGATGACCAGGATCACCAGAATGGCTGCGGGCAACAATATGCCAGCAAAAAAACCAATCTTCGCGATAAAGGCCGTATTCTTAGTGCCACCAAGTTGGGTGAATGCGAGCCCCCACAAAATAATCAGCGCAGCAATTGTTTTCACCATCGGATCTTCATTCAGCGCTGGCCACTTAAGGATATAAGAGAGCGCCCCCAGCACGAAGTAGAGCATCGGAATAAAGCCGATGGCGATTTGCAAATAGCCAAAAGAGATAGCCGCAAAACCCCATTTTTCCCCCAACGTCTTAGAAACCCAGGTGAAAACGCCCCCTTCTTCCCAACCTTCTACGGTCGCCATTTCTGCCGCGCACAAGCCAACAGGAATAAACCACAGCAGCCCCCCCAACAGCAGGAAGAAAATAAGAGAAAAACCGGAAGTGGCAAAAGTCGGGTATTCATATACCGCCATCACCATGGATGCGGTTATCGCAAAAAAACCTAATAGCGATAATTGCTTTGGCACGGCGTTGGCCTGTTTACTGGTCATAAGAGTTCTCCTGAAGGAAGACAAATAGCTTCTCAGTGAATTTTTTAGTCAGTATTACGGGGCTGCCATCACGGCACCCCGTCGAAGCGTTATGAAATAGCGTTACCCGTGGTTAAAACCACTCGCTTCTTCTTCACTTAGAGGGTGCGTAACCGGGTGGTTTGCGAAATAGTCTAGCGCTCTTTTAATATCATCAATCAGCAGGCAACCGAGATCGTAGCTCACACCATGACGAACCAGAATACGTTGAATCACCAGATCTTCACGATGTGCTGGCATGGAATACGCCGGAACCTGCCAGCCACGGGAACGTAATTTGTCGGCCAGGTCATAAAGGTTGTAGCCACCCAGTGCCGCATTATCTTTCAGTTTCCACGCCAGCGCAGGGATGCCTTTACTGCTGTCACCGTCAAACAGAATTTCAAATGGCCCTATTTTGCCGATTTCTTCGGCCAGATACTGCGCCGTGGCATAGCACGCATTGTGGATTTTCGCGTAGCCTTCACGGCCAAGACGCAAAAAATTATAGTACTGTGCAACGATCTGCCCGCCAGGACGTGAGAAGTTCAAGGCAAAAGTAGGCATGTTGCCGCCAAGATAGTTGACATTGAAGATAAGTTCTTCAGGCAAGTCAGACACTTCTCGCCACACTATCCAGCCCGCACCCAATGGGGCCAAACCAAATTTATGGCCGGAAGTATTGATGGATTTCACCCGCGGCAAGCGGAAATCCCATTCCAGCTCAGGTACACAGAACGGGGCCAGAAAGCCGCCGCTCGCGCCATCAACGTGCATGGGAATATCCAGACCGGTTTCGTTTTGCAGTTTATCAAGGGCATCGCTGACCGCTTTAACCGGCTCGTACTGGCAAGTAAATGTCACACCCAATGTGGGCACCACGCCAATGGTATTTTCATCAACACGTTTGAGCACTTCTTCCGGGCTCATGATCAGGCGATCGCCTTCCAGCGGGATTTCACGCAGTTCAACGTCAAAGTAACGGGCAAATTTATGCCAGCAAATCTGTACTGGCCCACAAATCAGGTTCGGTTTATCGGCGGTTAATCCCTGTTCGGCACGTTTTTTACGCCATTGCCATTTCAGGGCCAGCCCACCTAGCATCGCGGCTTCAGATGAACCGATGGTGGAGCAGCCCAACGTCGTTTCCGGTGTCGGTGAATTCCATAAATCAGCCAGCATTCTTACACAACGTGCTTCAATCTCTGCGGTTTGCGGATATTCATCTTTATCGATCATATTTTTGTCGATCGATAAATCCATTAATTCGCGAATCTCGTCATCTACCCACGTCTGACAAAATGTTGCCAGATTCTGGCGTGAATTACCGTCCAGCATGAGTTCATCACGAATAGCATTAAAAACATTACGGGGATTACGTTCTTCAGCCGGGAAAACGGATTTCGGCATTGATTTCGCCAAATCAATGGAGGCGTAAACATCATCATTTTCATTGTAATTGGTAAATACGTTAGTCTTATCCATAGCATTACCCTTAAAGAAATTGTATTGAATTTTAATGTATTAACTCATGCATCCTGAAGCGGTTAAAACTTTTCAAAACGATGCAGTAGAATTCCTTTCTTTACATCATGCCGTTCACACATCATTTATTTTCTTCACACAGTGTGACTGTCAAGGGCTCTGCAACATTTAATATATTCCAAAAACCTTAAAAAGACAAAAAGGTAAGCAAAATAGGAATTTTTTCATCGGCTAATCGCTATTTCCATAGTCCACAAAGCCAAAATTTGCCGCTATTTTTATATTCTAAATTATTATAAAAAAAGTAACGCTCTAGATGATGGTTAATAAAAAACGCCAGACCACTTTGCCCTGGCGCTCACCATGCAGGGCTTGAAGTTCCAGACAGCAAGGGTTAGAGAGTAATTGGGCTTCCAAACGCCACCCACCTATTTAGCGTCACAAACAGAGCTTCCACATTAAACACCCGGTAAATTAATGCCGATTTAGAGATACTTAGCCGAGTAGAGCTCCAGGTTGATTTATATTATATATCATCAAGGAAAACTCCCAAAAATAGGTATTTTCTGAACCAGAAAATACTTCATAAGTGAATAAAAACCTCGGCGAAACATATTCACTCCTTTTTAAAAGCCTGAATGCTCAATATAAAATCACCTAACAAGGTGACAAACTCGCTGCGAAAATAGGTTTTACAAATAACCGCTTAATATTTATGGTCTAAAGCGGCCATGAAAGGCTTTACATCACAGATGCTCATGAAAATAAAGCGCCAAGCTTATGCATTGATTTGGCAAGGTGTGGCTTGATCAGTCAGCCTGCGTCATTTTTCCCATCACAAAAGCAAGATTCGATGCAGCAATTAATGCCGCAGCGTGGGCGTCCGTACTCATTTGCTGGGCAGTAAGCAGGCCATTGGCGGCCTCATTGGCAACCGTGATGGTTCCTACGCCGTTGCGATATGATTCGAGTGCAGCGTCATAGGTAATGAACGCCGTTTTCACCAGGTTCAACGCTGCTTTATTTGACTCAAGCGCAGAATGCAACGTATCAGCAGCGACGACAATTTCACGAACCGCCAGCTCCTGTGTCTTTTTAAAACCTTCATTCGTTGCGGCAGCGCGAGATTCGGCCTCTTTAACCCGAGCCGCTCGCAGTCCTCCGTCGTAAAGAGGCACGCTGACGCCCAGCAGAATGCTCGAAGAAGAGGTCTGCGGGCCAATTGGCGGTAGCCCTTGTACATCGAAGCGCCCATTGCCCCCGGCAACCACTCCCGCGAGGTAAACTTTTGGCAGAAAATCCGCCTCAACGGCCTTGATACCTGATGCTGCGGCTTGTACATCGGCATAGCTTGCCAATACGTCTGGCCGCTGGGAAAGGGCCAGTTTAATCATCGCTTGCGTAGGTGGGCTGGTCATTTCAGGCAGCGGTTTATCCTCTGTCAGAGCCACTTTGAACCGTGATAAAGGCGAGATGCCCATCGCACCCAGTAATGCCTGCCAGCTATCACGCTCGGCTCCCTGTGACACAACGCGATTCAATTCCGCCTGCGCGACCTGCTGTTGCGCCTGCGCCACTTCGACCGCCGTAGCGATACCTTTATTTCTCCGTGCCTGGGCAGCCTGCAAAATCATCTGGCTGTTGTGTAATGTGCCCTGCGCGACTTTGCTGCGCGCCACCGCCGCACCGTATTGAAAATAAGTGCGCGTCACATCATAGATAAGCTTTTGATGCATGCCGTTAAAGGTGACATTGGCCGCATAAGATGTGTATTTGGCCGCCTCCTGTAACGCGCTGCGTTGCCCAAAATCGAAGATTAACCATTGCAGCGCCAGCGCAGGCACCACGGCGCTGCTAGACGTATCCAGATCCTGCTGAGCCCCCACTTTGTATGGTAACGGCGTGCGTGTACTTTGATAACCGCCAATCACGCTTGCTGAAATCATCGGCAAAAATGTTGACTCAACCATGCCCACCGCCAATGCGGCCTGGCGCGCTTGCTGCCAGGCGATACGGGTATCCTGATTTTGCATCTGGGCAATATCAATCAGTTCTGGTAACTGATAAACATGTTCGATATCCATCGCTGGCGGTGGCGAAAGTTCTGCCACAAGAGGATTAGCCGGAACGGAAAAATTGCCACCGCTGTTCATCGTGGGAGAGGCGTTGGGAGCCCAAGGCGAAGAGGGGGATGCGGGGGCCAGATCCAGTTGGTCCGTGGCACAGCCTGTCAGCATCCACAGTCCCATAACGGTGCAAATAACACGTTTTTTATTACTTAAAGCCATTTGCACTATGGGCTGCCTCATTTCAGAAGTTCCTCAAGTCGCTTGATACTTTGTTGAATTCTCAGATCAACGGGTGATGCCGTTGCAGTGAAGCAGCGCGTGACGTCAGCGGTGTTGGCCGCATTATCCTTCGCGCAGAGGCGGCGAAGCCGTTCAACATCGCCTGGCGATTTTTTAACGGGTAAAAAGAGCGGTGGGCACACTGTTTCTATTTCGTTAAGAATATCTTTCAGACGAATATATTCATCATGCGCTGGACGTAGCGAAGGTGGTTCAAAAGGAAGTAATTTCAATGCCTCACGAGCGCCTGCAATCTCCTCTTCAACGCGGGTGGCCGCTCTGATTGCCGCCGGGCGTGCGCCCGCTGGAAGCGCCGCCAGATTAAGCAAACTGGTGAGCGCATTACGGATGCGGTGGCGCACCGAATCGACAATGGCAGCCGGCCAGAGTTGAGTAAATATCAAATACACCACCAGATTGCCTAACAGTATCCCTAACACTCTATCAAGCGCTACCGCCAAATCCGTGCTCGGCCCAAACCCATTTAAGACGGTAAGCAGAAAAGCCAGCCCGATCTGGATCCCCGCATAGGCAATGCGTTCATTGCCGCTGGATACCCACGCCGCCAACAGTAACGCCCCAAAGATCAACGCCATTAGCTGACCGATATCCGTCATCCAGGGAATAATAAAAATAATCGACAACACGCCTATCAGCGCGCCAATCAGGCACCCGACGATCCGCAACGCCAACTTGTGCACCGTCTCTCCGGTCGTTCCCAAGGCTGCCACATAGCAAGTAATCATCGCGGTGTGAATGTCCTGCCAGTCCAATGCCGTATAGACGAGATAGCAGATAATGCTGGCAGCCGTGGTCTTTAGCGCAAAATATTGGTGAACAGGGCTGGTAAACGCGTCTTCAACAAAAAATGATGCCTTCGGCGCATTGGTGTCAACGGTGTTATCCGGCTGGGCAAGCGCCAGCACAGCATCTTTCATTTCGCCTGCGTCATGCGGCTGGGCAAAGGTTGGGGTTTCCACTGCGCGGCCTTCGGAGATAGCCAGTGCCGCCGCACTGCACCAGTCTGCCAACTCAAGGCGTGTTGACGCTGACGTTGATGCGGATAGGGCAGAGATGGCCAATAGCAGCCGGTAGCTGCTTTTCACTGCGGACTCAAGCCAGGCAGCCTCAGCCGCAGGGCGCAGATGAAAAATACGAATCAGAAGCGCGCGTTGCTGATGTTCATTTTGCCCTTCCAGCAGCAAGGCTTTGATCTTTTCCAGACTGGTGGGATCGGGTTGCCGTAATGCGCCTGCGGCGATCGCTAAACGTGCGGACAAACTGGCACGCAGCAATTTCCATGGCGCCCTGCCCAGAAACAAATTGAACACCACTAACAGCATCATGGGTGAAACGGCCATTAGCCAGGCGTAAAGCACGGCCCTTGTTGCTAATTCCCCGTTCGGCACATTGCCAAGTAAGGACATAACAAAAGCGATGACCAACGCAATAATGCTGCCCACTGGCCCTAACTTGCTGGCTGAACCCAACCAGAGAAACGCGAAGGAGCTGATAACCAATACCGCCATGCGCAACGGCGCAGACGCCAAAGCGTAGGGAAGTATCAGTAAAAGTACGCCTACCACAATCGAGATTAATATCGATACCGCAATGGCCATCACCATACTTTCTACGGCATCCGGCTTCATAACGAATAAGATGAGGTAACAGCTAATGGCAGATTCGGGAATGCCGTAAAGCATGGCGATCATCGCCATTAATGCACATAACGCCCCCACGCGCCAGGACATGGCAAATCGCCCGGGGAACCAGGCCAGATCGGCTTTCACCTGGCGGAGCACTGCGCCCCGCGCCCAGTTAACAGTCGTCGTCATGTTGTACCACGGCCACGGCACTGGCTCCGATACGCATCAGCTCGGCTGGGGGATTATCGAGGTTGATCCGCACCGGGAAACGCTGCGCCACCCGCACCCAGTTCAGTGACTTCGGCACATAAGGCAGATTACGCGGGATGTTAAACTGGTCCTCAGAACTGATCCCCCAACCAATGCCCTCAACTCTTCCTTTAAGCGCGCGTTGCCGATCGGCCATCACATACACCGTGGCGCAATCACCAATCTTAATGTTGCTCAGTTCAGTTTCACGAAAGAGTGCCGACGCATGCCACTGCTCACTGTTAATCAGCGTAAACACCGCCTGATCCGGCAACACAAATTCACCTACGGATACATTGAGGCCAACCACCAACCCATCATAGGGTGCTCGTACTTGGGTATTTTCCAGCTCTCGCTCCGCGATGGCGAGCGCGGCACGGCGGGCAGCCAGCAACGCTTCAGACGCTGCCGTGCTGCTGACTAAGGCTTCTGCGGCAACAGACTGTTTAAGCGCCTGATTCAGGCTGATCTGCGCATCGTGTTTAGCGGTGGCGGCATCATCGACCTGCTGGGCCGTGACATATCCTTTTGCCAGCAAAGGTTGCAGCCGCGCCAGCGTTTGGGTAGCCAGCTTAAGGTTGGCACGCGCCCGGTTGATTTGCTCGTCGGTTACCGCCGCATTGGATTGCTCTGCCACAACGGTCCGGTGCTGAGTATCCCAGGCAGCCTGTGCCATCTTCACCTCGGCCTGAGCCTGATCGACCCGCAGTTGGTACAGATAAGGATCGAGGGAAAACAATACCTCGCCCTTACGAATGCGGCCGTTTTCCTTAACATTAATGGCGATAATCCGCCCCGGCACGGAACTGCTCACGTTCACGACGCTGGCTCCAATCACGGCATCCTCAGACATGGGATTCAAGGCATCCTGACGCAGTGTATACCAGCCGAGTACCGCCGCAGCGATGACGATCAGCCCCCCAATAATGAGCGCCAATTGGCGTTTGTGTCCGCTCTTGGTTAACGGGTTCATTTTCTTAGCGCGCAAATATCAATAGGGATGACAGACAAGCCATGGCAAGCGCCAGGCATACATAGACAAATAACCGCCATGGAAGCACCTCATCAATTCCCACACGAATAAAAAGTACGCGCGCGATGATCGCCACGACGATGCCAATCACGGCACAGGCGATCCACGAAGGAAAATAGGAACCCAATAAGGAAAATGCCGGTGCCTTGGCATTAACACAACCACTCAGGCTCAAGAAAGCAACCAGTAATAACATTAACGATCTGCGCCGCTGGGCCTGCTCGCTGCGCCCTTGGCACCTGAAAAAAGCCCCCCGCCACCAGCGAAAGAAAGTCGCCTTGCTCATCTCATTCACCTATTGTCGTCATGCTCATCATCCGATGTTCTTTATCAAAATCCGGCGGTAGACATCACAGCGTATTTTTATAAATATGACCGTCTTTCATGATGACGCGGAACGCTTGCTCAGGCTGGGCAATCAGTTGAATGTCCGCCAGCGGATCGCCGTCAACCACAATCATATCCGCCAGTGCACCGGCTTCCACCACCCCCAACTTATTGGGATAGGGATTACGCGGGCCAGACAAAGCACAGAGCTGCGCGTTAACGCTGGTGGCCATTTTCAAGATTTCCAGAGGCGTATACCAACGCACAAGCTTGGCTAACTGAGCGCCCTGGCGGGTAGCGAGCCGGGCATCAAACAGGGTATCAGTGCCCCAGGCGGTTTTAATCTCATATTTTTTCGCGAGTTTATAAGCCGTATCGGTGCCCGCAGACATCACAAGTTGCTTGGCACGTGAAGCCGGGTTTACCATCGGCACCGCATCCTCATCATCAAGGAAAGGCTGTAGACACCACCATAGCTGCTGCTTCGCCATCAATTGCACCGTTTCTTCATCGACCAACTGACCATGCTCAATACATTTCACGCCGCCTTTAATCGCCATAGTGACGGCGCGCGCCGTATAAGCGTGGACCGTGACGTAGGTCCCCCAGTTTTCTGCGGCCATGACTGCTGCCGCAATTTCTGGCACTGAGCCTTCGGTAACGTCAATGCCGTCATACAACGAGGCCACGCCACCGCCCGCCATAAACTTAACCTGCGAGGCACCGCGCATCAGTTGTTCTCTGGCGCGTAACAGAACCTGATCGGCCCCATCCGCAATCGCCGTAATTCCTACTCGCTCGATATAGCTAAGGTGATCTGCCGGTGCACGCGGTACTTCGTTAAGCATACGGAAATCACCGTGCCCACCCGTTTGGGAAATGAAGGCCCCGGACGGATAAATTCGCGGCCCGATCGTAATTTGCTCGTCAATCGCGCGTTTCAGGCCAAAAACCGGTCCCCCCATATCACGCACCGTCGTAAATCCGCGCAGCACTGTCGCCTGCGCCTCCGCGATAGCCAGTGCCTGGATATAATTAAAGTCAGCTGTCATCGCTGTCATCATTGATGGGCGAGCCATAATGGCATGCCAGTGGGCGTCAATCAGCCCTGGCATCAGGACGCCTCCTGCACCGTCAATGATTTCAACCTCCGCGGGCAAAGGCGTCTCCGCAGGCTCTACGGACTTGATCTTATTGCCTTCAACAATCACTTGCAGGCCATCCCGCAAATGGTCAGAAACACCATCGAAAATGCGGACGTTAATAAATGCTTTCAACTGCGCGGCGGCGGCGGTTCCCTTGCCATGCTGCGCTTGCTGCCCAGGTATTGCCGCAGAGACCGTTGCTGCTGTAATCGGCGGCGCTTTAGCCGCTTGCTGGGTCAGCACCGTATTGATGCGGACAAATGCGGGGCTGTGGCAGAGACAGGCTTCAGAATGTTCATGGGCAGGCTGAATCGAAGGTAATGGCCGCATAACGCAACGCTCCTTATAAGTTTAATCACATAAACTTCGGAATACATTCAGCATAATTGTATCGTGTATTTCTAATAACGCATTTTATTATCTGACACCGCCTTAATACGTAGAATCGCGAATGTCCTGTTAATTAAATAAAAAATCGTGGCCGTCGCCGTCCACAGCCCGATACAAATATCGCCACTGGCCTTTAATTTTGATGATAAGTCTCATCCATTCACCACCGCCGAGCTACCGCGCTCTGCCATGATCTCTTTCTGATTGCGTAAGCTGAGAACGGTGAGTTCGAATTTCCACGAAAGGAAGCCATGCACCTTGTTTGGCGGGGCCTCGCCAGTCACGTGGTCATATTCCCCCTGCTTTTCTCCTGGCAATAATGGGGGCCGAAACGTCTGGCGTTCAACCTCCTGTTTAGAGTGAATATATTTATGAATGTCATTCATAAAGTTATACCGATTTAACGGGATTATCTCTGCAGACGGGATGTGTACTCTTAACATCACAAAAGACGCTTGTTTTATAAATTCGGGCCTTGGCGCAATGCACATTGCACACGTCATTGTTGATGAGGAGTAAAGATGAAAGATGTTAACGTGGTTATTGGAGCGGGCTCCATCGGCCAGGCGATTGCTCGCCGAGTCAGTGCAGGTAAACGCGTACTGTTTGCGGATCTGAATCAGCAAAATGTTGATGCTGCCGCCAAGGTTTTCAGTGATGCCGGTTTTGAGGTCTATACCACCGTCGTTAATGTGTCGAGCCGTGAGTCCGTTCAGGCTTTGGTGGAAAAGGCCCAATCGCTAGGTAATGTCATGGGGGTAATCCATGCCGCGGGCGTGTCACCGTCTCAAGCCTCACCTGAGACCATCCTGGCCGTTGACCTCTACGGTACCGCCGTCGTGCTGGAGGAATTCGGCAATATCATAGCCAAAGGGGGAACGGGGATCGTGATCGCTTCTCAATCAGGCCATCGCTTACCGTCACTTTCCGTAGAACAGAATGCTGCATTGGCGACAACCCCCACCGAAGTGCTATTAAAACTGCCAATGTTGCAACCTGATCTCGTTACAGATCCGCTCTATGCCTATCAAATTTCAAAACGCGGCAACGCATTACGGGTGATGGCAGAAGCGGTGAAATGGGGGAAACGGGGGGCTCGTGTGAATACGATAAGCCCTGGCATCATTTTTACTCCGCTCGCCAATGATGAGCTCAGTGGTCCCCGTGGGGCTGGGTATCGCACCATGCTTGAGAAATCACCAGTGGGCCGGGGAGGTACTCCCGATGAAGTCGGGGCGCTGGCCGCATTGCTGATGGGGCCGGAGGGCACCTTTATAACCGGTAGTGACTTCTTGATGGATGGCGGTGTCACTGCGTCATATTGGTATGGGGATTTAGCACCGACGAAAAATCCATAATACCTGAATGATAGGAGACCCATCCCGTTCGTGATGCAGCGATCCCACTCCTGAGGACCTATGAACAAAAACAGACTTGGCTACCGCGATAATATTTTTCCTCAATCACTTTTGCCATTATTGATCATTTGGTTGCCTTTGAGCCTGGCAATAGCAGAGGAAAACGTGCCCACAGCAAGAAACCAGGCTGAGCGAGAAAGCCAACGCGCGGCCAATACCTGGACTAACTCGTTAGGCATGAGATTTGTAACAATACCTCAAGGCACATTTCTGATGGGATCAACAGAAGCCGACGCTGACAGCAGGGAAAAGCCAGCGCATTCCGTTACTCTCAGCAAAGCTTTTTATATCGGCCAATTTGAAGTTACCCAAAAGGACTGGGAAGAAGTTATGGGAGAGGCTCCCTACTCCCGCGATCGCTCCAACCCGTTCTACCAATTGCCAGGTATGGCCAAACGAATTACCAGACCCAACCATCCTGCCACAGTGTCATGGCAGGATGCTCAGGCATTCATCTCTAAACTGAACCAAAGGGAAGGAACGAATCGCTATCGGTTACCTACGGAGGCCGAATGGGAATATGTCGCACGAGCAGGAACCACGGGGCGATATTTTTTTGGCGACGATCCGGCACGGCTTGCCGATTATGCCTGGTATGGCGAAAACTTTGCTACCGGTGGTACTCATCCAGTCGGTAAAAAACAGCCTAACCCTTGGGGGGTTAATGATATTTATGGAAACACCTGGGAGTGGGTAAATGACTATTACAGCACCGATTATTACGCCCAAAGCCCGCCAGTGGATCCTCAAGGCCCCTCGCAAGGCTCACAAAGAGTTGTGCGAGGAGGAAGCTGGCACAGTACTGCTGATGGATGGCACAGCGCGTGGAGAAAACCTTACCCTGAAGATTATCGGGGAATAAGTATTGGTTTCAGACTGGTAAGAGAAAAAGAGTAATTTTCGACATGGTAAAAATTGCTTAGGGGGTTATTGTAGAAATTACCGCATAATCCCTTAAGAGAAGAAGATATTAATGACTAAATAAAACGATCTAAATATTATACAGTGTGATAATAAAAAACTCCATCAACACAGTTATACCAGATCGTTTATAATATGATGGATATCCTATTTTAATATAACATAATTAATCTTGGATAATTTCAGCTTATTTTAATATCATCCAAATCGATATCCTCCTCTTCAGAGTCATTATTTATAATAACATCACGTGGAACGTCTTTTTTGATAACGGCGTAGACAACACCCGTTACTAATATATTGACTAGCAATGCCATGACACCCGCCATTGGTTGTGACATTGTTGGAATCATCAAAACCCCACCGAAAGGTACCGTTGCGTCAGCACCATATACCATGGTGATCGCACCACCACAAGCCCCACCAATTGCAGCAGCAGTAATACCACGAACGATATCATTCATAACGATAGGTATAGCTCCCTCAACAATATTCACTATCCCCATAGGAACTGCCGATTTTAACGTTTCGACCTCTTCGTTATTATAAATATTTTTACGTAGCAGTTTGCCAATAAAATAAGCAAGCCCAAAACCGATAGGTGTTGCAGTGTTAACTAACTGAAGTGCAGTAATTGGCTCGTTGACACCCTGTGCTTGAAGTGTCAAGACGAATGCGAAGCAAGTTTTGTTTATCGGCCCGCCAAAATCAACAATACACAAAGCTCCAATAACAGCACCTAAAAGCAAATTAGATGAAGTGCCCATGCTTCTAAGGAAGGATGTTAGTGCATCGGTAAAAATACCAATAGGAGCACCGATGATATAGACCATGATCAGACAACTGATAAGGGATGCAAAAAAAGGAACAATCAATGTAGGCATTAAACCACGTGCCCAACTCGGAACCTTCACATTTTTAATGATAGCAAGAGCAATATACCCAGAAATATAACCACCGATCATGCCACCGATAAAGCCCGCACTAATAGCATTAGCTGCCAAGCCTACGACAAAACCGGGCGCAATGCCGGGCTTGCCAGCGATCGAACCAGAGATTCCGATTGCAATAACAACGGGTAATAGTCCGAGTGCCTTAGCCCCCATAGTGGCTAAGGCCTGCCACAAATCAAATTGCCCCAGAACTAGAGTATCTTGAACCGTACCTCCAAGCCCCATACCGATAGCAATAATAAATCCGGCACCACAGACAATTGGAATTAGGAACGAGATAGCGGTTAGCAGATGGCCTTTAGGATTTGCGGCTTTCCATATTTCTTTTATACTCATGGATTACACCCTTTAACGTATATTAGATAAACATTGGTGAATAGTTATGAATTTACTAATTCACTGAGCTTTTCAATAAGTTTATTTGGAGATTTAACAGCCGTTTCTGTTGATACTTTAACTATTTTCTTTCCCGCGAACCTTTCTTCTCCAGAAACTTTAACATCAGCCGCCAACAGGACGATATCTGCTTGTGCAATCTCATCGTCTGTTAATTGGTTTTCAATACCAATAGTCCCCTGAGTTTCAATCTTGACATTATGCCCAGCTTTTTTTGCTGCTATTTCAATTTTCTTTTGTGCAATATAGGTATGTGCAATACCTACAGTACAGGCTGTAACCCCTACAATGTTCATAGTCATTCTCCATTATTTGTTCTAATATGTTGTAAATCGCCATGTAATGGCAAGAAAATAATTAAGCGTAATTAAGCGTAATTAAGCGTAATTAAGCATTAATATGCTTCAGATTCTGAATTAAAAAGCTCAATGATTTTTTGTGGGTCAGTTTCTTTCAACAATTTATCTATTATTTCCTCGTCTGCTAATGAGCCTGAAACTTGTGATAACAAACGAATGTGAGTCGTATTTTGATCAACCAAGCATACGGCAAATAAAATAATACAGCGAACATCGCTACCATCCATGGTTTCCCAAGGGATCTCATGTTGGGTACGTCCAATGGCCAACGCTGTATGGGCTACTCCCGAGGATTTTCCATGCGGGATCGCAATATGATTTTCGAATCCAGTTGATCCTTGTTCCTCGCGTAGCCAGACATCCCTAATAAAGTCATCTTTATTAATAACAGAGCCATCCTGCACTAATAAGTCAGTTAACTCTTCAATTGCTTCTTTTTTACTTCTGGCCACCATGCTTAATTTGATGTTTTTTACATTAAGTACTGTCGAAATATCCATAATTCACCTTCATTAAAATTAGATATAGGTTTAATAACAGGATATGCAACGTCTCTGTTATTATTTTTTCGGTAATACGCTGGTAACCCACATAATTAAGAAATGCAGTGACATGCACCACTGGCATGATGGCACTTTCCCAATCGGAGAATGAATACTACCCACGACCAGCGCATTACCGTTATTCAGTCCCGCCTGTAAGCGCTAATTAAAATGATAACAGGCGCTATAGTGAAGAACTGATCACTTTATCAGGGGATATAAATATATACCCTTGATAAGATGGACTTTTACATAATACTTCTTGCTTTGGCCACCACATCCTCAATGGTGAACCCAAACTCTTCGAACAGTAACTCTGCCGGAGCAGACTCCCCGAAAGTGGTCATGCCAACGATAGCGCCGTTCAGGCCAACGTATTTAAACCAGTAGTCTGCAATACCGGCTTCCACAGCAACGCGTGCGGAAACGGTTTTCGGCAACACGGATTCCCGGTAAACCGCATCCTGCTTGTCAAACGCGTCAGTAGACGGCATGGAAACCACGCGCGCTTTCACGCCTTCGGCAGTCAGTTTTTCGTATGCCGCTACGGCCAGTTCAACTTCAGAACCGGTGGCAATGAAGATCAGTTCCGGCTGACCAGCACAATCTTTCAGTACGTAACCACCGCGAGCGATGTTAGCCAACTGCTCTGGGGTACGTTCCTGCTGCGTCAGGTTCTGACGAGAGAGAATGAGCGCGGTCGGGCCGTCCTGGCGCTCTACACCATATTTCCACGCTACCGCGGATTCAACCTGGTCACACGGGCGCCACGTAGACATGTTCGGGGTCATGCGCAGAGAAGCCACCTGCTCTACCGGCTGGTGAGTCGGGCCATCTTCGCCCAAACCGATGGAGTCGTGTGTGTAGACCATTACCTGACGCTGTTTCATCAGCGCAGCCATACGTACGGCGTTACGTGCGTATTCTACGAACATCAAGAAAGTAGAGGTATACGGCAGGAAACCACCGTGCAGAGAGATACCATTCGCAATCGCGGTCATACCGAATTCACGTACACCGTAATGGATGTAATTACCGGCGGTGTCTTCGTTGACCGCTTTAGAACCAGACCACAGGGTCAGGTTAGACGGAGCCAGGTCAGCGGAGCCGCCCAGGAATTCCGGCAGCAGCGGGCCGAAGGTTTCGATAGCATTCTGAGATGCTTTACGGCTGGCGATTTTCGCCGGGTTCGCCTGCAACTGAGCGATGAATGCTTTTGCTTTCGCGTCGAAATCAGACGGCATTTCGCCTTTCATTCGACGTGTGAATTCAGCCGCTTCCTGCGGGAAGGCTTTCGCGTAAGCAGCGAATTTTTCGTTCCAGGCGGATTCTTTCGCCTGACCTGCTTCTTTCGCATCCCACTGAGCGTAGATTTCAGACGGGATTTCGAAAGGCGCGTATTTCCAGCCCAGTTTTTCACGGGTCAACGCGATTTCAGCGTCGCCCAGCGGCGCACCGTGAGAGTCATGCGTACCGGCTTTGTTCGGGGAACCAAAACCGATGATGGTTTTGCACATCAGCAGGGATGGTTTGTCGGTTACCGCACGTGCTTCTTCTATTGCGCGTTTGATGGCGTCTGCATCGTGACCATCAACACCGCGTACAACGTGCCAGCCGTAGGCTTCGAAGCGTTGAGCTGTATCGTCGGTGAACCAGCCTTCAACGTGACCATCGATAGAAATACCGTTGTCATCGTAGAAAGCAACCAATTTGCCCAGTTTCAGGGTGCCTGCCAGAGAACATACCTCATGAGAGATACCTTCCATCATGCAACCGTCGCCCATAAATGCGTAGGTAAAGTGGTCAACGATGTCGTGGCCTGGACGGTTGAACTGCGCCGCCAGCGTTTTTTCCGCAATAGCCATACCAACCGCATTCGCAATACCCTGCCCCAGCGGGCCAGTAGTGGTTTCCACACCTGCGGTGTAGCCCACTTCAGGGTGGCCTGGAGTTTTGGAGTGCAACTGACGGAAATTCTGCAGCTCGGACATCGGCAAGTCGTAGCCAGTGAGATGTAGCAGGCTGTAAATCAGCATGGAACCGTGGCCGTTGGACAATACGAAGCGGTCGCGATCGGGCCAAGCTGGGTTGACAGGGTTGTGTTTAAGGAAATCACGCCACAGAACTTCGGCGATGTCAGCCATCCCCATCGGGGCTCCCGGATGACCAGAATTCGCTCTCTGCACCGCATCCATTGATAATGCGCGTATCGTATTGGCTAGAACTTTACGTGTAATCATTATGCTTTCTCTAAATGAAGTGTGATCATCGCTTCCAGTTTGCGCTGGTCTTCTGCGAATAACCGTATGCCCTCTGCAAGTTTCTCTACAGCCATTGCATCTTCATTAAATTGCCAGCGGAAATCAGCCTCAGTGATGGGTGAGGGTCTGGCATGTGTTTGTGTAGGTATATGCAGATGCCGGACAATGTTGTAATGGCCTTTATCCAGCGTTTGAAGCAATTGCGGAGAAACGGTAAGTTTGTCGCAACCTGCCAGAGCCAGCACCTGTTCTACTTTACGGAAACTTGCTCCCATGACCACGGTTGGGTAACCGTGCTGTTTAAAGTAGTTAAAAATAGTGCGAACAGATTTAACACCCTCATCCTGTTCCGAATCATACTCACTGACCGGATTCGCTTTCTGGTACCAGTCGTAAATGCGGCCGACAAATGGCGAAATCAAAAAGACATTCGCTTCAGCGCAAGCTCTGGCCTGTGCAAAGGCGAAAATGAGTGTCAGGTTACAGTTGATACCCTCTTTTTCGAGTATTTCAGCCGCCTTGATCCCTTCCCATGTGGCGGCGATTTTAACCAGCACGCGTGATTTATCGATGCCCTGCAATTGATAAAGTTCGATAATACGTTTCGCTCGCTCAACGCAGGCTTTGGTATTAAAAGAAAGACGGGCATCTATTTCTGTTGATATACGCCCTGGTATATTTTTAAGGATTTCACAACCAATATTAACCGCCAGCTTTTCACAGGCAATGACAGTCTGTGATTGTTGGTTGTCGGTTTTTGATTTGGCGAACTGAACTGCGTCTTTAATTAGTGGCTCATATTCCTGAATGGCTGCGGCTTTGAGAATAAGAGAAGGGTTAGTCGTAGCATCTTCGGGATGTAATTGTATAATTGAAGACAAATCACCACTGTCAACCACAATGCTGGTTAGTTCTTTCAAGGTGTCAAGTGCCGTCATGTTAGTTCCTAGCTTTAAATATATGCTGAATTTCAGATCGAAATACAACAAAAATTAAGACATGAATAAAATATTATGCAGAAATAGTTTCACGATGGAAAATATCGATCATCTTATCCCATGCCTGGCTAACATCAGCATGCAAAGAAAACAAGCCGGATGTTCCAACGATATATACATCCACTCCTGACGCAGCAATCTGCCTGAATGTTTTTTCATTACATGACCCATCAATTTCAGTCAGATAATGGTAATCATTATATTCGCGCATATTGATGAGTTTTTTTATTTTGTTAAGTGATTCAGGAATGAATTTTTGACCGGCATAACCAGGGTCAACCGACATTACGGTAACTTTATCCAGCAAGTGCGCATATTCTGTAATACTTTCCGCCGGGGTTGCCGGATTAAGAACCACACCGCATTTTTTGCCCGCATCCTTGATCTGATTAAGAAGCCGGAAAATTTTGTTATTCGCAGTTTCTGGGTGGAAGCTGATAATATCAGCCTCTGCATCAAGGCACATTGGAATGATATCTTCTGGATGGTTAACCATCAGATGCACATCAATGGGTACAGTTGTGATTTTTTTCAGATTCTCAATAAAAAAAGGAGAAAGCGTAATATTACGGACGTAGCTCCCATCCATAATATCGACATGATAAAAATCCGCTTTGTTATTCATTGCCGTGATTTGCTCTTTGAACAGTGTCAAATCCATACACATTAATGATGGTGAAAATTTAGCGCCCATAAACTACCTCCGATATAAAAATAGTTAGTTAAAAATTGCAATGATATGACTCAGAATGATCCCTACGACCCCGAAATCAGCGTCACCAAACGTGGTGGAACCCAGTCCCATATCACCCATCATTGGCAGAAGAATGGCGGGCAAGAACGAAATAAGCAGGCCGTGGGCAAACGCCCCCACAACTGCACCGCGACGCCCGCCAGTAATGTTGCCGTAAACGCCTGCCGTTGCACCGCAGAAGAAGTGTGGAACCAGTCCCGGTACGATGACACTCAAACCGAACATCGGGCAAAGGAACATGCTTACCAACCCTGCCACAAAGCTGGAGAGAAACCCGACGATGACGGCATTGGGGGCAAAGGGAAAGACTGTCGGGCAGTCCAGCGCAGGTTTTGCATCTTTCACTAATTTGTCCGCAATACCTTTAAAAGCCGGGACGATCTCTGCAATCACCATGCGCACGCCTGCCAGGATGATATAGACGCCTGCTGCAAATGTGAGGGACTGGATAATGGCGAAGATAATATAGTTCTGACCTGCACTCAGCGTTTCCTCAACAAAGGATTTGCCCGCAACGCTCACTAACACCAGGAAAAGAATCATCATGGTGAGAGAGATCGCTACAGACGAATCACGAAGAAAGTTCAGAGACTTAGGAACTTTAACTTCTTCAATGGAGGGGCTTCCCTTGCCTACAACTTTGCCAACAAGCGCGGAAATCAGGTAACCGGTGGAACCAAAATGCCCCAAGGCAAGATCGTCTGTGTTAGTAATTTTTCGGGTAAACGGCTGCAAAATTGCAGGTGAAATCACCATCATTGCGCCCAGAATGATCGCGCCGATAGCAACAACCCAGAACCCGGACAAACCACCTACAGACAAAATTACCGCCAGCATTGCTGCCATGTAGAGGGTATGGTGCCCTGTCAGAAAGATGTATTTCAACGGCGTTAAACGTGCAAGGACGATATTGATAAGCATACCTAAAACCATAATCATGGCGGTTGCTGTACCGTAATTTTTCTGCGCTAGAGCAGCCATGGCATCAGTATTAGGAACAACTCCCTGGATATGGAAGGAATATTCAAATAACTGGCTAAAGATTGTTAATGTATTGGCGATGATACCTGCGCCAGAAGTTAAAATAACAAAGCCCATTATTGTTTTTAGTGTGCCAGAAATAACCTCTGACACTGCTTTTTCTTGCAACAACAGGCCGATTAGCGAAAATAACCCAACAAGAATCGCCGGTGTCCCTAGCACATCGTAAATAATGAAATGAAGCATAATAAACTCCACGAATCAGATAGAAATTGCTTAGATGTTTTCTTCTAAAATTTCTTTAATTTTATTGTTGTCCAGTAAATTGCTTAACCCAAAAACTTTTGCGGAATGGCCGCTGAGATGTTCAGCAATATCTTTTGCGCTGAGAATAATATCTGCGGATTCGCTTTTCGCAGAAGTCATATCGGTATGAGCGACTTCTGCATCTTTATTAATTTCTTTAAGGATTTTTTTTACATTCATTTCAACAATAAAGCTGCTACCTAAGCCATTACCACACACGATGAGTACTTTTTTCATAACATTTATCCTTTCAGTTAATTGCTGCCTGAATTGCATTGAGATCGGCTGCTTTTAACAATCGACTTAACTTATCTTCATCACTAAAAATCTCTGCCAGTTCAGTGATCATGGTGATATGTTCATCCCCGGAATGTGCACATAGCATAATTACGACGTATACGGGGTCATTCTCATCAGAGGAAAATGAAACGCCATCTCTAATATGAAGAAGTGACAGGCCATTCTTTATCGCACCTTGCTCAGGCCGGGCATGTGGCATGGCTAAGCCCGGAGCTAATACATAATACGGACCTAATTCTTCATGGCTTTTAAAAATCGCTTCAATATAATTTGAAGTCACATAACCTTGCGTAAGCAAGGGCTCTGCTGAAAGCAGAACTGCATTTTTCCAATTATCAATCGAGTCGATAGCCTTTATTTTATCTGATGTTAACCAGTCGCTAATCATACTTCCTCCTGAGACCTCAATATGGTGAACTATAAACAGCCAAATAAAATACAACCGTGATCAATCTCTCAAAGTTAGCGCTAACATAGGAAAATGTTAAAAATTGAGTTACCGCTAACAAAACTCATAATGTGCTTACACCTGCGCTGTGCTAAGTTATAATACGTACCCTAGATGTTCTTTCACTATTTTCTTATTTTTCAAATTGTTGGAGATTTTTGTGCAGATTTCAGACGCAGACGGTAGCCCGAAAGAAAAACGTCGTAAGGGAACTGGCAAGATTACCCTGACCGAAGTGGCTGAGTTTGTCGGCGTGAGTGCAATGACTGTCTCGCGTGCATTAAGAATGCCTGAAAAAGTGAATCCCGACCTTCGTGATCGCATTGATGCCGCAGTCAGTGAACTTGGCTATGTACCAAACCTCCAGGCACGCAATCTCGCTTCGGTGCACTCCGATCTCATTCTGGTTGTGGCCCCAACGTTCTCTTCGCCTGGCTTTTTGACGGTATCTGAATCGCTGCAAACTGTACTGTCCGAACGCGGCTATACCATGATGTTCATGGAATCTGGCCATGATGGTCAAAGTGAACAAAAAACGTTTGAAAAAATCCTCGCGTATAATCCGGCAGCGATCATTCAGTTCAATATCGACACCATCGAGAGTTGTACCAAACTGCTTTCAAATGTTGATGTGCCAATACTTGAAATCGGTGCGCTAAATCCACATTCCATTGGTATGAGTGTTGGGGTGGATTACGGCAAGGCAATTAAAAAGCTCGTCACACATCTGGCCAATTCTTCATTGAAAAACATTGCGTTGCTCTGCACACCAGCCAACAATACGATGTTTCGGCAGGTATTAAGCGGCTGGAATACTGCGATGCTCGCTCTGAATCGCTCTCCGCACAGAGTAGTGACAACCCATTTGCCATCAACAATCACCACTGGAGTGAATATTTTCAGGGATATGATGATTACCTGGGATGATCTGGACGCGTTAATTTGCACATCGGACGAAATGGCGTGTGGATGTATGATGGCATGCCACAGTGCTGGTATAAAAATCCCCAACACAGTTTCCATTGCGAGTTTAGGAGGTGGTGCGTTATCAATGGTATGCTCCCCTTCCTTGACGAGCGTTGAGTTTCCCTGGAATGAAATTGGGATTAGAGCAGGGAAAGCCCTCCTTGATCTTCTTAATTATATGCCTGGTGAAAAATACATTGAAATTCCTTCAGTGCTAAAAGTCAGAGCAAGCACATCTCGTTAAATTTGGGGTCAGTTTAGATATCGAAAATTATTATACGTTAAGGCTGTTTTTTTAATCTTCTCGACTTTGGCTGAGCTCAGCCAACGAAAAACAGTCTATTACCTGATATTGTCTTACCGGAGGAGTTCGGGAAGCCGAGTGGGAAAGGTAAGCGCTATCTCAATAAGAAGGGCTGGTATAATTATCGTCAGGTAAATGAACGGCGTGAAACGCAGGGAAACAGCCTGATGTTTCCCTGATAATGAGGAAAGGGGATTACCAGCAGGTAAAACCGCCGTCAACCAGCAGATCCACTCCCGTACAGAACGATGACGCGTCGCTGGCAAGGAAAATAGCCGGGCCAGCCATCTCCTGAACAGATGCCATACGCTGCATTGGCGTTTGGCTTTCAAACGCTTTGGTCTGGTGCACCATCTCCGGCCGCGTATTCATCGGCGTGGCGGTATAGCCTGGGCTGATAGTATTCACCCGAATATTCTTGCCTACCCACTCCATTGCCAGGCTTTTACTCAGGTGGATCACCCCAGCCTTCGAACTGTTGTAGTGCGCCTGTTCAAGACCGCGGTTAACGATCACCCCAGACATCGATGCAATGTTAATGATCGAACCACCACCGCATTCAACCATCAGTTCCGCTTCAGCTTTGCAGGAGTTCCAAACCCCCGTGAGGTTAATATCAATCACCCGTTGCCACTGCTCAGGTTCCATTTCCAGCGCCGGATTCGCGTTGGCAATACCGGCTGCGTTCACGGCTATATCCAGGCGGCCATACTGGCGCTTCGCCAACTGCACCGCTTCACGCAGGTCGCTCAGTTGGCACACATCGCCGGTAAACAGATAAGCCTCGCTGCCGAGGGAGGCGATATTTGCCACCGTTTCCGCCAGGCCGCCATCTTCGCGCAGATCGAAACACACAATTTTGGCCCCCGCACTCGCCAGACCATAGGCGATAGTTTGGCCGATACCGCTGCCTGCACCGGTGACAAACGCGACGCGCCCCTCAAGATTAAACAGCGTTTGAGCAAAATCTTTCGCAATCATTCTTTTTCTCCATCCTGTTTCAGGACATGATCAAGCCGCCGTCAACGTTGATCGTCTGGCCAGTAATGTAACGGGCATCATCCGACGCCAAAAAGGCCACCAGGCCCGCCACATCCTGCGGTTTACCGGCGCGTTTAAGTGGAATGCCTTCCACCCATTCGGCCATCAGCTCACCCTTGCCGTAATGTTTTTGTTCGTTACTGAGGATCTGCCCCCAGACACGATCGTTGTAATCCCACATTTCGCTTTCAATAATGCCTGGGCAGAAAGCATTCACCGTGATATTCCACGGTGCCAGTTCCTGTGCCAGGCTTTGCGTAATCCCGATAACGCCCATTTTGCTGGCGGCATAGTGCGGAGTATAGATAAAGCCTTGGCGCCCCTGCCCGGACGACGTGTTGATCAGGCAACCGTGATTTTGTTTGACCATGTATTTTGCCGCTTCCCGGCAGCATAGCCAGACACCGGTTGTATTCACCGCCAGCACTTTCTCAAAGTCGGTTTTGGGCATCCGGTCAAAATAGTCGATGGTGATCACACCGGCATTCTGAATCGAGACATCAATGGTGCCGAAACGGGCTACCGCCTGTTCATAGAGTGCCTGTACCTGTTCTTCGTCGGTGACATCCACTTGCAGGGAGAGGATCTCAGCCTGATACCTCTCGCGCAGTTGCTGTGCCGTTTCATGAACGCGCTCGGCGTTGGAAACCATCACCAGCCGGGCTCCGTCCCGGGCAAAACGTTCCGCGATACCGGCGCCAATGCCCCGGCAAGCACCGGTGATAACGACGGTTTGATTATGGAAATCTCGTTGCATGTTGTTCTCCTTAAAGAGGCCGGACTGCGAAAGTCAGGCAGAATTCACTTAACCCTGCGCGACGGCTTGCTTCTCTTCATGACGGCGCAGCAAGATCACTTTGTTCTGTAAGCGCTGCTGGAACTGATCGACCACAACGGCGGTAACGATCACCACGCCCTTGATGACCATCTGCCAAAAATCACTGACGCCCATCATCACCATGCCGTCTGCCAGGAAAACGATCACAAACGCGCCGATAATCGAACCGGAAACGCGCCCACGCCCGCCCGCCAGTGCGGTACCGCCGAGCACCGTGGCACCGATGGCATCCATTTCAAACATGTTGCCCGTCATCGGGTGAGCGGTTTGCAGTTGCGAGGCGACAATCAGCCCAACCAGCGCAGCGCACAGGCCGGAGAAGGCATAAACAAAGATTTTCACCTTTACCCCAGGTACACCGGCCAAGCGCGCTGCGGATTCATTACCGCCAATAGCGTAGATATAGCGGCCGAGCGGTGTTTTGGTGGTGATCCAGTAACCCAGCCCCAAGAAGGCCACCATCAGCCAAATCGGAAGATAAATACCCAGCAGAGTGCCAGAGCCCAACAAAGCGAAACCGGTATTGCCCAACTGCTCGATACCGTTCAGGTTGGGGTAGGTGCTACCGTTGTTGAACAACAGTGCCACACCGCGCGCCACATACATCATGCCCAGCGTGCAGATAAAGGGGGCAACGCCGAAACGAGTGATCACCGTGCCGTTAATAAAGCCGACGAGGATGCCGAAAATCGCCACCCAAAAGATCACCTCGGGAACGTTAAAAAAGACGATATTGCCGTTCCACAACGGTAACCCGTTAGTCAGCAACGCCCCAGCGACCATGCCACAGATCCCGGCCACGGCCCCTACCGACAGGTCGATTCCCCCGGTCAGGATCACCAGCGTCATACCGATCGCCAGCAGGCCGGTGATCGCGACATGCTGGGTCATAATCAGCAAGTTAGAGAGCGTCAGGAAATTCGGCACCATCACGCTGAAAAACGCAATCACCAGCAGCAGAGCGATAAACGTTCTGGCCTTCAGTAAGTACATATAAATCATATATTTCTGGTTCATGATGGGTTCCAGCCTGATTAATCCTGCGGGGTTGATGCCGCGATAAGTTTTTCCCGGGTGACGGCATGGCGCGGCAGATCGGTGGTAATGCGCCCATCGGCCATCACCAGAATGCGATCCGCCAATGCCATGACCTCATCCAGCTCCGACGAGGAGAACATCACCGCCAGCCCCTGCTGTGCCATTCTGCCAATAAGGTGGTACACATCGGTTTTGGCGCCAACGTCGATCCCGCGCGTGGGCTCATCAAGCAGCACCACCTGCGGCTGCGTCATCAGCGCTTTTCCCAACACCACTTTTTGCTGGTTGCCCCCGCTTAACGAGGTGATTGGCAACTCGGGATCGCTGACTTTAATCGCCAACTGCTGAATCATGTCTTTTACGCTAGCGCGTTCTTTGTGCGGGTTCAGCCATTGCCAAGCCCGGCGGAACCCCTTAAGGCTCAGGTCAGACAGCGTCATGTTGGCCTGAATTGACATCAGTTGAACCACACCCTCGCCCTGGCGATCTTCCGGCACCAGCGCCAGCCCCTTTTTCAAGCGCGTGTGAAAACGTGCTTTGTCCAGGCACTGACCGTTCAGATGCACGCTGCCGCGTTGGCAGGGCATCAACCCGATCAGCCCTTTGAACAGTTCGGTACGCCCGGCACCGAGCAGGCCATAAATACCGACCACTTCGCCTTTTCGCAGGCTGAAAGAGACATCGTTAAGCTTGTAACCGCCGCTTTGGTGCAACGCCGTCAGGCCGCTGACCTCCATCACCGTTTCACCATGGGGTGCAGCCTGATAATCGAAGTGCTTTTTCTTATCACCGACCATCTGCTCAATGATCCACGGCACGCTGGCATCGCTAACCTGACGTTCACTGATAAAGCGCCCATCGCGAAAAATAGTGATGTGATCGCCAATTTCCATCAGTTCTTCCAGGCGATGGGAGATATAAATAATGGTGACGCCGCGGCGTTTGAGCTGTTCGATGACGTTAAACAGCACCTTTACTTCCGACTGGCTGAGGGCCGAGGTCGGTTCGTCCATAATCAGCACGCGGGTATCTTTTGACAGAGCCCGGGCAATCTCGACCAGTTGTTGATGACCAATCCCTAACTCCTCCAGCGGCGTATAAGGATCGACATCCAGCTCAAGACGCTCAAGTAAAGCCTTGGCTAATTCATACTGATATTTTTCGTTGATTTTACCGCGCTGAAAAAACTCGTTGGCAATAAAAATATTGTCCATCACATTCATATTCGGGAATAAGTTTAATTCCTGAAAAATAATGCTGACGCCATGTTTTTCCGCCTGATGCGTGGAGTTTAACGTGACCGGTTTACCTTCAAGGATGATTTCGCCGGAAGAGGGGCTTTCCACCCCGGCCAGCATTTTCATCATCGTCGATTTACCCGCACCATTCTCACCAATCAGCACGTTAACCTTATTACGGTAGACTCGGTAATTCACATTATCCAACGCGGTAACACCGGGATAAACACGGGATAAATTGCGCGTTTCAATAATGATTTCATTGACTGTATCCGGCATATTAACCCGATCCTGCTGCTGCATATTACTGCTCCCCCAAATGTACGATCTTCGCCGGCATAATATAGGGAAGCATGGGTGGAATATCCCACGCGGAAAACACGCCATAAATTTCTACCGTTTCTCCAACGGTTAAGCTCATGGCCTCAATCATATTTACCGCTTGGTTATTGATGGCTCGACCATAATCGCCGTACAGCACCTGGTCATTAAAATCGCCATAGCTCGCGCCTTTATAAGCATCGCGCAACTGCGTTCCGCGAATGGTAGGCCCGATTTGCACCACCACGCGGTTACCGCTGGCTTCTTGCAGCGTCAGTTTGCCGCTGCGTGAGGTGGTGTCGATTTTGTCGATTTTCCCGGTAAGTTTGACAAAGAAAATGCACGGATTCTCTTCCTGAGCACGGTAACCCAGCGCCTGGCAGGCAGAATCAAAATCTTTTGCCGTGCTCAAGGCCGCCAACAGTTCGTCAGCCGGGCGCGCCAGCGTGACCACCTGCGGCACCAGCTTTTCCTGCCAGGTTTTCGCCACGTTCGCCATGTTTGGATTGGGTGGCGATTTCAGATCGGCCAGCTCCTTTTCGGAGACAATCCGGCAGCCGCCCAGCGCGAGGATCGCCAGCGCCAGCCATGCTTTTTTATACATAACACCCTCCTCTGCGCCCCCAACTGCGGGGGCGCAACAACTCGACATCAGGATTTGATATTGAAATCCTGTACTTTGTCTGCGTTACCCTGTTCGATCAGGATGCCGCGGAACATCACGCGTTGTTTGGCAGGCTTTATGCCTTTTTGCAGGTAGTTATCCAGGTCAGTCACGCCCTGAGCGGCAATAGCCTGAGCCTGTAGCATCACGGTGGCCTGCAACGAACCGGCTTTCACCGCATCGCGCTCATCATTACTGCCGTCGATGCCGACAACGATAACGTCGTTACGGTTGGCAGCCTTCAGCGCCGCAATGGCACCCAACGCGACCGGGCCGTTACCGCTGATCACACCTTTCACATCAGGATGAGCCTGGAGAATGCTGTCCATAATGCGTTTGCCGTCGATCAATGTGCCCTTCGCATCCTGTTTGGCGATGCTGACCATCTCCGGATACTGATCGAGAACCTGGTGGAACGATTTAGAACGGGTGACGCAGTTATTGTCCGCCAGGTTACAGGTCAACTCAGCGTATTTACCTTTCTCACCCATTTTTTCCACAAAGACGTTGGCAACTTCAGAACCGGCCTGGAAGTTGTTATGGGTAATTTGCACTAATGCCACGTCGTCAACGGGAATTTCTCGGTTAATCAATACCACCGGAATTCCCGCGTCTTTGGCTTTTTTTATTGCCGCTACGCTGGCGGTAGAATCGGCATTATCAAGAATAATGCCCTGAACTTTTTTACCAATGGCGGTATCAATCAGTTCACTTTGTTTTTTGACATCCTCCCCATGCGAAAGGATCGTGGTTTCATACCCCAGTTGTTTGGCTTTTTCGCTGGCCCCTTTCGCCTCGGAGGCGTAATAAGGGTTATCCAGTGAATTGACAAGGATCATAATGGTGCCTTTTTCCGCGGCTTGAGCAGACAGGGAAAAAGCGGTCATGGTAACGAAGGTCAATAGCGATAAACGTAATTTCATAACGATGTTCTCTCTATATAGTTATTGTTGAGTACGTGGGTACGGGTGGCACAACGTAAATTCGTTTATATCTTTTCTCCTGCAAGCCGCAGCGTGGTTGGCTACGTTCGGTTACTAGGCCATCCGTGAACCTCGCCCTTTTAGGGCTGCTGCAATTTCAAGTCACTTGGATTAACTTTATTTGGCAGCGACTATTCCGTTGCCGGTTGCCAACGGGTTCTTGCTACCGCCTGCTGCCAACCCCGCCATCTTTCCTGCAACTGGGTGTGGCGTGCCATGTCCGGCAGGAAGGCGCTATGTTGGGCAATAAATGCTTTCATCTCCGTCAGCGTGGCCTGATTCAGCGCTTTGCGGGCCAGCAACGCGGCGCCGATGGCCGAAAGCTCCGGCACGTCACTGCGCATCACCGGGCAACCGAGCAGATCGGCCTGGTACTGCATCAACCACGCGTTTCTCGTCGGGCCGCCGTCCACCATCAGCGCATTGAGCGTAAAGCCGTCATACTGACGCATGGCAACGATCACATCAGCAATCTGATAGGTGATGGACTCCAATGCGGCGCGGATCAGGTGCGCCCGTTTTACCCCGCGGTTCAGCCCGCAAATGACGCCCCGGGCGCGATCGTCCCACCAGGGAGCGCCAAGCCCCGTCAGCGCCGGAACAAAGTAGACACCCAATGTTGAATCAACCGAGGCGGGTAAGGTATTCAGCGCATCCGCTAACGCCGATTCAGCAAGCTCGCTCAGGCCGGTACTCTCCGCCATCCAGGCCACGGCATCGCCGGTATGCGCAATATTGCCTTCCAGCCCGTACACCAAGCGCTCACCGTCGTGCCAGGCTACGGTGGTCGCTAACGCTTGGCTGGTACACTGCGGCGTACTCACGGGCGCCATCACCGACGATCCGGTGCCATAGGTGGCTTTCACGCATCCCAGTTCACCTAACGCATGGCCGAACAGTGCGGCGTGAGAGTCCCCCACCATTGACAGGATCGGCAACCCGTCAGGGATCTGGCTCAACCCACGGGTATAGCCAAACAGACCGCTGGAAGGTTTGATCTCCGGTAACGCCCTGCGCGGAATACGAAAAATCCGCAGCATTTCGTCGTCCCATTGCCCGCTTTGCAGGTTCAGCAACTGCGTGCGGGCAGCATTGGAGTGATCGCAGGCAAACTGCTCGCCGCCGGTGAGGTTCCACAGCAGCCAACTGTCGATGGTGCCAAGGCAGACCTCCCCCTGCTCCGCCAACTGATGCCCCTGAGAAACCGAATCCAGCAACCAACGCATCTTCGACCCTGAAAACAACGGAGCAACGGGCAGCCCGGTGATGGCTTTGATCGTTACGTCAAGGTGTTCACGGCGCAGTTCCTCGCAAAAATCGGCGCTGCGGGCGCACTGCCAGGTTATGGCGGCATGCAGCGTTTTCCCGCTGCTGCGGTACCAACCAATGGCCGTTTCACGCTGATTGCTGATGGCCAGCGCGGCAACGTTGTCAGCACCGACATGGGCAATCGCCTGGGCGATAACGTCCAGCGAGGCGGCAACCAACATTTCTCCCGATTGTTCCACCCAGCCTTCGCGCGGCGTTTGAATGGTCAGCGGTTGAGAAAATTTGGCAATAACGTTCCCCTGGCCATCTAACGCTACGGCTTTGGCATTCGTGGTTCCTTCATCGAGAGCAATGATGATCTCGTTCTTGGCATTAAGCATGGTTGTTCTCCTGAATCACACCGTATCCCGGCCTTGAAGAGGAATTTCCCTGGGTCCGCATCGCATTTCTGTCAGGATCGGGGTGACATTTTGTTATCGCCTTAGCCATCACTGAATATATATTCGATATTGATTATATATTTAATTACCTTAGCCAGAATCTTTCAACCGAGCCACTGGCAAAATCTTCATTTGTGCTGGCAATCACATTTATCCGTTGGGATGAAGGGAGTTCGGGGAGAGTAATACTCGAGGATATGATTATATCTATATGATATATAAAATTTTTACTTACCCAACCCTTGCCCGACAACTGAGAGCAAAGGCGGGACGCCAGCCGTTAACTTTTCATCAACTCTCTGGCTGTAGGAAAATCTGTAATTAAAACGTCAATATAACCTCCGCTCAACGCCCCCTTAATGGCGGCAACCTTGTCGGTTCCCCCCGCCAATGCGATCACATTCGGGCATTTTTTAACTTTTTCCAGCTCCATCCCGATCACCGGATCTTCATCATCCTGCAATACGGCTTTACCTTGCTTATCGTAGTAGTGCAGGCAAATATCACCGACGGCGCCGCGTTCGGCCAGCACCTGTAACATATCTTCGTGATAATAGTTGCCTGACGTTTTGAGCAACTGCGACGGCTCAAGAATACCGACACCCACAATGGCGATATCCACATCAGCAAAGCGGGAAACCACCTCGGCAACGTCTTTGCTGGCCAGCAGCCGGCTTTTCTCCTCCAGAGAGCCTTCAATGCTCTGCGATGGCAGCAGCCACGCATCACAGTTAAGCTGTTGCGCCAAAGTCTGCGTCAGGATAGTGGCCTGTACGTTGCCGTTAGGGCCAACGCCGCCAAGCAGTTGGATCACGCCGCTGGCCTTCAGGTTTTGAACATGCACCTCATCAACCATCGCACGAATGGTGGAACTCCAAGAGGAGACACCAACCAGATCTTTAGGCCGCAGGCGAGTTTCCAGGTAGTGCGCCGCAGCGGAACCAATGGCACGTTTGATGGTTTGATCGGAGGCATCTTCTTCGGTATCAACAATGATCGCCTGCTTGATGCCAAAGCGCTCTTCAATGCCCTTTTCCAGATTAAGAAAAATATTGGAAGGCTGAACCACGCTGATTTTCACCACGCCTTCTTTTTGGCAGCGGCTAATGGCCCGAGAGACAAAGGATTGAGAAAGCGAGAGAAACTGAGCAATGTCGGACTGTTTGCGTCCTTCAAGGTAGTAAAGCGTGGCAATTTTTACTAATAACCGTTGTTCATCCTGATTAGCCATGAAGATTCCCAAAGAAGAGTTGTCTGCCGCCATTATGTTAGAGCCGCTCACGATACGCGAAAAGAAAACGCCATTAAGTGTGATGTGACTCTAATTTTCACCGATTCTATGAATCCGCTATGGACAAGATCACATCAGTAGCGACATAATTGAATAAAGAATCGATATTGAATATATATTCATGATGATTCCAAATCAACTAAAAGTTCACTGGGTGAAAACAAGCCTGGGGGGTAAGGAGGCAGAATGTACCTTAACACATTGCACCGGCATCCGGCCCATCGTGCGTTATCTGAGGATATCTGGTTTTTTTAGTCCCTTATGGAATAAATATTCTTATTCGAAATTAAATTCAGAGGTATTAAATGAATCCCTATAACTATGATATTGAAGCACTAAAGCGCAAAGCGCGTGCCGTGCGGCGGCATATTGTCAGATTGAACGCTGGCAGCCCGGCAGGAGGGCACACAGGAGCCGATCTCTCTCAGGTTGAACTGCTCACCGCCCTGTATTTCCGCATTCTGAATGTGGCGCCCGACCGTACCGACGACCCTGAACGCGACATCTATATCCAATCAAAAGGGCATGCGGTGGGCTGCTATTACTGCGTGCTGGCGGAAGCAGGTTACTTCCCGCTCGATTGGCTGGCGACCTATCAGCATCCCGACTCTCACCTCCCCGGCCATCCGGTACGGCAAAAAACCCCCGGCATTGAGCTGAACACCGGAGCCCTCGGCCATGGATTTCCTGTTGCGGTGGGATTCGCGTTGGCCGCGAAACGCGACAACAGCCGCCGCCGCGTTTTCCTGATCACCGGTGATGGTGAACTCGCAGAGGGCAGTAACTGGGAAGCCGCACTGGCCGCTGCCCACTATGGGCTTGATAATCTGGTCATTATCAATGACAAGAACAACCTACAGTTGGCAGGCACCACCCGTGACATCATGAATACCGATCCGCTGGCAGACAAATGGCGGGCGTTTGGTATGACAGTGACCGAATGTGAAGGTAATGATATGGCCTCGGTGGTGGCAACCATTGAAGGGCTGAAACAGGCAGGCAAACCCAACGTCATCATCGCCAATACCACCAAAGGGGCCGGTATCTCCTTTATACAAGGGCGCCCAGAATGGCATCACCGGGTGCCGAAAGGCGATGAGATTGAACAGGCACTGGAGGAATTGAAAGATGAGTAATGCAGAACATCTGGCTAACGTGATGGTGCAAGCGTTTATTGACGCCGTAGATCGCGGCATCGACTTGGTGCCCGTAGTCGCAGACTCGACTTCAACGGCCAAAATCTCACCCTTTATGCAGAAATTCCCTGGCCGGGTCGTTAACGTTGGCATTGCCGAGCAAAGCCTGGTAGGCACTGCCGCAGGGCTGGCGCTGGGCGGGAAAATTGCGGTAACCTGCAACGCCGCTCCGTTCCTGATTTCCCGCGCTAACGAACAGATTAAAGTGGATGTCTGTTACAACAACGCCAACGTTAAGCTATTTGGCCTGAACGCCGGGACCAGCTACGGCCCGCTGGCGAGTACGCACCATGCCATTGACGATCTCGCCATCATGCGCGGATTCGGCAATATTCAAATCTTTGCCCCAGCATCGCCGAACGAATGCCGCCAGATTATTGACTATGCGTTGGCACACGTCGGCCCGGTCTACATCCGCATGGACGGCAAAGCGTTGCCGGAACTGTATAACGAGCAATATCGTTTCACGCCGGGAGCCGTCGTCACGCTGCATGAAGGTAGCGATGTTGCACTGGTGGCAACAGGTTCAACGGTACATGAAATTGTTGATGCGGCAGCGATGCTGGCAGATTGTGGAATTCAGGCCAAAGCGATCAGCGTGCCATCCCTGCGCCCTTGTGATACCGGCGCACTGCTGGCGGCGATGCGCAACTGCCGTGCGGTCATTTCTGTTGAAGAACACAACGTGAACGGTGGGCTAGGCAGCCTGGTGGCCGAAGTGCTGGCTGAGTCCGGCGCAGCCATCAAACTGAAACGTCTTGGTATCCCGGATGGTGAATACGCCTCGGCATCAGATCGGGCTTATATGCGCCAACATCATGGGTTTGATGCGCACGGCATCGTTGAGCAGGTGAAGACCTTATTGTAAGGCAACAGACCCGGCCCCCCGAGCGTGCGGGGGATTATTCTCTGGCTTCACCACAGCGGTAGCCACAATCGCTAAGGCGGCTACCGCTGTGCTTTTTAATCACTGGAAACACCAACGTCGAAGTATTGTTATTGCCATATGGAAAAATACATGTAGCTACCTAATTCTGGGGCACCTGCGTGATTAACCCGTTGAGCTCCCTTTATAAGCGTCTGGCAACGTCACCTTATTACATTATTTAGGCGCTTTTAATACAACCATTCGCGTGAGAGCCAGGTAAATAATAGAAAGAAACTGTCTTTAACACAGCTCTACTCTCTATCCCTACCCACAGAATTATCCACATCATGATTGTATCATTCTTAAAATATCCTGATGCCCTGAGACAATAGTTGGTGAGCCTAATGATTCAATCATTATATCTGGAAGATGCTTAATCGTTTCTTCTCTCCCAACGGCTAAACAATTGCCCTCACCTCCCCAGAAAAGAGCAGATGATGTTACTTTTAATATATTACATAACCCTTGCCAAAAATCTTCATGTCCTGGTGGGCGATTAACGGAAAAACCAGATGTCATGATAACATTGTTAATAGTTTCAATATTAATATAGAGTTCCACGCTGCTGGTTGGCATAATGTTGTATTTTTCCGCATCTGGATTTTGGTATTCCAAAACGATACAGCATTTATTCCCCTCTATATTATTATAGGTAACAGCTGTACCGAATGATTCAAATAAAAATGATAGAGGGAAATATCCAACCTCTCCATTTTCATGCGTCTGTAGAAAAATATCCCAACTCATGACTATCCTTAAAAGTGATTATTAATCCAATATCCATGATGTCCCAAGGTGTCCGCCTAATCAAACGGAGAACTGGTGTTTTCTCACTGGTTCCCAGATGCATGGAACGCCACAAACATTTTCAATGAATACACAAAGAGCCACAGCCCCTTCTTCAATAGCGGCAAAGGCCCCTGAGAGTATTCCTTTGAACTGACCACGGTGCTCTGAACGCACTTCTACTGAAGTGAAACGTTTCAGATAATCTGGACTGGTACAGATATAGAACCCACCGTCTTTGTTGCGCTGAAACATATGTACACCAGTGGTGTTGTTACCTTTCGTATTAGCAAGATTGACCATTTTCGCCTGCCGCTTTTACCAAGAAAATGCTTAGAAAAATCATTCCAATAACCATTATATTGGTTCATATGCAGCCACTGGTTTTGCCGTATCTCCGTCGTCTCCAGTAGGGCATTCATTTCTTGATATTGACTATTGTCAAAATGTGGGCCATAGATTAATAGCTACTTATCAAAGGCATATTCAGTGCCACCCACTCTGCTGTAGCAGCGTCATGCTCCGTCATTTCCAGACCGTTTCCGTGATCCAACGCCCCATCAAAGACAATAGGTGAAATATCTGATTTAGCCGGTAAATTTGGCATAAAACAGATCCTACTAGTTTGCCATATGGATATATCTCCCTCACATCAGCTTCCTGACCACACTTCAAATACATGTGTTCGGTATAGTGTGACCATGACTTCCAGCCCAGAACTTTTGATTGTGTTACCACATAACACCATGAAAAATATAAACAATATTTCCAATCAATCATTAGTATCAATAAATTGGGACACTACCATATTTGTTACAAGATATTTGGTGTTTTAAGCACATTTGACTATATTTTTTCTATTCGCAGAAAATTCTTATTACCTTTTTGCGTATGGGCTTTTTGGGCAAAAAATCTCTCAAGCGGCCTATTTCTGATAAATCATTTTTTTATTTAATTGATTAATTTTTAAACTTCAACGCTGTTTTGTGTGGGAATTACAACCAGGAGGTGGTGCCATGAATCATATATATCGCGTTGTTTTTAATAAGGTTCTAGGTGTTTATCAGGTAGTATCCGAGCTCGTTAAATCCCCCAGTAGAACCCATTCTGGCACCATCCTATCCAACTATGTGGCTAAACTATCAACCTCAAAAACATTCCTCGCCCTGTTGGTGAGCCAAATGATAGGAGGAGGGGCAGCGATTGCGGCGCCAACTGTCGTTCCCGCAGGCAGTGACATTTATACTTACCTTAATGGAGGAAACTATGAACTGTTGCTGAGCGGTAACGCAGTCTGGAATACTGTTTTACCTATCAACAGCGCAGCGCGTTCAACTATCTTCATCGATGGGGCGGGTAATACGGTCACGGTCGGGTTAGCTAACCGTTTATTCGATACCATCAGTCAAAACAACACCAACCTGACGTTGAATAACACCACTTTTACCACACCTGTTTCGACCACTAACGCGCGTGCAAACCTGTTTAACTACGCCTACAACGTTAATTCATTACTGACGCTGGATGGTACGACGTTTACCGGTTTTGGCGGTACAAACACGGGGGCTACTGGCGCTGGTGCCAACATTCTCTATGTAAACTCCGCGAGTGCCAATGTGACGGTTGATGGAGGGGTGAACGGCGTCACCTTTGCCAATAACCGCAGCACATACGACGCGGCAGGGGCCGTTGCCCTGAACTATGGGACGCTCAACTTCAACGGTTCCGTTACGTTCGATAATAACTGGACCGGTAACTATGGTGGGGCAATGAGTGTCTATAGCGTGACTAACGCGGCCAATTTTAACGGTACGACACTGTTTAGGAATAACCACGCTACGGTTTTTGGCGGGGCGCTAGATATTTGGGGTGGGCCATCCACGATCTCTTTCAATGGCCCAACAACTTTTGACGGTAACTATATCTATTATCAGGCCGCTAACAGCGGAGATAGCCCCACCCATATCAACGATCAGCACCCGCGTGGTGGCGCAATCAATATTGGCTATGTTAGCCCTGGGGCGGCAGGAACATCGGTTATTTTCAATTCTGCGACGTCTTTCCTGAACAACTATGTGGTCAGCACTGGTGCTCTTGCCGCCAATAGAAACGCTCTTGGTGGGGCCATTAGTGCTTATGGCAATGGGGCAGCCCTCCTTTACCGATACATTTTTAACGCGCCGGTTCTGTTTGAAGGGAACTACGTCTACACCACCAATGCTGCCGGGGTGGCGAATGGCGGGGCCATTTATTATGATTCTTCCGCAGCGCTGATTGATTTATCTTCCGGTGCCCAATTCCTTGGCAACTATGCCAAGAACTTCGGGGGCGCTATTTATCTGCAATCGGGCACCATTAACCTGAATGCGACCACCGACGATATTCGTTTCGAGGGGAACTACCAGGGAGCGAGTTTCGATGGCTCAACCAACGCATATCGGCCCATTCTCGGTAGCGGCATCCCGAATGCCATTTATCTCGGCAGCTCAGGTAATCTGAACTTCAATGCGACCAGCGGTAACAAAATACTGTTTTACGACCCTATCGCTTCTATTGCCGGTTCAACGGTGACCGTGACAAAAACGGGCGACGGCGAAGTGATTTTCTATGGCGATAACGGGGCGACCAGTAATTATGACTCAAATATTCGCGCCAATACGGTCGTTTCCGGGGGATATTTCACTCTGGATGATGCTGTTAAATATGGGGTGGCTGGCACAGGGACCTTCATCGCTAACACAACTGGAACCGTGCGGGGTGGTCACGGTGCTCAACTGAATGCGCAAACGGTAACCATTCAGTCAGGCGGTAGCGTTGCCGTCAACGGCGGTGATTTTACCGTCAATGCCAACACATTTACCATCCAGAATAGCGGTGGGTTGTCTGGGTCGGGGACACTCTTGGCACCTTCCAATATCACCCTGGCGGGTTCAACTAATGTGAATATTACAGGCACTGACCAGCTTAATATTGCAGCCAACTTGGTCGGGGCAGGGCTCGTGAGCAAAACCGGTAGTGGGACGCTGAACCTACAGAATGCGAATACCTACACCGGCACTACTATCATCAATGATGGGACTCTTTTAACCAGTGTTGCCAATGCCTTTGCCAGCAGTAGCGCCGTTACAATCAGTAGTGGTGCTACTTTGGCGCTGAATAATTTTAATCAAGTGGTGAATCTGTTATTTGGGTCGGGCAATATCAGCCTGGGTACAGCAACCTTAACGGAAAATAATGCGCTTTCCACCATCTTTAGTGGCGTAATCACTGGTAGCGGTAACCTGGTAAAAAATGGCACAGGGGCAATAACCCTCTCTGGAAACAGTAGCTATAGCGGGGGAACCAGCATCAATGCTGGAAGGATTATTGCTACAGAAGGCAGTGCGTTGGGAACAGGGGCAGTGGCTAACAGTGCAACCATGGAATTGGCATTTGACAGCGATAAAACGCTGAGCAATACGTTGAGTGGCGCAGGCGCATTCGTCAAAAGTGGTACCGGTAACGCAACGCTAACCAGCAGTGGTTCCAGCCAAGGGGCTGTCAGCGTTAATCAGGGAACACTGACCTTCGCACAAAATGGCGTCTTTAACAGCGGCAGTTATACTACCGCCACGGGGGCGAATACCACCATAGGCAACACTGCACAACTGAACGTTAATGGTGCCTTTACGCAAAGTGCGGGTTCCAGTCTGTTTGTCGATATCAGCAACAATCCGCCGTTGATCACGGCAACCAGCGCGGCCTTGAATGGCGTGTTATCCATCATTGGTTTTAGCGCCCCAGAACCCAATTCAGCCAGTGCCGCTTTTTCTACCCTATACAGTATCTTGGAAACTACCAGCGGCATCAGCGGTGACTTTAGCAGTAAAAATATCAGCGGTGCTGCCAGCAGCGTCGATTATTTGACCATCTCGGCCAACAAAAGCATCGATAACCTGCGATATCAGGTGGGGTATGGCCTGACCTGGCAGGCAGGCAGCACGTTGGGCGACGGTACCTTTACCCTGACAGGGCCTGGTGACAGCTTTAATCTGGATGTAGCCCTGAATGATGAAGCAGCCTCCCTCACCGGGTGGAACGGGCATGATCTGACCAAGGCCGGCGCGGGCACCCTGACGCTCTCGGCGCAGAACGGTTACACCGGAACGACTACCGTGAGCGGGGGCACGCTGAGCCTGGGGATTACCGACGCCTTGGCCGCCAGCAGTGCGCTCACGTTGGACAGTGGTACCACCCTGGCGCTGAACGATCTCGATCAGACCGTGCAGCAACTGGGCGGGGCCGGGAATGTCACGTTGGGAAGTGCCACCCTGACCGCCAGCAACAGCGGCAGCAGCACCTTCAGTGGGGAAATTAGCGGCAGCGGCAATCTGGTGAAAACTGGCAGCGGCACGTTGACCTTATCGGGTAATAACGGCTACACCGGTACCACCACCGTTGACGGAGGCACCCTGAGCCTGGGGATTGCCGACGCGTTGGCGGCCAGCAGTGCGGTCACCCTGGGTAGCGGTACTACCCTGGCACTGAATGGTCTGGCTCAGATCGTGCAGCAACTGGGCGGGGCCGGGAATGTCACGTTAGGCAGTGCCACCCTGACCGCCAGCAACAGCGGCAGCAGCACCTTCAGCGGGGGGATCAGCGGCAGCGGCGATCTGGTGAAAATCGGCAGTGGCACATTAACGTTGTCGGGTAACAACAGTTATACCGGCACCACCACCGTGAGCGAAGGCACGCTGAGCCTGGGGATTGCCGATGCCCTGGCCGCCAGCAGTGCGCTCATGTTGGACAGTGGTACCACCCTGGCGCTGAATGGTCTGTCTCAGATCGTGCAACAACTGGGCGGAGCTGGGAATGTCACGCTCGGCAGCGCCACCCTGACCGCCAGCAACAGCGGCAACAGCACCTTCAGCGGGGGGATCAGCGGCAGTGGTAATCTGGTGAAAACCGGCAACGGCACGTTGACCTTATCGGGTAGCAACGGCTACACCGGCACCACCACCGTCAGCGGGGGCATCCTGAGTTTGGGGGTTGCCGATGCTCTGGCCGCCAGCAGTGCGGTCACCCTGGGCAGCGGTACTACCCTGGCACTGAATGACCTGGATCAAACCGTGCAGCAACTGGGCGGGGCCGGGAATGTCACGCTCGGCAGCGCCACCCTGACCGCCAGCAACAGCGGCAGCAGCACCTTCAGTGGAATAATGAGTGGCAGCGGCGACCTGGTGAAAATCGGCAGTGGCACATTAACGTTGTCGGGTAGTAACAGCTATACCGGCACCACCACCGTGAACGAAGGCACGCTGAGCCTGGGAGTTACCGACGCCTTGGCCGCCAGCAGTGCACTCACGTTGGACAGTGGTTCCACCCTGGCGCTGAACGATCTCGATCAGACCGTGCAGCAACTGGGCGGGGCCGGGAATGTCACGTTGGGAAGTGCCACCCTGACCGCCAGCAACAGCGGTAGCAGCACCTTCAGTGGGGAAATTAGCGGCAGCGGCAATCTGGTGAAAACCGGCAGTGGCACGTTGACCTTATCGGGTAATAACGGCTACACCGGCACCACCACCGTCGACGGAGGCACCCTGAGCCTGGGGATTGCCGATGCCCTGGCCGCCAGCAGTGCGGTCACCCTGGGCAGCGGCACGACCCTGGCGCTGAATGACCTGGATCAGACCGTCCAGCAACTGGGCGGGGCCGGGAGCGTCACGCTCGGCAGCGCCACCCTGACCGCCAGCAACAGCGGCAGCAGCACCTTCAGCGGGGGCATCAGCGGCAGCGGGGAGCTGGTGAAAACCGGCAGCGGCGCCCTGACGCTCACGGGGGATAACAGCTACAGCGGCGGCACCACCGTCAGCGACGGAAGCCTGGTGGTCACCCAGGGCAATGCGCTGGGCAGCGGCACGGTCACCAATGATGCAGACCTGGAGCTGGCCTTTGCCGGTGACGGCACGCTGGACAACGGCCTGAGCGGCAGCGGCACCCTGACCAAGAGCGGCAGCGGCAATGCCACCCTGACCGCCAGCGGCAGCAGCCAGGGCAGCGTCGAGGTGGACGCAGGCACCCTGACCCTGGCGCAGAGCGGCGCCTTCACTGCCGGGGATTACACCACCGCCAGCGGAGCCACCACGGCAATCGCTTCGGATGCGCAGCTGGTGCTGAGCGGGGCACTGACCCAGGCCAGCGGCGCGGTACTGCAACTCGGGATTGGCAATAACGACCCGGCCATTACCGCCCTCAGCGCAACGCTGGGCGGGGCACTGCAACTGAGCGGGTACTCCGGCACCCTCTCGACCAACGCCAGTGACCTGGCCTCAACGCTGTATACCGTTCTGCAAACCAGCACCGGGATCAGCGGCGATTTTGACAGTGTCGACCTGGGTGTGGCGGGCAGCCCGCCTGATTACCTGACCCTGGCCGCCGGCACGAGCAGCGACACCCTGCGCTATCAGGTGGGCTACGGCCTGACCTGGCAGGCGGGCAGCACCCTGGGCGACGGCACCTTTACCCTGGCAAGCCTCAGCGACAGCTTTAACCTGGACATGGCCCTGAACGATGAGAGTGCCTCGCTGACCGGGTGGAACGGACGCGACCTGACCAAGGCCGGCGCGGGCACGCTGATACTGTCGGCGCAGAATGGCTACACCGGCACCACCACCGTCAGCGGAGGCACCCTGAGCCTGGGAGTTACCGATGCCCTGGCCGCCAGCAGTGCGGTCACCCTGGGCAGCGGCACGACCCTGGCGCTGAATGACCTGGATCAGACCGTGCAGCAACTGGGCGGGGCCGGGAGCGTCACGCTCGGCAACGCCACCCTGACCGCCAGCAACAGCGGCAGCAGCACCTTCAGCGGAATAATGAGCGGCAGCGGTGAGCTGGTGAAAACCGGCAGCGGCGCCCTGACGCTCACGGGGGATAACAGCTACAGCGGCGGCACCACCGTCAGCGACGGGAGCCTGGTGGTCACCCAGGGCAATGCGCTGGGCAGCGGCACGGTCACCAATGATGCAGACCTGGAGCTGGCCTTTGCCGGTGACGGCACGCTGGACAACGGCCTGAGCGGCAGCGGCACCCTGACCAAGAGCGGCAGCGGCAATGCCACCCTGACCGCCAGCGGCAGCAGCCAGGGCAGCGTCGAGGTGGACGCAGGCACCCTGACCCTGGCGCAGAGCGGCGCCTTCACTGCCGGGGATTACACCACCGCCAGCGGAGCCACCACGGCAATCGCTTCGGATGCGCAGCTGGTGCTGAGCGGGGCACTGACCCAGGCCAGCGGCGCGGTACTGCAACTCGGGATTGGCAATAACGACCCGGCCATTACCGCCCTCAGCGCAACGCTGGGCGGGGCACTGCAACTGAGCGGGTACTCCGTCACCATTCCGACCAGCGCCAGTGACCTGGCCTCAACGCTGTATACCGTCCTGCAAACCAGCACCGGGATCAGCGGCGATTTTGACAGCGTTGACCTCGGTGTGGCGGGCAGTCCGCCTGATTACCTGACCCTGGCCGCCGGCACGAGCAGCGACACCCTGCGCTATCAGGTGGGCTACGGCCTGACCTGGCAGGCGGGCAGCACCCTGGGCGACGGTACCTTTACCCTGGCAAGCCTCAGCGACAGCTTTAACCTGGACATGGCCCTGAACGATGAAAGCGCCTCGCTGACCGGGTGGAACGGGCGCGACCTGACCAAGGCCGGCGCGGGCACGCTGATACTGTCGGCGCAGAATGGCTACACCGGCACCACCACCGTCGACGGAGGCACCCTGAGCCTGGGGATTACCGATGCCCTGGCCGCCAGCAGTGCGGTCACCCTGGGCAGCGGCACGACCCTGGCGCTGAATGACCTGGATCAGACCGTGCAGCAACTGGGCGGGGCCGGGAATGTCACGCTCGGCAGCGCCACCCTGACCGCCAGCAACAGCGGCAGCAGCACCTTCAGCGGGGGCATCAGCGGCAGCGGGGAGCTGGTGAAAACCGGCAGCGGCGCCCTGACGCTCACGGGGGATAACAGCTACAGCGGCGGCACCACCGTCAGCGACGGGAGCCTGGTGGTCACCCAGGGCAATGCGCTGGGCAGCGGCACGGTGACCAATGATGCAGACCTGGAGCTGGCCTTTGCCGGTGACGGTACGCTGGACAACGGGCTGAGCGGCAGCGGCACCCTGACCAAGAGCGGCAGCGGCAATGCCACCCTGACCGCCAGCGGCAGCAGCCAGGGCAGCGTCGAGGTGGACGCAGGCACCCTGACCCTGGCGCAGAGCGGCGCCTTCACTGCCGGGGATTACACCACCGCCAGCGGAGCCACCACGGCAATCGCTTCGGATGCGCAGCTGGTGCTGAGCGGGGCACTGACCCAGGCCAGCGGCGCGGTACTGCAACTCGGGATTGGCAATAACGACCCGGCCATTACCGCCCTCAGCGCAACGCTGAGCGGGGCACTGCAACTGAGCGGGTACTCCGTCACCACTCCGACCAGCGCCAGTGACCTGACCTCAACGCTGTATACCGTTCTGCAAACCAGCACCGGGATCAGCGGCGATTTTGACAGCGTCAGCCTGGGCTCAGCGGGCAGCCCGCTCGATTACCTGACCCTGGCCGCCGGCACGAGCAGCGACACCCTGCGCTATCAGGTGGGCTACGGCCTGACCTGGCAGGCGGGCAGCACCCTGGGCGACGGCACCTTTACCCTGGCAAGCCTCAGCGACAGCTTTAACCTGGACATGGCCCTGAACGACGAGAGTGCCTCGCTGACCGGGTGGAACGGACGCGACCTGACCAAGGCCGGCGCGGGCACGCTGATACTGTCGGCGCAGAATGGCTACACCGGCACCACCACCGTCAGCGGAGGCACCCTGAGCCTGGGAGTTACCGATGCCCTGGCCGCCAGCAGTGCGGTCACCCTGGGCAGCGGCACGACCCTGGCGCTGAATGACCTGGATCAGACCGTGCAGCAACTGGGCGGGGCCGGGAGCGTCACGCTCGGCAACGCCACCCTGACCGCCAGCAACAGCGGCAGCAGCACCTTCAGCGGAATAATGAGCGGCAGCGGTGAGCTGGTGAAAACCGGCAGCGGCGCCCTGACGCTCACGGGGGATAACAGCTACAGCGGCGGCACCACCGTCAGCGACGGGAGCCTGGTGGTCACCCAGGGCAATGCGCTGGGCAGCGGCACGGTCACCAATGATGCAGACCTGGAGCTGGCCTTTGCCGGTGACGGCACGCTGGACAACGGGCTGAGCGGCAGCGGCACCCTGACCAAGAGCGGCAGCGGCAATGCCACCCTGACCGCCAGCGGCAGCAGCCAGGGCAGCGTCGAGGTGGACGCGGGCACCCTGACCCTGGCGCAGAGCGGCGCCTTCACTGCCGGGGATTACACCACCGCCAGCGGAGCCACCACGGCAATCGCTTCGGATGCGCAGCTGGTGCTGAGCGGGGCACTGACCCAGGCCAGCGGCGCGGTACTGCAACTCGGGATTGGCAATAACGACCCGGCCATTACCGCCCTCAGCGCAACGCTGAGCGGGGCACTGCAACTGAGCGGGTACTCCGTCACCACTCCGACCAGCGCCAGTGACCTGACCTCAACGCTGTATACCGTCCTGCAAACCAGCACCGGGATCAGCGGCGATTTTGACAGCGTCAGCCTGGGCTCAGCGGGCAGCCCGCTCGATTACCTGACCCTGGCCGCCGGCAAAAGCAGCGACACCCTGCGCTATCAGGTGGGCTATGGCCTGACCTGGCAGGCGGGCAGCACCCTGGGCGACGGCACCTTTACCCTGGCAAGCCTCAGCGACAGCTTTAACCTGGACATGGCCCTGAACGATGAAAGCGCCTCGCTGACCGGGTGGAACGGGCGCGACCTGACCAAGGCCGGCGCGGGCACGCTGATACTGTCGGCGCAGAATGGCTACACCGGCACCACCACCGTCAGCGGAGGCACCCTGAGTCTGGGAGTTACCGATGCCCTGGCCGCCAGCAGTGCGGTCACCCTGGGCAGCGGCACGACCCTGGCGCTGAATGACCTGGATCAGACCGTGCAGCAACTGGGCGGGGCCGGGAATGTCACGCTCGGCAGCGCCACCCTGACCGCCAGCAACAGCGGCAGCAGCACCTTCAGCGGGGACATCAGCGGCAGCGGGGAGCTGGTGAAAACCGGCAGCGGCGCCCTGACGCTCACGGGGGATAACAGCTACAGCGGCGGCACCACCGTCAGCGACGGAAGCCTGGTGGTCACCCAGGGCAATGCGCTGGGCAGCGGCACGGTGACCAATGATGCAGACCTGGAGCTGGCCTTTGCCGGTGACGGCACGCTGGACAACGGCCTGAGCGGCAGCGGCACCCTGACCAAGAGCGGCAGCGGCAATGCCACCCTGACCGCCAGCGGCAGCAGCCAGGGCAGCGTCGAGGTGGACGCAGGCACCCTGACCCTGGCGCAGAGCGGCGCCTTCACTGCCGGGGATTACACCACCGCCAGCGGAGCCACCACGGCAATCGCTTCGGATGCGCAGCTGGTGCTGAGCGGGGCACTGACCCAGGCCAGCGGCGCGGTACTGCAACTCGGGATTGGCAATAACGACCCGGCCATTACCGCCCTCAGCGCAACGCTGAGCGGGGCACTGCAACTGAGCGGGTACTCCGTCACCACTCCGACCAGCGCCAGTGACCTGACCTCAACGCTGTATACCGTCCTGCAAACCAGCACCGGGATCAGCGGCGATTTTGACAGCGTCAGCCTGGGCTCAGCGGGCAGCCCGCTCGATTACCTGACCCTGGCCGCCGGCAAAAGCAGCGACACCCTGCGCTATCAGGTGGGCTATGGCCTGACCTGGCAGGCGGGCAGCACCCTGGGCGACGGCACCTTTACCCTGGCAAGCCTCAGCGACAGCTTTAACCTGGACATGGCCCTGAACGATGAAAGCGCCTCGCTGACCGGGTGGAACGGGCGCGACCTGACCAAGGCCGGCGCGGGCACGCTGATACTGTCGGCGCAGAATGGCTACACCGGCACCACCACCGTCAGCGGAGGCACCCTGAGTCTGGGAGTTACCGATGCCCTGGCCGCCAGCAGTGCGGTCACCCTGGGCAGCGGCACGACCCTGGCGCTGAATGACCTGGATCAGACCGTGCAGCAACTGGGCGGGGCCGGGAGCGTCACGCTCGGCAGCGCCACCCTGACCGCCAGCAACAGCGGCAGCAGCACCTTCAGCGGGGGCATCAGCGGCAGCGGGGAGCTGGTGAAAACCGGCAGCGGCGCCCTGACGCTCACGGGGGATAACAGCTACAGCGGCAGCACCACCGTCAGCGACGGGAGCCTGGTGGTCACCCAGGGCAATGCGCTGGGCAGCGGCACGGTCACCAATAATGCAGACCTGGAGCTGGCCTTTGTCGGTGACAGTACGCTAGACAACGGCCTGAGCGGCAGCGGCACCCTGACCAAGAGCGGCAGCGGCAATGCCACCCTGACCGCCAGCGGCAGCAGCCAGGGCAGCGTCGAGGTGGACGCAGGCACCCTGACCCTGGCGCAGAGCGGCGCCTTCACTGCCGGGGATTACACCACCGCCAGCGGAGCCACCACGGCAATCGCTCCGGATGCCCAGCTGGTGCTGAGCGGGGCACTGACCCAGGCCAGCGGCGCGGTACTGCAACTCGGGATTGGCAATAACGACCCGGCCATTACCGCCCTCAGCGCAACGCTGAGCGGGGCACTGCAACTGAGCGGGTACTCCGTCACCATTCCGACCAGCGCCAGTGACCTGACCTCAACGCTGTATACCGTCCTGCAAACCAGCACCGGGATCAGCGGCGACTTCGACAGCGTCAGCCTGGGCTCAGCGGGCAGCCCGCTCGATTACCTGACCCTGGCCGCCGGCAAGAGCAGCGACACCCTGCGCTATCAGGTGGGCTATGGCCTGACCTGGCAGGCGGGCAGCACCCTGGGCGACGGCACCTTTACTCTGGCAAGCCTCAGCGACAGCTTTAACCTGGACATGGCCCTGAACGACGAGAGTGCCTCGCTGACCGGGTGGAACGGACGCGACCTGACCAAGGCCGGCGCGGGCACGCTGATACTGTCGGCGCAGAATGGCTACACCGGCACCACCACCGTCAGCGGAGGCACCCTGAGCCTGGGGATTACCGACGCCCTGGCCGCCAGCAGTGCGGTCACCCTGGGCAGCGGCACGACCCTGGCGCTGAATGACCTGGATCAGACCGTCCAGCAACTGGGCGGGGCCGGGAATGTCACGCTCGGCAGCGCCACCCTGACCGCCAGCAACAGCGGCAGCAGCACCTTCAGCGGGGGCATCAGCGGCAGCGGTGAGCTGGTGAAAACCGGCAGCGGCGCCCTGACGCTCACGGGGGATAACAGCTACAGCGGCGGCACCACCGTCAGCGACGGAAGCCTGGTGGTGACCCAGGGCAATGCGCTGGGCAGCGGCACGGTCACCAATAATGCAGACCTGGAGCTGGCCTTTGCCGGTGACGGCACGCTGGACAACGGCCTGAGCGGCAGCGGCACCCTGACCAAGAGCGGCAGCGGCAATGCCACCCTGACCGCCAGCGGCAGCAGCCAGGGCAGCGTCGAGGTGGACGCAGGCACCCTGACCCTGGCGCAGAGCGGCGCCTTCACTGCCGGGGATTACACCACCGCCAGCGGAGCCACCACGGCAATCGCTCCGGATGCGCAGCTGGTGCTGAGCGGGGCACTGACCCAGGCCAGCGGCGCGGTACTGCAACTCGGGATTGGCAATAACGACCCGGCCATTACCGCCCTCAGCGCAACGCTGAGCGGGGCACTGCAACTGAGCGGGTACTCCGGCACCCTCTCGACCAACGCCAGTGACCTGACCTCAACGCTGTATACCGTCCTGCAAACCAGTACCGGGATCAGCGGCGACTTCGACAGCGTCAGCCTGGGCTCAGCGGGCAGCCCGCTCGATTACCTGACCCTGGCCGCCGGCAAGAGCAGCGACACCCTGCGCTATCAGGTGGGCTATGGCCTGACCTGGCAGGCGGGCAGCACCCTGGGCGACGGCACCTTTACCCTGGCAAGCCTCAGCGACAGCTTTAACCTGGACATGGCCCTGAACGATGAAAGCGCCTCGCTGACCGGGTGGAACGGGCGCGACCTGACCAAGGCCGGCGCGGGCACGCTGATACTGTCGGCGCAGAATGGCTACACCGGCACCACCACCGTCAGCGGAGGCACCCTGAGCCTGGGAGTTACCGATGCCCTGGCCGCCAGCAGTGCGGTCACCCTGGGCAGCGGCACGACCCTGGCGCTGAATGACCTGGATCAGACCGTCCAGCAACTGGGCGGGGCCGGGAGCGTCACGCTCGGCAGCGCCACCCTGACCGCCAGCAACAGCGGCAGCAGCACCTTCAGCGGAATAATGAGCGGCAGCGGTGAGCTGGTGAAAACCGGCAGCGGCGCCCTGACGCTCACGGGGGATAACAGCTACAGCGGCGGCACCACCGTCAGCGACGGGAGCCTGGTGGTCACCCAGGGCAATGCGCTGGGCAGCGGCACGGTGACCAATGATGCAGACCTGGAGCTGGCCTTTGCCGGTGACGGTACGCTAGACAACGGGCTGAGCGGCAGCGGCACCCTGACCAAGAGCGGCAGCGGCAATGCCACCCTGACCGTCAGCGGCAGCAGCCAGGGCAGCGTCGATGTAGAGGCTGGACGTTTGACCTTGGCACAAGGCGTGGTCTTTAACGCGGGGGATTACACCACCGCCAGCGGGGCCACTTCAACCATTAACCCCGATGCACAGCTGATTCTGAGCGGTGTTCTAACCCAAGCAAGTGATTCGATTTTACAAGTGGGGATCAACCTGATATCGCCGGCGATCAGCGCGAGTAGCGCACTGTTGGCCGGGGAATTGCAACTGGCAGGTTATTCGGCGATCCGCCCAGCAACCGCAAGTGGCCTGACTTCCACGCTGTATACCGTGATACAAACGACTACCGGACTCAGTGGAGATTTCAGCTTTGTTGATTTCGGCGGTTCAACCAGCGAAGTCGATTATCTGACCTTGGCGGCGGGCAAGAGCAGTGACGACCTGCTTTACCAAGTGGGCTATGCTCTGACCTGGCAGGCAGGAAATACTTTAGGCGATGGTACTTTCACCTTAACTGAAGAAACCTTTAACCTTGATCTAGGGTTGAGTGATCAAGGCTCTTCTGCCACAGGCTGGAACGGTAGGGATTTAACTAAAAATGGTTCCGGCACGCTGATTTTAAGTGCTGATAATACCTATACCGGCGTAACGACCATTAATGATGGTACGTTGCAGGTAGGGAATGGTGGGACTCAGGGCAGTATTGAAGGGAACGTGGTAAACAATAGTTTACTGACCTTTGATCGGAGCGATGCGCTGAACTTTGCCGGTGAGATCACTGGAAGCGGTACTTTGCAGCAGGTTGGCAGCGGTGTTCTTACACTGAGCGGAAACAGTGACTACGCTGGAGGAACCGTCATTAGCAGTGGTGCTTTACATCTCGGCAATGGCGGTACTGAAGGCATGATTACAGGTAATGTGCTGAACAATGCCTTACTGGCCTTCGATCGCAGTGATGATGCTACCTTTGCCGGTCAAATCAGCGGTAGCGGTACATTGTGGCAGATAGGGAGCGGCACAGTGGTGTTAACCGGTGACAACACCTATAGCGGCGGTACCTTTATCACTGCGGGAACATTGCAGATTGGCGATGGTGGGACTCAAGGGAGCATTATTGGCAATATCAACAATGACGGCACTCTGATCGTTAATCGCAGCGATGATATCGCCTATGCGGGCAGCTTGAGCGGCAATGGTACCTTCATTAAAGAGGGCAATAATAGCCTACAGGTGAGTGGTGATAGCAGCGGTTACCTGGGTGATACCTTCATAGAAGCAGGCAGCCTGATGCTTGACAGCACGGCGATATTGGGCGGCTCATTGGAAGTGTTGAACGGGGCCAAGCTCGGTGGTTCGGGAACAGTCGGCAACGCGGTTATTGCTTCCGGTGGTACGCTCTCGCCTGGGCACTCTATCGGTACCTTGAATGTAGCGGGCAATCTGACGTTTGAACAGGGTTCTCAATATCTGGTGGAGGTTAATCCAACCGGCACGGAAAGCGACCTTATTCATGTGACAGGTACCACAACGCTGAATGGTGGCTCAGTCGTCCAGATAGGTGAAAACGGCAATTATCGGCCACTCACCACCTATACGATTATCACCTCCGATCAGGGTATCAATGGGCAATTTGACAGTGTGAGCTCTGACTACGCCTTCGTGACGCCAACCCTGAGCTATGATGCCAATAACGTTATGCTGTCGTTACTGCGTAATCAGGTCGATTTTGTTTCAATGGCAAAAACCCCCAACCAGAAAGCAACGGCGCGTGGTGCGGAAAGCCTTGGAAGCGGTGGTGTTTATGATGCCATCGTGCTGTTAGGGCAGGATATTGATGTTACCAGTGCCGCTTTTGACCAAATATCGGGTGAGCTGTATGCATCTTCAAAAGCTGCGTTAATTGAAGATAGCCGCTTTGTGCGTGAGGCTGCTAATAATCGGTTACGGGGAGCGTTCGGCCATGTTGCTACAGAGCAGCAGGCGGTGAAACTCAACAGTGACGATGATGTTGTCAGCTGGGGGCAAGCCTTTGGCGCCTGGGGGGCTACCAGCGGTGACGGAAATGCGGCCAGGCTCAACCGTGATACCGGCGGTATATTGTTGGGCGGAGATAAACTGCTTAAAGATAATTGGCGTGTTGGTGTTATCGGCGGCTACAGTCATACCAACTTTGACGTCAAGGATCGTAATTCCTCTGGGTCAAGCAACAATTATCACTTAGGCATTTATGGTGGTAACCAATGGGATAAACTCTCATTCCGTTCGGCGTTAGCCTATACCTGGCACGATATCAGTACGGAGCGAAGCCCGCAGTTTTCTGGCTTTTCCGATCGTGTTACTGGGGATTACCGCGCCAATACCGTGCAGACGTTTGGCGAGTTGGGTTACACCATACAGAAAGGTAATACCCAGCTGGAGCCTTTTGCCAACCTGACCTACCTCAATCTCCATACTAATGGATTGCGTGAGCAAGGGGGCGCAGCAGCGCTGAATATCAACAGTTCAAATACAGATGCCACCTTCAGCAGTTTGGGAGTCCGTTCAGCGACTGACCTGACCTTTGGCGATAAACCCGTGAAGCTGAAAGGCACTTTGGGATGGAGGCATAATTTTGGTGCGAAAACACCAACCTCGACGCAATCCTTTAGTGGCGGGGATAACTTTACGGTTGCCAGCGTACCTATCGCTAAAGATGCCGCCATCATTGAGACCGGGCTTGAAATTGCTGTCACCCCGAATGCAAAAGTTGGCGTGTCATATAGCGGCCAGTTTGGTTCCGGCAGCAGCCGTGATCAAAGTGCATTAGCCACGTTTAACTGGAAGTTCTAAGCAATCTTTCCCCCAAACTATGCATCAAAGTTTGGGGGAAGATTAAAGGATGCTGCTGCAAACAGGCTCCAGTACAAACCTGTTTGCAGTAGGCAAAAAAGGCACTGTTGCACATATAATAGACGGGCAAGCAAATACAGCAAAACCTTCTGAGGCGGGCTGTCTTATCCAAGGTTTTTCATCCACTTCATAAATCCGGTGAACTTCGTACACCGCGTAATCGGTATGACTTTTCCACGACAACATCAGAGAGTTTACAGGTAAGCCATGATCGCTTTTACCGCGTCGTCACATTCTGCATGATTGGTTATTTCAATGACGGGACACTTCACACTTTGCAGCCATATCTTATGCTTGAATGCATTCCTGCTGACGGTGGTGGAAGTCTCATAGGCAGAAGCCCAGGTAATAAAGTGCTGAAATTTTTCGTTATACTCACCACCAGGAGCAATAGCTTCACCGTATCTTGCCCATTCTCTCTTTTTGATACGCTCTATCCGAATATCGTTTTGTACATGCACATAGACCACCAGATCGAAAAAAGGGATAAACCGATCCCCCCAGCCACACAGCGAACCACTCAGTACCCACTGCCTGTTTGCCGTTAATGCGCTCAGTAATCGCCGTTGTCTTTCCGGGCATTCGCGAGCAACGCTAAAAGGAGGCGTGGTGTCCTGCCAGTAAATATCATCCGTATCTATATGCTGATAACCGGTGATGTTACCCAACCGCGCAGCAATCGAGGTAGTGCCTGAACCAGAGGCACCCATGATGTGTATTTTATTGATTGGAGACATCCATGCGCCCTTAATGCGGGGTTACCGTGCTAACAATCGCCACAATCGGCGTGATGCTGCTCACCAGGCGCATGAAACCGCGCCGATGCTGACATCACGCCTGCCGGGGTTCTGGCTTTTAATAGGCGATCGAGTAACAGTCACGCCGTGGATCAGCCCCTGCAAAACGGTTGGCTGAAGCCGGATCGATCAGCACAGAGGTAGCGCAACCCGACATGCCAAACGTGCGTAAACGGCTGACATCATGACCACGTGATTTTAGTTCGTTATACACTGCGTCAGGCACGGTGGCTTCAACGGCCAGTTTGTTGAAACCTGCGGCATGTGGCCAGAACGAACCATAGAGGTGCGAGGTCTGTACACGTGGCAGTTCGAAGGCTTTGTTCAGGTTTGGATACCAGTCATCCCAGCGATCTGTCGTGCTTAGAAGTGCCTGAAGTATCGTCTGCTCCTGATTGTCCCCTCCCGGTGAACCTAGCGCCATAAAGGGTTTACCATCCTTGAAGATAATGCTCGGCGTTAATGTATAACGTGGCCGCGCATGCGGGCGCACTTGGTTGGCATGGTGTTCATCCAGCCAGAACTGTTCGCCACGCACGCTCATGGCTATTCCGGTGTCGCCAAGGATGACTGCGCCAGGTATCCAACCACCGCTCGGTGTGGCATCGAAAAGATTACCATCTTTGTCAACGATCGCCATGTGCGTGGTATCTTTCGAGATTCCCGCCGAATCACGGCCCAATGAAGCCAGCATGATCGGCTCAGACAACAGCGCAGCGGACTGGCCTGGGCGAGTGGTATCAGGTACGTTGATGACCGCATACGGCCATGCTTTCACCTGGCTATCATATTTTAACGGGTCGCCAGCGGCATAGCGCGTTGAGGCACGCTTCGGATCGATCAGCGCAGCCCGTTCTTTGGCATACGCTTTGGACAACAGTCCTTCGGCAGGAACCTTTACAAACTCTGGGTCGGCATAGTAAGTATCGCGATCGGCATAGGCCAATTTCAATGCTTCTACCACCGTATGCAGATAGTCGGCACTGCCAAAACCCATCGCTTTCAAGTCAAATTGTTCGAGGATGTTGAGCGTTTGCAAAAGCACCGGGCCTTGGCTGCCAAAACCCTGCTTATAGACGGTATAGCCGTGATAGCTGGTGCTGGTCGGCTCTTCAATACGGGCATAGAATTCGGCAAAATCGCTCTCGTCAAAAGGGGCGTCGTTCTGGCGCAGGAAAGCGACCATCTGTTTGGCAATATCCCCTTTATAGAAGCGATCGCGTGCGGCAACGATGGCTGCTTCACGTCCCCCGGCTTTCGCTGCGCGTTCGGCCTCAACCATACGGCGCAGAGTCTTGGCCGTTGCGGGCAGTTTGATCGTCTCACCCACTTTATATTGCGTACCATCCGCTTTATACCAGTAGGCCTTGTTGCCCGGCCAACGCTCAAACAATTTAGCTTGCGCGGCGATAGCACGTGCCGTGCTCACTCTCATCGGGAAGCCGTTTTCAGCATATTCAATAGCCGGCGCCGAAACCTGTTCGAAACTCATCGTTCCCCAGCGTTCCAGCACGGTCAGCGCCGCGTGCAACGAACCGGGAACCACGGCCGGGTCGAGACCTTCTCCCTGCAAGGTTTTGTTACGCGAGAGATACCAGTCAACGTCAACCGCATGAGGTGCCCAGCCCTGCCCGACGATAGAGGTCACTTTAGCTTCAGAAACCGGATACGCCAGCACCAGCGCTTCACCACCCAGGCTATAGAGATCCTGCTCCAGCACGCCACCCGCTATCAGCGCAGCGACGCCCGCATCAAAAGCATTGCCACCTTGTAGAAGAATACGCGTGGCGACAGCCGTAACCAGCGGATCACCGGTTGAAACTGCCGCAGTAGGGCCCATGATGGCCGGGCGCAACCCAACATTAGCCGGTTGTTGATCCTGCAATGGCACCTGCCCCTGAACAGGGTTTTGCAAGGGGGTTTGTGCCAGAGCGACCTGCAATGATGCTACCGTGGTAAGCGCAGTAACAAACTGTAGAACTCTTGTTCCCCACCGTTTCGACGAATACACCTGCTTTTTCATGTGTGACTTTCCTTGTTGTCATAACGCTATGAATTTTGACGATAACAGCATTTTCTGGATGCGCAAGATGAAATTTTATAGCACACATTCAACAGGATACCTGTCATTCAGCCAGATTCAGTGATGCCAAAACAGGCTCTATTATTTCTCCCGAAATATTTGCACTCACAATATATCCGTCATACTGCACGTTGCAGGCTTACTCAATCAATAACACCGCCAGTAACCCTGAAAATATGCTGGCCACCAGAGTAAATTTTAATTTCTCAATAATAAGCCATTAGCCCATCAATAAATGTGTGATAAGCATTCGATTATCGAGCTTTCCCACAGAAAATCATTTCTTCCTTAGCTATATTCACACACTGTTTTAACAAAAAAATAAAAGACTCCTAACCCTCCTAATAATCCAGATAAAAAATAGATGAGTGATAAGAAAAATGAAAATACTCTCCAGCATTATCGCGATAATCATTCTGGCACTCAGTATTCAGACAAGGGCTGATATGCAAACTCACCACGCACAGAAAACCGGTTCTCCCTGGCTGTCTTCACGGTTGCTTACCCCACATTTAACCGTGAAAAATGTGGCAGACAGTAAACATTTCTATACTGAGGTCTTTGGTTTCCAGGTACGCCATGAAAATCTTAAGGAAGGTGTGCCAGTTCATGTTGAAATGAGCTACCACAATGAGTTGGCTATCATGTTTGTGCCAGAAAACGTCGCTAATAGCGGTACTCTGGCTCCAGCTTCGTTTACCGATGCCAAACAGAGAACGGCTTATCAGTATATTTACGTCAACAACGTGGATGCCACCGTTAAACGTGCGCAAGCGCTGGGGGCGACAGTTCTGCAACAACCTTACGATGCGCCATGGGGAGACCGTTTTACGCTGATGGTGGATATCAATGGTTACCACTGGGGTATTGCACAAACTCATGAACCCGGCTTTCCAACTTTTTAAACCTATCTATACTCATCAGACTTCACGTTACCTATGCGTGATTATGTTACTCGGCCTCTTCGAGGCCGTTCAAATCGGCTGGAAGCAGATTTGTATCTCGCCACGGCAAGGAGCAAGGACATAACGTAATATATGGAAAACAATGCGTTTTTTTGACTATACACTTATTTTGGCGATTGGAGTGATGTCGTTGCTATGGGCCGCCGCATTTTTTAACATCAACGATATCGCCCACGTACTTACCAGCATCGGACACTGGATTGAAAATCTCCTATGACAAGCTAGTTCCACTGCGTCTTTAAAAGCCGAGGCAGCAACGGTGCCAAAAGCCACGTTCGTGTTTAATTTCGTCACGACACAAGTTGAACCAATCATTCCACCGATGAAATTAATCACGCCATCAGCAAAAAAGCATTAGCCAACATAATGAAATTATTTATTCGAATTAAAGAAATGAAGTAGGCCATCTTCCGAAGAATAAAAAATTTTTACGGTAAGATATGCAGGTGAATAAACCGCTGCTGTCTGAATTCTCACCATTGACCGCACGCCATCTGCAACTGGCAATATGGTGGAGACAGATATAAAGCTCACTGCGGGAAAACCAAGGGGGTAGTCATGAATTCTGATTAGCTTATCCTACAGCGTATCTTCTGTCGGTTCCCAACTGCAAAAATCGTCATTAGCTACCAGCAACACTTCACGCCCATCCGGCCCATCCAGCCAGGCAACGCTTACCGGGCTGCTACTGTTGGCCGCTCGTTGCGTAATCCAGGCCTCAGCCTGTGCGCCAAAGCCGGGTTTCAGCACTTCACCACGGCAGAGCTTCACATCCCCTTGCTGCCAATGCCCTTGCAAAAGCCTGACACGGCCAGCATTGAGCGCATCGCTCACTTCCAGAATACGGCGAGCCTGATATTGGTAAAGTGCGATATCGTCACTGGAGAGCTTTTCACGCCGCGTTGCTAATTGCCGTTGCATAAAGCTAACCGTACCGTCATCGGTAAAACGTAGTTGGATAGAATCACGATCGCCGTCAGCATCGGTACGCCTGATCTGACGCAACACACCATTCTGATATTCATAAAGGGTCGTTATCGTACCCGGCCCACGATAAGGGCTATAGACGCTCATCAGCACCATTGGACGCTGCTGGTTATCGTCTTTACGCCACACGCGGATCACCCCTTGATCGGCAACAAAGCCGCTGGCGGTAAAAGCAGGGGCAGCAGAACGTGAGCTACAGGCGCTCAGGCCGCTGATAATGGCAACCACCATCAGCACCTGGCAGGCAAACAAAAGGGGCGCCATCGCCCCCCTGTTAAGACTTTTTACTAACACGCGATTAAGACTTAACGGCGTCTTTAAGTGCTTTACCAGAAACAAAAGCAGGCACGTTGGCTGCTGCGATTTTGATTTCTTTACCCGTTTGCGGGTTACGGCCAGTGCGCTCGCTACGATGGTTTACTTTGAAAGTACCGAAACCAACCAATTGTACTGCATCACCTTCTTTCAGAGACTCAGTAATAGCAGCCAGGGTAGATTCCAGAGCCAGCTTAGCTTGTGCTTTGGAAAGGTCAGCCTTGTCTGCGATTACATCAATCAGTTGAGTCTTGTTCATAAGTTATCCTTACAGTGTGTTTATCGTTTGCAAAGCATCAAGTGCGACGGATATGCCGATTGACAGCACTCTCCTGCATACACGCACCGATAGCCACTTTTTTTTCGCCCCCCAAATGTAGACCAGACAGGGTGCGGATGTGAAGCCTTAAGGCATGACAAATCAGGCGTTAAATCACGTTTTTTTGCCTTATTGCGTTAAATTTATCCCGATATTACTCACCGCCGCCTCGCGCAGGTCAGATCGTAACCCTTTGATCAGATCCAAATCGCGCTCTTCGCTAGCGGCCAACAGGCGGAAAATCTCCCATTGGATGTCCCATTCTTCCTCAACGGCAGGCAGAACTTTCAGCTCTTCGTCGGTCATTTCCTTGCCGGCCTGAGTCATTTCCAACATCGCCACGGTGCGGATTGACGTTTCACTGATCGCGATAGCGTGCTCCAGCGTTTCCCCGCTGAGGCGCGAATGGATCAGTTCCCCTAAGGCAATACAGGCATCAATCGCTGGGTAAACTCCGTAAAGATCATAATCTTCTGCCGTTGGGATCGCCTCTTCCAGTTTCTCTAACTGGCTGTCAAAATTGACCTTGGCGTCTTTTACCACCAGCGTCTCCCACACCAGATCCAGAATACGGCGATAAACCGCCGGATCGCCAAACTCGGTTTGCAAACAGAACATCTGATAATTCGGATACATACGCTCACAAAGACTAGCCATAAAGGTTAAATGTTGCCAGCTTTCGAGCTTTTCCAGACGTAAATGAATGGGATTACGTAGCATTGTCTACTCTCTTACTCATTATCTGCCGCGCAGTGTACCCGAAATCGCTCATGGCGACATCTCTGGATGCAGTTGCAACCAACGCAGAAAGGCTGGGCGGCGCGAAGCGATGGCATCAGCCCAACGCGTGGGCTCCGGCAAACGATAACCAGCCATACAATGCTGCACCCAGGCCAGTGCACTAGCCGTGCTCACGCGATGCCCCGTGGCAATAAACAGCGGATTACAGCGCGCCTTGCTGCGCCACACCCAGCCAAGCTGTTCTCCCTTATCTTCCAACGGAGCCAACGCGCCAGCGGCGCTATCAAGCGGAGCAAATGTGCCACACAGACGCTTTTTGGCTACGCCTATCGTCGGCACATTGACCAGCAAACCAAAATGGCTGGCGACACCCAAGCGGCGGGGATGCGAAATACCGTGCCCATCAACAAAAATCAGGTCGGGTTTCTGTTGCAGTTGCTCCCACGCGGCAAGCAACGCCGGATACTCACGGAACGAAAGCAGGCCTGGGATATAGGGCATGGTGGTAGTAATGCGTGCCACCTGATATTCCACCAATTCCAAAGAAGGGTAACGCAAAATAGCAATAGCAGCGCGCGTTACCTCACCTTCTTGCTCGAAGCCGACATCCGCACCAGCAATAAAAACCGGTGGGTTTTGCAGAAAATCATCGTGACGAATGACATCCCCTGCGCGCTGCAACTGCTCCAATCGCAGTGCCTGAGTATCAATCACGGCATTTCCTTGTTGACTCAGCCATGGTATTTAGCCGAAAGCGCATGCACAGCCTCAACAAATGCACCGGCATGCTCCGGCGGCACATCCTGATGAATGCCGTGCCCCAGATTGAAAACGTGTCCTTCGCCATGACCAAACCCAGACAGAATCGTCTCTACTTCCTGAGCGATACGCTCCGGCGCAGCATAAAGCATAGAAGGGTCCATATTGCCTTGCAGAGCCACCTTGTGGCCCACACGACGGCGCGCATCAGCAATATCCGTGGTCCAGTCCAGGCCCAGTGCATCACAGCCGGTCGCCGCCATCGCTTCCAGCCACTGCCCCCCCCCTTTGGTGAACAGGGTTACCGGCACCCGCTGGCCATCGTTTTCACGCAGCAGGCCATCGATGATTTTATGCATGTAGTGCAGCGAGAACTCCAGATAATCGCGGCCAGTCAGCACGCCGCCCCAGGTGTCAAACACCATCACCGCTTGCGCACCGGCTTTAATCTGGGCATTGAGATACAGAATGACGCTGTCTGCCAGTTTATCCAGCAGCAAATGCAGCGTGTGTGGCTCGGCGTACATCATTTTCTTGAGCTTGGTGAACGCCTTGCTGCTGCCACCTTCCACCATATACGTCGCCAGCGTCCAAGGGCTGCCGGAAAAACCAATTAACGGTACTGCACCCTTCAATTCACGGCGGATAGTACGCACCGCATTCATGACGTAGCCCAGTTCCACTTCTGGATCAAACAACGGCAACTTTTCCACATCGGCACGGCAGGTAATGGGGGAGGAAAAGCGTGGCCCTTCACCGGCTTCAAAATAGAGCCCCAGGCCCATGGCATCGGGAATGGTAAGAATGTCGGAGAACAGAATGGCAGCATCTAGCGCATAGCGGCGCAGCGGCTGTAACGTCACTTCGCAGGCCAATTCTGCGTTTTTGCACAACGCCATAAAATCACCGGCCTGAGCACGAGTCGCTTTGTATTCTGGCAAATAACGACCAGCCTGACGCATCATCCATACAGGGGTGATATCTACCGGTTGGCGCAGCAAAGCACGCAGATAACGATCGTTCTTCAACTCATTCATTTATCAGGCTCCCTTAATCATCTGGCGGCATTGTACATGATTCTATTCTGCCCGACACAGCGCCACCGTATCCTCGATCAAACGGCGCGCCACGGTGCCCGGTGGTGGCAACAATGGCAACCGATCGTGGCGATACCAGCCTGCATTGAGTAACTCTTTCGGGTCGTGACGCAATTCGCCGCTCTGATAATCCGCCATAAAAGCCATCATCAACGAATGGGGAAACGGCCAAGGTTGTGAAGCCACATAGCGCAGGTTGGTGATGACAATATTACTTTCTTCCATCACTTCACGCACCACGGCCTGTTCCAGCGTTTCCCCCACTTCGACAAACCCGGCCAGCACGGTATGAATCCCACCACGGTGGCGCACATGCTGCGCCAGCAGGATTTCATCATTACGACGAATGGCAACGATCACGCATGGCGCAATTTGCGGGTAATAGCGTTCACGGCAGTGATGGCACAAGCAGGCGCTTTCCGTTCGGCTGAGAACCATTTCATGGCCACAATAGCCGCAAAACTTATGCGAACGATAAAAGTCGGCCAGTTGCACGCCGCGCCCGGCCAGTTGGAATAGACCGCGATCAAGACTGAGCAATTGCCGCACCGAGCCCATATCTTTCGGCATCGGTTGGCGTACCAGCCATACCGGCATACCTTCCCACTCGCCAATCTGGCGGGCAGGCCGGCCAGACAGTGAAAATAGCGCGGCAGTACCCGATGGCAGTTCACCATTCGGTAACCAGATTTTGCTTTCATGGCTGACTATCCACCAGCCATTTTCCTGACCCGTTAATACAAGTTCCATATGTTGTTGCACAACCTCTGCTTCACTGGCAATCTAGAAATTGTCCTTATTACATTTTAATAACTTACTGTTTATTTTATTACCTTGGGAGTCAAACATGCTAAACCGGTTGGAAAGCCTGACTCAACGCGTTGGTGGCAGTAATAAATTAGTCGATCAATGGCTACAAGCACGTAAACAGTTGCTGGTCGCCTATTACACTTTGGTGGGAATAAAACCCAACAAAGAAAAACATACCCCGTTGAACGAACAAGCCCTGGAAGACTTTTGCCAGAATCTGGTGGATTATCTTTCCGATGGGCATTTTCACATTTATGACAAAATTATCAAACAGGTCGAAGGTTCGGCCAGCCCGAAAATGGCGATGACTACCAAATTCTACCCGAAGTTGCAGGCCAATACCGAAACCATCATGGCATTCCACGATCGTTATGCCGAAATCGATATCGATCAGGATGTCTGTCTGGAATTTCATCAGGCACTGTCAGATATCGGTGAAGCGCTGGCGTCACGTTTCGCACTGGAAGATCAATTAGTGCAACTGGCCACCGAAACCTGGCAACAGGGCCAATCTGGTACTTCCAAACCCGATCAACTGGAAAGCCCAGCCTGATCCATCCCCCATAAATTTCAAGTCATAAAGCTGGCCCACGGAGGGGCCACATAACACAGCCAACACACCTGTAACTTGGAGTATAACGGGTATATACTGGCTGCTTCTTGTCGGAGTGCCTAGTGCTGATTTGTTTATCAGATGAGCCAGGCTGAGACCGTTAATTCGGGATCCGCGGAACCTGATCGGGTTAAGACCCGCGAAGGGAACAAGAGTAATCTATCGCCAAAGGCAGTTTTCCCATTCCAAGGGAAGCTGTCTGGTTGGCCAGCACCATTACTCCCTCCGAGCTCCAGACAAGCAATTTTCCACACATCACCCACTGATAGGAATTTGCTATGTCTAATGTGAAAAAACCTCGTGCCCGCAAAGAACAACGCGACGCAGCGCAGCAGTTTATCGATGCCTTACAGGGCGTCACCTTCCCCAATTCACGCCGTATTTATCTGCAAGGTGAGCGCAGCGATATCCGTGTTCCGATGCGTGAAATCCAGCTTAGCCCAACGCTTACCGGTGGCAATAAAGACCACCCGCAGTATGAACAAAATGAAGCCATTCCTGTGTATGACACAGCGGGCCCCTACGGTGATCCGCACGCTACGCTTGATGTGCACCGTGGCCTGGAAAAACTGCGCGCCCGGTGGATTGAAGAACGTGCCGATACCACAGCCTTGAGCGAAGCCAGTTCCGGTTTTACCCAGCAGCGCCTGGCGGACGAAGGGTTGGATCACCTGCGTTTCGAACATTTACCGCTGCCACGCAAAGCCTTGCCCGGCAAATGCGTCACTCAGTTGCATTACGCCCGCGCCGGTATTGTCACGCCAGAAATGGAGTTCATCGCCATTCGCGAAAATATGGGCCGTGAACGCATTCGTGGTGAAGTGTTACGCCAGCAACATCCCGGCCAGAACTGGGGAGCCAATCTGCCAGAAAACATCACACCGGAATTTGTGCGCCAGGAAGTGGCTACAGGCCGCGCGATTATCCCCGCCAATATCAATCACCCGGAATCCGAACCGATGATCATTGGCCGCAATTTTCTGGTGAAGGTCAATGCCAATATCGGCAACTCGGCGGTCACGTCGTCCATTGAAGAAGAAGTGGAAAAACTGGTGTGGTCTACCCGCTGGGGCGCAGATACCGTGATGGATCTCTCCACCGGCCGCTACATCCACGAAACCCGTGAATGGATCTTACGCAACAGCCCAGTGCCCATCGGTACAGTGCCGATCTACCAAGCGCTGGAAAAAGTAAACGGCGTGGCGGAAAACCTGACCTGGGAAATGTTCCGCGATACCTTGCTGGAACAAGCAGAACAGGGCGTGGACTACTTCACCATCCACGCAGGCGTGCTGTTGCGCTATGTGCCGATGACTGCCAAACGCCTGACCGGTATCGTGTCGCGCGGTGGTTCGATCATGGCGAAATGGTGTCTGTCACATCACCAGGAAAACTTCCTTTATCAGCACTTTCGCGAAATCTGTGAAATTTGTGCGGCTTACGACGTTGCTCTGTCGCTTGGTGATGGCCTGCGCCCAGGTTCCATTCAGGATGCCAACGACGAGGCCCAGTTTGCAGAACTGCACACGTTGGGCGAACTGACCAAAATCGCCTGGGAATATGATGTGCAGGTGATGATCGAAGGCCCAGGCCATGTGCCAATGCAGATGATCCGCCGCAATATGACCGAAGAATTGGAACATTGCCACGAAGCACCATTCTATACGCTTGGCCCATTGACCACCGATATTGCCCCCGGTTACGACCATTTCACCTCAGGGATTGGCGCCGCCATGATCGGTTGGTTCGGCTGCGCAATGCTGTGCTACGTCACGCCGAAAGAGCACCTTGGTTTGCCAAACAAGGAAGATGTGAAGCAAGGGCTGATCACCTACAAAATTGCCGCCCACGCCGCCGATCTGGCGAAAGGCCATCCGGGTGCGCAGATCCGTGATAATGCGATGTCTAAGGCACGTTTCGAGTTCCGCTGGGAAGATCAGTTCAACCTGTCGCTAGACCCGGACACGGCAAGGGCTTACCACGATGAAACCCTGCCGCAGGAATCCGGCAAAATCGCCCATTTCTGCTCCATGTGTGGGCCAAAGTTCTGCTCAATGAAAATTTCGCAGGAAGTACGCGATTACGCCGCCGCGCAAGAAGCCGCCAAACCGGTCGAAGTTCAGCTTTCCGGCATGGAAAAAATGTCTGCCGAGTTCCGTTCACGCGGCAGCGAGCTGTATCACAGCGCCTCCAACCTGCAAGCAGAGGTGAACAATGACTAAAATCACCACGCCCTTCCCTGCTACACCACACAAACTAGGGCTTTACCCGGTGGTTGACAGCGTTGAATGGATTGCCCGCCTGCTAGAAGCGGGCGTAACCACCATCCAGCTACGCATCAAAGACCTGCCGGAGGAGCAGGTGGAAGCAGACGTTGCCGTGGCTATCGCGCTGGGCAAAAAATACCATGCGCGGCTGTTTATCAACGACTACTGGCGCTTGGCGATCAAACACGCCGCCTATGGCGTGCATCTGGGGCAAGAAGATTTGGACACCACCGATCTGGCAGCCATCCACCGAGCCGGGTTACGCCTGGGAGTATCTACCCATGATGATGCCGAGCTCGCCCGGGCAATAGCGGTCAAACCTTCTTACATTGCGCTGGGGCATATTTTCCCTACTCAAACCAAGGACATGCCTTCCGCCCCCCAAGGATTGGCCGAATTGAAGCGCCATGTTGCAGGCTTGCAAGGTTACCCGACAGTCGCGATCGGTGGGATCAGTATTGATCGCGTGCCAGCGGTATTGGAGTGCGGCGTTGGCAGCGTGGCGGTAGTCAGTGCCATCACCCAAGCCCCTGATTGGCGGGCAGCGACGGCGCAGTTGCTCAAGCTGATTGAAAACAAGGAGCAATGCGATGCTTAGCGATCAGGAATTTCTGCGTTACAGCCGCCAACTGTTGCTGGAAGATATTGGCCCGGAAGGGCAAGAAAAGCTCAAGCAATCAACCGTTCTGATTGTCGGCCTGGGGGGCTTAGGCTCCCCAGCCGCGCTGTATCTGGCCGCCGCTGGCGTTGGTACCCTGCTGCTGGCTGATGATGATCAACTGCATATCACTAACCTACAGCGGCAAATCCTTTATCGCAGCAGCGATATTCCCCAAGGTAAAGCGCGGTTAGCACAAGGCCAACTACAAGCGCTAAACCCACTGGTGACATCGATTGCGTTGGAGCAGCGCTTACAGGGTTCAATGTTGAACGATGCCATCACGCAGGCCGATCTGGTGCTGGATTGTAGCGACAACATGGCAACCCGCCACGCGATCAATACCGCCTGTGTATCCATCGGTAAACCGTTGATTAGCGGCAGCGCGGTGGGTTTCAGCGGCCAACTGCTGGTGATCGAACCGCCATATGCGCAAGGTTGCTATGCCTGCCTCTACCCTGAGCAAACCGAACCGCAGCGTAACTGCCGAACCGCTGGCGTGCTCGGCCCGGTGGTGGGCGTGATTGGCACGCTCCAGGCGTTGGAAGCCATCAAAATGCTGACAGGGATGAACTCATCCCTCAGCGGCAAACTGCGTTTGTTTGATGGCAAACAGCAGAATTGGAGCACTCTGCAACTCAGCAAAGCCAGCAATTGCACCGTTTGCCGAGGTGTTGCATGAAAATTATGCTGAACGACCAGCCGTTGGAGCTGGAGCACCCCGTCAGTATCGCGACCTTACTGGAACGGTTGGAACGCCACCAGCCAGGTACTGCGTTAGCGATCAACCAGACCATCATTCCACGCGCCGACTGGGGAACCCATCAGGTGCAAGACGGTGATGATATCCTGCTTTTTCAAGCGATTGCCGGAGGCTGATATGTTGCAAATCGCCGAGAGTACTTTTACTTCACGCCTGTTTACCGGCACCGGCAAGTTCGCCACCCCGGCACTGATGCTGGCAGCGCTACAGGCCTCCGGTTCTCAACTCGTCACCATGGCAATGAAACGTATCGATCTGCGCGGCGGTAACGATGCCATTCTGGCACCGTTGCAACAGTTAGGTGTGAAGTTACTGCCCAATACCTCCGGTGCTAAAACCGCCGCCGAAGCGGTATTCGCCGCTAAGTTGGCCCGAGAAGCACTGGGAACTCACTGGGTAAAATTGGAAATCCACCCCGATGTGAAATACCTGCTACCTGACCCGCTCGAAACCTTGAAAGCCGCAGAAACTCTGGTCAAGGAAGGCTTCGTCGTGTTGCCTTACTGCGGTGCCGATCCGGTGCTGTGTAAACGCTTAGAAGAAGTTGGATGTGCCGCAGTCATGCCGCTGGGGGCGCCTATCGGCTCTAATCGTGGCCTGCTTACCCGTGATTTTCTTGAAATCATCATTGAACAGGCCAAGGTACCGGTGGTGGTTGATGCGGGCATCGGTGCTCCAAGCCATGCGCTGGAAGCCATGGAGTTAGGTGCCGATGCCGTACTGGTCAATACTGCCATCGCCGTAGCACGCGATCCGGTGCAGATGGCGCAGGCGTTCCGGCTGGCATTGGAGGCCGGTGAACGGGCACGCCACGCCGGGTTGGGGAATCGCCAGCAAGCAGCCTCTGCATCCAGCCCACTGACCGCGTTTCTCAGCCAAGCAGAGGAGTACGCCAATGAGTGATGATTTCAGTAGCCACTGGCAACGCTTGGATTGGGACGACATCCAGTTGCGCATCAACAGCAAAACCGCACGCAATGTTGAACAGGCACTCAATGCGGCAAAATTGACGCGTGAGGACTTTATGGCGCTTATTTCCCCCGCTGCCGCACCTTATCTGGAACCACTGGCCCAGCGTGCACAGCAACTGACCCGCCAACGCTTCGGCAACGTGGTCAGCTTTTACGTTCCTTTATATCTCTCCAACCTGTGTGCCAACGATTGTACTTACTGCGGTTTTTCAATGAGCAACCGTATCAAGCGCAAAACGCTGGACAGTGACGAGATCGAACAGGAATGCACGGCGATCAGAGCGCTGGGCTTTGAACACCTGTTATTGGTCACCGGTGAACACCAAAATAAAGTGGGCATGGCCTATTTCCGCCAGCATCTTCCACACATCCGTCGCCATTTCAGTTCATTAATGATGGAGGTTCAACCTCTGGCCGAGGAAGATTACGCCGAGTTGAAAACCCTAGGGCTGGATGGAGTGATGGTGTACCAGGAAACCTACCATTCAGTCACCTACCAACAGCACCATCTGCGTGGGCAAAAGCAGGATTTTCACTGGCGGCTGGCAACACCGGATCGTTTAGGCCGTGCGGGGATCGACAAGATCGGCCTCGGTGCCTTAATCGGGCTTTCCAGCAGTTGGCGCGCCGACTGTTATATGCTGGCAGAGCACCTGTTCTATTTGCAGCAAACGTATTGGCAAAGCCGTTATTCGATCTCGTTCCCTCGTTTACGGCCCTGTGCCGGGGGCATTGAACCCGCTTCTGTAATGAGCGAACCACAGCTGGTACAACTCATCTGCGCTTTCCGCCTGTTTGCACCTGACGTCGAACTTTCATTGTCAACCCGTGAATCACCCTTCTTCCGCGATCATATGATCCCGGTGGCAATCAACAATGTCAGCGCCGGTTCGAAGACCCAGCCAGGGGGTTACGCCGAGGATGTACCACCAGAATTGGAACAGTTTGAACCACACGATGGCCGGACTCCGCAACAGGTGGCACAGGCTATCAGCGCCGCAGGATTACAGCCGGTATGGAAAGATTGGGATGATTATCTGGGGCGCGCTACGCAATAGCCTGCAACGGTTGCACCACTGAGCTAACAATTCTGAAAGCCGTGCGCAAAGCTGATAAGTCAGGCTGGTGCTGAAAATGAGCGCCATTATAGTGATGGCGTTGGTTATCAAACCCGAAGCCAACCAAGGTTATCTACCCCTCTTGATAACCTTGCCTTACCAAACCCCGGAGCGCGTGGATATCCCCCACGCGTCTCCGGTTTCTTATTTGACTCAATCCACCGCCTGGGGCTTCATTCTCGCCCCAACAATAGCCGACAGCAGACAACCTATTGCTAAATAGGCTGCAACCAAATGCCAAGAGCCCCCCATAAACTCCACTAACAAGACAGCGATAAAAGGCGTGAAGCCGCCACCGACAACGCTGGCGACCTGATAGCCAACACCAGCACCACTGTAACGGTAGGCCGTACCAAACAATTCGGTAAACATCGGTTGCTGCACACTGACGAGCATGTCGTGCGCCACGTTACCGAGCATGATGGCAAAAAGTATAATCATTAAGGTATTACGGCTCTCTAGTGCCATGAAAAACGGTACTGTGCTGGCAAAACCAATGAGAGCCCCTGTGACATAGATCCGGCGTCGCCCAAAACGATCGGCCAAATAGGCAAAACAAGGGATAGAAACGCAGCTCACCGCCCCTATCAGTAAGCCAATATTAAGGAACATGTCGCGTGCCAGGCCAAGGTGAGTTGTGGAGTAATTGAGGGCAAAGGCCGTCACAATGTACATTGTCAACAACTCACCCAATCGCAAAGCAATAATCAATAAAAATGCCTTAGGATTCTGACGCAATGCCTCAAAAATCGGGAAGTTGCGTATTTTATTGGCTCTGTCTTGCAACGATTTGTTTGCTTCGAACTCCAGTGATTCATCCATGCCATTGCGAACCCACCAGGCAATCGCAACCAGCACTAAGCTGAATAAAAATGGCAAACGCCAGCCCCAGCTTACAAACTCATCGTTGGTGGTAAACTGGTTAACAATGGAAACCGAGCCAGTTGCCAGCAACAGCCCGACGCCGAAGCCAATTTGTACCCCACTGCTGTAAAAGGCTTTTTTCTTTTTTGGCGCACTCTCAACCGCCAATAGTGCGGCCCCACCCCATTCACCACCAACGGCAAACCCTTGAATTGCACGGAGCACCACCAGCATTACCGGAGCCCACCAGCCGGCCACAGCAAAAGAGGGTAATAAGCCAATCAAGGCGGTAGCGATCCCCATCATCCAGACGGTAATCATCAACATGCGTTTACGGCCCAGTTTGTCTCCGAAGTGCCCAAACACAATCCCGCCCAACGGGCGAAACAGGAAACCTACGCCAAATGTCCCGAAAGCGGCCAGCGTTCCCATCGTTGGGCTGACTTGAGGGAAAAACTCAGTATTAAATACAAGAGCGGCAACTATTCCGTACAGTAGAAAATCATACCAGTCGACCACCGCACCAACAAAACTCCCCCATGCAGCACGGCGTGCACGGCTTTGAGAGTACCGAATTGATTGGGCTGGTAATATAGTTTCGCTGTTTGCAGATGTGCTGTTATTGAATGATAACCGGTTATTATCCTGTGCAAGCATTGGGGTTGTTGAGGTATCCATGCCTATCCCGTTGTTTTAACTTTACAGTACTGTACAACAAAAAGCCCCGGCTGTGATAGCCAGGGCTTTAGTCAAACCTGCGATTAATCAAACATCAGGCATCAATAGCTTACTCGTCGTCACTACCGCCCAGATTACCTGCGTTCAGCAATTCGGCCAGGTTAGCCGTCGCTTCTGCCGCGCTCACCAACGGAACAACCGGAGTTTCATTCTGTGCACGACGACGCATACGGTCCTGATGATAAGCATAACCCGTACCCGCCGGAATCAGGCGGCCCACGATCACGTTCTCTTTCAGGCCACGCAGTTCATCACGTTTACCGGCAACCGCCGCTTCGGTGAGAACGCGCGTCGTTTCCTGGAACGATGCAGCAGAGATGAAGGACTCGGTCGCCAAGGAAGCCTTGGTGATACCCAGCAGATCGCGTGAGAAGGTTGCTTCAATTTTACCTTCAGCAGCCAGCTGACGGTTAGCAATCTTAACGCGTGATACTTCAGCCTGTTCGCCTTCCAGGAATTCTGTGCTACCCGCGCTGACGATGGTGCCTTTACGCAGCATCTGACGAACGATAACTTCGATGTGTTTATCGTTAATCTTAACGCCTTGCAGACGGTAAACTTCCTGCACTTCGTTAGTGATATAGCGGGTAACAGCATGCACACCACGCAGACGCAGAATGTCGTGCGGAGACTCTGGGCCGTCGGAAACAACGTCACCACGCTCCACCACTTCACCTTCAAACACGTTGAGCTGACGCCATTTCGGAATCATCTCTTCGTAAGCATCGCTGCCGTCCAACGGAGAGATAACCAGGCGACGTTTGCCCTTGGTTTCTTTACCAAACGAGATAATCCCGCTGATTTCAGCCAGAATGGCAGGCTCTTTCGGACGACGTGCTTCGAACAGATCCGCAACACGTGGCAGACCACCGGTAATATCCTTGGTACCGCCGGATTCCTGAGGAATACGTGCCAAGGTATCACCCGCACCGATCTGAATGCCATCTTCCAGCTGTACAATCGCCTTGCCTGGCAGGAAGTATTGAGCAGGCATATCAGTACCTGGGATCAATACATCACCACCTTTAGCATCAACGATTTTCAGTGCCGGACGCAGATCTTTACCGCTACCGGTACGCTCGGCGCTATCCAGAACCACCAGCGAAGACAAACCGGTCAGTTCGTCGGTTTGGCGGGTAATGGTCTGGCCATCAACCATATCAGCGAAGCGGATGAAACCACTCACTTCACTGATAACCGGCATGGTATGTGGGTCCCAGTTAGCCACGGTTTCGCCGCCGTTAACTTCTGCCCCATCACCTTTGCCCATTACGGCACCGTAAGGCACTTTATAGCTTTCTTTGGTACGACCAAATTCGTCGATCAGCTTCAGTTCGGTATTACGCGAGGTAATCACCAACTTACCCGAAGCATTCATCACGAACTTAACGTTGCCCAATTTCAGGCTACCCTTGTTCTTCACCTGGATGCTGGATTCAGCCGCCGCACGGGATGCCGCACCACCAATGTGGAACGTACGCATCGTCAACTGTGTACCCGGTTCACCGATGGACTGTGCCGCGATTACGCCGATGGCTTCACCTTTGTTGATGATGTGGCCACGTGCCAGATCGCGACCATAGCAGTTGGCACAGACACCAAAGTCGGTTTCACAACTTACTACGGAACGCACCTTGACGTTATCAACGGAGTTCTCTTCTAACAGATCACACCATTTTTCATTCAGCAAGGTGTTACGCGGAACCAGAATATCCGCCGTACCCGGCTTGATGACGTCTTCGGCCGTCACACGGCCCAGTACGCGCTCACGCAGTGGCTCTTTAACGTCACCACCTTCGATAACCGGGGTCATCATGATGCCATTGTGAGTGCCACAGTCGTCTTCGGTTACAACCAGATCCTGCGCCACGTCAACCAGACGACGGGTCAGATAACCGGAGTTGGCCGTTTTCAGTGCGGTATCCGCCAGACCTTTACGCGCACCGTGCGTGGAGATGAAGTACTGGAGTACGTTCAAGCCTTCACGGAAGTTCGCGGTGATTGGCGTTTCGATGATTGAGCCGTCTGGCTTCGCCATCAGGCCACGCATACCGGCCAGCTGACGAATCTGAGCGGCGGAACCACGCGCACCAGAGTCGGCCATCATAAAGATGCTGTTGAAGGAAACTTGCTGTTCCACCACGCCGTCACGGTTAACCACGTCTTCAACCGACAGGTTTTCCATCATCGCTTTAGCAACACGTTCGTTCGCCGCCGCCCAGATATCGATCACTTTGTTGTAGCGTTCACCGGCGGTAACCAGACCAGACTGGAATTGCTCCTGGATTTCGGCAACTTCGGTTTCCGCTTCTTCGATGATCTCCGCTTTCTTGGCTGGAATAACCATGTCATCGATACCTACGGATGCACCTGAACGGGCAGCGTAAGCAAAACCGGTGTACATGATCTGGTCAGCGAAGATTACGGTCGGCTTCAGGCCCAGGATGCGGTAACAGGTGTTCAGCATCTTGGAGATCGCTTTTTTGCCCAAAGGCTGGTTAACGATCGAGTATGGCAAACCTTTTGGTACGATCATCCACAGAATAGCGCGGCCAATCGTGGTATCGACCAGCGTAGTCTGATGAACAGACTCACCTTCGGTATTTTTGATCTCTTCAATAATACGCACTTTTACGCGTGCGTGCAGAGAGGCCAGACCGGCGCGATAAACACGTTCAGCTTCTTTAGGCCCCGTCAGCACCATGCCTTCGCCTTTGGCGTTAACACAGTCACGCGTCATATAGTACAGACCCAACACCACGTCCTGAGAAGGAACGATGATCGGCTCACCGTTCGCAGGTGACAGGATGTTGTTGGTAGACATCATCAACGCACGCGCTTCCAACTGGGCTTCCAGCGTCAGCGGCACGTGCACAGCCATCTGGTCACCATCGAAGTCGGCGTTGTATGCCGCACAAACCAGTGGGTGCAACTGAATGGCTTTACCTTCGATCAGAACTGGTTCAAACGCCTGAATACCCAAACGGTGCAAAGTCGGTGCACGGTTCAGCAGTACCGGGTGCTCGCGGATCACTTCGTCAAGGATATCCCAAACGACAGCTTCTTCACGCTCAACCATTTTTTTGGCAGCTTTAATGGTGGTGGCCAAGCCACGCAGCTCCAACTTGCCGTAAATGAACGGTTTGAACAGCTCCAGTGCCATTTTCTTCGGCAAGCCGCACTGATGCAGACGCAGGTATGGACCTACGGTGATAACCGAACGACCAGAGTAGTCAACGCGCTTACCCAACAGGTTCTGACGGAAACGACCCTGCTTACCTTTGATCATATCGGCCAAAGATTTCAGAGGACGTTTGTTGGAACCCGTGATCGCACGACCACGACGGCCGTTATCCAGCAGCGCATCTACCGCTTCTTGCAGCATACGCTTTTCGTTACGCACGATGATGTCAGGCGCAGCCAGATCCAGCAGGCGTTTCAGACGGTTGTTACGGTTGATCACCCGGCGATACAGATCGTTCAGATCGGAAGTCGCGAAACGACCGCCATCCAGTGGAACCAGCGGACGCAGATCCGGCGGCAGTACCGGCAGCACGGTCAGGATCATCCACTCTGGTTTGTTACCAGACTGAACAAACGCTTCCAGCAGCTTGATACGCTTGGTCAGCTTTTTACGCTTGGTTTCAGAGTTGGTTTCGTTCAGCTCTTCACGCAACTGCTCACATTCGGCTTCCAGATCCATGTTTTTCAACAGGGCCTGAATGGCTTCTGCACCCATTTTGGCGTCGAATTCGTCACCAAACTCTTCCAGCGCATCCAGATACTGCTCTTCAGTCAGGATCTGACGACGCTCGAGGTTGGTCATACCACCTTCAACCACCACGTAGGATTCGAAGTACAGTACACGTTCGATGTCACGCAGTGGCATATCCAGCAGTAAACCGATGCGCGATGGCAACGATTTCAGGAACCAGATGTGCGCAGTGGGGGAAGCCAGCTCAATGTGGCCCATACGCTCACGGCGTACTTTGGTCTGGGTCACTTCAACGCCGCACTTCTCACAAATCACACCGCGGTGTTTCAAGCGCTTGTACTTACCGCACAGGCACTCGTAATCTTTTACCGGCCCAAAGATACGGGCGCAGAAAAGGCCGTCACGCTCAGGTTTGAACGTACGGTAGTTAATGGTTTCCGGCTTTTTAACTTCACCGAACGACCATGAACGGATCATGTCTGGCGATGCCAGAGCAATCTTGATCGCATCAAACTCTTCGGTCTTGGTTTGTGCTTTCAGAAACTTTAATAAGTCTTTCACGGATTGGCTCCTGTCGGAGTTAAACCTGTTGGGAAAAGACAAAAAAACTCCCTTCCCGTGTGATCTGAACAACCACCCTCTGGCCCCCTAAAACCGGGAGCCAGAGCCGGAATAACGATTACTCGTCTTCCAGTTCGATGTTGATACCCAGCGAGCGGATTTCTTTCAACAATACGTTGAAGGATTCCGGCATGCCTGGTTCCATGCGGTGATCGCCATCCACGATGTTTTTGTACATCTTGGTACGGCCGTTGACGTCATCCGACTTAACGGTAAGCATTTCCTGCAAGGTGTAAGCTGCGCCGTATGCTTCCAGCGCCCACACTTCCATCTCACCGAAGCGCTGACCACCGAATTGCGCCTTACCACCCAGCGGCTGCTGAGTTACCAAGCTGTAAGAACCGGTAGAACGGGCGTGCATCTTGTCATCAACCAGGTGGTTCAGTTTCAGCATGTACATATAGCCAACGGTAACCTGGCGCTCAAACTGCTCGCCGGTACGGCCATCAAACAGCGTAATCTGACCCGAAGTCGGGATACCGCCCATTTCCAGCAGTTGCTTGATTTCAGTCTCTTTCGCACCATCAAACACCGGTGTGGCGATTGGCATACCTTTTTTCAGGTTTTCTGCCAAACGCATGACTTCTTCATCGCTGAAAGTGCTCAGATCGACTTTCTGGCAAACGTCGTCGCCCAGATCGTAAGCCTTCTGGATAAACTCACGCAGTTTGGCCACTTCCTGCTGCTGCTTCAGCATCTGGTTGATCTTCTCACCAATGCCTTTCGCAGCCATACCCAGGTGGGTTTCCAGGATCTGACCAATGTTCATACGTGATGGAACGCCCAGCGGGTTCAATACGATGTCAACCGGCGTGCCGTTTTCGTCGTAAGGCATATCTTCGATCGGGTTGATCTTGGAGATAACACCCTTGTTACCGTGGCGGCCTGCCATCTTGTCACCCGGTTGGATCTGACGCTTAACCGCCAGATAAACCTTAACGATTTTTAACACGCCCGGTGCCAAATCATCGCCCTGAGTGATTTTACGGCGCTTGGCGTCCAGCTTCTTCTCGAAGTCAGATTTCAGTTCGTCGTATTGCTCCGCCAACTGTTCCAGCTGGTTTTGCTTCTCTTCGTCGGTCAGGCCCAGTTCCAGCCAGCGATCGCGCGGCAGTTTGCTCAGCTTGTCTGCTTCAATACCACCAGCAACCAACACCGCATGGATACGTGCAAACAGGCCAGCTTCCAGGATCTGCAGTTCTTCAGTCAGGTCTTTTTTCGCCTGCTTCAGCTGCATTTCTTCGATTTCCAACGCACGCTTGTCTTTTTCCACACCATCGCGGGTAAAGACCTGCACATCGATAACCGTACCGGAAACGCCGTTTGGTACACGCAGAGAAGAATCTTTAACGTCAGACGCTTTCTCACCAAAGATCGCACGCAGCAGTTTCTCTTCCGGCGTCAGTTGGGTTTCGCCTTTCGGCGTTACTTTACCAACCAGAATGTCGCCACCGGTCACTTCCGCACCGATATACACGATGCCGGATTCATCCAGTTTAGAGAGCGCTGCTTCCCCCACGTTCGGGATATCGGCGGTGATCTCTTCCGGCCCCAGCTTGGTGTCACGGGACACACAGGCCAGTTCCTGAATGTGGATGGTAGTGAAACGATCTTCCTGAACCACACGCTCAGAGACCAGAATGGAGTCTTCGAAGTTGTAGCCGTTCCAAGGCATGAATGCCACGCGCATGTTCTGACCCAGCGCCAGTTCACCCAGATCGGTAGACGGGCCGTCAGCCAGCACGTCGCCACGCTCGATTGGCTCACCCAGGCTCACACACGGCATCTGGTTGATGCAGGTGTTCTGGTTAGAACGGGTGTATTTAGTCAGGTTATAGATATCAATACCTGCTTCGCCCGGATACATTTCGTCTTCGTTAACTTTGATAACGATACGGGAAGCATCCACATACTGGATCACACCACCACGTTTGGCTACGGCAGTTACACCGGAGTCAACAGCAACAGCACGCTCCATGCCGGTACCGACCAACGGCTTGTCAGCGCGTAGGGTTGGAACCGCTTGACGCTGCATGTTCGCCCCCATCAATGCACGGTTGGCGTCATCGTGCTCCAGGAACGGAATCAGCGAAGCACCAACAGAAACGACCTGCTGGGTGGATACGTCCATATAGTCAACCTGATCGCGGCTGAACAGGCTTGACTCGCCTTTGTTACGACAGGTAACCAGATCTTCTATAAAGCGGCCGCTTTCGTCCAGGTTGGAGTTCGCCTGGGCAATAACGAAATTGCCTTCTTCAATAGCAGACAGATAGTTGATTTCATCGGTCACCACACCATCACGCACACGGCGGTATGGGGTTTCCAGGAAGCCATACTCGTTAGTCTGTGCATACACGGACAAAGAGTTGATCAAACCAATGTTTGGACCTTCTGGCGTTTCGATTGGGCACACACGGCCGTAGTGAGTCGGGTGTACGTCACGCACTTCAAAGCCAGCACGTTCACGGGTCAGACCGCCTGGGCCCAAGGCAGAGATACGACGCTTGTGCGTAATCTCAGACAATGGGTTGTTCTGATCCATAAATTGGGATAACTGGCTGGAGCCGAAGAACTCTTTCACCGCTGCCGAAATCGGCTTGGCGTTGATCATGTCCTGAGGCATCAGGGTATCCAGATCCCCCAGAGACAGGCGTTCTTTCACCGCACGCTCAACACGTACCAGACCGACACGGAACTGGTTCTCGGCCATTTCGCCAACGGAACGGATACGGCGGTTGCCCAAGTGATCGATATCGTCCACTTCGCCTTTGCCGTTACGGATATCAATGAGCTTCTTCATCACGTCGATGATGTCGTCTTTGCTCAGGATACCCGCACCTTCGATCTCATCACGCAGCAGAGAACGATTGAATTTCATCCGGCCAACCGCAGACAGATCGTAGCGATCTTCAGAGAAGAACAGATTTTCAAACAAGCTTTCGGCTGCTTCACGCGTTGGCGGCTCACCAGGGCGCATCATACGGTAAATTTCTACCAGTGCGCTCAGACGATCGGTGGTGGGATCGACACGTACCGTTTCAGAAATGTACGCACCATGATCCAGATCGTTAGTGAACAGCGTTTCGATACGCTTATGGCCAGACTGGCTCAGCTTAGCCAGCAGATCCAATGACAGCTCCATGTTGGCTGCACAGATCAACTCACCGGTATTGGTATCGATATAGTCCTTCGCGACCACCTTGCCCGCAATGTATTCAACCGGTACTTCAATACTTTGAATTTCGTCTTTTTCGAGCTGGCGGATATGGCGAGCAGTGATACGGCGGCCTTTCTCAACGTAGATCTTACCGTTGGCTTCAATATCGAAGGACGCAGTTTCACCACGCAGACGCTCTGGAACCAGTTCCATCTGCAGCTTGTTATCGCGGATCTCGAAAATAATTTTCGCAAAGAACAGGTCAAGAATCTGTTCAGTGGTGTAGTTCAAAGCACGCAGAATGATGGTCGCTGGCAGTTTGCGGCGACGGTCAATACGCACGAACAGGTTGTCTTTCGGATCGAACTCGAAATCCAGCCATGAACCACGGTAAGGAATGATACGTGCGTTATACAGCACTTTCCCCGAGGAATGGGTTTTACCTTTATCGCTGTCAAAGAACACACCTGGACTACGGTGTAGCTGGGATACGATAACCCTCTCAGTACCGTTAATTACAAAGGTACCATTTTCGGTCATGAGCGGAATTTCGCCCATATAGACTTCTTGTTCCTTGATGTCTTTAACCGTGCCTTCCGGGGCTTCACGCTCGTAGATCACCAGACGCAGTTTTACGCGCAGCGGTGCAGAGTATGTCACACCACGAATCTGGCACTCTTTGACATCAAACACCGGCTCACCAAGACGGTAGCTAACGTATTGCAGCTCCGAATTACCGCTGTAGCTCTGGATAGGGAAAACAGAACGGAATGCGGCTTCTAAGCCATATTGCCCCTCTGGATCTTGCTCGATAAACTTCTGGAACGAGTCAAGCTGGATAGAAAGGAGATAAGGTATGTCCAGAACTTGTGGACGTTTACCAAAATCCTTACGAATACGTTTTTTCTCGGTATAGGAGTAAACCATAGGGTTCCTCAGCTCGCTGGAAAGTCGAACCATTTTGTCCGCCCGATTAGGACGGTTCATGCAACACCATTTTTCGACCGGAAAGTGGGAACACTTTCCGCAATACTCGTTTCTATCACGCTTAAATCATTTCATTGCCTGTGCGACAGATTCGGCTGAAGCAGGGAGAGCAGTATATTAAGTCGTCGATAGAAAGAAATATTGAGGTTAGTCAGTAGCCAAATAGTGTGAAACTCTACTGACGCCCTACAGCGCAAAAAGGCTGGTGACTAAAAAGCCACCAGCCATCAGTCTGTTAAGCCAGACTGCACTCTGAAAAGTTAAACTTATTTAACTTCAACAGAAGCACCAGCTTCTTCCAGAGCTTTTTTCAGTGCTTCAGCGTCGTCTTTGCTGATGCCTTCTTTCAGTACTGCTGGAGCTGATTCTACCAGGTCTTTAGCTTCTTTCAGGCCCAGACCGGTCGCGCCACGTACTGCTTTGATAACAGCAACTTTGTTACCGCCGATGGCAGACAGAACAACGTCAAATTCTGTTTTTTCTTCAACAGCTTCAGCAGGGCCCGCAGCTACGGCAACAGCAGCAGCAGCAGAAACGCCGAATTTTTCTTCCATAGCAGAAACCAGCTCAACAACGTCCATTACGGACATAGCAGCAACGGCTTCCAGGATTTGGTCTTTAGTGATAGACATAATAAATGTTCCTAAAATTCAGAAATAGTTTAAATACGTTAGCAAAGGCTAGGAAAGAACGGCTTACGCAGCTTCTTTCTGATCGCGCAGAGCAGCCAGAGTGCGAACCAGTTTGCCAGCAGCGGCTTCTTTCATGGTTGCCATCAGGCGTGCGATTGCTTCATCGTAAGTAGGCAACGTTGCCAAGCGGTCAATCTGTGCCGCAGGGATCAGTTCACCTTCAAAGGCCGCAGCTTTAACCTCAAACTTTGCATTCGCTTTCGCGAACTCTTTGAACAGACGAGCAGCAGCGCCCGGGTGTTCATGAGAAAATGCAATCAAGGTTGGACCGACAAACGTGTCTTTCAGGCATTCGAATGGAGTGCCTTCAACAACGCGGCGCATCAGAGTGTTACGAACAACACGCATGTAAACGCCAGCTTCACGACCTGCTTTACGCAGTTCAGTCATTTTATCAACGGTAACGCCACGGGAATCCGCAACAACCGCAGACAGCGCGCCTTTGGCTACTTCGCTGACTTCAGCAACAATCGCTTGTTTGTCTTGAAGATTTAATGCCATTAGCTTTTTGCTCCTGGATTAGCCGGGGAATCTCCCCGGAACTCACTTCACTCAACACCCAGTGTGAACACAGGATACTGAGCGGCTTAACACGGTGAGCAGAATCCAGCAAAGACCATTCTTTTAAAAAGAAAAAATTTCTTTAGGCTCTGTCACCGTCTACGCAGGAAAATTAAGCACCTTTCGGCACACCTGCGGTCTTGGACGGAGGCCTGGATAGGCCAGGCTCCAACCGAAAATCTGTTGTTTTGCTAGAGCAAAACCCTGGGGCATAGGATTCTAGGTGAAACTCTGCCCCAAGTCAAAACGATCAGTTTGCTACAGCAGTCAGGCCGCTTTGATCGATAGCAACACCAGCACCCATGGTGGTGGAGAGGCTAACTTTCTTGATATACACGCCTTTCGCCTGAGATGGTTTGGCTTTTTTCAGCGCAACCAGCAAGGCTTCCAGGTTTTCTTTCAGCTTGTCTGCATCGAAATCAACTTTACCGATAGTGGTATGGATAATACCGTTTTTATCGTTACGATAGCGAACCTGGCCTGCTTTAGCGTTTTTCACTGCTTCAGCAACGTTCGGAGTAACAGTACCCACTTTCGGGTTTGGCATCAGACCACGTGGACCCAGAACCTGGCCCAGTTGGCCCACAACGCGCATTGCGTCCGGGGAAGCAATAACAACGTCAAAGTTCATTTCGCCTTTTTTGATCTGGTCAGCCAGATCTTCCATACCTACCAGCTCTGCGCCAGCTGCTTTAGCAGCTTCAGCGTTAGGGCCCTGGGCAAATACGGCAACGCGAACGGAACGACCAGTGCCGTGTGGTAGAACAGTAGCACCACGTACGTTTTGGTCTGATTTACGAGCGTCGATGCCGAGATTAACAGCAACGTCAACGCTTTCTACGAATTTAGCGGTGGCCAGCTCTTTCAGCAGAGCAACAGCTTCGATGATGTCATACTGTTTAGTCGCATCAACTTTGTCACGGATCACGCGCATGCGCTTGGTCAGCTTAGCCATCTCTTAATCCTCCACTACCAGGCCCATGGAACGAGCAGTACCTTCGATGGAGCGAATCATCGCTTCAACGTCAGAACCAGTCATATCCGCAGCTTTGGTTTCTGCGATTTCACGTACCTGAGCACGAGTCACTTTACCGACTTTATCTTTGTTCGGTTTACCGGAACCAGACTTAACACCGGCCGCTTTTTTCAGCAGAACTGCCGCTGGCGGGGTTTTGGTAACGAAAGTGAAGGAGCGATCAGAATAAACAGTAATAACAACAGGGATCGGCAAGCCTTTTTCAATGCTGTCAGTCTTAGCATTAAACGCCTTACAGAATTCCATGATGTTAACACCTTGCTGACCCAGAGCAGGACCGACTGGCGGGCTCGGGTTAGCCATACCAGCGGCAACTTGCAGCTTGACGTAGGCTTGTACTTTCTTGGCCATTGAAATTTCCTCGTATGGGTAGTATCGCCTCCTTAGAGGCTCCCCGTGTTTCACCCCGCTTTAAAAGCGAAGCATCTAAAAACAAAAGGCGCGAAATTGTAGTTCAATTCCGCGCCTCTGACAAGCAACAAATCCGCTTGCGTTGCTGATTAATTGATCAGCCTTTTTCTACCTGACTGAAGTCTAATTCCACCGGCGTTGCACGCCCAAAGATGGAAACAGAAACCTTCAGGCGGCTTTTCTCGTAGTCCACCTCTTCAACAACACCATTGAAGTCGGCAAACGGGCCATCGTTAACACGCACCAGCTCACCCGGTTCAAACAGCGTTTTCGGACGTGGCTTATCACCCACCTGTTGCAGGCGATTCATAATCGCATCCACTTCTTTATCGCTGATTGGTGCAGGGCGATCGGAAGTTCCACCAATGAAGCCCATAACACGAGGAACACTGCGTACCAAGTGCCAGCTGGCGTCATTCATCACCATCTGAACCAATACATAGCCAGGGAAAAATTTACGTTCACTCTTGCGACGTTGACCACCACGGATTTCAACCACTTCTTCCGTAGGCACCATAACTTCGCCGAACAGTTCTTCCATATCGTGCAGTTTGATATGCTCACGCAACGATTGAGCTACGCGGCCTTCAAAACCGGAAAACGCCTGAACGACGTACCAACGTTTTTTTGGGGCTTCAGACATTTTAGAACCTCAGGCCAGTAATAAACGATACCAGACGAACCAGAATACCATCCAGCCCCCACAGAATCAGTGACATCACGGCAGTTACTGCGGCGACGATCAACGTGGTATGTAACGTTTCTTGGCGAGTTGGCCAAATCACTTTGCGTACTTCAGTACGCGCTTCTCGCGCAAAGGCAACGGTGGCTTTACCTTTAGTGGTCATCAGCGCTACGCCACCAGCAACAACGATGACCAGAACAACCGCCAGCGCGCGCAATGGCAGGCTGAAATCGCGGTAGTAATAGTTACCAACGATAGCCACAACCAACAAAACGGCAACGATAAACCATTTAGCCATTTCAAGGCTGCGCCCGCTCCCTTGAGCCTCGGAATTCGCACTCATAAACCAACCTGTCACAATGATTCGAACAAATAACTTTACCTCGCAGTGCGAGGCAAACCAAACCGATCAGATGCTGCTAAAACAGCACTCGGTGTTTTACGCTATGACGTATTTCAATCAATACGGTTTAAGAGCCCATCTCACCAATGATTATGACTGTAAAATCGCTGATGAGATAGGTTCTAGTTCACAGCGTAGAAAAAGGGCATCAAATGATGCCCTTTTACCGCATGTCGCGTCAAATATTATCAGCAATTAAGCGATAACTTTGGCAACAACGCCCGCGCCAACGGTACGACCACCTTCACGGATAGCGAAACGCAGACCGTCATCCATCGCGATTGGGTGGATCAGGGTGACTTTCATATTAATGTTGTCACCTGGCATTACCATCTCTACGCCTTCTGGCAGTTCAATAGTCCCAGTCACGTCAGTGGTACGGAAGTAGAACTGTGGACGGTAGCCTTTGAAGAATGGCGTATGACGGCCACCTTCTTCTTTGCTCAGGATATACACTTCGGAATCGAACTGAGTGTGTGGCTTGATAGAACCTGGTTTAGCCAGAACCTGACCACGTTCGATATCTTCACGTTTGATACCACGCAGCAGAACACCCACGTTCTCACCCGCACGGCCTTCGTCCAGCAGTTTGCGGAACATTTCTACGCCGGTACAGGTCGATTTCACGGTGTCTTTGATACCGACGATTTCAACTTCTTCGCCTACCTTGATGATGCCGCGCTCTACACGGCCGGTCACCACGGTACCACGGCCAGAAATGGAGAAAACGTCTTCGATTGGCAGCAGGAATGGCATATCAATCGCACGCTGTGGTTCTGGGATATAAGAGTCCAGATGACCAGCCAGCTCAATGATTTTCTCTTCCCACTCTGGCACACCGTTCAACGCTTGCAGTGCTGAACCACGAACCACTGGCAGATCGTCACCAGGGAAATCATAGGCAGACAGAAGTTCACGCACTTCCATTTCAACCAGTTCCAGCAGCTCTTCATCATCAACCATGTCACATTTGTTCATGAATACGATGATGAAAGGAACGCCTACCTGGCGGCCCAGCAGGATGTGCTCACGCGTCTGTGGCATTGGGCCATCAGTAGCAGCAACCACCAGAATAGCGCCATCCATCTGAGCAGCACCGGTGATCATGTTTTTCACGTAGTCGGCGTGCCCTGGGCAGTCAACGTGCGCGTAGTGGCGGCTTGGGGTGTCATATTCAACGTGAGAAGTGTTGATGGTGATACCACGTGCTTTTTCTTCTGGCGCGTTATCGATCTGGTCGAAAGCACGAGCGCTACCGCCGTAGGTTTTAGCCAGAACGGTAGTGATTGCAGCAGTCAGGGTAGTTTTACCGTGGTCAACGTGGCCGATAGTACCGACGTTAACGTGCGGTTTTGTACGTTCAAATTTTTCTTTAGACATCGGTTGTCCCTCTAAGATACGGATAGATCGGTGGTTTTACCACATCAACCAAGCATTTGCTTGTTGAATCCAGAACAGAAAGAGAATCAAGGGGCGAGAAATTAAGAAGTGGTGCTGATAGGCAGATTCGAACTGCCGACCTCACCCTTACCAAGGGTGCGCTCTACCAACTGAGCTATATCAGCACATCTTGGAGCGGGCAGTGGGAATCGAACCCACATCATCAGCTTGGAAGGCTGAGGTAATAGCCATTATACGATGCCCGCATCCTGGAACTCGGCTACCTAATTTTTTCTGTAGAATTTTTTGGTGTAAAGAAAGTGCATTTTTCGCTTAACTTTTCACCTTTCGAGCCACGTAGCCTACATTGTTTTACGCTACCTGACTTAAATCTTGTTGAAGGCTTTTCCCTTCCCTGCACAGGGTCCATTTTAAGGCTACTGTGCACTGTACCCCAGAGTCAGGGTAAGTTTGGTGGTGGGGGAAGGATTCGAACCTTCGAAGTCTGTGACGGCAGATTTACAGTCTGCTCCCTTTGGCCGCTCGGGAACCCCACCCATTTTTAACTTTTGTGACTTGAATGGTGCCGGCTACCGGAATCGAACTGGTGACCTACTGATTACAAGTCAGTTGCTCTACCTACTGAGCTAAGCCGGCATCAAGTGCTGCGCATTCTAGGTAGAGCTGGCGGCCTATGCAACAAAAAATTTGCGTTCCGCGCACTATCGCTCACAAATCATTCGATTTTGCATACCAGTTAGCAATTTACCGCGTAAGGCAGACTTAATGTTCATCAATTATAGATGTCATTTTGTATAATTTTACGCATTTCTTTCGAGGAGTTCCCCAGCATTTCTCCACATGCTCATCGCATTTGGCGAGAAAACGATGAGTTGCCATATCACACAACACAATCAGCCTCCCCTATGCTATCGCCAGCCGCTCTGAGAGCGATATCTTCACCAGAAGAACGGCTTTGCACTTCACTTTCCATCAACTGCGCGCCTGTTCGCACTATTGGCATAAACTCATACGAATCGATAACATTTGCGAAAAAAGTCTACGCCAAAAACGAAGCTGTCTATAATATGCAGTTTGTTTATTATTTGGAGTTGGCGTCCGGCGCCATTCCCAACCTGCGTTAATAGGCAGAATTTGGCTTATGATAAAAAGAGAGCAATCTTTAGCAACGCCATATCTTCAGTTTGATCGTGCCCAGTGGGCTGCGTTGCGAAACTCAGTACCGCTGACACTGTCGGAAGAAGAGATTGTTAAACTGAAAGGGATTAACGAAGCTCTCTCTTTGGAAGAGGTAGCACAGATCTATTTGCCACTATCACGGCTGTTAAACTTTTACATTAGCTCTAACCTGCGTCGCCAAGCGGTTCTCGAACAATTTTTGGGAACAGATGGCCAACGTATTCCCTATGTCATTGGTATTGCCGGCAGCGTCGCTGTGGGTAAAAGTACAACAGCACGTTTATTGCAAGCATTACTGAGCCGGTGGCCCGAGCATCGTAGCGTAGAACTGATTACTACCGATGGTTTCCTGCATCCCAATAAGGTACTAAACGAACGTGGCTTGATGAAGAAAAAAGGATTTCCACAATCCTACGACATGCACAGCCTGGTGAAATTTGTTTCAGAAGTAAAATCAGGGGCTAAACATGTTACTGCTCCTGTTTACTCGCATTTGATTTATGATGTCGTTCCAGAAGGTAACAAAATTATTGAGCAACCCGACATCCTGATTCTGGAAGGGTTAAATGTCTTGCAAAGTGGTATGGATTACCCACACGACCCCCATCGCGTATTTGTCTCTGATTTTGTTGACTTTTCAATATATGTCGATGCACCGGAGGATTTATTGCAAACCTGGTATATCAACCGTTTCCTTAAATTCCGCCAAGGGGCCTTTTCCAATCCAGATTCCTATTTCCATAATTACGCAAAGCTTCCAGAAGCTGAAGCAATTAATATTGCTACTCAATTATGGAATGAGATTAATGGGTTGAATTTACAACAAAATATACTCCCAACGCGCGAGCGTGCCAGCCTGATCATGACCAAAAGTATTAATCACGCTGTAGAGAGCGTCCGCTTAAGGAAGTAATCACTAAAATAAGAGAGGTAATTAACCTCTCTTATTTATAATATTAGTCGGCACTGCGTAAAGATATTTCACCACCAATAAAAGGCTTAATCTCACCATCTTGTTCAAGTAATAATGCACCTTGCTGATCGATACCTTTAGCAATACCAAAAATCTGTTGCTCGCCAATTAAAAGCTTAACCGGCCGATCTAAAAAGTTATCTAACCGGTGCCAGCGAGATATAAATGGTGCAAGTCCTTCTATTTCGAATTGCCGCAGTGAGTGACGCAAATTATTGAGCAGAGTTGCTGCCAATTCGTTACGATCAATATTGAGTCCTGTCTCTTGCAGATTAACCCACTGTTGATCAATCTTATCTGTATTTGTTCCACACATTGCCATATTGATACCCGCACCGAGAACCAACTGAGCCGCATCGCCAGTTTTACCCGTTAATTCAACGAGTATGCCAGCCAGTTTCCGATCATTGAGATACAAATCGTTTGGCCATTTAACTCGCACTTGTTCAGCACCTAGGTTTTGCAGTACTTCAGCCATCACAATACCAATAACCAGACTCAACCCCATTGCAGCCGCTGGCCCTTGCTCAAGACGCCAAAACATAGATAGATAAAGGTTTGTCCCAAAAGGCGAAACCCATTGCCGACCACGCCTCCCTCGGCCCGCCTGCTGATATTCTGCAACACAGGCATCGCCAGAAGTCAGCTCCGTAATTCGATCCAGTAAATACTGGTTCGTGGAATCAACAACCGGCAAAACTATGACACGCTTGTCTTCCAACATGCCGAGAATACGTTCAGCCTCCAGTAAATTCATCCCTCCTGGCAAGCTATAGCCTTTACCTGGCACAGTAAATACATCCACCCCCCATTCTCGGATAGTCTGAATATGCTTGTTAATCGCCGCACGGCTCATTCCCAAAAACTCACCTAAATGCTCACCCGAGTGGAATTCGCCATCAGCCAACTGTGAGATAATCTTAAGCGGTATTTTTGTATCTTTCATGACAGAACCTCAACCGCATCCAGTTCACCTGTTGCCCCAATAAAGCGAACTTCTGGCTCCAGCCAAACATCGAATTTCGCTGCCACTGTATTGCGTACATGCCTTGCCAGTTCAACTATATCCTGGCTACTGGCATTATCTGCATTCACCAATACCAATGCCTGTTGATGATGCACCGCAGCACCCCCCATCCGATACCCCTTGAGCGTACATTGTTCAATAAGCCAACCAGCGGCTAATTTCACTTCCCCATCCGGCTGTGGGTAATAAGGCATCTTTGGATACTCAGCAAGCAACACATGAGCTTTTTCTTCGCTTACTAATGGGTTTTTGAAGAAGCTCCCCGCGTTACCAACTAATTGTGGGTCCGGTAACTTACTGCGCCGCATAGCGCATACTGCGTCAAAAACCTGCTGCGGTGTTACCGTATTCTGATCCAGCTTAGTCAGCTCACCGTAACTCAAGAGTGGATTCCAGTGCTTATTAAGCCGTAGACCAATCCCAACGATAACGTGACCCACTTTAAACTTATGTTTAAATATGCTTTCACGATAACCAAACTCACAGCGTTCAGGATCCATACGATCAATTTCACCTGTGTTCAGATTCAGCAGGTCGACATACTCACAAACATTTTTTAATTCAATACCATACGCACCAATATTTTGGATCGGTGCAGAACCAACCAAACCTGGAATCAATGCTAAATTCTCTAGCCCTGGCATACCGCGGTCAAGAGTGCTGCTCACAAGATAATGCCAATTCTCACCAGAGCTGACATGAAGATGCCAAGCATCCTCCTCTTCCTTCACCTCAATGCCTTTTAGCTCGTTGATCATGACCGTACCAGCGAAATCCTCTAAAAATAGGACATTACTTCCCTCACCGATAACTAGCAGTGGCTCCCGACGCTTTTGCGCTTTTTGCCAAGCTTTAATCATCATTTCAATTCTTCCAGCAATGACTAAATGCGCTGCATTAACCGGGAGCGCAAAAGTATTGTGTTTTTTTAAAGACGCGCTTTCAGTAGACATGACGTTAAATACTCTTACGTAATAAACATTCTCTTAGTCTACTCGATTCGGTGCCCATAGCTATTGTTTGTTTTTATTGATTTGACTTTTTATTGTCATTTAATGAAGTTTTTAGAGGGGTTTTCATAACATCCTTTAATATCATTAAGATATAGAAATAACCTTGTTTATATTAATATTATTCCCTGATTTATATAAAAGTTACAAATATTACCTATACCTATATATTGGTTGATATAACGAGAGTCAAAATTTTTGGGAGTCTTATCGATAAGAATATTAGCTATATTTAATAACACATGTGAATAGAATCAATTTTATCAAAAAGAACTATGTATTTTTTACTGAAAAAGCAAAAAGCCCCATGCTTTCGCATGGGGCTTTCCACTTGTTTGATGCCTGGCAGTGTCCTACTCTCGCATGGGGAGACCCCACACTACCATCGGCGCTACGGCGTTTCACTTCTGAGTTCGGCATGGGGTCAGGTGGGACCACCGCGCTATTGCCGCCAGGCAAATTCCATTTAATCAACCCGCTTCACTTGCGTGAAGCCAGTCAATCCAATCCGGGAACATCGCTGAATATCAAAACTCACTACTCTCTTGTCTCTCAACAAAACACCTTCGGTGTTGTAAGGTTAAGCCTCACGGTTCATTAGTACTGGTTAGCTCAATGCATCGCTGCACTTACACACCCAGCCTATCCACGTCTTCGTCTCAAACGTTCCTTTAGGGACCTTAAAGGCCCAGGGAAGACTCATCTCGAGGCGAGTTTCGTGCTTAGATGCTTTCAGCACTTATCTCTTCCGCACTTAGCTACCGGGCAGTGCCATTGGCATGACAACCCGAACACCAGCGGTGCGTTCACTCCGGTCCTCTCGTACTAGGAGCAACCCCTCTCAATCTTCCAACGCCCACGGCAGATAGGGACCGAACTGTCTCACGACGTTCTAAACCCAGCTCGCGTACCACTTTAAATGGCGAACAGCCATACCCTTGGGACCTACTTCAGCCCCAGGATGTGATGAGCCGACATCGAGGTGCCAAACACCGCCGTCGATATGAACTCTTGGGCGGTATCAGCCTGTTATCCCCGGAGTACCTTTTATCCGTTGAGCGATGGCCCTTCCATTCAGAACCACCGGATCACTAAGACCTACTTTCGTACCTGCTCGAGCCGTCACTCTCGCAGTCAAGCTAGCTTATGCCTTTGCACTAACCTCACGATGTCCGACCGTGATTAGCTAACCTTCGTGCTCCTCCGTTACGCTTTGGGAGGAGACCGCCCCAGTCAAACTACCCACCAGACACTGTCCTCACCCCGGGTTACGGGGCAAAGTTAGAACATCAAACATTAAAGGGTGGTATTTCAAGGTTGGCTCCATGCAGACTGGCGTCCACACTTCACTGCCTCCCACCTATCCTACACATCAAGGCTCAATGTTCAGTGTCAAGCTATAGTAAAGGTTCACGGGGTCTTTCCGTCTTGCCGCGGGTACACTGCATCTTCACAGCGAGTTCAATTTCACTGAGTCTCGGGTGGAGACAGCCTGGCCATCATTACGCCATTCGTGCAGGTCGGAACTTACCCGACAAGGAATTTCGCTACCTTAGGACCGTTATAGTTACGGCCGCCGTTTACTGGGGCTTCGATCAAGAGCTTCGCCTTGCGGCTAACCCCATCAATTAACCTTCCAGCACCGGGCAGGCGTCACACCGTATACGTCCACTTTCGTGTTTGCACAGTGCTGTGTTTTTAATAAACAGTTGCAGCCAGCTGGTATCTGCGACTGGCTTCAGCTCCAGGAGCAAGTCCCTTCACCTACGTGCCAGCGTGCCTTCTCCCGAAGTTACGGCACCATTTTGCCTAGTTCCTTCACCCGAGTTCTCTCAAGCGCCTGGGTATTCTCTACCTGACCACCTGTGTCGGTTTGGGGTACGATTCTGTGTTACCTGGAGCTTAGAGGCTTTTCCTGGAAGCTTGGCATCAACCACTTCGCCACCGTAGTGACTCGTCATCACGCCTCAGGGTTGAATAAGAGAACGGATTTACCAATTCTCTCCCCCTACACGCTTAAACCGGGACAACCGTCGCCCGGCCAGCCTAGCCTTCTCCGTCCCCCCTTCGCAGTAACACCGAGTACGGGAATATTAACCCGTTTCCCATCGACTACGCTTTTCAGCCTCGCCTTAGGGGTCGACTCACCCTGCCCCGATTAACGTTGGACAGGAACCCTTGGTCTTCCGGCGAGCGGGTTTTTCACCCGCTTTATCGTTACTTATGTCAGCATTCGCACTTCTGATACCTCCAGCAGCCCTCACAGACCACCTTCAACGGCTTACAGAACGCTCCCCTACCCAACAACGCCTTAGCGTCGCTGCCGCAGCTTCGGTGCATGGTTTAGCCCCGTTACATCTTCCGCGCAGGCCGACTCGACCAGTGAGCTATTACGCTTTCTTTAAATGATGGCTGCTTCTAAGCCAACATCCTGGCTGTCTGTGCCTTCCCACATCGTTTCCCACTTAACCATGACTTTGGGACCTTAGCTGGCGGTCTGGGTTGTTTCCCTCTTCACGACGGACGTTAGCACCCGCCGTGTGTCTCCCGTGATAACATTCTTCGGTATTCGGAGTTTGCATCGGGTTGGTAAGCCGGGATGGCCCCCTAGCCGAAACAGTGCTCTACCCCCGAAGATGAGTTCACGAGGCGCTACCTAAATAGCTTTCGGGGAGAACCAGCTATCTCCCGGTTTGATTGGCCTTTCACCCCCAGCCACAAGTCATCCGCTAATTTTTCAACATTAGTCGGTTCGGTCCTCCAGTTAGTGTTACCCAACCTTCAACCTGCCCATGGCTAGATCACCGGGTTTCGGGTCTATACCTTGCAACTAGACGCCCAGTTAAGACTCGGTTTCCCTACGGCTCCCCTATTCGGTTAACCTTGCTACAAAATATAAGTCGCTGACCCATTATACAAAAGGTACGCAGTCACCCCATTAAGAGGCTCCCACTGCTTGTACGTACACGGTTTCAGGTTCTGTTTCACTCCCCTCGCCGGGGTTCTTTTCGCCTTTCCCTCACGGTACTGGTTCACTATCGGTCAGTCAGGAGTATTTAGCCTTGGAGGATGGTCCCCCCATATTCAGACAGGATGTCACGTGTCCCGCCCTACTCATCGAACTCACAACCTGTGCATTTTGGTGTACGGGGCTATCACCCTTTACTGCGCGACTTTCCAGACGCTTCCACTAACACACAGGCTGATTCAGGTTCTGGGCTTTTCCCCGTTCGCTCGCCGCTACTGGGGGAATCTCGGTTGATTTCTTTTCCTCGGGGTACTGAGATGTTTCAGTTCCCCCGGTTCGCCTCATGACACTATGGATTCATGTCATGATAGTGTGTCGAAACACACTGGGTTTCCCCATTCGGGTATTGCCGGTTATTGCGGTTCATATCACCTTACCGGCACTTTTCGCAGATTAGCACGCCCTTCATCGCCTCTGACTGCCTAGGCATCCACCGTGTACGCTTAGTCACTTAACCTCACAACCCGAAGGTGTCTTCTGTAAACAGAGAACACATCGTGCTGTAAACATTTGAGAGACTCTCTGACAGGGTACTCCTTATCCCCATAACTCTACGGTGGGATAAGTTTCAGCTGTCAGGTTTCAATTTTCAGCTTGTTCCAGATTGTTAAAGAGCAATATCTCAAGCCTGACTCGCAAGTCAGCTTTGAGATATTTAAGGTATCGTCACGATACCGAGACCGCCGCTTTCACCGGGATGGTCGCAAGCAGTTGGCGTCCCCTAGGGGATTCGAACCCCTGTTACCGCCGTGAAAGGGCGGTGTCCTAGGCCTCTAGACGAAGGGGACACGACACCGTACTTTTATGACGCTTTTGCTCATTACTTCTATCAGACAATCTGTTGTGAACACTCACGCAATCAATATCATTCGGTAAGGAGGTGATCCAACCGCAGGTTCCCCTACGGTTACCTTGTTACGACTTCACCCCAGTCATGAATCACAAAGTGGTAAGCGCCCTCCCGAAGGTTAAGCTACCTACTTCTTTTGCAACCCACTCCCATGGTGTGACGGGCGGTGTGTACAAGGCCCGGGAACGTATTCACCGTAGCATTCTGATCTACGATTACTAGCGATTCCGACTTCATGGAGTCGAGTTGCAGACTCCAATCCGGACTACGACGTACTTTATGAGGTCCGCATGCCTTCGCAGGGTAGCTTCTCTTTGTATACGCCATTGTAGCACGTGTGTAGCCCTACTCGTAAGGGCCATGATGACTTGACGTCATCCCCACCTTCCTCCAGTTTATCACTGGCAGTCTCCTTTGAGTTCCCGGCCTAACCGCTGGCAACAAAGGATAAGGGTTGCGCTCGTTGCGGGACTTAACCCAACATTTCACAACACGAGCTGACGACAGCCATGCAGCACCTGTCTCACGGTTCCCGAAGGCACCAAGCCATCTCTGGCAAGTTCCGTGGATGTCAAGAGTAGGTAAGGTTCTTCGCGTTGCATCGAATTAAACCACATGCTCCACCGCTTGTGCGGGCCCCCGTCAATTCATTTGAGTTTTAACCTTGCGGCCGTACTCCCCAGGCGGTCGACTTAACGCGTTAGCTCCGGAAGCCACGCCTCAAGGGCACAACCTCCAAGTCGACATCGTTTACAGCGTGGACTACCAGGGTATCTAATCCTGTTTGCTCCCCACGCTTTCGCACCTGAGCGTCAGTCTCTGTCCAGGGGGCCGCCTTCGCCACCGGTATTCCTCCAGATCTCTACGCATTTCACCGCTACACCTGGAATTCTACCCCCCTCTACAAGACTCTAGCCTGCCAGTTTCGGATGCAGTTCCCAGGTTAAGCCCGGGGATTTCACATCCGACTTCACAGACCGCCTGCGTGCGCTTTACGCCCAGTAATTCCGATTAACGCTTGCACCCTCCGTATTACCGCGGCTGCTGGCACGGAGTTAGCCGGTGCTTCTTCTGTGGGTAACGTCAATGCACAGTGCTATTCACACTGTACCCTTCCTCCCCACTGAAAGTGCTTTACAACCCTAAGGCCTTCTTCACACACGCGGCATGGCTGCATCAGGCTTGCGCCCATTGTGCAATATTCCCCACTGCTGCCTCCCGTAGGAGTCTGGGCCGTGTCTCAGTCCCAGTGTGGCTGGTCATCCTCTCAGACCAGCTAGGGATCGTCGCCTAGGTGAGCCATTACCCCACCTACTAGCTAATCCCATCTGGGCACATCCGATGGCGTGAGGCCCGAAGGTCCCCCACTTTGGTCCGTAGACATCATGCGGTATTAGCTACCGTTTCCAGTAGTTATCCCCCTCCATCGGGCAGTTTCCCAGACATTACTCACCCGTCCGCCGCTCGCCGGCAAAGTAGCAAGCTACTTCCCGCTGCCGCTCGACTTGCATGTGTTAGGCCTGCCGCCAGCGTTCAATCTGAGCCATGATCAAACTCTTCAATTAAAAGCTTGATGTGCTGCAACGTGTGCAGCGATGCTCGAAAATCAACGTTTGTAATAATTCACTTCAATGAATTACTGCTTGGTCACTCTTCAAGACTTGATATTTTTTTGCCACCGAAGTGGCTGGATATCGTCTTGTGAGTGCCCACACAGATTGTCTGATAAATTGTTAAAGAGCGTGGTTACCGGTTTGTTTCTCGGTAACGCGGGAGGCAGATAATACGCTTTCCCGCTGAAGAGTCAACCTTTTTTCTCTGTTAAGAGGCGGTGTGGTCACCGGGTTGGCCCTTCCTGGCTGGGTAGCATTCTTTATCATAAGACGCCGTTGTTCCCGGTCAGTGGAGGCGCATTATAGGGCGTTCCTCGCCGGCCGCAACCCCTAAATTCAAAAAAGGGTTCAAGCGCGGATATTTTCAGCAAAACGCTGTACAAGCCAGCATTTTGCTCATTTTTCACCCTGAATACAGCGAAACTCCTGAGTAAAGCGTTCTACCTGCTGCCAATCTGTATATTCAACTTCTCTACTGGTATCTGTTTCACCGCCGGTCATCTTCATAATGAAACGAATCATAACGCGATCAAACCAGCGATAACGCGGATAACGCAGCGCACCAGCGAACACGGCGCATTGTTTCGGTTGCCAAGGAGATACGAGTAAAAACTTGCGGGTATAGGCATTGGTTTGCGGGGAACGTTTCTCCGATTTACGCGCCGTCAGGTTCACGGCAAAAAAAGCACTCGGTATCCGATTCAGCTGTTCAGCGTAGCGTTTAGCAAACTTTTCCAAGGCCGGGTGGAAATGACCATAACGCACGGAAGCGCCAATCAGTATCTGCTGGTATTGATCTAATTCGATAGTATCCACCTGTAGCAGATCAATAACATCACAACTCAAGCTGTCTTGCAATTTGCTGGCTATATAAGAAGCAATAGAGCGCGTTTGCCCATCACGACTCAAATAGAGAATCAGTGCCTTCATGGCATTACTCCTTTTTATAGGATCACTCACGCCAGAATGTTGGCGTGAAAAGCACCAACAGCGTGAAAACTTCCAAACGGCCAAACAACATGGTGAGCACCAGTATCCATTTTGCCGGTGGCGGCATGGTAGTAAAGTTGTCAGCAACAACACCGAGGCCAGGCCCTAGATTGTTGAGCGTCGCCGTTACCGCGGCAAAAGCCGAAAAGTCATCCACCCCGGTTGCGATAATGGCCAGCATACTGACGATAAATACCAACGCATAAGCAGAGAAAAACCCCCATACCGCTTCAAGAATGCGTTCTGGCAATGCGCGATTACCCAACTTGATGGTGTAAACCGCATTTGGATGCACTAAGCGTTTCAATTCGCGCGAACCTTGCAAATACAGCAACAAAATGCGGATCACTTTCAGGCCACCGCCAGTTGAACCAGCGCAACCACCGATAAACGCAGAGCAGAGCAGCAACATTGGCAGGAACAATGGCCATTTAGCAAAACTGTCGGTAGTGAAACCCGCCGTTGTCGCCATCGAAACGACCTGGAAGAACGCCTGATTGATGGTCTCCATACCGCTTTTATAGATACCATGCCACCACAGTATCAGAGTGCATACCGCCACCAGAGTAAACTGCACAGCGATAAACATACGGAATTCTGGGTCGCGCCAATACACTTTCAAACTGCGCCCGCTCAACACGGCAAAATGCAAACCAAAATTACAGCCTGATATCAGCAAGAAAACAGCAATAATCGTGTTGATTGCCGGGCTGGCGTAGTAACCAACACTGGCGTCATGCGTGGAAAAACCGCCAATAGCAATGGTTGAAAAACTATGGCCGATGGCATCAAATACCGACATACCTGCCCCCCACAGCGCAAGCGCACAGGCAATAGTCAGTAGGACATAAATCAGCCATAGCGTTTTAGCGGTTTCGGCAATACGCGGACGCATCTTGTTATCTTTCAGCGGGCCAGGCATTTCTGCACGGTATAGCTGCATCCCCCCGACACCGAGAATCGGCAGTATTGCTACCGCCAGAACAATGATTCCCATCCCCCCCATCCATTGCAACATTTGACGATAGAACAGGATGGCCTTTGGCATAGAGTCCAACCCCACCAGCGTTGTCGCTCCCGTTGTCGTTAAGCCGGAAAAGGATTCAAAAAATGCATCGGTGAGAGAGAGGTTTGGCCGCTCAACAAACAGGAAAGGCAATGCTCCAACGCTGCCCAATACTGTCCAGAACAACACTACGATAAGGAAACCTTCACGGGGTTTTAACTCATTTTTCTGTTTACGGTTCGGCCACCACAACATCAGGCCAATCGTCAGTGCCACAAAGAAGGTCTGGCTGAATGCTCGCCCAGCGCCGTCGCGGTATATTAATGCCACCAGGCCGGGGATGAACATCGTCCCAGAAAACAATATGACCAATAGGCCCACGATACGGGTTATGGCGCGAAAATGCATTTCGGCACGATCCTTAGCAATTCAATTGGGGAATTATTGCGAAATAGGGGCTAATTGCAAATTACCGCGACTCAAATCACGTAATTTATTCCCAAACATCTCAACTTCTGTGACCGGTAAAGCCAAATACAGTGTAACAGCAACACCATATTCCCCATGCACAATCCGCCCCTCACTTTGTTGCAATAAATTTTCTATTAACGCTAACTGCGCATAATCGCACTGCAAAGTATATTCAAGCTGTGGGATTTTATTACTGACCGTCAATTGCTTCAGCGCCTGCTGCACACCACCGCCGTAGGCTCTCACCAACCCGCCAGTTCCCAATTTGATGCCCCCGTAGTAACGCACCACCACGGCAGTGATCTCGCCGATCCCACTCCCCATCAATTGAGCGAGGATAGGTTTGCCCGCCGTCCCCGAAGGCTCACCATCATCAGAAAAACCCAGCTGCTGCGAATCATCGGGCGCTCCAGCAACAAAAGCCCAGCAATGATGCCGGGCCGTTGGATGTTCCTCACGAACCTGCTGAATAAAAGCCTTAGCGGCGTCTACTCCACAGGTTGGTGCCAGCAATGTGATGAAACGGCTCTTTTTTATTTCTTCACTGACGCTGAGCACGGCTCCAGGGATCAGATAAGGTTGCATCAGGCCAGATGCAGATCGCGTGTCATGTTCTCAATACGCTTTTCATGGATCACAATATTGTCCTCAATACGGATACCTCCGTAAGGTTTCAGTGCATCAATACGATCCCAGGCAAAATGCTGGCTGAACTCACCACTGCGCCAAGGTGCTAACAGTGATTCAATAAAATACAGACCCGGCTCGATAGTCAGTACCATGCCTGGTTGCAACACCCGCGTACAGCGCAAGAAGGGGTATTTTGCTGGCGCCGCCAGGTGAGTACCATTTTCATCCTGCATAAAACCGGCGCTATCGTGAACCTGTAACCCAAGGGGATGGCCCAAACCATGCGGCAGAAATGGGCAGGTAATGCCTTGTTCTACTATCGCCTCTTCGCTGATACCACTCACCAGTTTGTGGTTTTTGAGCAGCTTGGCGATGCGTTGATGCATCTGCACATGATAATCGGTATAGCGTACCCCCGGTTTTATCGTCCCTATTAACGCCTGCTGTTCGTCGTTAAGGTCTTTCAGCAAATGCGCGAACGCATTACTACTTTGGCCGGCATAAGTACGTGTCAGATCGGCAGCATAACCGTTGTATTCCGCCCCAGCATCAATCAGGAAACTCCGAACCTCAGCCGGTGGCTGATGATCCAGCTTGGTGTAATGCAGCACCGCCGCATGTTCGTTTAAGGCAACAATGTTGTCATAAGGCACATCGGTATCACGATGACCAGTGGCGGTCAGATATGCCAGGTTGATATCGAACTCGCTCATGCCGGACAAAAAGGCTTCATGTGCGGCACGGTGGCCCGTCACTGCGGTCTTTTGTGCCTCACGCATACAGGCCAGTTCATAGCCGGTTTTGATCGAGCGATGAAAATCGAGGTAATTCAGTACCGCCTGTGAATTGATATTCTCAGAAACAATTCCAAGCTCGCGCGCACGCTGCTGGGCGTAACCGATATAGCCCACGCGTTCACGCTGCGGTGGAAGTTTGCCCGCGATATCGTTCGCATTAGCCAGCGGGAATAATTCAATAGATTTGGTCCAAAAGCTGTCCGGCAACGGTTCAACGCTATGCCAGTAATCTACTGGCGAGTAAAACCACAACTTCGGTTTGTTAACACCGTCCACCCACAACCAGCAGTTTGGTACAGAAGTGACAGGCACCCAGGCTTTGAAATTCGCATTCACCTTGAACGGATAGTGATGATCATCCAGAAATACCCGTTGCAGTTCCCCTGAATGGATCAGCAACGCATCCAGATTGTTGCGTTCTAATACTTCACGCACCCGATTTTGCAGCGTTGCCAAGTGCTCATTATATAAAGAAGCCAACGTTTCCATCACAGTACCCTTAATGCCCTCAAAACAGAATGCATTATCTTAGCACACTGAATTCTGGCTCCAACCCCATCACTCCTTGCTTGGGGAGTACTTCGCAAACTGCTGCAACCCCGTTACACCACGCGCTCGACATTTTAGAGAAATAACCGCACCAGAGCATTTATTCAGCGGCGGCAGAAAAAATATCTTAGAGTTATATCAATGAATTATTCACTTTCCATGTGATCAACCTTGCAAATATACAATCCCTTATTTGCATATTTTTAACATAAAAACCACAATCTTCAACATCTGGTCATACCAGATTACCTGCCGCTGATTCAGGAGATAGACATGCTCTACCAAGGCGAAACATTACAAGTACACTGGCTCGAAAATGGCATTGCCGAGCTGGTGTTCAATGCTCCAGGCTCAATCAACAAGTTGGATACCGGTACCGTCGCCAGCTTGGGTGAAGCACTCAGCGTGCTGGAGAAACAAACCGAGCTAAAAGGGTTACTGCTGCGCTCTTCCAAAGCCGCATTTATTGTCGGTGCCGATATCACCGAATTCCTTTCCTTGTTTGCCGCACCGGCTGAAAAACTGCATGAATGGCTGGTATTTGCCAATAGCGTTTTCAATCGATTGGAAGATTTGCCCGTACCAACCATTGCGGCCATCAACGGATATGCGCTCGGTGGAGGTTGTGAATGTATTCTAGCCACTGATTTTCGTGTAGCAGCGCCCGATGCCCGCATTGGCCTGCCGGAAACTAAACTGGGTATCATGCCCGGCTTTGGCGGTTCAGTTCGTTTGCCACGCCTGTTGGGTAATGACAGTGCGCTGGAAATCATTGCAGCGGGCAAAGATATTGGCGCTCAGGAAGCACTGAAAATCGGCCTAGTGAACGCAGTAGTCGCACCAGAAAAGCTGGTAGCTGCTGCGCTGAAAATATTGCAACAGGCGATAGACGGCCAACTTGACTGGCGTGCTTACCGGCAACCGAAGCTGGAGCCGCTGAAACTAAGCCCAATCGAAGCAGCCATGAGTTTCACCACCGCCAAAGGCATGGTGTTACAAACCGCCGGGAAACATTATCCCGCTCCCATGACCGCGGTAAAAACCATTGAAACCGCCGCTAAACTAGGCCGTGACGAAGCGTTAAAACTGGAAACCGCCAGCTTTGTCCCTTTGGCTCGCTCCAATGAAGCACGTGCCCTGGTTGGTATTTTCCTCAACGATCAGTTTGTGAAAGGCCAAGCGAAAAAGCTGGCAAAAAATGCAGAAGCGCCAAAACAGGCGGCAGTCTTGGGTGCCGGGATCATGGGAGGAGGTATTGCTTACCAATCCGCACTGAAAGGCGTACCGGTCATCATGAAAGACATTAATGACAAGTCCTTGATACTTGGCATGAATGAAGCCGCCAAGCTGCTGAACAAACAGCTGGAGCGTGGCAAACTGGACGGTTTGAAAATGGCTCAGGTGCTATCAACCATTCAACCTACACTGGATTATGCCGGTATCGAGCGTGCGCAACTGATTGTTGAAGCTGTAGTGGAAAACCCGAAAGTGAAGGCCGCTGTTTTGTCGGAAGTAGAAGGCTTAATCGGTGAAAACGTAGTATTAGCGTCCAATACTTCAACCATCCCGATTACTCAACTGGCCAAGTCGCTGCAGCGCCCGCAAAACTTCTGCGGCATGCATTTCTTCAATCCGGTACATCGCATGCCATTGGTTGAGATTATTCGTGGTGAGCAAACCAGCGACAGCACCATTGCTGCCGTAGTGGCCTATGCCACTCGCATGGGCAAAACGCCAATTGTGGTCAACGATTGCCCTGGTTTCTTTGTTAACCGTGTACTATTCCCCTATTTTGCTGGTTTCAGCCTATTACTGCGCGATGGGGCAGACTTCCGCCAAATCGACAAAGTGATGGAAAAACAGTTCGGTTGGCCGATGGGCCCGGCTTATTTACTGGATGTCGTTGGTATTGACACTGCCCATCATGCCCAGGCTGTAATGGCCGCGGGTTTCCCTGAACGTATGAGCAAAGATTACCGCGATGCTATTGACATTATGTTCGACCACCAGCGTTTCGGCCAGAAAAACCAGTTGGGTTTCTATCGTTACAGCCAAGACAGCAAAGGCAAGCCGCGTAAAGACAACGATGAGCAAACCGATACTCTGTTGGCAGAAGTAAGCCAACCACTGCAAACCATCAGCGCAGCAGAAATCATCGCCCGTATGATGATCCCGATGATCAACGAAGTGGTGCGCTGCTTGGAAGAAGGTATCGTCGCCAGCCCGGCAGAAGCCGATATGGCGCTGGTCTATGGCCTTGGCTTTCCGCCGTTCCACGGAGGTGTCTTCCGTTATCTGGATACGCTTGGCACTGCCAATTATGTCGAAATGGCACAGCGCTACGCTCATCTGGGAGCGCTGTATCAGGTGCCGGCAGGGCTGCGTGCCAAAGCTGAACGTAATGAAGGCTACTATCCGGTGGTGGCAGCAGCGCTGTCTGATATCTCCACTGGCCAACCGGTATGAGGTCATAAAGATGGAAAACGTAGTTATTGTTGATGCCGTACGCACACCGATGGGCCGCTCAAAAGGCGGTGCTTTCCGCCAGGTACGTGCTGAAGATCTCTCCGCTCACCTGATGCGGGCCGTGCTGAGCCGTAACCCGGCGCTGAATGCTGCCGAGATTGATGATATTTATTGGGGCTGCGTACAGCAGACGCTGGAGCAAGGTTTTAATATCGCCCGCAACGCGTCATTGCTGGCAGAAATCCCTCATAGCGTACCGGCCGTGACGGTGAATCGCCTGTGTGGTTCGTCTATGCAGGCTCTGCACGATGCTGCTCGCGCCATCATGGTCGGCGATGCACAGGTTAGCCTGATTGGCGGTGTTGAGCATATGGGCCACGTGCCGATGAATCACGGCGTGGACTTTCACCCAGGCTTGAGCCGTACCGTTGCCAAAGCCGCCGGGATGATGGGGCTGACTGCGGAAATGTTGGCCAAGATACATAACATCAGCCGTGAAATGCAGGATGAATTCGCTGCACGCTCACACCAGCGTGCCCACGCTGCCACCTTGGCTGGGTATTTCAAAAATGAAATTATCCCAACCAGCGGCCACGATGCCGATGGCGTGCTGACACGTTACGATTACGACGAGGTAATTCGCCCGGAAACCACCGTTGCCAGCCTGGCCGCGTTGCGCCCGGCCTTCGATCCCGTAAATGGCACCGTCACGGCGGGCAGTTCTTCGGCACTGTCTGACGGTGCTTCTGCGATGCTGCTCATGAGTGAATCACGCGCTAAAACGCTCGGTCTGAAAGCTCGTGCCCGCATTCGTTCAATGGCGGTAGTCGGGTGCGATCCTTCTATTATGGGCTATGGTCCGGTGCCAGCCAGCCAATTGGCTTTGAAACGCGCAGGCCTAAGCGTACAGGATATCGATCTGTTTGAATTAAATGAGGCTTTTGCAGCCCAGTCTCTGCCTTGTATCAAAGACCTCGGGCTGCTGGAAAGCATGGATGATAAGGTTAACCTGAACGGTGGGGCCATCGCGCTGGGCCATCCGCTGGGTTGCTCTGGTTCACGTATCTCCACAACCTTGCTGAATAACATGGAACGCCGCGACGTACAGTTCGGCCTGGCTACCATGTGTATTGGCCTGGGTCAGGGAATTGCAACGGTGTTTGAACGCGTTTAGCGGCGTCTGATTGGGTGCTCCCAAAGGGCATTCGCGAAGCGAAGATTGAGTTGCCGTACTTCCCGCCTGTCAGGGGCGGGTTTTTTGTGCCTGAAATCCACATTGCCTCTAACAAAAACGGCGCGCGCTTTTGGCTACCCCGTTTTCACTGCTGCGTGTTTATACCCCATGGATTTCAAGCTGGCCGCTCTTTCACGCCCATCCGCCCACGGCATTGGTACATCCTTGTACAGCACAGCCAGGCGGCGAGCGTAGGAGTCCCCAAGAGCTTACTCAAGTAAGTGACTGGGGTGACTACGTGAAGCCAAAAAGACGGCGGGTATATCAGATGAACGAGAAGGCATCACCATACATATGTGCTTCCAAAGCCCCCCGCTCGCTACAAAAACGCTCACGTGCAATTTTCGCCATCTCAAAACGCCCGGCGATATAGATATCATGCTCTGCCAGCGAACCAAAATCCTGCAAGACCGCGCTTAATACCGTACCACTGCGGCCGCGCCAATCACTCTCTGGCTGTTCAACCACCGGGATCACCTTCAGATTGGGATACTGTACTGAAATAGCTTCCAGTTCGCCGAGATCGTAAAGGTGTTTCAATTCACGCCCCCCCCAATAAATGGAAATATCACGATCCGGTTGCTGCTCCAGCGCGGTCAGCAAAATCGAACGCGCATAAGAGAAGCCGGTTCCGCCGGCGATCAGCACCAGTGGGCGGTTACCTTCTTCACGTAACCACGCATCACCGTGCGGAATATCAACGGTGATCGCTTGCTCTTTAAGGATACGATCCATCACCGCCATCGCGTATAAATTCAGTTCCGAAGCGCCGATGTGCAGTTCGATATAGCCCTGCTGTGTTGGTATAGAGGCCAAAGAAAACGGGCGTTTATCACGCTCGTCCATAACAACCATCAGGTATTGCCCGGCCTTGAACGAAAACGCGCCTTCAGGCACCAAACGTACCCGATAAACGGTATCGGTAATGGCCTCTACGGAGGTCACTTTACAGCTCAATATTGTCATGCGTTCCCTCTGTCAGGTCATTAATGCAAAACGGAGAACAAAGCCTGACGCTACAACGTCGGTTCTCTGTCACTGAATATGCCGAGTTCATCCCAAATTTCATCAACGCGCGCACGCACCCTCTCATCCATCTGAATCGGACGGCCCCACTCACGCTGGGTTTCTCCCGGCCATTTATTCGTAGCATCCAGGCCCATTTTCGAACCAAGACCAGAAACAGGCGAAGCGAAGTCCAGATAATCAATTGGCGTATTCTCCACCATCACGGTATCCCTTGCCGGGTCCATGCGGGTGGTAATGGCCCAAATCACGTCATTCCAGTCACGCGCATTCACATCATCATCGCAGACGATCACAAATTTGGTATACATGAACTGCCGCAAGAATGACCAAACGCCCATCATTACGCGTTTGGCATGCCCCGCATACTGTTTTTTAATGGTCACTACCGCCATACGGTACGAACATCCCTCTGGCGGCAGATAAAAATCCACAATTTCTGGAAACTGTTTTTGCAGGATCGGCACAAAGACTTCGTTTAGCGCCAGCCCCATTACCGCCGGTTCATCCGGCGGGCGCCCTGTATAGGTTGAGTGATAAATAGGGTTCCGCCGCTGGGTAATATGGGTAACGGTGAATACCGGGAAGTGGTCGATCTCGTTATAATAGCCGGTATGATCGCCATAGGGGCCTTCTGGTGCCATTTCACCCGGTTCGATATACCCTTCCAGCACAATCTCTGCACTGGCTGGTACTTCAAGATCGCAAGAGAGGCACTTAACCACTTCGGTTTTATTGCCGCGCAACAGCCCGGCAAAAGCATATTCGGAAAGGTTATCCGGCACCGGCGTTACCGCACCGAGAATAGTGGCGGGATCGGCACCCAAGGCAACAGCAACCGGGAAACGTTCACCAGGATGTGCCTGGCACCATTCCAGATAATCCAGCGCGCCACCGCGATGCGACAACCAGCGCATAATCAATTTATTCCGCCCTAATACCTGCTGGCGGTAGATACCGAGATTCTGGCGCTCTTTATGCGGGCCACGCGTGACAGTCAGCCCCCAGGTCACCAGCGGCGCAGCATCTTCCGGCCAACAATGCATGACCGGGATACGTCCCAAATCAACATCATCTCCCTGCCACACCTGTTCCTGGCAGGGGGCAGACCCCAACACCTTGGTTGGCATATTGAGCACTTGCTTGAATTTGGGAACTTTATCAAACAGATCGCGGAAGCCTTTCGGTGGTTCCGGCTCTTTAAGGAACGCCAACAGTTTGCCCACTTCACGCAACGCACTGACGTCTTCCTGCCCCATCCCCATCGCCACACGTTTAGCCGTACCAAACAAATTACACAGCACCGGCATATCGTAACCCTTCGGGTTTTCAAACAACAACGCCGGGCCGCCCGCACGCAGGGTACGATCGGCAATTTCTGTCATTTCCAGATAGGGATCAATCGGCTGGCTGATGCGTTTTAATTCCCCTCTCTTTTCCAGCAACGAGAGGAAATCGCGTAAATCACGGTATTTCATGCTGATCATTATAACGGCCAGTAGGGAGGGCATTATAGGCCCTCTTCACAGTTGTTGCTGCAATTTTGTTAAACGGGAATCAACACATCAGTGACAAATGAATGGCACCAATGGGCGTAATGCCAAGGTGTCATGGTATTCCTGCGTTTCTACCCCATGGCGGAACACCTTAAACCCTTGCTGTTTGGCACTGAAGTAATGCAGATCGTTGCCACTAACGTGCAACAGGCTGCCTTCGCGTAATGCCACAACGGATTCACTTGGGTTAACCGCACAAAACTCTGCCAGACGTTCATCACGGGTTTCCCCCATGTGGCCACTGATATGAGCATCAATATAGTGTGGGTTAATCTGTACTGGGAACAAACCCAGTGCGGGTAGCACCGCACTATTGCGTACCGGCATATCATTGGTGGTACGGATACTCGGTGTTGCCACGTTACAACCCGCACTCCAACCAACATAAGGTACATGGCGTTCACGCACTGCACGCTGGATCGGCACAATCAAGCCATTTTCGTGCAACATCTGATTCAGCATCCAGGTATTACCACCGCTGATCAAGATACATTCGGCCTGCACGATCGCTGCCGCCGGAGACTCGGCATGATGAATACTGGTCACATTGATCCCCAGTACCTGAGTCAGTTCTTGCGCACGCTGATCATAGTCGTTACGGATCAGCGCATAGGGGATGAGTATCGCAGAACGAATATTACGGCGTTCAATCATCGCCAGCAGTTGGCTTTTGGCATAACCGAGCAACTCTGCTTCACCGGAAAGTTTGCCGTTACTCAGTAAAAACAGCTCCATATTTCTCCCTCAATCCAAGAATAATAATGACGCCACATTGGCATATCTGGCACGTTTACCATACTGTGACAATAGCAAATTTAGAGCCTACATTTATACCGGAGCCACGCAGATAAGTGTGTGACTTTACTCTGATTGCGGGTACCCACGCAGACAAAGTGATAATAAAGGAAAGATTAGCGTCACTAGGTATCCGTAGTGGCTTTTGGTATGCTTAACGGCTGACAGAAAGGCATGTGAAATTATGGAATCTTGGTATTTACTTTATTGTAAGCGCGGCCAACTTTTGCGGGCACAAGAACATCTGGTCAGGCAAGAGGTGAAATGCCTGAGCCCACTGATCGCTCTGGAAAAGATCGTTCGTGGCAAGCGCACGGTGCTCAATGAGCCGTTGTTCCCTAACTACCTGTTCGTTGAATTCGATCCAGAGCGCATTCACACTACGACGATCAGCGCAACGCGAGGTGTCAGCCATTTTGTGCGTTTTGGCGCTTTGCCAGCACTCATTCCGTTACAGGTCATCGAAGAACTTCAGGCACATAGCGATAAACATCATATTGATCCGCAAACGCCACAGCCAGGCGACGTCGTTTTAATTACTGATGGAGTATTTGAAGGCCTGCAAGCAATTTACACCGAACCCGATGGCGAAGCGCGTTCTATGCTGCTGTTGAAACTGCTCAACCAGCAAGTTAGCCAAAGCATTGATAACCGGCAATTCCAGAAGCTGTAATACGCGCAGGCACCCACAGGTGCCTGCTTGATTATTAACGATTAACGCTGCATCGTTTCATCATGCAACCACTGCGCTACACGCTTGGCGAAGTAGGTCAGCACACCATCCGCCCCCGCACGTTTGAAACACATCAAAGACTCCATTACGGCTGGCTGTTCCTGTAGCCAACCATTCTGAATCGCGGCCATGTGCATCGCATACTCGCCAGAAACCTGGTAGGCAAAAGTAGGGACACCAAAGGATTCTTTTACACGGCGCACCACGTCCAGATATGGCATACCTGGTTTTACCATCACCATATCCGCTCCTTCTTGCAGGTCTTGCATAATTTCCTGCAACGCTTCATCACTGTTGGCCGGGTCCATCTGATAGGTCTTTTTATTGCCGCCTTTCAGGTTGCCACTAGAGCCCAACGCATCACGGAACGGGCCGTAGTAGCAAGAGGCGTATTTGGCGGAATACACCATAATCAGGGTATTCACCCACCCCTGCTGCTCCAATCGATCGCGGATCGCACCAACGCGGCCATCCATCATGTCGCTGGGTGCCACAATCTCCGCCCCGGCTTCCGCATGAGACAGCGCCTGGCGCACCAGAATTTCTTTGCTGATGTCGTTAACCACATAACCATGTTCATCGATCACCCCGTCCTGCCCATGCGAAGTGTAAGGATCGAGCGCCACATCGGTCAGGATCCCCAATTCAGGTACAGCGTCTTTCAACGCACGCACGGTGCGCTGCACCAGGCCATCAGGATTATAGGCTTCTTCCGCATGCAGTGATTTCAAACCGGGCTCAATCACCGGGAATAAGGAGATCACCGGCACACCGAGTTTGGCAATGATTTCAGCCTCTTTGAGCAACAGATCGATCGTCATACGCGACACACCAGGCATGGAGGCAACCGTTTCCTGACGGTTGCTGCCTTCCATGACAAACACCGGGTAAATCAGGTCATTCACCGTCAATTGATTCTCTGCCACCAAACGACGGCTGAAATCATGACGGCGCATACGGCGCATACGGCGGCCAGGGAACGTACCCGGAAATGCATAACTCATCATTTTCTCCTCACTCATACCAGCCGGAACAACCGGCGAGCGTTTTCATCAGTTTTTCTGCCTAGCCACTCGGGATCTTCCTGCCGCCAAACAGCAACCTGGCGGACGATATGGGGCAAAAAACAAGGTTCATTGCGGCGAGATGCCGGTTTTGGGTGCAGATCCCGGGGCAACAGATAGGGAGCATCGGTTTCCAACAACAGACGATCGGCAGGAATTTGCGGCAATAAAGCCCGCAACGCCAAGCCACGGCGCTCATCACACACCCAGCCTGTGATACCGATCGATAGACCCAGCGCCAAACAATAGGCCAGTTCGCTCGCCGTGCCGGTAAAACAATGCACCACCGCGGCGGGCAGCTTATCTAACCAAGGTGTCAACAGTGCGGCAAAGCGTGCGTGCGCCTCGCGGCAGTGCAGGAATACCGGTAAATTCAGCTCTGCCGCTAACGCCAGTTGCGCACTGAATGCGGCTTCCTGCTGTGCCGGGGTGGAGAAGTTACGGTTAAAATCCAGCCCGCACTCCCCAATTGCCACGACTTCAGGCCGCAATGCAAGCTGGCGAATTTGCTGCGCCACATCCTCGTTCCAACTGCTGGCATCATGAGGATGAACCCCCGCCGTCGCCCAACAATAACCACGCTGTTGCTGAGCCAGTGCGCTAGCGGCTGCGCTCTGGTGAGCATTGGTGCCAGTGATCAGCATACCCGTGACGCCCGCCAGACGAGCACGTTCAACCACCTGCTGGCCATCTTTGGTAAACTGTGAACTGGTAAGGTTAACGCCGATATCAAACATGGTTTTTCCAAAGCAAAAACCGCCCATCAGGGCGGCTCAGAAACCAACAAATCTCAGGATGCTGGCGGTTCTTCTTCACCTTCATCTTCTTCTGCGGCGGCTGGCCGCCGTTTACCTACGTAGAAACGGGCACAGAAGACTCCGACCTCAAACAGCAGATACATCGGGATCGCCAACAGGGTTTGCGAAAACACATCAGGTGGCGTCAACAACATGCCCACCACGAAAGCGCCAACCAGCACATAGGGGCGCTTCTTACGCAGATCTTCCGGCGTTGTCACGCCACTCCAGCACAGCAGAATAATCGCCACTGGCACTTCAAACGCCACGCCAAACGCCATAAACAGCGCCATGACAAAGTTAAGGTAGTTGCTGATATCGGTCGCAATCAGCACCCCTGCGGGTGCCGTTTTCGCAAAGAAGCCGAAGGCCAGTGGGAATACCACAAAGTAGGCAAACGCCATTCCCAGATAAAACAACAGGCTGCTGGACACCAGCAAAGGCACCATCAGACGGCGTTCGTGTTTATACAGTGCTGGCGCGATAAACGCCCAAACCTGATAAAGGAGCAACGGTGCAGCAACAAACACCGACACCATCATCGTCAGTTTAATCGGGGTAAAAAACGGGGAAGCCACGTCGGTGGCAATCATGCTTGCTCCGGCTGGCAACTGCTTGATCAGTGGCGCAGACACCAACTGATAAATATCGTTGGCAAAAAATACCAACACGATAAAGATCACCAGCACGCTGATAATCGAATTCAACAGCCGCTTACGCAGTTCGATCAAATGACTGATCAGCGGTTGGGTATCTTCAACGGCCATGTTTTAACGTTCGCCACTAGATTGTTGAGATGCAGGTGTTTTATCCACCACAGGTTCTTGCATAATCGGCGTTGCTGCGGCTGTGACCACTTGCGAGGTTGCCGTTGCGGGAGCTTCCACCGTTGACGCAACGGCAGGCTCTGCCGGTGCTGGCACAGCAATCGGCACCGACTCGGGGGTGATGCCATCATGAAGCGCTTCAGGATCGGTCGCAGTGGGATGATGGATCGTGGGCAATGGCTTATCAGGTTCGCCTTGATAAGAGCGCTTTAGGGATTCTGCGGCCTCTTTCAACTCATCCATTGATGCTTTGAGTTCCGGCGTCAGGTTCTGCAAACCGGCCTGCTCTGCCTTTTTCAAGCTTTCCTGCAATTCCTGCAATTTCAGTTCCTGCGAAAGCTCATTCTGCACTGACGCCGCCAAAGAACGCAGCGCGCGCACCCAGCCCGCAACTGTCCTGACCGCCACTGGTAGCCGTTCCGGCCCGAGCACAACCAAGCCGATCACCAACACCAGCAGCAGTTCACCAAACCCAATGTCAAACACGGTTTATACCTGCTCTTTATTCTTCGACTCTTCGGTTTTCACTTCCGACTGCTTATCAGTGATAGGCTTAGCCGTAAAGTCAGCATCCTCAAGGCTACTTTTCTCAGCAGTGTTGCTGGGTGGCGTACTGTCATCGCCCATCGCCTTTTTGAAGCCTTTGATTGAAGCGCCAAGATCAGAACCCAGCGTACGGAGCTTTTTGGTACCAAACAACAGCACCACGATCACCGCAATGACCAACAATTGCGTAATACTAATACCGCCCATTCCAGTTACCTCATATTAAGGGGTTATTTCACGTTGCCGCATTATACCTCTATTACATGAATTTGCAGCGTTGCTGGCACAAGGCCTGGCTGAAAACTCTGACTACATACGGCCACGTTTAATCGGGTTTTGCCTTCATTCAGGTGGTGCGCCGCCAACCTACCCCCCAGGCGAGCACGCCTGCGGCCATCAACCATACGGGTAGCACCTCAATGCCCCCCAGCAGCAAAATCGTACCACTGACTAACAGCGTAGCGCCAACCCCAAACAAATACCGTGATTGCCCTTGGCGAACACGTTGTGCCTGCATCTGGCTGGTGAGCTTATCCACACTTTGTTGCAGCAGTTTATGTTGTTGCAGACTATCGTAAAATAATTCCGGCAACTCGGGTAGTTTCTCCGCCCAAAACGGCGCTTTTTCTTTCAGTGCGCGCATCACGGCCGGAATACCGACCTGATCGCGCAACCAGCTTTCCAGGAATGGCTTTGCCGTAGTCCAGAGATCCAACTGCGGATAAAGCTGGCGCCCCAACCCCTCAACATACAGCAGGGTTTTCTGTAATAACACCAGCTGCGGCTGCACTTCCATATTGAAACGACGCGCTGTATTGAACAAATTCAACAGCACGTTACCAAACGAAATTTCTGCCAACGGCTTTTCAAAAATTGGTTCACAGACGGTACGAATCGCAAATTCGAAATCTTCCACATTGGTATCACGCGGCACCCAGCCGGAGTCAACGTGTAATTCCGCCACCTTACGGTAATCACGGTTGAAAAAAGCGATAAAATTTTCTGCCAGATAGCGTTTATCGTCTTTATTCAGCGAGCCCACGATGCCGCAATCAATACCGATATAACATGGGTCCTGCGGGTGCTTGTAGCTGACAAAAATATTGCCCGGATGCATATCTGCATGGAAGAAACTGTCGCGGAATACCTGAGTAAAGAACACCTGTACACCACGTTCTGCCAACAGCTTCATATTGGTACCCTGCTTTTCCAAGGCATCAATATCTGAAACCGGAATCCCGTAAATCCGCTCCATCACCAACACGCTTTCACGGCAGTAATCAGAATAGATTTCAGGGATGTAGAGCATCGGGCTACCGTCAAAATTGCGGCGCAGCTGGATAGCATTTGCCGCTTCACGCAGCAGATTCAGCTCATCCAACAGGGTTTTTTCGTATTCACGCACCACTTCACGCGGGCGCAGGCGGCGGCCATCCGGCATCAACTTCGGCACCCAGCCAGCCAAGCGATACATCAACCGCACATCTGCCTTGATAATCGGCCCAATATCCGGGCGAATCACTTTCAGCACCACTTCCTGCCCGGTGCTTTTCAACCGTGCAGTATGCACCTGCGCGATAGAGGCCGATGCCAGCGCCTGCTGATCAAAATCATCAAACCAGGTTTCCAGCGGGCCGCCCATCGCCTGTTCAATATGTTGACGTGCCAACGCTCCATCAAACGGAGCTACGCGGTCCTGTAACAGCGTCAGTTGATCGGCAATGTGCGGCGGGAACAAATCGCGGCGGGTCGACATCATCTGGCCGAACTTGATCCAGACCGGGCCCAGTTCCTGCAACGCCAAGCGTAAACGTTCACCCAAGGGTTTGTCTTTATGACGATTCGGCAACCAGAACAGCAGGCGGCGGCCAAAACGCAATGGCAGCGTCAGGCGCATTTTGGGAATCAGTTCATCCAAGCCATAACTAAGGAAAACGCGCACAATCAAATACAGGCGGCATAGTTCGCCAGGGGTCATCGTTTACCCTCCAACTGATTCATGCGGGCGAGCAGTTTCTCCGCACTACGGGCAATGGCATCAACCTCTTCGTTAAACCACACCACTTCAAGCGTTCCTGGCGCCATACGCCATTCTTCTGTCAAGGTTTCCGCCATATATTGCTGTTGGCGCTGTAAACCTGATTTAAACCGCTCGGCACCTTTGCCCACAAACTGACTGATCCCCTGTGCAGCAATATCGCCAATATAAGGCGCCAGCCATTCCGCCGGGTCCCACTCTGCCAAATCGAGCAACCCTACCAACTGTTGCACCACCTGAATATCGCCTTCGACAATCAACTCGCCGCTGCGCATCAACGGAGAAAGCTGCTGACGATCGCGCAATTTCAACAACACGGATACCCGGGTTTGCACCGTGCAATCCGCGTTATCTTCAGATTGACCAAGCACATCAATGCGTTGATCGCTGAACACTAGCACCAGCGGCGCATTGAACTCCTGTAACTCGATGCGCAACACCTTGCCCGCCAAGCGCTGGCGAGCAGCCTTCATACTGTGATCGCGGAACAGCAGGCTATTGAGCGAGGTTTCCAACACTCCGGTCAAGAATGGGGTGAACAGCATCGGCATTTCCATATCAGAACTTAAAGCCCCGGTGCAGGGCAACAATGCCACCGGTCAGGTTAAAATAGCTGACATTATCGAAACCGGCACTTTCCATCATCCCTTTCAAGGTGTCCTGATCGGGGTGCATGCGGATCGATTCCGCCAAATAACGGTAACTGTCTGGATCGTTCACCACAAGTTCACCAATTTTGGGTAACACGTGGAAAGAGTAGGCATCGTAAGCTTTGCTTAACGGTTCCAACAGCGGTTTAGAAAACTCCAGCACCAACAGGCGGCCACCCGGTTTCAGCGCGCGGAACATTGAGCGCAGAGCCTTGTCTTTATCGGTGACGTTACGCAGGCCAAAAGAGATAGTGATGCAATCGAAATAATTGTCTGGGAATGGCAAGGCTTCAGCATTGGCCTGCACATAATTAATGTTGCCAACGATGCCGCGGTCGCGCAGCTTATCACGCCCCATTTTCAGCATCGAATCGTTGATATCCGCCAGCACCACCTGCCCTTGCTCACCCACCATGCGTGAGAACTTGGCAGCGAGATCGCCGGTTCCACCCGCCAGATCCAGTACGCGCTGGCCACGACGCACACCACTGCAATCAATGGTAAAACGCTTCCAGATACGATGAATACCAAACGACATCAGGTCGTTCATTACGTCATACTTTGCGGCTACCGAGTGAAAAACGTTCGCCACCATGGCCTGCTTTTCGTCTCTTGCCACAGTGCGAAAGCCGAAATCGGTGGTTTCCTGCGCTTGGTCTGCCATTATCCTGCCTGCTCTGCCGTCAATTTAGTGTTGTGGAGTGTACCAGAAACCCACGAAATACCCCACCTCGCACCGTCACGATATCGGGCGCGATTCTTCATCGGTATCGTCGTTTTCTTCTTCAGGGAGTGCATGGAAATCCTCACCCTGCGCTGCGGAATCGCCGCCATGCTGAGCATTCGCTTGCTGTGCCAACAGCGCATTAATTGGCCGTTTCACCTCAACCCCAAGTGTTCGAAAGCTCTCAATCCGGCCGATCAGATTACCACGGCCGGTACTCAGCTTGTTCATTGCCTGGTGATAGCTGCCTTGAGCCTTATCCAGGCTTTGCCCCAATGCCGACATATCATCAACAAACAGGCGCATCTTGTCATACAAACGGGCAGCACGTTCGGCAATGCGTTGAGCATTCTGGCTTTGGTGTTCGTAACGCCACAAATTGCTGATAGTACGCAACGCAACCAGTAATGTGGTTGGGCTGACCAGCATGATGTTATGCTGCAATGCTTCACCGATCAGTTCAGGCTCGCGATCGATCGCCAGCAGAAATGCAGGCTCCACCGGGATAAACATCAGCACATAATCCAGCGAACGCAAACCAGGCAGTTGTTGGTAATCTTTACGGCCCAACAGGCGAATATGCCCACGCAATGAAGCGATATGTTCAGTCAGCGCCGCCTCACCTGCGGCTTCATCTTCGCTGTTGAAGTAACGTTCGTAAGCCACCAGAGACATTTTGGCGTCAATCACCACATCTTTGCCCTGTGGCAAGCGCACGATCACATCGGGCTGCATACGGCTCTGGTGATCCAGCCGCACATTAACCTGCGTTTCATACTCATGCCCTTCGCGCAACCCAGAAGCCTCCAGCACCCGGCTCAGCACCACCTCCCCCCAGTTACCCTGGGTTTTATTATCACCTTTCAGCGCTTTGGTAAGATTGAGGGCTTCACGCGCCATCTGCGCATTCAGTTGCTGCAGATTACGGATTTCATGGGTCAAAGTATGGCGTTCACGGGCTTCTTGCCCAAAACTGTCCTGTACCTGGCGGCGGAACCCCTCCAGTTGATCGCGTAACGGCAATAGCAGGCGATCGAGACTTTGCTTATTTTGCTCATCAACCTTGCGGCCACTGTGTTCAAAAATGCGATTCGCCAGGTTTTCAAATTGGGTCGTCAGGCGTTGTTCACTGCTGATCAGCAATCGCTGTTTCTCTTCCGCCGCCATGCGGGTTTCTTCCAAACGAATAGTGACTTCACGCAGTTCTGCCTCCTGCGCACTGTTCACTTCACGCTGCGCCCGCAGTTCCTGATTCAGTTGTTCACATTCATTGCGCCAGTGAGCAAGTTGCTGCAACCGCTCCTGCCCAGCGGCCAATTGGCTGTGTAACTGACGCAGTTCCAGATCGTTCTGCCGCAGTTGCTGTTCGTGGTGTTGCAGGGTTTCCTGGCGGGCAGCGATTTCCTGCTGGGCCTGTTGTAGAGATTGTTCCAGTAAACGTAACTCGGTTTCATGCTGGGCGCGGTGCTGTTGCCCCCACAAACTGGCGAACAACCAGCCCAGCAGCATACCGAACACACTTCCACCAATACCGAAAACCAAACTGGATTCCACCCTGCCTCCCATTACCTGATGCTGTTCCGGCGCATTTACGCCCGTTGCCTGTCACGTTAAAGGGAGACTGTATGGATGTCCAGCAGGTTTTCATGCAGGAAAACGCGGTACCGCCTGCGGCACCGCGTTGATAAGGCAGATTAAAACAGTTTAAAACGATACTCAGCGATAAATTCAGCCGCTAATGAGTGAGAAGTGAGGTAGTCACCGTGGGATATTATGGGTGTTTTGTTCACATTTTTATAAGACCAGCCCGGCCCGAACATGGCGAACACGGTCAGATTCTTCAACTTCGGATGGGCAGGAGCCCAACGGCCGAAAAGATTCACTTCGCCGGTGCGTACCGTCGTTCCTTGGTAGTCAAACTGGCCGTAGATGCCCCCCAATCCTGCCGTAAACTCAGGCGTAATATTATATTCAGCCATTGCTCCCAGCATGGTTTCGCCATCTCTCATGTAATCTTCACCCGCATACGCCATTGAGGTGAAAGTACCGCGCGAGTTTCTTGCCATATGGCGCGGGTAAAAGCCGAGCTCACCCTCACCTTTGGAAGCCTGAGTATGGGCAATACCGAGTTTGACATTCCAGAGCGGCTCTTGCCATTTAGCATCGAAAGCATAGTGGTTGGCATTACGATCAAAATTGCGTCGGCGCAGCGCCATTTCTTTGTAATCATCCAATGCTTGAGTAGCATAAATCTGGCTGCCCAAACTGAGCTGTTTATTCGGCTTCAACGCCACACGCAGGATTTGGCGGCGCAGGTAATTCTGCGACTCACCATAAGCCAATTGGCTGTTGAACAGGCTGTTTTCATAGCCCAGCTCCCCCGTAACCAAGTGACCAATCTCACGGCCGTCGTTGGTTTCCAAACGCAGGCTGTCTGGCGAGTTACGTTCCATTGAGCGATCAACATAAGCACCACGCAGTGATAACCCATCGTTTTCTACACCACCAGACCAACCCAGATAGGTGGTGGGTGAAAGGCGTGTCGAGTTGGAAATCACGCCATAGTTGCGCAGCGTTTGCCAACCCACCTGCGCATTCAGTGCCACATCCCCCACATCACCCTTCAATTTGATATAGCGCTGACCAAATTTGCTGTAGCCAGCCGCATTATCTCTGCTGTTGCCAGGGCCTTTACTGTACAGCACCCCACGGGTGTTGAAATAATCACTGGCCCCCAGTTTTACCGCACTATAATAATTGACATTCACACCAATGGTGTCGGCAAAATAGCCAGATTGATATCCCAACGCCACCCCTTGCCCCCAAGCATTGTGTATTGCTTTTGGATTAGCGGCATCTTCTTTAAGATATTTCCAGTAATTTTTTAGAGAAAGTTCCGCTTGGCTATCACTGAAAAAAGATGAAGAAAGTATGCCTTCATCAGCAGCCAGAGTAACGGTTGAAAATAAAGAAACAGTGATCAAACACCATGAAGCAGATTTTTTCATTATTGCTATCCCCTGGAATGGATATATCCTAAATAATTCGAGTTGCAGGAAGGCGGTAAGGATGAGCCCCATCAATGATGGCTCATAATTCCCAGAAGCATAGATAACTCTATGACTGGGTGAACAAACGCAGCCAACGCACATGCAACGTGAAGTACGACGGATATACAGGAATCCCTACCAAGGCAATTTAATATTGCCTTGGTTTTCCTTTGTTATTTTTTAATAAGGTAAGAATTAGCGGCCTTTGTTTAATATCTCCTTTCCTTTGGCGACATAACTCATATCACCCAAATCAGCTATCGTATATTTGCCGTCTTTATAAGTAACTTTCACCACGGCGGCATTCGCCAATGGTTTATTCTTATTCGGATTATCAGTCATATCTGAAACCATCATCAACATCGATAACCCTGAAGAAACAGCCAGCACATTTTTATCACCGGCTTTTACTGCATCCTGCACAATAGTATGCAATGCACGCTGCATACGTGTTTTTATCTGTAGGGCATTTTCTGCTTCCTTTTTCTCATCGCTTTGGCTAATGGCGTTCACCATTGTGATAAGATCGATCTTTCCTTCTCCTGCCTGTTGGAACATGACAGCCCCAGACTCCATCCCCATTTTCTTGGCAGCAGCATTCGCCATGTCTGGATTCGGTAAACCTTCAAATCCACCAAAGAACATTTCGCGTAAATCAGGCAGCTCCGTCACATTAATGTCTGACTTTCCCATTTCCTTAAGCAGAATTTGCATAGTTTCACGCTGGCGCCCAGCATCGCTGGTGTAATACCGTTCAAATGGAATATCTTTCAGTCCTGCACCAAGATAACGAGCGGTTTCAACTCCCGGTGCCGTCAGCGGTGAATCTGACCATCCCTGAACGCGATCATAAGTATTAAGAATTGTTTTCCCATGGCGAGCGAAGTAAATATTCACACTATCATCGTCAGCAGCAAAGGCATTAGATGTCATTGCAAAAGAAAGAGAAAATAGCGAAGCAAATAACCATGTCTTTATTTTCATCTGATACTCCTTAGTGAAAAAGTGACGTTTACGCGTTAATTTATTTAATCATTCGCGGATTGCTTTCAATATTTAGTGAAAAAAAAACCCAAACCCGTGACATTTTATGTCAAGAAGGTTTGGGTTTTGCCTGTTTATTAACAGTAACAATCCACTTATCGACGAAACTAACATCACTAAAAAAAGAAGGGAAATGAAATAACCAAAATAAAGATAAATTCGTGATCAAATTCTCACTCTATTAACCATGATTAATAGAGGAAGTAAAACGGCCTCATCGGATTGATGACTCAGAACGAGAGCAGGAAAGGTATAACCTCCAATCACCAAAGCAGCACGTGGAAAACAAGCTTCTACCCCATCCACTGGCTTAACCACTTAATGCCATACACCCCTGGTGCCAGAATGCCGAATGCCCATACCATCGCTGAGGCCAGATTGGCCATCTGAAACGATGTTTGCGGCATCGCGCAAATCCCCCCAACCAATGGCACCACCGCACGCAGCGGACCAAAGAAACGGCCAAAGAAGATACCCAGCACCCCCCAACGTTCAAAGAACGCATGCCCGCGCACCAACAATTGCGGATTGCGCGACAGCGGCCACATATGGGCGACGCGATCCTGGTAGTGATAACCAATCCAGTAAGAAAGCCAATCACCCAAAAATGCCCCGGCAGCGGCTGCCGCCCAGATCGGCCAGAAAGCAATACCGCTTTCGCCGATCAAAGCTCCCAGTGCCAAAAGAATCACCGTGGCTGGCAATAACAAGGAAAGGAAGGCCAGAGATTCACCAAACGCCAGCAAGAAGATAATCGGCACTGCCCAATCCTCATGTTGCCGCACGATATCACTCACCCAATAAACGATATCATTGAGGCTCAATGACCTGCTCCTAACAAGAAAAAAACCGCTTCAAAGATAAGCAATATCCACCAGTTTGAGTTAACCCTAGCTAAACAGGTCGCAATTCAATCACTCCAGATAAAACGCCTGTAATGCTTCGCGCTGGTTTGGCCCCAATCCATATTCGCTTTCCAACCAGCAATCAGCCGAACCATATTGCTCGCGAATGCAGGACAACGCCGTCATCAGGAATTCTTCTCGCGCACTCAACACATGAGCAAACTGCGCCAACGCAGCAGTATTCAAACGAATAGACAGTTGATCCAGCATATGCTCACGGAAGGCCGCCAATGTGGTTTCCGTCAGCAAATAATCCTCAACTACCGTGGCTTCATCTGCCCCCAACGCCAGCAACACCAGTGCAGAACCTACGCCCGTGCGATCTTTCCCCACCGCACAATGCTGCACAATGGCTCCCGATTCAGGCGTGACCAGCAATTGGGCCAATTGGCGATAGGCTGAGTTGTTAAACGGCAGATGGCGGTACAGTTTCAGCATAAATGCCTGCGCATCAAACCCTGCCAGCGTTTCGTTGGTGAGTTTTTCCAGATTGGCATTCACTTCGTTGCTGAGTGGGTTAGCCGGGAAGTGGTGATAATCAACCCCTTGCCAGAGCACATCCGGCCTGGCCTGCACTTCATCGGCATCACGGTAGTCAAGCACCGAACGCACGGGCACTTCTGCCAGAAAGGCGCAGTCGCTTTCAGTCAATCGTTCCAATGAACCAGAGCGGAACAGCACCCCGCGTTTGATACGGCGGCCATCAGCTACGCTGTTGCCACCGAGATCGCGAAAGTTAATACCACCATCAAGCGGAGCCAACGAAGGATGAAGCAGGATCTGGGCGGTCATAAACATCCTCAATTATTATCATCTGGGAAATGCATCACGGAAACCTGACGCAGGTGAACCTAATAACCGTAACAGATTACTGCGGGATGGAGAAACGGGCTCATCGAATAGCCCGTTTTTGGGCAGGTATTACAACAGGCGACGAGCCGCGTTGACCACGATCTGCACCGCCTGGCTTTCGGTTTTCTTCATGGTTTCTGCGTCAGGAATCTCTTGTTGGGTGCGATTGACGATCACCCCCGCCACCATACCGGCACGCAGCCCTTGGCTGGCACACATGGTCAGCAAGGTTGCAGATTCCATTTCATAATTCATCACCCCCATGGCTTGCCACTCTGCCATTGAACCTTTGAAACGGCCGACCACTCGCCCAGAATAGGTATCGTAACGCTCTTGGCCAGGGTAGAAAGTATCTGAAGACGCGGTAACGCCGATATGCGTCGCGGCACCGCTGGCTTTGGCCGCTTCAACCAGCGCTGTGGTACAGGCGAAATCGGCCACTGCCGGAAACTCCATCGGCGCAAAGTGCAAACTGGCACCATCAAGGCGTACCGCCGCCGTTGTCACCAGAACATCACCCACATTGATATGGGTCTGGATAGCGCCGGTAGTGCCGATACGTAAAAAGGTACGAATGCCCAACTGTGCCAGTTCTTCAACCGCAATCGACGTCGATGGGCCACCAATACCGGTTGAGCAGACGATAACTGCTTTGCCATCCAGTTCTGCCCGCCACGATGTAAATTCACGGTGGGAAGCCAGATATACCGGGTTTTCCATCAGCTTGGCAATTTTCTCTACGCGCTGCGGATCACCAGGAACAATAGCGAGCGTAGCCCCTTGTAGATCGTTTTTCGTAAGGCCGAGGTGGAAAACGTCAGATTGAGACATAAGAGACTCCTCTTGAGCTTGGTTTATTGGGAGGAACAAAAAAATACTCTACTGAAAATCACCGTTTAATTTCGTGGTTAAAATCACGATTAACTAAGAAACAAAAAATAAATTACATTTATTTTGTGATAATAATCACAAAATAACATCAAGTTAGATATCTCAAGAAACTGGCCAAGCATTGCATTTGCCAGACCAGGGCATCCAGCGTACTGAGAAAATACGGCATCAATGCCGTGGCCGAACCAGGGCAGCATCAAACAGTACGCTGTTGGTATTTAAGCACTTGCTCGATGGCTTCCAGTTTGTACTCTGGGGTACGTTTACGTTGGGTTATGTTCGATGACCTCAATGTTCTGTTGTGACATTAACAGGCTATTGAGATGTCTGGAACTATTGAGCCACTACAGACTCCCGTGCCTTTCCTTCTGGAATCTCTGTGCCAGTATTCATGCCATCCCGGTTATCAAATATCAGAATCTGGATATTTTATTTCTTGTGTTTCAGTCATATATTGTGAATTTGTTTCTCCGTTAATGCCTATGACGAAAGGATACGCAATGGCAAACCCCTATTTCAGAACGAGAGCATCAACCCTTCCCATCAGCCAACTTATCTATATGGCTCATGGTGAGAAACTCAATCTCAAAGTTGACGGACTGGGGCCGGATGGCCGCCATCTGGTCATTCGGGCCTCTCCTGAACATCAGCTTGGCCTTGTCGTTAAAAAAGCGGATGACAAACGCCGTGAGCAGGACATTGAAATCACCGCCAGAGGGCATGGCAGGGTGATGCTTTATGGTTTTAACGCCACGTCGGGGGCAACTTATCGCTGTATGCCGGGACTCTCTGAGCGCTGTCTACCGCCGCTGTCAATTGATATCGTCAGTGCGATCTCAATGCCTGAAAATTTATCCGCAGAGCAACTGGCACTCTTGCGGGTATTGCTGGCAGAAACCATACAACCTACGGCACCCGGATTTGATATGGCCCAGGCCGTGCAGGCGATGCAGTATATGCGCCAGGTGCTGTTTAACCGCCTGGCGTTTCCCCACCCTCACTATCTGGATGTACCGAGAAACAATCCCACACTGCTCGGTTTGATTGGTTCCGGTAGAGCTGTTGAGGGATTTAAGGGCTATCCTCAGATGACTCAAGATATTATTGACCGTCTGGGAGGGTTTATCACATCTTGCAATCAGGGGGCAGGCAAGCATTTTCTGCTGTATCGTCAGCTATTCCAGCATGCACTGGCAATAGCTACCGGACAGCTAAACGGCCCGGAGCATAACCCTAAATTGTACGGCTGGCGTACCCTGAAAGGGGGGAGTCCGGGGATTAATTTTCAGGTAGCAATGAACTTACAGGGGCAAACCTTCTATACGCTAACACCGGAATTTATGGCCGACCCACATGGTAATAAGAAGGAAAAAAAATAATGAGAATTATCTTGCTGGTTGCAAGCCTTATATGTGCCGGGCTGGTTCAGGCTGAAGAAGGAAAAGGCGATTACATTTATTCTGAAAAAGTTGTTAAACGCTTTAAAATAACGGAGGTCAGTCCCTATAAAGATTATTACCTGCCCTCTATGCGCTATCAAATGTTGCTCTCCAAGTTTAACGACAGCGATAACACATTTTGCGCTATTGGTTATCAGTTGGAGGATGGATTCAGGGAGGCCGCTGTCTTTTGGGACAAGGGAAAGAAAATCATCAGATGGCAACCCGAAGGGGTAGATTTCAGTGACTATAGTGCAAAAGTAAGCACCTTATCTCATGCTTACTCACCTTCTATTCAATACGAAAGCGTCATACCTCGAAAAGATATCACCATGGCCGATCAGGTGTCTTACGCCAAGGAAGATGTTGACGCCATGCGCGCAGATTGCGAACACAATGGAGAAATCATTACCATCAAAGCCTTTGCTACCCCAAAAGCCTGCGAGGAGTATAACCTGCAAGATTTTGAGTGCATTGAACCGTTGTTAACGCCTTGAAGTTACCCACATGGTAATAAGAAGGGGAAAAAATAATGAGGATCATCTTGCTGGTTGCCAGCCTGATATGTACCGGGCTGGTTCAGGCTGAGGAGGGTAAAGGCGACTATATCTATTCCTGGAAGATAGTGAAACGTTTCAAAATTACTGAAACCAGCCCTTATAAAGAGCATTATCGACCTTCCATGCGTTATACGATGCTGTCGTCTAATAAAAATGGTAGTGATAACCGTTTCTGTGCCATCGGCTATCAGTTGGAAAATGGACACAGGGAAGCCATTATCTTTTGGGATAAGGGGAAGAAAATCATTAGCTGGCAACCCGAAGGGGTAGACTTTTCTGGCTATATAGAAAAGGTCATAACAATGACTCGGCCGTCTATCCAATACGACAGCATCATACCTAGAGATAAAATCACTATGGGAATGATGGCTGCCTACGCCAAGGAAGATGTTGACGCCATGCGCGCAGATTGCGAACGCAATGGGGAAGTCATTACCATCAAGGCCTTTGCTACCCCAAAAGCCTGTGAGGAGTATAACCTGCAAGATTTCGACTGCATTGAGCCGTTGTTAACGCCTTGAAGTTACCCACATGGTAATAAGAAGGGGAAAAAAATAATGAGGATCATCTTGCTGGTTGCCAGCCTGATATGTACCGGGCTGGTTCAGGCTGAAGAAAGAAAAGGCGATTACATTTATTCTGAAAAAGTTGTTAAACGCTTTAAAATAACGGAGGTCAGTCCCTATAAAGATTATTACCTGCCCTCTATGCGCTATCAAATGTTGCTCTCCAAGTTTAACGACAGCGATAACACATTTTGCGCTATTGGTTATCAGTTGGAGGATGGGTTCAGGGAGGCTGCTGTCTTTTGGGACAAGGGAAAGAAAATCATCAGATGGCAACCCGAAGGGGTAGACTTTTCTGGCTATATAGAAAAGGTCATAACAATGACTCGGCCGTCTATCCAATATGACAGCATCATACCTAGAGATAAAATCACTATGGGAATGATGGCTGCCTACGCCAAGGAAGATGTTGACGCCATGCGGGCAGATTGCGAGCGCAATGGGGAAGTCATTACCATCAAGGCCTTTGCTACCCCAAAAGCCTGCGAGGAGTGTAACCTGCAAGATTTTGAATGCATTGAACCGCTGTTAACGCCTTGAAGTTACCGCAATGAAAACGGGGCCATGACGGCCCGCTAATTCCAGGTGTGACCATTGAACAACATGATGAAAAAATAGTAAAAATGCCACTATGCCAAATAGTGAAGCATTTTTTGCCAACCTGGCTGAAAATCCTCCACAGGATGCCAATAAACGGTAATCTTACCTATAGTTAACCCTTCCCGAGCTTTTCTCTATTAATTACATGGAGACCGCAATGAAAACTGAACAAGAGATGACACTGAAACCGGCTCAGGGGGGCTTCGCCCCAGTGGTACTACCGCTAGCCACGTCAACCATCCAGACCGATGAGCGGGACATCCATTCCGGCGAAACCACCATTCCTTCACAAGGTGACGGCCTCCCGGCATATATCGCCAAACCAGCCGATCACTCTGGCCCACTCCCTGTGGTCTTGGTGGTGCAGGAAATTTTCGGTGTACACGAACACATTCAGGATTTATGCCGCCGTTTAGCGAAGCAAGGTTACTTGGCGATTGCCCCAGAACTCTACTTCCGCCAGGGGGATGCCAGGGATTACAGCGATATCAGCGATCTTCTGCAAAAACTGGTCAGCCAAGTGCCTGACAGACAAGTGCTGACCGATCTGGATCATGCCGCTCATTGGGCAACACGCCACGGTGGTGATGCCAACAAATTGGCGATCACCGGTTTTTGCTGGGGCGGGCGTATCACCTGGCTGTATGCCGCACATAACCCGCAGTTAAAAGCCGCCGTGGCTTGGTATGGTAAATTAGTGGGGGAAAAAACCCTGAATTCGCCAAAACACCCGGTTGATATCGCCACTCATCTTTCCGCTCCGGTGCTTGGCCTGTATGGCGGCCAGGATAGCAGTATCCCGTTAACGACGGTAGAACACATGCGGCAGGCGATTCGTGCGGCCAATGCCGATGCTGAAATTGTGGTTTACCCAGAAGCCGGCCACGCATTTAACGCCGATTATCGTCCAAGTTATCATGCCGAAGCGGCAACCGACGGCTGGCAGCGTATGCTCAGTTGGTTTATCCAGCACGGTGTAGTGGGTGTGAAATAACAAAAAACCAAGGTGCGTTGGGGATTGAGCACCTACTGACGGCAAACACGACCTCGGGCAGAATAATGATAGGCTGATACGCAAAGGAGTATTTTCAGATGACGGTCAGTTTCAGCATGCTTCCTTGTTCTATGCCAGGCGTCGAAGCCGTGCTCGCTTCCACCCGCCATGCCTATCCTAAGCATTTTCACACACAGTTTGGCATCGGGCTGATAGAACATGGGGCACAAAAATCACTCAGTGGGCGCGGGCAGGTCGAAGCCGGGCCCGGTGATGTCATCACCGTCAATCCTGGTGAGGTGCATGATGGCCGCCCGATTGGCGAACAGCCACGCTCATGGCGAATGCTCTATCTGGAACCGGCCGTGGTGATAGCCACCATAGGCGAGCTTGCCGCTGGCAACGCACACCACAGCGAGTTTTCATCCCCAGCACTTGTTGATGCCATCGCCGCCGCTAGTTTCCGTAGTCTGTTCAAAAGTATAACTTGTGCATCACACCATAACCTCCAGCAGGAACAGGCACTGCTGCTCCTGCTGGCTCGATTGCTCCACGTCAGTGAACCAAAAGAAACCGCACCAGCCCCCCGCCTCGCCAAAGAGCGTATTGACGATGATCCTGCCAGCCCGGTGACTCTGGCCGAGCTGGCACAGCTTTGCGGCATGAGTCGCTTCCAACTGTTACGCAGCTTCCAGCGCGCTACCGGCATCACGCCACACGCTTACCAGATCCAACGCCGTATCCAGGTTGCTCGGCAATTGATTGCGGCCGGCACTCCATTGGCAGAAAGCGCCGCAGCGGCGGGCTTTGCCGACCAAAGCCATCTATCGCGGCAATTTCGTCAAGCGCTTGGGGTTTCTCCCGGCATCTATGCCAACAATCAACGCCGCAGCTAATCGGCTGCAATTTCGTTCAAGACGCCGCCATTGATAGAGGCCACAGTAGTGCAACTGACCTCAACTTCATTCCCGGTGAACCATGAACTTTACCTACGCCAGCAGTATCAGATCGGCTTTTCCCGCATTGGTTTCTTGTTGCCTGTTCATTGATGCTGTTGAGCAGCAGATAGATGTCAGCCAAGCGGTGGCGGATCTCAACCAGCAAACCATTGACAAATTGAACGGTGGCACCGAAAGCGATTTAGCGGAGATCCAAGCCTGGCGGCGTGCATTCGTTAACATGGGGCTGAAACCTACCCAGTACCGCTGCGCAGCGGAATCCCTGCTGCGCCGCTGGCGCAAAGAAGGTTCACTGCCTGCCATTTTCCCATTAATCGATCTGTGCAATGCCTTGTCACTGGCATTTGCCATTCCGATTGCGGTTTTTGATCGGCAAAAAATCAGCGGAGATCTACAGGTTAGACCGGCCACAGGACACGAGATTTACCACACCTTTTCCGGCACCATAGAGCATCCGGCCCCTGGTGAGGTGATCTTTGCAGACGCCACTGGCCGCGCTCACGCACGGCGTTGGACTCATCGACAAAGCGGTTATTCGGCAGTTTCCGCAAACACTACCCAGGCACTGATTGTGATGGAAGCCATGCATAGCACCGCGGCACAAGATATTGCCGCCCTAAGCGCGGCGTTGATGCAGCAAATCCACCGCATCTGGCCCAGCAGTACTTCGGCACCACTTGCATAGCAAAAGGGCGCCGCAGCGCCCTTGAATAAACCATTGAGGATTACGCCTGCTGCTCGCGCAACCGCTGAGCCGCCAACACCATATTGGCCAATGACTGGCGGGTTTCCGGCCAGCCACGGGTTTTCAGGCCGCAATCCGGGTTAACCCACAGGCGCTCTGCCGGGATGTTTTGCGCCGCTTTACGCAGCAGCGCCTCGATCCACTCCACGCTGGGTACATTCGGCGAATGGATGTCGTATACGCCCGGCCCGATTTCGTTCGGGTACTCGAACTCCTTAAAAGCTTCCAACAGATCCATATCGGAGCGTGAAGTTTCGATGGTGATCACATCCGCATCCAGCGCCGCGATGGAATCCATGATGTCGTTAAACTCGCAGTAACACATGTGGGTGTGGATCTGAGTGTCATCCTGCGCCACGGCAGCGTTCAGTTTGAACGCATCCACCGCCCAGTTCAGGTAGGCCGCCCAATCAGAACGGCGCAGCGGTAACCCTTCACGCAAGGCAGGTTCATCAATCTGGATGATGCCGATCCCGGCTTGCTCCAAATCAGCCACTTCGTCACGCAATGCCAGCGCGATCTGCTTGGCGATCACTTCACGGGTCACGTCTTCGCGCGGGAACGACCAGCAAAGAATGGTCACCGGGCCGGTCAACATGCCTTTTACCGGTTTGTCGGTCAGCGACTGGGCAAACTTCGCCCATTCAACGGTAATCGCTTCTGGGCGGCTGATATCACCGATAATCACCGGTGGTTTCACACAGCGGGAACCATAACTCTGTACCCAGCCGTTTTGAGTAAATACAAAGCCATCGAGGTTTTCACCGAAGTATTCCACCATGTCGTTACGTTCTGCTTCACCGTGTACCAACACGTCCAAGCCTAAACGCTCCTGCTCCACAATGGCTTGCTTGATGTGTTCACCGATGCTGGTGCGATAATGGTTGCCGTCCAAACGGCCCTGTTTGAAGTTCAGACGCAGGCCGCGGATTTCGGTAGTTTGTGGAAAAGAACCGATCGTGGTGGTTGGCCAGGCTGGCAGGTTAAAACGGTCACGCTGGGCCTGAGCACGCTGCTCATAAGGGTGCTGACGCTCGCTGTCTTGGGCGGTGATGGCCGCCAGGCGTTGCTCCACTTGCGCATTATGTACGCGGCTGGATTGGCGACGGGCGCGGATCGGTGCGCTATAAGCATCCAGTTCCGCCTGTCTGCTGGCACCCGGTGCATTCAGGGCAGCGCTCAACAACGCCAGTTCCGCACATTTCTGCAAGGCGAAGGCAAACCAGCTTTTCACTTCCTCATCCAAGCGAGTTTCCACACTCAAATCGATCGGGCTATGCAACAGTGAACAAGAGGTGCCAATCCACAACGGGCGGCGGTTCACCAACGGTTGCAAACGTGTGAACCAGTAACTCAGATCGGCGCGCCACACGTTGCGGCCATTGATCACCCCCAGCGATAGCAACCACTCTTGCGGCAGCGTATTATTCAGTACCGCAATATCATCATCGCCTGCTACCAGATCCACATGCAACCCCTGCACCGGCAACGTGCGAATAGTGTCAAGGTTGTGACCAATGCTGTCGAAATAGGTCGTCAGCAGCAACTTAACCTGGCCCTGTAGCGCGGTATAAGCGGGTTTAAACGCGTTCAGCCATTCAGGTGGTAACTCCAACACCAACGCGGGTTCATCGATCTGCACCCATTCAATACCGCGTTTCGCCAACTCGGCCAGTACTTGCTGATACACCGGCAAAATAGCACCCAGTAGCGACAGGCGATCGAACGGTTCGCCTTTCACTTTGCCCAACCACAGGTAAGTCACCGGGCCCAGCAACACCGGTTTGACGTTATGGCCCAGCGCCAACGCTTCGTCCACTTCATCCAACAACTGCGTCCAACCCAGTTTGAACTGCTGGCCTTGGGTGAATTCAGGCACCATGTAGTGATAGTTGGTGTTAAACCATTTGGTCATTTCTGCCGCCGCTGCCGGTTCGCCGGTAGGGGCACGGCCGCGGCCAATGCGGAACAGCGTATCCAAATCGATCGAGCCATCTTGATTCTGATGGCGTACCGGAACATTGCCCAGCAGCAGGCTAGTGGTCAGCACGTGATCGTACCAGGCAAAATCACCGACTGGCAGCAAATCAACTCCGGCCTGCTGCTGCTGTTGCCAGTGACGAGCACGCAGCTCGCGGCCCACCGCCAACAATTCTTCCTGCGTTGAATTGCCAGCCCAGTAACTTTCTTGCGCTTTTTTCAGTTCACGCCGCAGACCAACGCGTGGAAAACCCAGTGTGTGATTTAGGATTGTCATTGCCTTTCCTCTCATTTAGCCATCCAGATGTTTACACATCCATAATCAACAGGTACTGTATTAACCACAAGCGCAATTTGCTCACTGTCACTGTGAAGGACTCTCATGATCGAAGTGAAACACCTAAGGACGCTACAAGCACTGCGCAATACCGGTTCACTGGCTGCCGCTGCCGCACAGCTCCATCAAACACAATCGGCTCTTTCGCATCAGTTCAGCGATCTGGAACAACGCTTGGGCTTTAAACTGTTCGTGCGCAAAAGCCAACCGCTGCGCTTTACCACGCAAGGCGAGATCCTGTTGCAGTTGGCAGAGCAGGTGTTACCACAGATTCAACAGGCGCTACAGGCCTGCAACGAACCTCATCAGGCCACGCTGCGTATTGCCATCGAGTGCCACAGTTGTATCCAGTGGCTCACCCCAGCGCTGGATAATTTCCGCCAGAGTTGGCCGCAGGTGGTGATGGATTTCAAATCAGGCGTGACCTTCGATCCACAGCCTGCCTTGCAGCAGGGCGAACTGGATCTGGTGTTAACCTCAGATATTTTGCCACGCAGCGGGTTGCACTATTCACCAATGTTCGATTTTGAAGTGCGGTTGGTATTGGCTCCAGATCACCCATTGGCAAACCAGCCACACATCGAACCGGAAGATTTATGCGATGAAACGCTGATGATTTACCCGGTACAACGCCAGCGGCTGGATATCTGGCGGCATTTCCTGCAACCGGCGGGGATCAACCCGACACTGAAGAATGTGGATAACACGCTGTTATTGGTGCAGATGGTATCGGCACGGATGGGCATCGCTGCATTGCCGCACTGGGTGGTGGAAAGTTTTGAGCGCCAAGGGTTAGTGGTGACCAAAACCCTGGGCGATGGCCTGTGGAGCCGACTGTATGCCGCCGTGCGTGATGGCGAGCAACGCCAGGCCGTTATTGAGGCGTTTATCTGCTCCACACGCCAGCACGCCTGCGATCACCTGCCGTTTGTGCGCGATGCCGCGCGGCCCGGCGCGGGTCTTGCCAACGTCAAACCGCTGGCTCCGCGGGATTGAACGTCACTTCGTGGCCTGAGGTGCCACCCAACGGCGGTGTACCCACAACGAAGCCACGATCACCGCTCCGCCAATGAGAAAACTGCCCCAGTGCGGCTGTTGTTGCCAGATAGCCAGGTTGACCAGTAGCCCAGCGGGCACATGCATGTTGTTCATAATACCGAGGGTGCCAGCATCTACCTGCGTTGCGCCGTAGTTCCACATAAAATACCCCAGCCCGGAAGCCACCGCGCCCAGCCACACCAAAATGCCCCATTGCAAGTGGGTGGTCGGCAGTTGGTTCGGATTACCCCACAAGCACCAAGCGATCACAGCGACCACCAACGCCCCCATGTAGAACCAGGAAAACGCCGTATGTTGCGGCAAAGGATGTACTTCCATCAATCGTTTATAACCCACCATGCCGATCGCAAAGCTGATATTCGCTGCTTGTACCAGTAGCAGCCCCCACCAAAAATGCTCACTCAATTGGTGATAACGAATAATCGCCGCACCCAGCACGGCCAGTAACGCGCTGAATACATAGCCCCAACGCAAACGGCGACCGCTGATCAGATCATAGATCAGAGTGATATACAGCGGCGTCAGCACGGTGAACAGCAGGAATTCCTGCACCGTCAGGTACAGGTAGGCACGGAAAATAAACAGGTACATGATGCCAAGCTGGCAGGCCCCCACCAGCATATACAACAAGATCACTTTCAGCCCGATATTGCGCCAGCGCAAAAATGGCAGGAACACCAGCGCGGCCAACCCAACGCGCATCAACACCGAGAACCAGCTGTCGACATGACCCGCCAGGTATTCGCCAATCAGGCTAAACGAAAATGCCCATAAAATGGTGGTAATAACCAGAAGCCACACGTCAAATTCACTCTAAAAGATCCAAAAAGCGATTATAACGGAAGGCGGCAAGCAACATGACGAAAAATAGGTTTACCTATGTACAAAAATAAACCAAAAAGCGGTTTTACACCACAGGCTTCCCCTCTTGCAGCAACAAATTATACCTGAACACCCATAATGGTGAGGATCAACGGGGTAGTGATCGCCGCCAACACGGTGGACATCACCAGGCTGGTAGCCGCTGGGCCAGTCAGCACGTTGAACTGGCGTGACATCAGGTAAACGTTCACCCCCACGGCCATTGAGCCCAACAGTACCACGACGCGGGTTTCCATCGGCGGCAGATCCATCGCCCAGGCCAACAGCCAGATCACCATGGGCTGCACCAGCAGTTTAAGGAAACAGATGCCACTGCTCAGTTTCCAGCCTTCGCTGATCGGGTATTCCGCCAAACCCATACCGAGCACCACCAGCGACAACGGCGCCGCCACTTGGCCCAGCATGCTAACCGGCTGATCGACAAACGTGGGCAACGGTAACCCGCTCAAACTGAACAGCATGCCAGAAAGAATGCCGATAATCAGTGGGTTGGTCAGCACGCTGCGCGCCGTCTTGACGAAACCGTTCAGCGTGGGCGAACCGTTGCGCGCCCATTCGATGGAGATGGTCACCAATGTCCATAAGATCAGGCCGTTGAACACCAGTACCAAGGCAACCGAGGGGATCGCCGCTTCCCCCAGCAGCACGCTGGCAATGGGCAGGCCAAGCATCACGTTATTGGAAAAAATGCCACCCAGCGCGAACACTGAACCTGACACACCATCCAATTTAAATAGCCGCCAGGCAATAATACGGCCGATAACGAACACGATCAGGCAACTGCCGAAGAAGGCGATCAGTAATCTGGCATCCACTGCCGGACGTTGCGAGAAATCACACATCATGCGGAACAGCATGGCGGGCAGAGCGAGAGAAAATACGAAACGGGTCAGGCCATCGGTGATACTGGCAGGCCACTTACCCCAACGGATAAGGCCATATCCCAGCACGATCAAGACAAATAGCGGCAAAGACAGCACTATCTGGTGCCACAGTGAAACAATAAAAGCAGGCATCATATCCCTTCCGGTGGCGCGGCGGCAAAGGGTTGACGTCGCAAGATTTCATGAATGCCAAAGGATTATTGAGCGGCGCAGCGAACTGCGCCATGCAACGGAAAATTAACCGTTTGAGAAATCCGGGCCAATTAAATCTATCCGGTCAGTACAAATACAGTCAACGCCCCAATTCAACAATAAACGCGCGCGCTCGGGGTGGTTAACGGTATATACCAGAATGCGCAGCCCAGCATCTTTCAGCACTTTTACCCGCTCGGCGGTCAAGGCATTGTGATTAATATGCAGCGAGACACAGGCAAGCTGTTCGGTCAATTCGCGCCAGTTGTCATGCCACGCATCCAGCAGCAGGCCACGTGGTAATTCCGGCACCGCACGCTGCGCGGCCGCCAGTGCTGCGACGGAAAATGAGGAAAGTAGTGGATCGGTCTGCCCTTGCCACAGCAGGCGCGCTGCCAGTGCCACCAACCGACCGGTTTCGTCTTCCACACCCAGCGTCGGTTTGATCTCGATATTGGCCATTAGGCCATGCTGTTTGCAACGCTCGGCCACTTCCGCCAGTAGAGGCAGACGTTCGCCTTTAAACGCCGCGCTATACCAGTTACCGGCGTCCAGTTGCTCCAGCTTTTCCCACGGCAAATCGCCCGCCACGCCCCAGCCGTTGCTGGTACGATCGAGCGTATCATCATGCAGCAGGAAGATCTGCCCATCCTGCGCCAATTTAGCGTCAAACTCGATCATCTTGTGGCCGTGGCGTGCGCCGACATCGATCGCCGCCAAGGTATTTTCCGGTGCCAAGGAACCGCCACCGCGATGAGCAGCGACATGAGGATAAGGCCAGACTGTGATCATCATTCCATCCGTAATCCACTGTGGGTATCAAAAAAGTGCAGCGCCTGCGCAGGCAACTGTAAATATAACCTGCTGCCCGCAGGCGGCAAGGTTTCGTTGAAAGTAAGAGAGAACGATACAGATGGTAATGTGATAGCGGCGGTATGGAAATATTCCACGCCGCCGCAAAGAGATTACAGCGCGCGGCGCAGGCGGGCGACCGCTTCCTGCATTTGCTGCTCAGTGGCCGTCGCAAACGACAGGCGGAACGTGGAATGATCCGCCCGATCGGAGAAGAAGTATTCCCCCGGAACGAACACCACACCCTGATCCAGCGTGGCTTTCAGCCACTCGGTGGCATTGAACGGCTGGCGGAAACGCGCCCACAGGAACATGCCGCCTTTTGGCATATCAAAGCTGATCACATCACCCAGCTCTTTTTCAACCAACCCGGCCAGAATGCCACACTTCTGTTTATAGGCCGCGCGGATCTTCTCGATCTGTGCCGGCAAACGGTTCAGGCCCAGATAACATTCAGCGATGCTTTGCGACAGCGAACTGGCATGCAGATCGGCCGCCTGCTTGATGATAGCGATCTTGTGCAGCAGAAACGGCGGCAGGATCGCCCAGCCCAAGCGCAGGCCTGGCGCCAGGATCTTGGAGAACGTGGAGGTATAGATGATGTTATCGGTATGGCCCAACATCTGTTGTGAAACCTGATACAGCGTCGCATTGCGCTCTTCGGTAAAACGCAGTTCACCGTAGGGATCATCTTCCACAATCAGGAAATTATGCTCAGCAGCCAGCTTCACCAATTGCTCACGGCGTGCGGCACTCAGGGTCAGGCCAGTGGGGTTGCCGAAGTTCGGCACCACGTATACCCCTTTGATTTTCTGGGTTTTCAGCAATTCAGCCAGTTCTTCAACCACCATGCCATCGCTGTCTGAGGAAACCGACATCACGTTGGCTTCTGCCAGCTCCAGCGTCTGCAATGCCGCCAGATAGGTCGGGCGTTCTACCACAAACACATCGCCTGGGTTAACGACTGCACGCATCACCAGATCCAACGCCTGCTGAGAGCCTGCTGTGACCAGAATATCTTCCGGCTTGGCGCTGACGCCGCGTTCGGTACACAGGGTACAAATGCGTTCACGCAGCAGGTAGCTACCTTCGGTCAAACCATACTGGAACGCGCTTTTCGGCTGTTCGGTAATTGCTTGCTGTGTGGCAATGCTCAATCCTTCGAAATCAAACAGCGCATCAGAAGGAATGCCACCCGCCAGCGAAATGACATTTTCCATTTTACTGTGCTTGAGCAATTCACGGATTGCCGAGCTTTTTACCTTCACCATGCGCTGCGCGAGTAGTCCTTCTGTCTTCATTATTGGTTATTCTCGTAATCGTTAAAAATATGGGTGCCAGCGCACCCTGATATAAAGGCCACAACAGCGCATACAGGTAACAACGCCGTAGCTTGCAAGACAATGGGTATTTTAGCCGCCCAGATACGCCGAACGAACTGCTTCGTTGGCTAACAATGCAGCCCCTGTATCTTCCAATACCACGCGGCCGTTTTCCAGTACATAACCACGATCTGCCAACTTTAACGCCTGATTGGCGTTTTGCTCCACCAAAAAGATGGTCATTCCCTCTTCGCGCAGTTGCTGGATGATGTCAAAAATCTGCTGGATGATGATCGGTGCCAGCCCAAGCGAGGGTTCATCAAGCAACAGCAACTTTGGCTGGCTCATCAACGCGCGGCCAATCGCCAACATCTGCTGCTCACCGCCAGACATGGTACCAGAACGCTGGCTACGGCGCTCCAACAGGCGCGGGAACAGGCTGAACACCCGCTCAATACGCTGCTGGTACTGCTCACGAGTGGCAAAGAAACCACCCATCGCCAGATTCTCCTCCACCGTCATGCGGGAAAACACCCGCCGCCCTTCCGGCACGATCGCCACCGCTTCACGCATAATGCGCGCAGTCTGCCACTGGGTGATGTCCTGATCCAGCAGTTGGATGGTGCCTTCGGAGGCGCGCGGTTCACCGCATAACGTACCGAGTAACGTGGTTTTACCGGCACCGTTGGCCCCGATCAAGGTGACGATCTCACCCTGCTGAATATTCAAGCTGACCTGATGCAGCGCCTGAATTTTGCCGTAATGGGCGGAAACCTGATTAAATGACAACATATGTTTATTCGCCCAGATAGGCCCGGATCACATCCGGGTTATTGCGGATTTCAGCCGGGATACCCTGCGCCAGTGGGGTTCCCTGATTAACCACATAGATGCGATCGGAAATTCCCATCACCAGTTTCATATCGTGCTCAATCAGCAGCACAGAAACTTTGTGCTGGTCGCGCAGTTCCACGATCAGGTGATCCAGTTCGTCGGTTTCTTTCGGGTTCAAACCCGCCGCTGGTTCATCCAGCATCAGCAATTCCGGGCGCGTCACCATGCAGCGGGCAATCTCCAGCCGCCGCTGCTGACCATAAGCCAGGTTACCCGCCGAGCGATTGGCCATCTCCAATAGGCCGACACGCTCCAGCCATACGGCGGAACGCTCCAATGCATCCGCTTCGGCGCGGCGGAACGCCGGGGTTTTCAGCAAACCGGCAAACACGCCGCTTTGCAGATGCTGATGCTGAGCCACCAGCAGGTTTTCAATCACCGTCATTTCGCGGAACAACCGCACGTGCTGGAAGGTTCGCACCACCCCCATACGGGCAATAACCTGGCCGGGAAGCCCTTCCAAATGGCGTTCCCGCAGCTTGATGGTGCCACCGGTCGGGCGATAGAACCCGGTCAGGCAGTTGAACACCGTGGTTTTACCCGCACCGTTCGGGCCAATCAGCGAAACGATCTCGCCTTCATGCAGCGTTAAAGCCACGTTGTTGACCGCCAGCAGGCCGCCAAACCGCATCGATAGCCCTTCGACCGCCAGTAAAGGTTGAGTACTCATGCCTTCTCCCCCTTCACTGCCTGGATATCTGCCGCTTTCAGTTTCAGTTGTGGCCGCTTCATCGGCAGCAGACCTTGCGGCCGCCAAATCATCATCAGCACCATCAACGCACCCAGCAGCAACATGCTGTATTCATTCAGATCACGCATCAGTTCGCGCGATACCACCAACAGGATAGCCGCCAGGATCACCGCAAACTGCGATCCCATCCCACCCAGCACTACAATTGCCAGCACGAAAGCTGACTCAACGAAAGTGAAGGATTCTGGGCTGACAAAGCCTTGGCGCGCAGCGAACAGCGTCCCGGCAAAACCAGCAAATGCAGCGCTGATGGTGAAAGCGGTCAGTTTGATTCTGGTTGGGCTGAGGCCCAGTGAACGGCAGGCGATCTCATCTTCACGCAGCGCTTCCCAGGCGCGCCCCAGCGGCATGCGCAGCAGGCGGTTAATCACAAACAGCGTCAGGATCACCAACAACAGCGCCACCAGATAGAGGAACACGATGCGATCGCCTGGATCGTATTGCAGACCGAAGAAGTTATGGAAAGTGTCCCAACCGCCGTCACGTACGCTGCGGCTAAACTCCAGGCCGAAGAAGGTCGGCTTCGGGATCTGGCTGATGCCGTTCGGGCCACCGGTAATTTCGGTGTTGTTCAGCAACAGGATACGCACGATCTCACCGAAGCCGAGTGTGACAATCGCCAGATAGTCCCCCCGCAGGCGCAATACCGGGAAACCGAGAATAAAGCCAAACGCAGCGGTCACTATCCCCGCCAGCGGCAGGCTTTCCCAGAACCCCAGGCCGTAATAGTGATTCAACAGCGCATAGGTATAAGCACCGATGGCATAAAAACCGCCATAGCCCAGCACCAAGAGGCCGGAAAGCCCCACCACCACGTTAAGGCCCAGGCCGAGCATTACGTAGATTAGCGTCAGGGTCGCGATATCCACCGCGCCGCGTGAAACCAGAAACGGCCAGGCAATAGCTGCAATAATAATTGCCGCAGCCAGTAGCTTTTGGCGCAGCGTACTGCCATCAAAGCTTGGTAAAACGAATGACGACGGACCGGAAATCTTTTTCAGCCCCTGCTGCATCAGCGGGCGCAACAGTTGGAAGAAAAACACCACCACGCAGCCGATGCCAATCCACATCCAGCGCACTTCGGCAGCACCATGTACCACCAGCTTGGTACCATCAAGGCTCAGCTGCATCCCCATCAGGAAAGAGGCCATGATAAACAGCACGACCGTGGCAATACAGGCGTTAAGCAGGCCGAGTTTCATACTTTCTCAACCTCCGGGCGCCCAAGGATGCCAGTCGGCATCACCAGCAACACCACGATCAGCAGCGCGAAAGACACCACGTCTTTATATTCCGTGCTCAAATAAGCCGAGGTCAGCGCTTCCGCAACGCCCAGCACCAACCCACCGATCATCGCCCCCGGAATGCTGCCAATCCCCCCTAACACTGCGGCGGTGAAGGCTTTCATCCCGGCCATAAAGCCGATGTACGGGTTAATTACGCCATAAAACTGGCCGAGCAACACACCGGCTACCGCAGCCATGATGGCACCGATGACAAACGTCAGCGAAATCACTCGGTCAGTATTGATGCCCAACAGGCTGGCCATCTTCAAATCTTCTGCACAGGCACGGCAAGCTCGGCCCATGCGCGAATAGCGGATAAACATCGTCAGCGCCAGCATGGCGAGGAAGGTCACGATCCAGATGGTGAGCTGCATGGTGCTGATGGTAGCGGCAAAGCCGTTGCTTTCACCCAGCACCCATTGGCCGGTGACTAAGCTCGGCAGCGCCACGTCACGCGAGCCCTGCGTCAGGCTGACGTAGTTTTGCAGGAATATCGACATCCCGATGGCGGAGATCAACGCGATCAGGCGTTTGGAACTGCGCACCGGTTTATAGGCCACGCGCTCAATGCTCCAACCGTAGGCGCTGGCAATCACGATGGAAACCAAGAACGCCGCGCCGATCAGCAACCAGCCGACGTCGATCCCCATCATCATAAGGGCGGCGATAACAATAAATGAGATATAACTGCTGATCATATACACCTCGCCGTGAGCGAAGTTGATCATGCCGATAATGCCGTAAACCATGGTGTAACCGATGGCAATCAATGCATACGTGCTGCCCAACGTGACACCGTTGAACATCTGCTGCAAAAAATAGAGGAACTGCTCTGACATACTCTGGCCTTCTAAGGTGTCGTCGTGGCCGTAAAAGATCGGCCCAACAGCCTGCTAAAACGACAGGCACCGGGAATACCCGGTTTTGAGATTACGCTATTCTTCCCTGAACAGCGCTACCCGATGGCTTGCAGGCTGCGACAACCTGCAAGACCACGGATATTATTATGGCTTATTTAATTGGCGTTGATGAACCATCAGCATGCCATTCGAACACGCCGAACTCGAAACCTTTCAGATCGCCCTTCTCATCCCAGCTCAGCGGCCCCATAACGGTTTCCACCGGTTGGCCTGTTTTCAGGTTTTTAACAATATCCGCTGGCTCCTGGCTGCCACTGCGTTCCATCCCGGTTACCAGCGATTGCAGCGCGGCGTAGGTGGTCCACACGAACGGCCCGGTCGGGTCCAGCTTTTTGGCTTTCAACGCATCAACTACCGGCTGGTTGGCAGGCACCTGATCGTAGCGTTTCGGCAACGTCACCAGCATGCCTTCAGAAGCAGCACCAGCGATGTTAGACAGTGAAGAGTTACCCACGCCTTCCGGCCCCATAAAGCGGGTGGTCAAACCCGCCTGCTTCGCCTGGCGCAGGATCTGCCCCATTTCCGGGTAGTAACCGCCGAAGTAGACGAAATCAACGTTCTCTTTCTTCAGGCGCGCCACCAGGGTGGAGAAATCTTTATCTCCCGCGGTGATCCCTTCGAACATCACCACCTCAGTACCCTGCTGCTTCAAGCTATCACGCACCGAACGCGCCAGGCCTTCGCCGTACTGCTGTTTGTCGTGAACCACCGCGATACGCTTTGGTTTGATTTCATTAAGGATATATTTTGCCGCCGTCGGGCCCTGATCGGAGTCCAGCCCGGTGGTACGCATGATCATTTGGTAACCACGGGTCGTCAGATCGGCGTTGGTGGCCGCCGGGGTAATCATGATCACCCCTTCATCTTCATAGATATCTGACGCGGGTTGAGTAGAAGAGGAACACAGATGGCCGATTACGTAACGGATACCGTCGTTAATCACTTTGTTGGCAACCGCAACCGCCTGTTTAGGGTCACAGGCATCGTCGTATTCCACACCGATCAGCTTATCGCCGTTAATACCACCTTTGGCGTTGATATCGGCAATGGCCTGGCGTGCGCCAGTGAACTCCATATCGCCATACTGCGCCACCGGGCCAGACATCGCACCCACAATCGCCACTTTGATGTCTTTCGCCATCGCCATTTGCCCCATCGCCATCGCGATACAGCCAACCAACAGCGCTTTACCCTTTGTTAATTTCATCCGCATAATCCCCATCTGTCGTTGTGAGTTTGCTGCATCTATACCCAATGGATTTCAAGTTGCAGCCAGCAACGCTACAGCTTGAAATACGCAAGGTATATTGCTTTTATCTATAAGTAATAATGATTTAGGTTTGTTTTTGACAAAAAATTCTAATAAGACTTTATTTTTCATGTTATTAAACAGGAGTTTTCTTCTGCAAATCAACTATAACGTTCAGGAATAAGCGATGTAAACAGAATAAAATCTGGATTAATTCCACACCAGATCGAACCTGTTGCAGCGCATTATGCTAGTTAACAATCCAGTTACTGATTTTTTACTCGGAAAATGTCCGCCGAAAAAAACATTTTGCGCAACCGTCGTACAGAAAAACTTACACAACGCGCTAAACCCAAGCGATTTCGAAAGGCAGGCAGGCCAAGCTACGTCCTGCATCTTGCAGGGCGACGGTATATGCCAGATCTATTACACTAAGCAAACTCTTTATCTGGGTGGAAATTTTGCATGAAACTGACGATTGAGCGATTGACCACGTTATCCGCGCAGGATCTTATTGACCTTGGCAAAATCTGGCCCCATCAGCAACCGGCACAGTGGCAAACATGGTTACAAGGTGACAAAACATTGTTCGCTGCACGGTTCAATGAACGCTTATTAGGGGCGGTAAAAATTGACTTACAAAGTGATAGCGCTCAATTGCACGATCTGATGGTGCGCGAAGTGACGCGCCGCCGCGGTGTCGGGCTGTATCTGGTTCAGGATGCCCAACGACAACTACCGCAGGTATTACGCTGGCAGCTGTCCACCGCTGGATTACCCCCACGCGAACGCGGCGAAGTAGAGAACTTTATGCGTGCCTGCGGCTTCTCCGTACAGGGCGATCTCTGGCAGAAATGAAACGCTGGGCCACAATGGCCGCCATCCTGCTGCTCGCGCTGGCCGCAGGTTTAAGTGGCCGCTATCAGGCGCTGAAGTTTTATCCTGCTTGGGATCAGCAGGTTTATCTCTGGCAAAGAGTCTGGACGGCACAGCACGCCACCGCGTTGGCCGCAAGCCATGATTTATTTTCTACCCTGCGCGTGCTGGGGCTACAGGTACATCCGCGTGAGGGTTATCGCGAGATTCCGGTTAATACACCGCTGCTGAAGCAAGATGGCCGCCCGCTGTGGCTAGTGGTGCGCCTGGATGGGCAATTGAAACAGTTGGATGAAACGGTTATTCGCCAGCGTCTGCTGCAACAGTTACAACGCTGGCAGGCCGCCGGATTGACGGTGGTCGGTGTGGAGATTGATCACGACGCCGCGGTCGCACGGCTGCCAGCATACCAGCATTTTCTGCAACAACTGCGCCAGCAACTCCCAACGTCGCTGCAACTCGGTATCACTGCCCTGCCTGCCTGGATGGACTCCCCTGCATTATCCGGCGTTTTGCAGCAGACAGACAGTTCGGTGCTGCAAGTGCATGCGGTGTTATCTCCGCAACAAGGCTTATTCGATGGCCCTTTAGCACTGCGCTGGGCCAGCCAATACGCCCGCATCAGCACGAAACCCTTTCGCGTGGCTTTGCCTGCTTACGGTATGGGCCTGGTGGGGATTGATGCTCAGGGCGCACAAGTGGAAAGTGAAGTTTCTTTGCGTGTGGCCGGTGCCACACAGGAACTCAGCGTTGCCCCCCAACAAGTGGCTGATTTTCTGCGCCAGCTCGCCGCACGCAAACTACCGCGTTTACAAGGCATCATCTGGTTCCGCCTGCCGCTGGCGGACGATCGCCGAGCCTGGTCGCTCACCACCCTTCGAGCGGTGATCAATAACCAACCGCTTACCGCCAGTTGGCAGGTAAAATTTCTTCCGCAGCAAAATGGGCTGTACGATCTACACATTTATAATGATGGGCCGGTGGATGCCCCACTGCCCCGTGAGATTGGCATTAATACGGGCAATTGCCTAGCAGCCGACGCCGTGGGAAATTACCGGCTGGAAACCACGGCAGAACAATTGCGTTTTATCCGCATCAGCAACGCTCAGTTACGGACCGGGCAATCCCGCCCATTGGGTTGGCTACGCTGCCAACAACTCACGCCAGGAGGCACTTATGTCACCCCATGATTTGCGTTTAGCAAGGTTAACGTCGCTGATGACCGCCGTGTTGGTGATGCCGGTTAGCAGCCTGGCCTGCGGGCCAGACTTCCCGAATCGCCTGCTGCTCGATCGCCACAATACTCTGCTGTACATGCCGGAAGGCAACTTCGCTTTCGAAACCCACCGTCTGCTGGCGGTGGACCCACAGCTCCCTTTATGGAAAGCACCGCCACCGGAAACAGCGCCAAAACCCATGCCACAATCACCGCAAGAGCGAATGATCGGTCAAATGCGCGCCAGCAAGACCATTGAAGAAGCTAACGCGGTTGATACTCAAGGGCTACCTGAGGCCGCACGGTTATACACTCTGGGCGCAGTGGCTTTTGCAGCAGAAGATCCCCGCGCTACCGAATACTTCCAGCAGGTGCTGGACTTGCCCGCTGCCGAGCAGGGAGATTGGCGGTTGCGGGCCCTGTATTCGCTTGGGCGGATAGAGATGGATGACCGTGGCACACCGGAAAACACCTACGGATCAACCGCTCCAGCGGTACAACATCCAGAAAAAGCCCAGCTTGATAAAGCGATTACCACTTTCCAGCAGGTGATCGACCAAGTGAAAAGCGGCGCAGCCGATCCCGATCAACTGGCATTAAGCAGCCTAGGCCAACAAGCCCGTATACATCTGTGGCAAGGCGAAATTGCCCAAGCAGCGCGGTTGTATGCCCAGCAGGCAGCACAGGGCGACAGCGATGGCAGCTTATCATTGCAATATGTCTCCAGTTACCTGATTAACCCAGAACACCTGAACGCGTTAAAACAAGCTATCCATGACCCCCTGGTTCAGCAACTGGTCACCATTGAGTTATTCGCTCGCAGCAGCAATTTGCAGATGAGCGATGGCACAGGGGAAAGCGCCAAACAGAGCATTGAGCGAATCCTGACCTTGTTGAATGAATCGGTGGAAAGTGGGTTCGCAGGCAGTGATCGGCTGGCAGCGTTGGCTTACCGTTCTGGGCAATACCCTATGGCAGCAAGCCTGCTGAAAAACGCTGGGGACAGCGGGTTAGCCTGGTGGCTACGCGCCAAGATGGCCCTGCGTGATGGTAATGTAGAAGTCGCCACCGCTGCCTATGCCAAGGCGGCAGCGGCTTTCCCTACCGATGAGGATTGGGGTCAACAACGTGACGATGATTACGTACCCGAAGTCATTATGCCAGATTGCCGAATTGCTGGTGAACAGGCCATTCTGGCACTGAACCGTGGTGATTATTTGCAAGCGATGGAGCTAATGTATCGCGGCAAAGATAATTATTGGGCAGACATTGCTGATATCGCTGAACGGGTGCTGACCATTGATGAACTGAAAAGTTTTGTAGATAAGCATGCCCCTGCCGTACCACTGCAACCCGCGAAACCGGGGGAGTACAACTATCAACAGCGCCAACGGAGCCAACTACGTGAACTGCTGGCACGCCGAATGATGCGTGCCGGACGTTATCAGGAAGCCGTCAATTACTTCGATCTTCCAGACTCCCGCCAAGCCGCACAGGAGTTTATCGCTCAACTGAAAGCGGCACAGGATAAAGCCGGAAGTAAGGAGGTTCGAGCCAAAGCCTACTATCAGGCGGCAGTATTGCTGCGCGAGCAAGGATTGGAGTTCACTGGCTATGAAATGACACCGGATTACGCCATCTATGGTGCGGGCTATTCCTATCTGGGAGATGCCTTCGATACTCGCGATCTGCAACACAAAAGCTGGATCAGTGCGGCGGAAGCAGCACGCGCAGCCAAATCGCTACCTGCGGTGGATGACCGCTTCCTGCACTATCGCTGGCAGGCTGTGGCGCTGGCAAAAAAAGCAGCCGACCTGCTGCCAGCCAAAAGCCAGGCCTATGCTGCCGTGCTGTGCAATGCCGCAAGCTGGGTGATTGCCCGCGATGCCAAAACCGGGCGAGCGTTATATCAGCGCTACATCAAAAACGGCACCCAGTACGATTGGTCAAGCCGCTTTGGCTATGACTGCCCGGCACCGGAGTTTTAAATAGCCCTGGCAGACAGGTTCTTTTGACGGGTTTGCCAGCCAACAGACTTGAGGTAAGAACCGGACGCTGCGTTCCGGTTCTTATCGCCACCAAACGGGGCTCAACTGCCGCGATAGGTTGAGTAGCCAAAGTTACTCAACGTAATCGGCACATGGTAATGGCTGCTGCCATCTACCTGAAAAACAACCTCGATAAACGGGTAGAAGCTGTTTTGCTGCTGCTGTTTGAAATAGGGCTGAGTCAGGAATTTAAGTTTATAGATACCTGCGTTATCCTTCCCGGCCTGCTGTTCAAGGAACGTTTTAACTCTGCCATCTTTATCGGTAGTTCCTTGGCCAACCGCCCGCCAAGTTTCCTGCTTCCCTTCCCGATCTAACCGATAGAGCTCAATATCCACATTGCTTGCAGGGCGCCCCTGAGAGATATCGAGAATATGCGTACTGAGTTGGTACTGCACTTCAGCAGCCTGTATCGACCCCACCCACCACAGGAGACTACCCGCAAAGATAGCCGCCATCCGCCATGCCTTAATAATACCCATGTTATCGCCCTTTTAAAGTGAATGAGGCCGTACCTCTTTATTACCCGTAGCGTTCCAGGTTCAATTTAGGAACACGGCCCCGATTTTATAATGCCCTCAGATATGCAATGAAAATAATACCTCTGCTATTTTTCATGGCAGAAAAGAGCTCTTCCAGTCAGCAACCTGGTTTTTGAGTACGATGGTTAATGGCACCGGCATCTTTCAACAATTTAACCATGTCTTGATGCCCACCATCGCAAGCGTAACTCAACGCACTCTGATCCAGCTCGGTACTCACCAGATTCAGATTCGCCCCTAAGCTAATCAGGTAATTAACAATGTCGATTCGGTTATTACTTGCTGCGATCATCACTAACGTTTCCCCCTGGCTATCCAAGGTCTGATCGTTAATATCAACTTTGTCCTTCAACAGGGGGTAAAGGTATTTCACCACTTCCACGTTCTTCCCTAACACGGCAGATTTTAAAGCGCTTTTCACATCTGCACGATCGGTGGCGAATAAGTCTGCCCCCTGCTTAACGAGATATTCCACCATATCCTGATAACCGATAAAGGCTGCCCAGCCCAGAGCCGTCTGGCCAAACATAGCTTCATCTTTTGCTTCCAGATTTTGCCCGGCGGCAACCTTTCTTTTCACCTCAGCCAGATTGCCTTTTTTTACCGCATCAAACCAGGCGGCGTCAGGGCCAACGGAGGGAATATAAAAAATGCGATGAGACAGTTTTTTATTGTTAGCCACATCGCGCATTTCTGTGTAGCTCAAACGATAGTCAGCCAATGCGGGTGGGTTTTCTGCATTTATTTGCTGAATAGTGACTTCTTTCGCTAAAACACTACAGGATATTATGGCAACAAGACCGGCAATATATGCTGATTTACGAATAGACATGTATTTAATTCCCTTTTAAATTTTTTAAAGACAGTAATATTAATTTTTAAATATAATAAGGAAAGTGAGTATTACTGACAGCGTTGTTCAAATAAACTGTCGTTATTCATAGTCGTTCGGTAAAAATACACATTCCGAACTAAAAAGGTATCCTGCCTATTTACAATGTAATGTCAGTGGCAACGCGGATAAATATGGGATTAGCAGGTTAAAAATAGCAGCATTAGTAGGAATTTCCACACCCGATAAGTGAATAGTTAACCACTGCATCAACCTACAAAATAATAAGGGATTTTCTTTAACGTGGCTATTACAGAGGAAAAGAGGTTTTTAACATCGGGATAAGCCTGTTTTAAAACCTACCCCGATCAAATCAAAGCCCTGGCTTTGCAGCCAGGGCCGATAATGTTCAACAGATTATTATTACGCTTCGATCGCCATTTTCAGTTTTTTCATGGCGTTCTTTTCGAGCTGGCGCACACGTTCGGCAGAAACGCCGTACTGATCGGCCAGTTCCTGCAACGTGGACTTGTTGTCATCGTCCAGCCAACGGGCACGGATGATATGCTGGCTGCGTTCGTCCAGACCTTCCAGCGCGTAGGCCAGTTTGTCTGCGGCGTTGCTTTCCCAATTATCTTCCTCAATCCCTTCGGCGAAGTCGGAGCTTTTATCCTGCAGATACAGCACCGGGGCCATTGCCTGCCCATCACGCCCTTCATCTTCCGGCGTCGGGTCAAAGGTCATGTCCTGCGCAGCCATACGGGATTCCATCTCACGCACGTCTTTACTGGTCACCCCTAGCTCGCGCGCCACCAGTTCTACTTCATCCTGATTGAACCAGCCCAGACGCTGCTTGGTTTTGCGCAGGTTAAAGAACAGCTTGCGCTGTGCTTTGGTGGTCGCCACTTTGACGATACGCCAGTTACGCAACACATATTCATGAATCTCTGCCTTAATCCAATGCACGGCAAAGGACACCAGGCGCACACCGACCTCTGGGTTGAAACGGCGCACCGCTTTCATCAGGCCGATATTCCCTTCCTGGATCAGATCCGCCTGTGGCAGACCATATCCTGAATAATTACGAGCAATATGAGCGACAAAACGCAGGTGAGACAGGATGAGCAGCTTAGCCGCTTCCAGATCGCCCTGATAATGCAGCCGTTCAGCCAGCTCCAGCTCTTCCTCTGCCGTCAGCATCGGATAGGCATTAGCAGCCCGCAGATAAGCTTCCAAGCTACCCTGTGGGACTAAGGCTAAAGTTTGCATTTCTTTAGTCATTCAAACCCTCTCTTGATAAAACAGGTTATGCAGGTGATTTTTATGGCGGGGAATGGTCGATCTTACGGCAGTTGCTGTTGCAAAAGCGGTTCCACACGCCAGGCACCCTCACAGTCGCCGCTACTCTGACCGTTTTTCACCCTATTAGTTCACTGTTTTTCGATCATAGCTTTTACGACAATACGTCAAGCAAGCGCAGAATAATAGGGAATTTGTGCGTTACTAAGCAGAGAACGAATCACTTGCTGTTTGCAGACTCTTCTCCCGCAACACGGTAGATGCAGCAGGAAAAGAGTATATCAAAAAATCATTATTGTGGCGTAAATCGGCGTAAATGTTGCACTGTGGCTAACCAGGCGGCAATCCAACCGATCATCGCGGCGATTAACAGCAACAACAGAGCTTCATCCCAGCCTAGCCCATGCAGGGTAAAGGTTGTGCCAAAGACTTTTGCCACGCCCACCACCACGGACTCCAGCTTCCACACCAACGCTCCCGACAGGATCAACGACAACAACGCGCCGAAGAAACCGAGCATTGCGCCACCGTTCAAGAAAGGGCGCAAAATAAAACCGTCGGTCGCACCGATCAGCTTCATCACGTTAATGGTATCCCGGCGGCTGAAAATACTCAGACGTACGCTGTTACCAATCACCAGGAATACCGCCACGATCATCAGTACACCAATCATCGCCGCCACCTGGCCCACCAGCCCGGTTAACGCCGCCAAGCGGGCAAACCAACTGTCATCCATACGCACTTCATCCACGCCCTGCACCACCGCCACGCGATCGCGCAGGGTATTGAGCGTCTCGGCACTCTGAAAGTTCATCTTCGGGGTAATAATGGCCACTGCGGGCAGTGGATTCTCTTCCAGCATATCCAGCGCACCACCAAAACCAGACCAATTGCGGAATTCCCCGCGTGCTTCTTCACGCGACAGATAATTCACCTTTTCCACACCGGCTTCTGCCTTGATCACATCCAGCACTTTCACTGCTGCATCATCATCAAGAGATTTATCCAGATAAACCGTCAACTGTGGCGTCGGATACCACTGGGTGGCTGCCGTGCTGACGTTTTTCCACACGATATAACAGACACTGGGCAGCGTCAGGGAAATGGCAATCACCATCACCGTCAACAAGGTTGCCAACGGCTGGCGCAGCATATCTGCGATAGCGTTCACCCAGGCATAACGCCACTGTTCACGCCAGCCGCCGCGTAGCGCTTTACTCTTGGCAGTGGTTGCCTTATTCACCATGATGAGTTCCCCCTGCCATACGGCCCTGGCTCAGCGTCAGGATGCGGTAGTTCCGGCGCGCAATCAGCCCGGTATCGTGAGTAGCCATCAGCACCGTTACCCCAACGCGGTTAAATTCTTCAAACAGGCGCAGAATGCCTTCCGACAGCGCATCATCCAGGTTACCGGTCGGCTCATCTGCCAAGAGGACCGCAGGCTTGTTCACCACTGCGCGGGCAATACCGATACGTTGTTGCTCACCGCCAGAAAGCTGGATGGGGAAGTTCTTCGCTTTATCCAGCAACCCGACCTTGTCCAGCGCAGCTGACACACGGCGGCGGATATCTTCGGTGCTGGCACCGGCGATCACCAGCGGCATTGCCACATTGTCATACACCGTGCGATCCATCAGCAGATGATGATCCTGAAAAATCATGCCAATCTGGCGGCGCAAAAAGGGCACCTCGCGGCTTTTCAATCGGCTGATATCATGCCCGCTGAACCAGATATGCCCAGCGCTTGGTCGTTCGATACCACAAATCAGTTTCAGTAGGGTACTCTTCCCTGCGCCAGAATGGCCGGTCAGAAACGCCATTTCTGCCGGGCGCAGATGGAAATCGACCCCTTGCAGCGCCTGCCGTCCGCCCAGATAAGCTTTACTGACCTGTTCAAAGCGAATCATCCGTATTAATCCTCTCGGGCAAATAGTGCCTCAATAAAATCGTCAGCCTTAAACGGCCGCAAATCGTCAATACCTTCACCAACGCCGATATAACGAATCGGGATACTGAACTGATCGGCAATAGCGAAGATCACCCCACCTTTAGCAGTACCGTCCAGTTTAGTCAGTGCAATGCCGGTTAAACCTACGGCTTCATTAAATAATTTCGCCTGACTGACCGCATTCTGACCGGTGCTGGCATCCAGAGTCAGCATAACCTCATGGGGGGCCTGCTCGTCCAGTTTTTTCATGACGCGCACGATCTTCTTCAACTCTTCCATCAGGTGCGCTTTGTTCTGCAAACGGCCCGCGGTATCAGCGATCAGCACGTCGATATTACGCGCTTTGGCCGCCTGCACCGCGTCAAAAATCACCGATGCGGAATCCGCACCAGTATGCTGGGCTATCACCGGGATCCGGTTGCGTTCACCCCAGACCTGCAACTGCTCCACCGCCGCAGCACGGAAGGTATCGCCTGCCGCCAGCATCACCGATTTGCCTTCGGCCTGGAACTGACGCGCCAATTTGCCGATGGTGGTGGTTTTACCCACGCCGTTAACTCCCACCATCAGGATCACAAACGGCGTTTTACCGCCGACATCCAACGGCTGATCCACCTTAGCCAGAATGCCGGTCATCTCTTCTTTCAGCTTGCCGTACAAGGCCTCGGCATCGTTCAACTGCTTGCGGCTGGCGTGCTGGGTGAGGGATTCAATGATTTTACGCGTGGTTTCCACCCCCACATCGGCAACCAGTAATTGTTCTTCCAGCTCATCAAACAGGTCGTCATCGATCTTTTTTCCACGAAACAGACCGATAAAACCGGAGCCCAGATTCTGTTTGGTTTTCAGCAGGCTGCGCTTCAGCCGTGTGAAGAACCCCTCTTTGGTCGGGCGTTCCTGTTCCTGCGTCACCGCCGGGGCTTGCAGCGCGGTGATTTCTGCCGGGCTTTCACTCGCTTCCGCTGTGACAAGCGGCTCTGGTTCAGGCTCAGCAACGGGTTCAATAAGAGGTTCTATCTCTTGCGTGGACTCTTCCAGCACGACAGGATGTTCGACCAGCGCTGGGATATTTTCGGCGATCGGCTCACCGTTCAGGCTGGCATCCCACTCCCCTGGAGTATCTTTGAGATCGGCAAGCTCGGACTCCTGAGCGGGGAACTTATCGTCCAGTTTAGGGGCAACCGGCGTTTCTGTAGCCTGATGTTCTGTCTGCTCAACAGTGGATTCAGGTTGCTGCTCTTCTTCTTTCTGGCTAAAACCCAGCCAGGAAAAAAAACCACGTTTCTTATCTTTTGCCATGTATTGCCTCTACTCCGTACCGATGGCTGGTCTACCCTTATTACTTGAAGTTACAGGCGTGTCAGCCGCATCTGGGTATAATAAATGCGAAAAATTAATTTGCCGAGTCTATCACTTTCCCTCGCACAGCAACACGCATCGGATAGGCTTTCCAGAGCAACAGCGTTTTACCGTTTCCCCCGGCGCGCCACATCGGTAGAATGCTCGTCACTTTTGTTAACTCCGGTACGCATTCAATTATCTATGGCGAAATTATCTTCACGGAGCCCGGCTAAAAAAAACCCGTCAGCTTCTGTAGGCCAAATTCGCATCATCGGCGGCCAGTGGCGCGGACGCAAATTGCCCGTTCCCAACAGCGAAGGGCTACGGCCAACCACCGATCGGGTGCGAGAAACGCTGTTCAATTGGCTGGCGCCGGTGATCCGTGGCGCCCGCTGCCTGGATTGTTTCGCTGGCAGCGGGGCTCTGGGGCTGGAGGCGCTGTCACGCTATGCCGCACACGCCACACTGCTGGAATATCAACGGCCAGTGGCGCAACAATTGGAGAAAAACCTGGCGTTGCTGCAAGGCCATGGTCAGGTGCTCAATACCAACACGCTTCACTGGCTGGCGGGCAACGGGCAACCTTATGATGTGGTGTTTCTCGATCCACCATTCCGCAAAGGGCTACTGGCTGAAACCATCATTTTGCTGGAACAACGGGGCTGGCTGGCAGATGAAGCGTGGATTTACGTAGAAGCCGAAGCCGAAAGTGCTGCCACTGACGTACCGGCCACCTGGACACTCCACCGTGAAAAAATCGCTGGCCAGGTTGCCTACCGTCTTTACATTCGTTCTATTGATGAGAAAACTGAACATGCTGATTAATCTGGGCCGCTTGCTGATGGTGTGCGTGTGGGCCTTCTTGCTCACTAATCTGTTTTCCCCATTTCCTAAGCCACTAAAATATTTCATCGACGTCGCGTTATTCTTTATGGTGGTGATGCACGGGTTGCAACTGGTGTTGCTGAAATCTACCCAACCGAAAGATCAGCCGATTGGCCGCTGGCAGGAAACCAAAATCTTTATTTTCGGTGTCTTTGAGCTACTGGCGTGGCAGAAGAAGCAGCCACCACTTAAGAAGAAATAACCCTATCTACTGGATTTTAAAGAAAGCATTGTCGAACCCATGCGTACTGCCTAAACTGAAGAAGTGACATGGGTGACAATCTGGAGCTGCTGATCACAGTTCCCATAATAAATAAGGAATACATATGAGTTGGCCATTCCTTGCCGTTTTCTTTTCCGGTTGGTTGTTTGTTGACGCCTCTTACCGCGGCCCCCGCTGGCAACGCTGGGTTTTCAAACCGCTAACGTTACTGCTGTTGTTATTAATGGCGTGGCAAGCCCCCGTGCTGGGTGCTGCGGGTTACCTGATCGTATTGGGCCTGCTGGCAACGCTGCTAGGGGATGCATTGCTGTTGCTGCCACGTGAACGCGTGCTGTATGCCATCGGTGCGTTCTTTTTATCACATTTACTGTACACCCTGAGTTTTGCCAGCCAGATGACGTTCAGCCTGTTCTGGCCGTTGCCGCTGGCCTTATTGATCATTGGAGCACTGCTGTTAGCCACCATTTGGAGCCGCCTGGAAGACATGCGCTGGCCGGTAGCCACTCTGGTAGCAATGACGCTGCTGATGGTGTGGCTGGCAGGGGAACAATATTTCCTGCGCAGCACCGATTTTGGCTTTTCACTGCTGATAGGAACTTCACTGTTACTGCTGGCCAATATCGTCTGGCTGCTGAACCGCTACCGCTTCACTTTCCGTGCCGCAGACGCCGTAGTGGCCTTCTGCTATTTCGTCGGCCATTTCCTGATCGTCCGCTCATTGTATCTGTAACGCCAGCAACGGGTTTGGTTCACCGAACCCGTTTGGCCCCTTCTTCACTCAGCACAATAAGCAACAATTCTCATCCAACGCTTGACTCTGGAGTCAACTCCAAGGTGTAGAGTTCCCCTTATGGACACCGTTAATAACCTGAAGGGGGTAATATGCATCATCATAAAGAACATCATCAGGAACATAGCCATAAAGAGGGCGGCTGCGGTTGTGGTCATCGCCACGCGCAAACCCAACACGGTTGCAGCAGTGCAACCACCGCAGTGGCGGAAAGTCATGCCCATCCCCATCAACCTGAACAAAGTGCCAGCTGTTGCAGCAGTGATGGCCACGAAGAACCGGATGAAGAAAGCGACAGATTGGCTGCCGCTCCCCCTTCCGGCAGCCAGCGTTTCAGTTGGCAAGTCACCGGCATGGATTGCCCAAGCTGTGCCAAAAAGATTGAAAATGCCGTCATCGCCATTCCCGGTGTCGATAGCGCACGTGTACTGTTTACCACCGAAAAACTGGTGGTGGATGCTCAAACTAATATCAGCCTGCGCGTGCAGGAGGCGGTAAAACAGGCCGGTTTTACTCTGCTGGATACCGCGGCCAAAACCGACGCGCCAAAAACCTCCCGCCTAGGCGAGTTCGGCCCGCTTCTGTTTCTCTCTGCCCTGATGGCAATCAGTTGGCTTTTAGATTTCATCAACCCGCAATTCGGCCAGATAGCCTTTATCGCCACAACGCTGGTCGGCCTGGCACCGGTCGTCAGCAAAGCTCTGCGTTTGATCCGTTCAGGCACACCGTTTGCCATAGAAACCCTGATGAGCGTCGCCGCCATCGGTGCGCTGTTTATCGGTGCAACGGCAGAAGCAGCCATGGTGCTGCTGTTGTTTATGCTGGGGGAGTTGCTGGAATCCTATGCCGCCAGCCGGGCACGCAAAGGCGTAAAAACTCTGATGGCGTTGGTGCCGGAGGATGCTCTGCTGGTTCAGGGCAATACACGCAAGCAGGTGCCAGTCGCCAGCCTGCGCCCTGGGGATGTGATTGAAATCGCCCCAGGTGGCCGCCTGCCCGCCGATGCCGAACTGCTTAATCCCTTTGCCAGCTTTGACGAAAGTGCGCTAACCGGTGAATCTGTGCCAGTTGAGCGCCAGCAAAACGAGAAAGTGGCGGCGGGCAGCCTGTCGGTCGATCAGGTGGCACAGATGAAAGTGGTTTCTGAACCGGGCAAAAACGCCATTGACCGTATTTTGCAATTAATTGAAGAAGCCGAAGAACGCCGAGCGCCAATCGAACGTTTTCTCGATCGCTTTAGCCGTTACTACACCCCGGCGATCATGCTACTGGCGGTTGCCGTGATCCTGATCCCCCCACTGATGTTCGCTGAACCTTGGGAAATATGGATCTATCGTGGCCTGACTTTACTGCTGATTGGTTGCCCTTGCGCGCTGGTGATCTCGACTCCGGCGGCGATTACTTCTGGCCTGGCAGCCGCCACCCGCCGTGGTGCGCTGATTAAAGGAGGGGCTGCGCTGGAACAGTTGGGTCGGATACACACTCTGGCGTTCGATAAAACCGGTACGCTGACCGAAGGCAAGCCTACCGTCACCGATGTGCTGCCAGCCAACGGCATCAGCGAGCAGCAATTGCTGAGCTTGGCAGCAGCGGTCGAAGCGGGTTCACACCATCCGCTCGCGCAGGCCATCATCAACCGGGCCGGGCAACAGCTGCCATTGGCGGAAAGCCGCCGCGCGTTGGCTGGCATTGGCGTAGAAGGTAGCGTCAACGGTAAAACCATTCTGATCAGTGCACCAGGCAAGCTGGCAGAAAACCAGCTCAACAGCGCATGGCGCAACCAGATTGATCTGCTGGAAACGGCGGGTAAAACCGTGGTTGTGGTGCTGGAAGAAGGTGTCACTCTCGGCCTGCTGGCGCTGCGTGATACTTTACGCGACGACGCCAAACAGGCGATTGCCGAGTTGGCCGAACTGGGTATTCGCGGCGTAATGCTTACCGGGGACAACCCACGCGCAGCGGCAGCCATTGCCAACGAATTGGGGATGGATTACCGCGCAGGATTGATGCCCGAAGATAAGGTGTTAGCCATCACGGCGCTGAGCAAGCAGCAACAAACGGCGATGATAGGTGATGGCATCAACGATGCTCCGGCGATGAAAGCAGCCAGCATCGGTATCGCCATGGGCAGCGGCACCGATGTAGCGCTGGAAACGGCTGATGCGGCACTGACACACAACCGTTTGGTTGGCATTGCCGAGATGATTCGTATTGCACGCGCCACGCACGCCAATATCCGCCAGAACATCGCCATCGCACTCGGGCTGAAAGGGATTTTCCTGGTTACCACCCTGCTGGGGATGACCGGTTTATGGCTGGCCGTGCTGGCAGATTCCGGTGCCACCGCGCTGGTGACTGCTAACGCATTACGCCTGCTGAAAAAACGCGCATAGCCGTTAACCACAAGACGTCAGGCATCAGCCTGGCGTCAGCAACGGGTACGGGTTACGCCACCACACCCTTACGCAATAGATAGCGGTAGGGCGCATTCTCAGTTTCCTGAGCCACCAGTGTGTGATCCATAAAATGGCAAAAACCCGGAATATCACGAGTCGTAGCCGGATCATCGGCAATAATCAGCAGCGTTTTACCGTTGTCCATATGGCGCACGGTTTTACGCACCATCATTACCGGTTCTGGGCAGCGCAAACCCAGCGCATCGAGCGTCTGGTCTGCCTGGGTAAAAATATCAGTCATGCATTTTTCTCGATCAAAATGATCGGCGAAGGATCGCCAGATCTCATTAACACCTAGTGTACGCCAGTCGTTTTTCTGTGCAACCCACGTTAACGTTTGCGTGAAATTTAGCCACGACTTAAGTTGCATTGATTGCGTAAACGCGTATCATGCGGCCGCGCAGGTAAAAATTATCTCTTCTCTGCCTGCTAGATGAATGAAATGGGTTCCCTCACCCCAACTTAAAAAGGCCACATCATGTACTCGTTTACCGCTCAGCAGCGCGTTACCGCGTTGGTTTGGCTGTCGTTGTTTCATATTGCCATCATTACTTCCAGTAATTATCTGGTGCAGTTGCCGATCACCCTATTCGGTTTTCATACCACTTGGGGAGCCTTTACTTTTCCCTTCATCTTCCTGGCTACCGATCTCACGGTCAGGATCTTCAGTGCCCCACTGGCGCGCAAAATTATCCTTGCGGTCATGGTGCCTGCCCTGTTTATCTCCTATGTGATTTCCACCGTCACGTTTCAGGGGCAATGGCAGGGCCTGGCTACGCTGGCCAGCTTTAACCTGTTTGTGGCGCGTATCGCGATCGCCAGTTTTATGGCCTATGTCTTGGGCCAGATTCTGGATGTACACGTCTTCAACCGCCTGCGGCAACGGCGCACCTGGTGGGTAGCCCCAGCTGCGGCGATGTTCCTCGGTAATATTATTGATACGCTGGCGTTCTTCTTCATTGCCTTCTACAGAAGCAGCGACGCCTTTATGGCCGCCAACTGGGTGGAGATTGCCCTGGTGGACTATGTTTTCAAGGTATTGATCTGCATGTTGTTCTTCCTACCGATGTACGGTGTGCTGCTGAATATGCTGCTTAAACGCCTGGCATCACGCCAGCAGGATAGCCAGCTACAACCAAGTTAACCGCAAATAGGGCTGATGGATGGAGGGTTCCACAGGTCGATACGAAAAACCTTGTGACAACATCCACCTTGCCTTGCAACATGCAATAGGGTGCCATAAGGTACAACCCTCTATCGGTGAAAGAATAAGGAAACCCAATGCGTAACGTAGCAAAATTGATGGGTATCGGCCTGTTAGTGCTTGGCTTGGCGGCCTGTGATGGTGAAAACAAAGACAGTCAAGCCCCTGCCGGTGATGCCACCGCCAGTACCCAAAGCGGGCAGGTGAATTTGCTGGGTGGCAAACTGACGTTTACTCTGCCGAATGGCATGGCAGACCAGAGCAGCAGGCTGAGCCAACCGTCCAATAACCGGCACGTTTTTGCCGACAGCACCGGCCAGCGCGCGTTGATCGTCATCCTTGGCGATAAAGCCCCAGACAGCCTGGAAACCCTGGCCCAGGGCCTGGAAGCTCAACAGCGTTCACGCGATGCCAATCTACAGCTCATCACCAATAAGGCCATCGATATCAACGGTGTGCCACTGCGTCAGCTGGATAGCATCATTACCAGTGGTGATCAAAAGGCTTACTCTTCTATCCTGCTCGGCACACTGGATAACCAGTTGCTGACCATTCAGATCACGCTGCCCGCAGACAACCAACAGCAGGCTCAAAGCGAAGCCGAAGGTATAATCCGCTCGCTGAAATTACAGCCCTAAGCTTGCAGGGCCGGGGTTATGCCGCCGGCCCTAGCCCAACGCCTGCGCCAGCAGGGTGATCGGGTGTTCACAGCGTTTGCTGGTGGACATTTCGATCTGCCATTTACAGGTTTCACAGTCAGTGACCACCAGATCCACGCCGCTCTCTTCAATCTGGTGGAACAACGCAGCGCCAATCCCCTGCGAGGTTTCATAGTTCTCCGATTTGAAGCCGTAAGTTCCGGCGATCCCGCAGCATTGCGATTCCAGCACCACCAATTCCAGGCCGGGGATCTGCCGCAGCAGTTCCAGCGTATAGGCAGTCCAACCCATTTTTTCCATATGGCACGGCGTATGATAAGCCACCCGTAACGGCGTGTGCTTTAGCGGCAACCTGCGCCCCTGATTGATCAGGCGATAAAGATAGCGCGTTGCCAGTTCCAGCCGTTCACGCACAGCCGAGGTGTCCACTTCCAGCAGATGCGGATATTCATCGCGCAGGGTAAAAGTACAGCTTGAAGAGGTGGCCACTACCGGAATACCGCGCTCCAGCACCGCCTCGTGCAAAGATGCGGCGTTCACCTGGGCCTGCTTTTTAGCCTGCTCAATAAAGCCATTGGCGATCAACGGCACGCCGCAACATTTCTCACGTTTCAACAATTGCACACCGATGTTCATGGCGTTGAAAACCGCGATCAGATCTTTACCAAGCTGTGGGTGGTTGTAATTGACAAAGCAGCCGTGGAAAAACGCCACCTGCTCCTGATAGCGTTGTTGGTTTTCCGCCTGTTGGCGATACCAGCGGCGGAAAGTACCAAAAGAGTATTTTGGCAATTCACGCCGATGATCGATCTTGAGTGCTTTATCCAGTAGCTTACGTACCGGTTTCAGCCCAGTAGTGGCGTTGACCAGCGGCGCAAACGGCGTCGAAAGCGATCCCATGATATCGGTATGGCTGAGAATCGCGTCACGCAACGTCGGCTTTTTCTGGCTGAAGTTAGCGCGAGCACGCTGAATGATATCGCCGATTTTCACCTCGGAAGGGCAAGCCACTTCACAACGTTTGCAGTTGGTGCAGTATTGCAAAGCCTCATCGTATAACGCGGGATCTTTCAACCGCAGCCGTTCACCGTCTGGCCCGGCCTGCTTCGGCCCTGGATAGAGCGGATTCACTCTGGCTACCGGGCAATAGGTCGTACAGACCGTGCATTTAATACAGCTTTCAAAGCTGGTGTCTTTTAATAGGCTCATACCGATCCCTCTTGCCCTGCAATCTGTTGTGCTACATGCAGCGCGCCAAGCAGCGACACCCCAGCACCACAGCCTTGCAGCAAGGGTTCATAACCCCCGGTGACGGCACCAATCGCATACAGGTTACTGATTGCCACCCCTTGCTTCAGCGCGCGCAAGTTGGCATCGGTTTGCACCCCGAATTGCAGATAAGGCTGCGGCGCGAACAAATCAATACTGCTCCAGTCTTCACGCTGGGGCTTACTGTAAACGTCAAGGTCAAACACCGGCTCACGAATGCCGCCAAACTCGGCCTTCAGCCCATTACTGAAGAAGCTGCCGCTGGCCAATACCACCTGCTGCGCGCGCAGCGGGATATCGGTGTGGTTGCGGGTATACAGGCCAGTGATGCGCTGGCCGTCAAAATCTGCCCGCAGTACGGTATCCCCCGGCATAAATACCCCACCCAATAGCTGCAACCGCTGGCGCAAAGCCTGGTGGAGCCGCATACCCAGCACCGAAGGGGGCAACGTCGGTAGCAGGAAAACCGGCTTACCGAGCGCCTGGCGTAGCGCCATCAGTGGCTCATCGCTTTCCAGCCCCAGGCAAGCGGGCAAGAAAATGGCTTCAGCCTGGCCCGCCTGGCGTTGTATCTCCTCTATCAATACAGCCAGATTCTCTGGTCTATCCAGCACACGGGCGATATTGACTGCGCGGAATTCACTGGGGTTATTACGTAACCGATCAAGCACGGGTAAATGCAGAGACACCTCGTCAACCTGCACACTTTGTTCTGCCGCCAGTGAGCTGGCCGCCATTTGTGGCTGAAAATCCAGAAACCCTTCAATGCCAAGTACCGCAATACGGCGCCACGGCAGTACATCGCCAAAAGGAGCTGTCGGGATGGCCTGCGGGCTGAGCCAGGTGGCTCGGCACGTGCCAAGCGGTGTGACGCGCAGATGATTCTGCTGATTACTGCCCTGCATTTTGAGCCCACAGCGCTCCAGCAACTGCACAGCCTCTACGGCCAACGCAGCAACGCGGGGGGCGCCTATCAGGCTATAAGGATGCTGCGGAGCCTGCTGTGCCAGTGCGGGTAACGCCAGCAACGGCTCAGACACCATTGAACCATCAGGCAGTTGCGCCAGCAGATCGAGCGAACCGGAAGAAAAGTAGAGCGCACTCTGGCCGGAACTGACCACCGCACAACGCTTACCCTGTTCTGCCAGGCGGATAGCGCAGCTCAGCCCTGCCAGCCCGCCGCCAATCACCACCACATCAAATTGCATCATCCGCCCCCTGCTGCTGACCAGCACGGGCATCAAGCCCGCACAATCCCTGATAGACCCAACGGGTGAATTCACTCTCCCGCAGGGCATCACCCCAGGCGATAGGCCGCACGCCTTTCCAGCGTTCATTCAGGAAATGAGAAAGCTGCTCGATAGATTGTTGTGGCGTGGTGACGTTAAAACGCGCCAGCAGCCCGGCGGCTCGGCAGGCACAGAGTTCCCCCTGGCAGGTACCCATGCCAACGCGGGTGCGGCGGCGCAGATCGACCAGATTGTTGACGGTAAGAGAATTCACCGCATAACGGACTTCACCGGCAGTCACGGCTTCACATTCGCACACCAGGCTGTTATCCAGCCGATCACCAGACTGCACCAGGCGAGCGCGATCGCCATGGCGATAAACCGCCGAACCACGAATACTCGCCGGTAGTGAAACCACGCTGCGTACCGTTTCCTCCGCCGACTGCCGGGAACCTGGCAGCGCCACTTCTGCGGTGGTGCAAGGGCTATCAATGCCCAATTTGGCACACACTTTGTCGGTCGCCCATTCCGCCATCAGCCGATAGGTCATCAGCTTGCCGCCGGTAATGGTAATAAAGCCTTCCAATCCATCACGAACCGCGTGATCGAGCAGCACAATACCCCGGCTGACGTTGCGCCCGGAAGGATCGTCGTCGCTGGCTACCAATGGCCGCACGCCCGCATAGGCACGCAGAATGCGGGTTTGTGCCAACGCCGGGGCCAACAGCGAGCCTTCACGAATCAATACATCCACTTCGTGCGGCGTGACCACTATATTGTCGATCTGATCGTAATCAATCCGGGTAGACGTAGTACCGATCAACGAAATGGTATCCCCCGGCACCAGAATGTCGGCATCGGCCGGCTTGCGGCAACGATTGATCACCCGATGATTGATACGGTGCCCCAGAATCAACAGCGCGCCTTTAGACGGCAGCATACGAACGCGTAAATCGGCATATTCAGCAATCTGCTGGCCCCAGATCCCAGCAGCGTTCACCACGATCTGCGCATAAATGTTGTATTGACGCGCAGCCTGATGGTCGATAACGCGCACTCCGGTTACACGATCACTCACGCGCAACAGGCCAACCACCTGATGATAGGTGAGGATCTGCGCACCCTGTTCACGCGCATCAAGCATGTTGGCGGCGGTCAGCCGGAAAGGGTCAACCGTGCCATCCGGCACCCGAACAACGCCGATCAGCGCCGGATTGACCGCCGGCTCCAGGCGTAATGCCTGTTGAGGGCTAATCGCTTCTGCATCAATCCCAGCCCGGCGACAAGCCGCAATAAACTCCTGCTGATACACCAATGAATCCTGCGGCAGCGTAATAAACAAACCATCGCTCGGTTCAATACAATGGTGGGCAATACGTTTCAGAATACGATTTTCTTCAATACATTCCCGAGCCGATTCAGCATCGGTCACGGCATAGCGCGCACCGCTGTGTAACAGCCCATGATTGCGGCCTGTTGCCCCGGTGGCAATATCATGCCGCTCCAACAGCACACAGCGCAGGCCGCGCCGCGCACAATCGCGGGCGATGCCAGCCCCGGTAGCACCACCACCAATAATGATCACATCCGTTTCGGTCACTGGTGAACTGTTGCTCATCACGCCCCCTGAATCTGTAATTATCGCCTTATTGATACACAATCATTGAGGGTTTTGTTTGATAAGGAACAATAACGAACAAAAATCGAAAGTAAAATGGCCTTAAAAATTCGGTGTTGTGATCATAATCACTAATTTGTTGCATTTTCCCATTTTAAAATGTTAACCAATCGCTCAGAATCCTTCGCTGCTTCATAAAAGTGTAACAATTGAGCCATTCATCACAGAGACTCACCAGGGTTTTGACTAGGATGACGCTCGTTATGGAACAATTTGCACCACTACCTACTATCCGCTCGAACATCACCAGGCTAGGTATTGCCTGTGGATGTCATAATTGATAAAGCCATCGGAGGCGCTCATGTTGAGTATTTTTAAGCCAGCCGCACACATTTCCCGTGTGCCGTTAGATAAGGTAGACCCGCTCTACCGTAAGCTGCGCTGGCAAATTTTTATGGGGATTTTTTTCGGTTACGCCGCTTACTATCTGGTGCGTAAAAACTTTACTCTGGCGATGCCGTATCTGATCGAACAGGGTTTCAGCCGTGGTGATCTGGGCTTTGCCTTGTCAGGGATTTCCATCGCTTATGGTTTTTCCAAATTTATCATGGGTTCGGTTTCCGACCGTTCCAACCCGCGCGTCTTCCTGCCTGCGGGCCTGATACTGGCCTCGGCAGTGATGCTGTTTATGGGCTTTGTACCTTGGGCCACCTCCAGCATTGCCATTATGTTTGTCCTGCTGTTCCTGTGCGGCTGGTTCCAGGGCATGGGCTGGCCCCCCTGCGGCCGCACCATGGTGCACTGGTGGTCACAGAAAGAACGTGGCGGGATCGTTTCGGTGTGGAACTGTGCCCATAACGTGGGTGGTGGCCTGCCACCGCTGCTATTCCTGTTGGGGATGGCCTGGTTTAACGACTGGAAAGCGGCACTTTATATGCCCGCTTTCGCCGCTATTCTGGTGGCGCTGGTTGCCTTCGCCCTGATGCGCGATACGCCGCAATCCTGTGGCTTGCCTTCCATCGAAGAGTTCAAAAACGACTACCCGGACGATTACAACGAAAAAGCGGAAGAAGAACTGACGGCTAAGCAGATCTTCATGCAGTACGTTTTCCCGAACAAACTGTTGTGGTACATCGCCATCGCTAACGTCTTCGTCTATCTGCTGCGTTACGGCATTCTGGACTGGTCGCCTACCTACCTGAAAGAAGTCAAACACTTCACGCTGGATAAGTCGTCCTGGGCCTATTTCCTGTACGAATACGCGGGTATTCCAGGCACCCTGCTGTGCGGCTGGATGTCAGATAAGGTGTTCAAAGGCAACCGTGGCGCCACCGGGGTGTTCTTCATGACGTTGGTCACCATCGCCACCATCGTTTACTGGCTGAACCCGGTGGGTAATCCAGGGATCGATATGGCCTGTATGATCATCATCGGCTTCCTGATTTACGGCCCGGTCATGCTGATCGGCCTGCACGCGCTGGAACTGGCACCGAAAAAAGCGGCGGGTACCGCAGCGGGCTTCACCGGTCTGTTCGGTTACCTGGGTGGTTCGGTCGCTGCCAGCGCCATCGTCGGCTACACCGTAGACTATTTCGGTTGGGACGGCGGCTTTATGGTGATGATCGGCGGTAGCATCGGTGCAGTATTGCTGCTGCTGCTGACCATGATAAGCGAGAAGAAACATCACGAAGAAATTGCAGCCAAGCGTCGTAAGTAATTTCACTGTCACAACGTTTCTGCATGATTTAAAGGCCGCCCTGCGGCCTTTTTAATATCCCTACAACATGGAGAACAATAGAATGCGGACTCAAGTCAAAGCCCTGCTGGCAGGCATCATTCTTGCCACCTCAATGGCCAGCATTGCGCAGGCGGTAGATAAAGTGGTTATCGCTCACCGTGGTGCCAGCGGCTATCTGCCGGAACACACTCTGCCCGCCAAAGCGATGGCTTTTGCCATGGGGGCAGATTATCTGGAACAGGATGTGGTCATGACCAAAGATGACCAGGTGATTGTTCTGCACGACCACTTCCTTGATCGGGTCACCGATGTCGCGCAGAAGTTCCCCGATCGCCATCGTAAAGATGGCCGTTACTACGCCATCGACTTCACATTGCCTGAGATCCAGACACTGAAATTCACCGAAGAGTTTGTGGTGAAAGACGGCGTACAAACGCAGAAATTCCCCAACCGTTTCCCAATGTGGAAATCCGACTTCCGCATCCACACGCTACAGGATGAGATTGAAATGATTCAAGGCATGAATCATTCAGCCGGAAAGAATGTGGGAATCTATGTGGAAACCAAAGCCCCCTGGTTCCATAAAATCGAAGGCAAAGATATCTCCAAAACCGTGCTGGAAATCCTGAAATCCTACGGCTATACCAAGAAAGACGACAAAGTCTATCTGCAAAGCTTCGATGCACCGGATTTAGAACGGGTGAAAAAAGAGCTGCTGCCAGCGATGAACATGGATATCAAACTGGTTCAGTTGATCACCAATACCGGCGATCAGAAGGTGAGCGAAACCATGGTGATCCACCCAGATGGCAGCCTGACACCGTACAATTATGACTGGATGTATGAGCCTGGTGCGGCCGCCAAGCTGGCCAAATATGCCGATGGCATTGGGCCGTGGTATCCAATGATTGTCAAAAACACCTCCACGCCTGGGCATATTGAGTTAACCACCTTGGCGAAAGAAGCCAAACAGCAGGGCTTGCAGATCCACCCCTATACTTTCCGTGCCGATCCTGGCCAGGTTCCTGCTTACGCCAAAGACTTCAACGATATGCTGAAAATCTTCTATATTGATGCAGACGTGGACGGCGTCTTTACCGACTTCCCGGATAAGGGTGTCCAGTTCCTGCAACAGCACAAGCTGCACAAATAACCCTCTTCAGCCCCGCCCACTTGCCGGGTGGGGCTTCTCGCACCGCCCAATTGCACGCAATCGCTGTGGCAATCATTCAAATAACCACCGGGCGAACGCGCTCGCTCAATCGCTTGTTAAACTGTGTCTTCGTCAGCCGCAGCCTGATTTTCTTTCCATCGCGGGTAATGGTATGCCCTGAAGGTGTGATGATCTCAGTGCCGGCCGCGGTAAAAATGGCACTCATCGGGTTTTTATTGAAGGGTGATGCCTCTTCAAACGTGATAATGCGCCGACTCGGTTCCAGCTCCTCAACGGTGACATGCCGATAGTCCACCGCAAAGCGATATCCAATGCTCCAGCGCGCAGCCCCGCGTTTCCTGAAAGTCAGTTGGTAATATGACGCCTCTTTCACCACCTGATATTCGAGTGCGCCGTAGCTAACGCTCTCACCGTCCAACGGCACCATCAGGCGAGGGCTTTTCAGGCCAAAGCCAATATCCACCAGCCACAGACGCTCATCTAACTCAACAATATTCAGCACGTGGGTATCTGAGAAAGGGAACCATCGTTGCTCAATGTCATCGTAGACAGTGCCTGTAATCAGGCTCACGGCCAGCCCGCACTCCTTCATTACCCAATGCAGTAACGTATTGAGCTCATAACACAGCCCCCCTTGCCCCTTAGTCAGAATTTTTTCGACAATATAGGCCTGGCTCAACGGCGTATCGGGTGCGTCAAAAATGCTCAAATTGTCAAAGGGCAACGACATCAAGCTGCTGGCAATCAGGTGGTTGATGCCATCCTTATCCCACTGCACGGCTTTATCCCAGCCGATACGGCGGTAAAAAGCAGCACTAATATTCTTCATGACATTCCCTCACTCATGCCCATTCACGTGTGATAAATGACCGAAATTCAGGTGCAATCACATTAGCCAGCACCTCAATATTATTTTTGACCAGATCGGGCGGCAAAGCCCCGGTATCCACATGAGCCAAGAATTGCTGCTGCCTGTAGAGCTGGTACTGATACTTCATCTTGGCAAGGATCGTTTTAGGCGAGCCAATCATCATGGCGTTATCAACGGCCAGTGAATGGTGCAGAAAATCAATCGACGCTGAATCAGAACGCAGTTCTCTCATCATCCCGTTGAAATAAGGGTAAAACTCCTCAACAGCCTGAGCATCACTTTGCGCAGTATGGAACCAACTGGTGGTAGTGATCGGCATATCCTGAGCCTGATAGCCTGCGGCCACTGCCGCCCGCCGGTAAGCATCAATCGTGGTTTTAAAGTTCAGGGAACTCCCTGCCAGCGTGGTCAGCACCATCGGCAGGCCTCTGTTTGCTGCGGCAATCGCGCTGCTGCTGTGGCCGCCAACGGCATGCCATATTTTCAGTTTCCCATCCAGGGGCTGTGGGTAGATACGTGCATTGGTCAGAGAGGAACGGAATCTCCCATGCCAGTTGATTGGCTGCTGTTTTTCACTGGCTTCATTGATCGCGGTAAGCAATTCAAGTTTTTCATCAAACAGTGCTTCATAATCATTAGGCGAGTATCCCAACAGACCAAAACCGCCTATCCGCGAACCACGCCCAACCACGATCTCTGTACGCCCGTTCGAGATCAGATCCAGCGTCGCAAAATCTTCAAAAACCCGCACCGGGTCCAGCGTACTGATAACGGTGACTGAGCTCATCAGAGTGATATTTTTCGTGGCCTGTGCAGCAGCACTCAACATCACGGTGTGTGCCGCGCTGACAAATCCCTGCTCATGGCTTTCACCCAGTGCATAAATATCAAGACCTGCCGCTTCAGCCTGTATCGCCATGTCAATTAAATGCCTGACTCGCTCCTGTTCCGTAGATTTCTTACCGGTCAGCGGATTGGTCAGATGGGCTCCAATTGAGGAGATACCGATTTTGAATGGTAATTTACTGTTACTCATCATTAACGACTCAACAATTTCTCGTGTTTCTACGCCAATAAATAGGGGGCTTTCTCAATAGCTGCGCTTAATAGCGTTCCACATTAAACTTTCAGCTGGTGGACATATCTATTTAGCCCCATCTATATTGGTTATTTAATCAGGTCTAACTGCTTCATAAAGGTATAGTCATCGTAAAATAACCATTCTTCATCCATCGTGCCTTGTTCATTCCAGCGCGCAATGGTCGCCATTTCTATTTCAAAACGCTTACCGTTCGGCTGAATCACAGTACCGTCCGCCAGCACCATCGGCTTGGTAAAAGTGCCGCGCCATACGCCAGTTACCGCCGTATAAGTCCCCTGGCCGATACGTACATGATGGATCGGGTTTTCAGTATCCGGGGCAAACGCAAAAATCTTTTTAGAACGATCAAGGTGCTCTTTCAAACCATAGGTCACTGAACCATCGGGATAATGAACAATAATATCTTTGGCGTGGCTTCTGTCCATTTCATCCCATTTTTGATGGCTGTAAACATTAAAGTCCAGGTCATCAAAGTTTCTGAGGTTTTTTTCCACCGTTTCCCGCTCTGCCTTAAACTCTTCCAACGTTTTATTGATGCGCTGTTCTGCGTTAGCATCAGAGGTGGTAGAAAAATCATCAGGCTTATTCTCTGCGGAAAATACGGAGAAACTCATCAGCAATGCGCTGATGATACCTGTTTTCAACATATTTTTACGGTTCATTATTAATATATCCTTATTATTTCAGTCGCTTATATTTTTATTCAAAGAATGATTTTTTAAATACTCTGAAATTAAAAGCGTTAACGAAACATTGTTGCACTTAAAATAATGCGAATCGCAGTATCATAAGTATATTGATAAATTACTTAATCAGTTTGGCAAACATATACACACCGTTTTTATTCAGCGTGGTGATAATTTTATAATCTGCGTTAGCTTCCTTCGCCTGAGCAGCGATCTGCCCCTCTGCACTGTCAATGGTGGTAGCTCTGGCAGTAATATTTTGGGCAGCGCTAGTGAAAGAAACTAAAGTTAAAGCAGAGATTAATGCAAAATTTTTAATAAATTTCATGGTAAATTCCTCGGTAAAAAATACTTTATTAACAACACCATTTGTTGATGGAGAGGATGCTATTACAATTATTTCCTATTATGAACACCATATCTTTGCATGAGTTATTCAAAAAAAATGATGTAGATTGAAAATAAAGATTAACCACATGATTTTATTTGGTAAAATAACCGTTTTAGATATGAGAAATCACACATTAACAAGCTAAAAATAAATAACATTCGTCATTAAATCACAAAAAAAATTAACCATTATATTTACATGGAAATTATAAAACCGTTTTTAAACAGTGCAGCCCACAAATTACAGAAAAAATGCTCACTCAATGGCAAGGGTGCACACATCAGAAAAAATATCCAGCCTATGTAAAGTTGCATCTTCAAATAATCAAGGTATATATAAGCAATTGCGGCCAGAAGGGGGAATTTATGGAACGTTCGGCATTATTACATCATCTGAAAACCTCATGTTATGCCTTATCGGCCATCGTGTTGAGCGGGTGGGTCGCCGATGCGCTGAACGAAGGGCTTATTTTCAAAATGATCTTGCGCTTTTTCCGCCCGGATGATGTTGAACGCTATTCACATCCGTTCAATGATGTGGCCAGTTTCCTGATCTGGTTTATTCCTTTACTCTTTACCACGTTGCTGCTGTTATTTGCTTCGGTGATGACATTACACCATGTCAAAAAACCACACCTCTACCGCATCACAAAAAGAAAACCGCTGGTTTTCTGCCCACACATTGTGGGTTCACCTCTGCTGGAGCAATTGCCCGCATTCTTGCAAACCTATCGGGCCGTTGAAAAAATATCACTGCTGATACCTGAATCGCTGCATCAGGAATATCAAACCAAACTGGTGACTCTTGCGAGGAACCAGAATTGCGAGATCCATCTGGTCAAAGAATATGATGATCTGCAAAAAATAACGCTTGAGCTAGAACAGTGGATAAAAAAAGAAGTGAAAAACAGACGGCACGCCGATCATACACCGCTGTTGTTTGATATTACCTACGCCTCTGCTGCCCGCAGCAGTGCTGCGTTATTTTGCAGCTTGGAGCAGGATATGGAACTCGTGCAACAAACCCCCGAAGGAACCTTATATTCCTATGACTTGATCTGCACCGTTCAGAAATAATCCGCCGTCACAATTGCCCATGCAGCCTGGCACGAAACGACGGAGCCAACAGATATTCGATGCACCAGCGGCTCACCTTGCCCATCCCATCAGAACGGGCCGCTAAAAAAATCTGCGTGGCATGTTTGTGCTCCTGCATCGGCTTTTTGACCAATTCCCCGCGGTTCAGCAAGGGCAGAGCCAAATGATGAGGCACATAGCCGATACCCACATTACGCTGGATCAATTCAATGGCCGTGGCAAAATCGGGCACAAACATCGGTTTTTGCCCCTCCAGCAACCACGCCTGCTGCGGCACAAAGTTGATTGCGGTATCGCGAATGCACATTGCTGGATATTGCCGCAGTTCGCTGTTCTGTAGCGGCTGCACCTGCGTTGCCAACGGATGTTCTGGCCCCACGACAAAATCCCACTCCAAGTGGCCTATCGGTTCGCTGATGATCCCCTCAGTGCTGGGCACCGCATGCGGCGCACCGATCACCAGGTTGGCTCTTTTGCCGTACAGCGCGTCCCAGCAGCCGTTATAGACTTCGGTATCAATAGTTAACCATGTGGAAGGAAATGCTTGTTCAAACGCGCAGACAAACGCCACGATAGCCGAACGGGGGATGATATTGTTCACCGCAATCGTCAGTTCCTGCTCCACACCGCTGTGAATCAAGGCCGTATTGCGCTGTAGCGCATCCAAATCATTGAGTATGGTTTTGCTGTGTTGCACAAAGTATTCACCCGCTGGGGTAAGTTCGATATAGCGGCCTTTACGCAGAAACAGTTCAACACCACAACTTTCTTCCAACTTTTTAACCGTATAGCTGATCGCAGAAGGGACTTTATTCAGGTGCTCGGCGGCGGTCGTAATACTCTGGTATTTCGCCACCAGATGAATGACCCGCAAAGTTTCGTCGGAGATAAACATAATGATTTCCTGTAGCAACCTGGAAAGGAGAGGCTGCCAGCTCACACACTGGCAGTCTATTCATTATGCTTGATTATACTTTTTCCGGCTTAGCAGTGCATACCCCACACAGGCGACCAAAATGGAATCAACCGAAGGGATCGTGGTCAGGGTGAATATGCCCTTAACCGTCATAAAACCAACGGCAGAACCCGCAACCCAGGCCACGAATGTCAGCACTTTGATCTGCGGTTCCACCGCCAGCACGCTTTCCTGATAGCCATGACGGCGATAGAGGAAAAAGTCAGCGATATAGATACCGGCTACCGGCGGTGTGGCAATCCCGAGGAACAACAGGAACGGAATGAACCAGCCCATGATGTTCATACTGCCGACGATCGCCGACAGCACGCCCAGCGCCAACGTAATCTGCCATTTCGGGAAACGGGTCAGTAAGGTCGAAACCACCAGCGTTCCCTGGAACATATTGCCAGCGTTACCGGTGATGCAGGCAAAAACCAGCAACAATGCCGCCGGTAATACCGAACCGAATACCGCCATCGCCGCCAGCAGCGATCCCTGCCCGCTCAAGGCGCTGGGGGTGGCTCCCACCCAATACAGCAGGGGATAGGCAACTAAAAAGGTGATGATCGCCCCGATCAGCGCATGCTTACGGTTATGCACAAAGCTGCCAAAGTCCGGCAACGTGGCCACCAACACAATAATCGTCCCTACTACGGTAGATACCGCCACGCCGGTTTCCATACTGCCCATGCTCTGCACCAGGTCGGCCTGCCCATTCATCGCCACATACAGAATGTAACAAAGCACCAGGGCAATAACCGGCACTGCAATCTGTGCCACTTTCCCCAACACCACAAAACCGAAAGCGGTAGACGCCACGAAAATACAGCAACCGACGGCCACCAACAGCGGTATTGGCAGTGTCATACCGTGCTGCGCCAGCAGATCATGTACCGAATGCCCGAACATGTTGGCAGTCACGGCAATCCAGCCGAACAGGCTGATCGCCATCAGAATGTTGATGGCAACAGCACCACGTTCCCCAAAGGCATATTTCACAATGCCGTAGGTAGGTAAACGCGCCTTTTCACCAACGCTGATGGTGATAGAGGCCAGAATCGCCAGGATAATGCCCCCCAATCCCACCACGGTGAGCAACTCTGAACGAGATAGCTGGTTACCGAGGCTGGAAGAAGAGAGCAGTACCGGGGTCACCGCAATTCCCAGCAAAATCATCGCAATATGAAAGCCGGATGCGGTATTGGTGTTTTCATCCGTTTTACGCATACATTACTCCTTGTAAGCCAATGTATTAGGCTGATGCCGTAACGGCCCAGCCTAAACCGTTATCGACTCATTCAGTAAAAGTGTGGCCGGTATACTGACGCCAGCCGCCGCACTCAGTGATCTCTTTTTGCCCTTCCACCAGCCAAGGCTCAGCCAACACCCCCAGCACTTCGCTGCCATCCTGCAATTTCACTTTGCCGATCGACAGCCCGGCTGGCTCACTCAACAGCAGGGTGGCAAACGAAGCCAGCGGCAGTTCCCACAGCTCTAGTGCCACAGCAACGCCGCCTTCCTGCACCCGGATCATGCCGGGGTGACGATCGTTGATACTCCACAGCCGATAGTGAGCATCGGTTTGATCTTCGCGAACGAAAACACCGCCTGCGCCGGTCATGTTGCCGTTCAGTTCCAGGCCGCGCATCAGGGTGCCATTAACGGCCACCAACGTAGTTTGACTCATTGTGTACTTCCTTAAAGGTTATGGCTTAATCCAGGTGCCGGTCTGGTGATTCAGTGCAGCCTTGATGGCCTGTGGGCTAGTGATGAGCCCTTGGCCCTTATTCCCTTGTTGCTGGCTGTGCTCAACGAAACGCAGAATGGCTTCAATTTTGGGTTGCATGCTGCCAGCGCCGAACTGCCCTTGCTGGAGTAAAGCCTGTGCCCGTTCAATGTTCAGGGTGTCCAACCATTGCTGCTGCGGCGTACCAAAATTGATAGCAACCTGCTCAACGCCGGTTGGGATCAACAGCAGATCCGCGCCCAATTGTTCCGCCAGCAATGCCGAAGCCAGATCTTTGTCAATCACCGCTTCAACCCCGCGCAATTGCTGGTGCTCATCGCGCACTACAGGAATACCCCCACCGCCACAGGCAATCACAATGCAGCCCTGCGCCAACAGTTGGCTAATCACCTCACGCTCAATGATGGCCAGCGGTTCGGGCGAAGGCACCGTGCGGCGCCAGCCACGGCCAGCATCCTCCATTACCGTCCAGCCCAGCGTTTGCTGGCGCTCCAGCGCCGTTTGACGATCAAAAAACGCTCCTACCGGTTTGCCAGGGTGTGCAAACGCCGCATCATCGGCGCTGACCAGAGTTTGTGTGACCAACGCCACTACTGGCCGCTGAATGCCGCGGCGCTGCAATTCGTTGCCCAGGGCTTTCTGGAACATATAGCCAATCGCGCCCTGCGTATCGCCCACGGCATAATCCAGCGGTACCGGGGCCACTTCTTCTGCTGCCAGTTCGGAACGGCGCAGGATAAACCCAACCTGCGGCCCATTACCGTGGGTCAGAACCAAATCCCAACCGGCGGCGATCATGTCAACGATATGCCCTACCGTCTCCACCACCGCCTGATACTGATCGGGAATACTGTTGTGCCGATCGCTTTGGATCAGCGCATTGCCGCCCACGGCAACCACGGCTAAAGGTTTACTCATGCTGGTTCTCCCGTTGGCAACGCCTGGGCCAAAGCCTGAATGGCCTCAACGAAGCAGGACATCGGCGCAGTGGTAATACCCGCGCCAATCTGCCCAACTCCCGCCTGTTTGTGGGCGATACCGGTATTGATCACCGGCAGAATCTGGCGATCGGCCACTTTGCGAGCATCAATACCCGCCGCAGTTGGCGCAAAGTTAAGCGCTGGCAGGGTGAAAGCCGGGTTCGCTCCAACGGTAATCGCTTGCATACGGCGGCTGTTATTGGTGGCATCGGCCGGTGTGCCGCCAACAAATTTAACAATGGCCGGTGAAGACGCCATGGCAAACCCGCCCACGCCAGCAGTTTCTGTGATGGCGCTGTCACCAAGATCGGCGGCCGCATCGTCAACGCCGTAACCGGGGAAAAACAGCCCTTCCACCGCATTGGCCGGAGCCTGGAACCAGCGATCGCCGGTGCCGGACAAGCGGATACCAAAATTGACACCGTTACGCGCCATCACCGTCACCATTGAGCTATGCGGCACACCGCCAGCGGCATCCATCATGGCTTTACAGGCTGCCATCGACAGGTTGAGGAAGAAGTGATCGTTACCGGTCATAAAGGCCACCACGCGCTGCAACGTTGCCATAGGCAGATCGCAGGCCAGCAAGGCGGGCACCAGGCGCTTAATCAGCAATCCGGTAGCCGCCGCGTTGCGGTTATGCACCTCGTCGCCCATATGCAGCGCCTGTGCCATCAATGGTTTCAGCTCCAGCTCGCCAAGCTGGCGCACGGCGGCTTTCAGCGCCGGGGCCAGTTCCTGCTTCATCCACTGCAAACGTTGCAGCACTTCGTCATTGTTGGCACCAAAGCGCAACACCTTACCCAGCCCTTCGTTGAAGTTACTGAACGCGCGCTGGCCGTTGGTTTTGTTTTCAATCACCCACAGCGGCATAGACGGGCTGATGATGCCAGCCATCGGCCCTACCGCCTGGTAATGGTGGCAAGGTTCCAGTTCGACCACGCCTTCGGTAATCAGGCGCTCGGCGGCCTGATGATCGGCTGCCCAGCCTTCAAACAGGATCGCCCCCACGATCGCCCCTTTCACCGGGCCACACATATCCGGCCAGGCAATCGGAGGCCCGGAATGCAGGATCAGCTTGCGCTGGGCCATGGCACCAATCGCTTCAGCGGCGCTCATCACATCAATCAACACCGGTTGGGCGCTCAGGTAACGTTCGAAGGCGATCTGGTTGGCCTGTTCGACCAAGGGATGGCGTATCAACGCAGCCAGATCCAGCCCTGCCTGCACATCGCCCAAGGCAGGCGGTTGCCAGCTCAAGGCAACCACGTCACCGTTGGCCTGCTTCAGGTTGTCGGCAAAACCGGCCAGCCCGGCATTCACCACTTTCAGGGGTTGCTGGAATAATGGGTTCATGCTTTTTCTCCGTTTTTCTCTGCCTGAATATGGGCAACCAGGCTGGCCCACATGGCGACCTCGGCATTGCAACCGGCAACCAGTACGCCAGCCTGGCGCAAAGCCGCAATCTGGCGGGAACGTTGTTGTGGATCGGCTTCGGTGCCGCAGACATGGGCAATCAGCAACGGCCCGGATTCACGGTTATTTTGCTGCAACAGCGCGAGCAGCTCCGTCGCCGGTTCAGCAGCAGCCCCATACCCCAGCACCAAATCAAACAGCACCACGGCGGTATCTGCATCGCTCAATTCCGCCACAATGCGCTGGTTGCGCAGAGTAGGATCGATCATCGGGTGCGGCCTGCCACGGGTAAAATCGTCATCCCCCATATCGATCAGCGTATGGCCCTGGCTACGCCAGATATCCGCCAGTTGGCTATTGCCTTTGACTGGCGTATTGGATGCCGCCGGGAATCCTTGCTGCTGGCACAGCAGCTGGCTTTCATAACAGAAGGTGCCGCCGGCAAACACACCACGAATCGCGCGGCGGCTGGCAGGCAGATGGGCGCTGGCGTTTTGCAGCATCTCCCGATCGGCGGTTGGCAGCCGTGTCACGGTGGCGGGCGCGGGAGTGCCCGCCGCCAGCGCCACGGCCAGCTCGGCGGCGTCTGCCAGCGTGGAGGCCACGGTGATCCCTGAACGGGCAATCTCCGCAGCGGTTGCTCCCAGGAAGTTGACCACTACCGGCTTCCCGCAGGCCTGCGCCTGTGCAAGAATACGTTCGGCTACCGGACGAGCCGGTGGCTTGGAGATCAACACAATCACCTGAGTCGCCGGATCGGCGGCCAACGCCTGCAACCCATGCAACATCGAGATGCCGCCAATTTCCTCATGCAGATCGTGCCCGCCGGTGCCAATCGCCTGAGAAATTCCCGCCCCCAGTTGATCGATCCGGCAACTCACTTCCTGTACGCCGGTGCCTGAAGCGCCGACAATACCGATCGCACCGGGTTTCACCACGTTGGCAAACCCCAACGGCAGGCCATTGATAATGGCGGTGCCGCAGTCCGGGCCCATCACCAGGCGGTTCTTGCTCTGAGCCAGCAGTTTGATCTGCTTTTCCTGCGCCAGGCTGACGTTATCGCTGAACAGCATCACGTTCATATCCAGATGCAAGGCTTTGATCGCCTCAGCCGCCGCGTAGTCGCCGGGTACGGAAATCAGCGCCAGATTGATATCAGCCTGCTGTTCGGCAGCCATTTCCAGGCTCACCAGTTGCAGTGCTGGCGTTCCATCACCGCTGCTTTCCGCAGGCTTGCTGTTCAGGCGCTGATGCGCCAGTTCCAGCGCCGCGCCACAGGCAGCTTCTTCGCCACGCACGGCAATAACCAGATCGTTAGGCCCAGCCTGGCAGCCATTATCCAAGCCGGCATCACGCAGTTGGGCAAGATTGGTGGCGGTTCCCATCACCACCGAGGCCTGTTCAATGCCAGGGAGTTGACTGATTTGCGCCGAAATCTGCATCAGCGAAACAGAATCCTGATAGAGATTGGCAAAAACTTTATGCATTACACTCATAGCGGTTACCTGTACCAGAGCTGCCCGTCAGTAAATACGGGCAAAGGGGTTCCCTGCTGAAAAAGACGCTTTTCAGCATATTGAAATCAATACATTCACGTTGTGGATTTAAAGTGTGCTTTCTAACGTCCTCAAACCGTGCAGCAGCCCAGCTAAACAATCCACGCCGGAAGATGCGCCAAACTGCATCACCTGTAAGGCCGCCGCCTGAATCTGGGTGGCCGCAGCCTCGGCACTCAGCAGCAGCATCAGGTCACAAATCGGCTGCGAAAAATGGCCTTCCAGCGCGCGAGCCAAATAATGGCGGCTGATGTCATTGGTGCGTGATAACTGGCTACCAATGAGGCTGCGTAGCGTAGCGTTATGTGCTGCAATGGTCGGGTGTTGCCGCCAGAGCCATAACGCGGCCAGATAGCCCAACAGGTAATCATCCCCGTCCGGCGTCAGCCCGCGCCCGTAGCCGATCAAGGCGCTCACTTCTGCCGTCAGCAGGTGAAGAGGGTCAGTTATCCCCAGTTGCACCCTGCGTGGCGGTCGGCCCGGTGAAACTGCGTTTGCTGCCAGGCCGGGTAACAGTTGCAGATCGCTTTCAATCCTGTGCTGGCGGCAATATTGCTCCAGTTGCCAGGCCAGCGTAGCGTAATGGCTTAAGGCGCTCTGCATGGTGGGAGCCGGGCTGGCTTCTCGCCACCGGATAGGGCACCAGCAGGCAGCCGGAGCCAGCGCGATACTCCAACCCTCACCGTGCAATAGGCCAAGAGCAAAGGTGGCGCGTTGCCCCACCTGCGCGCGATAACGCCAATCCCAATGGCCAGGAACCCTAATGCGGATCGCATCCGGCAGATTCTGACTGTCGTGGTGCAGTATCGAAAGCAAATAACCGTCGGGGTGGCGCAGATTCAACGAGTGCTGAAAACAGCTGTGCACCTGAAGTTCATCCTGATCCTCCAATCGGCTGGCTGCCAGGTAGCCCACAGAGAGCGAGGAAAAAGTGGTGACCATCATTGGCTACCCCGTACTGGTTAGCGTTGCAAACCATCCACGATGGCGGAAGCATCGCTGACCCAGCCAAAAATAGCGCCCTGTGCTTTGATCATCTCCAAGGCGTATTTCTGGAATTCTGGGAAATAAGAGCCCACGCAATCCTGGGGGATAATACATTCATAGCCACGGTCATTAGCTTCCCGCACGGTAGTATTCACGCAGACTTCGGTGGTGACACCACAAACAATCAGCGTCTTGATACCGTGATTTTGCAGGATCAGATGCAGATCGGTCTGGTAAAACGCGCCTTTCCCCGGTTTATCAATCACCGGTTCACCGGCCTGCGGATAAAGTTCAGGAATAATGTCATGGCCCGCTTCGCCCCGAACCAGAATGCGCCCCATTGGCCCGTGAGTACCAATAAAGGTTTGCCCGCCACGGGTCAATTTGGCGGGAGGGCAGTCGCTCAAATCAGCACGGTGGCCTTCACGGGTATGGATCACCAGCAACCCTTGGCGGCGGGCCGCATCCAGCACTCGCTTGCAAGGCTCAATGGCGCTGCGAACCAAAGAGACGTCATTGCCCAGCGCTTCACCAAAACCACCTGGCTCAACAAAATCTTTTTGCATGTCAATCATCACCAGTGCGGTACTGCCAATTTCAAACGGCAAAGCAAAGGGTTCTGCGTGAAAAGTTTTCTGTGTCATGGGCCATCTCCTGAATCGTTATGTTCCGATAATTCTGAGGTTCTGGTTCGAGTATAAAGAGCTTGGAGAGACATGGCAGATAAACGATTTCGCGGGCAGCGACGAAAATTTTGCAACCGGCTCAATACCCATACAATAAATGTGAGATAACCTGAAAATGGGGTTTCAATTGCAATGATATTGATGCAGCAGCCATGACAGCATCAAAATAATCGTTGATGGAATGTGAACCAGGTCGCTGAGGGGAGGGCAGGGAAAGGGGCGCAGCACGCTACGCCCCGGTCAGTTACGCCAGAAACATGTTGCGTAAATAGTGTGGCACGGCGTCATCAGCGTTGGAACCGATCACTTCCAGCTCCGGCAAGGTGTCTTTCAGGCGCTGATGGGCATCGCGCATAATGCAGCCTTTGCCTGCCATCGACAGCATTTCCAGATCGTTCATACCATCGCCAAAGGCAATGCACTCTTTCAGCGAATAACCGATAATCTTGGCGACTTCTTCCAGCGCATGGCCTTTCGACACGCCGCCTGCCATCACTTCCAGGCAGGTAGGTAACGAGAAACTCACGTTGACCCGGTCGCCCCAACGCGCATTGATGGCATCTTCCAACGGTTGCAGCTTGTCGTGATCGTCACAGGTGAAATACACCTTGCACACCCCGTCCGTTTCCAGCAAACCCGGTTCAAACAACTGATATTTAAAGATAGATTCCTGAAAAAACTTTTCCTGCTCAGGGCTGGCACGGTTCATAAACCAGTCATCGTTGCGGTAGACGTTGGTCAGGATGTCCTGATTGTCATGCATGATGTTGTACAAATCGTGGGCGATATCTTCATCCAGATTGTGGCTGAAAATCAGCTCACCCGCGGTATTGTGCACCCGCGCACCGTTGGAGGTGATCATAAAGGCACTGATACCGAGATTATCGCGGATTTGAGAAACATCAATGTGGTGGCGGCCAGTAGCAAAGATAAAATGTACGCCACGCTGGGTCAGCAGTTGCAGCGTTTCTTTGGCATATGGCGTCAGAATGTGGTCAGGAGACAACAGTGTGCCATCTAAATCGGAAGCGACGACGTGATACATAGCGATATGTTCTAACCTCTGATGGTGTTTTCGGCAGCAACAGTGCCGCCTATACCCTGGCATCGGGTAATAAGTGCTGGGCAAAGAAATGCAGGATTGCGTTCAGTGCCTCGGCGCGCATTACGTCCCGTTCAAACAGGATCTCATGGCGTGCGCCTTTGATAACCCACGGTTTACCCCCTTCGCAAGGATGCCCCGCGTTTGACAGTGCCTGACAAAAAGCCCAATGAGAACGGTTATCCACCACCCGATCCTCACCAGCCTGCAATAATAAAATCGGTGTAGTTATTTTAGCTGCCTGAGCAATGATTTGCTTCCCGGCCTGAATACTTTCCCGCACCCAGTGATAGGTTGGCCCTCCCACTTGCAGCTCAGGGTAATCGGCATAATAACGCAAACTGCGGTGATAACGTTCCCGGCTGTGGGTCAGCGCATTCACCACGTAAGGCAATGGCCGCCACTGCCCGGTGCCCACCGCATAATAATCACGCAGCGTCGGGCGCTTTTCCGCCCAGTTCAGAATACCGTTAGCCATCCAACCCGGCATCGGCAGGTGAATGCCAAACATCGGTGCACATAACGCCGCTGCCGCAAAAGCCTGGGGCTCACGCGCCAAAAACTGCGCCAGGATCGCCCCTCCCATCGAATGCGCCAAGGCCACATGCTGTTGATAACCACGCGTTGCCACTTCTTGTTGATAGAACAAGGCAAAATCGTCAACGTAATCAGCAAAGTTTACCACATGGCCACGGTGTGGATCTGCCAGCATGCGCCCGGAGCGCCCCTGCCCGCGGTGATCGATGATCATCACGTCATAACCGCTGTGGAACAGATCGTAGGCCACTTCCGGGTACTTGATGTAGCTCTCGATGCGCCCTGGGCTCACCACGACCACTCGTTGATGTTGCGGCGAACTGAAACGCACAAAACGGATCGGCACACCGCCCACGCCGAGAAATTCTCCCTCCTCACGCCGCCGCCAAAAATTCAATAGGGGCCCGGTAGCAAAAGCAGAAAACTGTTTTTCGCGGCTTAACCATTCAGCGGAACTGAAAGTGAATGACGTCATCGAATGCCTTTTCACAGGATATTCAGAGATACAAATGTGATCTCTGGCACAAGAAATAATACTCGCGTATGGTGATTCAATTCTTACAAAAACAGCTGCAATACTAACGCATTGTGGGAGCCTTGCAATGACCTTAGACTGGTGGTTAACCTATCTGCTCACAACCCTGATCCTCAGTCTTTCTCCCGGTTCCGGTGCTATCAACACCATGAGTACCGCCATCAGCCACGGCTATCGCGGTGCTGCCGCCTCGATTGCCGGATTGCAGGTCGGCTTAAGCCTGCATATCGTGCTGGTCGGTGTTGGCCTGGGCGCGCTGCTTGCGCAGTCACTGCTGGCATTTGAACTGCTGAAATGGCTCGGTGCGGCTTATCTGGTCTGGTTGGGCATTCAGCAGTGGCGTGCCGCCGGCGCGCTGGATTTACAGACTTTGGCGGGCACCATGCCGCGCCGCCGCCTGTTCCGCCGTGCAGTACTGGTGAATCTGACCAACCCGAAAAGCATTGTGTTCCTGGCTGCGTTATTCCCGCAGTTCATCGCCCCTAATCAGCCACAGGCCGAACAATATGTAATATTGGGCGTTACCACAGTGGTCGTCGATATCTTTGTGATGATTGGCTACGCCACGTTGGCAACACGCATTGCCCGTTGGCTAAAAACGCCGCGGCAAATGCAGTTGCTGAACCGTGTTTTTGGTTCGCTGTTTATTCTGGTGGCGGGGCTATTGGCAACGGCTAGAAAAGCCTGAGCATTCAATACTCAGCGTTATTGTCGCAGACAGGTTGGGTACAGGAGCCAGAGCGTGCATTCAGTACGTGAGGAGCCCGAGCACTGCCCGGGCTCAAACTGGCAAGTAAAATAGCCTAGCGGGTAAAAATCAGATGCAGGCCAAAACCGGTGAACAACACGCCAGCAACGCCATCAATCCACTTCACCAAGCGCTGGTAGCCACGGCGCATGGCCGGCAGCGCAAACACCACCGCGACCAGGCTGAACCAGACAAAGGTTTCACCGGTGATCAGCATGAATAAACCCCAGCGCGCGGCGGCTCCCACATCCTCACCCACAAACAGCGAGAACACGCTGCCAAAGTAAATCACCGCTTTAGGGTTGGAAAGATTGGTCAATAAACCACGGATAAAGCTGCGGCCCGGCTTTGGCAAAACGATGTTCGCGGTAGGTGCGGTTTGCCCCTTTTGCGCACGGGCAGAGCGCAGCAGTTGCCAGCCCATCCAGCACAGATACAGACCGCCGCCCACCATGATGATCTGATGCAGCCAGGCCATTTTTTGCAGGATCAGGTTCAACCCCAGCAACGCGACACCGGCCCAGACCATGACGCCAAGCGAAATCCCGATCACCCCCATCATCGCCTCACGGCGTGAGCGGCTGACGGCGGTCTGCGAAACAAAAAAGAAATCCGGCCCAGGGCTCATCAATGCCACCAGATGCACCATCGCCACGGTCAAAAACAAGATCAGCATGATTGATTGCCCTTATTCATCGTCATCATCAAGATGATCGCGGATCATCGCCATAAATGGCGCACCAAAACGTTCCAGCTTACGCTGACCAACGCCGTTCACACTCAGCAGTTCGCTGGCTCTGATCGGCATCTGTTCTGCCATTTCCAGCAACGTGGCATCGTTAAACACCACGTAAGGAGGAATGTTCTCTTCATCGGCAATCGATTTACGCAGCTTGCGCAATTTGGCAAACAGCTTGCGATCGTAATTGCCACCGTAGGATTTCTGATTGGCACTGCTGCGCACCTTCAGGCTCTGAATGCGCGGCACTGCCAGTTGCAACGCTACTTCGCCACGCAGCACCGGGCGCGCGGCCTCGGTCAGTTGCAGTGCTGAGTGCATGGCGATGTTTTGGGTAATAAACCCTAAGTGAATCAATTGGCGCAGCACGCTGGTCCAGTGTTCGGTGGTTTTATCACGGCCAATGCCGTATACCGGCAGTTTTTCATGACCAAACTCGCGAATACGCTGATTATTGGCACCGCGCAGCACTTCCACCACGTAACCAATGCCAAACCGTTGCCCGACACGGCCAATCGCCGACAGCGCTTTGCGCGCATCCTCCAACCCATCATAACGCTTGGGGGGATCGAGGCAGATATCACAGTTGCCGCAGGCTTGCTGTTTGCCTTCACCGAAGTAATTCAGCAATACCAACCGGCGGCAGGTCTGCGCTTCGGCAAATGCTCCCATGGCATTCAGCTTGTGGCGTTCGATATCCAGTTGCTGGCCCGCCGGTTTCTCTTCCAGGCAGCGGCGCAGCCAAGCCATATCCGCCGGGTCATATAGCAAAATAGCTTCCGCTGGCAGGCCATCACGCCCGGCCCGGCCGGTTTCCTGATAGTAAGACTCGATATTGCGCGGGATATCAAAATGCACCACAAAGCGCACGTTGGGCTTGTTGATACCCATGCCAAAGGCGACGGTAGCTACCACCACCTGTAAATCATCACGCTGAAACGCTTCCTGCACCTGGGCCCGGCGCTCATTTTCCAACCCCGCGTGATAAGCCGCTACGCTCAACCCGCGGCTTTGCAAACGGGCAGCGGTATCTTCCACTTTGGCGCGGCTGTTGCAGTAAATAATGCCGCTCTTGCCGCGCTGCTCCTGCACAAAGCGCCACAGTTGATCGAGCGGTTTAAATTTCTCAACCAGCGTATAGCGGATGTTCGGGCGATCAAAGCTGCTGATCTGGATGAGCGGCTCCTGCAACGCCAGCAAACGCACGATATCACTGCGCGTCGCTTCATCGGCGGTTGCCGTGAGTGCGACCACCGGCATCGCCGGAAAACGTTGTTTTAACTGACCAAGAGCGCGATATTCCGGGCGGAAATCATGGCCCCACTGGGAAATACAATGCGCTTCATCCACCGCCAGCAGCGCAGGTGGGCAGTGCTCCAGCAAATCAAAAAAGCTGTCCATCATCAGCCGTTCAGGAGCGATATACAGCAGCTTGATCTTGCCATTGCGGCAGCCCGTCATCACGTCCAGTTGCTGTTCACGCGTTTGCGTCGAATTATAGCAAGCCGCAGCAACACCATAGGCCAGCAACTGATCAACCTGATCTTTCATCAGTGAGATCAAGGGGGAAACGACCAGCGTCAGCCCTTCCATCACCAGTGCCGGGATTTGATAGCATAACGATTTACCGCCGCCAGTTGGCATCACCACCAGGCAATCCTGCCCTTTGAGAGCGGCGTTGATAATCGTTTGTTGGCCCGGACGGAACTGCTGATAGCCAAAGGTATCGTGTAATACCTGTTCTGCCAGCATCTCTCTGTTTATCACTGCTGCGGTTGACACACACTTCCCCATTTTCTATGGCACAGCGGTGCCTGCCACAGCACCTATTTCAAACGCCCTGCTTACATAATGTCGTTAAGCATGACACCAACGCCAAGCCGTGTCTGCTTGAAGTTGTAATCAATCATCGATTCACCATACCCACTGAACACCTGGGTATAAAAACGCACATGGCTGGTGATCGGATAGCTCCACCCCAGTTCGCCCCCACCAAAACCGGTGTTCCAGTTATAGTGGCTGTCAAAACTGAATACGCTTTCGCCCCAGGCGTAGCCCACTCTCAGGCGATAATAGCCCATGTATTTGGTGATATCCGGGTTGTCGTCGTTCTTGGCACTTTCTGAAAAACGGTACCAGGGTTTGATTTCTACCTGCCAGTCACCATTTTGCGCCATCAGGCGCGCGTAGGCGCGATCCCAACTACGGGAAGTTGGGTCTTCACGCCCGTTGGATTGATGGTTGATCCCCACTTCAATGTCGCGTAGCGTCCAACCGGCAAATTGGTAATCCGTGGCCCAACCGAGGAAAATCTGCGGCTCATAGTTGGTTTCACGAAAGGGGGCCGATTCTTCGCTATTGGAAAGCTGCCACCAGGAACGTTGGGTGTAGGAAGCCCCCAGCAGCGAATTCTCGCCCAAAATACCGTTCCAGATCGGGAAAGCCAGGCTTAACTGGAATGTCACCTCATCCTTATTGGCCTCTTTCGCCCAACTATAGGATTTAATGGCTTCCTTATTGATATCGCTGGTATAGGTATAAAGCAGATAGTTAGGTTCATACGCATAAAACGTGAATGGACCATCATAATGCTGCAACATATTGGAAATGATACTGCCACGTACTGGACCCACTTGCTTGTTAGCCTCATCTGCCAACACCGCCGTTGGCGCTAACAGCATTGCCATCACAACCCCAGACAGAACGCGCATGATTTTGTTCACTCCAGAAAAATTAGGAAAAGATCCACAATAAAAAAACAGGCCATTTTACACACAAAGAATCGTTTATACCCAATGGATTTCAAGACACAGGCCCGTGGTGGTGGAATGGCACCGTTCATTCCTTGTACTTTGAAAGACGGCAGGTTTTTCGTATCAGGAAGACATTTATTGGCGCCACCTGGAAAGCAACAGAAAATAAGCATAAAATCTACAAATGATTAACCTGGACTGACCAGTTGGCCCAATCACAATCAAAGAAAGGAACTATGTCGCATACACTACTCACCTTGGAAGCCGCGCGCCAGAAAATAGGCGAAATCTTCGTCTACCACATGCCATTTAACCGTGAACTTGGCCTGGAACTGCGCCGGTTTGACGATGATGTCGTCAAACTCACCTTCACCAACCAGCCTAAGCTGGTGGGGAACGCCGCACAGAATATCCTGCATGGCGGCGTGATTGCCGCCGTGCTGGACGTTGCAGCCGGGTTGGTATGTGTCGGCAGCGTGCTGATGCGCCAAGATCCCTTGATCGAAGAAGAACTGGCTTCACGCCTCTCACGGATGGGCACGATCGATCTACGAGTCGACTATCTGCGGCCAGGCCGTGGCGAACATTTCATCGCTACCGCCAGCGTGCTGCGCAGTGGCAACAAAGTGGCGGTTGCACGCGTTGAACTGCACAACCACGATGGCCTGCACATCGCCAGCGCCACGGCCACCTATCTGGTGGGATAATCAGGCAAAGTCCCGTAATTCCCTCACAATTACGGGACACAGCCTATCCCCTTCAAGTAAAATCATCGGATACCCTTTTTCTTTCCCCACGCGGTAACTGCTATGGATGCGCAACAAACCCGGCAAGGCATTTTCTTTGCTCTGGCGGCTTATTTTATTTGGGGCATTGCCCCGGTCTATTTCAAACTGCTCCAACAGATACCTGCCGACGAAATCCTCACCCATCGGGTCATCTGGTCATTCTTTTTCATGCTGATACTGGTGTCACTGGGGCATCACTGGCCGCAGGTACGTGCCACCTGCCGTAACCGCAAACGGCTGTTGCTGCTGGCTGTTACCGCACTGCTGGTGGGGGGCAACTGGTTGCTGTTTATCTGGGCGGTGAATAACCATCACATGCTGGAAGCCAGCCTGGGCTACTTTATCAATCCGCTGGTCAACGTTCTGCTGGGCATGCTGTTTCTGGGCGAGCGTTTTCGCCGCATGCAGTGGGTCGCCGTTGCATTGGCGTTTACCGGCGTGGTGGTGCAATTATGGCAGTTCGGCTCCCTGCCGATCATTGCGCTGGGGCTGGCTTTCAGTTTTGCCTTTTACGGCCTGCTGCGCAAAAAAATTGCGGTTGACGCACAAACCGGCATGTTGATCGAAACTCTGTGGCTATTGCCAGTGGCGGCGATCTACCTGTTCCTGATCGCCGATAGCCCAACCAGCCATCTGAGCGCCAACCCTTGGTCGCTGAATCTGTTGCTGGCGGCGGCTGGCGTCGTTACCACCGTCCCGTTGCTGTTCTTTACCGCAGCGGCAACCCGCCTGCGCCTTTCAACGCTTGGGTTCTTCCAATATCTTGGGCCAACGCTGATGTTCTTACTGGCCGTGACGTTCTATGGTGAAACCATCGGCCACGATAAATTGGTCACCTTCGGTTTTATCTGGGCAGCCTTAGTGTTATTCATTTTGGATGCGCTGTATCACCAACGCAGGCAACGTTAACGCTTATTGCCCTTAAACCTGGTGGTTGGGATCGCCGCCGAAGGTTGAAGACAACCTGGTAATAAATCGCGCCATTGCCGGGCCAGTGAGCAAGATGGTAAACAAGCGCAATGTTTGTATTGCCATCACAAATGACATGTCTACCCGGCTGCCTGCGGCGATTATGGCCACGGTATCCAGCCCACCTGGGCTGGTTGCCAGGTAGGCCGTCATCAGAGAGACCGGCAAAAACTGCGTCAATAACCAGGCTAACCCGCCGCAGAACAGCATCAACGCCACGATAGACACCACCATTTGCGGCAAGGTACGCAACGCCAACAGGAATATCGGCCGGGTAAAACGCAACCCAACGCTCCAGCCAATTAACGTGTAAGCCAGCGCCAGCAACCATTCAGGCACCTGCAACACCATGGTGCCCGTTGCATGAAACGCCACACCAACCACCATCGGCAGCATCAAGGCGCCAGAAGGGATACGCAGGCGTGACCCCAACCAGCAGCCGATGATGGCAATAGCCAGCGTACCAAGAAAGCGCCAGTCAAGCGGCGGAAACCACACCAGCGAGGCACTGCCGTGCCCAGCTTCATCACCCAGGCCAATACGTGCCACCATCGCCGCCGCAGTGGCAACAAACAGCACCCGCAGATACTGCATAAACGCCACCAGCCGCACATCAGCACCGTAATCCCCCGCCATGGCTACCATCGCCGAAGCCCCGCCGGGAGAAGAACCCCACGCGCCGGTTGAGCCGGGTAAATCACTGAAACGCATCAAACACCAGCCTGATATACCGCTGGCTACCAGCGTAGCAACCAATACCAGTAACACCAGCGGCCAATCAGCAAGCAATGGGGTAAGAATGGCAGGAGACAGGCTTTGGGCAATCATGCAGCCCCATGGCGACACCGACGATCATCGGCCCCAACAGCAATGCGGCAGGAACGTGGAACACCTGTAAGCCAAACCCCAGCGCCAGTGAGGCTAGCAACAAGATCAGCCATTGAACTAAACGGGGGAAACGCTCCATTAAAACGCCTGCCTTACGGACGGCCAAGTATGGGAGTATTCTACCCTTATTTCGTTGGCTCAGGGGGATACTGTCACCATGATCAGGAAAGCATCAGCCACGTTGAATAAGGGACAAGAACTCATCTCTGGTATTCAGCACGTTAATCCTCTTTTCATTATGCCTAACCACCAGATAAACATCGATATTTAACTTTTCATTAGCGTCTTCATCCAGCCTGCGATAACACAACCCATCACGGGTGGACACACATTGATTGCGGCATTAATGCCATGCCTTTCCCACGCGCAATATCATGGTAAAAGGGCTGAAAAACCAGCCCTTTTACCATTGGCTTACAGCCAGTTTTTGCGCTTGAAGTACAGATATGGAGCCAATCCTGCCAACAACATCAGCGCAATCGCGCCAGGATAGCCAAATGACCAACGCAGTTCTGGCATAAACTCAAAGTTCATCCCATAGCTTGACGCCACCAGCGTGGGGGGCAGGAACACCACCGATACTACCGAGAAGATCTTGATAATGCGGCTCTGTTCGATATTGATAAACCCCATCGCCGCCTGCAACAGGAAGTTTACTTTCTGGAATAACGATTCGTTATGCGGCAGCAAGGACTCGATATCGCGCAATACCTCACGCGCCTGTTCCAGTTGACCGGTTGGCAAACGTGCTTTGCGCACCAGAAAATTCAGCGCACGTTGGGTATCCATCAGGCACAGCCGCACTTTCCAGCCAACATCCTCAAGCTCTGCCAATCTTGACAGCGCTTCATCATATTCATCACCTGGATGGCCTTCCATAATGACGCGGCTGAGTTTTTCCAGATCGCTGTAGACGTTTTCGATCTCATCGGCCAACTGTTCAATTTTGGTTTCAAACAGATCCAACAACAACTCGTAAGCGTTCCCCTCCAACATTCTCTGGTTGCGGGCGCGCATACGGTAAAGCCGGAAGGCAGGTAGCTCACGCTCACGCAGAGTATATAAACGGCCATCGCGGATGGTAAAGGCCACCGTGGAGTTGCCCGCGTGATCTTCTGCGTCTTCGAAATAGAAAAAGGAGTGAATATGCAGGCCGTCTTCATCTTCAAAGAAACGGGCAGAGGCTTCGATGTCTTCCAATTCCGGGCGCGTCGCCAGGCTTTGGCCCAGATCAGTTTGCACACGCTCACGTTCGCCTTCTTCTGGTTCAACCAGATCAACCCACAATGATGCTGTCAAATCATCTGAATCATCCAGTTCCAGACGGGATAAGCGGCCGTTGTCTAATTTGAAAGCGCTTAGCATGTGCCAAAACTCCCCTAATGGTGACGGGTAGAAACAACGCATTGAAGCACGGAAACAAAGAGGAAATGCATCACCAACTCGTTTCAGACCATGAATAGATCTGACTCTGAGCGACACAAAGAAGGTCGCCGACAACCACGAAGGCTATCAGCGCGATGGGGTAGCCTTAGAAGTTGTACCTGTTGCCCAGGTCATTGAGCCAGCATCTACTGGGTGTGTCCAAGGCGTATGCCCCCATTGATAATAGTGCGCGCATGTTACGCCGAGAAGAAAAAGCCTGTCAACTCGTTAAACAGGATAATTGAGCAGCAATTCATCACCGTAGCACCTGGTTTGTAACCAGGTGCTAACAGGGTTTACGAGCGAATGGAACGAAAACGTATGGTGCCCCAGCATGTTGATCTGACCGTGCAGCAAGGGTACAGGGGTTGCAGTCTTCATCAAAGTCCTCACCAATGCTGCGCAATCTGGCCAACGTACGCGAACGCTTGTCGATCAACAATTGCGATCTGGCAGATAATTCTTCATGCATCGATGCAGAATGATTGGCCCGCCATGGACGAGAGAATACCTTGCCACTAATATCTTACATTGATGTTAAGAAACTGTGATGCAAGCAGGTAGGATAAGATGAAGATCGGTGAATTGTCGCGGCGAACTGGGGTAAGTATCCGATCGCTACGATATTATGAAGAACAGAATCTGCTGCACCCTGAGCGGATGGTGAGCGGCTACCGGGCTTATGTGGATGTCGATGTGGTGCGGGTTCAACGCATACAGGCCCTGCTCGCAGCCGGGTTGAGCACACAAAAGATCGAACGCATCCTGCCCTGTATGATGCTGCATCGCGATGGGCTGCGCCTGTCGTGCGCGGACCTCCATGACGATCTCGTCGCGGAGCGAAATAACCTCCTTGATCGTATCGCTACCCTGCGCGCCTCGGTGGAGGCTCTGAACGCAATTATCAGCGCCAGCCCGGTCCGCTAATCCCTTACGCGAATTTTGTCAGAATTCACTTGACCCTGACATTGGTGTGAGACTGTAGTATTTGCGGCATGAACAAACGAATCGTCTATTACGAACATGGTGGCCCCGAGGTTTTGCGCTGGGAAAACGAAATCGTCCCCGATCCGGCACACGGTCAAGTGCTGGTGCGCAACGAGCTGATCGGCGTCAATCCAATTGACTGGAAGCTTGTTGCGGGGCTCTTTCGAAACGATCCGGCTCCGTTTCCCGGCACCCCAGGCTGGGCAAGTACCGGCATCATTGAGGCTGTCGGCCCAGGCGTGCACGACTTCGCGGTGGGACAGGCGGTGATCGTGGACAGCCGCGCCCGTCTGGCTTTGATTTCGGGCAGCTACGCGGGCACGTTCAGAGAATATGTGGCGGTGGATACCCGCCAGATCGTCGCTCGGCCGCCGGAAATCAGCATCGAGCAAGCAGCTGGACTCCCATCATCGGCGGTTGCGGGCTATTCCATGATCCATCATCTCGGGATCAGCAAAGCTGACACCCTGCTGGTTCACGGCGCCGCTGGCGGCGTCGGCTCCGCCGCTGTTCAGGTGGCCGTTGCGCGCGGTGCGTGCGTTATCGGAACCGCGTCTCCAGCCAACCATGACTATCTGAGATCATTGGGCGCTCACCCGGTCGATTATACCGCTGACATGGTGGATGCAATCCGCAGGCTCGGCCCCATAACAGCCAGCGCAGATGCCGTTGGCGGCGCTGGCTCGGTTGCAGCCACCGTCGCATTGCTGCCTGCTGGTGGCCGGGCCGTAACCGCATGGGGCGACGAACATTCTCATGCCGCTGGCATTCCCTGGGTAAACCATCCTGACGATGAGCTTCATCAGGTTGCGAAGCTCGCGGCGCAAGGTCTGCTGAACATACGGATCGCTGAAATCCTACCCTTATCCGACGCGGCAGCCGCGCTTGAACAAATCAAAACCGGGCACAGCCTAGGGAAAATACTCCTGCTTCCCTGAGTCTGGCTGTCGCTCTGCCAAGGGAGAACACCAGATAACCGGCCAAGGCGCGCTGAAGTCACTGCATCGCGCCAGCGTGCGTCATCTAAAGTAAACACAATACACTGGGATCAACATGGAAATTGTTAATAAAGAAACGGGAAGCATCCCACTACAAATTGCTTTTTTTCTAGGTGCCTTTGCGCTTGGAACATCCGAGAATGTGATTGCGGGAATGCTTCCGCAGCTCAGCGCGTCTCTCGGCATCTCCATCGCACAAACCGGTTTGCTCATAACGGCATATGCGGGAACCGCTGTTGTAGCAGGCCCGCTTCTGGCAATCCTGACATCCACCATGCGTCCCTTTGGCCTGACGGCAATGGCCGTTGCACTCTACACGGTAGGTTCTCTGTTGGCGGCCTTTGCACCTACGTTCAATATTCTGATGGTGGCCCGTATTCTCACCGGAACAATGCACACCACAATTCTCGTGATGTTCATTCTCGCCGCGATGGAGACTGCCGCACCGGATCGCAAGGCACGGACCATCGGACGTATTACCCTCGGGCTAGGAGTTGCTACAGTGCTCGGTGTTCCGATTGGAACCACCTTAGCGCAAGCCTTTGGATGGCGCGCATCATTCCTGGCAATCTCCATGTTGATCGCTGGCACTCTTGCTCTGATCTTGTACGCGTTTCCCCGATTGGGCGCACCGAAATCCATCGGCTTCGGAGCACTGCGCGTGCTGTTACGCCCAGATGTGAGCGGCGGTATTGCGATGAGCGCGCTCGCCGCTCTGGGGGCGCTGACTCTGCTCGCCTTCATAGTTCCAATGCTGGCGGAGGCTGGCGTCGCCGCTGATTGGCTGGCACTCTCACTTTTTGTCTATGGGGCCGCCTGTCTCGTTGGCAATCAACTCGGTGCCATAATTGCCGATCGCAACCTGCCGAGATCAATGGTTGTTACGCTGGCAGCTACGTGTGCGGCACTTTTCGTCACCACCTTTTCAATTCATTCGGCATGGGTAGCAGTTGCCGCGGTGAGCCTCGTCGGTCTGGCATATTTTTCGACTTTCCCACCGCTGAATACATGGGTAGCAACCGCGTCAAGCGATCTGGCACCAGCACTCGCGCTCTCCCTCAACAGTTCGGCTTTCAATTTGGGTATCGCGGCAGCGGGTATAATTGGCGGTAGTGCGCTCCAATCTGGGCTGCCAGTCTCATGGCTATCTTTGCTGGGGATGTTACCCGTTCTTTTCGCGGTTATTGTCGCGTTTTGGCTTTGCCAGCGGCGGAACGGAGAGGTGATTATCGGATAGCTGGGCTAGCAAAACGAAGACAGTCATGCTCTCTGCAAAACATTGCTGGAAAGCTCGCCGCGATCTCTGACCGCAACCCGGAAAATTGCTAAGATTACGCAATAAGAACATTATGGAATAACCGCATGAAACAAATCACCGCCCATGACCTGACGTTGATGAGCGAACAGGCTGCCAAAGTACCGCGTTTGCGTGCACACCGTACCTTGCACGAAGAGTTAAGCGATCCGGTGCAACGGTTAGCGATTGCCATGGAGCCGGGCACCTATATCCGCCCGCACCGCCATCCACAAACCTGGGAGTTGTTGACTCCACTACGTGGGCGTTTCGTGGTATTGCAGTTTAACGAGGACGGCATTGTCACCCAGCGCACCTTGTTAGGCGAGGAAACCAAAGTACTGGAAATGCCGGCGTTCACCTGGCATGCCGTGCTTTCCGTCGATCCAGGCGGAGTGATCTTTGAAGTCAAACAAGGCCCTTATCAGGCACTGACCGAAGCTGATTGTATGACCTGGGCACCACCGGAAGGGGGAGAAGGTATTGCCGCTGTTATGCGGTGGTATGCAACGGCCAATATTGGCGATCGTTTCCAGCCATAGCGTTGTTGGCCGCACTTGCTAACCCCTGTCGCTTCCCTCAGTAAGCTTCAGGGGATAATGAACCAGCCGCCTACAGGCGGCTCGAATGATTTAGAATATATATTAAGCCGTTTCCAGCCTGGCGTAAGCCGCTACCAGCCACTTGATGCCTTCCCCCTGAAAAGCAATCTGTAACCGGCTGTGTTCACCGCTGCCTTCCAGATTGACGATCGTCCCTTCACCAAATTTTGGATGCCGCACGCGTTGGCCCAGCTTGTAGCCGGTATCGTTCTCAGCAATCGGCGTTCCCATACGGCGGTGATTCACCGGGCGCGAAACGCTGGCCCGCAGGCGCACTTCTTCCACACACTCTTCTGGGATTTCGCCAATAAAACGTGACGGGCGGTGATAGACCTCTTTACCATATAAACGGCGGGTCTCAGCGTAGGTCAGCGTCAGCTTTTGCATCGCACGCGTCACACCAACGTAAGCCAGACGGCGTTCCTCTTCCAGCCGCCCTCCTTCATCCAGCGACATCTGGCTGGGGAACATGCCCTCTTCCATGCCGACGATAAACACCTGGCGGAACTCTAGCCCTTTAGCTGAGTGCAGGGTCATCAGTTGCACAGCATCCTGATACGCATCCGCCTGGCCTTCGCCCGCCTCCAGCGCGGCATGGGACAGGAATGCCTGCAATGGCATCAGATCCTGATCTTCGTCCTGGTAGCTGTACTGGCGGGTTGCCGTGACCAGTTCCTCAAGGTTTTCGATACGCGCCTGGCCCTTTTCGCCTTTTTCCTGCTCATACATGATGAACAAGCCGGAATCACGGATCACCCGATCGGTCTGCACATGCAGCGGCATCTCTGCGGTTTCATGCGCCAGCGCATCCACCAGTTCGAGAAAACGTTGCAGCGAAGAGGCCGCACGGCCAGCCAGCACCTTATCCTGCAACAAAGCACGCGTCGCCTGCCACAGCGTCAGTTGCCGATCGCGCGCCGTTTGGCGCACTACGTCCAGTGTGCGATCGCCAATGCCACGCGTTGGGGTATTCACCACGCGCTCAAACGCCGCATCATCGTTACGATTGGCAATCAGGCGCAGATAGGCCAACGCATCCTTAATTTCCTGGCGTTCGAAGAAGCGCATGCCGCCATAGATACGGTACGGCATCGCGGCTTGCAGCAACGCTTCTTCCAGTACGCGTGATTGTGCGTTGCTGCGGTAAAGAATCGCACAATCATTCAGCGCCCCACCGTTGTCCTGCCAGGCTTTAATACGGTTAACCACAAAGCGCGCTTCATCCAGTTCATTGAAAGCGCAATAGATCGAGATCGGTTCACCCTCGGCCCCTTCGGTCCACAGGTTTTTGCCCAGCCGCCCATCATTATTGGCGATCAGGGTGTTGGCCGCTTTCAGGATATTGCTGGTGGAACGATAGTTCTGTTCCAGCCGAACGGTGGCCGCCGCCGGGAAGTCTTGCAGGAACCGCTGGATGTTTTCCACCTGAGCGCCACGCCAACCGTAGATCGATTGGTCATCATCACCCACGATCATCACGTTGGCCTTATCCCCCGCCAACAGGCGGATCCAGGCATATTGAATCCGATTGGTATCCTGAAATTCGTCCACCAGAATGTTGGTGAAACGTTCACGGTAATGATTGAGGATATGTGGCTTGTTCAGCCACAGTTCATGAGCGCGCAACAGCAGTTCGGCAAAATCCACCAACCCCGCCCGATCGCAGGCTTCCTGATAAGCCTGGTAGATCCGTAGCCAGGTGGCTTCCACCGGGTTGCCATAGCTTTCAATATGCTGCGGGCGTAAACCATCGTCTTTTTTGCCGTTGATGTACCACATCGCCTGGCGCGGCGGCCACTGTTTCTCGTCGATGTTCAACGCACGCACGATGCGTTTGATCAACCGCAGTTGATCTTCGCTGTCAAGGATCTGGAAATCCTGCGGCAGGTTGGCATCCATATGGTGAGCACGCAGCAGGCGGTGCGCCAGCCCGTGGAAAGTACCAATCCACATACCGCCCTGGCTGGTGCCGATCAGGTGTTCAATACGATGGCGCATTTCCGCCGCCGCCTTGTTGGTGAAGGTCACTGCCATGATCGAGTACGGCGAGCAATTTTCTACCGCCAGTAACCAGGCAATGCGATGCACCAGCACCCGAGTCTTGCCGCTGCCTGCGCCCGCCAGCACCAACAGGTTGCTGCGTGGCGCAGCCACGGCTTCACGTTGTTTATCATTCATGCTGTCGAGCAGATCGGAAACGTCCATAGGCACCATTTAATTGGTCAAGGGAAAATCCGCATACCGCGTGCTTTCCACTGGGGATTTATACAGATTATCGGGGGATTATAGCAACGCCATCAACGATGCCAACTGCGAAATCTCAATATGTGGCAACAAACGGCTATCATCGGCCTGCATCAGGCTACGCTGACGATCGTTGATCCAGCAGGCTTGCAGGCCCGCACGCAATGCACCAGCCACGTCGGTGGTCAGATCGTCACCAACATGCAGGATCTGCTCTGGTGCCACACCCAGCCTTGCAGCAGCCAACTGATACATATCCTGATAGGGCTTGGCACGGCCATCCGGCCCCGATCGCAACACAAACTGGAAGTAACTCCCCAACCCGCACAACGCTGGCTCGGCGTTGCCATTGGTGATCGCCACCAATCGATAACGTTGCCCCAGCGCCTTCAGCACGGTATGAGTCACCTCTGGCACGTCGATACGGCTGCGCCACAGGGCAAAATTCTGCATTGCGGCATCCGCACCCATAGCTGCTTGTGTATCACGTAGCCCCTGGCGGCTCAGCGCCAGATGAACCGCACGCCAGCGCCACTGGGTGACATCGTGATAAATCTCTGGGTCTTGCTCCCGCAATTCCTGGCGCAGACGGTGAAAATCCGCTGGCTGAAAATGGCTCAACCCCGGATGGTAGTTCTGCAAAAAAGCCACCGACTGCTGTTCGGTCTGTGCGATCACCGGACGGTTGTCGTACAGCGTATCGTCCAGGTCGAAAGTCAGCGCCACCAGCGGGCGCAGTGGGCGGTAAAAATGCATCAGGATTTCCCCCGTTTGGCGCGTGGATGCGCAGCATCATACACTTTCGCCAAATGTTGAAAGTCGAGGTGGGTATAAATTTGTGTGGTAGTCAGGTTGGCATGCCCCAATAATTCCTGCACCGCCCGCAGATCGCCGCTCGATTCCAGCATATGGGTAGCAAAAGAGTGGCGCAGCTTGTGCGGATGAATATGGCTGTTGACCCCCTGTTTGACTCCCCATTCGGCAAAACGCTTCTGCACGTTACGGGCTGAAATACGCTTGCCCTGGCTGGAGAGAAACATCGCATCGTCATCCGGCGCAAACAGATCGCGCAATGCCAGCCAGTGTTCCAGCCAGGTCACTGCCGTGCGGCCTATCGGCAGTTTGCGCTCTTTACTGCCTTTGCCCATTACCCAGATTTCACCACCGATCAGATCGACATAACGGCAATCCAACCCCACCAGTTCGGCAAGACGCAGCCCGGCACCGTACATCACCTCCAACATGGCGCGATCGCGTACCGCCAACGGATCGTTGAGGTCAATGTTCAGTAATTGATTCATTTCGTCAACGTCGATATTTTTCGGCAGATGGCGGCCACTGCGTGGCGTGCGAATCCCCTTCGCCGGATTGGCATGCAGCACACCTTGGCTGACCAGCCAATCCAGAAAACTGCGTAACGCTGAAAGACGCAACGCTAAACTGGAGGATTGCAACCCGGCACGCTTGCTGCGTGCCGCCAGTTGGCGCACTTTGGCGACGTCCAACATCGGCCATTCGCGGATGCCCAGCTCGGCCGCTAGCGTAATTAACGCCTGTAACTGACGTGAATAGCTGATTTGAGTGAGTGGGCTCAGTTGGCGCTCAACCTTCAGGTAACGCAAAAAAGCGTCCACCGGCGGCTGTAGGCTGGGCGCTGAAGGGGTCATGCGCGTTCTATCCAGCGTTCCAGCAGCTCCGGCAGCATACGCGCCAATTGGCTGAGCATCGCAGTACCCATCCCTGGTTGATAATGTTGCGTGTCACGACTGCTGAAAATCACCATACCCAGTTCACCATGCTCCCCCAACAGAGTCAGGGCAACTGAACCAACCTGCTTAGCCTGCGGTAACAACAGCAATAGCTCTGGGCCGTTAAGGCTGCCAAGGTAATGCAGCCGATCGCCCAGGCGTTGAATGCGCAACGGTTCAAACCCCGAACGTGCCAGACCAAGATGGGTAAAATCAGATGGCGCGCCAATGTTCCAACGGTCGTTAAACAAACGGATATTGGCCCCCGCCAAACCAAAGCCACGCGCCCAACTCTGCAAGCGATTAAGCATATCCTGCAAGCTGCTGGCACCGGCCAGCTCAGCTTGCAGATGCAGCAAACGGGCGAACAGCGCTTCGTTGGCGCTGGCCTGCTCCATCAGCAAGGTGATCTCTTCTTCCAACTGGGTGATATGGTTGCGCTGCCGCGCCAGATGCCACTCCACCAGCGATACCGTGCCACGCACCGGATGCGGCACGCGCATCAGCTCAACCTGGCGCGCATTGCGCATAAAAAAATCAGGATTCTGTAGCAGATACTGCATGATAATATTGTCATCAAGCTCAATATCTGTGGTTACCTGGCCCTCTACGCTCTTCATAGATGAATAAATCCGTCGTAAACATGGGTTGCAGGGCCAGTCATAAACAAAGGGTTACCCGGCCCCTTCCAGCGGATATGCAGGCTGCCGCCCGGCAGTTCTACATGCACTTCTTCTGCCAGCAATTCCTGTTGGATACCGATCGCCACCGCTGCGCACGCGCCACTGCCGCAGGCCTGTGTTTCACCAGCGCCACGCTCATAAACGCGCAGTTTGATATGTTCACGGCTGACCACCTGCATAAAACCAATGTTGGCCCGTTCAGGGAAACGCTCGTGCTCTTCCAGCACCGGGCCGAGAAATTCGACCTTGGCGGTTGTGACATCATCTACCTGCAAAACACAATGCGGGTTACCCATCGAAACCACCCCACATAACACAGTATGCTCGGCGGCGCGCATAATGTAGGTTTTTTCTGCTTTGGCAGCACGGAACGGCACCACCTGGGGATCAAAGTTCGGCTCGCCCATATTGACGCATACCTGATCGTCATCGGTCACACTCAGCACCATACGCCCAGTTTGGGTGCTGACGCGAATGTCGCGCTTGTTGGTCAAGCCTTTCAGCCGCACAAAGCGCGCAAAACAGCGAGCGCCGTTGCCACACTGCGCCACTTCACTGCCATCTGCATTGAAAATGCGATAATGAAAATCAAGTTCTGGATCGTAAGGAGGTTCTACCACCAACATCTGGTCAAAGCCGATGCCCAAATGCCGATCGGCCAAGCGGCGAATCAGCTCAGGTGAAAAATAGACATTCTGTGTTACGGCATCGACCACCATAAAGTCGTTACCCAGACCGTGCATTTTGGAGAACTGCATATCATACTCCGCTATCTGGACGTGCTATCCGCTTAACCACCGCAAACGGGCTGTGGCGGGTTGTTCATCGACGGCTATTGCTGAGTGCCAGCGGATTGTTGTTGATTTTTACCTACATTATCAGCATTGGTTGTTGGTTGTGCTGCCGGTGAATCATTCGGCGGAAAATACAGCGGGCCTTTCAGACCACAGCCAGAAAGCCCTGCCAGTAGAACGGCCATCAGCGCATAGCGCAGTTGTTTTCTCATTTGCATTAATGCCTGTAATTCATGCGTCCAAGGTCTCTATAATCGCAGGTGGATCATGAAAAGCAATAGGAATCGAATATGAACGACAGCGAGTTTCATCAGTTGGCTGACCAATTGATGCTTGATATTGAACAGACACTGGATGATTTTGACGGCGATGCAGACATCGATTACGAAACCAACGGCGGCGTTATGACGCTGAGTTTTGAAAACGGCACCAAGATTGTCATCAACCGCCAGGAACCGCTGCATCAGGTGTGGCTGGCCACCAAGGCCGGGGGGTATCATTTTAACTACCGTAACGGCGCCTGGTTCTGCGATCGCAGCAATCGAGAGTTCTATGCATTGCTTAGCGAAGCCACGAGCGTTCAGGCGGGAGAAACCATCAGTTTTGGTTGAATTCTTGCCAAGGGGCACAAATGCTGTGCCCCGAGCGACAAATAGGCAATGTTTAAAGCGTTGCCAGTTCTGCAAGCGTCTGAGGGTATCTGTCGATCATTTTGATCAACAATACCGCTTGTTTGTTCGGCCTCGCCAAGCCTTGTTCCCAGTTCTGATACGTGGTCACACCGGTATGTAAATACTGAGCAAAAACGGCTTGGGATAACTTCAATTTTTCACGCACTGCTTTTAGTTCTACCGGGGTCATTGATGGCATCTTGGCGGTGACTCTATGAGTACGCAGCGTTTTTCTGCCCGCATTATGCGCCCCCCACGCTTCCATTCCTTCTTGAAGCTCGTCAAAAATGTTACGTTTACTCATCCAGTTTCCCCTTCTTCGCTTGTTCGAGCATTCCACGCAGTAACTCTTGCTGTGGTTTAGTCAAATCATCTTTCTGATTTTTATCATACAAGGTAAACATCAGGAATTGTGATTTCTCCAGGTACCAATAATAAATCACTCGAATCCCACCCCGTTTACCTTTCTGTCGTCTTAAGTCAGCAAAGCGAATTTTTCGCAATCCACCGGTATGCTGGATTACGTCGCCACATTCAGGGTTTTTCAACAATATTTGTTGCAAACCGCGAAACTGATCATCGGTTAGATATTCTGCTCGGTACCGCTCAAATGGCGGAAGTTCAATAAACAACGCTTCCATCACAACACCGTCAACTCTCCTTAGAATAAGGATACAGTATCCCCAGGTTAAGGATAGTTACATACTTATTCTGCGGTAGGTTAACAAAACTGATGGCTCTAGATTAATGCAGTTGGAATTGCTGTTTCAGAGGCTGAGCGACATTGGTGTCAGAAATAGTGACACACAGGTTCGATAGCGTATTACTGCGGAATGGGATCACCTGAGTGCGGCCGTCCAACTGCACAATCTGGTAAAACTGCGGCAGGTTGAAGTTGATAAAGCTGGAACCGTAGGTAAAGCGATCGTGCGACGAAGAGTAGAAGCGGCTGACGTCACGCACCAATTCTTCCTTACTGCCTTCACAATGGTGATACACCTCAATCCGGTTCGACTCATCCAGAATGTAGATGTTGAAGCCTTTCTCATCCGTAGTGTCTTCAAAGAAGAACTGAATGATCCCCTCACTGGCAAAACCATCTACCACCGGCGGCAAATGTACCTGATCGGCTTCCACCTTAACTGACAGACCATGCAGCTTATTGTTGGAAATTGCTCCATAGAACTCCACCGCATTCTCCAGCTTTTGCACCGATACACTCAGGCGTTCAAAGAACAAGCCCCAGGTTTGCCCGGATACACGCACCGCTTTGAAACGGCCCGGCTCAAGACGCGTGCTGGAAAGACGCAGTTCAATGCACTCGGAAACCAACTGCTGAATACGGGTACGGATCAGGCCACGCAGATGCTGGCTATAGCAAAATACTTCCACAGATTCTGGCGGGGCAGCATCCTGATGCATCTTGCCCAGAATGGTTTTCAGCGCTTCAAGCACTGATTGTTCGCCACTGAAATGCAGAGTACGCACTTCGTTCCACGAGTTGCGGTACAACAAATCAATACTGCCGACCAAGCATTGCTGTTGTTGACCAAAACTGAACACGTCCAGCTTGCGGAAATCAAAATGCACCACCTGATTGCGGAAAGCGGCCGTGGGATCGTTTTCCAGGTTGACGATAATCGCCAAGTGGCGGATCTCACAGGGGCTGTACAGCGCTTTCGGCGTTGGGGCAGACAAACGCAATGGGAAGTGGTGTGACACATCAACAACCAGCTCCTGCAACTTGGCAAAATCGCAGAGATCGCCGCTCTTGATATGCAAACGGGTTTGTGGCGTCAACAAACCATTGAAATAGGCCCAGGCCACCAGTTTGTTCAAGTAGCGGTTATATTCCAATGGCTGATGGCTAACAATGGCGCTCATCGCCGGTGCCTGGTTATACAAATACCAGCCGGTACGGTTGGCGCGGCCAACGGGCACGTGAATAAAGGTTAAATCGTTTTCCGACAGATCCGGCGAAATCTGCGGGTTTACCAACGTCACTTTCCCCGGCAGCGCTTCAAATGCTGCGTACAGCTTACGGGTTAACACCCCGATATCCTGCGGGCTGGCGCTGACGCTGAGGTTGTTACGGCGGGCAAAGCGGATCAGGTTGCGATAGCTCTGCATCATCGCATCCAGCAGTTCATTATGCGCTTCACGCACGCGCTCGATCTTCCAGTTAGCGCGGTTATCAAGGATCGCCAAACGCTCCTCGCTCCAGCCCCATTCGCTGACCAACTGGCTGAGAATTTCCCGCCGCCAGCCAACGCAGGCTTTAGAACGTGACAATTTCTCACAGACTTTCAGATAGAAACAACGGCGGACAAGATCGAGGCGGGTGGTATCGTTGATTTGGGTCAGGTAGTGGGTAACACGTTCCAGCATCATACAATAGGCATCAAGGCCAAAACAGACGATCTCACCTTCGTGCAAGCGCTGCTTGATATCCATTGCCAACAATTGCGTGTTGGGGTACTCCCATGAATAGGCCTCAAGCAACAACGTTTTCAAGACCGCTTTATAAGGGGAATCGATACTTTTATACAGTTGCCATAAACTGGCACCAAAGTATTCTTCAGCGGAGAGAGTGCCTAGCCCACCGAGATCCAACCATTCATTCGGCGTTAATACTCCCTGCGCATACAACGACAAAACATATTCATCATAATGCGCTTCTTCTTCGCCCGGCACCATATTCCAGAGGATGCGTTTCCCTGCCAGACGCACCGCAGAACGGTAAAATTCATCCAGCAGCAGGATATGCTGGGTAGAACCGCAGTCCTCACCGCTCAGGCTACCACTTTCATTATGGCGGAAACGGTTTTCGTCAATCAGGAAGAAGCTGACATCCACCCCGATGGACGCTGCCCACTTTTCCAGTAAACTGCATTTCTGCTGGAGGCGGTTGCGTTCTTCGTTGTCAAGCCAGGATTGGTGGCATACCCAAATATCCAGATCTGAGGTACAACTTTGGCCAATCGACGAAGTACTGCCCATGGAGTAAACCCCGGTGATCGGTAATTCGCCGCAGGCCATTTTCTCGAATGGGCTTCCCCATTTATCTTCTAAATCAATGAGATAATCTTGCTGTGTTTCATCAGGCGTGTAGAAACAGACACCATGGGGAACGTTACCGTTGAGGTACCCTGGCATCAGCGGATGATGATGGTGCAATAAGGTAGGCAGCAGACTATACACCCGTTGGAACGCAGGCTTCATAGCCGCCAGGGCACGATCGACACGTAATTGGTTGATCGCATCCAGTCTTTGTTTCAGTGTCTCGATGTAGAGGTACAAGACGTCTCGCCTGATTATCCTGGTATTTGAAAAAAACCCGTATTCCAGTAGCGTCTTTAAAGTTTAGGAGAATATTTGACGACTTATTGCTGGAAACGTGATCAATCTAACACCTTGCTGATTGACCGTAAAGGAGGTAAAACGACACAATTATCGCCGTGTTTCTCTAAATGACTCTAAATAGTTGGCTTACGGCGTTAACCGCCCTTCAACACTTCCTCGTGCCCCATTGATTCTGTTGTCCTTTCTCCGCTTATGGCTTCTTCCACTGACAGTTTTCCTACTCAGTGGTAGGATGGGCGGCGAATGATAAAAATGGTAATAAGCATGCTAGACACAATGGTTCGAATTGCCACTCGACAAAGCCCACTGGCACTGTGGCAAGCACATTATGTGCAACAGCATCTGATAGCCAGCCATCCAGGTTTGCGGGTTGAATTGGTGCCGATGGTAACGCGTGGCGATATTATTCTGGATACGCCACTGGCTAAAGTCGGTGGTAAAGGCCTGTTCGTGAAAGAGCTTGAACTGGCTTTGCTGGAGGGCCGAGCGGATATCGCCGTGCACTCCATGAAAGATGTCCCTGTCGCTTTCCCTGAAGGGTTGGGGCTGGTGACCATTTGCGAACGCGACGATCCACGTGATGCGTTTGTTTCCAATCATTTCGCTTCCCTCGAACAACTGCCGCAAGGTTGCGTGGTGGGTACATCCAGCCTGCGCCGCCAATGCCAATTGCGTGCACGCCGCCCGGATTTGATCGTGCGCGATCTGAGGGGCAACGTGGGCACCCGGCTGGCGAAACTGGATAACGGCGATTACGACGCCATCATTCTGGCCGTGGCCGGGTTGAAACGTTTGGGGTTAGAACAACGCATTCGCTGCCCCCTGAGCCCTGAAGAATCACTGCCAGCCGTCGGCCAAGGTGCCGTAGGCGTTGAATGCCGCCTTGACGACGAGGTGACCCGTGCGCTGCTCGCGCCGCTCAACCACCGGGCTACAGAAATCCGCGTCCGTGCGGAACGGGCAATGAATACCCGGCTGGAAGGCGGTTGCCAAGTTCCCATTGGCAGTTATGCCGAATGGGAAAACGAACAACTGTGGCTGCGTGCGCTAGTCGGTGCCCCTGACGGTAGCCAGATATTACGCGGTGAACGCCGTGGCCCTGCGGCCATGGCTGAGCAGATGGGCATTGAGCTAGCGGAAGAGCTGCTAGCCGCAGGAGCCCGAGAGATCCTGCATGAGGTTTATCAAGGGAATCCCCCAGCATGACCATCCTGGTAACCCGCCCGTCTCCGGCAGGGGAACAGCTGGTATGCCGCCTGCGAGCGCATGGTCGGATTGCTTATCATGCACCGCTGATTGATTTTGCCCCTGGGGTTGATTTGCCTAGGTTGCCTCAAGGGCTAGCCCTGTTGAACGCTGGCGATCTGGTGTTCGTACTGTCACAGCATGCCGTCAGTTATGCCTATTCCGTAATCAACCGGGCTGGGCTTCAATGGCCCTCTCACTTATCTTATTATGCGATAGGCCGCCCCACCGCCTTGGCAATGCATCGTATTTGTAGCCTGCCAGTAGAATACCCACGCGAGCGTGAAATCAGTGAAACACTGTTACTGCTGCCGGCGTTGCAAAAACTGGCTGGCAAGCAGGTATTAATCATGCGTGGCAACGGCGGCCGTGAACTGCTTGGTGACACACTGCGTGAGCGTGGTGCGGCCATCAGCTATTATGAATGCTACCAGCGCAGCCCGATTCATTACGATGGCAATGAACAGAGTGCTCATTGGCAGCGGGCAGGCGTAGATACGCTGGTAGTGACCAGCGGTGAAATGTTACAACAGCTCTATACTTTAGTTCCTGATTACTATCGTTCTTCCTGGCTGTTAGGCTGCCATCTGATAGTCGTGAGTGAACGCTTGGCTACCTTTGCTCAAGAATTGGGCTGGAGTACTATTCGGGTAGCTGATAACGCCGATAATGACGCGCTCATGCGCGCACTACAATAACCTGACTATGGGACGTGCCACTATGACGGAACAAAACACTCTATCCGCTCCGGTTGAAGAGCCAACCCCTGCGGCCAAGAGCCCCCAGCAGCCAGACGCTGACCACCGTAAAGGCAAGAGTACCGGTCCGGTACTGGGCGTGATCGCTATCGTGCTGGTTATCGCACTGGGTGCTGGTGGCTATTACCACACACACCAGCAAGCACAAACGCTGATTGCAGCGAATCAAGCCTTGCAGCAGCAGCTAACCAGCCTGCAACAAAACCAGCAGCAGGGGAGAAATGCGCTGGAGGCCTTAATGCAGCAGCAAGCTAAAACGCTGGACGCTGCCGGTCAGGAGCAGGCCTCGCTGGCCCGCCAATTAAATGAACTGCAAGAGAAAGTCTCTACGATTTCCGGCGGTGATGCCAAAACCTGGCTGTTGGCACAGGCTGATTTCCTGGTGAAAATGGCAGGCCGTAAACTGTGGGGTGATCAAGATGTCACTACCGCAGCCACCTTGCTTAAAAGCGCTGATGCCAGTCTGGCTGAAATGAACGATCCCAGCCTGCTTGACATTCGCCGCACCATCACTGAAGACATCGCATCACTCTCTGCCGTCGCTCAGGTCGATTTTGACGGCATGATTCTGCGGGTAAACCAGCTTTCCAATCAGGTCGATAATTTACGCCTGGCGGATAACAACAACGATGAAACACCGATGGATCAAGATAGCAGCGAGCTTTCCAGTTCATTGAGTGAATGGCGCCAGAATCTGACTAAAAGCTGGCACAACTTTATGGCAGATTTCATCACCATCCGCCGCCGGGATACTCATGCCGAACCGTTGCTGGCACCGAATCAGGATATTTATCTGCGTGAGAATATCCGTTCGCGCTTGCTGGTGGCAGCACAAGCGATTCCTCGCCACCAGAACGAAGTGTATAAACAGTCGCTGGAAACTGTTTCTACCTGGGTACGTGCGTATTTCGATACTACCGACCCCACCACCAAAGCCTTCTTGGAAGAGTTGGACAATCTAAGCCAACAACCGGTTTCTATGGATGTGCCAAATCAACTGAAAAGCCAACCATTGTTGGAAAAACTGATGCAGACCCGGGTACGCAATCTGTTAACCCAGGCCCCTGCCACTCACCAGGAGGGATAAGCCATGTTACGCGTGTTATTCCTGTTTCTGGTGCTGATCGCCAGCGTCGTAGTAGGGCCGATGCTGGCAGGCCATCAAGGCTATGTGTTGATTCAGACTGACAACTACAACATTGAAACCAGCGTTACCGGTCTGGTGATCATCGTGATCCTGCTGTTCCTGGTGCTGTTTGTGATCGAATGGCTCCTGCGCCGCATTTTCCACACCGGAGCCCGCACCCGTGGCTGGTTCATTGGCCGCAAACGCAACCGGGCGCGCAAGCAAACCAAGGCCGCACTGATCAAACTGGCGGAAGGTGATTACAAGCAGGTAGAAAAACTGCTGACACGCAATGCCGATCATGCGGAACAACCGGTAGTGAACTATCTGCTGGCTGCTGAAGCGGCGCAACAGCGTGGTGATAATTTCAGAACCCATCAATATCTGGAACGTGCAGCTGAAGCTGCCGACACCGATCAGCTACCGGTAGATATTACCCGTGTGCGCATTCAACTGGCGCAGGGCGAAGCCCACGCCGCACGTCATGGTGTTGATCGATTGCTGAATCAAGCGCCGCGTCACCCAGAAGTGCTGCGGCTGGCGGAACAGGCTTACCTGCAAACCGGGGCTTACGCCTCGTTGCTGGACATTCTGCCATCCATGAACAAAATCAATTTGCACACCGAAGATGAACTTCAAGCACTGCAACAACGGGCTTATATCGGCCTGATGAACCAGGCAATGGCAGATGAAGGGAGCGACGGGCTGAAACGCTGGTGGAAAGATCAAAACCGCAAAACGCGTCATGAAACCCCGCTGCAAATTGCCATGGTGGAACATCTTATTGAATGTGATGATCATGAATTGGCGCAGGAGATCGTGCTCAGCAGCCTGAAACGCCAGTACGATGAACGTCTGATATTACTGATCCCACGCATCAAGTCCGGTAACCCGGAACAGCTGGAAAAAGCGTTACGTCAGCAGATTAAACAACATGGGGCAACCCCGTTGCTAAGCAGTACGCTGGGCCAATTGTTAATGAGACACGGTGAATGGCAACAAGCCAGCGATGCGTTCCAGGAAGCGCTGAAACAACGCCCCGATGCCTATGATTATGCCTGGCAGGCAGATGCACTGGAGAAACTACACCGCGGTGATGAAGCTGCGCAGATGCGCCGTGAAGGGCTGATGCTCACGCTGAAGCAAAACGGCGAGTAAGTTCTCTGCCACACCATTAAAACGCGGCCACTGTATTTGGTCGCGTTTTTTTCGGCTGAACATCCCCCGTCTTTAAATATTTATCTCGGTCACATAAAAGGATAGGGGCAAAAAAAAACACTTGCCATATTGGCAAGTGTATTAAAAAAGCAATCAGGTCTAGAACAACAGGGGAGGTGCCTCACTCAACGTTATGCCCGAAGTGTGATGAAGCCATCGCTTTCATCGTTCTGGTGGACAATAGGCACCCTAAAATTGGCTCTGCATCATTCCTGGGTTTATGAGGCCGTAAGGCGAACATAAGATAATAGAATGAGCATCTACGAGTTAGATATTGCACTTCGCGTGCCAACTCATGCCATAAAAAATAAAAAAACGTATTACTTTGAATTTAAAAGCTTTATATCGCATTCCATCATCATCACATACTCAAGTCTTCATTGGCCCCTTCAGCGATTCTCCCAACCTGTCGCTTTAACACGACGACATAATGATAATTGATTTTTACTTATTAAAATCAAATAATTAAATGTCTCAAGCTGGCGACAACAGCACTGGCAGTTGTCGTCGAAAAACAACATAGCCAAGCACGGCCTTGTAATAAGGGGAACCGCAAATAAAACGACAGCAGAGGGGAAAGAAAATTGAATGATGGCAAGCAGAAACCCGTTCAGTAATAAACGGTTTTCTCTAAAATTGGCTGGTGAAAGAAGATAACTCGCTTCCCTTGGCTCAAACCTCCTTCGAAGGTTATTTCGCGCATCCTGCGTTCCCCCTTACGGGCCAACACGAAAGCGTTGTGCAAAACTGTCCCTAACAGTTTTGTCTCATCCTTTTTGAGCTTTGGACGTAAAAAAACCCGCTTTAAAAGCGGGTTTCTTAAAATTGGTCGGCGAGAGAGGATTCGAACCTCCGACCCACTGGTCCCAAACCAGTTGCGCTACCAAGCTGCGCTACTCGCCGATTTATTACTGCTGATGCTACTAAACTTTAAAGCTTATGTCTATGTAAATATTAAAATTTATCAGACATTTTGTGTGGTGCGAAGAGAGGGACTTGAACCCTCACGTCCGTAAGAACACTAACACCTGAAGCTAGCGCGTCTACCAATTCCGCCACCTTCGCACGGTCACAAAACAGCTTTTGATTCTTTACTTTACACAAATGTAAAGTGGGGTGGCTAATGGGACTCGAACCCACGACAACTGGAATCACAATCCAGGGCTCTACCAACTGAGCTATAGCCACCATTATAACTTCACGCGGTAATCATACCACCGCAGCTCCTGCGCACAAACTTAATGGCGCGCCCGACAGGATTCGAACCTGAGACCTCTGCCTCCGGAGGGCAGCGCTCTATCCAGCTGAGCTACGGGCGCGTAGCGCCGTTGCGGGTGGGGATACTACGGATTTAAACCGATCCTGTCTAGTGCTTTTTAGCAGAAATGTTGTGTTTGATTACGCTTTGCTCACTCCCACACAAGAAAGCCCCTTCCGTAACCTTTCTTCAACGGTTATCGCTGACTTTCCATACGCTTTTCAGGCTGATGCTGTGTTTTACCTCTTGGCAAAAGAGATAAAAATTACATTTTGCCGGTATAGTAGTAACCGACAAATTTTAGCAACTTGAGCTGGCGGCCAATACGGCTCGGCTGGCTGAGCAGGCGGTAGAGCCACTCCAGACCAAGCTTTTGCCAAATCTTCGGGGCACGCTTCACATGGCCAGTAAACACGTCATAAGTGCCCCCTACGCCCATATACAGCGCTTGCGGATATACCTTACGGCAATCACGCATCAAGATTTCCTGCTTTGGCGAGCCCATTGCTACCGTCACGATAGCGGCCCCACAGGCACGAATGCGTTCAAACAACGCTTCACGCTGTTCAGGCGTGAAGTAACCATCCTGACTACCGACCAGATTCACATTCCACTGGTCACGCAGTTTCTGCTCCGTCTCTGCCAATATCGCAGGTTTACCACCTATCAGAAACACCGGTGTTCCTTCCTGCCCAGCCCGCTGCATCAAAGCTTCCCACAGATCGGCCCCAGCCACGCGGGAAACCTCTGCTCCGGGATATTTACGGCGGATTGAACGCACCATGCTGATACCATCGGCGTACTTATACTCGGCCTCATCCAACAAAGCATGTAGCGCGGGATCGGTTTCCGCTTTAAGGATTTTCTCTGCGTTCATCGCGACCAACGTGCCTTGCTTTACCTGACCCCCCTCAAACAGAAAATCCATGCATTGTGCCATGTCACGGAACCCCCACAGGCTGAAACCACGTAGCTCATACTTGGGAATCGAAATGTTTACTTCCATTTGTTATTACCTTTACAGAGGGCATCAGCGCACATTTACGCACGATCCGTGCTTTGATAAGCCCGGAGGTATCAAACAGCCAGTACAGCAACTTAGCCAAGATCAGGCAAATGCCAAAAATGATACAGAAGAACACGACTCGTGAAACAAAGGAATCCATACCTTCACGTGCCAACACGATGATATTGAACACCGCACCAAAACAAAACCCCTGTAAAATAGCCGCTTTAAAACGGTTCTGCTCGCTTTTACCCATTTCATACAGCCAGTCGAACCACTTGATGATCAAACCCACCACAATGGCACCCAGCGGGATAAACAGCACCCCGCCCATCACCACCAACGAACCAATCAGCGTAGGGGAGATCGCCAGCCCGGAATGGTTATTCAATACTTCCCAGGTAAAATAGTTGGCAGTATTCAGCACCAGATCTGGCCGCCCTGGCCACAGCCAAGCCGGGATAAATACATAAAAATCACGCATGATCGGAGCCAAACCTTGGAAATCGATCTTGTCGTAATTTTGCAATAATAACGCCAAGTTTTCCCACGGCGAGAAAGTATCGCGCGTCAGATACAAGAAAGTGTAGAACGCCTCAGGGCCACTGACATCCAGGCTGTAGCGTTTCAACGCCAGCCAGAACATACCAACAATGCCAAGCACTCCTGCCGCCACCAGCATCCATAGCGAAATCCAACCACGTACAATGCCGATAAACAGGAACAGCGAGAACGCAATGATGATATTGGCGCGGGTTCCCCCCACGATCACATAAGTCAGGATGCCAAAAGCCACCGTCGCCACCAGGAAAAAGAACCAGGCGCGTACATCCTGCTTGAGAAAATAGACCACCAGCATCGCCGGGATAAAGAAGTAGAAAAAGCGTTTGAATGCGACTCCAGACACATCGCTGGAGAAAATCTGGCTGTAGGAGTTCAGCTTGAACAACAGGAAACCGTTCTGCATAAAGAAAATGCCTACGGTCCCCATCGCCACCAACGCCAACAATATCCAGGTGAAATGGGTTTCCACCCGGTTCATGGTAAATATCGGCTTAGATTGCTGGCTGCTACGTTTACGCAGCCGAGTTTTGTAGCTGACATAATAGATAGCGTAGAAACAGGTGGCAGAGAGAATGGCATACAGCAAGAATTCAGCAGGCACCACCTCAACATCAAACCGGAATGCCAGCAGGCAGGTCAACGGGAAACCGAAGTAAAACGTCAGCAGATAGAGCAGGGAAAAGAACACGTTAAAATTAAAACGAACCCGCCGGAATTCCTGATAGGTCAGCGTGAGCACAAACAGCGCTCCAATCAGATAGACAACAAGCAATCCACCAAACTGAGCCAGCGTCATGGATTCTCCCCCACAGCCAACGCCAAGGCGTGTTGCCAACCATCTACATAATTCGGATTAAAGAAGGTGATCGAACCTTTGTCCACCAACGCCAACTGCCGCTGTGACTCGCGAACAATGGCTTCATCCAGCGTATCACCATAAAACAGCACCGGCAGGCGTTGCTCTGCCAAATCCTGCCAGAAGGGATTTTTACGGCTGAGTACAAACGGCACGCCGAACTGTATCAACAAGCACAAAGTGCCAATACCCTGCTGCCGATCAAAAATAAAGTAGCCGAGATCGCACTCACGCAAAATATTCAGGTAATCATCAAACGCCACTTGCTGCGTCAGCAATTGCAGGTTGTGTTCACCGAACAGCGCCAGCCCGGTAGCACGTACCTGCTCAATATAAACGTCGTTATTGGCGGGATACCCCATCGGCACAATCACCCGTACATCGCGACCGAACTGCTGATGAATCGCCTGTAACGCCTCTCTATGCCGATTAGTACGATCCCCAGAGTTCCCTACCAGAATGGTCAATGGCCCAGCGCTGTTTTTCTGCACTTCAATGCCAGTCAGTTGAGGGTCCATACGCGTCGGGAAGTATAACAGCGAAGCAGGAACGCGTGCATGACGTTGCTGGTAATGGATCAGATCGCCACGCGTAGCAAACGCATGACCAACCCGTCCCTGCGCTATGCGGCGCAAAATGTAAAACAAGCGGAATTTCCAACTGGTGGCGTTTTCGTACAAATCAGCCCCCCAGATATGCCAACTCACCTGATTAGCCCGGATTTTACCGCTCAGTAACGCCAGCCACAGCGCCGCATTAAACTGGCCGTGCAGAAAAAAACGGGTCTGCCGATCGGCCTGCGCACAAGCAATCACCGCATCAGCCAGGCTTTTCTTGCCCGGAAAAATTTCTATTTTCAACGCAGGAAATGGACCCAACGCCGCAGCATCCTTGGCCGCCACCATAAAATGGCACACCTGTTCAGAGGGCAAACGCTCTGCCAACACGTCATTGAAGAAGCGCAGCACCGTATGATTATGATGCGGGATATCAGATCCCAATACGTGAATCAGTCTGGTCATACTCGTCTACGATAAAGAATGAATACGCCGCTACAGAGCGCGAAATACACAATATAGGTTGCCATATAAGCCTGTGCAGCACCCAGCGCGCCATGCTGCGGGATCAGCCAGTGAGAAAACAGCGTCAGCAAAGCAAACTGGCTAACCTCCGTCAAAATATAAAAACGCAACGATGCTTTGGCAATCACCAAATAGCCGAAAACATAAGCACCAACTTTCAGCACATCGCCAACCAATTGCCAGGCAAACAGATCGCGCATTGCGACAAATTTTTCAGAAAACAGCAACCAGATAGCAAAATCGCGCAGCAACCACACGGTAAAACTGGCCGCCGCCACGGCGGGTAAAACAAACTTCAATGAACGCACAATCTCCTGCGAGATCGCGCTTTTTTCTTTCAGGCGTGACAGCGTTGGCAGCAAATAAACGGTAAACGATGCGGTAATAAATTGCAGATAAGCATCAGAGATACTGCTCACCCCTTGCCAAATACCCACTTCATCCCAGCTATAATACGCCGCCAGCAGGTTACGCATCATCACATAGGCAACCGGCAGAGTTACAGAGGTGATCAGCGCCATGATGGTAAACTTGCCCAAGTGGCTGGCCAGTGCTTTATCCCACGCCAGCGCCAAATAGCGCAATGGCAGCATCTTGCGCCGCCACAGCAGAAAACCGGCAGGCAACACCACCAACGCAGGCACCAGCGCCAGGCCGATCAACGCCCCTGCATAGCCACCCAGCTTAAAGCACAACGTATAGACCACCACGCCGATCAGGCTGCCGCCGATCACCGCCGCCGCATTGCCCATGGCGTCACGGTAGCCTTTCAAAATAGCCAGGAACAGGTTGGCGTAAGCGATGCCCATTTGGATAAACGCCACTGCCTGCACCACGTTTACATAATCGGCATGGCCGAACAGCCCACGGCTGATCGGTTCTGCGGCAAACAGGAATACCAACGCCAACAGAGTCGAGAAGCCCAACACCATGCTGGAAGCCGTACCCACCGCCATGCGTAGCCGCTGTGGGTCCTGATGATACTCAGCAACATATTTGGTGACGCCGTTAAAAATTCCGGCACCAGACAGCACACCCAGCACGGTAATCAACTGACGGAAATTACCCGCCTGCCCGACACCACTGGGGCCAAAAGCCACCGCCAACATTTTGATTACCAGCAGCCCCACGCCAATTTTTATCAGCGTGGAACCGGCGGTCCAAATTGATGCTTTTGCCAGCGACATATCAGGCCAAGCAGCTCAGAATGGTCGTGATTACCGTACGCTGATTGACATCTGACATGTTGTAGAACAACGGCAAACGCACCAGGCGCTCACTTTCCTTGCTGGTAAAACGGTCTTCTCCAGCAAAACGACCAAACTTCTCACCGGCTGGGCAAACATGCAGCGGGATGTAGTGGAATACCGTCATAATTTCAGCTTCTTTCAGGTAATCGATAAACGCTGTGCGATCCTGAACATCCTTCAGCTTGATATAGAACATATGCGCATTATGCACGCAGTCAGCCGGGATAACCGGCAGGTTGATACGGCCCGCATCAGCCAAAGGTTTGAAGGCATCGTAGTAGTTCTGCCACAGCTTCAGGCGACGCTGGTTGATCTGTTCTGCTGCTTCCAGTTGCGCCCACAGATAAGCCGCTTGCAGATCAGACATCAGATAGCTGGAACCGATATCACGCCAGGTATACTTATCAACCTGACCACGGAAAAATTGGCTGCGATTGGTGCCTTTCTCGCGAATCACTTCGGCACGATCAATCAGCGCCGGATCGTTAATCAGCGTTGCGCCACCTTCACCACCAGCGGTGTAATTCTTGGTTTCATGAAAGCTGAAACAGCCGATGTGGCCGATAGTTCCCAACGCTTTTCCTTTGTAAGTTGACATGACGCCCTGCGCTGCATCTTCAACCACAAACAGATTGTATTTTTTCGCCAGCGCCATGATGGTGTCCATCTCACAGGCCACGCCAGCATAGTGTACCGGCACGATAGCGCGGGTTTTGTCGGTAATCGCCGCTTCGATTTTCGTTTCATCAATATTCATGGTATCTGGGCGCACATCGACAAATGCCACCACCGCACCACGCAAGACAAAGGCGTTGGCGGTAGAAACAAAGGTGAAACTCGGCATGATCACTTCATCACCCGGCTGGATATCCAACAGGATGGCCGCCATTTCCAATGAAGCGGTGCAAGACGGTGTTAGCAGCACTTTCGGGCTACCGAAATGCTGCTCCATCCATTGTTGGCAACGGCGCGTGAAACCGCCATCACCACAGAGTTTGCCGCTGTCCAGGGCAGCCTGCATGTAATCAAGTTCGGTGCCAACAACCGGTGGAACGTTAAATGGGATCATGTAAACCTCTGTAGAACCAATACGCGGTGCTTTCTATAATGGCACCGTGCCGTTGATAGAGCCGTAACGCGGCAATATTGCTTATTTGGGTCGCAATCCGCAGGCGTAACAGCTCCCGCTGCTGACACCAGGCGATCGCCGCAGCCATCAGCCGTGAACCGGTACCCTTTCCTTGCGCACCCGGAAATACTGCCAGCAGGCCGATACGGGCTTCTTGCTGACCAATATCACGCAGGCTGACAAATCCTTCTGGCTGCCCATCACCTCCCAGCACCAGCAAACACTGATGATCGAAAGCTCCCAATACCGCTTTCTCAATCCAGGTGGCATAAAACCGCCCACTGTCATGCTGCCCATACCAAGGCATACGAAAACGACTGGCAGCGAATACGCTGGCCGCGGCCGCACGCAATATCGGGATATCTTCAGGCAGCGCAACACGCATGGCCGATAATGAAGCACTTTTTGTGCCAACCGGCAGGGCTAAATCGATTTCGCCTTCCACCAACCGAAAACCCAGCCCAGCCAGCGCATCGGCCAAATCAAGGCGCTGCGCGGGGATTTTGGCCTGAACCAGCGCGAAAGCATCCAACTCCGCCTTACTCACCAAGGGCGAAGCATCATCAAAATGCAGCTTGGCACTGGAGAGCTGGAAAAATTCGCTTTCCCAGCCCAAAGGCTCAATATTGGCGTGGACGGACATTCAGTAAATCCAGTAAATATTTGCCGTAGCCAGTCTTCACCAGCGCCAGAGCGGCGCGTTTTACGCCATCATCATCCAGCCAACCATTACGCCAAGCGATTTCTTCCAGGCAGGCCACCTTGAATCCCTGGCGCTTTTCCACCGTTTGTACGAAGGTGCTGGCCTCAATCAGGCTATCGTGAGTACCGGTATCAAGCCAGGCGAAACCACGGCCCAGCAGTTCAACGCTCAGTTCGCCACGCTCCAAATACATCTGGTTGATGCTGGTGATTTCCAGCTCGCCACGCGGGGAAGGTTTCACCTGCTTGGCGAAGTCCACCACTTGGGTGTCGTAAAAATACAGCCCCGTCACCGCCCAGTTGGACTTCGGCTCAACCGGTTTTTCTTCAATTGATAACGCCCGGAAATTATCATCAAACGCCACAACGCCAAAACGTTCTGGGTCCATCACCTGATAACCGAATACCGTCGCACCCTGTAAGCCCTTGACCACGTTTTTCAGTTTTGGGCTAAAACCCTGACCGAAGTAGATGTTATCACCCAGCACCAAACAGCTCGGCTCACCGGCAATAAACTCTTCACCGATCAAAAATGCCTGCGCCAGCCCATCGGGACGCGGTTGTTCTGCATAGCTGAGATTAATACCAAACTCGGCACCGCTACCAAGTAAACGGCGAAACGATGGCAGATCTTCCGGCGTAGAAATAATGAGCACATCCCTGATCCCAGCCAGCATCAGCACCGAAAGCGGATAGTAAATCATCGGCTTATCGTAGATAGGGAGTAATTGCTTGGAAATACCACGGGTAATCGGGTGCAAACGCGTCCCTGAACCTCCGGCAAGAATAATGCCCTTCATATCGACTCCTGAACTCACAATCACAACGTGGCGACTATCAGCCGCCACGTGTTTATCGGGATGGGATTGTTCCCTGGCAATTGCAGGAACTCACGACGTTTGTCTCTCTCTGAGATAGACTCATCATGATTCATTCGCTTACTGCCTACCTACAACTCAACGTATTTTTGGATGAATTAACTCAGCCCTAAACGTTCACCTGCATAGGAACCATCTTGAACACGACGCCACCAGGTTTCGTTATTCAGGTACCAAGCAACCGTTTTGCGGATACCGCTCTCAAAGGTTTCCTGCGGGCGCCAGCCTAACTCACGCTCGATCTTGCCCGCATCAATGGCATATCGCATATCGTGGCCGGGACGATCTGTAACATAGGTGATCAGATCGCGGTAGTTCGCCACATTTTGTGGCTTATTCGGTGCCAACTCTTCCAGCAGATCGCAGATGGCTTGCACCACTTCAATATTCTTACGCTCGTTGTGACCGCCGATGTTGTAGGTTTCACCCACTACACCTTCCGTCACCACCTGGTATAACGCCCGCGCATGATCTTCTACATACAACCAATCACGCACCTGCGCACCGTTACCGTATACCGGTAGCGGTTTACCAGAAATAGCGTTCAGGATCACCAAGGGGATCAATTTCTCAGGAAAATGATAAGGACCATAGTTATTAGAACAATTGGTGACCACCGTTGGGAAACCATAGGTACGCAACCAGGCACGCACCAGATGATCGCTTGATGCCTTGGAAGCCGAATACGGGCTGCTTGGTGCATAAGGGGTGGTTTCAGTAAACAGATCATCAGTGCCGTGCAGATCGCCATATACTTCATCGGTGGAAATATGGTGGAAACGGAAACCCTGTTTTTTCTCTTCCACCAACGCCTGCCAGTAATGGCGTGCCGCTTCCAGCATGGTGTAGGTTCCCACCACGTTGGTTTCAATAAACGCCGCAGGGCCATCAATGGAACGATCAACGTGGCTTTCTGCCGCCAGATGCATCACAACATCGGGTTGGTATTGAGCAAACACCCTATCCAGCTCGGCGCGATCGCAGATATCAACCTGCTCAAACGCATAACGCTCACTATTAGTCACCCCAGCCAGTGACTCCAGATTGCCCGCATAGGTAAGTTTATCCACCACCACCACGCTATCAGCAGTGTTGCTAATGATATGCCTTACCACAGCAGAACCGATAAAACCGGCACCGCCGGTAACCAAAATGCGTTTCAACGCCAAACTCCTTTGGTATCAACAATCCAGGTCTGTTTGATCTCTTCAGGCTTAATTGCTTTGAATTCTTTGTGATCGACCAGCATCACGATCACATCAGCCTGATGCAATGCTACGGCAAGATCTTTCAAAATCACATGACCCGCCAAAGACTTTGGCAATTGCTCAACGTTCGGTTCCACAGCCAGCGTTTCACCTACGTGCCAGTCAGCAATCAGGTGGGCGACCTCTACCGCTGGGCTTTCACGCAGATCGTCAATATTGGGTTTAAACGCCAAACCAAAACAGGCAATCTTCACTTCGGAAGCTCGTTTGTTAGTGGCTGCCAGGCAGTCTGCGACTGCCGTTTTAACGCGATCAACGACCCAGAGCGGTTTACCGTCGTTTACCAGGCGTGCTGTGTGGATCAAACGAGCCTGCTGTGGGTTTTGCGCAACAATAAACCAGGGATCAACGGCGATACAGTGCCCACCCACCCCAGGGCCTGGCTGCAAAATATTGACACGCGGATGGCGATTAGCCAGCCGGATCAGTTCCCACACATTGATACCTTGCTCAGCACAAATCAGCGACAATTCATTAGCAAAAGCGATGTTGACATCACGGAAGCTATTTTCCGTTAACTTACACATCTCGGCAGTGCGTGAATTGGTGACAACACATTCACCTTCAAGGAAAATTTTATACAGCGCGCTGGCGCGTTCGGAGCATTTCGGCGTCATCCCACCGATAACACGATCATTCCGAATCAGTTCAACCATCACCTGCCCTGGTAGAACACGTTCAGGACAATAAGCGATATTCACGTCAGCCTGCTCACCCGCATTTTGTGGGAAACTGAGATCGCTACGTGCTTCAGCCAACCATTGCGCCATCTGCTCGGTCGCCCCTACTGGTGAAGTCGATTCCAGAATCACCAGATCGCCTTTTTTCAGCACCGGAGCCAGCGACCTAGCCGCCGCTTCAACATAGGCCAGATCGGGCTCATGATCACCTTTGAACGGGGTTGGTACCGCAATCAGGAAAGCATCAGCCGCCAACGGTTTGCTCACCGCTTGCAGGTATCCTCCTTCGACCGCTTCTTTCACCACGCGATCCAGATCCGGCTCCACGATATGAATTGCACCACGATTAATGGTATCTACCGCATGCTGATTAACATCTACACCCACCACTTTTTTCTTGCGGGAAGCAAACGCCGCCGCCGTTGGCAAGCCGATGTAACCCAGGCCAATAACTGAAATAGTGTTAAAACTCATAGTGTCACCTGATGATTCTTTAAAGCTTCGAGGATACGTTGGCAGGCATGCCCGTCACCGTAAGGGTTATGTGCCCGACTCATAGCATGATATTCGCTTTCATCCGTTAATAACTGAGTGACCGCACCGACAATTTTAGTCACATCAGTTCCCACCAGCCGCACCGTTCCAGCATCCACTGCTTCTGGTCGTTCTGTAGTATCACGCATCACTAACACCGGCTTACCCAGCGATGGAGCCTCTTCCTGAATACCGCCTGAGTCAGTCAGAATCATGTAAGAGCGCGTCATCAGGTAAACAAATGGCAGATAATCTTGCGGCTCGATAAGCATAATGTTGTCGATGCCTTTCAGAATCCGATTGACTGGCTCGCTGACATTAGGATTAAGGTGTACTGGGTAAACCACTTGCACTTCCGGGTGTTGGCGAGCGATGTCCGCCAGTGCGCTGCAAATGCGTTCGAACCCACCACCAAAGCTTTCACGACGGTGACCAGTAACCAGAATTAATTTCTTATTAGCATCCAGAAAGGGATAACGCTGCTCCAGACTGTTAGACAATACTTCGTCACTAAGGATACGATCGCGTACCCAGAACAGCGCATCAATCACCGTATTGCCCGTAACGACAATATGATCATCCTGCAACGATTCCCGCAGCAGATTCTGGCGCGAATTCTCCGTCGGCGCGAAATGATACATCGCCAGATGGCCCGTCAACTTACGGTTTGCCTCTTCGGGCCAGGGTGAGTAGAGATTACCGGTACGTAACCCGGCTTCCACATGCCCAACGGGAATACGCTGATAAAACGCTGCCAGGCTGGTCGCCATCGTGGTAGTGGTATCACCGTGCACCAGCACCACATCAGGTTTGAAGTCTTCCAGAACCCCTTTCAACCCTTCCAGAATACGGCAGGTGATTTCATTCAGCCCCTGGCCAGGTTTCATGATGTTCAGGTCATAATCCGGTACTATTTCAAACAAACGTAATACCTGATCCAACATCTCACGATGCTGTGCCGTAACGCAGACTCTTGATTCAAAGGCTTTATCCTGAGCCAAAGCATGTACCAGAGGAGCCATCTTAATGGCTTCCGGCCTTGTGCCAAAAACAGTCAACACTTTCACAGCGAATCTCTTTTGGTCGGTGAATCGCAGGCGAACCTGCAAATTGAGCACTTACGCACCCATCAACAAAATTACTTTATACCTGCTACAGCGTTGTTAAGCACATCTACTCATCCCCAGGAACTCCTGGGGTTTCACGTAGTGGCTACCCCGCGCTACAACCTAAAATCCATTTGGCTATATAGGGATAGGGGTGCTTAACGACGCGGCCTGCGCACCAAAGCAACTCCAGCACCAATCAGAGCACCGATCGTGCCCCACATAATCAACCAGAATACGCGGCGCGGGCTATCGCGCTTTACCGGCTCCTCTGGCGTACGCAAATAGCGGTAAGTCTGGAACTTGGCATCCAACGTCGGGCCAACGTTCAAGGTTGCCAGCATGGCGCGATTTTGATCGTAATCCAAGTCATAAGTTGGCCCGGAAGCCTGCAACCCCTCCAAACGTGCCTGGAGCATTGGCTTACCCAGCAGGAATAACTCGGAATCCGGTAGTTGTTCTGACGGTGTATCCGTCTGAATCCGGCTAATTCCCTGCTGCTGCGCAATTTTCAGCGCCTGTTGAACGGTATTAAGCTCACGTTGGTAAACAGCATCTGCCACCGCTTCCTGGCGTTTAACCTGCGCTTTCATCGAAGTGGTACGTGCAGCCCAAGCCCCCTGAACTTCTTCATTCAGATGTTGCGCAGCCCGATGGCTGGCGAACGCGATATACTGACGCAACAAACGATTGGAGTCAGGTGCCGTTTCCGCCGTCAACTTCACACCATCGTTAAGCACTTTTTTATCATCACGTGGCGTGAATTGAATATTATTAATCAATTCATCAAGTAATGCCGCATCAGCACGTGCATCGCCTTCCTGACGCTGCTTGTAATAATCACTTTGCAGCCAGAAATCACGCCGTGTGTCATAAGCCGCTAATTGCATGATGAATTCATTATAAGCTTCATCAGCAATACCCGGTTGTTCACCCGCCACCGCTGGCGTTGTGCGCACATCAAGGTTGCGCAGGAACTGCTGTTGAGAGTAATACCCCCCCAGCGCATTTACCGTTGGCTTATCGGTGATTGCTGCCGCACTCCATTCCTGTTTGACCAGGTAGGAGATAATCAATGCAACGGCGGCAAACAACACAGCGAAGCCGATAATCCACTTTTTACCGCGCCACAACGTGCAGCATAAACCACGGATATCAAGTTCATTATCGACCACCGGGGTATTTTTTTCAGACATTGTTTCTGGAGTCATCTCTGCCCAAAAGCCTCAGGTTAAGGTACTTGCTTATTGTTCGTTGAATGTCGGATACGGCGCTTAACGCGTTTGATATAACGCGCCACGCGCCATGCACGTTTGATGCAGTATCCATAGAGGAAAAAAGCAAGCAAGAATAATACCAACATTATCCATTCAGGGATAAAAGTCAGGCGTTCACCGAGCACACCAATGGCTGCCAGAAGCGCAGCTGCCAAAGTAATCAGAATAAAAGCCTGACGCGGCGTAAAACCTGCCCGCATAATCAGATGATGAATGTGCTGACGATCAGGAGAAAATGGGCTCATACCCTTACGCAGACGGCGATACATAATCGCAATCATATCCATCAATGGTATAGCAATGATCCACAATGCCGTTACCGGTTTGATCGGATGGGTTGCCCCTTGGGAACTTTGCAACAGCAGCCAGATGGCCGTAAAACCAATCAGCGTACTGCCCGCATCACCCATAAATACCTTGTACCGACGGCCCAGGATGCCAAGGTTAAGCAGAATATAAGGAACAATCGCCGCCAGCATGGCGAAACACCAGAAAGCGAGATCGGAATGACCACTCAGGTAGAACAGTAAGCCCAATGCTCCAAACGAAACGCAGGAAAGCCCTCCCAGCAACCCATCAATACCATCAACCATGTTAAAAGCGTTGATCGCCGCCCAGACAGCAAATAACGTGATCAGATAACCAAACGGCCCCAACAGCATTTCCCAACCGCCAAATACATAACCGAAGCTACGCAGGTAGAGACCAGCAAAAACCATCATGGCAACGCCGACCAAAGCCTGGATCGTGGCACGTATTTTAACACTGATGTCAAAGCGATCATCCAGAGCCCCAACGAACACCAATACGCCCGCACAGACCAGATAAAGTTTAGCGTGCGCAATAGGTTGGTTGGAGATCAGAAAGGCAAAGCAGATACCTGCATAAACAGAAATACCACCAACCAGCGGGATCAAACCCTGGTGACGTTTACGGTAATTAGGTTTATCAACCAAGCCGATACGCTTTGCTACCTTCCGGGCAACAAATAAAAAAGCCAGAGAGAACAGGAAAACAAAAAGAATTTCAGTACTCATAGTGAGTAAATTCACAGTTAACAAATCTCTGAAAAAGATGAGGCAGCTTAACATGAGTAACAAACGGTACCATATGCAAAGGCTGCCTTTCAGTCATTTCCTATGACAACAGACATGCATGCTTAATCATGTCCCTAAGTCATTTCTCACTTCAACCTACCCACGCCCACGAAGAACGTAAACAAGATGAATTCTCAGTAAGTTGTAAAAAAAACTTACTTTTCCTTTACTATTACTTATCGTATCCGCCAAAAGCAAAAAACGCCACGACTAGGCGCGGCGTTCCTCGAATTTTTTGCTGAATTATGAACGTTTCATCATGTCAAAGAATTCATCATTGGTTTTGGTCATTGCCAATTTATTAATGAGGAACTCCATCGCATCGATCTCGCCCATCGGATGAATGATCTTGCGCAAGATCCACATTTTTTGCAGTTCTTCAGACGTTGTGAGCAATTCTTCTTTACGAGTACCGGAACGGTTGTAATCGATAGCAGGGAATACACGCTTCTCAGCGATTTTACGCGCCAGATGCAACTCCATGTTACCAGTACCTTTAAACTCTTCGTAGATAACCTCGTCCATTTTGGAACCCGTATCGACCAGCGCAGTAGCGATGATGGTCAGGCTTCCCCCTTCCTCAACGTTACGTGCAGCACCGAAGAAACGCTTTGGACGATGCAGGGCGTTGGCATCTACACCACCGGTCAACACCTTGCCGGAAGCAGGCACCACGGTGTTGTAAGCTCGCGCCAAACGGGTGATCGAATCAAGCAGAATGATAACGTCTTTTTTATGTTCAACCAGACGTTTAGCCTTTTCAATCACCATTTCTGCAACCTGCACGTGGCGGGAAGCTGGCTCATCAAAGGTAGAAGCGATAACTTCACCTTTTACCAGACGCTGCATCTCGGTCACTTCTTCTGGACGTTCGTCAATCAGCAACACCATGAGGACACAGTCTGGATGGTTGTAAGCGATGCTCTGCGCAATATTTTGCAACAGCATGGTCTTACCAGCCTTCGGCGGCGCCACTATCAAACCACGTTGACCACGGCCAATCGGCGCTGCCAGATCCAGCACGCGTGCCGTCAGATCTTCAGTGGAGCCATTGCCGCGTTCCATGCGCAAACGAGAATTAGCGTGCAGCGGCGTCAAGTTTTCGAACAGGATCTTGCTGCGGGCATTTTCCGGTTTGTCGTAGTTGACTTCATTCACTTTCAACAGAGCAAAATAACGCTCGCCTTCTTTTGGCGGACGAATCTTACCGGAAATGGTATCACCTGTGCGGAGGTTGAAACGGCGAATTTGGCTGGGGGAAACGTAGATATCATCAGGGCCGGCGAGGTAGGAACTGTCTCCAGAACGGAGGAAACCAAACCCGTCCTGTAATATTTCCAACACGCCATCACCGAAGATATCTTCCCCGCTTTTCGCATGTTGCTTAAGTATAGAGAAGATAATGTCCTGCTTGCGCAGGCGGGCAAGGTTTTCCAACCCCATACTTTCGCCGAGACTAATCAGATCAGAAACCGGCGTATTCTTTAATTCGGTAAGATTCATAATGGTGGGTTCTTAAACTCGGGGTATGTCTCGAACTTATATCGTGAATGGTATGGCAGCGTCATACGTGCCTGTCTACTGGGCGTTCGATCACCGGGCCGTTGAGCCGTCACGGTAAGAAGTAGCTTACATGAGACGTATGCATTAACGGTTTAAGCTCGAGGACGCCTTAAAACTGTTTTTTTGCAAAACTGTATGGTTGTCGAAACATAGACCGAATTCGCATTCAATGCCAATGATTCAACACAGAGTAAAACTTAGATTCAAATTCTTTAGATTTAATGCTTAAGGCAAGTTTTATATGCAGTGTGGTCAAATTTAACACGCTTTAGAGCAGGCGTCTAGCGGTGAATTACACATCCTCCCCCAGACACCTATCATACATCGCATCATCACTATGCAGATGACGCTAAAATCCGTTCTTGTCAACGCACCTGATGGATTACATTATTACGCGTTTACAGCCCGGCGGTAACCAGAAATTGGGTTACAGGTTCGCGTTCAAAAAATCTTTGAGTTGACCTTTGGACAGAGCACCCACCTTGGTTGCTGCCACTTCACCGTTCTTGAACAACAACAGCGTAGGGATGCCGCGAATACCATATTTAGGTGCGGTAGCTGGGTTTTGATCGATGTTCAGCTTGGTAATGGTCAGTTTGCCTGCAAACTCTTCGGCAATCTCATCCAAAATCGGAGCAATCATCTTACACGGACCACACCATTCAGCCCAAAAATCAACCAGAATTGGCCCTTCGGCTTTCAGCACATCAGCGTTGAAGCTGTCATCAGTCAGGTGAATAATTTTATCGCTCATGTTCTACTCCACTGGATTAAGTCTACCTAGTTGGTGTAGCAGAAAACCAACTCAGGTGATTTTATTTCACCGTTTTTATTTCAACGGATATGCTTTCGTAAAGCAATAGTTAACTGATATTCTACCACACTATGAGCAAAACACACTTGACCGAACAGAAGTTTTCCGACTTCGCCCTGCACCCGTTAGTTCTTGAAGCCCTTGAAAAAAAAGGGTTTCGTAATTGCACGCCCATCCAGGCGTTAGCATTGCCGCTTACGCTCTCTGGGCGTGACGTTGCAGGTCAGGCGCAAACCGGTACCGGAAAGACGCTGGCATTTTTAGCGTCTACTTTTCACTATTTGCTGTCCCACCCGGCGAAAGAAGGCCGCCAAACCAATCAGCCGCGTGCCTTGATCATGGCACCAACGCGTGAACTGGCGGTACAGATCCATTCTGATGCAGAAACCCTTTCACAATCCACCGGCATGAAACTGGGCCTGGCCTATGGCGGTGATGGTTACGATAAGCAGTTGAAAGTACTGGAAAGCGGTGTAGATATCCTGGTTGGGACCACGGGCCGTTTAATCGATTACGCCAAACAGAACTATATCGATCTGGGGGCAATTCAGGTCGTGGTACTGGATGAAGCCGATCGTATGTACGATCTGGGCTTTATCAAAGATATCCGTTGGCTATTCCGCCGCATGCCTGCGGTCGATCAACGCCTGAATATGTTGTTCTCTGCCACCTTATCTTATCGCGTTCGCGAATTGGCATTCGAGCAGATGAACAACGCCGAATATATTGAAGTGGAGCCAGAACAAAAAACCGGCCATCGGATTCAAGAGGAACTCTTCTACCCCTCCAATGAAGAGAAAATGCGTCTGTTACAGACCTTGATCGAAGAAGAGTGGCCAGATCGCTGCATCATTTTCGCCAATACTAAGCACCGCTGTGAAGACATTTGGGGTCATCTGGCTGCCGATGGTCACCGTGTAGGCTTGTTGACCGGCGATGTGGCACAGAAAAAACGCCTGCGCATTCTGGACGATTTCACCAAAGGCAATCTGGATATTCTGGTCGCCACCGACGTCGCCGCACGCGGCCTGCACATCCCACTGGTGACTCACGTCTTCAATTACGATCTTCCTGACGACTGCGAAGATTACGTACACCGCATTGGCCGTACAGGCCGCGCAGGCGAAAGCGGCCACTCCATCAGCCTGGCCTGTGAAGAGTATGCCCTCAATCTGCCTGCCATTGAGACTTATACCGGCCACAGCATCCCAGTGAGCAAATATAACAGCGATGCATTGCTAACCGATCTACCTGCGCCAAAACGCCTGGCACGTCCACGCGGTGGCAACGGCCCACGCCGTAATTCGGCGCCACGTCGTGGCGGTGGTGCTCCACGTAACAATCGTCGGCGTCCAGGTTAATTTCCCCAATGAATTGCACGTTGCAACCAGGCCGCCAGCTCACTCATCCCCAAGAGCTGGTGCCGTTAAGTGACTGGGGCACACGGCTACAGCCCGCAAAGCACAAGGGATAATTATGCTCAATTCCAACACTCTTTATGCCGCTATCGATCTCGGCTCCAACAGCTTCCATATGTTGGTGGTGCGTGAGGTCGCTGGCAGCATTCAGATCCTGGCTCGCATCAAGCGCAAAGTGCGTCTGGCTGGCGGGTTGGATAAGCATAATCACCTGTCGCATGAAGCCATGCAGCGCGGCTGGCAATGCCTGAAACTATTTTCAGAGCGTTTACAGGATATTCCACGCGAGCAAATTCGTGTGGTCGCCACTGCAACATTGCGCCTGGCGAATAACGCCGGGGAATTCTTGCAGACTGCTGAGGAACTCCTCGGTTGCCCGATTCAAGTGATCAGCGGTGAAGAAGAAGCCCGCCTGATTTATCAGGGCGTTGCGCACACTACCGGTGGCCCGGATCAACGCCTGGTGGTCGATATTGGTGGCGGCAGCACTGAACTGGTCACCGGTAGCGGGGCACAAGCAACACAGCTCTACAGCCTGTCGATGGGGTGTGTCACCTGGCTTGAACGTTTTTTCAACGACCGTAATCTGGGGGCAGAAAATTTTGCGGCTGCCGAACAGGCCGCACGTGAAATAGTGCGCCCTGTGGCTCCACAATTGCGCCAACAGGGTTGGCAGATCTGCGTTGGCGCATCCGGCACTGTGCAAGCACTGCAAGAAATCATGATGGCTCAGGGCATGGACGAACGCATTACGCTGTCCAAACTGCGCCAACTGAAACAGCGCGCCATACAGTGTGGCAGGCTGGAAGAATTAGAAATCGAAGGCCTTACGCTGGAGCGCGCACTGGTGTTCCCCAGTGGCTTGTCGATCCTGCTGGCAATCTTCCAGGAATTGAACATTGAATGTATGACGCTGGCCGGCGGCGCACTACGCGAAGGGTTGGTCTATGGTATGCTACATATGCCAATCAAACAGGATATCCGCAGCCGTACCCTGTACAATCTGCAACGCCGTTATCTGCTGGATACCGAGCAAGCTGAACGTGTCAGCCAACTTGCCACCCATTTTTCTTTGCAGATCGCCAATGAGTGGCAACTCGATACGCGATGTTGCGAGCTGTTGCATGCGGCCTGCCTGATTCACGAAATCGGCCTTAGCGTTGACTTCAAACAGGCACCACAACACGCGGCTTATCTGATCCGCAATTTGGATTTACCCGGCTTCACCCCCGCACAAAAAACGCTGCTTGCAGCACTGTTGCAAAACCAGAGCAATGCTATTGATTTACCGCTGCTGAGCCAGCAAAACGCCATGCCGCCGCGTATGGCTCAACGTTTATGTCGTATTCTGCGTTTAGCTATCATCTTTGCCAGCCGCCGCCGGGACGATACTCTCCCCGCGGTGTGCCTACGCGCCGACGATGAAGAACTGCACGTGATTTTGCCGTCTGGCTGGCTGGAACAACACCCGCTGCGTGCAGAAGCGCTGGAGCAGGAAAGTCATTGGCAGAGTTATGTTCATTGGCCGCTATTTCTGAGCGAACAGCACTGAGGTGATAAAGAGGCGTTTAGCACCCTTCTTTTAGCCCGAATATATCCGGGCTTAATAGCTGGCTTCGGCAGCACGCTCGTATGATTAATTCCCACCTTTTGCTTTCACCAGCATCGCTTTCACGCTGGCCAGATGGCTTTGCCCTTTCTGCATCCGTTCTTCCGGGCTGATCACCTTGCGTTCGCTCTCCCAGGCTAAATCATCCTGTGGCAGCTCCAACAGGAAACGGCTTGGTTCAGGGCGCACCAGCTCACCGTATTGCCGGCGTTCGCGGCACAGCGTGAAAATCAGCTCTTTTTGGGCGCGGGTGATACCTACATAGGCCAGCCGCCGCTCTTCGTCGATATTATCCTCATCAATGCTGCTTTGATGTGGTAATAAGCCTTCTTCCATGCCCACCAGGAACACATAGGGGAACTCCAATCCTTTAGACGCGTGCAGCGTCATCAACTGTACCTGATCCGACTCTTCATCGCTTTCACCACGTTCCATCATGTCACGCAGGGTGAAACGGGTCACCACCTGCGTCAGCGTCATAGGCTCGTCCAGATCGCTGCCTTCCAGCATCTCGGTCATCCAGCCAAACAGCGTGTTGACGTTCTTCATGCGCATTTCAGCCGCTTTCGGGCTGGGTGAAGTCTCAAACAGCCAACTTTCGTAATCAATACCGTGGATCAGATCACGCACCGCCGCTACCGGTTCACGCTCCACTAATTGGGCAACGCCCTCCATCCAGTGCGTAAAACGCTGTAACGATTCCAACCCACGGGCAGCCAGGTGCTGGCTCAAACCAAGATCAAAACTGGCGCGGAACAGGCTCTTATTACGTTGATTGGCCCATTCACCCAGCTTTTGTAATGTCGTGGAGCCGATCTCACGCTTCGGGGTATTGACGATGCGCAGGAACGCACTGTCATCATCCGGGTTAGTAAGTACGCGCAGATAAGCCAGCAAGTCTTTGATTTCCGGCCGCGAAAAAAAGGAGGTGCCACCAGAAATCTTGTACGGAATGCGGTTCTGCATCAGCATTTTTTCAAACAGCCGTGACTGATGGTTACCCCGATACAGAATCGCATAATCGCCGTAGTGGGTTTTTTTCACAAAGTGATGCGCAATCAGTTCTCCCACCACGCGCTCGGCTTCATGGTCTTCATTATTGGCAGTAACAACTTTCAGCTCCTCACCGTAGCCCAACTCAGAAAACAGCTTTTTTTCAAACACATGTGGATTGTTAGCGATCAGGATATTGGCGGCTTTGAGAATGCGTTCGCTGGAACGGTAATTTTGCTCTAGCTTGACCACCTGTAAATGAGGAAAATCCTCCTTCAACAACACCAGATTTTGCGGGCGCGCGCCGCGCCAAGAGTAAATCGATTGGTCATCATCCCCTACCACCGTAAAACGCGCACGGTTACCGACCAGCAGTTTAACCAGTTCGTATTGGCTGGTATTGGTGTCCTGATACTCATCCACCAACAGATAGCGGATACGGTTCTGCCAGCGTTCACACACCTCTTGATTACGTTGCAGCAGCAGCGTTGGCAGCAGGATTAAATCATCAAAATCCAGTACGTTACAGGCTTTCATATGGGCATCATACAGCCCATAACAGTGAGCAAACAGCTTATCGCGCTCGGAACGTGCCAAGGCCATCGCCCGCGGCGGATCTATCAGGTCATTCTTCCAGTTGGAAATGGTGGAGATCAGCTGCGCTACCAGCGTTTTATCGTTTTCCAACCATTTCTCAGTCAGTTCTTTCAGTAACGCCAATTGATCCTGATCGTCGAACAGCGAAAAATTGGCCTTCATCCCCAACGCGGCGTATTCCCGTTTAATCACTTCCAACCCCAGGGTATGGAAGGTGGAAATCATCAGCCCGCGTGTTTCTTTGCGCCCCATGGTTTGCGCCACACGCTCTTTCATTTCTCGTGCAGCTTTGTTGGTAAACGTCACGGCAGCAATATGCCGCGCCTGATAACCACATTGGTGGATCAGATGAGCGATTTTGTTGGTGATCACGCGTGTCTTACCGGAACCCGCACCGGCCAGCACCAAGCAGGGCCCGGTAACGAATTCGACGGCTTGTTGTTGGCTGGGATTCAATCGCATGGCGCTTTATGGCTCGACTTTCATGACGTGGGGCAAGGATTGTAGCAGAAAGCCCCAGCAAGATTTAACAGGTATAATAGCAACCATTCTGCATCACTGAACGGATAAGATCATGGCAAAAACGGCTTGTGCCTTGCACATTCTGGTGGATAACGAAAAGCTGGCCGAGGAGCTGCTGGCCAAACTGAAGCGCGGTGTCAGCTTCGACACGCTGGCACGCAAATATTCAAGCTGCCCGTCAAAGCGCAATGGGGGCTCCCTGGGTGAGTTCAACAAAGGCACCATGGTGGCGGCCTTTGATAAAGCCGTGTTCAGCATTCCACTGCTGAAGCCCTACGGCCCGGTGAAAACCCAGTTTGGCTATCACATCATCAAAGTGCTTTATCGTAATTAAAACCAGGGGCAACACTCTGCCTCATATCATCATACGCCGAGTTGCAGGTGGGCTGGCTGCGCCTGCAACTCGAATTACTTAGCGTATAACGCTACGGTGTTGTGGTTTCTGGCACAGCTGCCTCATCAACCGATTTCGCTTCTTCATTGACCGCAGCAGGAGCCGTTGGCGCCATGATACTGTTGTAGGTTTCCTGCAACTGTTTCATGTTCATCTCTGGTTCACCCTTTGGCTGCATCAGCACCAGCGTGGCATCCTGTGACAGTTGCAACTTCAATTCTTGATTCAGCGCTTCCAGCGTTAACGAGGCAAGGAAGGCCTGACGCAACCTCTGATACTGTTCTGGTGCGATATCCACCACGCCGCTCTGCTGCGAACGCAGCCGCTGGCTCATCAGGATATCCGTATCCGTGCGAGCATAGGTGGCAAACAGCTTGCTCAACTGATCGGTTTTCTGTGCCAGCAAAGCGTCGAATTCATCCTGTGAAAAACCCTTATCACGCAGGTTAGCCAACTCACGGGCAATAAAAGCCAAACCGGTGTTCAGGCTGTCATTGGGTGAATCCAGATGAATAGCGCACTGAGCACGCTGATACTGTACCCGGCAATCGAAACCAAGCTGGATATTTTTCTGTTCGTTCTTCTGCAACACCTGCTGGATATGCCAGAACAAAGCTTCACGAGCAATGTCGCTGCGCCAATAACGGCTCAGGCTTTGTGAATCACGGATCGGATGCCATTGTGTATCCCACATGATCGACAGTTGATCCTGCTTGATCTGCTCGTTCATCAGGCTAACCGGCTGCGGCGACAGCGGGGGGAGCGTTGGCATAGTTGCTGGCGTTTCACGTTTGCCTTTCAGCGGTGAAAACGCCTTGTTGATCTGTTCACTCAGGCTACGGCTATCTACTTTACCGACCACATACAGGGTCATCGCATCAGGGGTATACCATTGCTCATAAAACTTCTTCAACTCATCAAGATTGACTGGCTGTTTTACCGCTTGCCCTGGATCGTGCGCCAATAGCGTTGAGTCTTTCAGGCGATAGCGCCACCAAGCCTCTTTGGGATTGGGTGGAAAAGTGCCGATAGCGTCGGCGTCAGCACTGGCATTCATCACCGCATGCACCGTGGGCTCGTCGATTACCAATTTACCCGTCGTATCAGCGAGCCAGGTCAACGCTTCTTTCAACAGATCGGGACGGTTATTCGGCAGACTCAGATTATACAACGTGAAATCATAAGAGCTGATGGCGGGCGGCAACGGCCGTTCGTTGTCCACGCCCTGTTGCCATAACGAACGTAACTGCGGTTCGGTAAAACTCTCGCTACGCGCAACAGAAAGGCGCGGCAGCAGATGAGCAAAGCCAACCTGCTGGGAAGACTCCACCAGCGATCCGGTGTTGACCATCAAACGCAGTTCAACACGATCATTGGGACGCTGTGGCGTATCAAGAATCTGCCAAGAAAAACCATTCTCCAACTGCCCTTGCTGCCAGGCGGGATCTGGTTGTAGTGTTTCAGCCTGCACACTGCTGCTGGCCGCAGCCAACAACAGCCCACCCACTAAAAGCTGAATTCTGGTGCCCTGCATGTGAACCCCTACTTAATGACTATCCAATTTTTATATGCGAATATTCCGTTCAATGGAATACTTGGGTCGTACCAAATTCGTTTCTGGCACAACCGACAATGACGCCCAAAGTTTCACAAATGGGACGGAAAGTGGAAAGTGTACCATTCTGTTAGACCGCGTGCCTTTGCGGATGTCACCCATCAGAGTGAAAAATAATGAATAGGGGTATTTTCAGGCAGAAAAACGTCTAAAAGGCGGGCAAAAACAACATCGGCTACAGACGCAGCCGATGTTTTAGCAAGAGAAATTAGGCAGAAGGCTGGGTTTTCTTCGATGGCAGGCCACCCTGCTTATTATTCAGCACCTCTTTCAGCTGTTTCTCATCCAACTGGTTACACCACTTCGCCACCACCACGGTTGCAACACCGTTGCCCACCAGGTTGGTCAAAGCACGTGCTTCAGACATAAAGCGGTCAATCCCCAGGATCAGCGCCAAACCAGCCAGCGGTAAGTGGCCCACGGCCGAGATGGTCGCCGCCAGCACGATAAACCCGCTGCCGGTTACACCTGCCGCACCTTTTGAAGACAGCAGTAACACCACCAGCAAGGTTACCTGGTGCATAACATCCATGTGGGTGTTGGTCGCCTGGGCGATAAACACCGCCGCCATCGTCAGGTAAATCGAGGTTCCATCAAGGTTGAACGAGTAACCGGTCGGTATAACCAATCCCACCACCGATTTTTTGCAACCCAGTTTTTCCATTTTATCGAGCATGCGCGGTAGCACCGACTCGGAAGAAGAAGTACCCAATACAATCAGCAGTTCTTCTTTGATATAGCGGATAAACTTGAAAATGCTAAATCCGGTGACGCGTGCGATAGAGCCCAGTACGATCACCACAAACAGAAGACAGGTGATGTAGAAACAAGCGATTAACTGGCCCAGTTGCACCAGCGTACCCACACCGTATTTACCGATGGTGAACGCCATTGCACCGAAGGCTCCCAGCGGCGCCAACCGCATGATCATATTGATAATACCGAAGATCACCCGCGAGAAACTGTCGATTACGTTAAAAATCAACTGGCCTTTCTCACCCAGCCGATGCAGGGCAAAGCCAAACAGCACGGCAAACAGCAATACCTGCAAAATATTTCCGCTGGCGAAAGCGCCAACTACGCTACCAGGAATGATGTCCAGCAGGAAAGGAATGATCCCCTGCTGCGACGCCTGCTCGGCATAAACCGCTACCGCTTTGGCGTCCAATGTTCCAGGGTCCACGTTCATCCCGGCACCCGGTTGCACCACGTTGACGATCACCAGGCCGATCAGCAGGGCAAGGGTACTGACAATTTCAAAGTACAGCAGTGCTATCGCGCCGGTCCGGCCAACGGCCTTCATGCTTTCCATACCCGCAATACCGGTTACCACGGTACAGAAAATCACGGGGGCGATAATCATTTTGATTAATTTAACAAATCCATCACCCAGGGGTTTCATCTGGGCGCCGAGGTCAGGGTAGAAATGGCCAAGCAGGATACCCAGCGTAATTGCTGTCAGCACCTGAAAATAGAGGCTTTTAAAGAGAGTCATTTTCATACAAACATCCTTTTGGGGTTACAACGCGCCAGGCGGAAACTCACTTGTCCGTCCTGTTTATCGCTTGCGCGGAAAATAACACCCACATAACAACATGGAAATAATTTGTTGCACCTCCCCCTATCTGTTGATGCGAATTTAAGAGCTGAAACGCGTCAGCTAATCTGTAAGATTGCAGTTTATGTCAGTTTTTATTTTAACTAACGCAAAAGAGGTAGTTTTAAATAGCGGTTTTCGGACGTAACAAAAGCAACTATGCTTTTCAAGAGGCCACTCACATATTTGAGCAGAATTGAGCCTCAAATACCTCACGGGGCAAGGGTTTGGCAAACAGAAAACCTTGGCCGTTACGGATACCCTGTTGCAAAAGCCAGTCACGCTGGGCGTCGGTTTCAACACCTTCTGCCATCACGGGGAGATTGAGCACTTCTGAAATGGCACTGACAATGCGTACTAGCGCATCATCTTCCGGTAAACCATCAATGAAACTTTTGTCGATTTTGATCAAATCGATAGGCAGGCATTTGAGATGATTCAGGTAATTCAGGCTGGAGTACCCCATGCCAAAATCATCCAGAACGACCGCTAACCCAAGCCCCTGCAACTCACGCAGCAAAACCAGCGTATGATCGAGATCGTGGAGACGTGCGGTTTCCGTGATTTCCAGCAACAGCTTACTCGGCTCAATCCGATGCTGGCTCAAGAGTTGTTTCAGATGCGGTATAAAATCTTTATGTTGCAGCTGAATCGCAGAAATATTCACCGCCAATGGCAACACAATCCCCTTATTTTGCCATTGTTCGAGGATGCGGCAAGACTCCTCCAGCACCCAGTTACCGAGAGGGACAATGACGCCCAGTTCTTCGGCTAGCGGGATCACGTCTGCGGGCAGAACAAAACTATCGTCATGCTGCCGCCAGCGTAACAACACCTCAGCACCCAGCACTTGCCGGGTTTGCATATCCACCTGAGGTTGCAAAAACAGCGTAAAACGACGCTGTTCAATCGCCAGCAGGATTTCGCTTTCCTGCGTCAGGCGCTTTTGCGTTTTTTCCGTCAGGCTCGGCTCAAAAAACAGGATCTGATTTTTGCCCTCACGGTGTGCCGACATCATCGCCGAAATGGCACTACGCAACAGTTGCTCTGCACTTTCCCCGCGATGAGGGAAATGAGCAATACCAATGCTGGCACTAGGCCGAAGTGCCATTTGCTGCAAATTCAGCGGCGTATTCACCTCTGCCATGATGCGCTTGGCCAATTGCATGGCATGGAACGGTTGTTCAATATTTTTCGCCAGCACAGCAAACTCAGCATTACTCAGCTGTGCCAGCACACAGTCAGCGCCAATGGCAGTACGCAGTTTTTCCACCATCATCAGCAACAGCGTTTCACGCTTTGGCGGGTTGAGCACCCCAGACGCTACGTGCAATGTTTCAATCCCCACCACCAGCAGGTTAAAACTGGCCGGGCGCGTACTGGAGGCAATATGTTGTTCAAGCAGTGCGGTAAACAGCACTGCGTTAGGGAGCTCAGTAATCGAGTTATGCGTGCTGAGCCGGCTCATTTCGGTATGCGCCTTCGCCAACATTTGCTGATTGCGGTTGTAATTACGCACCAACTGGCCCAACTCGTCATCCTGATGTTGAGCGGGTAGCATCAGTTGATGATAAGGCATATCTTCCTGAGAGATATTCTCCAAATCCCTCACCATCGCGCGCAATGGGTACACCAGTAGCCGATTCATACACCAGGTAATTGCCACCGACAGGATCAACGCCAACAACAGATAAGTTGATAGCAGAGTGGACAACATACTGAGAATGAACTGATACATGCGGAACGAATCAGCCTGTAGCACCAGATAAGCCAATGGCTGAGGATTAGCTGACATCCGCTCCAGCGAATAAAGCGGCACAGAAATCTGCACCGGTAACTCAAAAATACGCGCCACCAGCGCAGGCACTGGTCGTTCAGGAGGGAAATTGGCATTTAGGGCCAAAAACTCGTTCGGTAGGACGATATCTGCTCGCGTGAGTATCCCTACCGGCAGCAACGAATTGAGTACACGTTTGGTTTTCGGCACATCCATGCGCAATACCGCATCAGCCAGCGGTTGGCGGACAGAATGAGCGATATTCTCCAATTGCTGGGCGTAGTCATCCTTGCGCTGCTGCACAAAATGGAATAACTGGATGACGATAAAGATACAGATCGTAACCAGTGCGACACCGGATACCACTGCCATCTGCTTAATCGTTAACGAGCGCCTGACCTGCAAACCATCTCTCCGCTAATTCGGGCTGCGATAAAAAGGAGCAGATGCCATATTGTCTGCCTCCTCAACCTGGCCTGAGTATACTTGATTGTTTCGCATGCTTACCTTTGGCTGAGAGCAGAAAAGCGCGGGTTTCAGTATTCTCTCTTAGCCGGGATCACCACAGGGTAGCAAAACTCCCCTGTGGAGACACTCTGAATCCGTCGATTTCTCGTTACTTGAAATCGGCATAAGGCGTTAGAGGTTGCGGAGGTAAATCGAGATCGCCCTGCCAGCCAGCAAACGAATAACGCAGATAAATCAACGCGTGGCTGGGTGTATAGTCTTTTGCTTGCTGGATATCGACCCCGGCTCCCAAAGTCCAGTGAGAACTTAGACGGCGTTCGATAATCGCCCGCAGGGTATACCCGACACCGGAGGAGGAACTGCCATTTTCTACAGCAAACTTGTCTGGCAGAGAATCGGGGATCAACCCTTGCAGCGGATAACGTTTTTCATCATGGGTTTTCGAGTGTGAAACCGACACCGAACCCCCGACCTCCCACGACCAGTTTTCAGTCCGCTGGCGGTAATTCAGCGGGATGGTCAGCGATACATATTCCTGCGGGCTGTAATAGCCACCCTGCCCCAGAGAGTAGCCGCTTAAATCCTTCTGGTAATGCCACAACATGCTGCTCAACCCAATGGTGACTCGGCGATTATCCTCATTGATCAGTTTATAGTAATAACCCGCCATCAGCCGCTGGCGCTGATTATCCTCAACGTTTTGCCCCGTAAGTTGATGGGCGCTGAGATCGGCCCAGACACCGTTGGCCTCACCGCGATCGTAACTGCCGCTGAGGCTGATACCGGTGGCCCGCACGCCGCCCCAGACGATCCCGGTATTGGGATCGCGTGTGCCGCCAAACGCCAGCAACGAGCTGGAAAGCGGCCGCCGTGAAACACCCAGAGTCCAGCCGATGTGGTTCCAGTCCCCATTGTAAGCCACCCCACCAACCCAATCCTCCACTTCAAAACCTAACGGCGTGGTTCCCAGATCGGTTTCCCAGCGATCGTTTTTCCACCCTATTGCCACGCTGGTGCCGGTCGTTTTCTGCTGTTCGTCACCGCTGCACCCAACCACCCGGCAGGTACCGAACGTTTCGAAGTATTTCCCTCCCACGGTAGAAAAGGTACCCGCGTTCAGTTGAACGGTATCAGTACGGAAGAAGGCGCGGCCATCATACAGCGGCATACCCACCTGTAGCATGGTGTCATGTGCTTTGTAATCAGAGATCCCTCCGGTGCCACTCGAACGCCAGTAGTCATGATCAAGCGTCACATTAATATCCTGCTGGCGGTAAAGATCGGCGGCATCAGAGCGGATACCGCGCTTAAGCCAATCGTCGGTTGGATTATTGCGCGTCGCGCGGGTATAGCTGTCGTTATCCTTCGGGATGGCCGGGGTAATCCCGCTGGCTACCATAGCCTGACGATAATCCTGCTGGGCCGCAGCCGGTTGCTGTTGCGCCTGCTCCAACCGTGCGGCATCGCGATACACCAGCGCTTTCGCCTGGCCTACAGGCTCTTGTTGGGCAGCCGTTTTTAATTGTGTGAAGATAGCCATTGCATTCTGCGGTTCGCCCACCGCGTACCAGGCATTGGCTAACCGGCGTTGACCATTGAGCGACTCATCCCCTTGTGGCGCTGCCGTTTGCAACCGTTGGTGCGCCTCAATCAACTTGCCTTCGGCGATGTAAGCTTCAATGATCCCCAAACGGGCATCCGGGTTATTGGGCTCACGCAGGCATACCCGCTGATAATCTGTCAGCGCTTCCCCGTATTCCTCCCGTTCCAGCGCCCAATCGGCAAGCTGTAGATCGATACGCACATCCGGCGGTTGCTGGCGCAGATAGGCAATCGCGCCGGGTTCGTCACCGGCGGCCCGCAGTTTCTCCGCCTGAGCCAGCGTTGCCTGTATCTCCAGCCGTTTGGCCATCTCACGCATCTCATCGTCCCACTGGGCTTTCGGCAACGTATTCAGGCGTGCCAGCGCCTGCTCATCGCGATCGCTGGCTGAAAGGTACAACGCATAGGCGTAAGTCTGCTGCGGATCACTCGGGTTATTCTGCGCCAACTGGCGGAATAGCGTATCAGCCTGCTGCTGCTGCCCAATCTGGCGCAGCACTTGCGCATAGTGGTAGGTTAGCCAGGCATCGTTCGGGTCTCGTTGATGTGCCTGCTGGTATTTTTCTGCCGCCTGGGGCCACTGTTGATGCTCTGCCAACATTTCGGCCTCCTGCTTCAACATATCCAGTTGCAGGCTGTCAAGGGTGCTACGCAGATTGTCCTGTTGCCTGCGTGACAGGCTGTTCATGTAGGCCAACGCCTTTTGCGGGGACTGACGCTGATAGATATTCACCAAACCGCGTACTGCGCTGCCACTGCTCGGATCAAGGCGCAAAGCCTGCTGATAATAGCGTTCTGCGGCAACATCATCTTTCTTCGCCACCGCAACATCGCCAAGGCCAATCAATGCGCTGTTGTCGCTGCTATCGATCTGCCGTGCCTGCTGATATTTCTGCTGTGCTAATGGCAAATCATTGGCTTTCAGCGCTTTATCACCACCATCAATCGCCAGCCAATAACGGCTACTCTTGATCAGACTTTGCCACTTACTGCTGTCGTAACCATTCTTATCCGCTTCCTGCGCTTGCAGGAACAGGCTCAACGCTTTTTGACGATTACCGGCACGTGAATAGGCCAAGCCAAGCGCCCCTAACACCTGCGCATCATCCGGCGATCTTACCAACGCTTTAGTCAGCTCCGGGATCGCGGCTTGGCTACCACCGCGATCCACCTGGGCTAAACCAGCAACCCGCGCCTGATAAATGGGATCGGCCAACAACGCCTGCTGCCTTGTCAATTCTTGCTGGCCGCTGGCTATCCGATCGCTGCTTTCAAATACCGTGAGAAATTGTTTGAGTGCGGCCACGCTCTGCGGGCTGACCGCCATCGTTTTGACTCTTGCCAACCACACATCAGCCGCCTGGTCGCGCCCAGCGGGATCGGCAGCAACTTTCTGTAACAGACCATAAGCCTGTGCATCGCGGTTCTGGCTGAACAACATTTGCACTAATGACATACGCAACGCGATATTGCCGGGATACTGCTGATCCAGCGCCTGCAATTTTTGCAGTGCTGTTGGTTCCTGCCCTGGCAGCCGCGCCACCAACTGCCAATACTCCACGGCCACCTCAAGCGTTGGTAAATCGCCATGGAACAGTTCATCGTACTGCGCCTTTGCCTCAGGCAGGCGGCCGGCAACCGCCAGCAAACGCGCCTGTTGCAGCTTCTGGCGCATTTCCGGCTGGGTCAGTAATAGATTCATCTCCGCCTGACGGTAAACATCAGACTGCGGGGCGATACTTTTCAGCTTACCCAACTGCTGCTGTGCCAAAGCCTGATCGCCCTGGCGCAGCGCCAAACGCAAACGTGCCGCAATCACATCAGGATTATTCGGTTCAATCAATTCAAGACGATAAAGCGACTGGCGAACCAATTCATCTTTATTGCTGGCTTCACCAACGCGCACCTGTTCCAGTAACCATTGCTCAGGGGCAACGGTTTCTGCACTTTGTGCCTGTGGCAACATCGCCAGGCTCAACGAGAACAGACTCAGCCAGTTTATTCTAAACTTGCGCATTGGCCACTCCAGGAAGGTTGAAGTTCACCTTGGCGATTGAAACGATAGCGTTGTTGATCCCATCCCTGCCCAAACAGCGTCAGAGAAGCATCGAAGTAGGCATTTTTCCCCGGCGGGTTATCTTTGATGCGCTGGCGCTGTACCGCCAACGCACCGGGCTGATCGGCCAACAGCGGCAACAACGCCGCCGAGAAACCCACCGGGCCATTACCCGTGGTTTTGCCCGTGTTGGTAGCAACGATCTCTGGTGGCAACGCTTGCTGAGCAGTGAGTTGAGCCATCGGCAGGAACTGCTGAACCAATGCCGCTTTATGCGGATCATCATCCGCCAGCATCCCCGCCCACAGGTAAACACGAATAGCGTCATAGCTGCCAACATTGGGTTTCACACTGTCTGGTTGCCAGCCTTGCTCGGCCTGCCACACCACCCAATCCGGGGAAAAACCGCGCGGTGCCGTTTCCAGCCACAGGCGCTGGCGGGTGCTTTGCATGGTTTTCCATGGCTCGCTTAATGCCGCGAAACGCGCCAGCAACTGCGGGGGCAGATAGCTCGGGTTGAAGCGCCAGCGATCGCCAGCGACAAAACCCACCTTGCCCGGCAACAACATCACCCCCAGGCCAGGAATATCCGCCACTTCTTCACGGCCAATCCGTTGCAGCAACAGGGTTCCCAACGTTTGGTAACGGCGGCTTTGCCACAGCCGCCCCGCCTCTAGCAGGTCATAAGCTATCCATAAATCGGCGTCAGACGCCGAGTTTTTGTCTAGGACTTCCCACTGTTGCTTTTCATTCTTCCCCCACAGCCAGGCTGGCAAACGCGCACTCAAACCGCCAGCAGCCAGGTTGTTTTCTGTCCAGGTCAGCAGTTTGTCGAATGCCGGCCGATCGTTGGCCACCAGCGCGAAGAACAGACCATAGCTCTGCCCTTCGGAGGTGGTGATGGCGTTCGGGCTGCTCGGATCGATCACCCGCCCCTCATCACTGATATAAAACTGTTTATATTGCTGCCAGGCAGGCCACGGGCAAGCCTGCGCAGTACCCACAGCACATAACAACAAACTGGACAGCAAGTGTTTCAACGTCGCCCGCATGGCATTTAATCCCGTTCTTCCGGTGACAGGCGGCTACGGCTATAAGCTCTCAGCCCCCGCCACAGCAGCAGCGCCAGAATCACAACCACCGAGGTTGCGACAACGGCCAGCCAGACAGGGTGCGTAGCCAGCAGGTGCCAGATGCGCTCCCACCACGGCAGGTGACCAACATAATAAATATCACCCACGCTCAAACTGTTGACGCCCGACTCACGGATAACCGCAACCGAACCAAACACGGCGGCACGTTTACTGCTATCCAGCAGTGCATTATTCATCAGTTCAAAACCGCGCGGGCTGTCTGCCAGCAACGCCACAATACTGCGTTGATCGTTGAACGGAGACTGCACGCCGATAATCGCGGCCATGGCACCTTCAGAACTGATAGTGGTTTTACTGTCTGGGGTTGCATCATCCTGTTGCACTTCCATACCCGGCAATGGCAACTGCCGCATTGGCTGTTTCACCCAGCTTTGCGTTGCCTCCACCAGCAGGCTGATTTTCTTTTCATCGCGCAGTTCAGGCGGAATAGTACCGATCATCAGAATATCGGCATCAATGCCCTTCGCCTGCGACCAATCATCAATCAATGTCATGGCTAATGCCGGATAACCGGTTTGCGCCCCCACATTCCCCAATGCGTTGAGCAAAGCACTGATCTGAGCAGGCTGCGGCTGTTTGTTCACCAGCACCATGGTCTGCGACAGATCGGCCAAGCGGCTGAACGGGAAGCTGGCATTGGCAAAAGCACGTAAATCAGGCATCGCAATGAAGTGCAGGTAACCGGAGAAATCAATCGTGGAACTGCCGTCGATCACCGCATGGTTTAACGCTACCGAATAGGTTTCGCAACGTCCTTCCGTTCCACTGGCCACCAATGTGGTGTAATCAAAGTCGAAACGTATCTGGTTGATGGCCTCCAGCTTCAGTGCCGGAATGTTGACCGTTTTCTCAGAGGCAATCAGCCCCTGCCGCAGCGGGATCCCCAACAGTTTTCCGTCTTGCTCTTTCTCTGGTATCAGCGAATAAGCCTGCACAAACTGATTATTCAAACTGATATTCAGATGCGAACCATCCTGAATACGCGGCGTGGTATAACGATATTTGAGGTACATATCGATACCCGTACTGCGGATCAGGAATAAATCGGGTGGCAAATTCATACCCAGTGAAATCGGGCCAGGCTCAATACCAACGGTTTGCAGTTGCCCGGCATATTGCTGCAACTCACTGAACGTCATCGGCCGATCGGTACGCACCCAGTTTGGTGCATCGTATGGTTGCCGTGGTAACAGTTGTTCGACCTTATCCACCGTCAGGTTCTGGCCCCGGAACAGGATATTACCCTGAGCAATCCCATTCACGGCGGTGAGCAGATCATTATCGTCACGCCCTTGTATCAGCAGCAATTTCACATACGGATTATCCGGGTGGCTGATCATTTCTATCGTTGGAGCCTTCACCGGTGGGTAATCTTTCAGGAAATCAGGGCGGTGCTGATTGGTGGCAAACACAATCGCATGCTGGCTGGGCAACTGATTAAATAACGCTGGGAATGACTGACCGCGCCACTGCGCTTTGCTACCGAACCAGGAAGCCAAAATGGCGGCCGCCCGTTGCTGCGCCAAATCCGGTTGCCCGGCGAACACCATCGGTATATTCAACGGGCGATTGTCGCGGCTATCGAAAAAAGGCTCTGGAAAATGCGAAAGCTCGTTTTTCAGCGGTAATGCCTGGAAGCGCAGGTTCAGCGAACTGGATTTGCTGATATCCAACCACAATGCGCTGTTGGTCGGGTTCTCACAAATATTCTGGTAGTGCCCCACAAACACCAGCCGCAACCGGTTGAAGTCACTGATATAACGCGGGTCAATCGGGATTTGCACGCGGTTGGTTTTGCCCAGGTCCTCTGTGGTGAGCGCAGTCACCCCCATCAATTCATCGTTGAGATAGATCTTGATGTGGGATTCCTGCGGGATCAGAGAAGGCGATGGCATAAACTCCAAATCAAGCGTCGCTTGCGAAACCACTTCATCGCTGCGGACACCAAATTCGATCTGCCCTTCCGGGCGTGTTCCGCGCAGTGCAAAGGTGCCTGGCGGTGGAGCAATCAGCGCAAAAGGCAATTGCACGTCACGCACCGGCGCGTTCGGATCTTCGGGCACCGCCGGTCTGATCGGCGTCGTTACCGCAGCATCGCTGCCCACCGCTACGGGTGGCAGCCCTAACGGAAGCGCCGTCGTCGGTGTTTCAGCCTGAGACAAGAAGCTGATGCCTAAGGCCAATGCTGTAAACCAGATTATTTTTCTCGTCATCGTCTCATCATCAATGTTAGAACCTGCTCACGGATGAGCGGTTGTGATACACAGCCTAGGCCGTAGCCTCTTCCAGAATAAAGTCCGGTTCTTTACCGGCAACGCTTTGCGGAATAAATGACAATACCCAGGCGGTTAGAGTAGCCAAACCGGCAAGAATACTGCGCACGATGGGCGGTGAATAATCCGCCATGCGTGTGTAACCGTGGATACCCAGCGTCAACACATCCCGCAGGCTTTCCACGGGTTTATCTTCAGGAAATCCATCCTGCCACAGTGCCCACGTATCAGCGCGCGCAAAGGTACACTGAATAAATTCAATCTGTTGATGGACCGAAAGCTTGTCCAAACGAACCCCAACATGGCAGCCGCTAACACGCGTCACCAGACAGGGAAAGCTGAACTCCTGCTGGCCCCGTTTGAGCAGCAACAGCACCCGATGCCCTTCTTGCAAGCCTATAGCCACACGCATTTCGAGGCCAACGCCACCGTCAGAGTAATCGCGCAATGTGCCTGGGAACAGATGACCATCGGCCTTTGCCAACGCCGCGGGCATGGCAATTTCCACTCGATGCGAGCGGCGCATCTGTTTGACTTCTACCGCCACGGCAATGGCCCCCCCCAGAATGAGCATGTTGTAAAAAACCCATACCAGGTTGAGTACTACCGTCATGATTTCATCGGCCGGGCCGAAGACCAAACGCCACAGACCGAACCCAATACCCGCCAGATTCAGGATCACCAGGCACAGATAAGGCCGGGTAATCACCCAGTCGAAATAGTCCTCTACCGCCAAACCGCCTTTGGCCGTTACGTTAAATTTGTCTTGATGGGGGTTGAACAACGCCGCCGCCGTCGGCCTGGCGATATACCAGGCCAAAACGGTTTCATAGATTTCACCCCAGAAAGAATAGCGATATTTGCCCTGCATACGTGAACTGGTCAGGCTGGCATGGATCATGTGGGGCAGCACGTATAAGGCAATCGCCAGTGCAGGGGCATAAATGATATAGGCGTGCAGCAGCAGGAATACCAAAGGCGCCAGCAGGAAAACCAGACGCGGGCCACCGGAAAAAAAGTGCAGCATCGCATTGGCATAACACAATCGCTGCCCGATTTTGAGCCCCTTGCCCGCCAGGGGATTATCCAACCGAAAGATCTGCGCCATGCCGCGCGCCCAGCGAATACGCTGGCCAACGTGTGCTGCCAGGCTTTCTGTTGCTAACCCGGCAGCCTGCGGAATGCGGATATACGCTGAATTGTAGCCAAGGCGATGCAAACGCAATGAGGTATGCGCATCCTCGGTAACGGTTTCCACTGCGATACCGCCAATTTCATCCAGCGCGCTGCGGCGCAATACCGCACAAGAACCGCAGAAGAAGGTCGCATCCCACATATCATTACCGTCTTGCACCAACCCGTAAAACAGGGTGCCTTCATTAGGTGTTTGACGGAAACGGCCAAGATTACGTTCGAAAGGATCTGGCGAAAAAAAGTGGTGTGGCGTTTGCAGCATCGCCAGGTTTTTCTCTTTTAAAAACCACCCCATAGTCAGTTGCAGGAAAGAACGCGTAGAGACATGGTCACAGTCGAAGATAGCCACAAACTCCCCCGTGGCCTGCTTCAACGCGTGATTGATGTTGCCCGCTTTCGCGTGTTCATGCGTGGCCCGCGCGATGTAATTCACACCCAGTTCTTCAGCGAATGCTTTGAACTCTGGCCGATTGCCATCATCAAGAATGTAGATATTAAGCTTGTCTTTCGGCCAGTCGATACCTAGCGCGGCATAAATGGTCGGTTTAACCACGCCCAAATCTTCGTTGTAGGTCGGCACCATCAGATCCACCACTGGCCAGATGCTGATATCCTCAGGCATTGGCATGGGCTGACGATTCAGCGGCCATACGGTCTGGAAGTAACACAATACCAGCACCGCCCAGGCATAGGTTTCTGCGGCCAGCAGCAACAGGCCACAGACCAGGCTGAAAGTATCCCCCCAGTTCAGCGTTTCGGTATAGCGCCACCATAAATAACGGCTGGAAACGGTCAACGACAACACAATCAGCATCATGCTGGGTAAGCGCCCCGGTAAACGGCGCACGATCATGGCCACGCTCCACAGGAGCAACACAAAGATAAACTGTGCCCATAATTCAAAAGGTTGAGAAATACATAATAACGCCATCAGGGCGGCAAACACGCCAGCGATCATCAACAAAATCCCCCGAGCGCGTCGGCTCAGCCGGTTGAAACGCTGGCGCAAACGCTGCCCGGATTCAGCTTCTTGTATTCGCTGTGGAACACTTTTCAGCACTTTGATATAACGCTGCCGCAGACGTTGCCAGCCAGCAAAATAGTGGCGTACCTTCGCTTTCGGTGCCGAACTGCGGTAAGTCAGCAACAGCCATGCGGCCTGCAACAGGTAACGCAATCCGTCTGCTGGCCGTGGGCGATTTGGTGGAATATGAGGAAACCAATAATCACGGTTGCCCCTGATCCGCTGCCAGGCAGGCGATTCAAACCGTAGAAAAATCCAGGCCAGCACAATCACCAACGTATTGACGAAAGCACTAAAGGGCGAAGCCCCTTTCATCCAATAAGCCCGATAACGCGCCTGCACAGCCTGATAAACGAGCAGGTTCAGCAACCAGCTCAGTAGCCAGTTCATACCGCCTCTTCCTGCAAATGGATCAGGCACCAGTTAGCCAGTGTCAAAACCTCTTCAGCAGCCAGGCTCTCTGGCCGGTATTCTCCCAACGGCTGCTTGGCGGCCAGCGCTTCCGCTAATGCTTCATCGCGGTGCACGATCAGGGGCAACAACCCACCCAACGTTTGCAGCCACCATTGATGCAAATCTTCCTGCAATTGGCTGGCAGCAGAGTAATAATTAATCAGGAAGTGGCATGGGGTGGGCAAAGACTGCTGATGCAGGCGAGCATGGCAATTGGCATCGGGATTAATCACTAAAAGGATACTGTCTGCCAACGCTAACTGTTGTTGTTGCAGAGGATTATTACCGGCCGGAATATCCAGCAATATCCAGCGATACTGTTTTGATGCTTTGATTTGTTTTAGAAAATCCCGCCAACGCCCAGGGTTTTCAAGGCACTGCTGTTGCAGGTTCAATTGTTCAGCCAGGTTTAAACGACCAAATGGCAGGAAATCGAGGTTTTTGCAGTAACGCATCGCGCCTTGCTGCCAGTGAGCGCCGTCCGATTCGGCCCGTGCCCAGCCGCGTGTTTGTTCAAAAGGGGTATTGAAATGCAAGCACAGCAAATTATCTGGCGAAAAGTCAATCGCCAGTACCGGCTCCCCCAATTCCTGCAATGCCCAAGCAAGCGCGGCCAATAAGGAGGTTGTCCCTGTGCCGCCCCGCACTCCCTGCAATGCAATCACCGACATAAATCAACGGCTCCCCGTTTTTTGCGCTAATTCGGCTAACAATGGCCAGCGCCCCATCATTTTTGTTAAACGTTCCTGGCGCAAAATATCAACGTAATTTAATTCAGGTAAAGAGAACGCGAGGCTTAAGGCCACTAAATCATCTTGCATCTCTGGCTGCTGCGCCAATGTTCGGAAATGTGATAAATCGCTCTTATTCATTCTACCGCCTCAATAAATTAGGCTAATGTTAAATGACTATAGCAACGATTCAGAGAAAAATAGCCAATAAGATGAATTTTAACGGGTATTATTAACACAGGTCAGAGAAGCCTGTTATTCTGGCATCAACGTTACGGTTTTTCAGTGGCTGAATCTGTCTGATCCACGGCATTTTCGACAAAAGTAGAATAAATCCATGGCGCACACTTTTTTATTAGGTATCCGGCATGTTTGGGAAGAACTGTCGGTAATACAGTCCCCAGGTTTTTACTGGGTTAATATTGATCGACAAGCCGATGCAAATCTATTTTGCCGGCAAGTTATTGCTGCTCAAACCGCAGACAGCCTATTAGCGCTGATTTGCTGCGGTGATAATCCCAGCAATGTGATGGCTGACCTCTCTTCCCCCGCAGTAGCAAAACTACCCCTGTATACCTTGCCGGAAAAAAAGGCTGCATTATTGTGCTTATGCGATGATTTGGTACGGGCGCTAAATCCCAAAAATCGTCTGTTAATCCTGTTGGCACCGGCTAATGCATGGCGAGCTTTCACCGACAACCAACTTAGCGTGTGGGCATCTAATACCGCAAAATGGTTGCGCCAACGACAGTGCTCACTGGTTATCCTCAGCCACGGCAGCGGCGTCAATAGGCTCCGAGTCCAACTTAGCATCGAGCATCACACTCTCAACGGATTAGCCAGCCTGCAATGGCAGCAAGACAGCGCACAATATTTGGTTAACTGGTGGAGCACCGGGCACAGTATCAATGCCAACCAATTGATCACGCTGCATAGAACCCCGCAGGACTGGCAGGCCGCCGAGGAAAGCGACGCATCGTTCCCCAACCAGATCGTCAACGATGAAAACCGCTACTTGTCGGAGCAATCCATTCTGGAAGGGGCTCCCCCCTTATCGGTTAACTGGCAACTGTTTGAAGACAGCACTCTCCTGGCTCAGCAAGGTATGAAAGCCATGGCGGCCACGCTGATTTTTGCTCTGTATCAGAGTGAGCAAATCGACACGCTGGCTCACCTCATCCACGATCTGCGCCGCCACCGCGGGAACAGCCTGAAAATCGTGGTGCGCGAAATGAGCGCCAGCCTGCGTTACAGTGATGAACGTCTATTGCTGGCCTGCGGAGCCAACCTGATTGTTCCCCACATCGCACCGCTTTCAAGTTTTTTGACCATGTTGGAAGGGATTCAGGGTCATAGCTTATCACGCCATATTCCCGCCGATATTGACGCTCTGATCTCTGGATTGCGACCGTTACAGATGAAAGGTTATCTGCCACTGGAAGATTTCAGCAAGGCAGTGATTTCGTTGATGGAAAATACGCTGTTGCCGGAAGATGGCAAAGGAGTGATGGTCGCACTGCGCCCCGTTCCTGGCCTTAGCGCCCGCCAATCCATCACGCTATGCCATCAGCGCCGCTTCGGCGACGTCATGACCGTGGCCCAGAATCGGTTGTTCCTGTTTCTTTCCACTTGCCGGATTAACGATCTGGATACTGCGCTGAAATTCATCTTCCGGCTCCCTGTATCCGAAGCTTTCAGCAATTGGGTGGTCTGGCATCAGGATGTGGATATCACCATTCAAATAAAACGATTGGCGCAAAACATCGAATTGACACAGTCTGCTATCAAACATGTAAAAACAGCCGCTAAAAAGACCGCAGTTGTTTTCGAAGAAGAGCAGACAGAAGAACGCCGCCAACCAATCCCTTTTACTTTATTAAGCCGTGAGCCGAAGGAGTAAGTATGCTTAATATCAACGATATCATGCAATTGGCACTCCTATGCGCGATAATCTTTCTCCCTCTGGGATATGCTCTGCATCGCAGCTTCCCAAATTGGTTTAAAAATTGGCAAAACCGTTTGTTATCGCCGCGCTATTTGAAGCCAGCAGGGCTATGGGTGCGCGAAGGTTCTTCCTCTCAGATTAAGCGTAAAAACCGTAATGAATAAAATCACGCAACCTGAACACACTCTGTGGCGCAACTGGCGCGGCCTCAGCGGTTGGAATTTTTACTTCTTAACCAAATTCGCCCTGTTGTGGTTTGGTTATCTGAATTTCCATGCACTGCCAAACCTGGTGTTCATGGCATTTTTATTGATGCCGATCCCCTCGCCTCGTCTGCACCGCTGGCGGCATATTATTGCCATTCCTATCGGTATCGGCCTGTTCTACCACGACACTTGGCTGCCCGGCATTAACAGCATCATCAGCCAAGGTTCACAGCTCACCAGTTTCAGCCCCCAGTACCTGCTTGAGCTGACCAACCGCTTTATCAACTGGCAGATGGTGGGGGTCGCCTTTGTGATGCTGATTGCCTACCAGTTCCTGGCGCAATGGATAAGAGTCACTGCGTTTACCGTGACTGCTCTGGTATGGTTGAACGTGGTCAATATGACAGATCCGGCGATGGCATGGTTGCCAACCAACAATACAGCCTCAGCATCAAGTCCTGTTGCCGCACAGGCAGACAAAGCCGCACCAGGCAATGAATCACAGCCCGTGACTAATGGCCCGCCGACCAATGCGAACCTCACGGCTTATCTGGAACAGTTTTACGATCAGGAGAAAGCCCGCGCCACCACGTTCCCGACCACATTACCAGCCGACGCACAGCCGTTCGATGTGTTGATCATCAACATCTGCTCGCTCTCCTGGGCAGACCTGGAAGCAACTAATCTGCAAAACCATCCGCTGTGGGCGAAGATGGATATCATGTTCACCCGTTTCAACTCAGCAACCGCTTACAGTGGCCCGGCAGCCATCCGTCTGCTGCGCGCCAGCTGCGGCCAACCTTCACACCACGATCTTTATCAACCCGCCAATCAGCAATGCTACCTGTTTGATAATCTGGCTAAACTCGGATTTAAACAGCAACTGATGCTGGATCATTCAGGCGTGTTTGGCGATTACCTGAAAAACCTGCGCGCGGAGGGTGACCTGCAAGCGCCGCTGATGTCACAAGCGGGTATCAGCAATGAACTAGCCTCATTTGATGGTGAACCGATCTATAACGATCTGGAGTTACTCAACCGCTGGCTCGATCAGCAGAAAAAGGGCACTGATGCCCGTACAGCCACCTTCTTCAACCTTATCCCATTGCACGACGGTAACCGGTTTGTGGGTGCCAACAAAGGGGCGGATTACCAGCCTCGTGCGCAAAAGCTGTTGGATCAGTTAAGCAGTTTCCTGGATGAACTACAGCAGTCTGGGCGTAAAGTGATGGTAGTGATCGTACCGGAACATGGCGCGGCACTGGTGGGTGACAAGATGCAAATGTCTGGCCTGCGTGATATTCCAAGCCCGAATATTACTCATACGCCGGTGGGCATCAAACTGATCGGCATGCAGGCACCGCATCTGGGCAGCCCGCTTGAGATAAAAACACCGAGCAGCTATCTGGCCATTTCCGAGCTGGTTTCCAGGCTGGTTGATGGCAAAGTTTTTAATGCGCCCAGCGTTGATTGGCAAGCGCTCACTCAGGGGCTACCACAGACTGACGTTATCTCTGAGAACGACAATGCCATCGTGATGCAATATCAGGGTAAACCCTATATCCGCCTCAATGGAGGCGACTGGGTCCCTTACCCGCAATAAAAAACCATTTTTGCAGGCACGCTTTAAAGCGTGCCTCTTTTATCTCAGTTGCCTGATGTTTCATCCTGATCGACAGCAAAACACGCGACTCTCTGCTCACCGTACTGCTTCAATTGCGGTTGCAACTGTGCACAAGTGCCAAAAGCGCGGCGGCAGCGAGCGTTGAAGGCACAGCCCGGCGGTGGGTTCATCGGGCTTGGCAACTCACCGGTCAGCTTGATGCGTTCACGGCGCATATCCGGGTTCAGGCGCGGCGTCGCGGAAAGCAACGCCTGCGTGTACGGATGCCGTGGGTTATTGAAGATCGCCTCCTTACTGCCTTTCTCCACACAGCGGCCAAGATACATCACCATCACTTCATCAGCGATATGCTCAACCACCGACAAGTCGTGGGAAATAAACACATAAGACAACCCCAGTTCCTGCTGCAAGTCCATCATCAGGTTCAACACCTGCGCACGCACCGAAACATCAAGCGCGGATACCGGTTCATCCGCAATGACCACATCCGGGTTGAGCATCAGCCCACGGGCGATAGCAATACGCTGCCGCTGCCCGCCAGAAAACATATGCGGGTAACGATCGTAATGTTCGGTTTTCAGGCCGACTTTCGCCATCATCGCCAGCGCCTTCTCGCGCCGTTCGGCGTTGCTCAGCGGGGTATTGATCAGCAGTGGCTCCTCAAGGATCTGCCCGACCTTTTTACGCGGGTTAAGCGATCCGTAAGGATTCTGGAACACGATCTGAATCTTCTGCCGCCGCAGTTTTTCCGCCGTCACGTCCGGCTTTAATAGATCTTGCCCCTGATAGTACAGCTCACCGCCGGTTGGTACTTCGATCATCGTCAGCAGGCGGCCCAGCGTAGATTTGCCACAGCCGGATTCCCCAACCACGGCTAACGTTTTGCCGCGCTCAAGCGTGAAAGAGACACCGTCCAACGCTTTCACCAACTGCTCTGGGGCAAACATCCCCTTCTTGACCGGGTAATGTTTTTTCAGGTCAATCGCCTGAAGTAAAGGTTGATTCTGGCTCATACGGTTGGCCTCCCCGCATCATCCAGCGGTGTGTGACATTTAACCTGGCGACCGGGAATACTGCGCAATTCCGGTTCTTCTGTACGGCAACGCTCGTTGGCATATGGGCAACGCGGGTTAAGCAAACAGCCTTCTGGCCGATCGTATTTCCCCGGCACCACCCCCGGCAATGACGCCAAACGCGCTTTATCGGCGGCAAATTCCGGCAGAGCACGCAACAACGCTTGCGTATACGGATGGCGTGGCGCATGGAAAATTTCTGCGGCCTGACCTGACTCCACCACTTGCCCAGCATACATCACAATAATGTGATGCGCCGCTTCGGCCACCAGGGCCAGATCGTGAGTGATCAGCAGCAATGCCATATTTTCGCGCTGTTGCAATTCCAGCAACAGTTCGATGATTTGTGCCTGAATGGTCACATCAAGCGCGGTGGTCGGCTCATCAGCAATCAGCAGTTTTGGCCGGCAGGCGATCGCCATGGCGATCATCACACGCTGGCTCATCCCGCCGGAAAGCTGATGCGGATACACATCCAACCGCGAAGCCGGATCGGGAATGCCCACTTGGGTCAGAAGATCGATCGCACGCTGGCGACGGGTGCGGCGGTTACCGCCTTGGTGCACCTTCAACGCCTCCATAATCTGGTAACCCACGGTATAGCAGGGATTCAGGCTGGTCATCGGGTCCTGGAAAATCATCGCGACTTCGGAACCCACCAACTGGCGGCGCTCCTTTTCGGAGATTTTGCGCAGATCCTGACCGTTGAATTCCAGTTTATCGGCCATCACCTTGCCGGGATAATCAATCAGCCCCATGATCGCCAGCGAACTGACCGATTTGCCGGAACCGGATTCACCGACAATCCCCACCACCTGACCTTGTTCCACACTGTAACTGATGCGGTCTACCGCGCGGAACGGCGCACCTTCGTCACCAAAGTGCACCGACAGCTTGTCTACATTCAATAATGCCATGATCCGGCCCTCTTACTGCTTGAGTTTGGGGTCGAGAGCATCACGCAAGCCGTCCCCCATCAGGTTAAATGCCAGCACCGTCAGCAGAATTGCCACCCCTGGAAAGGTCACAACCCACCAGGCACTTTGTGCGAACTGCAACACATCGGAGAGCATGGTGCCCCACTCCGGCGTTGGCGGCTGTGCACCCATGCCCAGGAAGCCGAGAGCGGCCATATCCAGGATAGCGTTCGAGAAACCAAGGGAAGCCTGCACGATCAGCGGTGCCAGGCAATTTGGCAGAATATTGACAAACATTTGGCGCAGTGCCCCCGCGCCCGCCACGCGAGACGCGGTGACGTAATCCCGGTTAACCTCCACCAACACCGCCGCGCGAGTCAAACGCACATAGTGCGGCAAGGCCACAAACGTCAGCGCCAGTGAGGCATTAACGATCGAGGGGCCGAACACCGCCACCAGCACCAGAGCCAGCAGCAGGCTTGGCAATGCCAGCATGATATCGACAACACGCATGATGATCGCATCCACCACGCCGCCGAAATATCCCGCCAGCAAACCAAACACCACCCCCATGATCAACGACAGCACCACCACCAGGCAACCGACCAGCAGCGACAGACGCGCACCGTACATCAGGCGCGACAGCACATCACGCCCCACATCGTCGGTACCCAGAATGTATTGCCAACTGCCGCCATCCTGCCAGACCGGCGGCTTCAGCAGGGCATCACGGAATTGTTCAGCAGGGGCATGCGGAGCCAGAAACCCAGCGCCAATCGCTACCACCAGCATAATGATGATATACACCAGGCCGACAACGGCCCCTTTGTTGCGCTTGAAATAGTGCCAAAACTCCTGAAACGGGGTCATTGGCTTCGGCGCACCTTTTACTACCTGCTCGGTAACTTGAGACATCAGAGCGCCCCTTATTTCTTGTGGCGAATACGCGGGTTGACCACGCCGTAGAGTACATCTACCAGCAGGTTAACCAGAATAATCATACAGGCGACCAGCAATACGCCACCCTGAACAACCGGATAATCACGGCGTTGCAACGCATCCATCAGCCAGCGGCCCAGCCCCGGCCAGGAGAAGATGGTTTCGGTCAGGATCGCCCCGGCCAACATGGTGCCAACCTGCAAACCAATCACCGTCACCACCGGCAACAACGCATTGCGCAGTGCATGGATCACAATCACCCGCATACGGCTCACGCCTTTGGCACGTGCGGTGCGGATATAGTCCTCGCCCAGCACTTCCAGCATGGAGGAGCGGGTCATACGCACGATCACCGCCAGCGGAATAGTGCCCAGCACGACGGCCGGCAGGATCATGTGCATCACCGCATCTTTGAAATCGCCCGGCTCACCCCAGATCAGGGTATCGATCAGCATAAAGCCGGTGAGCGGCAGGCTGTCGTCAAGAAATACCGTATCGCTGATGCGCCCCGACACCGGCGTCAGGTTTAGCTGCACCGACACCAGCATGATCAGCATCATGCCCCACCAGAAAATCGGCATGGAATAGCCGGTCAGCGAAATTCCCACCGCCGTGTGATCGAAAATCGAACCGCGTTTGACCGCCGCCATCACCCCAACAGGAATACCCACGATCACCGCGAACAGCATCGCGCAGATCCCTAATTCCAGCGTGGCCTGAAAGCGTGGAACAAACTCTTCCCAAACGGAAATACGGCTTTTGAGTGACGTACCCAGATCGCCATGCAACACATTGGATACGTAATGGAAGTATTGTTGATAAAGCGGCTTGTCCAGCCCCATTTCTGCCATGAGCTGTGCATGGCGTTCTGCGGAGATCCCGCGCTCCCCGGCCATGATGGTCACCGGGTCGCCGGGAATCATATGGACAAATGCAAAAGTCAGCAACGTTATGCCGATAAACGTTGGGATAACTAACCCCAAACGCCGGAGTATGAACTGCAACATATCCCGAACTCTCTGTATCAATGCCCAGCAGCTCATCGTCCGCCAAGCTTATTAAAACTCACATGCTTCACAACATTCCTCAGCATACAGGAAGGCAGGAGCGCAACCCGTTGCGCCCCTGCATATTCACCGTATCTGTTCTGGTTTTAACCCGGCTAACCGACCAAAGAACACACAAGACAGTGCACAACAATCGACGCATATCTGTTTAAGATAGGCGAGATTATGAGCGCCGTGCGGTATTCTGACCGTGCAGCGGATTAAAATTTAATCCAGAGAAACGTTCTCAAAGTGATGCAGGCTCAATGGATCAACGATATAGCCCTTCACCTCTTTACGCACCGGCATGTAGACCGTGGAATGAGCAATAATCAGCGCCGGAGCCTGTTCGTGCATCATGACCTGAGCCTGCTTGTAAAATTCTGCACGTTTATCGTGGTTTGCTTCAGCACGTGCCGGTTGAACCAGATCCTCAAACGGCTTGTAACACCAGCGGGAATAGTTCGAACCATCTTTTGCCGCTGCACAGCTGAACAAGGTCGCAAAGAAGTTGTCTGGATCTCCATTGTCACCGTTCCAGCCCATCATTACCGCCTGATGTTCACCGTCTTTGGCACGCTTGAGGTATTCACCCCATTCGTAGGTCACAATATTGGCTTTCACGCCAATCTTCGCCCAGTCAGACTGGATCATCTCGGCCATACGGCGCGCATTCGGGTTGTAGGGGCGTTGTACCGGCATTGCCCACAGATCGATAGTGAAGCCATCCGGCAAGCCAGCCTCTTTCAACAACTCTTTCGCCTTGGCAGGGTCGTAAGCGTAATCCTGCACCGCATCGTTGTAACCCCACATGGTTGGTGGGATCAGGTTTTTAGCTGGCTGACCAGCGCCCTGATAAACCGCTTCAATGATGGCTTGTTTGTTCACCGCCATGGTCAGTGCCTGGCGCACCTTCACGTTATCCAGCGGTTTTTTCTCAACGTTGAACGCCACATAGCCAACGTTTAGGCCGGGTTGCTCCAGCAGATTGATGGTTTTGTCCTGCTTCATACGGGCAATATCAGCCGGGTTGGGTAACGGCATGACCTGGCATTCATTTTTTTGCAGCTTGGCATAGCGCACGGAAGCGTCTGGCGTGATCGAGAACACTAGGCGATCGATCTTCGGCTTGGTGCCCCAGTAGCCTTCAAAGGCTTTGTAGAGAATTTTGGAATCTTTCTGGTATTGCAGCAGTTGGAACGGGCCGGTGCCCACCGGGTTCAAATCCACTTTTTCCGGCGTACCGGCTTTCATCATGTTGTCGGCATATTCCGCAGACAGAATAGAGGCGAAACCCATCCCCAGGTTAGCCAGGAAAGGCGATTCCGGGCGGTTCAGATGGAAACGAATCGTATGATCGTCCACTTTTTCAACCTTGGCGATCAGATCCTGCATCCCCATCCCCTGGAAGTACTCATAGGTGCCGCCAGACACTTTGTGATAAGGATGGTTAGGATCAAGCTGACGCTGGAATGAGAAAATAACATCATCGGCATTCAGATCACGGGTTGGCTTGAAATCTTTGGTCGTTTGCCACTTCACCCCTTGACGCAGGTGGAAAGTGTAGGTTTTACCGTCTTCACTGATCTCCCATTTCTCGGCCAGACCCGGTTCCAGCTCGGTCGTACCCAGCTTGAACTGAACCAGGCCGTTATAGATAGGGACCTGGCTGGCATCCAACGTAGTGCCAGCGGTAAATAGCTGCGGGTTGAACCCTTCAGGAGAGGCTTCAGAACAGTAGACCAGTGTTTTTGCCTGTACGCTGGCCGCCATGGTCAACGCAATCAGCCCGAGACCGAATTTCAGCATCCCCGATTTACCCAAGGAGTTTGTCATCGCTAGTGCTCCATTAATGTGATGTGATGTGTGTACACCCTCATTCTCAAGCCACAATCATGGATTGCCACTTGAAATCTATTGGGTAAATACTGCCAGAACCTGATATTTTTTTATTGCATGGCCTGTGCAGTGCAGCCCGAAGGCAAGAGGAATTATAGCGCAAGAGCGCTGGATAGAACGCATCGCAGCGGGTATTTGAGCACGTGGAATTCACTCATGCAACTCTCGCTCTTATCCCTGAGGCCACCAAATTGCCAACTGTTTGGGATGCCGTCAATATAACCAGTAGGGATTTACAGAGACTGTGAGAAACAGCAAACAAACATAAAAAAAACCTATTTGTAACATTTTCAGAGTTAAAATTCACAAAAAAGGCATTATATTGGATTTATAATCTATTATAAATTATTTATTCAGCGTTAAACTCTAATAAAAAACCAAAAAATATGGCCGCCGAATGCTGAATATCTGAGCAGTTATTTTTGTGTTCAAGGCAAAAGGCAGAAGGAAATGCTGTTACTCCCTGCGAAAGAGGGAGAGCTAAGGGATTTTTACCAAGGTAGCTCAGCCACTCTTCTATACGGCGTAAAAAAACTTTCGGCTACCGGTGCAATCAGCCATCCAGACAGGAGGCCACATCGCACTGCTTCGGCAAGGGCTATCAATAAAACACACGGCAGGGTTGGCTACCGTGTTTACCTTCACATTAGGCTTGCAATGAAGCCATGTCGATCACAAAACGATATTTGACATCACTGCTCAACATGCGCTGATAAGCATGATCAATGTTTTTTATATCAATCAGTTCCACATCGGAAATAATGTCGTGCTGGCCACAGAAATCCAGCATTTCTTGCGTTTCAGCAATGCCGCCAATCACCGAACCAGCAACCGATTTACGGCCCATCACCAACGGAGTACTGTTGAGAACCGGGTCCAGTTCGCCCAGATACCCCACCAGAACCAGCGTGCCATTCAATGCCAACGTTGGCATATAAGGTTTCAGATCATGGACATAAGGAACCGTATCAATGATCAGATCGAAATGGCCTTTCACACTGCCCATCTGTTCGTCAGATGTGGAAACTACTACATGATGAGCCCCCAAACGGCGCGCATCCTGCTCCTTGCCCAGAGAACGAGTAAATAGGGTCACTTCCGCCCCCAGCGCATGAGCCAACTTAAGCGCCATATGGCCTAATCCCCCCAATCCCACTACAGCCACTTTGCTGCCAGGGCCAACTTGCCAATGCCGCAATGGGGACCATGTAGTGATCCCGGCACACAACAACGGTGCAACTCCGGGCAAATCCAGGCTCGCTGGTATTTTCAGGACAAACCGATCTGCAACCACAATTTTCTCTGAGTAACCACCGTAGGTTGGCATCTGGTCATGTCGGTCAACATCGTTGTAGGTCAGGGTTGCACCTTCTTCGCAATACTGTTCCAATCCTTGCTCACAGGCACCGCAATGCTGGCAGGAATCGACCATACACCCGACTCCCACATAATCGCCCGGCCTGAAACGTGAAACCTCCGCCCCCACGCCGATAACCTGGCCAATAATCTCATGGCCCGGCACCAACGGATAGCGCGCTCTACCCCAGTCATTCTGCACATGATGCAAGTCAGAATGGCAGATACCACAATAAAGAATTTGAATCACAACATCATTGGCTCGTGGGTCACGGCGGATAAAACGATGTGGAACCAACGCCTCTTTTGCTGCCAGAGCAGCGTAACCCAGTACATTCATCGACATGTTGATACTTCTCCGGCTCAGTTTACGCAGATGGAACGCCTTTATTGGGCGAGCATCACTCTAGGTTAGCAGCGCGCCACCCCTGAAAATAGTAGGGATAATCAACTTAATCCTATGAGCCAACCTCATGAATAAGGAGAGGAACCAGGTAAAATACTTGGCTGGCGGAGAGATACTGTTATGTTGCCTGCTCTAATATTCCTCCATAGGCTATAGTTAATCCTCAACAATGGATTGTGGAGGTCAGATATGCGTTTTATCGTTATCAGGCATGCAGAATCAGAATGGAACCGGGAAGGGATCATCCAGGGGCAATTTGACAGCCCGGTGACACCACAAGGACATCGGCAGATCGCCGCACTGATGGCCGCCCTGAAAGAAACCCCCTTCACCAAATTTTTCAGCTCCCCTTCAGGACGGGCGATGACCACCGCCCAGGCATTGGCAACGCACTGCCAATGTGAAGTCAGCAGCGACATACGTTTATATGAACAGCATTTTGGTTGCCTACAGGGTCAGCCGTATCATCAGGCGATGCGTAATCATCATGATACCTTTTCCCGCCTTTTTGCGGGTGAACCCGCCGCTTCAGCACCAGAAGGTGAATCAGCCATGGAAGTTGCCCAACGTATGAGCGCCTTCTTTTTGGGGTTTCCACCCACTCTGCGTGGCACTTTTGGTGTAGTGACTCATGGGCATGCGCTACAAGCATTAATCTGGCAACTGAAAGGCGGCGATGGCATGGAAGATACCAGCAAATATGGTCATCCCAGCTGCGGCTATTCCGTGATTGAAGCGGATAATGGGCGGTTGCAATTGCAAAGCTGGGGCATTGCGACACACTTACGTTCGTTGCATCTGTCACCTATTTAGGGTTATTTTCAGTTCATTACTGCTTACTCTTTGTAAAATTTGGTAAATGACATTAATATTTACTTACTGCAATGTCAGGGGAGGGGAATTTACCCTATCTGAAATAAGTTAAGTTAACGAGGAAAGGACACAGAGTGAAAAATATTTTCTTTTTTGATGCAATGCTGACGCCAAAAATCATCACCGGCATCTATTGGCTTGCTTTACTGGGTATTCTTGTCAGTGGGTTCGGGCTGATATTTTATGGCGAAATTTTACGTGGCATTCTGGGCCTGATTGTGGGCGGTGTATTTACACGCGTCTGCTTTGAAATGGTCATCATTGCCTTTAAAAACAACGAGTATCTGCGCAAAATCGCTGAAAAGCCGTAATGCCTGACTCAATCAGCGCCGGGGAATCACCCGGCGTTGGGGTATTTCTCTGGGCTGCCGTTGCCTGCTCTTTCATCTATTCTCTCCCTATTGTGTCGATCATCAGGCATATCGTTAAGCAAAACCGAGCAGGGTGAATGCATCATCCTCGGGATAGTAACCCAGTAAATGTGTGGTTTCCTCCAATGACAGCCTTTTATAATGGTTATTGGAAATTCCATGCACCACGGCATGCTGCACATCAGCGACCCGAATACAACGATCCAGTAAATCGGCGGCATCACGGTGGCTGAGAAAAGCACTCAGCTCACGGGCACTGGTCTGCTGGCCAACCGCCAGCGTAGTAAAGTTGGCAATCCGTACCGACAGCGCTGAAATCCCCTCTTGATGAGCGAAATAGGCCGCAATTCCTTCCCCAAAAGCCTTACTGACACCGTACATATTCTTTGGTTTTGGCGCATCTTCCGGACGCACCTGATAATCCAACGGATAACCTTCTACTACCTGTGCGCAACTGGCAAAAACCACGCGTTTACAGCCTGCGTCTTTTGCCGCTCTAAAAATATTGAATGTACCGAGAATATTGTTTTTCATCAGTGAGGTGCAAAAATCAGCCCCCTGCGAGGGATCGGCAGCCAGATGCAAAACGGTATCAATATCGGTACAAGCTGCACGGCAGGCCTGAATATCAGTAATATCAAACACCAGAGCCTCGTCATCGGGCTGTACATTGTTCAGCAAACCCATCTCTTTTTCCGCTAATCGCAGCATGTAGCGATTACCGACAAACTGCCTGAAAGCCTTTGCGACACGGCCACCGGCACCTGTGATTAAAATTCGCCCAAACTCTGTACGTAATGCCATGGCTACTACTGTTCCTAAAACGAATACGCTGGGCATCATTAATAATACTGCTTGCTATTTTTGTCCACTATTTAATTAATTTTTCTCATGTATCCTGATAGAAAAATAAGACTTTTACCCATAGCCATTCTAAAACCAAAGTTTTCTATTAGGATTTTTCTTGAGTAAACAACACGTAAAATAATGAAAATTTCTCTGTTTAAAAATGAAAAATTTAAATTAAGTGATTGTTATATAAATTATTTAACCTTTCGCATTCATATGAAATACTCAAGTTAAACACATATTGATTATATGTCGAATCAAGATGTTTGATAAGATTCATTAATGGTTCTTATGCTTACCAATCTACACCGTTTTGTATCCTAGATCACAGTTCAATAACTTTGTCGCGGAAAGCCTTGCTGCACTGAAAAACAGAATGTTAACGTCATAGTTCAGTCAACTTAGGGTTGTCACTGCTTTAGCAGGCAAAACCTAAACCTTGTGCTTCTGTTCCCCCCTGTCGGGTTCAGAGGCAATAAGGTTTAGGTTTTTTTTTGCGCTGAATTCTGTCCCGGGGATTGGCCATTGTTGGGAATGCGGAACAGCTGAACCAAGCATGGAGGATAACATAATGAAATATCAAGAATTAGCCAGTGAGATTTTGGCCGGAGTCGGTGGCCGCGACAATGTAAAAAGCCTTGTGCATTGCGCCACCCGTCTGCGGTTCAAACTGCGCGAACATCACCGGGCAGATGCAGAAGCCTTGAAGAAACATCCAGACATTATCATGGTAGTAGAAAGCGGCGGTCAGTTTCAGGTGGTGGTTGGCAACCACGTTGGAGAAGTCTATAAGGCAGTGAATACCGTGGCCGGGTTTAGCGAGGAAGCCCCGGTCGCCGATGATAATGAGAAAAAGGACAATCTGTTCAGCCGTTTTATCGACATCATTTCTGGCATTTTCGCCCCGTTGTTAGGTGTGATGGCCGCTTCGGGGATCTTGAAAGGTTTCCTGGCCCTGAGCCTGGCCTGTGGTTGGCTGCTGGAAAGCAGTGGTACTTTTAAACTACTGTTCGCAGCCAGTGATGCACTGTTCTACTTCTTCCCCATTATGTTGGGGTATACCGCAGGCAAGAAATTCGGTGGTAATGCCTTTGTAACCATGACCATTGGCGCTGCGCTCACGCATCCCCTGATGATGGCGGCATTCGAAACAGCCCAGCAGCCGCAGGCTCAGCCGGAATATTTTCTCGGCATTCCTATCACCTTTATTAACTATAGCTCATCCGTTATCCCGATCATTTTTGCCTCTTGGGTATCTTGCCGCCTGGAACCACTTTTCAATCGGGTGATCCACAGCGCGCTACGTAATTTTGTAACACCAATGATGTGCCTGCTGATCACCGTCCCGCTGACTTTCCTGCTGATTGGCCCGGCGGCAACCTGGTTGAGCCACCAGCTCGCTCATGGCTATCAAACCATTTATGCCTTCAACCCGGTTATTGCCGGCACGTTTATGGGCGCAATGTGGCAGGTCTGTGTGATTTTCGGCCTGCATTGGGGATTGGTGCCGTTAATGATCAACAACCTGAGTGTATTGGGGCGTGACACCATGTCGCCGTTGCTACTGCCAGCGGTCATGGGGCAAGTAGGCGCTTCGCTGGGCGTGATGTTGCGCACCCGCGATGCCAAGCTGCGTGTGATGGCAGGCTCTGCCGTCAGCGCCGGTATCTTCGGTATCACTGAACCTGCGGTGTATGGGGTCACCCTGCCAAATAAACGCCCGTTTATTTTCGGCTGCCTCGGCGGTGCAATAGGGGGGGCGGTGATTGGTTATTTCCACACTGCAACCTATTCGTTCGGCCTGGTCAGCGTTTTCACCTTTGCCCAGATTATCCCACCAGGGGGTTTTGACGCCACCGTGTGGGGTGCTATCGCCGGTACACTCTTATCGTTCCTGTTTGCTGCCGTTGCCAGCTACCTGTTCGGTATCGTGCCACCTCCAGAAAAAACACAAGAAGTAACGGCTCCATTGGCAGAGGCACCACTCAATCGTAAACAATACGTCACCAGCCCGATTGCCGGTGACATCATTCCGCTGGAACAGGTCAAGGATGCAACATTTGCCAGCGGCTTGCTGGGGAAAGGAGTGGCGATCAAACCGCACTTGGGCCGAGTAGTGGCACCAGTCAACGGCAGCGTGGTGTCGTTATTCAAGACTAAACATGCCATTGGGATTGAATCAGATGATGGCGCAGAGCTGTTAATCCATATTGGCATTGATACCGTCAAGCTCGATGGTGTGCATTTCACAGCACATATCAAAGAAGGTGATCGCGTTCTGCAAGGTGATTTGCTGATTGAGTTTGATCAGGATGCTATTCACGCCGCAGGATTCGACACCACCACACCGATCATTATCAGCAACAGCGACGCCTACGTTGATGTGCTGACCAGTGGTCACAGCCCGGTGCAGGAACGAGCATCGTTGCTGACGTTATTACGTTAATCAGGATGACTTGAGGAGAAAGCGATGAGTAGCAAATTTCCAAAGCATTTTCTATGGGGCGGTGCAGTGGCGGCCAATCAGGTGGAAGGCGCTTATCTGACGGACGGCAAAGGCCTGTCAACCTCGGATCTGCAACCACAAGGGATCCTCAGCAGGCTGTCACCGCGCGTAGCTGGCGACAGTGGTATTAAAGATGTGGCGATCGATTTTTATCATCGTTATCCGCAGGATATCGCGCTGTTTGCCGAGATGGGCTTTAAGTGCCTGCGCACTTCTATTGCCTGGACACGCATTTTCCCGCAGGGCGATGAAGAAACCCCCAACGAGGCTGGATTAGCATTTTACGATCGTATGTTTGACGAGATGGCGAAATACGGCATTCAGCCCCTGATCACCTTGTCACACTACGAAACGCCCTACGGTTTAACGCAAAAATACGGCGGCTGGTCCAACCGCAAAACCATCGATTTCTTCGAACGTTATGCCCGCACAGTATTCGAACGTTATAAGCACAAGGTTAAATATTGGCTGACGTTCAATGAGATTAATATGTCGCTGCACGCTCCTTTCACCGGTGTTGGATTGCCAGAAGGCAGTAGCAAGAGCGCGGTTTATCAGGCGATTCATCATCAACTGGTGGCGAGTGCTAAAGTAGTCAAAGCCTGCCATGAGATTGTACCAGGCGGGAAAATCGGCAATATGCTGTTGGGCGGCATTCTCTACCCCTTAAGCTGCAAACCGGAAGATGTGCTGGAAACCCAGCGCCAAAACCGTGACTGGTTGTTCTTTGGTGACGTACAGGCACGCGGAGCCTACCCGGCCTATATGCAACGTTTCTTCCGTGAAAACGGTATTCAGGTGGAAATAACGGACGAAGATAAGCAGATACTGCGTGAAACCGTTGATTTTATCTCCTTCAGTTATTACATGAGTGGCTGTGTAACCACCGATGAGGAGAGCAACAAAACTGCGCAGGCTAATATTCTCAACATGGTTCCTAATCCACATCTGGCAAGTTCAGAATGGGGTTGGCAGATCGATCCGATTGGCCTGCGTTATCTGCTTAACGAACTGTATGACCGTTATCAGAAGCCCCTGTTTATTGTTGAAAATGGGTTGGGAGCGAAAGATCGCATCGAAGCCGATGGCAGCATAAATGATGATTACCGCATTAATTACCTCAACGATCATCTGGTGCAGGTAGGTGAGGCTATTGACGATGGGGTTGACGTGATGGGGTACACCAGTTGGGGCCCCATTGACTTGGTGAGTGCTTCCAAAGCGGAAATGTCGAAACGCTACGGCTTTATTTATGTTGACCGTGATGATGCAGGTAATGGCACCCTGGAGCGCCGCCGGAAAAAGAGTTTCTACTGGTATCGCGATGTGATTCACAGCAACGGTAACAACCTGAAAACCTCATAATCTCTGCCACTAAACAGCCCGGCCAACCGCCGGGCCCTATTATTCACCGCGATAACCTTGCCGTGTGGCGCTTTTCCCACCACTTGAAGTACCCAAGGGAAAAAGTGATTGACGCCTATAATCACCAGCAGTAAGATGCGCCCCGCATCGGCGAGTAGCGCAGCTTGGTAGCGCAACTGGTTTGGGACCAGTGGGTCGGAGGTTCGAATCCTCTCTCGCCGACCACTTTCAAGAAACCTGCTTTATAAGCAGGTTTTTTTATACCTGAAATTTAAAGAAAAAAAGGTTTACGGCCACCTTAGCCAAGCCAGATAGCCGTTCTGCTCAAACAGCGCCACGATATTTATTAAATCTCTTTAATGAAATACCATGCTTAATTAATAAATATGACATTCTATATTATGGTCAGTGAACAATATGCTGACAAAATTAATGCACTCAAAACTTATATAAGAAACCAGTAGCGACAGACAGACTATAAGCACGTTCGGTCATCGGGCTATCTTTTACAGCATCACTCATTTGTTCATAGTGCCCGCTCAAAAATAATTGCCAATTATCATTGATTGCATAGTAACTGGAAAGAGACAAGTAAGAAGATATATCGCTCTTGGCTTGATATTCATGTAAATTACTGCGCTGTGCTTCTTGTTGGTTAATACCAAAATAATAATCATTGAAAGAACGGCTTTGCCACTTTATGCCAGCGCTTGGCACCCATTGCCATTTGCCAAACTGAAATGAATACTGATAACCAACATCAATCACTACCCCATTACTATAACCCAGAATATCTGTTGCCACCTCACCGCTGACCGTGCCCCAACCGGCATGATATTGATATTCAACGCCAGCCATCGCCGTAGCACGCCGCTTATCCAATTTTTTCATAGCCAGATCATCGCTATCTGAAGGTTTAAAACTCAATGAAGAATAACTGACAGTAAAGTCTACACTATGAGTATCAGTATTAAACATATGTATTCCTGCTCCCTGCCCACTGATAAAAAAACGTTCTCCTTGATAAGTCACAATAGGTATTGGCATAAACTGCGCATCATAATCACGATAGGCTAATTGCTCTGCCACCATCCCACCCCCGATTGACCAATCGCCCGCGTAAGCATAATTATTGAATAACAGGGTAGTCAGTGAAATAACACAAGCTGGCAGAAACAAACCATGAGATGAGCAAAGATAAGAATGATTCATAATATATACCCCAAAGTATTTTAGTCAAAAGATTGCCGTCAGCACTAACTAGCTGATGGCATGAATTAAAGAGTGATTATTATTGTTGCAATAAAAATTATATCAATCACAGGTCAGTGAATTATTTTCGGTGAAAACTCCTCTGCAAAATAAAGTAATGCAGTATCGTAACTTCTTGGTCAATACAAAGTTAAAAAGTATTCAGTACGTTATTCTTTGCAAAAAAAGTCTTGTTCAATGGCGATCAACAATGCCGCAACCAAAAGTAATACGGCTGTCCAGATACATTTGGTCAACGGCTCTATCTGCAACAATTCGGCAGCCATCACCAGTGTAAAGTGAAACAGCACGGCCGCCGGTATACTGCGCTGGCAACGGTAATAGAACCAGTTAGCAATGACGGTGGCAGGAAACATACTGATAAAAAAGTTGGCAACATATATTCCACCGGTTTGCCATAGTTGGTTCTGATAAGTGCCATGGATAAAAAATAGGGGTAAATGCCAAAGCGCCCATAACCCGCTGAACACCAAAGAAACTGGCAGTAGCATTCTCCAAACGCTTCTCAAACTATCCACGCCATAGCTACGCCAGCCTAATTCTTCCATCAGCGCCGCACTCAACGCCAAGGGCAACATAGGAAAAAAACCGTCGGAAAAGGAAAACTGTGTGGCACTCTGGCCTGCTGATATCGATAACCAAATTGCCATCATCAACGGCAGAAAAATCAGCCCAAACATCATCAACAGGCGATTTAGCGTGATCCCAGCCAGAGAAAACATTCTCTTACGGCAATCTTGCCGTAACCGCTCATCGGCAGAAGCCCAGACCAGCACCCACGCCGCGCAAGCCGGACCAAGTAATCCCATCAGAGCAATAATAACTGTCAGGTGCTGGCTATTCGGTAAATAACTCAAATAGGCAGCAATCGCCCACGGCATCCATGACAGCCCAAAAGCCAAGCCAAAAAAACGCCATGGGAAATAACGGATTGAATGGATCATCGGAACCATATCTCAACCCTGCCTCTGAATACTGGCACCTAACGCTGTAGCAAAAGAACCAGGAACTGCACCAAAAGCCCGTTCAATCAGCAACAACATGGCCTGCATACGCGCAGCCTCTTCTTCAGGCGTCCAGTTAAAAGTTTGCTGACCAAACAAAAACATCGACCCCGCCAGAATGAACTGAACGGTGGACAACGGATCTGCAACCTGAAAAACCCCTTCTCGATTCCCCTGTTCCACCACTGCCGCTAGAACCGGCCCAAAAACCAACACCGTTTCAATATTGCTACGTTCATGCAGTGCACGGTTTTCCGGGCGGTGTAAATCCTCAACGATGGATTGCCCGCTTTCCACGGTTTGGCTTTGCGCCGCAATGATTGTGCAAAATTTCTCAATGGCTCCCAAATGTGGATCATCAGCAATAGCCTGTGATCGGGCGGCAATATCAGCGCACATCTGCTGTGCCAGCGCTTCAAGCACCTCTTCCTTTGACTTGAAATAGTAATAAAACGTCCCTTTGGCGATGCCAGCACTACGGACAATTTCATCAACCGAGGTGGTTTCATAGCCTTGGGTCTGAAACAAGTTACCCGCAGCATGCAGAATTTCAGCCCGGCGAATCTCTGGTTTTTTCACTGTACGAGCCATATGACGTTCCTGAGTTATGTATGGAATATAGACACAATACAAAATGACTGACGGTCAGTCAATTATAAAGATAAAATTTTTTTGCCTGAGATATGAACACCAATCCCCATTACTCAGCAGAGCAACAGAGGTGGTTTCAGCTATTTGGAGAGCAAAGGCGCTACGGTATCATTCGTGAAAATCAATCTGAAACCGGCATATACGGCAGGAAAAAACCAGGCTGGGGCACACGCAGTAACCCAGCCAAAAAGCTGGCGAATAAACGCCGCTTTCAGTCGAAAGGTTTAAATATTGAACCGAGGGCTAAGACAATAATACCCTCGGTTGGCACACTTCTGCGTCAGTGAGGATCGCGCCGAAGCGGAGCGACACAATAACCCGCCAGCACAGCCGCCAAGATCATAAACAGATGCCCCTCAGCAGAGTCCAGCAGGAACGAATTGAACAGATGGCAAGCCATATAGCTGCTGAGTATGGCAACCAACAGATTGCGGCAGGCTGCTGGCTGCCCCCAAGCTGCACGGAAACAGCACAGCATCCAGCCTAAAAACACTGCTAACCCCAGCAGGCCGTTTTGTACGGTTTCCAGCAAATATTCGTTATGTGGGTTATGAACACCGTCGCCCGTTTCCACATTGCCGTACCAAAAACTCCCGGCGCCATTGCCCAGCCAAGGTGCTTGCTTGATCAAACGCAGCGACTCACGGGCAAAAGCTGTACGTTGTCCCATTGAGTTATCGCAGATCTCATAAGCTTGAGCAGTTGGTGCCAGCACACAGTTTTGAATTTCCTGTACACCAAGCGTCAGGCGTTCTGTAGCCCGATTAGGTATCAGAACCAACGCAAGCGCCACCAATAAGCCACAGACAAAAACGCCGATACGTTGCCAACGGGGTAACGTCAACAACAACCAGATGCCCATGCCAACAACCAGCACCACATAACCGGTACGCCCCTGTACCATCAGCAGTACATTGACGACTGCCAACACAACCAGAGCCCCGTATCCCCAGCGCTGCCAGCCCGATTGTGTAAAGGCTCGAGATAGCCATATCAAAGCCGCCAACGCCATAAACACGTTCTGCGTTATTTGCAGTTTGAATACCGTCGGGTTCTGCGGATCAAGGCCCCACAGAGGAACATTCAAGAAGCCAGATGTCAGGCTGATAGCCAGTATCGCTGCATTAGCCAATAAGAAGCCGTTGATAAACCGGGTAAGCAGGCGAGAATCTGCCAGAAAAAACAGAGCCAGCGGCAGCACAAACAGCAACTTTTGATATTTGCCCACCATCTTTGGGCCATAGTCATGCTGCTGTGTCAATAACGAGATCGCAAGCAACGCAAACATCAGGGCAGGCAACCATACCAGAGGTTGCTTGAGCAGTGACTTAATATGACGAGTATCTCGATGCCACAATAAGCAGACCAAGGCCAGTCCCAACATTGTATTCATCAACGCGTTAGACGTAGGCAAAGAGACGCCAAGTAAAAATGCCGTAAAACTGAATAGCCGAAAACGAGAAGGGGTGAATGCTGGAGCAGAAGACAAATTTATCGATGACATGGTGAGAACTCATATCCGGTAAATGAAACACGGTAAACATCACCGTGTGGAAAAAGCTCAGGCTGAGGGTTTTTGGCACATCAATTGTTGCTTGATGGCATGAATAACATCACTGGTGGGAATCGCCTCCAAATAACGTTCCGGCGTATCGGTATCAATTTCGTTAGGTTGAGGTAACGGGCGGTAGTCTCCTGCCCACAGCCGTATGTGGGGAGCCTGCCAGGGTGACCATTGTGCCAGGTTACTGGGGCCAAATAACACGACAGAAGGCGTCTGTAACGCGGCGGCCATATGCATCGGCACCGAGTCCACGCCAATAAACAGTTTTGCCCGGTCAATCAGCACAGCAAGTTCCGGTAATTCCAAGCTACCAGCCAGATTAACCACCCGTTGCGGCATCGTACAACCCGCCAGAATGGCGGTTATCATGGCGATTTCATCGGCTGAACGTCCCCCCGTCAGCACCACGGTTTCCCCTTCGCGGGTAAGGTGGTTGATAACCTGTGTAAAACCCGCTACCGACCAGGTTTTAAACGCCCAGCGGGCAGTCGGTTGGATCAATACGAAACTCGTCAGATTATTACGCTGGCTGAGTTGGTCAACCACCTCAATATCACGCTGCCGATAAGCCATCGTCACTTTGGTAATAATCGTGGGCAGCGCCAAAGGAGCCAAAATACTGAGGATATTAAGCACAGTATGCTGCTGCTGGCCATCAACCGCCACCAATAGCGAATGGCAAGCCTGCCACAACCGGTTGTCACGTTTGGGGTAACACAACCCCAGACTAAAGGTCGGTTGCAGAAAACGGCAATACAACGCCGCCCGCCACTGGTCGGACAGATTGAGCACCAGATCATAGTGATGGGTACGCAGGCTATCCCATAACGCTTTCTCACCACGATATTGCGCTTTGAAACCTTGGCGTTTGAGGCTGCGATCCACGGTGTAAGCCTGATGGATATCCCGATTGCCTGCCAGCATCGCTTCCGTGCCGTCATACACCAGAACATCAATCAGAGCATTAGGATAGTTGGCACGTAACGTGCTGAACAGCGGCGTAGTCAGCAGGACATCACCGAAATGGCGTAGTTTGATCACCAAAATACGCCGTACCTGCTCACGATGCAGCAACAAGTCAGGCACTCGGCTGTCGGGTAACGTTTCTTGGCTAGTGCTGGTTGATACGACCGAAGGTTGGGTTATCGTCATATTTCGTCGTCTCAGAAAATGCAAAAGACCCCTTTTGAACGGATACCGAAATAGTCAACGGGGAAGCGAAAGTAATACGATAAACGAATGCCCAATGCCAAATGTTAATGCCAGTGGCGATGAAGGTGACTACTCGTCAATGCCTCTTTCGGAGCAGTAATATAAAGTTTCTCTGGCAATATTACCAATTATATTGCCAGAGAAACCGTCCCTTTCAGGCCAAATTTTAACCACTCCCACCCATTCTGCAGATGGATTTAACGATTTCACCTAACCTGTGACGGATAGCACTAGCTTACTTGAGGATGGATTCTCACGACACGAGCTGCGCGCGCAAATACGCCAACGCACTTTGGCTGTAACTCTCGTTTTGAGCCAGTTTTGGGATCAGGCCCTGAGCTTCCAGATCCATCCCGATACGATGCAACTCCTGATGCTGTGGGAGCACATCGGCAAACGCATTGAGCAGGATAATTGACGGCATGATTTTTTCTGCACAAGTACCAACCGCTCCAGGTTCATCGCCTCTGGCTGGACAAGGAAGATTATCCGCATTACGGCACTGACATGCTTGTAATAAAGTGATCGCCTGTTGAATTTCATGACTCCATGGCATAACTACATTCCCCTAAACTTATCCCATACATCAATGTATGAATAGAATAATAGACGATAAATTAGCACGCTTTAGATTATTCATCACAGAATAACCCATATAAAAACCAGGCTAATGCCGTATGATAATTTAGATTTTTCCCGCAATTACACATTGATGTAGGTCACATTACATAAAGATAGCTAAGACTTTTCTATTGTCTGGCGGCAACCGTGATTTGCATCTGATAATCACTTAATGCTGGTTATTCTGCAACCAGATTACTGTAACTGTATCACTGAGTGCCTGTTCTACGGGGCGGAATGTCAGATCCGATTCGAGCTTGCTCGTGGCATGATTGAAAGGAAGTGTAGCGATTAAGCCGTGGCGACCTAAGCTGGCACCAGGTATCTCGGTGGCTAAAAACCTCAAAGCACTCCTCCATGAGTGCTTTGTCTATCCGCTATATCCGCAGGGTTATTTCAATTCAATTTTCTTTAACCATTCAGGGTAGGTTTTTGACAAGTATTCTTCAGCGAAATAGCCATACCAGCCATAACCTGTCCGGCGCTCTCTGGCAATATCTTCATATTTCGCTACGCGCTTCCCATCGCGGTTAGCCAGAATCACAGAGTTATCATTTAGATCATAAAACCTGGCCCAAATCCGGGGAGCCGCAGGGTCCTTCTCAATGCGTCTGTCCCACTGGCTGGAATGCCAAGCATATTTTTCCTCCGGCGCTTCAAATTTAACGACTTTGAACCCGGTCAGCGCAGAATCCTTGAGCCATTGTGTTGCGTTATTAATACTTTCGATTATTTCTGGAGAAGGATTATCAATGGAGGTGAGATATTCAAGCACCCCGACAGTTTCTGAAGATATGATGCCAGGAAGTTCATATGAACGCCCACCAACGGGCTTCAACGTTTCTGGATTATACTGGCCTGCCCAACCGGTTTTTTTGCCATTTTGTACAATTTGCAATTCAAGCAGACATTTATCGCCTCTGGATACAGAATCAGAAATTAAAGCCAGGGTAGCATCATCAACAAATCCATATGTTTTTCTGTCTTGAAGTATATTTCTGAATAACCGTAATATACCGGACGTCACATCATCCGCATTCGTAATCGCTCGCTGGTAGCTGGTATTTTCAGTTTCGGTGCTGTTCTTGGGAGGAATGGTATGAGGCCAGCCAGCACAGACCGTATATTGTTGATTAAGCGTATAACGGAGCCCCTGTAATGCCGCATCACTGTAACGTTTGTCACCCAACTCGGCCCAAGCATGGGCAAGGTACTCTATTTGAGAGTACGTATTGCGGTTATCAAACGATACTCTAATATCACTCTTCTCTTTGCGGAAAGCCTGTTGTTCTTCCGATGATAAAATTCTTAATGGGTCCTGATTTTCAATCCAGCCTCCGACATCTTTCTGATATAAAAGCACATTTTCAGATATCCCTTTTACATCATTTTCAGCAAGCCTCTGATAATCTTTACCATTTTTATTCTGATAATGATGGATGGCATCGGCGAACCCATCCAGCCCCGGTGCTGCAAGAGCAGAAGTAACGATACCGGTTAACATGACCACGCCGGTAGTGAATGAAAAAAAATTCATCATTTATCCCCTGTTAAAAAAATAAAACAATGTACCGAAAAAAATGGTACGTGTTTTCACAAAAAAATAAAGTGACCTTCATCTGCAAAAAAGGCAAAAAACTTAATTTTGCTATTGGCCACCGCGAAAGCGTCAAAACTGTAAATAATCTTATGTAATGCCAATGATATTAAAGGTAAACGTTTAAGTAACGAAGTATAAGTATTGCAAAACATGGGCGGTGGTTATTCTCAAAAATTTAACGGGATGAGGAGTTCTGTTATTATCTATCGAATATGAAAGATGCCCGTTCTTGCTGAGTGGAGATATGATTTAATGGATGCAAAAGTTAATCGTACAAAAAGAGTTTTGTCGGTTTTTGATTTTGACGGAACGCTGACTCATCGAGACAGTTTTATCCCGTTTCTCCGTTTTGCTTTCGGTAAACGCCTATTTGCCCGGCGGTTAGTAAAACTTGCCCAGCCTACCTTCAGGTGTATACGCAAAAAACTCACCCGCGACGAGTTGAAAGAAGTCCTCATTGAAACCTTCCTGACCGGCGTTGACGAACACTGGTTCCGCCAACAAGCCGAGGCCTTTTGCTCAGCCTATTGGGCCAGATTGATGCGGCCTTCCGGGTTGCTGGCTGTTGCAGCAGAAGTGAATTCTGGCGCAGAAGTCACGATTTGTTCCGCTTCTCCGGCCATGGTTTTGCAACCCTTTGCAGACCGTTTAGGCATCAAGCTGATTGGCACCTTGTTGGAAGTCGCTGATGGCAAGCTCACCGGGCGCATTACGGGTCACAACTGCCGCTGCGGGCAAAAGGTCAAACGTCTGGAAAGTATTTACGGTCAGCTAGAGGAATATCATCTCAGAGCCTGGGGTGATACCCGTGGGGATTACGAACTGCTGGCCACCGCTCAGGATGCACACTGGCGGCACTTTCATCCTGCCTGGTCAAAGCTCCGCTCTCCCGTCAAAAAACTGAGCCTGGCAGAGCGGAATAGATAGCCTATATTCAGGCTCTGGCTCGGTATGGGCCTGAGCCACAGTAAGCAGCATAAAATGGTTAAAAAATTATCCGATCTGCTTTGGCAGCCTCATACCAATCTTTAAACTCCTCCAGCAGCAGATCATACAAACGGTCTTCCTGAAGAGTCGCGAAATTGTCAATCGCAAAGAAATGGGTGTTATCCACTCGGCGATCCGTGAAAGTATCCAGATTTTCCAACACGCCGTAGTTCATCCCACCCAAGCCGACGAATTTCCAGAAAATCGGGTAATTGGCCGAGCGCCTGATAGCCTCTTTGATCTGACGCGTTTTACTGATACCGCCGTCAGTAATAAACACAACATAGACCGGCAATTCACTGTGTTTGAATGTCTCGATCAGTTCTTCCATTACCGGCGGTTCATTGTTTGTGCCACCCAAGCCTGGCAGATTCTCCCAGGTTGAACGCCTGGTCGTATTCTGGATTGCCTGAATATACCCATCAAGATTATCCAGCGTAACATCGGGATATTTAGCGTGCTTTTCCGCAAATCCCCAAACATCCATTGAACCATCATCATCAAACTGAACAGCCAGCACCGCAATACGATCCAGAACGGCTTGAACATTCCCCTTACTGAACTGACCTTTCATTGACCCCGACGCATCCAGAACGAAAGCGACTTTCGCCTTTACCGATTGCAGGTTAAATTTAGTGAGGCTAACGGTGGCTTTCTTTGCCAGGCTCACTAAACGAGGCGCTTTGTCCTGAAGTTTTTTCTCAAGACTCACGGTGGAAAGCGGTGTAGATGCTACTGGTGCAACCGGCTGAGCAATATCAACGCCATAATTTAAGGCCAGTGGTTCCAGGCCACCGTTAAAACCTTGCCCAAGCGCACGCAGTTTCCAATTGCCCGCATGCCGATAAATCTCTGCCAGGATCAATGCTTTCTCCGCACGGCCCTGTGTTTCCACCCGGTATTCTGCAACATTTGGCATATTCAATTGCAGATGGCTCAACCCTGATACGGCATCGGGGCCATCAATGACCAGCGTTATGGCAATCTTACTGACATCAGCTTCAATTTTGCTTAAATCCAGTGAGATCGAGCTACTTTGTGGCGAATGTTGCAAAACAACGCTTCTATTGGCCGTAGCCGTTTGGTTGAAAAAAATAAAATCCGCATCGCCACGCACTTTACCTGCGGCATTCAGCAGAAAAACCGCCGTATCAAGCTCACTCTTAAAATCGGGAGCGCTGGGATAATGTAATGTCAGATTGATGTGCATTCCATTAACGACCAGATTCTGGCCTGACTGTAAAATCATCTGGATAACCTCCTGTTTTTAAATAGTTACCACCCAGCTCGCTACCGTGGCGCAGTGCCGTAGGTCCTTATCCGCATGATACCCGTATTTAAGCCTGTATTTCTTGATAAAAAGGCGCTGGGCTACGTACTGTCAGCTATCGCAATAATGGGGATAAAGAAAGAAAGGGAATCAAGCGACCAAGCCTCACAATAACAAACCAGCATCGCTCTCTTTTCGGGAATAGAACTGAGATAACATCAAGATCAAAACCCCCTCTTTTTGCCAAAGAGGGGGGCTGGTAACCTTAAATACTCAAGGTTATGGGATCAGCTGACTCAAACATTGACGCCATGCTGTGAGGCCAACGCCGACAAGCCACCCGCAAAGCCTTGGCCTACTGCCTTGAATTTCCACTCTGCACCGTGGCGGTACAGTTCACCGAAGACCATGGCAGTTTCGGTAGAAGCATCTTCAGACAGGTCGAAACGGGCAATTTCAGTCCCATTGTCGTTGTTGTAAATACGCATATAGCTGTTGCTGACCATACCAAAGTTTTGTTTACGGGCTTCGGCATCATAGATGGTAACGGCAAAAACCAGCTTCTTAGCGTCCTCCGGAACTTTGCTCAGGTTAATTTTTACCTGCTCGTCATCGCCATCACCTTCGCCAGTGCGGTTGTCACCCTGGTGTTCAACGGAACCACAAGCACTCAATTTGTTGTTAAAGAAAATAAAACCGCTGTCATTCAGTACCTTACCGTCTTCACCTACCATAAATACGGAGGCATCCAGGTCAAACGCCTGGCCGTCTGTGACACGCGCATCCCAACCTAAGCCAGCCATGGCAATAGTCATGGCCGGAGCTTCTTTAGTCAGGGATACGTTACCGCCTTTTACGAGAGAAACTGCCATTTTAAAACTCCTGGTTTAAGGTTGATTCAGGCAGCCATATGCTGCCCAATTTAAGAGAGAAAGCGTCTTGCTTGATCAGGACGCGTTGATACCGTACTGAGCACATACGGATGCCAGTCCACCAGCATAACCCTGGCCTACTGCCCGGAATTTCCACTCTGCACCGTTGCGATACAGTTCGCCGAACAACATGGCAGTTTCCGTGGAAGCATCTTCTGTCAGATCATAACGAGCCACTTCGCTCTGATTATCGTCATTAACCAAACGGATAAATGCCCCCGATACCTGACCGAAGCTTTGACGGCGGGTCTGTGCATCGTGGATAGTGACCACAAACACAATTTTGTCGACGTCTGCCGGGATCTGATCCAGCTTGATTTTCAAGGACTCATCATCACCGTCACCTTCGCCGGTACGGTTATCACCGGTGTGCGTTACAGAGCCATCCGCAGAGGTCAGGTTATTATAAAAAATGAAATCAGCATCACCGCGCACTTTACCGCTGGCGGCCAACAAAAATGCAGAGGCATCCAGGTCGAAATCCTGACCATCGGTGGAACGTGCGTCCCAGCCCAAGCCAATCAGAACGTTCTTCATGGTAGGTGCTGCTTTACTCAGGGAAACATTACCGCCTTTAGAAAGAGAAACACTCATTGTCCTAACCTCTCAGATTAATGTAGTTCAAATGGATTTCAGCCCAGATAGAGGGATCAATTATCCTGTTTTTCCTCAGCATCGGGTTTGCCTGGGAACATGACGCTCGCCAGAATCCCCAGCGCCAGCACCCCCAGAACAACAAACAGGCTCGTTGGCGCTGAAATGTTGTAACCATGATGCCAGATATGGTCGGTTGCATTAAGGCCCAGTTTCGCTGCAATGAAGAACAACAAGACGATAACGGCCTTTTCAAGATGCACCAGATACTGCTTCAGGGCTTCCAGCACAAAATACAGCGTACGCAAGCCGAGGATCGCGAACATCATGGCACTGTACACAATCAGCGGCTCGCGGCTGACCGCAATGATGGCAGGTACAGAGTCAAACGCAAACATCACGTCGGATAACTCAACAACCGCCACACAAAGCATCAATGGTGTTGCATACAGAGCCGCCTTGGTGCCACGGCCAATCGTCACATCCTGGTTCTCAGGCTTTGCCAGTTCCTCGTCCACTTCTTTCTGATTTAACAGAAAAGCGTGTCCTCTCAGCTTCGGCCAAATAGGGAAGAAACGTTTAACCATGCGATACGCAAGATGTTGTGAGTAATCTTCAATTTCATCACCGTCATCACCGCTTTTCAACATCATGACGGCGGTCCAGGCAACGATAATAGCGAACACGATTTCAACGTATGGCCCAAGGCTCAAGAGCCCCGTACCAATGGCAACGAAAATCCCCCTGAAGACGATAGCCCCGATAATCCCCCAATACAGCACGCGGTGGCGGTAGCGATCCGGCACTGCAAACCAGGAGAAAATAGCCATCATGACAAACAGGTTATCAACCGACAGCACTTTCTCCAGTGCATAACCCGTGACAAACAGGCTGGCAACTTCAGCTCCATGATGGATATACAGGAAACCGGCAAAAGCCAGCGCCACAGCAATCCAGAAAACAGACCACAGCGCCGCACTCTTCAGCGAAATAGGCTTATCATGACGGTGCATGAACAAGTCGATAAAAATAGCCCCGATAGACAATACAACGAAAACCATAACGGTTTCGATCGGGAAGCCGATATTCGTGGATACCATATTTAACCTTTTGAGGATATTACATTAAAGACCGAATTCGGCCGGTTCAAAGCCAAGCGCGATGGCAATCTCACGCACCGCTTTCTGCTCATCCTGGTCAAAATCACCGTCGCTTTTGGCAACAGCAATACCAACCCGCAACGCCAATTGAGCCGCTTCTGGCTGATCTTTCAGCGCAAGGATGTATTTCATGGTTTCACCCTTGCCGATTTCCACATCGAAATCGAAGCTGGCCACCAGTTTGTTAAAGAATTCGATGACTTCAGTCGTTTCGAAAACCTTTAACTCATCAGACGCACGGAGAAAACCGATCATCTTTTGTTTTTCTTCGCTGCTGACACCATCACTCGACACGGCAATACGCGCGCATACGGCAACGGTTCCCTGCATAAATTTTTTGTTCTTGAAACGGCCAACCTGTTTGGTCAGCTCGTCACGGCTGGCATTAAATGCCCCTTTAACCTTATCGAAGAAACTCATTTTGAAATCCTCTGCAAAAAATCATTATTTAGAACCGGCTCTCCAGTTAAAGCCCCAGCCAAAAGCCTGGTCCATATCACTGTGGCCGTTGAAGAAACGGTTGATACGCTCCACTTTAATGCTGCCGTTCTCGTTCACCAACCGTGCGACTGCGCACATGTTGCGGTTGTTCTGCCCTTCCGTCATCCGTGTTTCTATCGGTGGTTGGTCTGGAATATGGAGAGTCACGACACCATCCGTTTTATCCCAGCTCGCAACACCTTCGTAGATAAAGGCATAAATCAGCACTTCACGGATGTTTTTCCATTCGCGCCCGTTAACGTGCAGCCATTCACCTTCGGAGATATCACCGGTACGGTCATCGCCCTGTAACTGCGCGTAAGGTTCGCTATGGTAAGAACCAAAACTGTTGCCCAAAGCCTGGATCACCGTTTTGTATCCGTCTTCCAATTTAACAAACGCACCGAGATCTAGATCGATGCCTTTTTTCGAGCCAAACATGGCCCGTAACCCTGTTGGGTTGCTGCCACGGTGCCAATTCAGATTGATACGGATTTCACCAAAGTTATCCCGCTTGGTCAGGCTGATTGCGGGTTTTTCTTTGGTTAATGACACTTTGCTCAGGCTGATTTTATTCGGAGCCGGAGCAGGCGGCGGTGTGGGTGCCGGATCGGCTGCCGCAGCGGGAGTATCCGCCACATCCACGCCAAAATTTTCAGCCAGCGGCTTGAGCCCGCCATTGAACCCTTGAGCAATAAAGCGGAACTTCCACTCGCTGTTACGGCGATAGAGTTCCCCCAGGATTAACGCCGCTTCCTGTCGGCCGGCCAGTTCAACCGCACCCGCCACAAGCACTTCATTATCTGCTTCAACCTGAATCGCCAGACGTTGCAAGCCTGCCACCGTTTGGTTCCCGTCACAGGTCACCGTAAAGGCTATTTTTTGCACATCGGCATGCAGCCGGCTGACGTCTACGGCAAACGAAGAATTATTACCTTCATTCGCCAACGAAACGGTAGCATCGTCGCTCTTGGGCTGCCCGTAAAAGATCATGTCCGTGTCGCCTTTGACTTTGCCGCTCGCATACAAACGGAAAGCAGAGGCATCGACCGGCGCACCCGACAGAATACGCACTGTCAGCAGTTTCGATGGAACGGGAGCATTGCTCCCCGGCGTCATGTTCATTAGCGCACCACGCTGGCAACGATGTCGGAATGCATGTCATCAATGGTACGACCGCTGCATGCTTTGCCGTGCGCGGTAAAATCCCATTGCCCGTTGTTGCGGCACAGCGAAGCAATCACGATCCCGGTGTGAGCGCCTTGCTCATGCAGTTCGTAGCGCGCCAGTTCCTTATTATCCTGATCAAGCACACGGCAAAACGCGTTTTCTACATCATTGAAGGTCTGACCACGGAAGCTGTTAACGGTGAAAGCAAGGTATTCCACCTGTGAAGGCAGGCGTGACAGCTCGACACTGATGATTTCATCATCGCCATCACCTTCACCGGTCAGGTTGTCGCCGCTGTGCAGCACCGCGCCACAGCTTGATTCCAGTTTGCGGAACCAGATGGTGTCGATTTTATTGCCTGACTTATCCAGCAACACACAGCCAGCATCCAGATCGATTGAGCCACCGCCGCCGCCAAACAGTTTGCTCATCATGCCTTTCTTTTTAATTGGGTCCCAACCTAAACCGAATTGCAGCTGGTTGAGTGCAGATGACTGTTTGCTGAGTGATACCGTCTGGTTCTTGCTTAATGAAACCATTGTCATAATTCCTTCAAGTTGGTATTGAAAAAAGTAATGTTTTTTACACCAAAATCCATGAGAAAGAAAATCATATCATGATGGCGTTTAGGTACAACACCATTTTTAACCCGCACGGCATTAATTTAGGTTAATACTATATTTTTAAATGAATTTATTTTTTAAATAGCCCGATAAATCAGGCATTGAAAAATGCAGTAAACGGCTTTTTTTATTGCCTAACCATTCATCATGTTATGATTGACATCATGTATGCGTATACTTAGACTCATGGCTATTCCTTTAACTCACCACACAGCCCTTCACGGTAATCATCATAAAATGGCACTTAAAATCTGGCTTCTGGAAGGCCTATCTTCCCAACGGGATATTATTCAGGGCATTGTTTCATTTGCGAAAAACCAACAAGCCGCAGTGACGGTTATCGCTTCACATCGTCATGAACGTAATGAAATCCTTTCACAAGCAGATAAAGCGTTGTCTGAGCCAAAAGAAGATGAGCACCGATTGCCCTTCATTCTTTCCACGGTAAAAGATCACGGCATTCGCGCCATTCATACCGGCCGTCACGCGCTGTGGTTTGAATCGCACCGTAAACAGATTGAGTCTTCCGGTGCCAGCCTGACAACCGGCGCAACCAGCACGGGCATGTTTGAATTGGCTGATGACAAAGTCGCTTTTGCCCATGCCATGGAAAAACGCGGCCTGCCGGTCGTCCCTTCCATCCGGGTTACCTCTGTGGCGGAATTGCGCCAACTCATTGCGCACTCGCCGTTTTCGGCCAGCCCGCTCTGCGTCAAGCCAGTGAAGGGTATTTATGGCATGGGATTCTGGCGTTTTGATGACACGGTTTCGCCTATGGCTGCCTTTACCCATCCAGAAAACAGAAAAGTGAACACACAGCGCTACCTCAGCGCGCTGTCTGACGCCGAAACGTTTGAGCCGTTGGTGTTGATGCCTTATCTCCCTGGCCCCGAATACTCCGTTGATATGTTGGTTGAGCGAGGTAACGTGCTGGCCGCCGTCGCCCGCCGCAAAGAAGGGGCGCTTCAGTATCTGGAGCATCATGGGGAGGCATTGGAACTTGCGACAGCTTGCGCAACCGCGATGGAGGCCGACGGCTTGGTCAACGTGCAAACCCGCAACGACGCCAGCGGGCATCCGCTTTTGCTGGAAATTAACCTGCGGCCTTCAGGCGGTATCGGCTACACCCGTTTTAGCGGTGTCAACTTGCCGGGCCTGTTCGCATTGCGCCAACTTGGGTTGATGAGCCAACAAGAAGTGATGGATGAGGCCAAAAAGTCATTTTCCCCGGCCATTGTCCGATCGATCACCGACGTGGTCAGGTATAATCCGGTGCTCAACAACCTGTTGGTGCAAGGATAACGCCTGATGACCAGCAACCAGCATCAACCCTATTTACGCACCCTGTCCTGTGGCACGCTGAGAGTGATGCCGACGGGTGGCAACGCCGCACTGGATGAGCTGTTTGATGTGGCCGAGCGGCGCAATCCCAAACGTGCTTTCCTGTTCGTCAGCAAAGTGCTGGGCCGGCATATTCCGGTTAAACCAGCCACGATGCGCACCATCTATCAGCAATTAGCCGCTCAATTTCCCGCCTGTGATACAGGCCCGGTTCTGTTTATCGGCATGGCCGAAACCGCCGTGGGCCTTGGTGCCGGTGTCTTTGATGAAATGCGGCATCACCTCAGCGAATCAGTGTACCTGACGTCAACCCGTCACCCGGTCGCAGGGGGAAAGTTGCTGTGTGAATTTAAAGAAAACCACAGCCATGCGACAGATCACCTGATTTATCTGCCCCATGATGCGGAACTGCGCCGCCGCGTGCTTGAGGCCAAAACCCTGGTGCTGATCGACGATGAAGCCACCACCGGTAATACATTCATTAACCTGCTCCAGGCGCTGCAACAGGAAGCCGGGTTACGGCACATTGCTCAGGTTATTACCGTGACGCTAACCGACTGGAGCGGTGGTGCACTCACCCGCCGCTGCCCGCTGCCGGTACAGGATATCTCGCTGGTACAAGGGGATTGGCACTGGGAACCGAATCCCAAGGCACCGATCCCGGTGATGCCGGAAGTCAATGTCACAGCCACCGGCAGCGTTCCAATCATCGGCAAACAAAGTTGGGGGCGCCTGGGCATGGCCGCTCCGGCAGCCGATCTGGGGAACGGTATTCAGGCCTCTCCGGGGGAAAAACTCCTGGTGCTGGGCAGCAGTGAATTTGTCTGGGAGCCGTTCTTACTGGCCGAACGCCTTGAAAAACAAGGCGCAGATGTCAAATACAGCTCCACAACCCGCTCGCCAATTGCCACCGGGTTTGCCATTCAGTCAGCGATTGCCTTTACCGATAATTATGGGCTGGGTATCCCTAATTTTGTCTACAACGTTGCCCACCAGCGGTTTGACCGGGTGTTGCTGTGTACTGAAACACCGGCTGAGAGCGTCGATCCCATTTTAATTGAGGCGTTACAACACATCGCCCCACGCGTTGAGGTGATTACCTATGAGTAAGCCAGTCATTTTTTCCGATCTGGACGATACCCTCTTCCAGACGCGCCGCAAGATGGTCGATGAACTCGATCTGGCACCGTATCGCACCGGGGCGCTGGATCGCAGCCTGGAGCCACGGAGCTTCATGACAGAAGAACAATCGATGCTGGTGGATTGGATGCTTGAACATGCTGAACTCATCCCGGTTACCGCCCGTGGCACAGAAGAAATCCGCCGCGTGAGTATCCCCTTTCGTTCATGGGCCGTTGCCACCCACGGCGCGGTGATCCTAGATCCCCAAGGCCATGTGGACGCCACCTGGCAGGCCCTGATGCTGGAGAAGCTGCATCCATACGCAGAAAGGCTGCTGGCTATGCAACACCTGATCACCGAGTTAATGGCAGCGCGTAACATTGATGGCTGGGCCCGTATTAACTACGAATACGACAACACACCGGTATATCTGGTCATGAAACATCGCGATAGCACCCGTCTTGATGAACTCTATGCCATTGCTGATGAAGTCGAAAAGGTTTTCCCTACTGAAGGATATTATATCCACCGCAACAGTAATAACGTTGCCTGGCTGCCTACCGTGGTGGAAAAAGGGTTGGCCGTCACTTTCCTGCTTGAAAAACTGCGGCTTGAACGCGGGGTTTTCCCGGTTATCGGTCTTGGTGACAGCCTCAGCGATCACCGTTTCATGAAGCTTTGCACCTGGTTTGGTTTGCCGCGCCAGAGCCAGTTTGCCACTGCGATCTCCCGCCATCTGTTCGGAGAAACGTAATATGCCTGACTTTACCCCGTTTTCCGGCTCATACCTGCCCCAGGATGTGCACTTTTTACTCAAACCGGTTGAGATAGCCATGACTCCCGTTGAGCAGAAAGAGCGGCTGATTCAGTCCGGTGCTCGTCACTATTCAGAAATGCTGAGCCAGGAACCGGAACCCACCACCTGGCATCTTGATCTGTTTGCCCGCGCCCTTGAGCAAGGGGCAACGCGTCTGGCCAAAGAAGTCAGTATGTTAGCGCTGGCGTTAACTGAACGGTTCAAGGATACCCCCATTGTGCTGACCAGCCTGGTGCGCGCTGGCGTTCCATTGGGGGTAATGCTTCAGCAGACCTTACGGGCGATGGGTAAAGAGTCCTATCACTACGGCATCAGTATCATCCGTGACCGAGGGATTGATGCGGCGGCACTCGCCTGGATTGAAGCGCGTCATGGTACTGACGGCATCGTCTTTGTCGATGGTTGGACCGGCAAAGGCGCCATTACCGGTGAGCTGATCCGCTCCCTCAGCAAGCGGCCCGGTTATCCTGTGCAGCCCCGCTTAGTGGTGCTGGCCGATCCCTGCGGGTGTGCGTGGCTGGCCGCCAGCGACGATGACTGGCTGATCCCCTTTGGTATCATGGGGGCTCCCGTTTCAGGGATGATTTCCCGATCTATCTGGTCGGAAGAAGGGCTGCATGGCTGCGTGCAGTGTGAACATCTTGCCCGCTTCGAATGCAGCCGCAAACTGGTTGATACCGTGGCGGAATATCGCGCCGTGCTGGATACGGCTGCCATCCCCTCCAGCACAGAGGAACCGGGCAGGAAAGCCTATTTACAGTCGCTGAGTGAGCAGGTGGTGCGAAATCTCGCGGCAAAATACCAGATCTCAAGCATTAACCGCATTAAACCAGGGATCGCAGAAGCCACTCGCGCCGTCCTGCGCAGAGTGCCAGATCACGTCCTGGTTCGCTCAGTAGACGATCCCGACGTCGCATTGCTGGTCTATTTGGCTCGCGAAAAAGGGCTGACCATTACCGAAGTGGGTGATGAAATCGGGCAATATCGTGCGGTAACCATTATCAAGAAGGTGCTCTAATGAATAAACGGCTCTCCCCTTGGCGGTTGGGTGCAACACTGTATATGCCTGCAACCCGCACAGACATTTCCGACGCTATCCTGAAGAACAAAATCGCCGGGTTACGCTCACTGATCATCTGTCTTGAAGATGCAGTCAGTGAAAACGATATCCCCCAGGCGCTGAATAATCTGCGCCAACTGACGTTAATGCTGGCCAAGGCAAAAGCGGCCGGTGGCAATACCCACTGGCCGCTGGTTTTCATCCGGCCACGTCACGCAGAAATGGGGGAATTGCTGGTAGCCACCCTGGATTTGAGTGCTATTGACGGTTTCGTCCTGCCCAAATTCACCCTGGCTTCTCTGCCCTGCTGGTGGAATCTGATGCAGGACACGCATTTATGCATGATGCCAACGCTGGAGACAGAAGAAGTCTTTGACGTGCTGCAAATGCGCGAGTTAGCGACCACCCTGAAGCACCACCCCTGCCATCAGCGAATCATTGCGCTACGCATTGGTGGCAACGATCTGATGAACGTGGTGGCGCTGAGAAGATCTCGTAGCCAGACGCTGTATGACGGCCCGTTGGGGTACGTCATCAAAATGCTGGTAGCGGTGTTCTCCTCACGCGATTTCGCTCTGACCGCCCCGGTTTGCGAACACATTGACGATCACCAGATGATGGATAAGGAGCTGGCTCTTGATATGGCGCACGGTCTGGTGGGCAAAACTGCCATCCACCCGAACCAAATCAGTACCATCGAAAAAGCGCTCATGGTACAACCCGCCGATCATGCCGATGCTCTGCGCATTCTGAATTCATCACAGGCCGTGTTTAAATCTCAGGGCTCAATGTGCGAACCGGCGACACATCGCCGCTGGGCATCCGAGGTGCTGGCCCGTGCTCAGGTCTACGGCATTGCTACCGAGCAGGCACAGGAAAGCATCCGCCTGCTGACAACCGAGGCATAAACATGGAGTTCAGGAATGCTCGCATCAATCTGGATGATGCCGTTCCTGTTGCATTACTTTTGCGGCCAAAAAATGTCAGCAACATTGACCTTTCAGGCCGTTGAACCTTTGACCATGAATGCAGGCAGTCATTAACTATGCAACTCAATACGCGACAAACCCGAATCTATACGCTGGCCAATATACTGGGTTCAGGTAAACCGGTGTCCGCCGCACGGATCATCACGTTGCTGAATTGTTCCGAACCGACCCTGACACGTGCGCTGAAAGAGCTCAGGGAATCCTATTCTGCCGAAATCAAATACAGCAAGGCCACACATTCTTACCAGTTGATTCAACCCGGGCAACTGGACAAAAAGACGCTGCGCCGCATGCACGAAACGCTGCTGGCTAACTCTGAGCTTAAAACAGGCGAAACCGTCAGCCGGGTTTATCTGGATAAAGAGAAGAAAAAAGCCGTTTCACTTTCATTGAAAATGTCAGTGCTGCGTAAAATCGATCGGTTATCCAGGATCAGTGAAACCACCCGCAGCGAAGCGGTAGAGATGCTGGTTGGCTGCTGCCTTGACGAACTGGTGCGTGACATCCAGGCCCGCAAAAAAGGGGCTAATTAAGCCCCTTTTCGCATTTCTTTCTGTTGAGATAACAACCAGAACAATTATGATGTAAGGAGATTAGCACTACCTATAGTAAGGGAATATGATGAGAAGACTACCGGTCTACCTGTTGCTGGATACTTCCGGCTCCATGACGGGCGAACCTATTGAAGCAGTCAAGAACGGGGTACAAACTCTTCTGTCCACGCTACGGCAGGACCCCTACGCGCTTGAAACCGCTTATATCTCTGTGATTACCTTCGATTCTTCCGCGCACCAAACGGTTCCGCTGACCGACTTGCTGAACTTTCAGCTGCCGGAGCTGGTGGCCAGTGGCACCACTGCAATGGGTGAAGCACTATCATTAGCCGCCACCTGCATCAGCCATGAGGTCCAGAAAACGACCGCGGAAACCAAAGGTGATTGGCGGCCACTGGTGTTCATCATGACCGATGGTTCCCCAACCGATGACTGGCGCAAAGGCGTCAGCGACTTTAAAGCCGCAAGAACCGGTGTCGTGGTTGCCTGTGCGGCAGGTCGTTCCGCCGGAACCAACGTGTTGCAGGAAATCACCGAAATCGTTCTCCAGTTAGATACTGCTGATTCAGCGTCGATTAAAGCCTTCTTTAAATGGGTATCAGCCAGTATTTCCGTAGGTAGTCAAAAAGTTGAGTCTGGCAAAAAAGAGGTCATCGGTTTGGATGATCTACCGCCACCACCACCAGAAGTTAACGTTGTTTTATAAAAATAATCCAGGGGGTTTTATGTCAGTTAGTTTACGTAAAGGACAGGGCGTCAGCCTGCGTAAGAACGAATACGATCTTTCTTCAGTCACCATTGGGCTTGGCTGGGATATCAATGAAGAAAAGAAAGGTATTCTGGGCGGCCTGTTTGGTAAAAAAGAAGCAGAGTATGACCTTGATGTCGTCGCATTCCTGTGCAATGCCCAAGGGAAAGTCACTGATTTGGGGAATGTGGAGAACGGTCAGCCAACGCTGGTGAACGGAGACATCATTTTCTTTAATAGCCAGCGTCATAAATCCGGCCATATCTGGCTGACTGGCGATAACCGAACCGGAGCAGGCGACGGTGATGATGAGCAGATTATCGTCAAACTGAATTCCCTCGATCCTCAGTATGAAAAAATTGTTTTCATTGTGCAGATCTATAATGGTCAGCAACTGCAACAGCACTTCGGTAAGGTACAGAATGCCTTTATCCGGGCAGTAGACGCCCATAACATTGAAATGGCGCGTTTTGATTTGTCCGGTGGCGCTGCCTTTACCGGCCAGCGTTCAATGCTGTTTGCGGAACTGGTGCGTGAGAGCACCGGCTGGAAGCTGAATGCCGTTGGTGAACCCTCCAACAGCGATACCTTTGTTTCCCACCTAAAGAGTTATCTGTGATATGAGAAGGCTACCTGTTTATCTGCTGATTGATACTTCCGGGTCCATGCGCGGGGAGTCTATTCATGCTGTTAACGTGGGTATTCAGGCCATGATGAATGCTCTGCGGCAAGATCCCTACGCGCTGGAAAGCGTGCATATTTCCATCATCACCTATGACAACGAAGCGCGAGAGCATATTCCGCTGACGGCATTGGAGGATTTTCAATTCACCGATATCGTCGTACCCAGCGCGGGGGGCACCTTCACCGGTGCTGCGCTGGAGTGCCTGATTCGATGCGTTGATCGTGATATCCGTCGTTCTGATGGCGATCAGAAAGGTGACTGGCGTCCTTTGGTATTCCTCATGACCGATGGCACACCTTCGGATGCCTATGCCTACGGTGAAGCGATCCGGGAAGTGAAAAAACGGGCTTTCGGCTCCATTATCGCCTGTGCCGTTGGCCCGAAGGCTAAACATGAGCACCTAAAGCAACTCACCTCTCAGGTTGTGGCCCTTGAAACACTGGATTCCACGGCATTTTCCGGTTTCTTCAAATGGGTGTCTGCAAGCGTCGCCTCTGGCAGCAGCAGTGCGGGGGTCAACGCTACCGGGCAGGATAATCTGCCACCGCCACCGCCAGAAATACAACTGGTTCTGTAGCGAACAGGCAAAGCCTCTGCATAAGGTGCTTTGCCTGATTTTTCGTCACCACCCTATTTAAGAGATATCGGCCTGCCGAGGTGTTTAACCATGAGAAGACTGCCTATTTTCTTCGTTCTGGACTGCTCAGAGTCTATGATCGGGGAAAGCCTGAAAAAAATGAATGATGGCCTGCAAAGGATCGTCAGTGACCTTAAAAAAGATCCCCACGCGCTTGAAACCGCCTGGATATCGGTAATTGCTTTTGCCGGAGTAGCAAAAACCATCGTTCCGCTTGTTGAAGTGGTGTCTTTCTATACCCCACGTTTGCCAATTGGCGGGGGCACCAACCTGGGGGCCGCCCTACGGGAATTAACCCATCAGCTTGACGAACAGGTCAGGAAAACCACGCACGAGCGCAAAGGCGACTGGAAACCGGTGGTCTACCTGCTAACGGATGGGCGGCCAACGGATGATGCGGCCCCCGAAATAAAACGCTGGAAAGAGCATTACGCGAGCAAGGTCAATCTGATCGCCATTGGGCTTGGCCCATCGGCAGATCTCAACATTCTGCGGCAGCTGACGGATAACGCACTGCTGTTCACCGATGCCCAGGAAGGTGATTTCACCCAGTTCATCAAGTGGATCACCGCTTCCGTTTCTGCGCACAGCCGCAGCGTAGGGGAGGAATCTCCCCCACTGCTTAATCAGACAGATCAGATTGTCCGGTTGGCGAAAGACGACGTGGCCAGAACCTATGACGAAAACTGTGTCATCCTGACAGGGCGGTGCAGCAAGTCACGCCGCCCCTATCTGATGAAATACGAACGCCCGGCCGTCAATCTTTCTACCCTGGATTTTAAACTCAATATCAACGGCTTCAATCTCAACGGCTGTTTCCCGGTGGATGAGGATTATTTTACCTGGAGCGATGAATCAGCCTCGTCTCTACAGGTGAATACCAGTGAACTGCATGGTGTACCGGGTTGCCCATACTGTGGTAATGCCAGCGCGTTTGCGATGTGTCGTTGTGGCAAATTACTCTGCATCAACGGGCCTGACGACGTTATCTGCCCATGGTGCGATAGGGGGCTCACCTTTAGTGCCAATAGCGGTGATGATTTTGATGTGAGCCGGGGAAAAGGCTGATGAAAGAGCATAACAAGCTGCACCAGAAAATATTGAGCCTGATTCTGGCAGAAACTGGGGCAACGGCGGAACTTGCTGAGTTGCAGGAGGATGAAGATCTTGGTGCGTTGCTCGCAACCATCATTGCAAAAGTGGCAGCCAGTCAAACAGCAGGCGTGGCCGATATAACGCTTGATGTCCTGTCTGAACAACCATTGGTGCCGCTTGCCGATGAGCCAGAGGCCAGTATTGAGCCCGCCGCCGCAGACACTCTTGAGGTTGCAAACAGCCCCCTGACACTCCCAGATGACAATCCCGTAGCAACCCCACCCACGGCTGGCAGCGCGGCATGGCAGGTCATGCAATTTCCGCCACCTGTAACACCACCTGAAGCCGCTACCCCTCCCTTGAAGCCCGGCCAGGTGCCAACCGCCAGCGCGGTAAACAGCGCACCTCTTTTTATACAGCCGGTGGCAAGAATCAACATTGCCAATGCCCGTACCGGTGTCATGTTCCATTCCACTGTCGATATCACACTGGATAATGGCGCAATAGCTGAAGTGCTGGATGTGTCTTTTAGTAAAGATATCGGCATCACCTTTGATCAGGCTACGTGTTCGCTGTCAGGCACACCAACCGAAAGTGGCGACCTTGAGATAACGGTAACCTGGTCTTGCCCTACCACGCCGCAAGGTTCAACCAAGGTATTGTTTATTGTGAATCCCGATCCGCGCAGTTTATGGAAGATTGTCGAACCTCCGGCTGATGCCCGTTATTTTAAACAGCATATCGATCATCAACATATTCAAGGGCCTGGCGTGAACCTTGTGGCGGCCAGCCGCAGAGGGCGCTCACATGAACATGCGGGAAGCTTTCGGGATGACGATTTCTATATCGCCAGCAATGCCGCGACTGGCTGGAACATCATGCTGGTGGCCGACGGTGCGGGCAGCGCCAAAAATTCGCGTGAAGGTTCCCGCATCGTGACAGAAACGGTGGGAAATTATCTGGCAACGCTGCTGAATGGTGACAAAGGCCAGGAACTGAAAGCACGTATTCTAAGCTGGACATCAGACGATCAACGCCTGGTCTGGGATGCCTTTAACCGCTTGTTCCAGCAAGCTTCCGTCATTGCCGTCAACAATATCAGCAATGAATCAATATTGGCTGACGAAAGCGTCAAATCCTATTCAACCACTTTGCTGGCTGCCGTTTCATTCCGTCACGGTGCTGAACTGTTCGCTGCCTCTTTCTGGATGGGCGATGGTGTGATTGCCGTTTACGGGCCGACAGGGAAAGTGCGCGTATTGGGTACTCCAGACAGCGGTGAATATGCTGGCCAGACGCGTTTTCTGGATGCCGATGCCGTACAAGACCCGAATTTCAGTAAGCGCATCAGCATCGGTAAATGGGCGGAAATATCGCATTTGGTGCTGATGACCGATGGTGTTTCCGATCCCCGGTTTGAAACAGATAACGGCTTACACAATAGCCAGAAGTGGGATGCATTGATCTCGGAGATCACGCCCTGCTTGAGCGATGACTCGCAGCCCGCAGAGCGGCTTGCTGAATGGCTGAACTTCTTCTCTCCGGGTAACCACGATGATCGCACTCTTGTCGTCTCGTGGTAAATGGACTGAACTACATGGCTGGTAAGTAATATGGCAAATATCGTTACGTGTACAACCAAGGATGGGGTAACCATCCAGTATGTTGATGAAGTTATCGGTTCGGGTTCCATGAAGGATGTCTACTTTTCCCCCGATAAGTCTTACGTCGTGGCATTCTACAAAAAACCGCAGAATGAACAGGCAAAGGAACGCATCGACATGATAACCGGCCGCTACCGGGAGAATATCTTTGAGCAGGCTGGCGGAGATTATTGGAAAGGGCTTTTTTGCTGGCCCACCAGCGTAGTGGAACATGATGGGAAAATCGGGATTGTGGTGCCCACCTATCAAAGCCACTTTTTCTTTAAATACGGTTCAAAGAATAATGACTTTCTGGGCATTAAGGGCCGGGAAAAGGAAGGCAAATGGTTTGCCAGCGCCAATAATCAGAATAAGTTCCTGGACCCGCGCGAACGCGGCAATATCCTGAGCTACCTCAAAGTCTGTTTAATGCTGACGAGAGCCGTCAGGCGCATGCACGCTGCTGGTCTGTGCCATAGCGATCTCAGCTATAAAAACGTTCTGATCGATCCTGAACAGGGACACGCCTGCATCATCGATGTCGATGGTTTGGTGGTGCCAGGGAAATATCCGCCCGACGTGGTAGGCACCCCGGATTTTATTGCCCCTGAAGTGGTGAAAACCAGTCATCTGCCGAAAGAAGATCCCCAGCGGATTTTACCCAGCATCGCTACCGACAGGCATGCGCTGTCCGTTCTGATTTATATGTATCTCTTTTACCGCCACCCGCTGCGTGGCGGTAAAATTCATGATCTGGATGACGAGATGCGCGATGAATCGCTGGCCATGGGGGAAAAGGCGGTCTTTATTGAACACCCAACCGATCACAGCAACGCAGTCAAGTTGAACCAGATCTCTCCCTTTTCCCAGCCTTGGGCCGATCCCCAAAAAGTACCTTATACCATTATGGGCCCCTATCTGACCCCCCTGTTCGATAAGGCATTCATTGACGGCTTGCATGACCCATCCAAACGGCCAACGGCCGATGAATGGGAAACCGCCCTGGTTAAAACTATTGACCTGATACAGCCTTGCCAAAACGTTGCCTGTGAACAAAAGTGGTATGTTTTCTCCGGTACAACTCAACCCGTCTGCCCTTATTGCGGGAGACCGTTCAAAGGGAAGCTGCCGATTCTGAATCTTTACTCATCGCGTAAAACTGGGAGTTACCGGCCAGACGATCATCGCCTGATGGTATGGAGCGGCCAATCAATCTATGCCTGGCATGTTAACCGCCTGATAGCGCCCAATGAGCGAACGTCAGACGCGCAAAAAAAACGCGTTGGCTATTTCGTCTACCATAATGACCAGTGGTGGCTGGTCAATGAAGGAATCAGCGGGCTCCTATCCTTACCGGACAAAACAGTAATCGCGATTGGTGAAAAACTGGCCCTTAACGACGGCACTCAATTCGTCCTTTCAACCGAAGAAGGTGGCCGCTTGGTGGTGGTCCAACTGGTATCAAACTAGCGTTTGCCGGAAGCCAATAGATCAGGGCGAGGAGGTGCCATACGGCACTCTTCGCCCGAAACTGCGTGATGCCCCGATAATCCCCAGTCAATACAGAGTATTAAGTAAATATGTTCCCCAAGACTTCACGCAGAGTTCAATAAAATGTGGCGGTTGGGATGACTGGGAGCGCGAAATACGCCAGTCAGAGTGGCATAAAGGCCCGGTTGGTGTACCAAGCACCTTGCTTACGCCAATAAAACGCAAAAATTAACTCACCCGCAAATAAGCAAATAGGAGAGCGAGCAAAATCACAATGACAGCGGTGGCTATCGCCAGGCGTTCAGCAAACAGACGGCGCATCAGCGTTCTCCTCAAGCAAAGTGATAACGTTCAGAATGGTAGCGGGATAGCGGTACATTCAGCTCAGAAAGTGCTTTCTCTATGGCATCCATCATGACGTTCGGCCCACAAATAAAGTATTCGTGCTCGGCATAACCGGGTGGCAGATGCCGTTTAAACAACTCTGCGTCAATAAATCCCCGTTCACCTGCCCACTCTGCCGAGGGGTGGGTCAGCACATGCACAACCGTCAGATTCATTCTTTTTTCCAACGCGTCCAACTCTTCGCGAAAAGTAATCGACTCCCAATCTTTGCTGCCATAAATCAGGATTATTGGCCGCTGGTCACCGCGATCGGCCTGTGTACGGATAATGCTCATCATCGGCGTGATCCCGACTCCCCCCGCAACCAGGATACGCATATCAGCGTGCTTCCCTAACGTGAACGCACCGTAAGGGCCGTCAAGATAAACGCGTTGTCCGATTGGTAGCGACTGGATACGGCTGGTAAAGTCACCCAGGTTACGAATGGACATTTCAACACGGCCATCTTGTACCTCTGCGCTGGACGAAAATGAAAATGGATGACCAGTGATGTTAAACGGATTACCCCACACGGTCAGCCAGCCAAATTGCCCGGGCAAAAAACGGAAACCAGAGTGCCCTTCCGGCTGCATTAATAGCGTGGTGGTACCACCACGTTCCTGGCGAACCGCCGTAATCCGGTAAGGCTTCCGTAGCATGAACAGCGGTTTGAATACGCGAATGTACAACAGCAGCCCAAGCCAGAACACAATCAGCGCAATCCACAATCCACGTTTCCAAGGATCATCCAGATAGAAACTCCAACCAATCATATGCAGAACCCCTGCTACCAGAGCAACGAGTGCCAAGACGATATGAGTCAGGTGCCAGGTTTCATAACGGATCTTCAGCTGTACGCGCCAAAGCGCCATAATGACCAGAGCGATCAGTGAATAGGTGGAGAGTGCGGCAAACCGGGCGCGCCATGGTGCTTCGATAAAGTTAAGCAATGCCAGCAGGTCTGGACGAATAACAAACAGAATGATCGGATGGGCAATGACTAGCCCGACAGCAATCAGCGAGATACGGCGGTGAAAATGATAAATGACATCTTCACCCAATGGCTCGGTCACGTAACGAAAACGGGCCGTCAGACCAACTTGTAGCCCCATCATAGCCAGCCCGGCGTAACCTAGGGCAACCGAAAATTCGGTCCAAAAATCACGCGCAGGTGGCATTGCGCCCAGTAATAACGCAAACAATGGAGCAAGAATAAAAAATAGATATATCAGCAGCCAACCTATACTGCGGAACCCATAACTCATCGGTTATATCCCTGTAAAATATATTAATATCAGTATAGTTCAGCGATCACAGGGATCGCGTTAGATACCTAATTTGATGATGTAAAAGTGATTATTTACTCGGGATAATAACCCCTAAATACTTTTGCTTGCAAAGGCCCGAGCCACTTGTGAAACATATTCCAGATGATTTTGGTTATCAGCGTTCGTGCTGGAGCACAAAGCTACTGGCAGGTTCATGGACCACAAAAACGTGTGGTAACAAAAATATTATCTGGTCGGCGTTTCATGACACAATAGCCCGTAATCATCAGTGCCGTTCAATGTGACCATTGCTAAAAAAGGTTCACCACTTTATGAAAAACGCCAGTCCATTCCCCCGAAGGAAAACATGGTCTGGTAAAAGTGTAGCGATATTAAGCCATTTAGCTTTCTCATTTAACCAATAGATTAGGATACATTAATTAATTTTATGGCAGTAATATCACGTCGTCAGAGCGGTTATTTACCCCGAAATGTGATCAATGCCCCGGAAGTGAAACAGGCGATCAGGGGCCGTAGCCAGCAGCGAACCGATCCCCTGGCCATAACCCAGTGGTTAGAGAACCATTTTTTTCGCTGGGTGATAGGCAGCTTTCCCCAGGCCAAAGAGATCAACTCTATCTCTGATTACATATTGTATGTTGGTGCAGAGTCTTCAGTTCCCGACTGGTTAACGGCACGATTATTACCCCAGAAGGAAGAAGAGGCCTCGTGTTCCAACGCAGAGCAACCGATTTATTACCTGAACCCCAATCACCTGCAGCTTTTACAAAAAGAGCAAATCCTGGTCGAATTTCTTAGCTCACGGCTTGATGACAATCCACTAAGTCGTAAATTGCAGCGTATTACCTGCTCGCAGGCTTTAGCCATGTGGCAAGCTGAACATGAGAAGATGCAGCGAGCCAGGCGAGCGAAGGGCTGGTCACCGAACAGTGGCCTGGGGCTAAAAGAGGTGCTACAGGTTACTAATGGTGCAATTTTCGAATTTATTGCCCACCACTCAGCGCTACGTGAAGAAATGGCTTATGAATCGCGACATATGCAACATTGCGTCGGACATTTTGCCTCTAATCGTGATTTCAGTGGCGGCTATGGGGAATTTTACGCAGAAAAAGTTGAAACTGGTCAGCTCCGTTTGTTTACTTTACGTAGCCAGGGAAATATGCCCCACGTGACTATCGCACTTGATGTTGATAACCAACAATTAAAAATAAATCAAATCAAGGGTAAACAAAACCGCTACCCGATTAGAAAATATGCCGAAGATGTTCTGCGTCTATTACAGCTTTTACAGCCATTACCAGAGCGCCACCCCGATTGTGAAGGTATGGGAGTGGTCTATGAGAGAGATAAAGAACAGCCAAAAAATGATGGCTGGAAGTTTATTAGTGAAGTTCAGCAGTTGGATTTTTTACTCAGCGTTATGAATAATAATTTTCATCTGATTGAACATTTTGCTCATCCCCCCGCTATTTTACAGTGGCTTCTGCTACGTGGTGCCCCTAAAGAGCTTCATCGCTTACGCAGCATTGAACCCGCAGTGGCGGCGGCAGCTCGCCTGATGCTTGATAAGGCACAGTGGCCAACTATTTTGCAAGACAATACGCCTGAACCAAGAACTTATAGCATCGAAGGGATCGCTATCCCGGAATGGATTCTTGCGCCATTGAGTACCAATGCCTCCACCAAGGAGTTCACGGGATGAGTGCACTCATTACATTCTTTTTTCTTGGCCTGGGCATTTATTTCTTCGGGAAAACACAGCGTAGTAAGTATCGTCAGTTGATAGCCGAAGAGCGCGCAAAGGATGCCGCAGCAGCCAGACTGACTTGTCATGACAGGCGCCGTTGGGCGCTGGCGCTGGCCGATATTCTGTTTATCCGTAATCAACTGCCGCATAACGTCACAACGCTGGACCTTCAGCTATCTGAAGTGAAACGGCAGCAATTGTCAGAACAGTTATTGAAAGAATTAGGCATAGCGGATAATGCCAGTGATGAATATCGCCGTGAACATGTGGAGAGGAGCCTACGTCTATGGATATCGGGAGTCGGTCAAGCCCCGGCTGCTTTTTATGAAGAGATGGCAACCCGTGGGCAAGTGAGAGACGCCATTGCATTTGACTGTATGAGAACAGCTTTTCTAGTTCGCTGTATGGCTGGCTTGGGCTGGTGTAACCATAATGATGCCTGGTTGATATTGTTACTTAATGCCCAACGTGCCCAAGATAGTTTTGTTAGTTGGCAAGATTACGGTGCCGCTTATGCCCGTGCGCGTCACATATGGTTAGAACTCATGCAAACACCCCCACAGATGATGGATCGTGCTGCATTGGAAATTAAAGAATATCTGGCCCGGCAAGACAATAACTGGAATCGCTGCCCTTGGCAGGAATATAAAATTTTTGTTTTGGAACAACAGTAACATTTTTATTGGTGGCACCTTTTTATTTCATCGTCAAACGGAGTAAAGAACCATGCATGGACGAAGTTATATTCCCTGTAACGCTGCTGAATATCCTCTGTTGGAGGTGGCCGTATTCCCCCCCAAAGACAGAGATTGGTGGCTGTGCGATATGGGCTCCTTCTTGCGCGATGGCCGTTACCAACAGCTGGATGAACAACTGGAAACCGCGCTTTCTGCCTCATTTTTAAGCCGTGAGGCCGAGCAGCAATACTACTTTGCCTGGTCTCATGATAGTCCCAGGCTCGATTTGCACGACATTATTTCCACCGGGCCTGAAGGTTTGGCGCATATAAAAGCCTGGCAGCGTGCCTGCCCTGCATCAAGCCATGCCTGGTTGGCTGAAACAGCCTACTGGCTCTATTATGCCTGGCAGTACCGCAGCCACGGTTGGGCGACAGAGACAACGCCGTCGATGTGGGCGTGTGCTGCGGCCTGTAATAAGATGATGATACTGGCTGCCCTGCAGGCGCTGACATTAGAACCCCGTCAGTGGATGGCTCCAGCGCTTGTTGTCACAGCATTTAATGTGCCTGATTGGTTTAACTTAATTAATGAGGGTAAGAATCAAAGCGTTCAGTCTGTCTTGAATGAACTGCGTAACCACCAGCGGCAACACCCAGAGGAAATGGATGCCCTGATGGCCTATTCTGGGCTCAATGGGCATATAGAGATAATCATTCCTGATGCACTCCCAACCGGTATGCCACTCAATCATAATGGGCGACGCCTGAAGGGGCGGAATTTCTGGTTATTTGCTGGGTTACATATTCATCCAGCGCTATATTATATTTTTATCAGTTATATTCCGTTTAAAATGCCCCGGTGGGGTGGTTCGCAGGAAGAAATAAGGCAATTAATATCTTCTCCGGTTTGCGAATATTTAACTGTTCAGGAGAGAGATCATTTACGGCATCTGGTTTGGTGGGATGATTTTCGTGATGCCTGTGGCCATGAAGTCGAAGATCTCACTGAACGTAAACAACAGTTTATTGAAGTACAACGGGAAGCTGAGCAGGCGTTAAATGCGGCCGATCGCGCTGAGGCACTGCGCTGGTTGACCGTGAGTTACTATGCTCTGGAAGATGAAACATCTGCCTGGCACTATCTACAACAAGCTGTCGCACAAGAACCCAATCTAGGCCCGTATTTGCACAATGCCGCACTGTCGCTGGCCGAGAAGTTCACACCCGATTCGCGCTGGAGGCATAATCAGATTTGCCATAATGCCCAATATGGCCGATCTCCTTATGCGATGGTTCTGTTGGGCTACTGTCTGCTGACCGGGCTGTTTGGTTTCACTCAAAACGAAGCTTTAGGCCAGCAGTGGCTTGACTACGCGTTGAAGCAAGATTCGTGTTTTGCTTGGAATGAAACCGCTGATAAATTGCACAAACTCGGCTACCAGGAAGAGGCAATACATCTGTTAACGCTTGGTGCTGAGCGCGGCGCTACAAATACCGCGTCTAAATTAGCTTATTTTTATGTGTTCGATCAGTCTATACCGCGGAATATTCCACGCGCAATTACCTATTGTCATCAGGTTATTGATCAAAACACCGCAATTCTGAGCCAAAGGGTTGTGCAAAAATACCCACTTATTAATAACCACTATGCGTTTTCTTATGAAGATGAATTAAAAAATGTTTATTACTATTTGGCGCGCGGTTATCAGTTGCTTTGCTTTGAAGAAACTGACGCGGCAAAAGTTGCCGAACTTGAGCGGCAGTTAATCATCTCATTGAAAGCAGCCATTGATTGGGGTGATGCTCAGTCATTGCCCAGCTTGCTGGCACTCCTTTCTGAAATTCAGACTCTGGACGTGACTCACCAGTATCTCGATCTTTTGTTAGAGCATGGTTACAAAGGTAATATCACGGCAATGACGTCATTAGCCAAGATTTACTACAATCGCCGAGATAAAAAGCTTTATAACTATAAAATGAGCGCCCGCTGGATGTATTTTGCGCAAACGATAGCTCCAGATGATGAAAAGGTCGCAGAGATATTTTTCTCTCATCACGGCAGAAACTATTGGTCGATATGTCGCTACACATGGTCAACGCTGCGTATCGCTGCGCATGAGATCCCAGGGCAAGAAAATTCAATGGTCTGACTCCTGAATCAAGAGCGCCACCAGCCAACACACCTTTGGCATGAATCATGCCGGTTATCTTTTTACAAGGACATACAGCACAATGACAGCTCCATCTGGTTCTTTGGTGATCCAAAAACTCAATCAGTTATGTGATAACGGTTACCATATTGCCGCCTGGGAGCAGGGCATTGCTGCCTTTGGTCCTTTGGGGAATTGGCCCGGTGCAGAAGGCCAGGAGTTGGCATGCCAGATAGCTTCCCATTTTGGCCTCCGCAGGATCTATCAGGTATTAGTGAGGAGAGGCTATCAGCGCTATCCCAATCATCATGCGTTGATTGTACGTTACGGCCAGTTGATGCTTGCACGCCGGGGAGCGCTCTACACCTTTGAGTGGATTAACACCCTTGTACCTCCGCCAGAGGCGGAGACAGAAAGCCTGATAGCATGGCTACTTTTCCAGAGCAATATCTATGCTTACGTAAGGGACTTCACCCAGGCGCAGCAATACGCGGACTCAGCCTCCCGTCTTTGCCCCAATCATCCTGCCGTTCTTCACCATTGTTCGACACTTGCCCAGATGCAAGACCACTACGAAGAAGCCCTGCGGATCGCTGAGTCGAGTTTTGTTCAATATCCAGATAGCTATCTTTGCCATCAGCAACTGACCCATATTCTCACCCTGTGTGGCCAAGAAAAGCGGGCGCTGGCTTCTCTCCAGCAGTTTATTGCTAAAACGCAAAACGTCCAGATGATGTGTGAACTGATCATTCTGCAACTGGAGCTCAAACAGTATCCGCAAGCCATAGAAAGTCTGAATCAGTTAGCACAGTGCTTACCCCCCGAGCTGACAAAACTGGATCCTTCGGCGCTGCCTGCCTGGATAAGCGCAATGCGCTGCGATCTTAGCTGTATCATCGGTGACCTGCCGATGGCACAAGAACAGGGAAAGATGGCGGCTAACCATCTGGTAGCCTATCGAGATATTTCAGCCCGCTTACTCCAGGCAGAAAGCTTTCAGCCCCAGAAGCTGCTGGATGTGGCGTTCATTCGTCAACACCATAAAACCTGCGTTCCCGCCACGTTAACCGTAATAGCCCATTATTGGGGGGAGCCAGCTGACCACCTTTCCATCGCAGATGAAATTTGCTACGACGGTACCAGCCATTACTCAGAGAGGAAATGGGCGGAAAATCAAGGGTGGATCGCGCACGAATTTACCATTGACTGGAACAGTGCCTGTTTGCTGATTGATAAAGAGATCCCGTTCACGCTCACAACAACAGAGACCACGTCTGCACATTTACAAACCGTAATTGGTTATAGCCCATTGAGGAAAACCCTGATTTGCCGCGATCCCTATCGCCGTTTACAGGTTGAATTTGAAGCCGAAGATCTTTTTTACTCTGAAGCTCCTTATGGCATACGCGGTATGGTATTGGTGCCAGCCAGCCAAAAAGCAAGATTGGCAGGGCTCAACTTGCCTGATAAAGCCCTGTGGGATGGGCTGCACGAAGTCAATTCGGCACTTGACATCCACGATCGGCCACGTGCATTACGTGCCTGCCTGGCATTACGCGAAACTGCACCAGATCATCTATTGGCGTTACAGGCTGAACGCACCATCGCCAGCTATGACTCCAATCCATCCGTCACATTAAAAATCGAAGAAAAGATCTTAGAACGTTACCCGAATGACACCCGCAGGCAATTATCCAAAGCCAGTCTATTTGAGGAGCTGAAAACAAAAAGGGAATACCAACAATGGGTTGAAGAAATTAACCGGCGTAATCCAGACAACCCTTATATTCAGCTCAACCTGGCTGCTCAATTGCAAAAGCACCACGCCAGCTATGCTGAAAGTGAACATATCTTACGCCGGGTCATGCGGCAGTCTGATACCCAAGAGAGCACTGTTTGGACACAGTTTGCCAACCTGCGCTGGAAACAGCAGCAGCGTAGTGAAGCACTGCAATATTACCGCCACGCCAGTACGCTGCAATATACCAATGAATCTGCCGCTGAACGTTATTTTCAGGCACTTCACTGCCTGAAACAAACTGATGCTGGCTTGAACTACCTGCAACAACGCCACTACCAACTAGGTCAGTACTCCTCGCTTCCTACCATCACCCTGTGTGAACAATATGAAAAACTGGGGCGGATGGATGAAGCGCTGCCTTTACTGACAGAAGCCACAGAGCGGCACTCCTCCGACAGCCGGTTGTTACTTTTTACCGCCAACATGTGGAGCCGGGCAGGAGAACAAGCAAAAGCAGAGGCGTTGTTAGAGAAAAGCAGGCCGCTTTGTAACCGTAGCCAATGGTTGCAAACCAGAGAAGCAGTGTTATTACGTAGCGGTGGTGATAACCAAACCGCGTTGGCATTGTTGCAAGAAGCCTCAGAACTCGAACCTTTCAATAGCAACCTGCATAATAAAATCGCCCGGAAACTCGATATTTTGCATGGGCGAGAAACAACCCTGGCATGGTTGAAAACCACCGCCGCTCGCTTTCCTCATCATAAACAGTTGAATAGTCTGTATGCCTTCTGGCTGAAAAAGAACCCCGATGAGCGGCTTGAAGCGGCATTGCGCCATTTGCTAGATATAGATCCAGATTATCAATGGGCCATTCGTGAGCTGGCCTATTGTTTAAGCGCAGGAAAACGATTCGAAGAAGCTCAGGAGGTTGTCTTGCGGGCCGTGCAGCTCGCCCCGAACGAGCCTGAAACCGTTATTGCCCAAGGTTTCCTTGCCGCGCAAAGAGGTAACAAGGCGGATAAGCGCCACTTCTATCGTCAAGCCCTGTGTCTGGATATCGATCAAGACTTTCCCGCTTATCAGCTCATGCATGACTGCCACTCTCTTGACGACAGAATCGAGGAGGTGACTTTTTTCTGCCAGCAGCTTCAGGTGCAAAATAGCCACGGGGATGCGCTGTTAACATTGCAGGATATTGGGCAACACTCGCTATCGCCAAATGCTTTGCTTGATCAGTTGGAACTGTTCCACCAGCAATATATGAACCTCTGGCAAAGCAGGGTCGCCGTTGCCCGCCAGTTGATCAGAATGCAACGTTTTGAAGAAGCAGTCACATTGCTTGAGGCGGTGATAAGCGATTTCCCGTTACTATCTGAAATCCCTTACGAACTTGCTCAGATCTTTTTCTCTGAACAACGCTACGACGAATGTCTGCGGTCACTGAAACAGGTGTTACGTTTGGACCCCTGGTCAGAACAGGCGGTGCAACTCGCGGTACGGGTCTATATCAATCAGGATAACGGACTGGAAGCTGCTTACGAGTTACTGGAACAAAGTCTCAACTTAACGCCTGAAAGTAGCGACTTGATGACTTTAAAAGGCATTGTGCTATGGCGGCAAGATAAGCCCCAAGCCGCCATCCAGGCACTGACGCAGGCCATCTGGCAGGATACGGACAGTGATTGGGCCTGGAACACTCTGCATCAATACACACGCTATCTTAATGATGAAAACTGCCTTTATCAGCTATCTCAAGAGATTGCTCAACAACGGCCCAACGATGTGGCTGCCCATCTGGCTCTTGCACAATACACCCCGCTTCAGGAAGAGAAAGAAAGGGCCTTGCAAACCGTATTAACACTGTCGCCACGCCATATTGCCGGACATGAGGCCTACCTTAACCTATTGTTTGAGCAATGGCGTTACGATGAGATGTCCCGTCATTTCAGCCCTGAGCTTTGGGGTGAGCGCCCGCCTTTAAGGATAGAAATATTCCGTGCACGCCAGCTCTATATGCTGGGGCAGCACCAGCTTGCCATAGAGAAAGCGCAGGCTCTTTTAGCCGAAGATCCTGAGCGTTATACACTGTGGCAAACGCTGGCTGACTGGCTGGAGAAAAATGAAGATTGGGCAGCATTTCTGACTGCTGCCGAGAATATGGTCAGATTACAGCCTGAGTCTGCTGTTGCATTAGGGGGATACCTTGCTGCCGCTTATCACCACTTGGGGAAACTGGAAGAAGCCAAACACTATTACCGGCAAGCGTTGCAATATGAACCTGAATACGCCTATGCCCTGACTCAGCTTTTTGACTTACTGCTCCAGGCAGAGGAAATCGACGAAGCGAAAGCGTTGTGGGCATTACAGCAGCAGCGTGTTCATCTAGTGATTGGTTGTGGGCTGAAACTCGCAGAAAAAACAAAAGATGAGGCACTGCAACAAAGTTTATTGATAGAGCGGATCACTCATAAAAAAATTGACGATCAACGCTGGCGAGAAAGCAACTGGATAATTGAGGAATTGGCGCTGGAGGAGCCACTGATTCAGCATATCACTGACAGTTTATCTGCGGATCGGCCGATTAATACCCCTGCTCTTTTATATTGGCTGCGGAAGAATAGCCAAGATGATGGTCTTGATTTAAATCTGGCCCGCCAACAATTGGAACTGGGTGTAGCAGCAGTCCCTAACCACAATGAATTGAATGCATGGCTTATTTATCTACTGTGGCAGCAGAATGAAAGTGAAGCTGCCCTAGTCAGGCTCGAACAGCAGTTAACACAAAATGCGGATGATAATTGGTGCTGGGCGCGTTTAAAAGAGTACGGAGAGAAAAATCAGCAACCGCTAAGAGCCCACCAGCTAGCACAACGCCTAGTGACGCTGCATCCCAAAAATGAGCATGCATGGCTTGCCTTGATAACGCTCTCTTCTGATGAACAGAGAGAAGATATCTATACCCGATTTGTTCAGCTTTTTCCGCGCCATGTTCACGGACACGAACGTTATCTGGAGTTACTTCTGGAAATGGAGCGGTTTGATGAAATGCTCCCTTATTTGGCGGAAACCTATTGGGGGGGATATGTTCCAGCGGTGATTCAGGTTCTTACAGCCAAGAGGCTGGTCGCTTTGGAGCAACGGCGCGAAGCGATTAATATGCTGGAAAGCACGGTTCAGACAATACCGGATGATAGTGCGCTTTGGTATGCTCTGGCGGATCTCTACCGCCATGACGAGATTAAAAATGCTGAGGGCTATCTGTATGCCAGCCAGCAATTAACCAGATTACGCCCTGATGACTATGTATCTCTTGGTTATGTTGCCCACGCCCATATCTTAAAACAGGATAAAAACGCCGCCATTCCCTATCTGGAAAAAGCCATTGCACTCAGCCCGAGTTACTCTTTTGCTACCAATAATCTCTTCGATATACAGTTTGAAAACGATGATTTTAGCGCAGCCAAACAGACACTGGATGTCATCACAAAATACGTCAGTGACGGTGATAGTGGCCTACGGACACTCAAACTTGGATTAAAAATCCATGACGACTTGATGCTGCATGCGGGAATTCATCTATTTATTGCCGACTTCGAGATGTCGAATAACGAAAATAACTGGCAGACCGTTTTAACCTTACTGACGGCGGTAGAAAAGCTGCATCTACTGGATGAGGGTATTGAAAACATCCTGTTGGAATGCCAGGAAGCTGCCTGGATAGCAATGGATTGGTGGTTGCAGCGGCACAAACTGAGTGAGATGCAGAAGCCGATTATTGATGCAGTCATGCAGAAATGCTCGGGTAATAAAGCAATACTTGCCAGAGAGATTTTATCCTCTATTGGCAATTGGAGTGACAAACAGCAGGTTCCCTACTTACTCAGCTTTATACAGCGGTACGGTCACATCCTCAGAGCCGATCCTATTGCGCATGCCAAGGTCAGTTATGCGCTCAATTGCCACGAGCTCACGCAAGAAACGATTGATTGGATGCATGATTGGCAAAGAGAAGATATTCGCCCTTGGTGCTTATCTAATCTGTTGACCTCATTATTGTGTGAGCGCAAGAATAAAGATCTTATTCTGCGCGTCGCCAAGTTAGCTCATCAGTTACAGCCGGACGAAGCAGAAAACGCCATCTGGCACTGTGCCGCGCTGATACATCAGGGCGCCGCACCCGCCCAGATTGCGAGTCTACTGGATGAAGTCGCTTTTGACTCTCTTACCCGCACCTTCTGGCAAGGCGTCTATTATATTGCGCAGGGATACATCGCCTTATTACGTGATAATGACTGGACGGCCGCCGCCTCACACCTCGGTAATGCAGTTCAATATCATATCTACAAAGATAAGGGCTTTTGTCACCTGTTAAAAACATTAAAGTGGCGCTTGTTCAGGGTGAAAGGTTTTAAAGCCATGCGTTTATTATCGGCAACGCAAAGTGCCTATGCTGGTTTTAAGGCATTTGCCAATGAAGATTATGATCGGGTGACAGAGAGGTTGGAACCGTTGGCCCACTTCCTATCTGCTCGGCCAATAATTTATTTAATCGATATTTACAACTCGCAGCAACAATACGAAAAAATGATGTTTTGGTTAAAACTTGGTGCAGAAAATCATATCCCAGGGACCTATTATAATCTTGCCCTGGCTTATTATGATGGACGAGGAACTCCACGTAATTTACGACAGGCTTTGCGCTATTTCCATTTATCCGTAAAAAACGACAATGATAATGATGCTCGCTACATGCTCGCCAGAATGTATCAAACTGGCGAAGGTTACGGGTTCAATCCCTATGAGGCGGCCCGACAATTTCATGCAGCAGCAGAACTCGGCCATACCCACTCAGCTTTTGCTTACGCAGTAGTGCTATATAACGGTGAAGATATAGAACAAAACAACCAGCAAGCAGTTTACTGGTTTAAACGTGCTGCCGATGATGGGCATATGGAGGCTAAAAACTGGTTTGCCTACTGCCTCTATCAAGGATTGGGAATTGAACAGGATCAACAGGCCGCTGTACAACTCTGTTTACCGCTGGCAGAACAAGGTCAAATGAAAGCCCAATATATCTTGGGAGAAGCTTACGAGAGCGGCTCGTCAGGTTTGCCCGAAGATCGGCTTCTCAGCCTTAAATGGTATATGGAGGCGGCAAAACAAGGGGATTCAGAAGCACAGCGCAAAGTTGGCGATCTATTCTGTTTTAACGGGTCTGAATTAGCGATAAATCCAGACTATAATGCGGCCTTGGAGTGGTACAACAAAGCAGCAGAACAGGAAAACATCGTTGCCATCCATCATCTTGGTTGGATGCATGAGAAAGGCCTTGGTGTAGAGGCTGATCTTGAGCAGGCAGCTCATTACTACCTAAAGTCGGCAGAGAAAGGGTTTTTCCAGTCCTGTTTCAATCTGGCACTGCTTTTCGCTCGCCAGGATCAGTTTACGCAGGCAGAGTACTGGCTCGAAAAGGCTGCACAAGCCGGTAATGACGAGCAAAAGCTGGTTGTTGCGATGGAGTATTACGCGAGTGATAACGGTATTCCCGTCAATGAAGAGCTCGCATTACACTGGTTTAATGTCAGTGCAAAAATGAATAACCGTAATGCGCAGCAAGGACTGGCTGCAATATATGGGCAGGTGGCGCTGGACGCTTATTTCTCTCTTGATGAAGGTGAATCGCTGAGTACAGATGCCCAATATGCCAGTAATGAAGCGTGCTATTGGGGGGTAATGGCGCTTGAAGATAACCCTGACTATATACCATTATTATCTATGATCGGGCTTATCCATTATTTTAATGAAAATATCGAAGGCCACCATGAAAAAGCCATTAATTATCTGCAACGGGTTATTGAACTCGAAAAAACGGATGATGACCGTCGCCACTCTGCATGCTATTACCTGAGCAATATATATGAAACCGTTACCAGCAGTCATTATGACCTGCAACAGTCTTACTTCTATTTAAACCTTGCCGCACAGGAAGGAAATGCAAACGCTCAATACATGATTGCCCAGTTGTATCTTAACCCCGCGTTTGAACTGCATTCGTCCGAAACTGCGTGGCTCTGGTTGCACGAATCGCTGTATGGGGCACATGATCACCTCAGTGAGATAAATATCGAAGAAAAGGATGTTGTTGATCAACAAATGGCTGAAATCTATCGGCAGTTGACTGGCAGAGAGCAACAGGCAGTGCAAGAAATGAAAACGGATTGGCTAGGTTTTAGCCGATCACAGGAGACCGCATTTGATAGCTAGCGCTATTGAATTTACTTAGTTTTATCTGGTTGAATTTTGGTTGATGCCCCCAAATGCTTTTGCTTGTAGAGAGCGGGGGCATGCAGGCTATTTTTTAGTGCCGGTTTTCCACTGTAGCAAACCGGCAATATCTTTTTCCCCTTCAGCTTCTTTTAAACGGCGTTGCTGCTCGGCAAATTGAACGTATTCAGCCTGCGCTTTTTCATCTACCGTTTCGTTGCTGATCTTTCCTGCACCTGGACTGACCGCAGGTCAGGCAATTGTTAGCTTTCACTGGGAGGACATCCTGTTTTTCCAAATCAAACTGCTCAGTGTTGTCTAACATACCACAATGTAAGGTCGCTTCGCTCGAAGCCGTCATAGGGCAGCTTCGAGCTGACAGCAGACCTTATATTCTGGAAATTCTAGCGCAATAGCACTTTGCCAATCAGATACGTTGTCGCCTGCCCGCCGATGTAAACGCGATCACCCACTAGTTGGCAGCGTAAATCCCCACCACGATCAAATCCCTGATGCGCCAACATCTGCGTTTTATTCAGTTTTTCAGCCCAGTAAGGAATGAGCATGCTATGCGCCGAACCTGTAACAGGGTCTTCCGCTACAGCTTCGCCTGGGCAGAAGAAACGACTAACAAAATCATATTCCCTGTCACCAGGAGCTGTTATACAAACCATTTTTCCCATAGGAATCATGGCATTGATATTCGGGCGTACAGCTTCTACCTGCTGTTGATTCTCCATTACTACCAAGTAATCACGCGCCACGCGCACTTCTTTGCATTCCGTGATACCCAACGTTTCCAGCAATAATGAGGGCGGCATGACGGGTTTGGTTTCCCAGGCAGGAAAATCAAGCGTCAGCCATTCACCGTTGCGTGTCACCGTCAGTGGGCCAACAAATCGGGTATCAAAATAAATAGTCGTGTCTTGGTAATCAAGATGTTCAAAGATAACGTGCGCAGCTGCCAGTGTGGCGTGTCCGCACAGATTTATTTCAGCTAGGGAGGTAAACCATCGCAACTCAAAGCCATTATCATTTGCGACAAAAAATGCTGTTTCTGACTGGTTATGTTGCTTAGACATTTTCAATAATGTCTCGTCAGGCAACCATTCTGTGAGCGGACATACTGCTGCGGCATTACCGCCAAAAGTAGTGTTGCTAAAGGCATCTATCATATAAAAATCAATTCGTTGCATAGCGTAAACCTCTAATCGCTCTTTGGGCACCCCACACTCTACCATGCCACAACAACACGCAATTTCGTATTTTCGTGCCTCACAGGGGTCGCATTTGATAGCTAGTACTATTGAATTTACTTAGATTTATCGTGTTGGATTTTTGTTGGTGCCCCCTATTATGCCCCCAAATGATTTTGCTTATGGAAACTAGGGAGATGAAAGGCTATTTTTTAGTGTCGGTTTTCCACTGTAGTAAACTGGCGATATCCTTTTCCCCTTCAGCTTCTTTTAAGCGCCGTTGCTGCTCAGCAAATTGGACGTATTCAGCCTGCGCTTTTTCATCTGCCGTTTTCTTACTGACGGTACCAGCACCTTGTAGAACCTCGCGGTCATTAAATTGCAGGAACTGTTCCAGCTTTTCCTGCCAGTCACGCAGGAACACCTGCTGGCGACGCCGGGCCTGATCTTCGGCAAAATCCAGCCACATGTTGACCACGCGGTTAAGTTCGCTGACTTCATCCTGGTTGAGGTAGTTTTTCGCCACCGTCACATCGCTTTTACGCACCTCTTCACCTTTATAGCTGCTCAAGCCCATATGGGGCTGGCTGGCGTCAGCACGTTGATGGATCAGTTCAGCAGCAGTATGACCAGTACAGGCAAAATGCAGCTTGTTTTCGATGGTTTGAAAAAACAGCGTTGTCTCTTTGAGTGACGGTTGATAGTCGGCGGCTAACGCGAAGATCTCCCGAACCCGCAAATAAACCCGCCGCTCGCTGGCACGAATATCACGGATGCGTTCCAGCATCTCGTCGAAGTAGTCAGGAACAGTTGATGAACCCACAGGCGGATTTTTCAGCCGTTCATCGTCCATCACAAAACCTTTGATCAGGTATTCCTGGAGCGTTTGGGTCGCCCACTGGCGGAATTGGGTGCCTCGGGCTGAGCGGACGCGATAGCCAACAGCGAGTATCATCGGCAAACTAAAATATTGAACCTGATAGTTTTTCCCGTCACTGGCAGTTGTTCGGTAAAACCGAACAACTGAATTTTCGTTCAACTCACCGTCTTCAAAGATATTCTTGATGTGTTCGCTGATAGTTGCTTTAGCTTTACCGTATAGTTCGCAGATCATTGCCTGGGATAGCCACAAAGTATCGCTTTCAAAGCGGCATTCAACGCGCACTTTTCCATCACCACTGGCAAACATCACAAATTCACCTGCCGGGGATTGGGTTAAGTGTTTATCTGTCATGCCGCCTCCGCTTTAATCCGACTTACAATGCTGTATCTGCGTAGTATGCCAGAAGCCTGCATTTAAACTCATTACGTGCTCAGATGAGAGTACACGTTTTTATCATCTTCTTACTTATAAATGGAGATAACCCACCAGATGTATTACGAAACAAAAGAAATACTGCCTTACCCATAACCCTAGCTTCAGTCGTTGCGTTCTATCAAGGTTCAACCTGATTTGACTGTCGGCTAATTGCCCAGGCTGTGTAAACGTTTTTGGTTACAGAAACTGCCAAAAACAGAGCTGAAAACCGTGTTCCTCCGTAAAACTTGACTCTGCTAATCAACCGATTTATTTCAGATTTTGCACAGCATTACGCACTTCAGTTTTTAGTCAGAGTTTTCACACAGCCTGTGCCAAAAGCAGACATTGCTCTTAGAGGTCCCCTTATTAACATCTCGTTCACCAATACCCCCAGTATTTTCCGGAAAAAGGTGTGCTCATTAAGGAGAATTGTGAACCTTTCCAGCAAGGGGAGTAACTGGCTCTCCTTCATTCCCGGCAGCAAAGCATAGTAAATGCACCCCTGTCGCCAAAATGAATAGCTCTGGGTTTTGACCGTATTCGCTTTGATTGTTCTTTCCAGCCCGATGCTGTCGCCAGCCTTGCCCAGTAATGTCAAAAAAGCAATGCAAAGGACACTCAGCAGTAATTGCCTGTCGCGCCGCGCCATTGAGCCCGTATGCATATGTGCCTTCCCCATGCTGAATTTATAGTCTTTGATATCCTCAAGGACAAAATGGCAAGGCGACATCACCTTGTCGGGGCCAGATAAAATGGCCCTGATGAAGACGACGAAGACACAGCCAGACGCCGTGCTTGTCCCAGCGCAGGACTTTGATACGCGAGCGCGCCTTGTTGCAGAAGACAAAAGCGGCTTCTCCTTGCCAGGGTTGGTGCAGGTGGTCGGTAATGTATTGCGTCAGGGTATCAATGCCCCGGCGCATATCGACGGGCTCCCGTGCCAGCCAGATGTGGTGTGGCGTTAACATAGGGACAGGGCCTGCATCACCGCCTGCAATTGCGTCGGAAGACACCTGACCGAACAGCCATTGGGGAGGTTGAGCGTCACCATATCTGCGTCGTTATTTCCAGGCATCACTCGGCGAGCTAGAATAAAAGCGGCGGGAACGGTCACGGTAGCGTCATCGCGATGATGTTTGAGCCAATAATAGAAGGTCACCGGGTTTAAACCGTGCTGCTGACAATAGTGCTGTCTGGTTAACCCGCTCTGTTTCCAGGCGTCGAGATGTTGTTGCCGCTCACTGTGAGAATACCGTTTTGCCATATTTCACCGCCGATTCGTTGTATTGAATGAGGGCAGCATGTGGCAGCAGAGTTTTGCTAGCAATATGAGATCACCAGACGCTTACGGAAAGAACCGCGCCGACAGATTTTAAATCATTTAATACGGTTCAAAAAGAAATGTTCAATACATTAACAGCCCATATTTATGAATTATCGAAACTAATCAACAAAAAAATTCAATAAAAAATCCCCACCCCTCCGATAACTATGTTAATGGAGGACCTACAACTATAAAAAAATACATTACCCTTTCGTTTAGCGGCTTATAGAAAACCATCAGATAAGCATTTCATCTTCGTGAACCACCTAAGATAAATAACATTTACTCGACTTAAAATCGAGTAAAATAATAAGCTTAACATTCCATAAACATGAGGCTATAAATACCTAACGTCATATGAAGAAGCAATAACCTCTACGTAGCTATCATAGCCTATAATCAGATAATGCTTCAAATCCAGACGATCATTAGGATCAAATAGCTTATTTTTATTTCCAAGGATATCAGAATTTACCACCTGATAAAATTGAGGATTCGGGTGATAATCATTTTCTTCCCAGAAAGCAATTTCGTTGTCAATGTTACCTTTGATTTCAACGCTATCGTAATGATTATCAAAAAAATTTAAAGTAATGCATCTCAGTTCTGCTACAACAAGAAATGTTAACTCAACTTCTCTATACACTTCACTTTTTACGTCATCGATTCTTTGCACATCAAGTCTTAGCTTTACACCACTTGATTCTGTATAGACAACTTCAAGATCTGTAGTCGATATTCTAAACTCAACTTTTTCAGGGGTTAGCTGCATTGACATTTTCCACCCACTATACCCAACCAAATGTCATTCATACCGGCAAGTAACCAGAAGTTTAGCTGACCCGGCACGTACTGGTAAAGATTCAGCCTACCGTCCAAACCAATCGGTTCCAGATACTTACTTTTCATGTAGTATGTTGTAAAACTGAGTCTCATTTAATTGTATTTTTAATAAATAACCGTCTAAACCCAGATCATTAAAATGATGCCTCCCAATTATCAGTCGCCGTTTTATTACTGCCTCAATAAAACGCAAAAAAACATCATCATTTAAGCAATGCTTTATTTGGAGTATATTTTTTGGCTCACACTTTAAGAAATAAAAAATATAATTCATAAGTAGCATATTAGAAATAAAAATCTCATTAGATGACTGAGATAAATTAAACACATCATTAATTAGACTAAAGAGTTTATTCTTCTTAGCCTCGTCATTTAAATGTTCCATGAAAACTTCCGGGTAAATAAATTTTTCATTTTTATCATCGAAGTTAAGATGGTATTTTTTATTATCACTTGCAAACAAAAAAACCAAGAGTGATGTGTAAAACGTTCCAAACGCACATGAGCCATCTGTTTTTTTCTCTAAAAAGAGAAGATTAAGTATATCAACTAAGTTAACAAAGCCTATATTCTCAGTTTCAAAGAGCACGCCATCATCATCGACACTAAATCGAGAAAAATCTTCATAACACAGAAATAGCTCACATAAAAGCTGTTGACATAATGAAGTCATAAATTCATTTCGTCTCTCTCCAACGCTTTTATTATTTTTCATATTAATTAGTTGCATTACAAAAAAGAATAAATGATAGTCTTTATCTGATTGTTTTTTTTGTATCTTAAATAAATATCCAAATCTAGATAGTACGGTTTTTATACATTCAAAGTCATTGTCAGTAAACTTGCTCTCTAGCATGACTTTTTTTCTTTCTTCAATATCAGGTAAATGATCAAACCAACGTATTGGATCTAACTTGAGTTTATTTACAACTAAATTCAAGTCAAAAACGCCCTCCTCCCATTTTATATAGGAGTAGCCTTTCCAACGCCTTGTCTTGTTTCTAGTGTTTAAAAAACAACTTAACTTGTAGTTAAATAAATCAAATAAGTCACTCCCAGAAATTATATATTTTTTCACTAACATTGTAATCACCTTCATTTTTATTTTTTAAAGTACGCCGTTCATAAGTTCCATAATGCACTGACTGAGGCGGGGTCTGTGCCAAGATAGCAGCTAAAAAAAGCCGAAAATATCACTCTAATCCCTCCGGCTTTTCAAATCACTTCAATAACAAAACAATCGAAGGTTCCTGACCTTTTTCTTTACATTTAAAGCTTACGTTTTCAATAGTAACTATTAGTGTTTCTTTTATTTCGTTCGTTGCTAAAGAGAAGTGATATAACTCTATTAATAAATACTCTGAATCTGTCACATGAATTTTTGTCATTTCATCCTGCGGATAGCGCAAGCTGAAAAAACAATCAATCAGAGCATTGATATTCCGACCAAAAAAATCAGGAAACCCAAATAAATTTGATAGTTCAGTGTAAAAATCATCTAATGTTTTTATCTTGGAAAAATCTATTTTAACCCTCTTTCCTATCTTCATTACTTCCACCCTCCAAGATTGATCTCTATAAATGAATCATAATGATCGTGACTGTAATAGGCTTTTCCTGTCTTAGTGTCAACAACTACACGCCTTGCTCCATTACCACCAAGATCAGGGGTCTTAACAGTCCATTCTTTATATGGGCCACTCCCTGTATCAAGACGTTGACTATTCGGATTACCTATAGAGTGCGTATTGGCAAAGGTTGTCCCATCATTTGAGTAATGAGGCTTATTTGACTTAATCCTATCAACAGTATTTTGAAGTTCACGCATGTCTCTTTTCGACATTGGATGACCCCATTTATCCTTAATAACTGAGTGAGCCTGCTTAGGATTACTTGCTGAATGGGTACATTTAAGACCTAATGGATCGACCCACATGAGAGGATTCGGTGCATAAGCATACAGATTCAGCCCCCCCATTAGCCCTATCGGATCAGGCGTGATAAACCGCCCTGCTTCAGGTGCATAGTACCGATGAGTATTGTAGTGCAGCCCGGTCTCTTCATCCAGATATTGCCCGGCATATCGCAGTGGTTGGCGGAACCGGCCAAACGGCTGGCTGAAGTTGCGCCACATCGCATCGGTCTGCCGTGTCACTTGACCAAACACCCCATACTGCCCCGACCATATCATCTCACCTTGTTCATTAGTCACTTCCTGTGGTGAACCATTCAGGTCGGTGTGATACCAGTACAGTTTGTCCCCACTGTAGTGCCGTTCAATACAGGCCAGCGGTGTGTAGGCTTCGTTCGGGTCATAACAGTAGGTTTGCTGGCGTTCGTCTGTACGACTTTGCAGCAACCGCAATCCTTGCCACAAGAAATGGGTCTCACGCCGTTCCTGACGAAGAATGACCACCTTGCTTGATCGACGACCCAGCGCGTCATAGTGGTACTGCGCTTCAAACAGTCCTTTCGGCCCGTCACCTTTCGCCCCCACCAGGCGGTTATCTGCATCATAGCGATAGTGTTGGCTGCCGGGACCTTTCTGCCTGACCGACATATTGCCGAAGGCATCATACTGATACTGCCATTCTTCCCAACGGGTCAACCGGTTATCACTATAAGGCTGGCTGCCACGGACATACGGTGAATTTTTCGGCGTCAGTAATGGCAGTAACAAGGCGTTATCAGCCTGATCATAATGCACAGAGGTCTGATCGCTTTGTGCCGAATAGACACTACGTAGCCGACCTTCAACATCATAGCCATAGCTCAGCATACCCCGATTGCTGTCCTCTACGGCGGCCAGTTCATGCATATCGTCATAATGATAAGCTCGCCACAGAACCCCTTGCTCTGGGGATGTAAGTGCGTCGGTGAGGCGATTGCTGATACTGCTCTGCCACTGGCGATGACCCAGGCGATCATATCGCCGGTGCTGCGTCAAAGCCCCCTGAGTACGGCTTGTCTCACGGTGCAGTGCATCGCGTTCAAACTCGCTGATTATCTGGTCATTGAAACGGATGGCAGTGACGTGCCCAGAACCGTAATGCAGCCACTGGAACTGGTCATCGTTCGGCAGGCCAAGTGTGGCCAGGTTACCCAGCGCATCATACTGATAGCTCAGTGCTTCTACGCCGTTATGCTCTCGAGTCACCCGACCCAACGCATCCCGTTCAAAGCTCACTGTATTGGGCTGGATACCCAGCTTCTGCCCCTGCTCCGTAGGTGTACGGCTGGCGCTGAGCAAACCACCCATCAGGTTCCATTGATAGGTGACCTGCTCGGTCTGCGTCTGACGTGCAATAACCTGGCCCGTCGCATCGTAGGTCAGTTGACTGACTTTCTCCGGGCGATGTCCTTCCGTGTCTGCGGTACCACGCTGTACGACTTCGGCAACCTGCCCATCGGCATTAAAACGGTAACCGTAGCGAGTATCGTCCGGGCGCTGCTCTTCCTGCAAGCGGCCTTCCGCATCACGGGTAAAACGATAGATACCGCCGTTGGCGTTATCCAGGCTGAGCAGGTGGCCTTCCACGTCATACTCGTAACGCAGAGTTCGGTTCAGGCGGTCGGTAGCGCTCAGGGTTTGCCCGCGTGTGTTGTAATGCCAGTGACGCGGCAGATTTTGCCCCTGCTGATGGCTGAGCAGCAGCCCTGCATCAGACCAGTCAAACTGCTGCGTTGAGCCATCCGGCAGAGTCAGCAGGATCAGTTGCCCTGCATCGTTATATTCGTAGCGGGTTTCTTGTTGCAACGCATCCCGGCGGGAGATCCGTTGCCCCAACGAATCATAGCGCCAGGCAGTGGGCTGACCCGAACAGTCGGTGTAGCCTGTCAGTTGCCCCTGGCTATTCCAGCTTAAGTGACTCTCGCCGCCCCGCGCATCGGTGACGCGGTCTGGCAGCAACGTATGGGAGTGTGGATAGTGATAGTGCGTCGATTGCAGCAACCGGTCGGTTTCCTGCACCACCCGGCCCTGTTCATCCCAGACGGTACGTTCTGCAATGCCATCCGGCCAGAATACAAAGGTCTGCCGATCACTGTTGCGTTGATACTGCCAACGCGTAGTGGCACCGTTGGCATCGGTGACCGACACCAGCCTGCCCAGTTCATCCCACTGGCATTGGCGCAGGTGGCCCAGCGGCGAGCGGTAACCAGCGGGGAGTCCGGCTTCATCCCACAGCATCTGATGCAAGTTGCCAGTACGGTCGGTATAACGTCTGACACGACAGTTTTCGTCCAACTCCCACACCGCCTGGCTGCCATCCTGGTAGGTGGCGGTACGCAAATTGCGTTCTTCATCATAGGTCAGCCGATAGCCGTCACCCGCGCTGGTGTGGTGTTCGGTGACGCACCAGATGTCCTCCATTTCCTGCCACTGGTAGTCGCAGCGCAAGCCGGTGGCATTCTCATGCCATAGCAGCAAACCGTTCTGTTCATCCCAGCCAAAGCGACGCATAGCGGCCTCGCCCCGGTGTTGCACCGCGACCAATTGACCCACCTCGTTATACTGGTAACGAACGCGCTGCACCTCACCCGCCACGGTTTGCTGCCACACGGCTATTAAACGATTGAGTTCGGGGTGATATTCACAACGCAGAGCCTGGCCACCGGTACGGGTGATGAGGTCCATCTGCCGTTGTTCGTTGTAGTGGAAGGATTGCTTGTTGCCGACGTTATCGCTGATGGCACTCAGGGGAGCTCGGCCCTCGGCGTCGAAGGCCGGATAGTGATAACGCAGTTCACCGGCATCGCTGATACACCACGTGCCATCTTCCTTATGCGTAAGCCAGCACTGCTGATCGGGGCAAAAGGTACGATGGCCAACGGGTACCTCAGGGAACGGGATAAAATCCCCGTAGGTGTTACGCCACAAGATGCCCTCTTCCACCTGTCGCAGTTCGCTTTCCCAGAACAGGCTCCAGCCCGGCCCCAATACGCTCTCCGCCGCATGGCTGCTGAGATAGCTGCGTTGCCAAAACAACGGCAATTCACCATCGAGGGTGAAGTCCAGGTCATCGTCATCATTGAGGAATTTTTGCCCGGTAGTCACATCTACCGGGTTGGCCAGAATACCGATCACTGGAACGGCTATCGCCAGCGGCCCCAACCAACAGAGCACTCTAGCTACCTTGTCGGCCCCTGGTATCTTGCTCAACAACCGTTGAACGGCACCAGGCCCACGCCCCACAGCTCCCTTGGCACTAACCAGACCCGCTATAAACATCGTCAGGTCGGAAACGGTATAGGCCCACTCAGGGATTTCCGGGCTGATATTTTCCGTGGTCGTTGTACCACCTCCGATAAACACGTTGGAGGAACCGGCCATAATGGTCGCATCGCAGGTGGTTTTATCGTTCTTGCGAGCGGCTGGTAGGCCGTTGATGAACACAGAGGAAGAGCCCTGTGCCACCTGCTGCACCTTGTCCTTTTCACAAGCAACGGTGCTCAAGGTAGCGACGGCAGCAACCTTGCCATTGATAAAGACATTGCCCGACCCGGTTCGGATGTCCCCGCTGGGGCTCATCGAACTGGCCCCTGCCTCAACACAGGCATCTCGTGCCTTTTCACCCAAAGCATTAGCTGCCATGCCAACCGCAATCCCCGCCCCGATCAGCAAAAAACCCACGCCAAGACAGGCAGCGGCACACCCGGCACCAATCAACATGCCGCCCAGGATGCCCCCGGCCACGTTAATCAGGCCACCTATAATCGTGCCACCAATCAATCCGGCGAGCGCCCCCGAATGGCCAATGGCATCACCGACCCGCGCAGCTTCCAGCATGGTATTCGCTCCTGTCCTTGGTCGAAATATGGGGTGTTACGGGTGTTGGTAACTGCTCAGGCAGGCTGAGAAGAAAGCTTCATCCTGCTCGGTCAAGGCCTGGGAGCTCGCCAGCGTGAAAATCAGCACGATGGAAGCAGAAACCGGGAATACCGCCTGACGCTGATGCAGAGTCTGGCCTTTTTGCGGCTGGTAACAGGAAAGCAGGGTGATGCCCCGAAATAGGTCATCGCCCAATACGGCGGGTTGCTCGTCGAGTGCCTGGTACTTGCGTAGACCTTTTTGCAACACCTCACGCTGGCGGGCCAGGTAAGCGGCAAAGTCTTCGTCGGGGCGCAGTTGGTCACGGGAGATGTTAAGCGATGGTCCAGAGGGGGCGATCAGAATATTGACGGTCTGCTCACGGTATCCGGCAGGCAAGGTAATGCTGCCTTCGGTGAAAACACAGCGGGGCTCTGAAACCTGGACCATCCTTGCGCTCCATGCAAAGTCCTTATCAATGGGGGCGTAGATTTACCACAATGTTGAGCTAAAAACGATAGTTGGAGGAGTAATAACATTAAGAAATTTGTAGATTTACATGAAAGATCACTAAAAAACCAATAATGACAAGATTCACTACACCCAGCCAAACATCCCTGAAATATTCCTTTATTGTCTCCAGACGTCCACACACTTCCTCCGTTGAAAATCAACGTATTTCAATGAAAAAAAAAGAGAAAAAAATATTTAGGTATTACGCAGGGTGCTTTCTAATGGCCAACGAAATGACCTGCCCAAGCGGCAATAACCTGAAGAAAACATAATGCAACCCTACCCAAGACCAACGTACAGCTCGTACTTCACTCTACCTGCCCCAAATCCCATTCCGTATAATCGTTTGCCACTCAATATCAGTGACGCTATCTGGAGCGTACAGAACAAGACTAAAGCCCCGTTGCCTTTGGTTGTCGCTGCGGCCCTGACGCCACTTGCCCTAGTCTGCCAGGGTTTGATCGACGTCAGCCCCGCAGAGGATCTTCTCTTCCCAGTGTCTTGTAACTTTTGCACCGTAGCAGAACCGGGTGAACGCAAATCAACGGTCGACAAGCTGTTTATGGCCCCTGTTTATGACTACGAGCATTCAGCCAGCATGCAATATCAGGAAGACTTGCAGCTATACGCACTCAACCTGGAAACCTGGAAAGTGGAATCCAAAGCATTAAAAAGCCAGCTTTCCAAACAGACCAAGAAGGACCAGCCGACTGATGCAATAAAAGCACGCCTGATAGCGCATCAACGCAATGAGCCAAAACCACCAACCCGCGTGCAATTGTTGGCGAATGACATCACGCCAGCGGCGTTGCAAGATCTGTTGCACAGTGGTGGAGGGTCATTGGCTCTGCATTCGGCAGAAGGTGATATTCTGCTAAGTGGCCAGGCCTTGCAGAACCTGGGGCTACTTAACGATTTGTGGGATGGTGCACCTCTTTCGGTTACGCGTCGCCAATCCGAAAGTTACACCATTTATGATGCACGCCTGAGCGTAAGCTTGATGGTTCAGGATGCAATGTTTAAGAAGTACCAAAAACAATCCCATGAGATGGCTCGGGGCAGCGGGCTTTGGGCCCGTTTTTTCATATCCTTCCCACAATCAACTATTGGCACTCGCATCGGACATACCATGGAGAACTACCGGCAGCGGCTTGCTCCTTATCATCATGACCTGCAGCGGTTGTTGGTGCAATATACCAACAAGTTGGCAGTGGGCGACAAGAGCCGGATCACACTAACTTTTACCCCGGAAGCACAACGTTACTGGGCAAACCTGTGTGAGAGCATTGAACGCCAGTTGTTAGATAGTGGTCGTAAGCCTCGCGCTTACTGTGGTATTCACCGAATAAGTCATTAATACCACAAAAAGGGCATTTTCCTGCGTTGTTAGTACTTACAAAAGATTGGTAATGCTCATCGATATCACCAATTTTTATTCTAAGTGCAGCTAACCCCAACAGAGATGGCGAATAAGGCCCCTTGAAGAATGTTGCTAAATGTTTACTTAAGTCGGGGTAGGTAGTAGTCATATCTGCATAGCGAACTAATTGTGTCCCCACATCGTTGCAGCAAACTTTCTCTAAGTCGTTATTGCCTTGATACCAGTTCCGCAACTGAAGGATGTCCGCAGACGATAATTCGGCAAACTGTCCATAGATACCTTCTACATGCACATAAAAAAGTCGGCTCCTTTGGCATCTGAATAGTAAAACGCCGCCATCACTTCACGCAGTTCGAGATTTGTATCAAACAGATATAAACCAAAGGGACCAGAGTGATCACCGCTTTCAGTTCGCAACGGTCTACCAGTAACTGGCGCAGCGTTTTGAAAGCCGCACCAGAACCAAACAGCACCCCTTGTGGCACGATCACCCCAGCGGTGCCGCCTTTCTTGAGCAGGCGGTATATATTCTCGACATATAACAGCTCGGTCTTGGTCGTGCCCAATTACAGATTTTCGTTGATGTCGCCCTTGTCGATACTGCCAGTAAAGGGTGGATTAGCCATCACAATGTCGTATTTGGCTTCTTCGGTAAAACTTTTGCTCAGGGTACCGGTATAACCAGAGAGGTCTTTAAGGAAATAGGGCAGTTCCTGAGCCGTCAGGAAGGGAAAATGTACCTTCTTCAGCGTAGCCAAAGCGCTGGCGAGATCGGGAGCAGGGTTGTAATTAGCTCTACCGGTGATAATGGCAAAACGAAACACTTCTCCGCAACGTTGGCGAACCTTACGCATTTTCTCCAGTGCTCCGCGTTTCTCCATTTTGCGCAGCGCTTCCAGCAACTCCATCGGCTTGAGATCGGCAATAGGTCGTTTGCCAATATAAGGGAAGATGTCTTTCTCGAAGGTATCAATGATTTCATCACGGTAGCGCAGTGACCACCGGTCAGCTTTAGCCTGATGCCACTCGCGGGCAACGGCTTCAAACGTGTTCTCCGAATTCAGTTTCTGCGCGAGCTTCTCCGCTTTTTTGGTTTCCCCAGGATCGTCACCTGCAGCCAGAATCTTTTTAGCTACATCGCGTTTGTCACGGGCTTCTGCCAGAGATACATCGGGGTAAACGCCAAAGGCAAGGCGCTTCTCTTTCTCGCCATAACGATACTTCAATTTCCAGTAACGGGAGCCACTGGTTTTTACTTCAAGGTAAATAAAGGCCTCCGCTTGTACGGCTTGTCTTTTGGTTTAGCAGTTTCAACTTGTCGGGCTGTTAGCTTCATTGGGGGCACCTCAAAAATGGGGGCATCGCCAGTGCCCCCTATGGTGCCCCCAGACTACACTTGATTTGGGTAGACATGGGTTGACACCAGGAGAGTAAAATCTGCTTAACTTGCTGATATTATAATGGATTATTTGAGTTGAGTGGACTTCAGAATACATCGAATGGCGATCACAGGAGTCGCATTAGAGTGAAACTCAATTGATATAAAAAGAATTATTTAATATGGAAAATTGAGTTACCCCCACAAGTACCCCCAAATGCTTTTGCTTGCGATTTTTTGTATAAAAAACAAGTATAAAGTGACTTGCGGGTCGTTCATGGTTTACTCCATTTTCGGTTCTGCAAACAGGCTACCTCATCCCCTCAAAAATAAATAGAGATGATGCGTTTTGCAGTCAACATGCTTGGCCAAGACCATCGAAAGCTTGCTAACGTCAGCCTCTGATAGATGAGCCTGTAAGCAAGACTTACAGGTTGCGTTTTGCTCAAGTTCACCTTTTCCATAGCTTGTCTTGATACGCTGCAATGGTGAGAAAATATCATTGTCCATAGCAACTGTGGCAGCCAGTATTGGACCTGTGTCACGATGCTAGTGGTAGCTTTAACCCACACAACTTGAAAATCACAACCTCACTTAGCCATGTTCTCATAGCTTGTGGATGAGAGCTGTCGTCTATTACGTGAGTAATATACCTATCTACCAGTATCCCCCTCAAAACCTTATAAAATATACTTGAATATTTTTTCAAATTAATAACAATGACATTCTGATAATTATCTCAACATGGAAGAGTTAATAATATTCAAACAATACTTGGTACCAGTTAACGAGGAAAATAATTTTCATTACCACCATATGAAAGGATACCTTAGCGCATTAAGCATGTCCCTTTTGGGTACCATGATATACTCAATAATTGATAGAGTGGTGAATCCTAATTACCCACCAAATTGGTTCATGAGCTTACTCGCCATTGTTCTTATTTTGTTGCCTATTACAAAAACCTTTGCTCGCTCACCGACCACCATAGTAATTAAACCATCAAACTTTAAACACAAAATTATTTTAGCAAAATTCTTTAATTATGTAACTTTGATGTTTATTGGTGTGACATGCTCCGCACTTTACTCGATGATGATATCTCCCCCAGAGCATCGATTAAAAACCTTTATTACATTTATAATAAGCGGCTGCATGTTTATAACATTTATGTCTCTCTTTAGCTATTTTTCTATAAATAACTTTATTGAGAAAAAGAACTACACCAATGAAAATTTAGATTGATAGTGATAAAACTTAAAATCCTGCCGCATGTACTGCGGCAGGATAAGATACCTCATGCATATTGCGACATCACAACTACGACTAATTAATATGCAACCTCAAAGCCAGCCGCGTTCGGCAAATGACACCGATTCGCCATGGCCCAGAACGATATGGTCAAGGGTTCTCACTTCAACCAACGACAGTGCATCCTGCAAATGCTTGGTGATATGGCGGTCAGCCGCGCTAGGTTCTGCTACGCCTGAGGGGTGGTTATGTGCCACAACGACAGCCGCTGCGTTGTGGCTGAGCGCCGTTTTCACAATTTCCCGTGGGTAGACCGGGGTCTGGTTTATCGTGCCGATGGATACCGTCTCACAGGCGATCAGACGGTGCTGGTTGTCCAGGAACAGCACCATGAACGCTTCATGCTCCAGCCTTTCCAGTTGCAGCCGTAAATAGTTTTTGGTGTTTTCAGACGTGGTAAAACTGAAGGGTTTGGTTTTCAGCTTCTTTTCCAGAAGCCGTATTGCCATGGCAATAATACGTTGTTCTGTCGTATTTCTTTTCACTGGGTTGTTCCTTGTAAGCAGCATAAGGCCCAACTCCCCTATGAAAGGGAATTGGACTGCATTGAGGTTAATTTATTTTTTACACAAATGTCGTAATACTATGGATAACAAACCGAAAGGGGGAAACCATAAAAGGAAGGGGGTTTATGAAGTGTATTAATACGTTAGTATTAATACATCCTCTTGTGTTAAGGAGTCAGTAATTAACAACATAGGAAGGTAAACACCTTCCTGATGGTAACAACAATGATAAGCAGGCAAATATATCTGGCCCGGTGGCAGCAACCATCGGGCTGAGCACGTCAGAAATCCAGCCCTGTCGTGCAACCAAACTCCGGTGTTCCCCAGGCAGGCAATGCAGCGGCTACCCCTTTCACGGGCAGGTTAACCGTTTGCCCATCGGTGGTTTTGGCCTGCAGTCGGGTTGCCTTTCTCAAAGCACCCCAGGCGTAGGTAAAATTATTGCTGCCTACCCGTGAATCGGTATCATACGGCGTTTGAACTTCGGTACCATTGATAATCAAATCAAAACCCTGCTGGCTGTATGAACCGTATTCTTTCCCTTTGAGCTTCAGGGTCATACTGACCGGTCGGTCTCCACTGCAGGCGATATACAGCGAATCACCGCTTTGAGTGACGACCGTATATTCTGACACCCCTTGCCCCCAGCCACTGGACCATTGCCCAGATTCACCAAAGGCAAACACACGCGTGGCTATCCAGAAAAGTAATAGCATAATAACAATCTTCTTCATGATTGATTTCCTTTAATTTAAAATAGACAGTTTTATTGAGTCAAGTTACTCATCATGTTGGTCAATACACGTTGATAATACCCATCAAACTCACCGCGATAGGCGTAAGTAAAGTCCATTTTTGAAATACTGTTCAATGGCAAAGAGTAATGCTGTTCAGAGCCATTATTCACGACAAGTTCAAAACCATGGAAATATACTGCAGGGTCTTCATTACCGATGACACTCCACTTATAGACTTCCTGGAAACCAACCAGCTTAATATCCCTGTCAATCTTCTTCAGCAATGTCTCCGTGGCAGATATTTTCTTATTGGTATCATCAATTCTATATTGATAGCGTTGAGCTATCTCCCCCTGACAGGTGATAAAGTGCTGCGCAGTCTCTGCCATTGAAGGGTACACTTCAAGCACCAGGCCAATCGGGTCACTGCATAGCTCGCTATACAGAGAGCCGGGGACAAAACCAGCCTGTGTCACCGCTTGATAAATTCGAGGCACGACCGTTTTCACTGAACTGTCACCCTGGAAGCGCTCGTTAATATAGCTATCGCTACTGATATCGGCGAAATAGTTACTTACCTTATCCAGCCCGAATGTTTCCACCGGGGACCCTTTCACCAGCTCACGGTAGCGCTGCAAATCACCACTGGACTGCAACCGGTCAAAGAGTTGTTTCGCTTTGCCCAGTTCACCGAGTGCCTGCTGTTTTTCCTCCTGTACCCCATTCAGCATTTTTCTCATATCCTCGAGCGCATAGGTGTTCTGTTGCACCCAACTTTTGAGCTGTTTTTGAAACTCTGGTTGAACTGCTGAAGGAGAGAATTTGCAGCGATATTCAACTGTCGGTCTGCCCTTGTCACCGACATACTGCATCCAGGCTGTTTCTGCACAAGCGGGACGATGGTCAAAAGCCCCACCCAACGTGATGCTTTCATCAATCGTTAATATCTGGGATTTGACTCGCTCAATATCTGCTGCGTCGTTGCAGGCGGAAAGGAGAAGTAATGGGAATGCGATAAGAAACTTTTTCATGTGACTCCTTGATGATAAAGATGAGAAGACTGGCTGCCCCTGATTTTGGGTAGCCATTATCCTTTCCCTGTACGGTGGGAAATGCCTTGTTGCTGATTGACAAGAAGGTGGCGGTTTAAAACCGCCCTGATGGTTGGTCAGTTATCTAGTGTGGAGGCCTCGTCGATTATCGATTGACTATCACGCTCAATAAACGTCTGACGGGCCAGATTACCAATGATATTGGTAGAAATGCCATCGAAAGCACCGCCAACAATCCCCCCGGCCAACGGCACTAGTTTGACCAGGTTGATACCGCCTTTCTGGCCGAATTTGGTCAGCAACCGGAAGCCAACGGCCCTGTTGATAGCCTTGATGACTTCGCCCGATACGTTTCGGATTGCGCTTCGGGTAAGCTGCATACCGATTTTGATTCCGGCTTCCTTGAGGATATCTTTTGCAGCATTACCGCACAGGCAGAGATACACAAAAGCGCGCACATTATCGTCTTTCAGGTCATAACCGCCGATGTGGGCAATCGCTGCAATCATTCTAATCTGGATGTACATCACACTGGTGATATTGGCTGGAATGGCCACCGGCAGCGTGATAGCTCCGCCAAGCCCTGTGACAAAGCCGCTGGTTCCCGCCTTGGTATTCTGCCAGCGGATAAGTGCATTAACACAATCCACCTGGCTTCCTCCCTTCTTCATATAGGACTCGGCAATGTCTTGCGCCGAGTCTAGCCCCGTTACACCGTTCACCGCCTTGTCATAAGCCCAGTCCAATGCTTTCTGAACTTTGCCAACCGTCAGTGCCTTATCCTGTTCCATCTACGCCTCTCCACATTATTGTAAGCCCGCTATCACTGGGATAGCGGGCAGTATTTCCCTGTATGCCAGCGTGCCAAACGTACTTCATTGATGGGTTTCAAGATGTAGAAAAACCGAACGGCACTCAGGCCGATCTTATCGGCGGGGGAGTGGCAAAGATAATTGCTTATACTGATCAATAATGAAAAATTGATCGCTAAAAACGATCAACTTATGGCTAACGAAAAGGATATTACGATAACGCGTTACTTGTTGAATTTAAGCATTTTTTCTGCCATCACCCACAAAGCACGATTGAGCTTGATGTCGCCATCAATACCGTTCACTGCACGGGTTCTGGCCTGCTTGCCACGAGCGTTGCGACCGTTGAGTCCACCTTTGAGCATGTTTTCCTGCACACGCTGGTAGGTACTCCACAAGTCGCTTTGGCGGTCTTCCCCACGGCGTGGCATCAAGATTTGCTCTTCGGTAACTGGCTGGTGGTCTTCACCGTAGCGGTAGCTCAAAGCCGCATTGGCAAAAGCCCGTTGCGCCGGTAACGTCAGCGAAGTGGTCAGCATGGCTTCGCGCGAGGCTTCCACCTTGTCGAAAATCCCCAGCACTTCATAAGCACCTTCGATAACCTGGCCAACGACATCACCTTTATGCGGTACACGCACTTCGCCAAAGCTGCTGCCGCATACCAAGCCGTTGGCGCACACAAAGCGAAACAGTCCGGGTATCATTTGGTAACTACTGGAACCATCGTGGCTGTTAAGCAGAATAATCTCTGGCACTTCCTTACCCACAATCTGGTTCTCACGACGCAAGCGCAGCATGTGTTTGGTATGCTCACGCTTATCCATGTCACGCACTCTGGTTTGGCAGGCGAAGAAGGGCTGGAAGCCTTCTTTACGCAGGTTATCTAATAACGCAATGGTGGGAATATAGGTGTAGCGATCGCTACGGGAAGCGTGTTTCTCTTCCGAGAATACACTGGGTACATGGCGGGCCAATTCATCATTGGTTAACGGACGGTCACGGCGAATGGTATTCACCGAACCAAAGCGGGAGGCTAGTCGAGTCATGATTTCGTCCTTAAGTAAATTTCAACGGGCATAGAGGAAAATGATCTTTATAACAATCTAATCTTCCTGAATTTACTAAGGTGATATATATTTAAAATAATTTTGAAGAGCGAAAAGTTGGTAATAGCTTATCTAAATTATGCAAGCACCAATATTAGGCAGGACTAATGGGGTGAGGTGAGTGTTACCACATTTCATTCTTGCAACGCTCTGAATAATAACCAGGGCGGCAAGTACATAAACAAAAAATATATCACCGCCAACTCAATCGATAAAAAGCACATATTGTAAACTACACCTTTTTAGGAAACTTTCCTGGTTTGACTTTCTTCTCTCTAACTTTAGACAACCCAAACGCCCTCTTTCCAGGATAATTAAATGTTTCCATAGCAATACAACGTAGATATTGGATGAACATATCTTTGTTTTGAGCGTTTGCAAAGTGCTTTATTTTTGTTGACTTTTTACCATTCAAATCAAAAATATAAACAGGATTTTCCCACGTAATGTCATGATTATCAAATTTACTTGCTTTTTTAATCGGTATTAGATGGGTTTCTTTATCTATCTTATCAAAAATAGAATAATCAAGCCCAAGATGATCAATAAAAACATTGGTCATTCCTAATATATTAAATTTTAACCTGTGAGAATAATGTACGATACTCCCCGTTCCATTACTAACTTTTAACCAAACACTATTAATATCTTCAGCCAAGCGCTGCCCAAACCTATCGTTGTTTACATAAAAATTAATATGAATATAGGGGGTGCCATCAGCGCCTCTCATGATTACCCAAAAATAACCTACTATGTAGGAAAATGAAGCTCTATTTCTTACAAGATTAAAAAATTCCTTTAACTTGTTTCCCAACCGTTCCAAGTGAACACTGACAGAATAACCACCACCTAATGGAGATAGTTTAACTGTAGGCTTTAGGCCAAATGACACGCAAAATGAACTAACAGATTTGTTTTTTCTTTTTATATTTTGATAGTGGTCCTTCAAGATAACAAGGAAATTATCCTTTCGAATCAATTCGTCTTTGATGATATCACAAAAAGCAACAATAGTTGGGTTAGAGAAAATACTAGTAGAGAAACCATTACCCTTACCTCGCCTTTCTTCATCTCTCCCTTCCATAATAAGTACCTCGCGTAATATTGCGGCACCTAAATCAAACTTCATAATAGGTTCACGAATAACTCCATCCTCCCCCTGATATTTTGACTCTTTACTCTTCTCTTTTACACTATCTTCATTAACCACCTCATCATCACAGAAATCATCGCCCGCACGATTTTTAACCCCATTCACATATGCATTTAAAAAAAAAGAATTTGTTTTCCTATTAAACAAAGGGTCATTTGTAACGCCAAACTGACAGCCTAAGCAAAAGTCATTATCCAATGACTCCAATGCATCTATCCTAACTGTGTTAACGATTGTATCACCAAACTCGCCAGGATAAAGAAAATCTAACCCATCAAAGAAACTCATAGCTCACCATAAACATACATTTTATAAAAAATTGACCACATTTTATATCAATTTACATCACTTTTACTGTGATTCAGATATCTTTAATCAGATAAATAATTTTATTTAATTTTAAATGAACACTCATTAGTTATTTTTAACTACATGTTTTTAATGATAAAACAAGGAAACCTAGCGTTACCGCGCCTTCCATGCCGCTTTGAGCTCCTCCCAGTCTCTTCATGCTCAGATTGAAAAACCTTACACAAATCAAGTGCTGTATATACTTATGTTAAATATTAAAGTTTTTCTATTTGACATAAACTCCAGAAATACTCAACCCTCCTTAACACCCGATTAGCTCCGCAACCAATCGGATGTTAAGGACGAGAAAGATGCGTTTATTTTTACATGACTGACTGATGTGATAGAGAACTTTGTGACGCTGCTGAAAATCTCAAGCACAGTTTTATTTAGCCAAGACAAGTTCTCCATTCATTTAATCTCATGGAGAAAATAACATGCAAAGTACAACCAAGAGCCTACTGGACGACCAACTAGTCGACATGAAATTCATCGTTAACTATTCCGGCATGACGGACAAATGGTTTTATAAACTCATGAAGCTTAATCGATTCCCAAAAGGAATTAAGCTTGGCAGCAACAGGCGCTGGTTTAAAAGCGAAGTTGAAGCATGGTTTCAAGAGCGCGTCGACGAATCACCAAAGTAGTAGCCAAATAAACCTCATCAATAAAATATCAAATGACAACATCCGCGATAACTTAACCACCACACCCATCGTTAATTAACGGCACACCTAAAATAATCACTCCAAAAAAGGCACTAACTTACCAAGCTTTTGTTTGGTGCAGAACGATATCATAGACACCACACTGTAATTTAAAACATATCCAGGCACACACCAAATTCACAGCTGTAATTCAGGATTTTTTATTATTAAATTTAGATTAACCAACTCATCAATGGCTACTCCCAGTTCGCTTGCTTATACAGATACACAAATCAAATAGAAACCCTGGTGTGTATAACCACTAACACATATACATCTGACAACAATAAAGCAGAGCCCCGCATGATTCTGCCTATCTCAAATCACTCCACTAAACATTTCCACTGAGATATATAAGTATGAATTTTAACTATGACCTCCACTTGCTGTTATCAACCAGTTCTATCGATGAAGAGGTAGGTGCACTTTTATGCCCGACTCATGACCTCAATTACCTGGAGAATTTGCTTAACTTATTCAATGACACTCAGCTTATCGCCAAGTCAGAGCGTGATGAATTCAGTGTACATTACTCTCCATCTGCTCGTTACGCTTTCTTAAAGTCCACCACAACAGGGAAAAGGGTACTGCTCGCACTGAAGCGAATACAGTCACTGACCCCCGTAGAAGATGAACCGCGTGAATATCACCCGACACTGACAATATTTCGAAAACTGTCTGACCAACACGATATTGCGCAACACATCGCTATGGCAGATAACATGCCTGAGGCGATAACACAGTTAGCCTATCGCCTTAATGTATTCATTCGGCAATTCAGAGCAGAAATCACTACGGGCCCGCATAAGCTTAAATTACGCAAATACCAAAAGGCAGCAAAGAAAAACCTAAAGGGTACCCTTCAGTATATCGACTCACTCTCTGCACAATACGCAAGGCTGTTGGTTGTTCGGGTTGACTTGACCTATCGCAAGGACGCCAAGGTCATGATAACTGCTGACCTGGCACGTCAGCATCGGCAGCGTTTTTTCAAGAACCTGCAGGCACATCGCCTGTTTCGGGCGTGCGTGGGCTATATATGGAAACTTGAGTACGGACGTTACAAAGGGTTCCACTATCACTTGCTGGTGTTTTATGACGGTTCTCTGGTTCGGCAAGATGTGACTTTGGCACGACTGCTGGGTGAATACTGGCGAGACGTCATTACAGATGGGGCTGGCAATTACTACAACTGCAACGCCTATAAGGAACGTTATCGAATCCCAGGCATTGGCATGCTTCACCATGCTGACACAGTCAAACGGGATGGGCTGAACATCGCCGTTAACTATCTGTGCAAAATCGATACCTTCGCCCGTCTGGCACTGCCAAACGGTGCCCGTACCTTTGGCCGTGGAGAGATTGCTCAACGCTCTATGGCACGCCGTGGACGTCCCCGTTTAGCCTGAATAACTACCCCCCTCTTCAGTATGATGACTTGTCACCCATCACCGCAGTTAATTTTTATATCCATAGCCAGAAATATGAGAATCATCGTTTTCATCCCACACGCTGCTGGTTACCCATCCCTCAATGAAGCATCCAGCACACATTCACAACAAACCAGCCTGACGGTCTCCCCCTTGCAGGCATAACTCATGAGTTCCTTTATGGATAATCAATATCAAAAGCGCTCTAAAAATGATGAGTATGATACCCATCTGCAACTCGCCACCTCACTACTTCAAACACAAAAATCCGGTCCTGAAACGCTATCGCCCACCCGCGATTTCGACACGTTGGAGAATATTTACGGGCGTCTACGGGGACTGCAAAGCTTGGCCCAGGACACGTCGGTGGCAACCTTTCCCACTAGCAGCTCGTTAGACTGCTCTGATACATTAAAGTACAAGTTAAGGTTAGCAACTCCAGGACAGGCCGCCCTGTTGGCGGACAGCGTACCCCCTTACCGCATACTTCATCCGACGCTGGACCAATTTATCCAAATGGCAAAGCGGTATCACGACAGCTACCTGCAGAACAATGGTAGGAGTGCCATTTATCATCAAGATATTGCTGAGCAGGCCAATTGGTTGAAGCGCCTGTTTTACGACTTTCGGGAAAGCGTTGAAACGGTGAGACACCCCTATCTGGTGCAACAATTCCTGATGAAAAACGAACCTTACCGGCAGAAAGCGCGGCGGGTTGTTGATGCGCTATTGCGTCAGTACAAATCGCTCATGATGGTAGGTATTGACCTTAGCTATACGCCAATGACCAAAGACGATATTTCACCTGAGCAGGTTCGCCAACACCGACGTCAGTTGCTCGCCATGTTGCATAGCCATCCACACTTTCGCCACTGCCTGGGGTATGCCTGGAAAATTGAGCATGGCCCAATCAAAGGGTTCAGCTATCAGTTGGTATGCTTTTTTAACGGTGCACAGGTAGAGCTCCACGATGGTATCGGCATGGATATCAGTACCTGCTGGCAGACCATCACTCAGAAAACAGGTCGGGCCTTCTGTAGGAAAAACCTCCAAGAAGATTATGTATATCCGGGGTTGATGATGTTTTATCAGAGCGATACCGCTGCGCCGGAAAAGCTGTACCGAATATTCGATAACATGACACGGACAGATACCTATGCAAGACTGACTCTGCCCAACCAACTGCGTACCTTTAGCAGTGCGATGGTGATGAGGCCATCAGTGACTCGGCGACCGCCATCGGTGATACCTGAAAAACCCTCTTCCCCCTCATCACCAACATCATCCCAAACAGAATCTATCCCGCAAACACCGCCAAAGGTCGATATCATGTTGGGGATGAATCAGATGCCATCAGCACAATACGGCATTCTCGGTGAAGCGAATGGCAAAACCATCGGCGTGGACCTGGACCATCCTCAGACTATCTGTGCCTTCGGTCTACAGGGGAGCGGTAAAAGCTATACGCTGGGCTCGCTCATTGAGATGACTCTGACCAGAGTCGGCAATATCAATACCCTGCCCGCCCCACGGGCAGGGGTTATCTTCCACTACAGCACAACACAGGACTATGCACCCGAATTTACATCTATGGGGCAGGCAAACTCGGTAGCTGCGGATATTGTACGGCTACGAGAACAATACAAGGCAACACCACAGGCACTGAAAGATGTATTGATTCTGACACCGGCCAGCAAGGTGGTACAGCGACAGGCAGAACATCCAGATATTCCTGTTCTTCCTATCGCTTTTTCTGCTGCTGAACTCAATGCATCGCACTGGAAATTTTTAATGGGCACAGTGGGCAACCCAAGCCTGTATGTGCGCCAAATCAACGGCCTGATGCGTACACTGCGAGGTGAACTCACACTTGAAACATTACGCGAAGCCGTGAGTAAGTCTGAACTTGGCGCGCAGAAGAAAAAAATGGCACAACAGCGTCTCGATTTTGCCTGTGAATACATTGATGACACACAGCGTCTGCAGGCATTGCTGCGACCAGGCCGACTGATTATTGTCGACCTGCGTGACGAGTACATCGAGAAGGTTGAGGCGCTGGGACTGTTTGTCGTGATGCTGCAGATATTTGCTGAAGCCACCTGGCAGGGTGAAACCTTCAGCAAGCTGGTGGTATTCGATGAGGCTCACAAGTACATCGGTAATGATGGCCTGGTGGCAGGCTTAATAGAGATTGTTCGCGAGATGCGCCACAAGGCTACAAGCATTCTGGTGGCATCACAGGACCCACCGTCCGTTCCCGTGGCGCTGATAGAACTATCGACACAACTCTATCTCCACCGATTTAACTCCCCTGCCTGGCTGAAGCATATCCAGAAAGCCAATACCGCCCTACTTCACCTAGGGCCTAAAGACTTGAGCCAGTTGGCTCCTGGAGAAGCCTTCGTGTGGGCAAGCAAAGCGACTGATGTAGCCTTCACACATGGCACCGTCAAGGTTAATTGCCGCCCACGGGTAACTCTGCATGGAGGCAACACCCGAACCGCTACCAGTGCCTGACTTAGACAGTGGCGTGCTTTACTGACGTCGGTCTTTTTTATCTGCCCACCCTACGTTATGAATAGCTCGGCACTATCCGCATCAATAGGAAAACGCACGCGAAGTTACCGTAGGAGGGGCAACTACAAAGATATCCTGACATCGGAGCCTTTCATTTGGTGCCAACATTAAGTGCAGAACTTAGGATGATGAATTCCTTGACAAAACTCTGATGCCCCCAACGATCTCGCGCCAAAGCTCAATAATTTACCATTAATCAGTAGATTAGACGCATCCAGCTCAAAATAGTCACGACATTTGATTGAAAAACATACCACCCATGTTAACATTACAAAAAATAATGGATTATGGATGTCATCATGGATAACCATCTTCAGCCACAGCTAAAAAATCCTCACGAACTTAAAAATGTGCTGAGAGAGGTTCCTGTTTCTTATGAATTATCAGACGGTAGAGTGATAAAAACTTTATTAGTGTATTTGCCTACTAAGGATGGGGTAAGCTATCACTCAACATTATTTGAAAAAATCAGAGAAGGTATTTTATACAACTTCGTTTTTTCATGTACTGAAATACAGAAAAAACTTGGAGTTGATGATAATAAATCTGCTGAGAAACTATTTGAGAAAGCCATCCGGAAAATAAGTCAACATACAGCTAAAGGTGAGTTGGGCGAATTATTATTGTTCACACTTCTAGATGTTTATTTTAAGGCCCCCAAAATACTTAGCAAAATCTCATTAAAAACAAGTCGAAGAATGCCAGTATTTGGTGCAGACGCAGTTCATGCTCAATTTCATGATGGAAAATTAATGTTGTATTTAGGAGAATCAAAGCTTCATGCGGATTTTAAGTCTGCGGCAACAAAAGCCACCAACTCAATAAAGAGTGCAAAAGAAAAATATGTAGATGAGTTTGATTTATTAGACAGTTATATTGACTTCCCTAATATTAACCCTAAACTAGAAGCAGAGCTATTGGACTTACTTGATCCATTCTCTAGCAATGACATAGCAAGCATAATACACTCACCATGCTTTATTGGATTTACTGAGCCAGGAATTATATCTGGTGCAGAATCAGAAGATGAGTTTCTCAAAAAATACACAGACTTAGCATGTGATTATATTTCCGACTTTTTCGGAAAAGCCGAAAAACAAGGGGTGGATATTAATGAAACAACATTGCTAATGCTTCCATTTTCTTGTGTGGACGTTTTAGTATCTGAATTTATAGCTTATATTGGAATAGAGAAATGAGTAATTTCATTAACAAACTAGCCATGAGAGTAATTAAAAGTGAAGGATATAAAGAGGCAAGTAAATCTCTATTCAGTTCATATGTATTAAATTTTACCGGTCAAGAAAGTAAATTTGATAGAAAAGAAATTAGTAAATTGATATCATCTGCTCAAATATTCTACAAGTCTGAATTAGAAGAAATAAAAAAAGAAGGGGCAATCATATTATCAATGCTTTTAGATATCTGTGCTGCCGATAACCAAGACTTAATACCCATTGCAAATAGTATATTTTCAAACTCAGGTGATTTCCCCAATATTCAATTACTTACTGAAAAACACCCGCAATTAAACTTCAAGTATAATTTTTACACTGAAGCACAAATGGAATTCAGGCAAAGTTTAAATACAATTGAAGAACTTGATTTTCCTTTAACTGACTATCAACGCTCATTGTGGCATGATCTCTCTTCCGATAAAGATGTTATTACAGCCGCTCCAACCTCCGCAGGTAAAACGCATATTATATTAAGTTATTTAATGAAAAAAATAACTGATAGCGATGGTGCTTTTGCGGCTATAATTGTACCTACTAGAGCATTGATCTCTGAAGTTGCTGGTAAAATTTATCAACTCGCCCAAGAAAGCAATAATGAGAATGAAATTGAAATATGCACGGTTCCTAAAGAGGGATATTTTGGAGAAAAAACTTTCTTTGTTATGACGCAGGAAAGATTGCATGAAGTGTTACAACGCGGTGACGTCTATTTTGATTACCTTTTTATTGATGAAGCACATAATATCACGGATAAAAATAGGGGAGTATTACTGCATCTCACTATCGAAAAGATGCTTGAAGATAGTTTCCCTCAAGTCATTGTAAGTATGCCTTCACCAAGTTATCAAGATTCGTTTACTTCGATATTTAAAGATATTGAGTTTAAGAAAAAATTAACACAACACTCACCTGTGGCAAAAATAGTAATGTCAGTTGTTCCAAAAGGTCAAGAGTTAATAATATCTAGACACAATTCGTCTAATGTTAAGCATATTAAAAAAGGATTTACTGCTACACATCTAGCAGACATAGTTTATAAATTAGGAAAGGGTCAAAGCAATATTATTTATAGAAATAAAACTAACTATTGTGAAGATCTTGCTAATGAAATATCAAAGCGAATAGTGGAAATAACAAGAGACCCTCTTTTAGAGGAGGCTGCTGATTATGTTGAGAAATTTGTTCACAATGAATTCTCATTAGCAGATAACTTGAGGAAGGGTGTCGCATTCCACTACGGCCCCTTGCCTAGCTCCATACGTATAATGGTAGAAAACTTAGCAAAAAGCGATAATATTAAATTTATTGCATGCACTAGCACCTTAGCTGAGGGCGTAAACTTACCTGCGAAAAATCTTTTTTTGAAAAACCCTCTTCAACCAATTATGAACAAACCATCTGAACGAATAGAAAATGTAAAAATTAATAACATTACAGGAAGAGCGGGAAGGATGCTGCAGCACTTTTCCGGGAATATTTTTTTAATTGAACCAGATAGCTGGACATATAAGGATTATTTTAATGATGTTCAAGAAGAAGAGGAAAAGATTCCAACTTATTTCAAATCATTAAACGAAGAGTTAGATAGTGTGCTCTTGGCCCTCAAAGGCTCATATGCACATAATGAAAAAGATCAATATAGATTTTACACTATCGCAAACAAGCTAATCAAAGAGTACTCAAGTCATAGCTTAAACAATACATTAAGTGCAAAAGAACTAACTCTCAATGAAAAAGAGCGTGACAGTTTAGTCAAATATGTTAAATCTGCCTATGATGACCTTACAGTAGCATCATTTACTTTAGAAGCAAACCCGACTATAGGCTACATTCAACAAAACAAATTATTCAACTTTCTTAGCGAGCAAACACATTTTGATGAATGGATATTACCTCATCCTAGATCAGTTAATCTTTATGATGTTCTTTTAAAAGTAGGTAATAAACTAAAAGAATTTGGCGTATATACACCTAACGAAGGCTATTCTTTAGACTATATATGTGTTATCACGAAAAAATGGATTCAGGGTAATAGCTTGAAAGAAATAATATCTGAACAAATTGATTGGGATAAAAAAATGGCTTATGATAATAATAAAAGTGCTCCTAGCATTAATACCTCTGTAAGAAACGTCATCACAGTAATTAATAACGATGTTCGTTTCCGCTTGTCTAATGCTCTTCGCTGCTATCAGGTCTTACTCACTAACATTTTACTTAGTAGAAAAGTAGATTTATCGAGTGTTAAACTCCACTATTTCATTGAGATTGGTGCTTGTGATGAGAGGATGATCAACCTTATAAATATGGGATTGTCGCGAGAAGCTGCGAAAGAGATTGACAGTAAATTACATGCTAGTGTGCAAATTACCTCAACAAAAGATCTATTAGAATTGAATCTATCTGGAAAACTCGAGAGTATTCATACGATTACTAAGAAAGAACTGCTTGGGTTGCTTACTTAGCAACAATTTTTAGGTACTCTGATAGTGCTGCGTTCAATACTTGCATTGATGAGTCTTCGTCAATAAATTTATTACGAGTAGTAATCTCTGTTTTATAATTAAAGAACGCATTTCCAAAGTCGAGATTAACTAGTGTGCCTTCGTCATTAAAACCCTTAACTTTTAAAACTGTACAGCCATCATGATCCGATAAATAATTGACAATTTCTAGTACATTGTCTTTTGATAAAAATTTATTAGTTACCTCGTTGAATTCCAAGTCAAGAACCAACTGCATATCACTTTCGATATAAGGTGCAGAACTTAAATTTTTAATCAATTGTGGTGCATCTTCTGAAATATCAGAAAGAGAAGATGAGTTAATTTTAAAATGTAAACTGCTAAACTCAGGTAATTCTTTAAGAGTTAGAAATTCCTTTTCCTTGGGTATTAAGTTTATTTTAATATATTCTAATCGATCATTCCTGAATTGTTCTAGCATTGTTTTACCTACGCTCTTCAGACTATCACTAGGACCTGATGTAAAACCAAGTAAAATCTTGTTATTAGGTACGACAAAGAAAAAATATGGGTCCCCAATAATCCCTTGATTTAACGAAATCCCTGTAATCTTGCCATCGCTTGTAGCTTTAGCTTGCCAAGTATTTCTTTCCCTAACAACAGTGACAGCATATGCATCTGCCGTTATTTTTTCAGAAATACTAGATGTTTTAATAAGATACTTTTTCGATCTTAGATTAAAAACCCTAGTACCGATAGTGTTTTCTGTATTAGCGACAAAATTAGATATAAAATCATCGAAGAAAGAGTCTTTAGCTTCAATTGAAAAAAATCGAACAGTGATATTTTTCTTCATTCGGTTCATATTTTTTCACCTCAAAACAATAAAAAAACCACGTATTCTCATCAATACATTTACATTCAATCAATCACTAAGTACTGAATTTATTGCTGTATAAAAAAACAGTATTATAGCATAAATATAATTACATGTAAAAGACATATTTATTTAAATTAACTAATATGTCCATATCTATCTTGAATAATTACTGTTACAAACTTCACTGTAACACATTGGAAAAACGTATTATTGCTTGATATAAACACTAACTTCTCAAGGTATTCTTCAATGAAGCTAATCTAGTAACACCATAATCATCTATTTTGATAGTGCCGAGAAAGCAGAATGGCTCCAAAGACTCTAGTATAATTAGATTTTTGTAAATGAGGTTTCTTTCATATACTTGTACAGTTCTAAATTCGGCAATATTTTCTAGTTCAAAAAAAACTTGATGGAGAGGAAACTTTCTAGCTAACTCTTCGAATAAATTTTGAGCGCTGATACGACTTCCGATAGAAATATTATCAATAATATCAATCAATTCACTTATAACGAGTACATGCCATCTCTGAAACATCCATAAAAAAGGATAGTCCCTTCTCGATTTCAGTGGCACTGGTATTTTTGGGTTTTTAAGCCCCTCACGGGGAGTGAAAAGATTATTCTTCGTTAACCATTTTCTCCAAACTCCATAATCCTTTTGGAATAAAATATCTTTTTTATTTAAATATTCTTCCGATAAGTTTTTAAGGAGATTAGATATATAAATCCTTCTAGATCTAAGTTCTATTTTCTTTTGGCAAACGTTTATGAAGCTTGATAATAAATTGGCTTTCTTTCTCTCAAGTGAAGGATGCCTTAACCATTCCCATTCTGGAGTATCTTGTTGCTTAGGATATCTACGAATTATTACACTATCATTAGCGCTCTTTAATATATCTGGTTTTTTATCAGAAATAGAGTATATTATCCATATTACATACTCTACTTCACCATTAATAATAGAACCTTTTAATATAATGAAGTCTTGCTCCTTTTTGATAATGCTAATTTTATCCAGAACTTTAGTTTTCTTAGTGTATACTAGTACCGTCTCAGTGAACTTCTCGTTGCCATGACTATAAACTAGCTCATGAGTAATACTAGGTAAAAACACTTTCTTTGATGTTATCAATTTATGAATCGAAGCTTCAACTTTCTTTACTCTTTTTTTCTTTAGTTCGTTTTCTTCACGTGCGAGATTCTTTTCATAATTAAATATTTCGTTCTCTTTTTCTTGATAAAAAAACCACTCCAATGGTATTTCGTTAGATTTTAGGCGATCTATCCACTCATTCAACTCACGATTCTCCGATTGATTAAATGTTAATTCAACAGAGTTGATCTTATTTTCTTTATAAAAATCTATTTTTCCTAACTCACACTTGTGAGTTACACATATCTCAATGAAATATTGTTCAGCATCTGTGTTAACGATAATGTCAGCTATGTATTTCCCAACACTTTTTTCTATTTGTGAAGATTTTATGAATACTTTTTTGTTTTTTGTTCTTAACATCTTTCCTTTATATTCAAAATACACAGATGGGATTGTTATTTCTTTTAAACTAAGAAAATAGTATTGCACAGCCAAATGAAGTTGTGTCATTAAACAAGAACGACTTTCTTCAATATTTGCATGTGCGAAGTGATGTTTTTTTTGTTTACCACCATTTTTAGCTATCAATTCGTCGTTACAAGCTTTACAGATACAATTACATTTTATTCCATTAGGAACCTCGTCAATATGTACAATTTTTGTTGAGTCTTTATCAATAGCGTATTCTAAAAGCAAAATATAGCTCCTAATTTCCTTCGCCAATGGTGAACATAATAAATCCAAGGTAGATAGATTGCAATTGAACACAAAGAATCAATATGTCTACAGCCGATGAATAACCGAGGTACTTTTTGGTCGGGAACGAACGAGCCGGCAAGCATATTCTCAGCCATACCTCCCCTGACCTTAGTGGAAATACAAACCATAATAGTAAACATTTCTGTTTTACCCGATTGTAATTAAGTAACTTTCACCCAAAATAAAGCCATCTAGATCTCTTGATGGCCATGATGTTATTTAAGCCCCACACCCAAACTCCCCTTACACCACACTTCCGCCCTGCTCCAAGCTCTTCATGTAATCCGCATACCACTGCATCATCTCCCGCCTGCCGTCCAGATACTGCGCATGGTTGTAGGCTCCACGAATCGCGTTCTTATCCACATGGGCAAGCTGCGTCTCAATCCAAGCCGAGTTATAGCCCTGCTCATGCAAGATCGTACTCATCGTGTGGCGGAAACCGTGGCCAGTCAGCCTTCCCTTGTAGCCGAGCAGCTCAATCACCTGGTTAACACTTTCCTTTGAAATCGGCTTCGTTCGGTCATTTCTTCCAATGAACACCAATGGATACGCACCTGTAATAGGCTTCAGTGACAAGAACAAATTCATTACCTGCTCAGACAACGGAACGATGTGAGGTCGCTTCATCTTCATCACTTCAGGGGGTATCTCCCAAAGCCGTTTCTCGAAGTCGATATCCTGCCAACGAGCAAAACGAAGCTCCTGGGTACGAACCGCTGTCAGCATGATGATTTGCGTTGCGGTTTTGGTGATGATGCTGCCGGTATAGCCTGCAAGATCTCGCAAGAAGTAAGGCAGCTCTTCAACGCTAAGAAAAGGGAAATGTGTCTTTGTCGGCGTAGCCAAAGCTGTTGCCAAGTCAGCGGCTGGATTATATTCCGCACGCCCGGTAACAATGGCATAGCGGAAAACCTCCACGCAGCGCTGCCGCACCTTGCGCATTTTCTCTAACGCCTTACGCTTCTCCATCAACTGTAACGCTTGCAACACCTCCATCGGCTTGATTTCGGCAATAGCGCGTTTGCCAATATATGGGAAAACATCCTTCTCGAAGGTATCGATGATTTCCTCGCGGTAGCGTAACGACCAACGGTCGGCCCTATTCTGATGCCACTCACGTGCGATAGCTTCGAAGGTGTTTTCGATAGAAAGCTTTTGCGACAGCTTTTCGGCCTTCTTCACTTCCCCAGGGTCGCCACCAGAGGCTAACGTTTTACGAGCCTCATCTCTTCTCTTACGCGCATCGGCCAGTGAGGTATCGGGATACACCCCGATAGAAAGCAGCTTTTCTTTTCCAGCAATGCGGTACTTCAAGCGCCAGTATTTTGAGCCATTGGGTTTGACCAGCAGGAACATGCCACCACCGTCAGTCAACTTGTAGGCTTTTTCCATCGGCTTGGCTGTTTTCACTTTTATGTCCGTTAGTGGCATAGCATCTCCATTGATAAATATGGGCAGTGGCCTCAGCACGGCACTGCCAAACCAGATAGAAAGGGGTACAGCATGGCTGTGGGGGTACCAAAAAATAGCATACATTTTTTAACCCCCATAAGTACCCCCACATATCACTTGATGTGGGTTGAACCCGGTTGAACTGTACAGACAGAATTGTGGCTTAAAGCCAGTATACACGGGGTGTTAGTTGAATTCAGGAGAGTTCAGAATACATCGAATGGCGGAAGATCACAGGAGTCGAACCTGCCCAGGACCGCTGGCGGCCCCAACTGGATTTGAAGTCCAGCCGCCCCACCGGGGACGAGGATCTTCCTCTGGGAATCGGAAGCAAGTGGCAGATTATAGCGCGAATCCTCCCCGGCGCTAAGGGGGAAAACATGTTTCCGCGATCCTCTTCTTACACTTTATCTCCCGGCCAAAATTTCCCCTTTTTCTCTGCTATCCTAATCCTGCCCGGGTTCATTAACCCGTACATTGCTGGAGATGCTATGACCAAGAAAGTTGCCGTCCTGTTGACCGAAGGATTTGAAGAAGCTGAGGCGGTTATCGTGATCGACGTGTTGCGTCGTCTGAGAATTGATGTGGAACTGCTGTCCTGCCAGGATCGGCTGGAACTCCGCAGCTACAATAAGATGCGTATGTTCGCCGATGCTCTGCTAGAACGCCGTATGGATGTCCTGTATGACGCCGTGGTGATCCCCGGTGGGCCGCAGGCGACTGCCAACATGGCGGATAATTCGATGGCCGTGGAGTTTATCCGCCGTCACGATCAGGCTACCAAGCTGATTTGCCCACTGTGCTCCGCTGCCGCTCGCGTGCTCGCCGTCAACCGGTTGCTGCAAGGCCGCCGTTATGTTTGTTCCGGTGAACTACATCGCGGTGTGGTAGATGGTACTTATGTGGCTGAAAAAGTGGTTGAAGACGGTAATCTGATCAGTGGCAAAGGGCCAGGGGCTGCGTTTGATTTTGCCTTCACCGTTGCCTATCGACTCACTGGTGACTATGCTGCCACGCAAGAACAGGCAGAACATATCTATCACGAAAACTGGCAAGTGCCACAAGCAGTACCTGCATAAACATTGCTGCTAACTAGGCGCGGCGCAGCTAGCGCTTTCTGGCCTGACGCCGGAAACGAAGACTGATACCGCGCTTTCTGTTTTATCGGTTTATCCCCCCCTCTCCGTTAAATACCTACGCACAAAGCACAGTCCTGTAAGAAAAAATAAAGCACCGACAATGCGATGCTTTATATCTCACCACCTGCACTAATGCGGCGTTTTACCGGGTTGACAGGCGTTCACCGATGCGGCTGGCGTAGTTCATCACATGGAAGGTGTAATTCTCTTCAACCGTGCCCTGGAACAGATGCGCCCAAGGACCAATCGCGTAGATGCCCAAATCCTCACCGCCATGGGTTTCACTCTTCAGCGGCACCAGCGCGGGTTGGATAAAGTCAGGCGCTTTGGCCTGATCCATAGTGAGAGCGGGGCGTTCCAGCAAGGGGATCGTGCCACCAGGGCCATTAGCAAAACCGATGGTGGTATAGGGTTTACCGTCGCTGCCTAACTGAGTTTTACCCTCAACGTTAACGGAAATACCAAGGATTGGATTACCCCGTTTGGCATAACCGGAAATAGTGAGCGTATGACTGTGGTCACCAGTGACCACCACCAGCGTTTCGTCAAGATTGACCTTATTAAGGATAGTTTTCACCGCGTCATTAAGGGCCACGGCATCCGTCAGGGTACGATAGGCATTACCATCATGGCTACCATGATCAATGCGCCCGCCTTCCACCAGCAACAGGTAACCTTCGGGGTTTTTAGCCAGAATATCAATGGCTTTCCCTGTCATTTCCGCCAACGAGGGTTCACCTGCCGCATCCCTCGGCCGATCATGTTCGAACTGCATATGTGAAGGTTCAAACAAGGCCAGTAAATGATCAACCTTGGCAGGATCAAGCTTATCAAACTGTGCCTGATTCCAGATGTAGCTGCCACGCTCACCATAACGTTTAAGCCAGGCTGCCGTCAGATCGCGGCCATCCTGCCTTTTACCTTTTTTATCGGGATATTCTGGATCAATGACGCTGTCGGGTAAAAAGTTGGCGCGGCCGCCACCCATAGCAACGTTAAGGCCATTGCCGTACTTCATCTCTACCAGTTGGCGAGCAATATCATGGCAGCCTGCCGACAACGCTTCAGCAGGCATTTTGGCATCAGATTCCCAATCACGGTTGGCAATATGGGCGTAAGTTGCGCCCGGTGTCGCATGGGTAACCGTGGCGGTGGTAACAGCACCGGTCGCCATGCCAACGGACGCGGCCATTTCCCATAAGGTGGTGACAGCCTTGGTTTTCTGATCCTCACAATTGTTGAGCCGTGCCGTATGATCCAGCCCCATCAGATCGTTGATGGTTTTGACGCCGGTAGTCATGGCAACGGCACTGGGGGCGGAATCGGTAATCTGGGCGTTGTCAGAGTAGGTTTTGGCGGCAGCCAGATAGGGAAATGCCTCCCACGCCAGCACGTTGGATTCACCGTCAACACCGCGCTGTTGTCCTTCAAAAATACGCGCCGCGGTAACGGTAGAAAAACCCATGCCATCCCCCACCACCAGGATGACGTTTTTGGCCTGGTTGGTATTGCGTGGTTGAGCCAATATTTGCCGCAATTGTCCCTGTGCCTGTTTAAAATAAGGATTATCCTGTTGCACCAGTTGCACTTTTTCCTCTGCACTGGCGGTGGTTCCCAAGCCTGTTAATAATGTGGCCGACAAAACAAAGCGAGTGACCATTGTAGGTTTGAACATAGAAACCTCCTTGATAGCGTTTATTTTCCCAAACTACCGGGCGTGCCCCAATGGCAAGCACCGTTGTGACGCAAGGAATTCCGACCGAGACTGGAAGGAAACAGCATTGTATGTTTTATGTTTTTTAAATGTAGTTAAATTGTTAACAAATGAGGTATATGTATCAGTTTTACGTTTGCCTCTCACTCTCAAGAGCTTACACAAATCGTTGGGCAGTATTCGAGAAAAACTGACACCAAGAGATAACCGACTGGAATATAAAGTGTTAAAGGCTGCATTGGGCGGAAAAAAACGGGGGGAATTTCGTTTTCAGGTATTTTGATATCCGCTGGTATCAATTGCTGCTTTTGATACCGTTTATCGTGATTGTTTACACCGTAAAACCTCTAAAGCAATCTGAAAATAATGCCATTATAAACCTTTATAATGGCATTATTGGCAGTGACATACGTAGGCGTTCTTATTTGGTAGAGAGGCAAAATGCCAGCGCGTTATACCGTAAAACCAAGATAGAGATAGATCGCCAGAACAATACCCGCCGTTGCAATCGCGTAGGGCATTTGTGTTCGAATATGCTCAATATGGTCACAGTCTGTTGCCATAGATGCCACGATAGCATCCCCCGAGATAGGTGATGTCATGTCACCAAAAATAGAGCCCGTGATAGCTGCACCGATCATATATTCCACTGGCATGCCGACAGAAACACCCAACTGAACGCCGATGGGAATCATAATAGCAAACGTTCCCCATGAGGTTCCCGTCGCTAACGACATAATGGCACTGATAATAAAAATAAAGCCAATGGAGAACCCAGGAGGGATCACACCGGAGGTGATCGTAGCGATATATTGCCCGGTGTTAAGGTCAGCAGAGACGTTCCCCATCAAGAATGCCAACACCATAATTGAGCTGATCTTCACCATGCTGGCGTAACCGATATACAACTCTTTAAAGAAGGATTCTATATTCAGGATGCCTCGGGCGCAGAACCAAATAAAAGAGACGGCGGTGCCAAACATAACGGCGCTATAAACCGACATTGAGCCACTACCTTTCGTAAAATCACCATCTCCTGTGACATAAAGCGCTACCGGTACAGTAATGACGGTCGATAGGATAGGAATCAAGAAATTCAATAATGAATTACATGCCGGATGATCAATAACCTCATCTTTTTCTTTCTCAACATGCTGGTCCTGCTTGCTGACAAAATTCACTTCAGCTTTCTTCATTGGCCCCCAGGATGCACCAGAGAAAATATAGAACAGCACTGATGCCAGCGAGAACCATGCCATAAGATTCCACACCATTGATCTGGCTAGAATTTCAAATGGCTGGCCATCAATGTATCCTTTCGCTATCTGAACACCGATCACCCCCATCATGGCCGCTCCCCAACCATTAATCATTGCTGAAGAGCAGACCGATACACATGAAGTTTGAATAATGTAAGACATTTTTTCCGGTGACAGACCGTATCTTTTGGCCAGATCTTTGGTCGATGCACCGGCAATAAGCTGGTTGATTGAACTTTCAATGAATATAATTGAAGTAATCACCATCGCCAGCAGCTGTACCGCTTTTTTATTGGTAACAAACTGGGTCTTTTCTGTTAAGGCCCGAACTAAACTTCTTACCCCCCCGGTAACAACAATCAAGCGCATGATCCCGCCGATCATCACCATAAAAATAACGGTGCGTGTATTACCAGGAGAAGAAAACGTATCGATAATTCCATTTAAAGTACCACTGATCCCCTGAATGATATTGTGATCGTTAATAACCGTAAATCCAACGACTATTCCCATTAATAATGACAATATTACCTGCCGAGTAAAAATTGCTAAGCAAATAGTTACTAGCGGAGTTATAATTGTCCACACGCCATAATCATGCATATGTCCACCCTATTAATCATTGTATAAAGGAAAGGGCTTGTTCTACATCTGATATTAAATCATTAATATCCTCGATGCCTATTGAAAGGCGTAGTGTTGTATCGTATATGCCTATATTTTCCTTCTCTTCCTTGGACATTGAACCATGAGACATTGATGCAGAATGGTTAATCATACTTTCAACGCCCCCTAGTGATTCGGCTAAAACAAAATAATTTAACTTAGCAATAAAGGTTTTAACTTCCGTTATCTCACCTTTCAACCGGATACTGACTACCGCACCACCAGAACGCATTTGTTTTTTACACAACTGATATTGAGGATGAGATTCCAGCCCTGGGTAATAAACATCAAGTACCTTAGGATGCTGCTCTAAAAATCGCGCAATTTTTAAAGCGTTACTGCATTGGCGCTCCATACGGACATCCAGTGTTTTCATACCACGTAATGCCAAATAAGCGTCAAACGGAGACGCTATAGCCCCCACCGTGGTTTTACAGAAATCCAGTTGCTTTGCAATATCCTGCACATTGGTAATCACTGCACCACCAATCAGATCAGAATGCCCACCAATATATTTACTGGTAGATAACATAACGATATCAGCACCTAAGGTGAGAGGCCGTTGGTTCCAGGCGCTGGCAAAGGTGTTATCTACGCAGCTGATAATGCCCTTGTCTTTCGCAATCTGGCACACCGCCTTAATATCAACCAATTCCAAAAGTGGGTTAGTGGGCGTTTCAATCCAGATTAAACGCGTATTCTCCTGAATATGGCTTTCTACTGCTGCAAGATCGTTCAGATCGACATAGCTGAATGTGGTACCCGATGTTTGTTTACGCAGCCGTTCAAACAAGCGATAAGTCCCGCCATAAACCCCTTTCATCACTAATACATGGGCGTCTTTCGGCAGCAATTCCAATATGAGTGCCGTGGCTGCCATACCAGAAGCCGTTGCCGTAGCATAGACCCCACCTTCTAGCTCAGCCAACGCCGTTTCATAGGCATATCTTGTCGGGTTGCTACAGCGGGAATAACAAAACTCCCCTTCTTCACCTAAATTCGGCTGAATGAAGGAACTGGCAGTGGTAATAGGCGGAAAAATAGCATTATTACCACGATCAACCTGATCCCCGGCATGGATCACCAGCGTCGCAATTGCTTTTGTTTTTGTTTTTGTTTTTGTTTTTGTTTTTGTTTTTTTCATTATGTATCCCTTTGAGTTTTAATAATAGTTTACCACTTATCATAAAAAATGATATTAGGCTTCACTGTCAAACAGTAATATTTATTTATCTGTCATTATACTAATAATGTCTTTATTTGTTTGCCTCATGGGTGATAGCACCAATTACATAAATTAATAAGTCATTTTTTCATTTTAAAAAATTAATCAGTGACTTTATTTATCTTTATCTTATAGTTTTGCGCAGAGAAATACTTTTTATATTTTTCATTTATTTTTAATGTCAAGAGAATATTATTCTCTTATCGAAAAAATAAAAATATAGATCAAAACAAATAAAAAACATTAAATACAACAGGTTAAATAATTTAAACCCTCTCCTCGGCACATCCAGTGAGATACTGGTCACAAAAAAATAAAGAGAATAATTTACTCCTTAGTTGCCAACCTTCCTAACAACGTCATTGGATTTGATGGCCTGTTGTTAGAACAGCGCCTTCCACACTAAATTCTGGTCCGTCTGTGCCATATTGATGGCCGTTTTTGGCCTTTCTTCAATCAGACTGACCGTGCAATATGGCACTACTCACCAATAAAGGAAGGCCGAAAATGTCTCATAGCGCATTATTGATTATCGATGTTCAGCACTCATTCCAACACCGCCCATTCTGGCAGGAACATGACTTACCAGCGTTTCAACAGGCGTTAACACGCCTAATCGCAGGTTGCCAACGGCAAGGCGTCGCATTGGTCGATGTTTTCCACGTCGCAGCGGAAGGGCCGTTTTCTCTGGCATCTGGTTACGTGAAGCGCCTGCCGTTTCTGACGCATCAGGCAGATGTTACCGTACATAAGCAGGTACATAATGCGCTGACCGATTCGGGCCTGGACGCCTGGCTACGTGAACGCCAGATCAATCATCTGATCATCAGCGGTATGCGTACTGAACAGTGCTGTGAAACCACCACCCGCGTGGCCTCCGATCTGGGCTATAAAGTGACGTTTGTCACCGAAGCGACGCTGACGTTCCCGATGCAGCATCCTGATGGCACCCTCTTTACCCCAGAGCAATTGAAACGGCATACTGAAACCGTACTGGTCAACCGTTTCGCCACGCTTGCCAGCGTCGATGAGGTATTAGCTCAACTGTGATAGGAATCACCATGCCCAAGGCCGTTTACTTTCTGATGTTACCCAACGTGCTGTCACTGGATGTCAGCGGCCCGGCAGAAGTTTTGCGGCTTTCCAGCCAGTTTCAATTGCACTATGTCAGCCCGGTACCGCAGGTAACCTGTTCCATCGGTATGACCATCGGCCAGTTACCGCCGTTGCCCGCACAATTGGCCGACGGTGATATCCTGGTGGTGCCGGGCGTGGCAGATTCAACCACGTTTTTTGCTAATCAAGAGGCCGCTCAGGCCCGGCAATGGTTGAGTGGGTTACAACCCGCACTGGCACAGCAGCGTTTCAGTCTGGTCTGTGTGTGTTCAGGTGCTTTGTTGGCCGCGCAGGCAGGGCTGCTTGATGGTTACCACTGCACCACTCATCACAACGTACTTACACGCCTGCGCCAGCAGGCACCGGCCGCGCAGGTGAGAGAAAACCGTATCTTTGTGGAAGATCGTGGTGTATTTACCAGCGCGGGCATCACCGCCGGGATCGATCTGGCCCTGCATCTGGTTAATCAACAGTGCGGCGCCAACCGTGCGCTGGAGATCGCACGTGAAATGGTGATTTATTTTCGCCGTTCGGGCGACGATCCACAGCTTTCCCCTTGGTTACGCTATCGCAACCATCTGCATCCGGCCGTGCACCGAGCGCAGGATGTGATGGCCGCTGAACCAGAAGCCGATTGGTCGGTTCCGTTAGTCGCAGAAAAAGCGCATGTCAGCAGCCGCCATCTGGCCCGTTTGTTCCGCCAGCATATCGGCATCAGCGTGCGGGAATATCATGAACAACTGCGGTTGGCCGTAGCTCAACAGCGCTTACAACAGGGTTACGGGCTGGAGAAAGCCGCGTTAACCGCCGGATTCTCCTCCGGCCGCCAGCTTCGCCGCGCCCAGCAACGCCAGGATCGGGCTCACCTTATGATTGCCAAGGCGAGCAATTGACGGCAAAATAGCCACCATAACTCGCTCAGACTGCGCTTCCCGCCCTGACAGTTTCTTATTTCTTCATTTTAATCAGTAGTATAAATATGAAAACAACATTACCCCCTGCGGCACGTCTGGGCCGACAGGCGCTTTTATTCCCACTTTGTCTGGTGCTATTCGAATTCACCACCTATATCGCCAACGATATGATCCAGCCCGGTATGCTGGCGGTGGTGGCCGATTTTAACGCCGGCGTTGAGTGGGTGCCGACGTCCATGACCGCCTATCTGGCTGGCGGTATCTTTCTGCAATGGTTGCTTGGCCCATTGTCGGATCGCCGCGGCCGCCGCCCGGTGATGCTGGCCGGAGTAGCCTTCTTTATCGTGGCCTGCCTGGCGATCTTGTTGGTCACCAACATTGAGCAGTTCATCGTGATGCGCTTTCTGCAAGGGATTGGTCTGTGCTTTATCGGCGCAGTGGGCTACGCCACTATTCAGGAAGCTTTTGAAGAGTCAGTCTGTATCAAGATCACCGCGCTGATGGCTAACGTGGCATTAATCGCCCCGCTGCTGGGGCCGCTGGCCGGAGCCGCGCTGATTTATGTTGCACCATGGCAAAGTATGTTTGTGATCTTTGCCGTCTTGGCAGCCATTTCTTTTGTCGGCCTGTGGAAAGCCATGCCGGAAACCGCCACTTTGCAGGGGGAAGCCTTCTCTGCCGCCAATCTGTGGCGCGATTATCGGCAGGTATTGACCAACCGCCGTTTTATTTATGGGGCGCTGGCTATCGGGTTTGCCAGCCTGCCGCTGCTGGCCTGGATTGCCCAGTCGCCGGTGATTTTGATCAGCGGCGAATCGCTTTCTACGCTGGAATATGGCCTGTTACAGATCCCGGTGTTTGGTGCGCTGATCCTCGGCAACCTGACGTTGGCCCGCCTGGCTGACAAGTTCAGTATTGAGCGCCCGATTAAATTGGGGGCCGGGCCGATGCTAGTAGGGCTATTGATTGCCGCGCTGGCTACGGTGTTCTCGGCCCATGCTTATCTGTGGATGACCGCCGGGTTAAGCCTGTATGCCTACGGTATCGGGCTGGCAAACGCCGGGCTGTATCGTTTAACGCTGTTCTCCAGCGAGATCAGCAAAGGCACCGTCTCAGCGACCATGGGGATGCTGAGTATGTTGGTATTCACTGCGGGTATCGAATTCGCCAAGGTGGCCTATGTCTGGGGCGGGAGCGGGTGGTTTAACCTGTTCAATCTCCTGAGCGGCCTGTGTTGGCTGGCGCTGGTGGCGCTGTTTCTCCGTAAACACCATAACCTGGCCGAAGCGGTATAACTCTCTCAGTCAGTAGGGCTCCAAGCGGAGCCCTACCTAGCCGTATCCTTCAATTACACCTCAAAGAACACGGCCTCACATCAATCAGAACAACCCCAGCGGTTTCTCGGAATAACTTACCAACAGGCATTTGGTCTGCTGATAGTGTTCCAGCATCATCTTGTGGGTTTCACGCCCGATCCCGGACTGTTTGTAACCACCGAACGCCGCATGGGCCGGGTAAGCGTGGTAACAGTTAGTCCAAACGCGGCCTGCTTGAATATTACGCCCCATATGGTAGGCAACGTTGCCATTGCGGCTCCACACCCCAGCACCAAGGCCGTACTCGGTATCATTAGCCAGCGCCAGCGCTTCGTCCATATCTTTGAAAGTGGTTACCGCCAACACCGGGCCAAAAATTTCCTCCTGGAACACACGCATGCTGTTTTTACCAAACAGAATGGTCGGCTCCAAGTAATAACCTGCCGCCAACCCGCCGTCCAGCGTCTTACGCCGCCCGCCGGTCAACACCTTCGCCCCCTCTTGTTTGCCAATCTCAATATAGTTGAGGATGGTTTTCATCTGCCCTTCAGACACCTGCGCCCCCATTTGGGTCGTTGCGTCCAGCGGGTTACCACTGCGGATACTTTCCACCCGCTTGATCGCCCGCTCCATAAAACGCTCATAAATGGATTCCTGCACCAGCGCCCGGCTCGGGCAGGTACAGACTTCCCCCTGGTTGAAGGCGAATAGCGTAAAGCCCTCCAGCGCTTTATCGAAGAAGGCATCTTCTTTATCCATCACGTCGGCAAAGAAGATGTTTGGCGATTTCCCCCCCAGCTCCAGCGTGACCGGAATGATATTCTGCGTGGCGTAACCCATAATTTGCCGGCCGACTTCGGTTGAGCCGGTAAACGCCACCTTGGCGATACGTTTGGAAGTGGCCAGATATTCCCCGACTTCACCACCTGCGCCATTGACCACGTTGATCACACCCGGCGGCAAAATATCCTGAATCAATTCCATCAGCATCAGCACCGACAGCGGCGTGAGCTTGGCGGGTTTCAGCACAACACAGTTACCCGCCGCCAGCGCCGGCGCCATCTTCCAGCAGGCCATCAAGAGCGGGAAGTTCCACGGGATGATCTGCGCGACTACGCCAAGCGGTTCATGGAAATGATAGGCCACGGTTTCAGCATCAATCTCACTGATCCCCCCTTCCTGCGCCCGCACACAGGCAGCAAAATAGCGGAAGTGATCGATCGCCAGCGGGACGTCAGCATGGGTAGTTTCACGGATTGGTTTACCATTGTCCCAGGTTTCCGCGGCCGCCAGCAGAGCGATATTCTGTTCCATGCGGTCAGCCACCTGGTTGAGCAGATTGGCACGCGCCTGCACCGACATTTTACCCCAGGCACCTTTGGCAGCGTGGGCCGCATCCAGCGCCAACTCAACATCGCGCGCAGAAGAACTGGCCACTTCACACAACGCCTGACCAGTGATTGGGGTCAGATTGGTAAAGTATTCCCCTTGAGCCGGGGGCACCCATTCACCACCAATAAAGTTGTCGTAACGTTTTTTCAGCTTGAGGGGAAAACCGGTATTGTCTGGCGTGACGTGAATTGCCGTTATACTGTTGGTCATGTCCTATCTCCTTATGCGCGGGGAAAAAATTTCCAACTTAAAAGATAGGCGCTTATCGCGCAGAGAGGCGAAAATATAATCAATGACAGGAAGGGGATCACAAATTTTTAAACTGGGCGCAACGGATCACGCCGCATTTTTTAACCACCAAATAGCCCGCTATCCCGCAGCAGATGCTGGTTACCCTTACGGCGGGTAAAGCCACTGCGATCAAAAAACTCAAGCACTTGAATCGCTAGTTTGCGGCCAACGCCCAGCCGATCGCGAAAATCACTGGCATTGGTGCTACCTTGTATCGCATCCAGTTCCCGAATCAGCTCCGCAAATTGTTCAATACGCTGGCTGAGATAGTAGCGATCCACTACCACAGCCGTCACATAACCCAACTGGGCCGCTTTACGCAGCGCAGCGCGAACAGCGTTTTCATCTTCACCCAGGGCGGTAGCCAGATCGCGTACCCACCAGGCTTCACTCCCGAATAGGGGTTCGATACGTGCCCACAACGCCTGTTGTTCAGTGCTGAACGCCAGACCATGTTCGGGCAAATGCAGCCAGCCACGCGTATTACACAGTAAACCCGCCGCCAGCAGCCGCTCAATCATCATAAACACCAACGCTTCATCCACCCCCGGCAGAGCCATACGCCGCAGGCGGGCACGCCCCAATCCCAGTTGATCGCTATGCTGTTGATGATATTCAGCCAGCACCTGCAACATACGTTGCTCTTTTTGTTGCGCATTAGCCTGCGCCAACGCCATCTCACCAGCAATCAGCAATTCACGCTCTGCCAGCAACGGTGCCAACCCGCTGTGGGTCAGCTGCCGCGCCCAGGCAAAAGCGGCCAGATTCAACGCCCCACCTGGCAGGCGCAAATCCAATACCTGCGCGTCGTTCTGCGCCTGAGCCAGCGCCTCCAGCCAGGCCAGATAACCCGGCTGGCGCTTGCCGCGTTTGGGGGCTGCTAACACCAGCACGCGCGCAGCGCCCAAAGTTTGGCGCGCGCTGATATCCCGCAATACCAAACAATCGTTTTCCGCCAACCACAGCGGGCGATCGAGCAGCAACTCCGCCAGATTGCCGGTTAGTAGCGCAATACGGCCCGTAATATGGCTGGCGGCATGATGCAGGTGCAACGGTTGCCAATGCTGCAAGGGCACATCCGCATCAATCGCCACCAAGATGCGCTCGGCGGCGGCTGGCGGTGGTTGTTCCAATAGCCAATCCCCACGCGCCAGTTGCTCCTTATCAACATCCCCGCTGATATTCAGCGCAATACGTTGCCCGGCAACGGCGCGATCCGTTGGCTGATTTTGCGCATGTAGCCCCCGCACCCGCACTGGCACATCGGCACCGGTCAGCCACAACGTGTCTCCCACATTCACGCTGCCCCCCAATGCCGTGCCGGTCACCACCAACCCTGCGCCTTTCACGCTGAATACGCGATCTACCGCCAGCCGGAAGCGGCGTGCCAATGCATGTTCGCCCGGCTGTAACGCCAGAAGGTGCTGGCGCAAAGCTTCGATCCCCCGATTCTGCGCAGCGGCGGTGACAAAAAACGAGACATCTCGCCAGCCTTGCTGCGCCAGTTCGGCAGCAATTAGCGAACGCACTTGGGCTATTTGGGCTTCATCTACGCGATCGGCCTTGGTCAGCGCCACCGTTAATGGTGGGCGGCCACTCAAACGCAAAATAGCCAAGTGCTCGCGAGTTTGCGCCATCACACCATCATCACAGGCCACCACCAGCAATGCATGATCGATGCCGCCAATCCCCGCCAGCATATTGCCAAGAAATTTCTCGTGGCCTGGGACATCAATAAAACCCAGCACACGCCCATCCGGCTGCGGCCAATAGGCATAGCCGAGATCGATAGTCATGCCACGGCGTTTTTCTTCCGGCAGACGATCGGCATTAATGCCGGTAAGCGCCTGCAATAATGTGGTTTTACCGTGATCGACATGGCCCGCAGTGGCAATAATCATGCGCTCAACACCTCAACCAATGCGCTCTCTTGCTCCAGGCAGCGCAGATCGAGCCACAGCTTGCCGTCGTGAACCCGGCCAATCACCGGCTGTGGCAAACTGCGCCAGCGTTGCGCCAGATGTTCCAGCGTAGAACCACGGCCATCGCGCGGAGCAAAGGTCAACGCATAGCTGGGCAAACGATCTATCGGCAGTGAACCACTGCCAATCTGCGACCAGCAGGCTTCCGCACGCAGTTCGAACTGCTCGGCAAAATAGGGAACCAACTGGCCCAGTAACCGCTCGGCGCTGGCTTGCATCTCTTGTTGCGGGCGGGTCAGCAGGCGTAGCGTCGGCAGCTGCGCGGCCAACAATTCCGGTTGCTGATACAGTCGCAGCGTGGCTTCCAGCGCCGCCAGCGTTATTTTGCCAACCCGTAATGCGCGCTTCAGCGGGTGCTGCTGCAAGCGGGCGATCAACGCTTTTTTACCCACAATAATCCCGGCCTGCGGGCCACCCAGCAGCTTATCGCCGGAGAATGTCACCAAATCCACGCCCGCAGCGATCAAGCGTTGGGGCATGGGTTCTGCTGGCAGCCCATACTGCGCCATATCGATCAGCGAACCGCTGCCCAGATCGGTGGCGACAGGGATGCCTTGTTCACGGCCTAACATCGCCAGTTCTGTTTCATCCACCGCGGCGGTAAAACCTTGAATACTGTAGTTACTGGTATGCACCTTCATCAGCAAGCCGGTTTGCTCGTTGATGGCGCTGCGGTAGTCTTTCAGATGGGTGCGGTTGGTGGTGCCCACCTCCACCAGTTGGCAACCCGCCTGACGCATCACATCGGGGATACGGAACGCACCGCCAATCTCCACCAGTTCACCACGCGATACCACCACCTGTTGACCAGGTGCGATCGCCGCCAGCATCAGCAATACCGCCGCCGCATTGTTGTTAACGATACAGGCATCCTCTGCGCCAGTAAGCTGGCACAACAAGTCTGCCACGGCCCGATCGCGATGACCTCGCCCAGCCCCTTCCAGATCGTACTCCAGCGTCACTGCGGCCCCCATTGCGTTCACCACCGCCTCGATCGCCGGTTGTGCCAGCAAGGCTCGCCCCAGATTGGTATGCAGCACGGTGCCGCTGAGGTTAAACACCGGTTGTAATGCCAACCGTTGTTGCTGGTTCAGGCGCGTGAGCAACGCCTGCGGCCAGTTGTGGCACCATTCAGGCAATTGCTGACGAGCTTTAATCGCCTCGCGCGCCTGCGCCTGCATCTGGCGCAGCAGCTCGCTAATCAGCGTTTGCCCATATTTGGCCACGGCGGGCTCAACGGCAGGATCGCGCAATAGGCGGTCGATGGCGGGTAATTGGCTGTAAAGTTGCTGAGATTCAGTGCTCATGGTCGCTCAGTATGCAATTTTTAGTGGGTTGGGGCTGAAATCCGCTATTTCACCACCAACGTATCAATAATCCGCTGCACCAGCGCCTGATGCACCTGCGGCGTTTTGGCTGGCGATAACATCTGCAACGTCACCACCCGTTTATTGAATACCGTCAGCACAATGGTGGAAACCACTTTCTGCCCATTCACCGTCTGCTCGGTATCCAAACGGTGGAATTTCTGCTCATCAACGGTGAAATTTTCTTCTTTGGTTTTCTTGATGTTCTGATAACGGTCAGCCAGTTCGGTAATCATACTTTGTGTCAGTTCTTTCAGCATGGCATCGCTGGTATTCAGTTTCATACCGGCTGGCGGGATCACTTCAGAAGCCACAGTACGCTGGCGTGCTTTACTGTCAAGGAACAGTTGGATGATGGATTTGTCGTCGTTGATAATGCCGCTCAACTGGGTTTGATCGCTGAAACCGGCGGGTAATTCAAACGTGATCTTGCCCTTTTGCAGCGAAACGTGCAAACCGGGAGCAGGTTTGGTTTCTGGCGGTGGCGTGGGGGCCGGCGTTATTGGCTGAGTAACGACCGGCTTCGTTTCCGGTTTGGGAACTTCTGGCTTGTTAGTGTCTTGGTTATCACAGGCTGCCAGCCCAGCCAGCAACAGAGCACACGCCACCAATCTGGCAATGGTTTTTAACATGATACCCTTCCTTTCGCTTTACGCGTCATGGCGTAACCCTAGCAACTCGGCCCAGTGTTTGCCAGATTCCAGGCCAAAATTAGCGGCACGCCCTCACCTGATAAGGAGAGGGCGCCGGCATTACTCACTAGGGAACAGGAAAGGATTGATACTGCTGCGGGCAAAACCTTCTTCTTCCATCTTGGCATCAAGCACCAATGAAGCCAGATCGTCGGCTACCGCTTCCACCTGCGGATCTTTTTCCTGATAGAGGATTTTCAGGTAAGTGCCACAATCGCCGCAGCTTTCTGCTTTCACCGCCGCCTGCTCACTGTCCAGTGACCAATAGTTGAGATCGCGCGTTTGCTCGCAGTTGCTGCATTTCACCCGCACCACGTGCCACTCGCTTTCGCACAGGTTGCAGTGCAAATAACGCAGGCCATTTACCGTGCCGATCTGCACCATGCTGGAAACCGGCATACTGCCGCACACCGGGCAGAACTGGCGATGCTCACCGTATTCTGCGCGCGCCTTACCAGGGATCTGGCTGGCCATCTGCGCCCAGTACAGCGACAACGCGGCCCACAAAAACGGCGCTTTATCGCTACCCACTTTGGCAAATTCATTGCTCAACAACGCACTGGCCATCAGCTCCAGTTCACGAGCAGAGGATTTTTCCAGATTTTCCAGCACTGGGAGCACATGTTCTGGTGCCTGCGGGCGCAGTTCAGCAATCAACGAGGCCAACAGTTTATGCCAGTGCTCACTGCGTAGATAGAGGCTGGCATCCAGCGGTGGTTTACCGCTGGCAGCCCCTTGAGCCAGTGCAACACCGAGATCCAGCACCAACGGATTATCGTGGCACGCGTTGTTCTGCGCTGCTGCGATGCTGGCGGCAAAGTTAAGATAGTCACCCAGCGGATGGTCTGCCGCCAACTGGCGCAAACGCTCGGCTCGGCGGGTATACAGGCTTTTCAGATTGGCGAAAAGTAACGGCGGAATGGTTTCCGCCGTTGTGGACTTCTCGCGCTGTGCCCCTAACTGCTCTTTAGGAACGATGCGGATACTCATCAGGGTTTGTTTTCCTGTTGTTTCTCGCGGACCTCACGGTACCAGCGCGGATGATGTTTCTTGGCCCAAGCGGCCGGCACCTTGCCTTCAACCATCGCAGTAATGGTGCCTTTTACCCACAGAGCGGCATAAACGTGCACCATAATCACGATAATCAACACAACTGCCGCCAGCGAATGCACCAGCAACGCGATGCGGATCAGAGGGATTGAGAACGCTGGGGCAAAATATGGCCGCCAGATGACAATCCCACTGGCCATCAACAGCACCAGGCTGATGATCGCTGCCCAGAATACACATTTCTGCCCGAAATTGTAGCGCCCGGTGTCACCCACTTCCTCGTTCATGGCGATTTTGTGGATGTTTTTTGCCCAGGTGATATCTTCCCGGTTGATCAGATTATGCTTCCAGTAGCGCAGGAACATCAGCAGGAACGCGGCGAACATAATCACCCCAACGAAGGGGTGCAGAATACGCGCCAGCTGCGGCGTTCCGAAAATGTTCATCAGCCAGTTGAAGGAGGGGAAGAAAAACCCCAGCCCACTGACGGCTGCCAGAATAAAGCAAAACGCCACGATCCAGTGGTTAATCCGCTCCGGCGCACTGTAGCGCTGAATTGGCTTTTCCTTTCTCATTTGCGCGTCTCCTCATCGTGCAGCTCGTTGTGCTCCTCCTCTTCGTCAACGCGGTTCGGGCCAACGCCAACATAGTGGAACACACTGGCTGCAAAGGTGGCAGCAAAACCAATGGCCGCCAGCGGTTTCCACACCCCTTTCCAGAAGGTGATCGCCGGACTGATGGTCGGGTTGTCCGGTAAACCATGGTACAGCTGTGGTTTATCGGCGTGATGCAGCACATACATGACGTGAGTACCGCCTACGCCCGCAGGATCATACAGGCCCGCATTCTGGTAACCACGGGTTTTCAGCTCACTGACACGTTCCGCCGCAACTTCTTTCATCGCGTCCTTAGTGCCAAAGTGAATTGCTCCCGTCGGGCAGGTTTTCACACAGGCCGGTTCCTGGCCCACATCAACACGGTCAACGCACAGGGTACACTTGTACACCCGGTTGTCTTCCTTATTCATGCGCGGCACATCGAACGGGCAACCGGCGATGCAGTAGCCACAACCGATACAGTGCTCAGACTGGAAATCAACGATGCCGTTGGCGTACTGGATAATCGCACCCTCCGCCGGGCAAGCCTTCAGGCAGCCGGGATCGGCACAGTGCATACAGCCGTCTTTGCGGATCAGCCACTCCAGTTTGCCGTGCTCCTCCACTTCGGAGAAGCGCATCACCGTCCACGATTTGGCGGTCATATCGGCCGGGTTGTCATACACCCCGACGTTATGCCCAACTTCATCGCGCAGATCGTTCCACTCAGAACAGGCCACCTGACAGGCCTTGCAGCCGATACAGGTGGTGACATCGATAAGCTTCGCGACTTCTTCCTTATGGTCACGAGCACGCGGAGCCGGTGTGAAACCATTGGTTGCGGATTTACGAATGATGTCTTGAGATTGCATTGCCATAATTCGTCTCCGTTACACCTTTTCCACGTTAACCAGGAACGCCTTGAATTCCGGCGTTTGCGTGTTGGCATCGCCAACAAACGGCGTCAGCGTGTTAGCGATAAAGCCTTTCTTCGTGACCCCTTCGTAACCCCAGTGAATCGGGATACCGATGGTGTCCACTTCCTGCCCATTCACCTGTAGCGTGCGGATACGCTTGGTAACCACCGCTTTGGCTTTGATATGGCCACGGTTGGAACTGACTTTCACCGTATCGCCCTGCTTAATGCCTTTCTTGGCAGCCAGTTTTTCACCAATCTCCACAAACTGCTCCGGCTGCGTAATCGCGTTAATCAGCGAGTGCTTGGTCCAGTAGTGGAAGTGTTCGGTCAGGCGATAAGTAGTGCCCACGTAAGGGAACTTGTCGGCTTTACCCATGGCGGCCAGATCGTCTTTGAACACGCGCGCGGCCGGGTTGGACACCACGTTCGGGTGCAATGGGTTGGTGCCAAGCGGCGTTTCAAACGGCTCGTAGTGTTCAGGGAACGGCCCTTCTGCCATTTTATCGATGGCAAACAGGCGGCCCATACCTTCCGGCTGCATGATAAACGGCCCAACGTCGCTGTTCGGTGCAGCAGCGCTGTAGTCGGGGATATCTGCCCCGCTCCACTTGGCTCCGTCCCACGCCAGCAGTTGGCGTTTGGCATCCCAAGGTTTACCGGCAGGATCGGCTGAAGCACGGTTGTACAGAATGCGGCGATTGAGCGGCCAAGCCCAGGCCCAACCCAGCGTGTTACCCAAACCGGACGGATCGGCATTATCACGCCGCGCCATCTGGTTGCCCGCTGGCGTCCAGCTGCCCGCAAACATCCAGCAGCCGCTGGCGGTGGTGCCATCATCACGCAGATGTGCGAAGGTGCTGAGCTGTTCGCCCTTTTTCACCAACACTTTGCCATCTGGATCAAGAATATCCGCCAGCGCTTTACCGTTGCTTTCCATTGCCACTTCTTCTGGCGCTGGATTATCTGGTGTCAGATAGTTCCAGCTCATGTTCAGCACCTGTTCAGGTACTGCACCACCGTCATGGGCATACATCTCACGCAGGCGCGTTAACAGCCCGGCCAGAATTTCGCCGTCGTTCAGCGCTTCGCCTGGCGCATCGGCTCCCTTCCAGTGCCACTGCAACCAGCGGCTGGAGTTGACGATCGAACCATTCTCTTCGGCAAAACAGGTGGACGGCAAACGGAACACAGCAGTCTGAATTTCCGCTGGATTCACGTCGTTCGATTCGCCGTGATTCTGCCAGAAAGTGGCGGTTTCAGTATTCAGCGGATCGATGGTCACCAGGAATTTCAGCTTGGAAAGCGCTGCCACCACCTTGTTCTTGTCTGGGAACGAGGCGACCGGGTTAAAGCCCTGGCAGATATAGCCGTTGACCTTACCCTGATGCATCATTTCAAAGTACTGTAGAACGTCGTAGCCTTTGTCCCACTTCGGCAGCCAGTCAAAGCCCCAGCTGTTTTCTTTCTGCGCGTTGTCACCGTAGAAACTCTTCATCAGGCTGATAAAGAATTTCGGGTAGTTGCTCCAGTAGTTCACCTGGCCTGGCAACAGCGCTTTTGGCGTATTGGCTTTCAGGTAGGTGTCCAGATCCAGGTGTTTTTCAGAAGGCAGCGTCATGTAGCCCGGCAGGCTTTGTGACAGCAGGCCGATATCGGTCAACCCTTGGATATTAGAGTGGCCACGCAGTGCGTTCACACCGCCCCCTGCCATGCCCATGTTGCCAAGCAGCAGCTGGATCATCGCCATGGTGCGGATGTTCTGCGCGCCGACCGAGTGCTGTGTCCAGCCCAGAGCGTACAGGAACGAAGCGGTTCTGTTGTGCACGCTGGTTTCAGCGATATATTCGCAAACTTTCAGGAAATCTTCGGTTGGCGTACCGCAGATATTGTTCACCACCTCTGGCGTATAGCGGCTAACGTGCTGTTTCAGCAGGTTCCACACGCAGCGCGGATCTTGCAGAGTGACGTCACGCTTGGCAAAGCCGTTTTCGTCAAGCTGGTAGTTCCAGGTGGTTTTATCGTACTTGTGGTTTTCCGCGTCGTAGCCACTGAACAGGCCATCGTCAAAGCTGAAATCTTCACGCACCAGCAGGCTGGCGTTGGTATAGGCTTCAACGTATTCGCGGTTAATCTTGTTATTGTTGATCAAGTACAGCAATACGCCCGACAAGAAGGCGATGTCGGTTCCTGAACGGATAGGCGTGTAGAAATCCGCCACCGATGCGGTACGGGTAAAGCGCGGATCGATCACGATCAGCTTGGCTTTATTATGAATTTTGGCTTCCATCGCCCAGCGGAACCCCACCGGATGCGCTTCTGCCGCATTACCGCCCATGACGATAATTAAGTCTGCGTTCTTGATATCAACCCAGTGGTTGGTCATCGCACCGCGACCAAATGTTGGAGCAAGACTTGCTACCGTTGGTCCGTGTCAGACACGCGCCTGGTTGTCTACGGCAAGCATGCCGAGAGCGCGACTAAATTTTTGTGTCAGGTAGCCGGTTTCGTTGCTGGAGGCTGAGGCACACAGCATACCGGTAGTTAACCAGCGGTTAACGGTAACGCCCTGTTCGTTGGTTTTAACGAAGTTGGCATCACGGTCTTCCTTCATCAGCTTGGCGATGCGGGTAAAAGCATCATCCCAACTGATTCTCTGCCATTTGTCGGAACCTGGCGCGCGATATTCCGGGTATTGAAGGCGGCTTTCGCTGTGGATGTAATCCACCAGACCTGCGCCTTTCGGGCAAAGCGCACCCCGGTTGACTGGGTGATCCGGGTCCCCTTCAATGTGGAAGATACTCTCTTTGGCGTTTTTAGCACCATCACCAAGGCTGTACATCAACAGCCCGCAGCCGACGGAACAATACGTACAGGTATTACGGGTTTCGCGGGCGCGCAGCAGTTTGTACTGCCGGGTTTCCGCTAACGCTACAGCCGGGGCAAACCCCAGCGCAGCGACCGTCGTTCCTGCCATACCGCCAGCGCAGATCTTAAAGAACTGCCTTCTGCTGACCTGCATGGGGGTCTCCTTTCACTCGTGTTGTCACATTGTTTCAAATGGCGCTTTCCCCAGCAAAGCGGGAAGCGCTAAAATCACTGTTCTTATGTTGGTTTGGCCAGAGGGCCACAACGACGCTGTGATGATACCATAGCGGACTTGAGGTTGTTACAAACAGGTACCAGTAAAGTGAACAAAATAGACCCAGAGCAGCCAATAAATGCGACGCCAATCACGGGTATGACACAAGCCCCGGTATTTCAGCGTGGGCAACTGGCCAGTTCACAGCAAGACTGGCTGGCGGAAGAAGTGCCGGTGGCGCTGGTCTATAACGGTATCTCCCACGTGGTGATGATGTGCACCCCCAAGGATCTGGAGGCTTTCGCCCTGGGCTTTTCGCTGTCGGAGGGCATCATCGAATCCCCGCACGATATCTACAGTATAGAGATTAATCCGGCCTGCAACGGCCTGGAAGTGCAGATAGAACTTTCCAGCCGCCGGTTTGCCGGGCTGAAAGAACGCCGCCGGGCGATGGCGGGCCGCACCGGCTGCGGCGTTTGCGGTATTGAACAGTTGGCGGATATCTTTCGCCCGGTGGTGCCACTGCCGTTCACCCAAACCTTTTCGCTCGCTCAGCTTGATCGTGCATTAGGGCAACTGCGCCAGGTACAGGATGTTGGCCAACATACCGGCTGCACCCACGCCGCTGGCTGGATCTCACCAGAAGGTGAACTGCTGGGTGGCTGCGAAGATGTGGGCCGCCACGTGGCATTGGATAAAATGCTCGGCCTGCGCGCCAAACAGGGCTGGCAGCAGGGGGCCATTCTGGTTTCCAGCCGTGCCAGCTATGAAATGGTGCAAAAGTCGGCCATGTGTGGTGTCGAAATCCTGTTCGCGGTTTCTGCTGCCACTTCGCTGGCGGTGGAGATCGCCGAGCGCAGCAATCTGACGTTAGTCGGTTTCAGCAAGCCGGGCCGGGCCACGGTATTTACCCATCCGCAACGACTCCTCGATTAACAACAGCCGCCATCAACGCTTATTACGCTGAATAAGCTGCCGTATGGCGCACTGCGTACAGCGAAAACCATTAACAACGCTTTTCAATACGCCTTCCCGCATTTACCCAATCCACTGTGCCAGTTTAATCACGCCAAGTACTGATTGGCAGTTTCCCAGCCCGGTTAGCGTAGCGTAACCAACTGAAAGTTAGTAAAATATGCCCCAGCACTCACGGTAGCGGCCATCCTGGCCTTAGGCTCTAGCCGTGGTGCTAAACCAAAGCGGGCTTCCAGCAGGAATCATGGACATTAATGCTGGCCAGCAGCCAACCTTAAAGACTTGTGTTGTAGATAAAATTCAACCAATTAGAGGCATCATCACATAAGAAAGGAGTTTCATATGTATTTATTGTTCAGTAAATTGAGGTTAACGCTCTTTACTCTCTTCTTGGCATTATTAATACATTCGGGAGTGGTCAGTGCCATAGAGTGTACAGAATTGAAATTAACCAGCCCCGTTGTTCAACTTATCAATCCCACGACTAAAGCCAATTTACTCACCCTGACAGAATCTGAAGTCGTTAATTCCGTAAAATATGGATTTACTGATAATCGAGGCGCTTTATTTTATGCCGCTAGTCTGCCTCACAGCGAATTAGTGCCTGGTTATCGATTATATAACTCAAGCACGAATGATTTTCTGTGGACGGCAAGCCAAAGCGAACTCACTAATGCCACACAAAAATACGGCTACGCTAATCAAGGCGTGAGTTTCTTCGTAGCAAAAAGCTCAACAGCCTGTACATCACTGCCCGTTTATCGCTTGGTATCAGGAACCATGCACCGTTTTGCTGTCGATAAAAACGAGATAAAAACGCTGGAAACCAGTGGATGGACGAATGAGGGTGTCGTGTTTTATGCCCAAACTCCGCCGAATGATGATTTACCGGCGCTTGGGATTAACCTTGGTAATGTGGATGATTGGTCATCAGAGCATTTCTTTAATGATGCCATGAAGCAGGCCAGACCTTTTGCAGCGGTATCCGCCGCTTGGGAGGGCCTTAATACTCCTATTGCTACCGATGCTAATGGCTGGCCTCTTGGAGACGCTGGCGTATTACCCATGGCAGTAAATGCAGATCATCTTCAAGTAAAACCACACCCATCAGGAAGCTATAAGTTGTCCTTCAAAGGGCAGGGTACGGCACAAATGGTGGTCAAGGCTGGCGGTAAGTTATTAACGGTAACCTATGATGCCTTAACACAAACTTACTATGCCGATGTGAATTATGATAATAAAAGCAATCTCTATTTCACCTTTGAGGGGATCGTTGGCGGAGTAAAAGACGTTCGTTTATTACGGCCTCAACATTATGCTTCAGACACGTTTAACGCCGTATTCCTGCAACGGCTTAAAGCTGAAGATAATAAAATTTTTGGTATTATTCGTTTTATGGAAACAACCGGCACTAATGGTTCAAAAATTGCCGAATGGAGTGAGCGAACAGCTAAAAGTTATGCCACTCAGCAACGGCAGTTTAAAGGCAGGCCCGCCGGAATGTCTTGGGAATATGTAATTGAATTATCAAATATGACGGGTAAAGACCCTTGGATTAACGTTCCTCACTTAGCAAGCGATGACTATATTCGTAATTTAGCGTTGCTATTTAAAAACAACCTAAATAGTGAACGCAAGCTCTATATAGAATTCAGCAACGAAGTTTGGAATGAGCTGGAAAAACCCTATTTTGCACAAAGAAAGGAAGTCGGAAAAGCTGCCTGTGATAAAGTGCTTATTAGTGGCGATCCTGATAATTATTACTCAGGTCTTTCTGGTAATAAAGCCAATTGCCTGACCTATAAAACTGAAATGGAATATGCCTTCCTGGGCCGGCATTATGCTTGGAAAGTAAAACATATTAGTGATATTTTCCGTGAAGTTTTTGGCGATGCCGCCATGATGACGCGAGTTCGCCCTATGCTGGCATGGGAAAACTGGTCATTAAGAAGCACCAAGGCAGGTAAACTCCCCGACCAATTACAATATTTAAATCAGATGTATGGCTCTCCTCATAACTATATCTATGGTATTTCTACCAGCGCTTATATTGAGATGATCTCTAAAGCAGGGGATACGCCGAGTAATTTAATGCTATCCGTTGATGAGATACTTGAGAGAATGAATGAATATGTTCAAACAGTCTCCGTCGATCGTTTCCATGCCATGAGAGATTTAGCAGATCAATATAATCTCAAAATGTTCGCTTATGAAGGAGGACCTAGCCTCCTTGATAAGGTTAATTTCGATAATAAACTCGCTGCCAATAGTGACCCGCGTATGAAAGAAATCATCAAAACCTTGCTACAAAATTGGCAGGATGCGGGTGGCGATACCTTTATCTACTATATGTTAGCCTCCTCGTATGCCAGCCATGGTTTCTGGGGGCTCTCTGAACAATTGGATGATGAAAACACCGTGAAATGGCAAGCTTTGAAAGAAAAATTCGCGGAATGGCAATAGGTTGATGGCTTACGTTGTTATAACAGAAATACTTCGCTTCAGTTCTGGATAAAAATAGATTCATTCTGCTGAATTGCAAAGCAAAACCCCTTTCCCATTCGGGAAAGGGGCAAAGTATGGCGGTACTCATCACGGAACCGCCGCACTCGGCAGTGGCAAGTTTCTTTCACCAGGCCATGCACCCCCACAGAGTATCTACGCTCCACCCAGGGCAGAGCAAGATGCGGAAAATCGCTTGAGATTAGAAACGCTTACCAGCAGCGAGCGGGGCTCAACGATCCAAATAAAAACCATACAATCAATAAGGCATTGATAATCATTTTCAATATCATTTAATTAACTATAATAGAACCCACTGTTTATACGGTGCTCATGCTTTGCGCCGCCTAACACCCACTGGAGACGATGATTATGAGTTATTCACTGCCATCACTGCCTTATGCTTACGACGCACTGGAACCGCATTTCGATAAGCAGACCATGGAAATCCACCACACCAAACACCACCAGACCTATGTCAACAATGCCAACACCGTGCTGGAAGCTTACCCTGAGCTGGCTTCGTTGAGCGTTGAAGCGCTGATCCAGGATCTGGATAAAGTACCTGCTGACAAGCGCACCTTCATGCGTAATAACGCAGGCGGCCACGCTAACCACAGCCTGTTCTGGAAAGGCCTGAAAACCGGTACCACCCTGTCAGGCGATCTGAAAGCCGCCATTGAGCGCGATTTCGGCAGCGTTGAGAAATTCCAGGAAGAGTTCGAGAAAGCCGCCGCCACCCGTTTCGGCTCCGGCTGGGCCTGGCTGGTACTGAAAGGTAACAAGCTGGCCGTGGTTTCTACCGCTAACCAAGACAGCCCGTTGATGGGCGAAGCGGTAGCTGGCGCTTCCGGTTTCCCGATTATCGGTCTGGATGTGTGGGAACACGCCTACTACCTGAAATTCCAGAACCGCCGCCCAGATTACATCAAGGCGTTCTGGAACGTGGTGAACTGGGACGAAGCCGCAAAACGCTTCAACGAAGCACAGAAATAACCCCACTTTCCCCACTCTAGTGCCCGCTGATGCGGGCATTTTTTTGCCTATTTTCCGCTAAAGTTTGACCACGTTTTGCCGATGATTGACTCCATTAACGTTCTCCTCGCAAGGAAAATCTCATGAGGGTATTGAAGGCAATGGCCGGGAAATTCATTCATCTCACCGTGGGTAAAAAGCTTTCATTGGGGTTTTCCCTCGTTTTATTACTGGCAATTATTATCGCCGGCACCGGGAGCTACTATCTTCATCTCATCAAATCGCGCACCGAACGCATTGATTTCAGTTCTCAAATCACCACTCAAATCAGCCAGGCGAAATACGCCCGCGCCATGTTCGGCCAGACCTACAAAATCGAGCACCTGGACAGCAACCGCACCCATATCGAAAATGTGGTGAAGCTGGTCAATCATGCACTGGAGCTGAATTGGGACCCACATAGCCGTAACGAACTGGAAAAACTGAAAGTATTAATCGGCAAATACCAGCAACAGCGAGATGTTTTCCAGGCCGCCGTCACCAAAAAAGACGCGATACGCGCCAGCTGGAATATGGCCGAAATACAAGAGGAACTGAGCCAGGTTGCACGCCAGTTAAACAACAGTGACCTGCAACTGCCGATTGCCCAACTCAACCAAAAGCTGACCTTTATCCGCTTTGGCGTGCGTGGCCTGCTGCTGACACCGAATAATGACGTTGAGGCACAGGTGATGAACGCTATCGACGATGCCCGCAGTGCCGCCAATACGCTCAACCAGCGTTTAGAGGAACCCTTGCTGCAACCGCTGCTGGCAGCACTTGATGAGTATAGAAGCCGCATCGCGGCCTATCTGCCCGCCTACGAGAACGAGCAAAAACTCAGCCAACAGCTGAGTCAGACGGCTCAGGAGATTGATGCGCTGACCAGCGTGTTTATGCAAGATGAACTGAAGGAAACCAACGGGAACATTATTGCCGCCCAGTGGCAGATGGGGATCACTACGGTTATTGCGATTCTCACGGGCCTTTTGGTGTCATGGCGCATCACGCTGCAAATTACTCACCCGTTACAGAATGCTCTGGAACTGGCAAAACGTATCGCCACGGGCGATTTGCGCAAGATGCAGGCCAGTTCTCGCCGTGATGAGCTCGGCCAGTTGCTGAATGCCGTGGCCGCAATGAGCCAGAATCTGCGCGATATGATTGAGAAAATTCAGTTAGGCGTCAGCCAGGTATCCACCGCCGCCGGGGAAATTGCCGCAGGGAATACCGATCTTTCCTCTCGCACCGAGCAACAGGCCGCCGCTGTGGAAGAAACCGCCGCCAGTATGGAACAACTTACCGCCACGGTGAAACAGAACGCCGATAATGCCCATCACGCCAACCAACTGGCAACCGACGCCTCACAAACCGCCCAACAGGGCGGCGCACTGGTCAATAACGTGGTCAGCACAATGCGCGATATTTCCAGCAGTTCGCAGCGGATTGCGGAAATTACCACCCTGATCAACGGCATTGCCTTCCAGACCAATATTCTGGCGTTGAACGCAGCGGTAGAGGCTGCCCGAGCGGGTGAGCAAGGGCGTGGTTTCTCGGTGGTCGCCAGCGAGGTGCGCAATCTGGCCCAACGCAGTGCGCAGGCGGCAAAGGAAATAGAAGGGTTGATCGCTGAATCCGTCAGCCGCGTACAGACCGGCACCGCACTGGTGGAAGACACCGGTAATACCATGGAACAGATCGTCCGTTCAGTGACGCATGTGCGCGATATCATGGCAGAAATTGCCGCCGCTTCTGACGAGCAAACACGCGGTATTGCGCAAATAGGCCAGGCGATTGTTGAAATGGATCACACCACCCAGCAAAACGCCGCGTTGGTGGAACAATCCGCCGCCGCCGCTGACTCACTGGAAGAACAGGCTGAAATGCTGCTGCAAAGCGTTTCCGTGTTCCGCCTGGCGGAGCGTAACGAACTTGCCGAGGCAAAAAATGCAGTAATAAAGTCCTCCCAAGCGACAAAGGTACGGGAAACCACCGCCTCAGCAGCGGAAAATAACTGGACCACTTTCTGATGCTTGCCCTGCTCGGCACAGGCTACTCTGTTGCTCTTTGTCAACTCAGGCTATTCAGGGCTATTCACCGCTGGCCAAGGAGATAAAAATGGAGGCAATGATGCACCCCCCTGAGGTTTACATCGGCAACATTCAACCCTACGCAGGCAGGCGGCCCAGTGCGATTGCCAAACGTCTGGTGGAAGGGGCGATAAAGCTCACACCATTGGGCCTGGAAGGGGACGAACAGGCTGAAAAGGCGCATCACGGTGGGCCAGATCGGGCACTATGCCACTACCCGCGTGAACATTACATCCACTGGCGCAGGCAGTTTCCGGCACAAGCCGAGTTGTTCGCCGCCCCGGCGTTTGGGGAAAACATTTCCACTCTTGGCCTGACCGAGCACAATGTGTTTATGGGCGATATCTTCCGTTGGGGAGAAGCGCTGATTCAAGTCACTCAACCACGTTCACCGTGCTTCAAACTGAACGCACATTTCGCTATCGGTAATCTCTCGGTGCTGATGCAGCAAAGCGGCCACTGCGGTTGGTTATACCGTGTGGTGTCTGCGGGTATGGTCAGTGGTGAACAACCGCTTGAACTGGTCGCCCGCAGCAGTGAGGTTTCCGTCGCTGAGGCGATTGCCATTGCCTGGCACCTGCCGTTCGACGCAGAACAGTATCGCCGCCTGCTGGCCGCCGCAGGGCTTTCTGCCAGTTGGAGTAAAACCATGCTGACACGCATCACTACCAGCAGAATTGAAGACTTCAACCGCCGCCTGCTTGGTCAATAAAGGGCGTGATTCAACATCGACAGGGAAGTACCGCAAAAGAAGATAGCGGCAGTTGGAGCGAACAGCGCCGCCCCAACTGCGCAGGTTAGAAGGTTTTTTTCGCGTAACCGGTGACGGCTTTCAGACCCATTTCACGGCCCAGCGCCGTCATCGGATGCACCACGATCAGGCCACGCACGTTTTTCTTCAACGCGCCCATATCCGCCTGCTCTTTCTTGGTGATTTCACGGCTGAACGGCAATTGACTCAGCTTCTGCGCTTCCGCACTCAGTTTCTCAACCCGCACATGCTTTAAGCGTTCAATTTCTGTCGTCAGCTTCTCTTTTTCTTTGGTATGTTGCGCAATCAGATCAGGATTACCCTGTTGGGCCACTGCGGTATCTTTATGGTTCAGTGCATCCAGCAAATCGCTAAGGCGCTTAATCTCTGCCTTTTCTTTCTCTTTCATGGTCATTGGCCTGTGTGTGCCGCTAGCGGCTGTCGCTAAAAAGTCATTCCCGCATTGTAGCAAAATGCAGGCGCAGTTACTCGCCTTGCGCGATACCCGGCGGCAGGCCGCTCATCTCGCAGGCTTTAGCTCCCACTCGCGCCAGCGCCTGGGTGTAACGCGCATCAAACGGATAACAGCAAGACAGCCGCAGCCCGTTACGGTAACGCCCGCTGGGGGAATACAGCGTACCCGGTGTCAGGCAGATCTGTTCCTCTAGCAACTGGTGAAACAGTGCCACCACGTCTACCGCCAGCGGGAACTCCACCCAGAACACGAATCCCCCCGCAGGCTGTGTCGCCTTTGTGCCACGGGGAAAATGACGTGCGAGCAACGCTCTGGCCTCTTCGACCTGTGCGGCATAGCGTTTGCGCAAGTTGCGCAGGTGGTGATCGTAGCCGCCGGTTTCCAGAAACATCGCCAATGTTTCCGACAACAGCTGTGACTCTGCCATAGAAGACACAGCTTTCAGTTTGCGCAACGCCTCATTGAAACGCCCACCGGCAACCCAACCTACGCGGAAATCCGGTGCCAGTGTTTTGGTAAAACTGGAACAGAACAATACCCATCCTTCGCGATCAAAAGCTTTCACCGCTGGGCTGAGCGCCCCACCAAACTGCAATTCAGCATACAAGCCATCTTCGATCAATGGCACCTGATGATCGTTCATCAACTGTGCCAAGCGTTTTTTCGCCGCCAGCGGCATAGTGCAACCTAACGGATTTTGCACCGTTGGCATGGCAATCACCGCATTGAGCCGCTTTTCTTGCAGCAACAGTTCTAGCGCGTCCAACGATAAGCCCTGTTGGGGATCGGTCGGGATTTCCAACGCTTTCAGCCCCAAACTGGCCAGTAATGGCAGCAGGTAAAAATACGTCGGGGATTCCAGCCCCACACAATCGCCCTGTTTGGTGGTGACCCGTAATGCCAGTTGCAACGCCTCCATACAACCGTGCGTCAAAGTAATATCTCCCGGCTCCAGCAACATCCCCAAGGTCATGGAGCGGCGGGCGATCTGCTGGCGTAGCCGCAGGCTGCCAGGCGGTAGAGCATATTGCCCGATCAGGTTTGGCTGGCGGCGCAGCTGTGAAGCCAGCATCCGCCCCAGCTTGCCACCGGGATAAAAATCACTGGTTTGTGGGCAGGCCAGCGACAGATTGGTGAATAGCAGATTTTGTTGCGCGGCAAATACCGTATCGATCAAGGCCAGCACATCGTTTGCCGGTTTTTCTACCCGATGGCTGGGAGCAGACGCGGTTTTCAGCGCTGGCAGCGTAGCGCGCACGTAGAAACCGGACTGCGGCCGTGCTTCGATCAATCCACGGTCTTCAAGCTGGCGATAAGCCGCCACCACGGTATTGATACTGGCGCTATGAGTCTGCGCACTGCGCCGTATTGAAGGCATCCGGCTACCGGGCAACAGAGTGCCACGGCGGATAGCCGCCGCCAACGTCTCCGCCAGTTGCAGATAACGGATTTCCGGGATCTCATTAAGCAGGGTCACAGTTTGTCTCCAGATGATGGTTACAGTTAGTCATTGATACAACTGTAACCATGACAATATCTTATTTCTGATTCTGTCACCACTCCAACTAACTCCTTATGCTGATAACTCATCTGTATCAATCTGTTTTAGGAACTGTATATATGCTGGACTCCGCTTTTGTCAGTTACGTTACCGTGATGGCGATTACCCCCGGCCCCAACAATCTGTTGCTGGCCTCATCCGGTGTTAATTTCGGTATCCGCCGCACTCTGCCGATGCTGCTAGGCATCGTTGTAGGTTGTGCCGTGCAGCTCGCTCTGACGACAGCGCTGCTGGCCGTGGCCCTCAACTGGATTGGCACCATCCGTTTCCCGCTAGCGACCATAGGCTGTACTTACTTGCTGTGGTTATCGTGGAAACTGTTCAACGCGGCCGCGCCAGACGCTAAACAGCAGGTGCAGCCGATGCGTTTTATCAGCGGTGCCTTATTTCAGGCGGTCAATCCGAAAGTCTGGCTGATGGTGATTAACGTGGCGATCCTGTTTGCCCCACGCGAAGGGGCCACTCTTAGCCAAACACTGTTGATTATCGCCAGTTTCAGCGCAGTGAACATGCCCTGCGTTTTGGTCTGGGCGCTGATGGGCGATCGATTGCGTCATGCACTGCGTATTACCTGGAAGCTGCGGTTATTCAACGCGGTGATGGCGGGTTTGATGGCCATAACGGCCCTATGGCTGCTGTTTGACGAGTGGCGTGTCGCCTTCGCTTAAGGTTTTTGTGCGCCGAGCGGGGAAAGCCGAGAGGGCTGTTTGGCTCCAATACCGGCCAACAGTTCTGTCACCGAAAGCACCATGGTGGAACGCACCATCTGCTGATAGCGCTGGTGCTGCATGGCAATCAGCGATTCATCCGCTTCGCCGGGCTGCAAAAAAGCAGGCACCGGCGGCAAGGCGCTGACGCAGTGCAGTTCACCGAAGGGACCCAGCATTTCGTCATCGATAAAACGGTATTCCGCACCGTCATAATTCAATTCTTCACGCATCGCCATCAGCAATTCAGCATCTTCATATTCCTGGCGAGAAATCACGCCCAGCCCGTACATCAGCTTAAGGCGCACCGAAAGCTCGCCCAGCGGGCCGGCACCGGACAACAAAGGTTCAACGGCATATTTCACCGCATAATCGTCTTTACGGAAGACCTGAACCACCAGGACGTTGAGCGCTTCTGCCAGCAGATCAACCGCTGCAATCAGAAAACTGCGCACCGTCTTACCTGCGTTCAGCTTTTCCAGAACCTTATTTTCAAATGCTTGTGTCTCGATCATCATCGCTTTTCTAATGGCGTGGGGTGGGTACTTTAACACTCTATGATTCATCAAACATTGCCACTAGCCGTTATATACTTGTCATACTTCACGTTACATGGGTGCTGGAGCCCGTAAAGAGGCCGAGCACCGCCCGGCCTCAAACGTAAGTAGCCTAGCGTTGCTGCATCGCGTGATACGCAGCAACCGCTTCACCCACCACGTCGCTGTCCGCCGGTAACCCGGAAACCTGCGCCAGTGCAGCTTTTGGCCCGTGTTTCTCAAGCAGTTCCAGCCACTCTTTTGCCTGTGGGTCCTGCTCACTCCGGTAGCCCATGGCCGCAGCAATTCCCTGGATCAAATGGGTATGCGGCAAGCCATACTCCAATGTGCCTAACAAGGGTTTGATCAGGCGATCGCCCGCGCTCAGCTTACGCAGTGGCTGGCGGCCAACACGTTCTACGTCGTCGTGCAGATACGGGTTTTCAAAACGGGACAGGATTTTGTTGATATACGCCGCATGTTTGTCGGCCTCAAAACCGTAACGCTGGATCAGCACCGCACCGCTTTCTTCCATCGCGCCTTTCACAATCTGGCGGATCGTCGGATCAAGAATGGCCTCGCGGATGGTCAACAGATTAGCTCGCTGGCCAAGATACGCAGTAATCGCATGGCCCGTGTTCAGGGTAAACAGCTTGCGCTCAACGAACGCCATCAGGTTGCTGGTCAATTCCATGCCAGCAATCGCTGGGGGTTCGCCCTTAAACTGCGTTTGATCGACAATCCATTCGCTGAAGGTTTCTACCGTCACTTCCAGCGGATCGCTGCTGCCCGCTTCTGCGGGTGGCACAATGCGATCAACCGCTGAATCAACGAAACCAATATGCTGTTCTACCCAAACCTGCTCATCCTGCGATAAGGCGTCGAACACATGCTGCTTCAGTTGGCTGGTGCCGCGCACCATATTCTCACAGGCAATAATATTCAATGGCTGAGTATTACCCTGCTGATGGCGTTGGATCAGCCCTTTGGCAATCGTCCCGGCGATTCTGCCCAGGATCTGCGGACCAACAGCGGTGGTCACAATATCGGCGCTGGCGATTAACGCAACCGCTTCTTCGCTGCCGCTGTTGACCGCTTTGACGTTGTTCACGTTTTCAACACGCGCCTGCTCGCCAACCACATGCACCTGATAGCCATTGCGTTGGTTAAGTTCGTCCAGCACCGTTTGGTTGACGTCAGCAAAAGTCAGTTCGGCATGTGCGTCGGCCAGCAGTTTACCGATAAAGCCACGGCCAATATTCCCAGCCCCGAAGTGTAATGCTTTCATATTCCTACCTTTATTAATGTAGAAGGGTGCAGCAAGCTGCACCCTTTAAAATGATTCTGTCTATCAGGCTTTCTTGCCACCCAGCAAGTCCAGCACTTCTTGTACGCTGGTGGTGCTCGCCAACCGTTCAATAACGCTGTCGTCATCCAGCGCATTGGTCAGGCTGGTGATCACATGGATATGCTCGTTGTTGCGTGCGGCGATGCCGATCACCAGGCGCGCAACCTCATCCTCTTCTTCACCGAAACGCACGCCGTGCGGATACTGGCAGAATACCACGCCAGTGCGTAACACCCGGTCTTTAGCTTCAATAGTGCCATGCGGCACGGCGATTGACTCACCCAGATAGGTAGACGTCAGCTTCTCACGCTCCAGCATGGCTGCAACATATTCAGGCTCAACATAGCCCCCTTTCACCAGTTGCTCACCCGCAAAGCGTATCGCCTGCTCTTTGTCGCTGGCATGCAGGTTGAGGAACACGTTGCTTTCATTCAGTTTAAACAGATTCTGCTCACTGGCATCAAAGCTGTCGTCCAGCGTAGCGATCACCTTTTGCTCAGTTTCGGTGGTTTTGTTCGCCGCCACCAAACGCGCGGTCAAATCACTGTATAACTGGCTGTCAAGGAAGTTAGTCAGTGAGATATGCTGGGCCTGTGGCGCATGGCGCATCGCCCGCTCGGTCAGATCGCGGTGCGTAATCACCAGGTCCACATCTTCCGGCAGGCTGTTAATCGCGCTGTTGGTCACAGAGATATTTTTCAGCCCGGCGTCGGCCACTTTCTTACGTAGCACACCGGCTCCCATGGCGCTGGAACCCATACCGGCGTCGCAGGCCACGATAATTTTACGCACGGTGCTCAGATCGCCATCAGCCGCGGCATTAGCCACGCCTTTACCGCCTTTGGACTGCGCTTTCATGTCCTGCATACGGCGAGTTGCTTCCTCCAAATCGTCTTCTTCTTTCACTTTCGAGGTTTTCAGCAAGAAGGAAGAAACCAGGAATGAAACCAGGAACGCCGCGAAAATCGCGGTCAGGTTAGCGAAGTAAGCCCCTTTTGGCGTCATGGCCAGCACGGCCAGAATAGAACCCGGAGAAGCAGGGGAAACCAGGCCACCGTTCAGCACGGTCAAGGTGAACACGCCGGTCATCCCACCCAGAATAACCGCCAGAATCAGGCGTGGATTCATCAGCACATAAGGGAAATAAATTTCATGAATACCGCCCAGGAAGTGGATGATCGCCGCACCGCCCGCAGACTGTTTGGCATTCCCACGGCCAAAGAACAGGTAGGCCATCAACACGCCCATACCTGGGCCAGGGTTAGCTTCGATCAGGAAGAAGATCGATTTACCGGCTTCGGTCGCCTGCTGGATACCCAACGGCGAGAAGATACCATGGTTAATGGCATTATTCAGGAACAGGATTTTCGCGGGTTCAACGAAGATGGACGTCAACGGCAACAGGTTGTTGACCACCATGATATGCACGCCAGCCGACAAAACTTTGGACAGCGCTTCAACCAACGGGCCAATCCCCAGGAAAGCGAGGATCGCCAGCAGCATACCGATAATACCGGCAGAGAAGTTGTTCACCAGCATCTCAAAGCCGCTTTTAATCTTGCCGTCTACCCAGCGGTCAAAATGTTTGATTGCCCAACCGCCCAGCGGGCCAACTATCATGGCACCGAGGAACATAGGCATATCTGCCCCGACAATCACGCCCATCGTGGTGATAGCACCCACCACGCCGCCACGCTCGCCTCCCACCAGCTTACCGCCGGTGTAACCGATCAACAATGGCAGCAGATAGGTGATCATTGGGCCAACCATCTTGCTTAACGTCTCGTTTGGCAGCCAGCCGGTAGGAATAAATAACGCGGTAATGATACCCCAGGCGATAAATGCACCAATGTTGGGCATCACCATGTTGCTCAGGAAACGGCCAAAGTTTTGCACTTTAACCTTGATATCTGGTGAAAACATAAAACACACCCCATATTGTTACGCGCTGACAATAAGAGCGCGTGATAATTGTTGTAACGTTCCAGCCATGTTGACGCTGTATGCGAGACGGACTCTACCACGCTCTTTTTACTACGCGAATCGCTCGACAAATTTATGATCCATATCACATACAACACCCCTATGACCGGGTATTTATTGTGATTTAAATCACATTTATCCGGTGTAAAAAAAGCACAACAAGAAATTAATCGCGTTAAACCCACAAAAAACGTGATAAAAATCACATTTTAATTTTGAGTGTTTGTTTTTTATTTGTGATATTAATCACAATTTATTTTACATCTCTTCACCAAATCATGGTCAGAAAGGGCACCTTCCCTGTAAGCCTGCACGCTGACAGCCATTAACCATGGAGTGAATGAAAGAAAACTACATTAAAAGAAATGATGATTCGGCAATACCTTGCCTAGTAGAAGTGTAGTACAGAAGTGTTGGAGGGAAGTGTGGCAAGTTATGAGAAAAATACAGGATAAAATACCGGGGCCAGTATACTGGCCCCACTAACATCATACCCTACATCGCAGCGCTCTTACTTTACTGCATCACACCCTGCACGGTTTTTTGTGCATTCAGCAGATTCTGCTGCTTGGCTACCAGATTCGCCATCATGGTGTTGTACTGCGTCGTCTGTTGCTGGGTACGGAACTGTACACCGCCATTGTTGAAACTGACCTGATTACCCTGTGCCTGGAGGAAATCCCCGACCTGCACCAGATCCTGCACGAAGCTGGCCGTGGTTGGAATCGTTGGCATCAAGGCATTGGCCGGTACGGTGACAATTTTATCATACGCCTGATTGTAAACGGCTTTCAGATCGTCCGGCTGTTTCAATGCTGTACGAGCGTTATCCGCCTGCAACTTCGCCGACTGGATCTGTTGCCCCAGCAGGTTCAACGCACCCAACGATTGTTGCAGACTATCACGCTTGCTCATGTAATCCTGCGCAGTATGGATTTGGTTAATCTGATCCAGCACTGGGATCAGGCTGGCTTCAACCGATTTCGATAACTGCTGGGAAAAACCGACCAAAATGGCGTAATCACCCGCATAATTGCCAAATTTCTGTTTCTGATCTTCGCTCAGCGTCGGGATACTCATACCGCTGCGCATGACCGTATTCTGCAAGTAATCAACGAATGCTTTACGCTGTTCCGGTTCTTTATCGCCGCAGGCGGTCAGTTGTATAACCACCAACAATGCCAACACCGGTGCCAACCAACGCGCGAAACCTCTGCTCTGGATACCTACCACCATGTGACATAACTCCTGTTATCAATTTATCAAGCTCCATACCGGCTGCTGCATTCCATGCATCTATCTCAGCGTTTTTGGAGTGGTTTTTCTACATATTCTTTGGGTCTATAAGAATAGATCAACTGAATGCGAAAAGGTAAAAAAGCGCCCGCAGGCGCTTTTAGCATCAACCGATTACCTTTACTGCAAGACGGAAATATCCGCCACCTGTAGGAACAATTCACGCAGCTTGCTCAACAACGTCAGGCGGTTTATGCGCACCGCTTCATCTTCCGCCATCACCATCACGCTGTCGAAGAACGTATCCACGGTTTCGCGCAGCGCCGCCAGCTCAACCAGGGCTTCCTGGTAGCGGCCTGCGGCGAAGTCCGGTTGCAGTTTGTCACGCAACACCACCAGATGAGTCGCCAGCTTAAGTTCTGCCGGTTCCTTCAGCACGGAAGCACGCACCTGCTCCAACAGGGTATCGTTGGATTTGGCCAGAATATTAGAGACACGCTTGTTGGCCGCCGCCAATGCCGCCGCTTCTTCCAGCGTGCGGAAGTGAGTAACCGCCTTCACGCGCGCATCAAAATCGGCCGGTTTGGTTGGACGGCGTGCCAATACTGCCTGAATGGTGTCTACCGCGTGGCCTTCTTCCTGATACCAGGCGCGGAAACGGCCCAGCATAAAGTCAACAACCTCATCCACCACCTTGGCGTTGGTCAGCTTGCTGCCGTACAGGCGCACGGCTTCTTCGGCCAGAGTTTGCAGATCCAGCGGCAGGTTTTTCTCAACAATGATACGCAGCACGCCCAGCGCGGCGCGGCGCAGGGCAAACGGATCTTTATCGCCTTTCGGGTGTTGCCCGATGCCAAAGATACCGGCCAGGGTGTCCATCTTGTCGGCAATCGCTAATGAACAAGCCACCAGCGACTGCGGCAGCTCATCACCAGCAAAGCGCGGCTGATACTGCTCGTTCAACGCAACGGCAACGTCTTCCGCTTCGCCGTCGTGACGCGCATAGTGCATGCCCATCACACCCTGGGTGTCGGTGAATTCGAACACCATATTGGTCATCAGATCGCATTTTGACAGTAACCCAGCGCGGGTGGCATGGTTGACGTCAGCGCCGATCTGCCCGGCGATCCAACCGGCCAATGCCTGAATGCGGTCGGTTTTGTCACGCAGGGTGCCCAATTGCTGTTGGAACAGTACGGTTTCCAGACGTGGCAGATGATCTTCCAGGCGCTTTTTGCGATCGGTATTGAAGAAGAACTCAGCATCGGCCAAGCGTGGGCGCACCACCTTCTCGTTACCAGAGATGATTTGCTGTGGATCTTTCGATTCGATGTTAGCCACAAAGATAAAGTTCGGCAGCAGTTTGCCCGCAGCGTCATACACTGGGAAATACTTCTGATCGCCTTTCATGGTGTACACCAGCGCTTCTGCCGGTACCGCCAGGAATTTCTCTTCGAACTTGGCGGTCAGCACCACCGGCCATTCCACCAGCGAGGCCACTTCTTCCAGCAGGCTTTCGCTCAGATCGGCTTTGCCACCGATCTTTTGCGCCGCCAGCTCGGCGTCACGTTTGATCAGCGCTTTACGAACTTCGTAATCGGCAATCACTTTACCGCGCTCTTGCAGGATCTGCGGGTATTGGTCAGCGTTGTCGATGGTGAATTCCGGTTCACCCATAAAACGGTGGCCACGCAAGGTACGAGCAGAATCAATACCCAGCACGCTGCCAGGGATCAGCTCAGCACCCAGCAGCAGGGTCACGGTGTGCACCGGGCGCACAAACTGGGTGTCTTTATCACTCCAGCGCATCAGTTTCGGGATCGGCAATTTAGCCAGCGCATTGCTCACCATACCTGCCAGCAATTCCTGTGCCGATTGGCCCGGCACATGGGCACGATACAGCAGCCATTCGCCTTTGTCGGTCACCAGACGCTCGGCCTGATCGACGGTGATACCACAACCGCGCGCCCAGCCTTCGGCCGCTTTGCTAGGTTGACCACTGGCATCGAATGCCTGAGCAATCGCCGGGCCGCGCTTTTCCACTTCACGATCGGCCTGCGCAGCGCTCAGATTAGCGACTTTCAGCGCTAAACGGCGCGGAGCGGCGAACCAGCTCACTGTGCCATGTTCAAGGCCAGCGTTATCCAACTCGGCGGTAAAATTCGCGGCAAAAGACTCCGCCAGTGAACGAAGAGCCTTCGGCGGCAGCTCTTCCGTGCCGATTTCCACCAGGAAAGTCTGTTCAGTCATGGCTGCCTCTGTTCTTTTTTTCTAACATCGGGAAACCCAGCGCTTCACGGGAAGCGTAGTAGGCTTCTGCAACGGCCTTGGTCAGCGTGCGGATACGCAAAATATAGCGCTGACGCTCGGTCACCGAGATCGCCTTGCGTGCATCCAGCAGGTTGAAGGTATGGGCAGCCTTCAGGATACGTTCGTAAGCCGGCAGCGGCAGCGGTTTTTCTAGCGCCAACAACGTTTGTGCTTCTTTCTCGTACTGCTCGAAACAGCTGAACAGGAAATCGACATCGGCATATTCGAAGTTATAGGTAGACTGCTCCACTTCGTTCTGATGGAACACATCGCCATAGGTGGTGATGCCCAACGGGCCATTGCTCCACACCAGATCGTAAACGCTATCCACGCCCTGAATGTACATCGCCAGGCGTTCCAGACCATAGGTGATCTCGCCGGTCACGGGTTTGCACTCCAGGCCGCCAACCTGCTGGAAGTAGGTGAACTGCGTCACTTCCATGCCGTTCAGCCACACTTCCCAGCCCAGGCCCCAGGCACCGAGCGTTGGGTTTTCCCAGTTGTCTTCTACGAAGCGGATATCGTGAATGGTCGGGTCCAGCCCCAGCTCTTTCAGCGAGCCCAGGTACAGTTCCTGAATGTTTTCCGGCGATGGCTTAATCACCACCTGGAATTGATAATAGTGTTGCAGGCGGTTCGGGTTTTCCCCGTAGCGCCCGTCGGTCGGGCGGCGTGACGGCTGCACGTAAGCGGCGGCCATTGGCTCCGGGCCCAGTGCGCGCAGGCACGTCATTGGGTGAGAGGTTCCTGCGCCGACTTCCATGTCCAAGGGTTGAACAATGGTACAGCCTTGGCGCGCCCAATAGTCTTGCAGTGTCAGGATCAGGCCCTGAAAGGTCTTGGTATCAAACTTTTGCATGTTAGATTCGCACGCGATACAAGTGGATTTAGATGGAATGCGCAAGTATACCCGTTGACCGTAAGATATACAGCCAGAATCCCGCAACAAGTATGAATCATTGATAAAGTGGCCGCTGATTTGGGCCACTTTAGGACAACGCTGATAACGTTCCGGGGATGATCAAAACCGCGCACTGAGCCCAACGTTGTACATAAATTGTTCACCGCTGCTCAAGCCACCCGTTTGTGAAACAGAAGCGAAAGCGGCTACCCGATCGGTCAGTGGCATATTGCCCCCCAGCGTCACATTGACCCAGTTTCTGTCTTGGCTGGCGCTGTCGCGGGTAAATGAGGTCTGGGTTGATCTCAGCCCCCCTCCCGCGCGATAGACATCATCCCCGAACTGATGCTGATAACTCAGCTCAGCATAAGGATTAACCCTCCCCAGTTGCGCATCCAACCGCCACCCCAGCGCGGCAATCTGTGAACGGTAAATCTGGTCGTTGAAACGCATCGCGGTACTGCGGTCGCTATCTTCGCTGTAACCCGAAACATTGCTGTAGTCCCAGGCAAACTGCGCCATCGGCCCGGTGGTCAGGTATGACGTCACCGGAAAATCATAACCACCGGTCACCCGCGCCCCCCACTGCTTACCCGACGTCGAACCGGTTTCAGTGCGCGTTAGCGAACCCAACTGCATACTGCGACGAATATCGTCATAATCCATTGTCATATAATGCAAATCTGTATTCACCCAGCCATGTTCAAACCCCGACCAAGAACTGAACACAGAAAACAGCAAACCACGCGCTTTATACTCGTAGCGGTTGGAAGGCTGCTGATCGTCAGCAGAACCCGATATCAATGCCCCAATCAACCAGCTATCCGTTAACTGGTAGTCCATACCCACCGTGAGATTATGCGTCGTGGCATCGCCATCTCCAGCCACTAGATTGCCCGAATAATCATAACGCTGCCCGGCATAACCACCGAATACTCCCAAAGAACCTTGCGGATGGCTGCCAGAACGCAACTGCTGGAAACGGCCATCAAGAGTAGCACGGCTATCACGCGCCATCGCTGCCGTTGCCTGGTTGAGCGCCACGGCCTGTGCCGGGCCATCAAGCACTGCCTGCATGTAATCCGCAATCAACCGGTGCGCCTGTGGACTGGGGTGCAGATGGTCAGCAAACAAATAGGACTGGTTGGCATCAAAACCGGGCGTTGAGGAGTTACATATTGCCGATGATACCCCCGCTGGGCAGGCCATCCCGGCAGTATTGGTGAGACCGAACTGGCCTGGGTTAGCGATCACTTCACTGAACAGTTGATTGACATCAACACGCACAATATTGCCACCACCCTGTGCCAATAAGCGATCTTCGCTTTGATTATAAAAATCCGTAAGTTGGTCCGTTTGCACACTCAGGCTGTCAAAAGCGGCGATCAGCTGTGCAGCTATCGCCTGTTGCACCTGTGGATTTGCGCTGCCTAATGCCGCTGCGGCGCTTAACGCCTGATGAATCGCTTGTTGGCGTGAAGCGTCATCCGGTGTAGCCAACGAATTGAGCACGGCATAGGCCGCTTGTATCGCCGCTCCCTGTACCGGAGAAAGCGCCTGCTGGATAACCAGCTCCATCAACAGGGGGGTAGAACCGATATTTGGCACCGTTGGCACGATCACCGTTCCAGCACCGGCATTCAGCAACGCATGTACCTGTGTGGCAGCCGCTGCGACACTGGTATAGGCCACTTCCGGTGCCGTTGCCGGGTTCAGGGCTGCCGCAGCCAGATCATTACCACCAATCCAGTGGATATATACCCCGTTACCATCTGCCTTGCCGTTGACCTGGGCAAGATAACGCTGCACTTGCTCCTGAGTATTGTCCACCGGGTTGAGCGCAGGTACCGCACCCCCCCCTCCTGCGGCATAGTTATAACCGCCATCGTCAGAAGCGGTCAGCGCCACCCCCATCCGTTGAGCAAGCCATTCGTCATAAAGCAGATATTGCTGGTTATCATAAGTAAATCGGCCATTGTTGCCGGTATCGCTCAGGCTGTCACCAAACACGTAAAGCTGATCATAAGCCTGTACTGGAATACTGGTACAAAACGCTAAAGCGACGACCAGCGCAGCAAGGCGGGGCTGATAAGTTTTTTTAAGAGGCATAGAAGGTTCCTCAAAGTGGGCAGATCAATGAAATCACATGGTTACCGTTGGCGACTATCGCGCCCCCCTGTGTTAAATGTTGCGAGCCCTCACACTACATCAAGTCGGGTGATGATAAAACAATCAGAGGCTTGCCAACCAAGCCACTTCAGGCGATGATTACCTGTAAATAAACACAGCATAAGGAGATCAAGATGACCACTGAACGTTGCGGTTGGGTAACTGCCGATCCGTTGTATCTCGAATATCACGATAAAGAATGGGGCACACCCACCACCGATGCCCGTGAGCTGTTTGAAATGCTGTGTCTGGAAGGCCAACAGGCGGGGCTTTCCTGGATCACCGTGCTGAAAAAGCGCGAAAACTATCGCCGTGCTTTCCATCATTTCGATCCACAGCGCGTTGCTGCCATGACCGAGCAAGATGTCGAAACCCTGCTGCAAGACAGCGGTATCATCCGCCACCGCGGTAAAATAGAAGCCATTATTACCAACGCCAAGGCTTATCTGGCCATGCAAGCCGCAGGGGAAGATTTCGTCACCTTTATCTGGAGTTTTGTGGACGGTAGCCCTTTGCTGAACCATTGGCAGGCGCTAGCCGAGGTGCCGGGCAAAACCGAGCGCTCGGATGCCATGTCCAAGGCGTTGAAAAAACGTGGCTTCAAATTTATCGGTTCTACCATTTGCTATGCCTTTATGCAGGCTAGTGGTCTGGTTAACGATCATATAACCCATTGCTTCTGCCACCCAAAACAGCGTCGGGCGTAATCCGCCCCGCCAGCCCGGCCGACATTGAAGCCTTGATGGCGCTGTGGTTGAAAAGCACCACTGACGCACATCCTTTTGTCCCGGCAGATTATTGGCAGCAAAGTGCCCAACAGGTACGCCAGAGCTATCTGCCGAGTGCCGAAAACTGGGTTTATCTGTATGGCGGGCAGATCGTCGGTTTTATCAGCGTCTTGGATGGGCGCTTCATCGGTGCATTGTTTGTTGAACAACATCTGCATGGCAAAGGGGTGGGTCCGGCGTTGATGGCCTACGTCCAACAACGCTACAGCTGGCTGAGCCTGGAAGTGTATGAGCAAAACCAGCGCGCTTGCGCATTTTATCGCAGGCAGGGTTTCCACGAAATGCAGCGCCTGTTCAACCAGGAAACTCAAGCCTATACGCTTATCATGAATTGGGCTGCCACCGAGCAGCATTATCTCTGATCTGATAAGGGCAAACGTTATCTTAAAGATCGCATTCTCGGTAATAATTCAGCTTTTTCTGGTTCCTTCCCCTCTCTATTGCCGGGTAACTTGCCTCGTCATCTCCACAGGCACTACATCCATGTCGGATATTGATGCTATTAAAGGAAAACCATGAAAAAACGTATTGCGATTATTGCCAGTGTACTGACTGTTGTTATGGCACTATCTGCCTGCACCACCAACCCTTACACCGGGGAATCACAAGCCGGTAAAGCAGGCATCGGCGCTGGCGTTGGCGCAGTTCTTGGGGCTGGTGTTGGTGTACTCTCCTCATCGAAAAAAGATCGCGGCAAAGGTGCCTTGATTGGGGCCGCTGCCGGAGCCGCCCTGGGCGGTGGCGCCGGTTATTACATGGATGTACAAGAGGCTAAACTGCGCGAGAAAATGCAGGGCACCGGCGTCAGCGTCACCCGCCAGGGCGATAATATCGTGCTGAACATGCCAAACAATGTCACCTTCGATACCAACAGCAGTACGCTGAAACCGGCAGGGGCCAACACCCTGACGGGGGTTGCCATGGTGTTGAAAGAGTATGAAAAAACAGCGGTCAATGTGGTGGGCCACACCGATAGCACCGGTGCTCGCGCACATAATATGACCCTATCGCAGCAGCGAGCCGACAGCGTAACCAGTGCCTTGATCCTCCAGGGCGTTGCAGCCAACCGCATCCGTACCACCGGGGCGGGCCCAGACAACCCGATCGCCTCCAACAGCACAACGGAGGGTAAGGCGCAAAACCGCCGGGTTGAAATCACACTCAGCCCATTATAATCATCCCGCGCGGGGCGATTGGCCCCGCCAAGTTCGCATGTTCCACAGAACAATCCCGCCCTTCTCCCTGTAACGCTTTATGTTATGTTGAATAAATTGTTATCTTGCTGGAGTTTATGATGAAGCCTTCCATTGTATTGTACCGCAGTATTCCCGCTAACCTGCGTGAACGGCTGGAACAGCATTTCACCGTCCATGCCTTCGACAGCCTGACCCCAGAAAACCCCGTAGCGCTGCAACAGGCGCTATGGCAAGCCGAAGGGCTTATCGGTTCCGGTGGGCAGATCGATGAAGCCTTCCTACGGCAAGCACCTAAACTGCGTGCGGCTTCAACCATTTCCGTCGGCTATGATAACTTTGATGTTGATGCGCTCAACGCCCATAACGTGGTGTTAATGCATACCCCTACGGTGCTGACCGAAACCGTCGCCGATACCCTTATGAGCCTGGTGCTCGCCACTGCGCGCCGCGTGGTGGAGGTGGCTGAACGGGTGAAAGCGGGTGAATGGCAGGAAAGTATCGGCCCTGAATGGTATGGCGTCGATGTGCATCATAAAACCATGGGTATCCTTGGTATGGGCCGCATTGGTCTGGCGCTGGCGCAGCGCGCACATTTCGGCTTCGGGATGCCGGTGTTGTACAACGCACGCAGCGTTCATCAAGCCGCGGAGCAACGCTTCAATGCCCGCCGCTGCGATCTCGACACGCTGCTGGCCGAATCTGACTTTATCTGCATCGTCTTGCCGCTGACCGATGAAACCTTCCATATGATTGGCCGTGAGCAACTGGCGAAGATGAAAAAGAGCGGCATCCTGATTAACGCGGGCCGTGGCCCCGTGGTGGATGAAGCCGCACTGATTGAAGCCTTGCAAAACGGTACGATCCACGCCGCCGGGCTGGATGTGTTCGAGCAGGAGCCGCTGCCGGTACATTCACCGTTGTTGAACATGCCAAACGTGGTCGCACTGCCGCACATTGGTTCTGCCACTCATGAAACCCGCTACGGTATGGCCGAATGCGCCGTGGATAACCTGATTGCTGCGCTCACTGGCACAGTAAAAGAAAACTGCGTTAATCCGCAAATATTGAAAACATCATTGTAGACAGGCTCAGCGGCTGATTGCGCAATCTGGACAAATGTCTATACTGGAATAAGACAAATGAGCATTTGGAGATGTTATGCGCACATTCAGCCCATCGAAAGGGCCAACGAATAACGAACTGTGGCGCTCTGCCGGTTTCCCAGCCAGCAGAGGGCCTGAGTTAATCCTGCGTCTGCGCCAAGGTTTACCGGTATCGGTTATTGAAACCATACACAGTTGGGTGGGTTTTCCTAAAGCGGATATCCTGCGCATTACCGGTATCAACGCCAAAACGTTGAGCCGCAGGAAAGCGGGAAGCGGGATATTAAGCCCGGAAGAAAGCGAGAAGATTGCGCGCTTAATCCGTGTGGCCGATGCAGCAGTCGCGCTCTTTGAAGGCGATCGCGAGAAAGCCATTAGCTGGTTGCGTAAGCCAGTTCGTGGTTTGGGCAATGAAACCCCTGAGAGCCTGCTTAACACTGAGAGCGGTGCGGTTGAGGTGCTCGAGCTCATCGGCAAACTGGAGCACGGCGTCTTCTCGTGATCGGTTATCGGATCGTGAAAACCAAATACTTGGCTACTGCCTGGTCTGGTTACGGCGCACAGCAATTCGGTGGCCGCTGGAATCACAAGGGGAAAGCCATGCTCTATCTGGCAACCTCGGTTTCCTTGGCGATGCTCGAATGCCTGGTGCATTTTGATGATGCAGCCTTGTTGCAGCATTACACCTTGCTGAGCATCGATATACCCGACAGGGATATTATTACGCTAGAACCTACCGCATTGCCGGCAAACTGGCAGCAATTGGCAGCCCCACAAGAGACGATGGATATCGGTTCTGAGTGGCTGGACTCTGAAACCTCTGTCGGCTTATTGGTTCCTTCAGCGGTGGTGCCGATGGAAAACAACCTCTTGATTAACCCCCAGCACGCGGATTTCACGGCCTACCTGAGTAGCGTTCAGGCGATACCGCATCTGTTTGATGCAAGGCTGAAATAGCGGTGCCTTGATTGCTCCCCCTTCTCCCTCCGCCCCCAAATTTCTGCCAGAGGATGAGGCTATTTTTTCTCCATTCTGCAAACTGGGCATTATCCTACGATAAAAATGCTTCCTGCCATGAGTAAGGAGAGCCATGAAACGCCCGATATTTCCTCTACTGATGCTGTTTTCACCCGCGGCCTTAGCCACCTGGACGCTGCAAAACTTCCCGGCTTTCAACGAATCCCCCAGCGGGCTGTTTATCAGCCAGGCTACGTTGCCAAAAGGGCAACTGCCGTTGCAGCTTTACCAGAGCCAGCAGTGCTGGCAACCCGTAGAAACGATCAAACTCAACCAGCCTCTGTCGCTGCAACCGTGCGGTGATAACCCGCCAGCTAACTGGCGGCTATTCCGCAGCGGCGAATATCAGGTGCGTCTTGATACGCGCAGCGGTACGCCGACGCTGCAACTTAGCCTGAAAACCGAGCCAGAGAATACCGCAGCTACCGTGGCTCACACCTGCCAGCGCTGGGATGGAAAACCGGTGACGATTGCCGTTAACGGCACCTTCGCCGAAGGCGAAACGGTACGTGATTTCTACTCCGGCCAAACCGCCAAGGTCACTCTAGGCAAGGTTACCCTGCAACCAGCAGCCAACAGCGGCGGCCTGTTATTGCTGGAATCGGCCACCACGCAGCAGCAAGCCGCCTTTAATTGGCACAACGCCACGGTGTATTTTGCACTGACCGACCGCTTTGCCAACGGCAACCCTGCCAACGATCATAGCTATGGCCGCCGCAGCGACGGTATGCAGGAGATCGGCACCTTCCACGGCGGCGATCTTGCCGGGCTGACGCAAAAGCTGGACTATCTGCAACAGCTTGGCGTCAATGCACTGTGGATCAGTTCACCGCTGGAACAAATCCATGGCTGGGTTGGCGGTGGCACCAAAGGCGATTTTCCGCACTATGCCTATCACGGTTACTATCATCAGGATTGGACCAGGCTCGATGCCAATATGGGGAGCGAACAGGATCTGCGTAACCTGGTGGAACAGGCCCATCAGCGCGGTATCCGTATTCTGTTTGACGTGGTGGTTAATCACGTTGGCTACGCCACGCTGACCGACATGCAGCAATTTCAGTTTGGCTCGCTGTACTTGAAAGGCAGTGAGCTTGAAAAAACCTTGGGTAATAATTGGGGTGATTGGCAACCGGGGCCAGGCCAGAGTTGGCACAGTTTCAACGACTATATTAACTTCAGCGATAAAGAAGGCTGGAAAAATTGGTGGGGCAAAAACTGGATCCGCACCGATATCGGAGATTACGACTCACCGGGTTTTAACGATCTGACCATGTCACTCGCGTTCCTGCCGGATATCAAGACCGAAGCGCCCGGCGCCAGCGGCCTGCCGGTGTTTTATCGCCATAAACCGGACACCGCCGCACGCGAAATCCCTGGAGCCACGACTCGCGATTATCTGACCATCTGGCTCAGCCAGTGGGTACATGACTATGGTATTGATGGCTTCCGCGTTGACACCGCCAAGCACGTCGATAAACCGACGCTGGCATTGCTGAAACAGCGCGCCGCTGCTGCGCTGGCAGAGTGGAAAGCGGCAAACCCCAAACAGGCGCTGGACGATGCACCGTTCTGGATGACCGGCGAAGCCTGGGGCCATGGCGTGATGAAGAGTGATTATTACCAGAATGGCTTTGATGCGATGATCAACTTCGATTTTCAGGATCAGGCCGCGCAGGCGTTAGGCTGCTTCTCTACGATCGACACCACCTACCAGCAGATGGCCGACAAGCTGCAAAACTTCAACGTGCTGAGCTACATTTCCTCGCACGATACACGCTTGTTCTTCAACAACGATGCTAAAGGCTCACTGCCGTTTCAGCAACGGGCGGCAGATTTGCTGTTGCTGGCTCCGGGCGCGGTGCAGATTTATTACGGTGATGAAAGCGGTCGGCCATTCGGGGCAACCGGCTCTGATCCGTTGCAGGGCACACGTTCCACGATGAACTGGGATGAACTGACAGGAGCCAAAGCACCGCTGCTGGCACACTGGCAGGTGCTGGGCCAGTTTCGCGCTCGCCACCCGGCGATCGGAGCCGGTACGCAGCAGTCACAGCAAACGTCACATTATTATGCGTTCAGCCGCCAGCATGATGGCGACAAAATGATGGTAGTGTGGGTAGGCGATCGGTCACAGTAATTTAGATGGTGTACTGCAATTGCGCCCGTATTTGTCTGGCGCTATGGTAGTGGTTTACCTGCTGATAACAACACTGTTGCGCCTATACCAAAAATACTTGGAGTTGCAGGTAGGCAGCAACAGCATGAGCCCTGAAAGGGCAGAGTCAGGCAGCCAACCCCCTGCGGCTTCAAGTATGAATGGTATATGACTTTTTCACTTTTCGGCGACAAGTTTACCCGTTATGCGGGCATCACCCGCTTGATGGACGATATGAACGACGGCCTGCGTACTCCGGGCGCTATCATGCTCGGTGGCGGTAACCCGGCGCATATCCCAGAGATGGAAAGCTACTTCAAGCAGTTGTGCCAGGAAATGCTCGATCAAGGCAAATTGACCGAGGCACTCTGTAATTACGATGGGCCACAGGGTAAAAACACCCTGCTGAAAGCGCTGGCTAAGCTGTTACAAGAAGAGTTGGGCTGGCCTATCGAACCACAGAATATTGCGCTGACCAACGGCAGCCAAAGCGCGTTTTTCTACTTGTTCAACCTGTTCGCTGGCCGTTATGCCGACGGTAGCCGCCGCCGTGTGCTGTTCCCGCTGGCGCCGGAATATATCGGCTACGCCGATTCCGGGCTGGACGAAGGGCTATTTGTCTCTGCCAAACCGAATATCGAACTGCTGCCGGATGGCCAGTTCAAGTATCACGTCGATTTTGAGCACCTGAATATCAGCGATGATATCGGTATGATCTGCGTTTCACGCCCGACCAACCCGACCGGCAACGTGATCACCGATGAAGAACTGATCAAGCTTGATCTGCTGGCCCAGCAACGGGATATCCCACTGGTGATCGATAATGCCTACGGTGTGCCCTTCCCCGGCATTATCTTCAGCGAAGCTACGCCGCTGTGGAATCCGAATATCATTCTGTGCATGAGCCTGTCCAAGCTGGGCCTGCCGGGTTCACGCTGCGGCATTGTGATTGCTGACGAGAAAATCATCACTGCGCTCACCAATATGAATGGCATTATCAGCCTGTCACCGGGCAGCATCGGCCCAGCCTTGGCTGCGGAGATGATTGAGCGCGGCGATCTGCTGCGCTTATCCGATGAGGTGATCCGCCCGTTCTATAAACAACGTGTTGAACAGACTATCAGCATTCTCCGCCGCCATCTGCCGCCGGAGCGTTGCCTGATCCACAAACCAGAAGGAGCAATTTTCCTTTGGTTATGGTTCAAAGATCTGCCTATCAGCACCGAATTGCTGTATCAACGCCTGAAAAAACGCGGCGTGCTGATGGTGCCGGGCCACTACTTTTTCCCAGGATTGGAACATGAATGGCCACATACGCACCAATGCATGCGCATGAACTATGTACCAGATCCAGAGCAGATTGAGCGGGGCGTGATGATTTTGGCGGAAGAAATCGAGCAGGCGCATCAGGAAGCGGGCTAATCGCAGCGATCATGGGGCTCCGCAGGCAGAGCCCCAACGCTCATACAGCTACATCGTCCAGAACAATACCGCCAGCAGCTGCGGAGACATAATGCGCAGGAACATCGCTAACGGATATACCGTGGCATAAGACAGCGCCGCTGCACCGCTGGTAGGATGCAGGCCGTTGGCAAAGGCTAACGCAGGCGGATCGGTCATCGAACCCGCCAGCATCCCGGACAGCGTCAGGTAGTTCATTTTGCCCACGACTCTGGCAAGCACTCCCACGGTGATCAACGGAATGGCGGTGATTAACGCACCATAACCCACCCAGGCCAGCCCATCGCCATGCAGCAGAGTATCAACAAAATTTCCCCCCGATTTCAGCCCCACCACCGCCAGAAACAGCACAATCCCCAATTCACGCAACGCCAGGTTGGCACTGGGCGGCATAAACCAGTACAGCTTGCCGATGCTGCCGATACGCCCCAGGATCAACGCCACCACCAGCGGGCCACCAGCCAGCCCCAAACGCAACGCTGCCGGGAAACCGGGAATAAACAGCGGGATAGAACCGAGCAACACCCCCAAACCAATGCCGATAAACACCGGCAGCATCTGCACCTGTTGCAGCTTCTGCTTGGCATTACCCACGATAGCGGCCACGGCTTCAATGGCTTCTGGTCGCCCAACCAGATTGAGAATATCACCAAACTGCAACGTCACATTGTTGCCTGCCACCAGCTCAACCCCGGCACGGTTAAGGCGTGAGATCACCACATCGTATTTCTGTTTCAGATTAAGATCGCGGATTTTTTTACCCAGCACCTTCTCGTTGGTCACCACGGCACGCACCACCTGTAGCGCGGTACCTTGCGTGGAGAGTGAAACATCCACCTCTTCACCAATCACCAAGCGGGCATTTTCCAACTGCTCACGTTTACCGACCAAATGCAGAAAATCTCCCAGCTCCAGCTTCTCCTGCGGAGCGGGCACCATCAACAGATCACCCCGTTTCAGGCGCGAACAGATGATGTCATCACTGTTGAGCAGTGGCACATTCTTGATCGCCATTCCTTGCAGATTAGGGTTACGCACCGCCACGTTCATGGTCTGCAACTGCTCGCGATTATTGCCCAGGCTATTATCAAATGCCTGCGCTTCCTGTTCGATATTGATACGGAAAAACAGGCGGATCAGCCACATCACCAACAAAATGCCACAGATGCCGAACGGATAGGCCATCGCATACCCCATCCCCATGCGATCAACCAAGGCCGGATCGGAACCCAGATCGGTAAGTATTTGCTGCCCGGCCCCCAACGCCGGAGTATTGGTCACCGCACCCGAGAACACCCCAAGAATAATCGGCAACGGCACGGCAAACAACTTATGCACAACCGCTGCCACCACCCCGCCTACCAATACCAGCAAAATGGCAAAACCATTCAGCCGCAAGCCCGATACACGCAGGGACGAAAAGAAACCAGGGCCAACCTGAATACCGATGGTGTAAACAAACAGGATCAGACCGAACTCCTGAATAAAGTGCAGCATGTCGCCGTTAAGACTGATTTGATAAGTCTGGGCAAAGTGACCGACGATGATGCCACCGAACAGCACCCCGCCTATCCCCAGCCCTACGCCATACACTTTCCAGTTGCCGATCCACAATCCGAGAATAGCCACCAACGCCAACATGCTGACGGTCAGGGCAATATCACTCATAAGTCACATCCTTACCTCAAATTTAACAATCTGTATGCAGTTAAAATATGCAATCAGTAAGGATTCTGACATAAGGCGATAGGGGGGAATGTGGGTTGCACCACAGAATGCAACGGGGGAAGCCCGAATGAGCTTCCCCCGTGAGTTTTTCTTTTTTTTCAGCCAGTTATTTGACTTCCAGCTCCGGCGTGCTACCAATGCTGATACGTTGCGGCTGCAAGGCTTCCGGTACATGACGCACCAGATCAATATGCAGCAAGCCATTTTCAAATTTAGCGGCAGCAACCTGTAAATGCTCAGCCAGGGTAAACGTGAGGGTGAACTCTTTGCACACCAACCCTTGATGCAGATATTCCACCTGTTTTTCTGCTGGCGCAGGCTTCCCGCGCACGGTTAGGCGTGGGCCTTCCACTTCAATATCCAATTCACTTTGCTTGAACCCGGCCAGTGCCAAGGAAATACGGTAGTGGTTGTCGTCACTTTTCTCAATATTATAGGGTGGGAACCCCTGGGGTTCCTGTCCGCCCATTGAGCTGGCCAATTTGTCAAAACCGATCCATTGACGCAGAAGCGGGGATAAATCGTAATTACGCATATGTATTAACTCCTTCCAAGAAGCGAGATGATACCCTTCGTCTTTCAAGGTACAGGGGTGTTGGCTGCGTTACTCGGCCCATGTTGGGCCTCGCCCCTTCGGGGCCGCTGCGAGCAGCGTTCAAATCTGCTTTTGCAGATTTGTCACTCACCCGAATCACTTACTTAAGTAAGCTCATCGAGATTCATTCAGTTGCCGCCTACCTGTATCTTGAAATCCATTGGGTATATATTGTTTTGCCCCCTGACGGCAGGCAAGGTTATGTTTCACCGATGAGTGAAAGAGAATTATTTAATTTCTATCCGGCGCGGTTTTAAGGTTTCTGGCACGATGCGTTGCAGATCGATATACAGCAAACCATTTTCCAGTTTGGCCCCTTTAATTTGGATATGTTCAGCCAATTGGAATTTGCGCTCAAAATTACGTTCGGCAATGCCCTGATATAAATACGTTCTTTCTACAGCTCCGTTACCGTGGGCACCACGAACAATCAGCAGATTATCGTGCGTGGTAATCTCCAATTCCTGCTCAGCAAACCCGGCTACCGCAATAGCAATGCGGTAATGATTTTCATCCACCAATTCAACATTATACGGAGGGTAACCTCCATTACTTTGGCTTTGCCCTGCTTCAAGGGCATTAAACAGGCGATCAAAACCAATCGCGGAACGATAGAGCGGGGAAAGATCGAAATTACGCATAAAACAGCCTCCTAAAGTATTTCAGCGAGGTTTTTAATAAAGTCTTCCACCATGGGCAGACTCAGAATCCCGTCGTACTTCAAATTGCATCTGCGTTAGCTTTCCTGCAATTCGAATTATCCTGGGTATAGCCAGAATTCCCTTTCGGCAAATTCTCTCTTTGGCTTTGATAAGAAAATGGGGATCATTTTCCTGGTTTCAACCACTGGTGATCAAAAAAATTGCTTAATGGAACAACGAGAATGGATTTATCACATACAATAAAATAGATGAGCCTTCATAGAACGGTATTTGGTGTCTCTAAAAACTCAGGATGGATTAATGAAACCGATAAAAGCAATAACAGCTGGTTGTATGCTACTGACCACCAGTGGTTGCTCCAGCGTCATGAGCCACACCGGTGCCGATCAGGGATACTATGCTGGGACACGCGCCAACGTGAATATGATGAAAAGTGATGACACCAGTTGGGCCATGATGCCACTGTTGGCGATCGATCTGCCCTTCTCTGCGGCGATGGATACCCTATTATTGCCTTACGACTACCTGCGATCAGACAACGATAAAGCGGCCGAATCACCCAAAATCCGTGTCCAGCATGATGAAGAGCAAAATCTGGCCACCAGTGGGAATCCGGGCCAAGGTATAGAAGCAGCCCCCCACTGATTCATTCTGTGGATTGTTCTGGCCTGCAAGCGCGCGGCGCTCACTCAGCTAAGCTCGGTACAGCCACAGTAAAGATTTGGCTGAACCCCTCAATCTCACGCACAAATGCCACCTGCTTACCGTCTGGTGAGAACACCACCGCATCCCCCAACGGCGGCTTCGGTGTCCGCGGCGTTAAGCGCTGCATTTTGCCGTCGTTCACGTCACACAGCATCACGCTGTTATCACACACCAGCGCAATCCTGCCGCCCTGCGGATGCCAATTAAATGCTGACTGAACGCTGTGTACCCCTTGAGTCACCTGATAGGGTTGGCCACCGTTAGGTGAAACCGTCCATAACTGCACAACGCCACGATCGTCCTGCATCAAAAAGGCGATAGCATCGCCAGCAGGCGAACTACGCAGCCAGTGACGTGAGGTTGCCACCACCCCTGGGTGGCGGCGCTGGCCGGTAAAAGTCAGCCGTCGCTGCTTTACCCCCAACGGTGGGGCCGGCAAGCTGCTGTCGGTACCCTGTAGGGGAGCGCTACCGGCTTTGGCATAGTCTGCGTCGTTTTCCGGCAGATCGACCACAAACACTTCAGGCAGTTTTTCCCCTTGAACAGAAAGCGTATCGCCAATAAACGCCAGTGCCCAGCGCTGACGGCTACCATCGGCTTTCAGATAGCCTTGCTGCCCAATCCATCCTTCTTCATAGGCTCGGTTGATCTGATCGCTACCCGGCTGCGGAGCTGGCGTGGTCACACTGACCAGCACACAATAATGGCTGCCATCGTATTCGCGTGGGTGCTGCTTGGGCGGGTTCACTCCCTGCAACGGCACCGCCACCCCGACATTACGCAGATCCAGCGCCGGATCGCGTTCATGCATTACGTGGTCGTTATAGGTAAAACTCAGGCGGCTGCCATCCGGGCTGAATACGTGTACGTGCGTACCGCCCCGCAGCGCACCGGGAGTATAAGGCGCGGTAATATCCATCGCGTCCAGCGTGATCGCCAGTTCACGATCGGGTTCGCAGACAATCACACCACGGCGATGATGAAAATCGTAGTGCCAGTAACTGTCTGGGTATTCCGGCCCGTGGATAAACACATAGCGCGCTGGAGCATCCGGGCTGACCGTGACCACTCCTACATGCGCACCATGCTGTGCCCGATACACCACTTCAACCTCGCCGCTGACTACGTTCACGCGCTCAATGGTTAAACCGGTGAAAGAAGCGCCATGTGGGCGAACATCGTAAACCAGCCACTGGCCGCATGGCGTCCAGGTGTTAATGTTGGTTAACTGATGATGACGCTGATCAAAAGTCAGTTGTTGTTCCTGATGGCTCATGGCGCGGCGGCTCCTGTTTTTGTGTGATATATACCATTTAACGACCCTGAATAGGCCAAGTAACCAAGCCAATACACCTGCAACTTGCAGTATGATGGATATATCTAAAAAAATTAAAGGAATCGGTATGAATAGCTTGTTCGATGAAATTGTCTTGGCGCACCAGCAGTTACGCCCACAGGTTCATGTTACACCTTTGGAACACAGTGTACTGCTTTCACAACAACTGGGCTGCGAACTGTACCTGAAATGCGAACAGCTACAGCCTACCGGTTCATTCAAATTTCGCGGAGCCAGTAACAAACTGCGCTTGCTGAGCAATCAACAACGTGAGCAAGGGGCGATCGCCGCATCAAGCGGCAATCATGGCATAGCGCTCGCACTGGCAGGTAAACTGATGGGCGTTAACGTCACCGTGTATGCACCAGAAACCGCCGCAGCTATCAAACTGGAAACCATTCGCGCGCTTGGGGGCCAGGTGGAGCTGATTGCGGGTGATGGCTTAAATGCCGAATTGGCTGGGGAAGCCGCTGCCCGTGCGCAGAATAAAACCTATATTTCCCCTTATAACGATATCCAGGTCATTGCCGGTCAAGGCACCTGCGGGATGGAAATGGTAGAACAGCAGCCCGATCTGGATGCCGTCTTTGTTGCCGTGGGTGGTGGAGGGTATATTGCCGGTATCGGCACCGTCATGAAGCAACTCTCGCCGCAAACACAGATTATTGCCTGTTGGCCAGAAAATGCTACCAGCATGTACAGCGCATTAGAGGCTGGGCATATCTACCCGGTGGAAGAAAAAGATACACTGTCTGACGGCACCGCTGGCGGGGTTGAACCAGGGGCGATCACTTTCCCGCTGTGCCAGCAGGTGATTGATCGCAAAGTGCTGGTCAGCGAAGAAGAAATCAAGCAGGCAATGCGCATGATTGCCGCCAGCGATCGCTGGATCATCGAAGGTGCTGCCGGTGTGGCCTTAGCCGCCGCCTGCAAGCTGGCTCCCGAGTTGCAGGGGAAAAAAGTGGCTGTGGTGCTGTGCGGTAAAAATATCGTGTTGGAGAAATACCTGAAGGCAATTGAGGGATAATAAGTCTCAATGAGATGTTTATCATATTCGAAGTTGCAGGTGTATTGACTTTCCTGCAACTTAAATTGTTTAGAGTAGCTTATTTTACCGGGCAGTTTCTTGCATCATGATTTCGCCCATTGCAGATACTACACCTTCTAGCTTCTGGGCAAGTTTGGGCATTATGGCCCGGTTTGTTGCAGACAGAGCAACGGTTCACGTTGGGGCAATTTCTCAATGTGTGGTTACCCGCACCACAATGGCTACATGACATAGCTTCCCTCTTTAGTATGAATCATAAATATCGGAACATTGTATTTTGCTCGTTGACGTAGTGCAACGATGACCACATAGTTATTGTGTCATTTATCTGCATCTTGAAATGTTTTAGGCTGGATGTAGCACAAACTTCTCGATCGCACGCGCTACGCCATCTTCCGTGTTGCTGGCTGTGACAAACTGCGCGACGGCTTTCAGCTCAGGAATGGCATTGGCCATTGCTACACCAACCCCGGCATACTCGATCATCGCAATATCATTGCCCTGATCGCCCAATGCCATCACGTTTTGCTGCTTGATACCGAGATGATCGGCCAACATTTTCACCCCAGCCCCTTTATCTACCTTCTTATGCAGAATCTCCAGGTAATAAGGTGCACTTTTCATGATGGTGTAACGCTCCAACGCTTCGGCTGGCAAGCGGGCAATGGCGCGATCAAGTAATTCCGGTGCATCGACCATCATCACTTTTGGGAAACGGATCGTGCGATCCATCTCTTCCACGCTACGGTATTTCAAGGGAATACCGGTCATCGCGGATTCACGAACGGTATATTGACCAATATCTTGATTCGGTGTGTACAGGGTGTCGAAATCAAACGCCTGGAAATGCACGCCAAACTCCCGCGCCATCTGCTCGAAATAGAGATAATCCTCAAAGCCAAGCGTTTCCTGCAAAATACAAGCACCATCCGCCGCTCGCAACACCAGTGCGCCGTTATAGGTAATACAGAAATCGCCACTGCCCTGAATATTCAACTGACGCAGATAATCCTGTACGCCAACGTAAGGCCGCCCGGTGGCTAATACCACATGAACCCCCTGGCTACGCGCGGCGGCAATCGCCTGCTTTACCGCTGGCGTAATCTGGTGCTGTGGATTAAGCAGCGTGCCATCCATATCAATTGCAATCAGTTCAATAGCCATTAGAGCTTCTCCCAGTGGTTTTTCCTCATGCTAACCCGTTTCAGCTTGCCAAACAGCATAAAAAAATCCGCGTAGGGAACCCTTACGCGGATTTTCAGTGCCTAGGTATAGGTTAAATATCAATATTCGCCGCTTTCAGAGCGTTTTCTTCGATAAAGGCACGGCGTGGCTCAACGGCATCCCCCATCAGGGTTGTGAACAGTTGATCCGCAGCAATAGCATCCTTCACGGTCACACGCAGCATACGGCGCTGCTCTGGGTCCATGGTGGTTTCCCACAGCTGTTCTGGATTCATTTCACCCAAGCCTTTATAACGCTGTACCGACAAACCACGGCGCGACTCTTTCACCAACCACTCCAACGCCTGCTCGAAGCTGCTCACCGGCTGGCGGCGCTCGCCGCGCTCAATGTACGCATCCTCTTCCAGCAAACCACGCAGTTTTTCACCCAGCAGGCAAAGCTTGCGGTATTCACCACCGTGGATGAAATCGAAGTCCAAGTCATAATCGGTATCCACGCCGTGAGTACGAACACGCAATACCGGCTCAAACATTTGGCGCTCACGGTTTTCATTAATCACGTAATCGTAGCTGCTGCCGTACTGCTCGTTATCGTTCAGCAATTTCACCAGTGATTCAATCCACGCTTTCACTTTGGCCTGATCGCTCAGATCGCCTTCGCTCAGGGTAGGCTGATAGATCAGATTATTCAGCAATGCACGCGGATAGCGGCGTTCCATGCGGCCAATCAGTTTCTGTACGCCATAGTGTTCAGCCACCAGTTTTTCCAATGGCTCCCCCGCCAATGCCGGGGCGCTGGAGTTGGTATGCAGCGTCGCACCATCAAGAGCAATGGCAATCTGGTATTGATCCATCGCTTCATCATCTTTGATGTACTGTTCCTGCTTGCCTTTTTTCACCTTATACAACGGCGGCTGAGCAATAAACACATGGCCACGCTCAATGATTTCCGGCATCTGACGATAGAAGAAGGTCAACAACAGTGTACGGATGTGTGAACCATCAACATCGGCATCGGTCATGATGATGATGCTGTGATAACGCAGTTTATCCGGGCTATATTCATCGCGGCCAATGCCGCAGCCCAGCGCGGTTATCAGAGTGGCAACCTCTTGTGAAGACAGCATCTTGTCAAAGCGCGCCTTCTCAACGTTGAGGATTTTCCCCTTCAACGGCAAAATTGCCTGGCTTTTGCGGTTACGGCCCTGTTTGGCGGAGCCGCCCGCAGAATCCCCTTCCACCAGGTACAATTCAGACAGCGCCGGATCGCGCTCCTGGCAATCCGCCAGTTTACCCGGCAGGCCGGCCAGATCCAGCGCGCCTTTACGGCGGGTCATTTCACGTGCTTTACGCGCCGCTTCACGGGCACGGGCCGCATCAATGATTTTGCCGACGACGATTTTCGCATCTGATGGATTTTCCATCAGGTAATCCACCAGTTTCTCGTTCATCAGCGATTCAACTGCCGTTTTCACTTCGGAAGACACCAGCTTATCTTTGGTCTGCGAAGAGAACTTGGGATCTGGCACTTTCACCGAAACCACGGCAATCAGGCCTTCACGCGCATCGTCGCCGGTGGCGCTGACCTTGGACTTCTTGCTGTAGCCTTCTTTATCCATGTAAGTGTTCAGGGTACGGGTCATCGCGGCACGGAAACCGGCCAGGTGAGTTCCCCCGTCACGCTGCGGGATATTGTTGGTAAAGCAGTAGATATTTTCTTGGAAACCATCGTTCCACTGCAACGCCACTTCCACACCGATGTCGTCTTTCACGGTAGAGAAGTAAAACACCGTTGGGTGGATCGGCGTTTTATTCTTGTTCAGATATTCAACAAACGCCTTGATACCCCCTTCGTAATGGAAGTGGTCTTCTTTATCGTTACGTTTGTCTTTCAGGCGAATGGAAACACCGGAGTTCAGGAACGACAGTTCGCGCAGGCGCTTAGCCAGAATGTCGTACTCAAACTCGATATTGTTGGTAAAGGTTTGGTAGCTCGGCCAGAAACGCACGGAGGTGCCCGTTTTCTCGGATTCACCCACCACTTTCAATGGGCCTTGCGGCTCACCGTGGCTGTAGGTTTGCTCATGCACTTTGCCATCACGGCGGATCACCAGCTCCAGCTTCTCTGACAACGCATTCACCACCGAAACACCCACGCCGTGCAGGCCACCAGAAACTTTATAGGAGTTGTCGTCAAATTTACCGCCGGCATGTAACACGGTCATAATAACCTGCGCCGCAGAAACTCCTTCTTCTTCGTGAATACCGGTCGGGATACCACGGCCATCGTCCTGCACCGAAACCGAGTTGTCAGCGTGGATCGTCACCTGAATAACACTACAGTGGCCAGCGAGTGCTTCGTCGATAGCGTTGTCCACAACCTCGAATACCATGTGGTGCAGACCAGTGCCGTCATCGGTATCGCCGATATACATGCCGGGGCGCTTACGCACCGCGTCCAGCCCTTTTAATACCTTGATACTTGAGGAGTCATAAGAATTCGACATCAACGTTTCTCGCTCATTTTAGTCCTGTGGTTGAACCTCTATTTTACCCTGTTCCACACGGAACATCCTGCCCTTTTCACCCACCATGTCGGTGACTTGTTCAGCGCTGACTGCGCTGACAAAAACCTGAGCCTGGGTGGCTTTGAGGCGATCGGCCAGCAACCGGCGACGGCCGGTGTCCAGCTCGGAGGCAAAATCATCAATCAGATACAGGCAACGCCGCCCGCTCTGCCGGGTGAGAAACTCACCCTGCGCTAAGCGCAATGCGCACATCAGCAACTTAAGCTGACCGCGCGATAACAAATCCTCTACCGGCGTGCCTTCGGCACGAATACGGAAATCCGCCTTATGCGGCCCCACCGCAGTATAGGTTAACGCTCTGTCGCGCTCAAACTGGCGCTCCAGTAACTCTCCGTAGTCACTCTCTTTGTCCCAGCCGCGCTGAAAAGAGAAACTCAAGGCAAATTCGGGCAAAAACTGCGCGCAGGTCGCGGTGATATCCGCGGCGATTGCATCACTGTAGGATGCCCGCCACTCGCTGATGCGTTCAGCCAACGGGATCAGTTCCTGATCCCAGGCACGAATCTGTGCATAACGGCTCACCTGGCGCAGCGCGGCATTGCGTTGCTTCAGTAACCTTTTCAGGTTGCTCCAGGCGGTGAAAAAACCAGGTTCGTTATGAAAACAACCCCAATCCAGAAAAGCACGCCGGTATTTTGGCCCGCCGTTTAGCAGAGTAAAACCTTCGGGGGTGATTAGCTGCATGGGCAATAGCTGAGCTAGTTCGGCCACTTTGTGGCCGTCGCTGCCATCAATACGTACTTTGCTGTCACCCTGACGGCTCTTGCTTAATCCCACCAACAATTCACGCTCTGCACCTTCGATCCGGCCATGCAATACGAACTCTGGCTGATCGTGGCGAATAACCCGCCCAATCTGCAAACTACGAAATGCACGCCCGTGCCCCAGCGTATACACCGCCTCCAACACGCTGGTTTTACCGCTACCGTTGGGCCCCACCAGAAAGTTAAATCCCGACGCGGGCGCCAGATCGGCGGCTTCAATATTACGGAAATCTTTAATCAGTAAGCGCGTCAGTGCCATGCCAATCCCATTACCAGGAAAACTACGCTCAATATAAGAACGTTATCGACGCAGGCCGTTTACATGTGGCAACAAGCTGCACAGCCACCGGAGCGTACACAAAGTACGTGAGGATGGCGAGCACTGCCCAAGCGTAAAATGGCAAGCAAAATAGCCTGGGCGTAGATCACAACCGCATTGGCATAACGACGTAGGCCGCTGCCTGACTGGCACCGTCTTCGATCTGCACGCTGGACACCGAATCGGTCAGCAACAGACGCACATCTTCACACTTAAGCGCATTCAGCACATCCAGCACATAGCTGACGTTGAAACCAATTTCCATCTCGGTGCCGTCATAGCTAACATCCAGGATCTCTTCCGCCTCCTCCTGCTCCGGGTTGTTTGCCGTGATCTTGAGCTGGTTCTGACTCACATACAAACGTACACCACGGAACTTCTCGTTCGACAAAATGGCCGCACGGGCAAACGCCTGTTTAAGCAGATCGCAACCGGCTTCCAGCGTTTTGTCCGGGTTCTTCGGCAATACGCGGCGATAGTCAGGGAAGCGGCCATCAACCAGCTTGGAGGTAAAAATAAAATCACCCACGTGGGCACGGATGTTGTTGCTGCCAATCTGCACTTGCAGCGGCGTATCACCGCCATCCAGCAGGCGCACCAGCTCCATCACCCCTTTGCGCGGCACAATCACCGAATGAGAGGGCAATGATTGGCCAATTGGCATCGAACACACCGCCAGGCGGTGGCCGTCGGTGGCCACGGTGCGCAATTCTTCCCCTTCGGTTTCAAACAGCATACCGTTCAGGTAATAACGCACATCCTGGTGCGCCATTGAGAATTGCGTCGCTTCGATCAGGCGTTTCAGCGTTGTTTGTGGCAGAGTGAACTCCACCTCGCTCTGCCAATCATCCAGGTTCGGGAAATCTGCCGCAGGCAGCGTAGACAGCGAGAAACGGCTGCGGCCAGAACGCACCAGCATACGTTCGCTTTCAAGCGTTACTGCAATCTCGGCGCCTTCCGGTAAGCCACGGCAGATATCAAAAAATTTACGTGCGGGAACGGTGGTTGCCCCCGCTTCATGGGGTTGAGACAGGGCAACGCGTGCCACCATCTCCATCTCCAGATCGGTTCCTGTCAGCAGCAAGGAACCTTCCGTCACCTGCAACAGCAAATTGCCCAGAATCGGCAACGTTGGGCGGCCCCCCAGCGGGCTGCTCACCTGTTGCAGCGGTTTTAGCAGATGCTCACGTTCAACGATAAATTTCATATGCGCTATGAAGATAATGTTCTGATTAAATTGGAGAAATCTTCTTTGATGTCGTGACTTTCCTCACGCAACTGCTCAATCTTCCGGCAGGCGTGCAACACCGTGGTATGGTCGCGGCCACCAAACGCATCGCCGATTTCTGGCAGGCTGTGGTTGGTGAGCTCTTTTGCCAGCGCCATCGCCATCTGGCGCGGGCGGGCAACCGAACGCGAACGCCGTTTAGACAGCAGATCCGCGACTTTGATTTTATAGTACTCGGCCACCGTCTTTTGGATATTATCGATGGTGACCAGCTTTTCCTGCAATGCCAGCAGATCGCGCAGCGCTTCGCGCACGAAATCAATGGTAATGGCACGGCCGGTAAAGTTTGCATTAGCGATCACCCGGTTCAACGCGCCTTCGAGTTCACGCACGTTGGAACGCAGGCGTTTGGCAATAAAAAATGCGACTTCGCCCGGCAGGCGGATATCGTTCTCATCCGCCTTTTTCATCAGGATCGCGACGCGGGTTTCCAGCTCTGGAGGTTCGATCGCCACCGTCAGGCCCCAACCGAAGCGGGATTTAAGACGATCCTCCACGCCGTTGATCTCTTTTGGATAACGATCCGAAGTCAGGATGATCTGTTGATTGCCTTCAAGCAGGGCATTGAAGGTATGGAAAAACTCTTCCTGCGAGCGCTCTTTGTTGGCAAAAAACTGAATATCATCGATCAGCAACGCATCAACCGAACGGTAGTAGCGTTTAAATTCTTCAATTGCGTTATTTTGCAGTGCTTTGACCATATCTTGTACAAAGCGTTCCGAGTGCATGTAAACCACTTTTGCATTGGCTTTGCGCGCCATAATGCCGTTCCCCACCGCATGCAACAGGTGAGTTTTACCCAGGCCTGTGCCGCCATAAAGAAAGAGTGGGTTATACGCGCCCCCAGGATTATCCGCCACCTGCCGAGCCGCAGCACGTGCCAGTTGGTTGGATTTACCCTCAACGAAGTTATCGAAAGTGTGTTTGGGGTTAACGTTGGAACGATATGAAAGTTCGGGTGGCGGTGCCGCGTTATCCCAGCTTGGGCGCGACGGTACAACCATACGCGCCACAGGAGCCACCGGTGCACTGCTGGCGCTGGCCGTTACGGCCTGGCTGACGGTTTGTGCCAGCGGTTTACTGCCCACTTCAAAACGCAGCAACGGCGCATCGGTACCGCAGAAATCGTTCAGCAATCCATTGATATTGTTTAAGTATTTATCACGAACCCAATCCAGAACAAAACGATTGGGCGCATACAGCGCCAGGGTATTGTCACTCAGTTCCGCCTGCAATGGGCGTATCCACATACTAAATTCTGTGGCAGGTAACTCATCCTGCAATCGGGCAAGACACTGCTGCCAAAGCGAAAGTGACACGGCGGACTCCACTCGAACAAGATCAATAAAAAGAAAAGAATCAGGCTACTTTTTTATAACTCATGATTTTTGACACACGCCCAGCATCAGCTGAAAACCTGTGGGGCATGCGAACCGCCTTTGACGGTTTATGTCCCTGACGATCCCTCATTTGGGATCGTGATCGGAATGACGGATCATAGCGCAATCCGCGCAAGAGATCCTCCCCTTCATCACAGATTAAGATCCATTTTATCCACAGCCATCAGCGAGTGATTGTATTTTAAACCTTTCTCTCTCATCACTGATGAAATCTGAGCCTGTGGCACCGCGCTTTTATGGCACAAACGAGTTATACCTTGTTATCCACGAAGATCCTTGTATAAAACGCTCAGGATCGTGCGGAGATCCTTGTGATTTCCCCCCGAGTCCGTATAATCTTCGCCCTACGTGTGATACCTGGTTCCTCAACGGTGAGTCGTTTACCCAACAGGATTCTGCGGTGACCACGGGCCAACGTCGGGATTTTATTCCGTGTTTGGCAAGCAACCAGGTAGGCTACACCCATATATATTTCAAGAAGCAGGAAAACTGCGGCTAGAAAGATGGAGGGTTACTGCGTGATGCGAATTGACTCAGGACTGTACAATTATTACAATCCCGCCTCTTTAAATATGCGATTGAGGCGTCGGTCATCTTCACGCCGGGTAGCCAAACGCATTTGACTTCTCAGTAATTCATTTAAGTTTAGGTAGAAATCGCTATGAAACGCACTTTCCAACCGTCCGTATTGAAGCGCAACCGTAGCCACGGTTTCCGTGCTCGTATGGCCACCAAAAATGGTCGTCAAGTTCTGGCCCGCCGTCGGGCGAAAGGCCGTACTCGTTTGACCGTTTCTAAGTAATAAAAGCTAACCCGCTGAGTGGTTAAGCTCGCTTTTCCCAGGGAGTTACGTTTGTTAACTCCCACTCATTTCACTTTCGTCTTCCAGCAGCCACAACGGGCTGGCACGCCGCAAATCACCATACTCGGCCGCCTGAACCAGCTGGGGCATCCCCGCATCGGTCTTACCGTCGCCAAAAAACACGTCAAACGCGCGCATGAACGCAATCGGATTAAACGCCTGACCCGCGAAAGCTTCCGTTTACGCCAGCACGAGTTACCCGCGATGGATTTTGTGGTGGTAGCCAAAAAAGGGGTAGCGGATTTGGATAACCGCACGCTGACGGAAGCGTTGGAAAAATTATGGCGCCGCCACTGTCGCCAGGCTCCCGCATCCTGATCGGGCTGGTACGAGCGTACCAGCTGGTGATCAGTCCGCTGCTTGGGCCCCGTTGTCGCTTCCAACCGACATGCTCTCATTACGCAATTGAGGCATTAAGCAGGTTTGGTATGTTAAAAGGCAGTTGGTTAACATTGAAACGCGTATTAAAATGCCACCCTTTGAACCCAGGTGGCGATGATCCCGTGCCGCCGAAAACCGACGATAACAGAGAACATTAACGATGGATTCGCAACGCAATCTTTTCCTCATCGCTCTGCTGTTCGTGTCTTTCATGATCTGGCAGGCCTGGCAAACGGATAACGCTCCGCAGCCAGCCATTCAGACCACGCAACAGACTACGAACACTGCTACCGGTGATGCTGCCAGCCAGGCTTTGCCAGCCAGTGGTCAGGGTAAACTGATTACTGTTAATACTGACGTACTGTCGCTGACCATCAACACCCGTGGTGGTGACATCGAACAGGCTAAATTGTTGGCTTACCCGGATTCTTTGGGTTCATCGACACCCTTCCAGTTGCTGGAAACCACACCAGCATTTGTCTATCAGGCACAAAGTGGCCTGACCGGCAGAAATGGCCCGGATAACCCGGCAAACGGCGAACGTCCACTGTTTGAGGCCACGCAAGACACCTTCACACTGGCAGATGGCCAGGATGAACTGCGTATTCCGTTGACCTTCACCGGTAAAGACGGCTCAGTCTTCACCAAAACGTTTGTGCTCAAGCGTAATCACTACGCTGTGGGCGTTGACTACACCATCGTCAACAAAAGTGAAACGCCGCTGGAACTGACGCTGTTTGGTCAGCTCAAGCAAAGCATTGAGCTGCCAAAGCACCGTGATACGGGCAGCAATAACTTTGCGCTGCACACTTTCCGTGGGGCGGCTTACTCTTCCAGCGACGACAAATACCAGAAGTATGCGTTCGACAAGGACGAGAATCTGGATGTCACCACGCAGGGCGGCTGGGTTGCCATGCTGCAACAGTATTTCGCTACCGCGTGGATACCGCAGACTCAGGGTAAAAACACCTTCTATACCGCTAAACCTGGCAATAACCTGTCTACTATCGGCTTTAAATCAACTCCGGTAGTGGTGCAGCCAGGCGCACAGCAACAGTTGAGCGCCACCCTGTGGGTTGGCCCTGAGTTGCAGGATAAAATGGCCCAACTGGCACCGCATCTGGATCTGACGGTGGATTACGGCTGGCTGTGGTTCATTTCCCAACCGCTATTCAAGTTGTTGAAATTCATTCACGGCTTTATCGGTAACTGGGGCTTCTCGATCATCATCATCACCTTCATCGTGCGTGGCATCATGTACCCGCTGACCAAAGCGCAGTACACCTCGATGGCCAAAATGCGCTTGTTGCAGCCAAAACTGCAAGCCATGCGTGAGCGCATCGGTGATGACAAGCAGCGCATGAGCCAGGAAATGATGGCGCTGTACAAAGCAGAGAAAGTGAACCCATTGGGTGGCTGTTTGCCGCTGATCATCCAGATGCCGATCTTCCTGGCGTTGTATTACATGCTGATGAGCTCGGTGGAACTGCGCCATGCGCCGTTTATCTGGTGGATCAATGACCTGTCAGCTCAGGACCCATACTACATCCTGCCACTCCTGATGGGTGTCACGATGTACTTCATCCAGAAGATGTCACCGACCACCGTGACTGACCCGATGCAGCAGAAGATCATGACCTTCATGCCGGTGATTTTCACCGTATTCTTCCTGTGGTTCCCTTCTGGTCTGGTACTGTACTATATCGTCAGTAACCTGGTGACTATCCTCCAGCAGCAGATTATTTATCGCGGGCTGGAGAAACGTGGCTTGCACAGCCGCGACAAGAAGAAGTCCTAAGCGTAGCCAAGGGGTTGGCAGTTTACGCCCCTTCTGCGAAACTCAAAGGCGGTCATTTGACCGCCTTTTTGCATAGAGTCAGAGAGATAACCTGCTATGAGCACCACCGAGACTATCGCCGCTCTTGCCACCCCGCCAGGCCGCGGCGGCGTTGGCATTCTGCGTATTTCTGGCCGCAGCGCGAAAGATGTCGCTCAGGCGTTGCTCGGCAAATTGCCGAAGCCGCGCTACGCCGATTACCTGCCGTTCCATGATGCCGCAGGCACAATTCTCGATCAGGGTATTGCGTTGTGGTTTCCAGGCCCACACTCCTTCACCGGTGAAGATGTGTTGGAACTGCAAGGTCATGGTGGGCCGGTGATCCTCGATCTGCTGCTCAAACGCGTGCTGGCACTGCCAGGCGTGCGTATCGCCCGGCCCGGTGAATTCTCTGAACGTGCATTTCTGAACGATAAGCTGGATCTCGCACAGGCTGAAGCGATTGCCGATCTGATTGATGCCAGCTCCGAACAGGCCGCTCGTTCGGCCATCAATTCGCTACAGGGCGCATTTTCGAATAAGGTCCACCAGCTTGTGGAAGCGCTTACTCACTTGCGCATCTACGTAGAAGCAGCGATTGATTTCCCCGATGAGGAAATCGACTTCCTTTCCGACGGCAAAATCGAAGCGCAGCTCAACGGTGTGATGGCCGACCTGGAGCATGTGCGCGCCGAAGCGCGCCAGGGCAGCCTACTGCGCGAAGGGATGAAAGTGGTGATTGCCGGGCGACCCAATGCCGGAAAATCCAGTTTACTCAATGCATTAGCTGGTCGTGAAGCGGCGATCGTCACCGATATCGCTGGCACCACTCGCGACGTACTGCGGGAACACATTCACATTGACGGTATGCCATTGCACATCATTGATACCGCAGGCCTGCGTGAAGCCAGCGACGAAGTAGAGCGGATCGGCATCGAACGTGCATGGAATGAGATAGAACGGGCTGACCGTGTACTATTTATGGTTGATGGAACGACGACCGTTGCAACCGAGCCTAATGAAATCTGGCCGGAATTTATGGCGCGCCTGCCGGGTAATTTGCCCATTACCGTGGTGCGTAACAAAGCCGACGTGACGGGTGAAACTCTGGGCCTAACCGAAGTAAATGGTCACTCACTTATTCGCCTGTCGGCACGTACCGGTGAAGGGATCGACCTGTTGCGTGACCACCTGAAACAAAGTATGGGCTTCACCAGCAACCTGGAAGGTGGTTTTCTGGCCCGTCGCCGCCATCTACAGGCTTTGGAACAGGCAGCCCAGCATCTGGTACAAGGCAAAGAACAGTTAGTGAGCGCTTACGCGGGGGAGTTGCTGGCCGAAGAATTACGGTTGGCACAGCAAGCGTTAAGTGAAATTACCGGCGAATTCACTTCCGATGATTTGCTGGGGCGCATTTTCTCCAGTTTTTGTATCGGTAAGTGACGAACCCCCTATCACAAGCGTCATTTCTGACTTTCCTTCTAGTCGAGAAAAAACATTGCTCATGATATGGTTAATTGATACATCATGGGAAAATCTACGAATTATCAGGGAACAAGATAATGACGCTTTATCAGATAAAGCCCGCTTTTCAGGCTCTTTTGCGCCCATTGATGTTCTGGCTGTACAAACACCGTGTCACAGCTAACCACGTTACTCTCGCCGCCATGGCGCTTTCTTTTCTCACCGGCGCTGTCCTGGTTATTTTCCCTCGCCCCAGCCTGTTTGTTCTTCTGCCCATCGTGTTATTTGTGCGGATGGCGCTTAATGCGCTGGATGGCATGCTGGCCCGTGAGTGTAATCAAAAATCTCGTCTCGGTGCCATTCTCAATGAAACGGGAGATGTGCTCTCCGATATCGCGCTCTATCTGCCTTTTATGCTGCTTCCCGGTAGCCATGCGCCGCTGGTGTTGGTTATGTTGCTCTGTGCGGCAATGACAGAGTTTTGTGGTGTGCTGGCGCAAACCATCAATGGCGTGCGCAGCTATGCAGGGCCACTGGGGAAAAGCGACAGGGCGCTGGCTTTTGGCACCTGGGGGCTGGCATTATCGGTATGGCCGCAGCTTGTACAGTGGAATAACGCTGTGTGGGGGATCGCGACCGTGCTGCTTCTATGGACGGTGATTAACCGCTGCCGCAGCGCTTTACGTGACGAGGTGGTGAAATAATGCTGTTGGAAAAATCTCTGGCAATCATTTTTGCGCTGCTGCTGGCAGCAACAGTGGTGAACGGATTACTGGTGTTGTTACGTCCCACCAAGGACTGGCGGGAGCTGACGCTGCGCATTCGCACCTGGTGGGTAATCATCGCGTTGTTTTCCCTGGCGATGTTAAGCCCACATTGGTTGGCGCTCACTTTCTTCGCGCTCGTCAGTTTTATGGCGCTGAAAGAGTTTCTGACGCTGGTTCCATCACGCCAATCCGATCGTATGCCATTGTTATGGATGTTCATTGCCATTCCTATCAACTACTGGCTGATTGGCATCGGCTGGTACGGTATGTTTGTCGTGTTTATCCCGGTTTATGTGTTCTTGTTTTTACCGGCGCGGATGGTGATTGCAGGGGACACCCAGGGATTTTTGCGTACTGCATCTCAGCTTCACTGGAGCCTGATGACAACCGTGTTTGCCTTCAGCCATGTCGCCTTTTTACTGGTGCTGCCTGCGGATGGTCAACAAACCGGTGCACTATTGGTTCTGTTTCTGGTTGGCCTGACGGAGCTCAATGACATCGCGCAATACCTGTGGGGTAAATCGCTTGGGCGAATCAAAGTAACGCCGAAGGTCAGCCCCAACAAGACGCTGGCGGGATTACTGGGTGGTGTTGCAACCACCACCCTCGTGGCGACATGGCTGGGGCCGCTGCTGACACCGCTAAACTGGCCGATGGCGCTGTTGGCAGGACTCATTATCGGTATCACCGGATTTTGCGGCGACGTGGTAATGTCGGCCATTAAACGTGATATCGGTGTTAAGGACAGCGGTACGCTGCTGCCGGGTCATGGCGGCATCCTTGACAGGCTGGACTCGCTCATCTTCACAGCACCGGTCTTCTTCCATTTTATTCACTATTTCTGTTACTAACCTATGACGACACGTATTCTTCGCACGCTGTTCTCGTTATGCATCATCTGGCCGGTGATCTGGCTGTGGCTCGGTCTGCGCGTCAAGCATCGCGAACGATTGCCGAAAAACGGTCCGGCGATCATAGTGGCGAATCACAATAGCCACATGGATGTTTTTGCACTGCTTTCGCTTTTTCCCTTACGCCGCCAGTGGGAAGTGCATCCGGTCGCTGCCGCAGATTATTTTCTGCGTAATAAGAAGATGGCGTGGTTCGCGCTCAATATTCTCAAAATTATTCCCATTTCGCGTCAGGGTGGAGAGGCTAATCCGCTGGCGCTGTGTGAACAGGCATTGCGTGATGGCAAAACGTTGATTCTTTTCCCAGAAGGTACGCGCGGCGAGCCAGGAAAACTTTCGCCGTTGAAATCTGGATTGTGGCATCTGAGCCAAAGCATGCCGGAAGTACCGATTATTCCCATTTGGTTACGAGGTACAGAGCAGGTAATGGCGAAAGGTAATCGTATTCCCCTGCCATTATTTATTGATGTCAATATTGGTGACACGCTGAGCTTCAATGCCGAGAAAACAGCGTTTATGGACGACCTGAAGCAGCAACTGTTGATGCTTCAGCAACAGACAACAGGAAATCATGTTCATGATTAATACACGGACACCGAACGAGCGGCAATTTTTGACCAGTGATAATACCGAGTTGTTTTATCGCCACTGGCCTGCGATATCGGCAGGCGTAACGCCGAAAGTGATTGTGCTGTTTCATCGTGGGCATGAACATTCCGGGCGTCTGCAACATATTGTTGATGAACTGGCCATGCCGGATACCGCGTTTTATGCCTGGGATGCACGTGGTCACGGGCACTCCCCCGGTCAGCGCGGCTACAGCCCGTCGCTGGCCCGTTCGGTGCAGGATGTTGAAGAGTTCGTCCGTTTTGTTGCAAAAGATAGCCAGGCGTCAATGGACGATGTGGTGGTGGTGGCGCAAAGCGTCGGTGCGGTACTGGCTGCGGCCTGGGCGCATGACTATGCACCCGCCATTCGCGGGCTGGTGCTGGCATCTCCGGCGTTTAAGGTCAAACTGTACGTTCCCTTCGCCCGTCCGGGCCTGGCGCTGCTGCACCGTCTGCGTGGCCTGTTTTTTGTCAATTCCTATGTTAAGGGTAAATATCTGACGCACGACCCGGAACGGGTGGCGAGTTTCAATAATGACCCGCTGATTACCCGGCCGATAGCAGTGAATATTCTGCTCGATCTCTACAAAACGGCGGAACGGCTCGTCAGCGATGCCAGCGCGATTACGTTACCCACTCAGTTACTGATCTCCGGGGAAGATTACGTGGTGCACCGTCAGCCGCAGATAGATTTTTACCAACGCCTGCGCAGCCCGCTTAAAGAACTGCATGTATTGCCGGGCTTTTATCACGACACGCTGGGCGAAAAAGAGCGACACCTCGCGTTCGACAAGATGCGCAGCTTCATCGACACACTCTACGCCACGCCGCCGCAGCGTTTTGATTACAGCAATGAAGATCGCTGGAGCCCTGGTGCCGATACATGGCGGATGTTAAGCGGCGGGCCGGAACCTTACTCACTGGATGATATTGCGTATCGCGGTTTGCGCTATGGCATGAAAATGTTGGGAACACAGTCAACGGGGGTACGTCTGGGATTTGAAACCGGTTTTGATTCCGGCAGTACGCTGGACTATGTCTATCGCAATCAGCCACAGGGCAGCAGCGCGCTGGGGCGTTTGATTGACAAAAACTACCTTAACAGCGTGGGCTGGCAGGGAATTCGCCAACGCAAAGTTCACCTGCAAACGCTGATTCAACAGGCTACCGCACAGTTGGTTGCCCAGGGTAAAACGGTGCGGGTGGTCGATATTGCCGCCGGACACGGGCGCTACGTGCTTGATGCGCTGGAAGGCGAAGCGGCGGTGAGCGAGATTTTGCTGCGTGACTACAGCGAATTAAACGTAGCGAAAGGGCAAGAGATGATAGCTTCTCGCGGTATGGCAGAGCGTGCGCGCTTTGAACGCGGTGACGCTTTCAACCGTGAAGAACTGGCAGGGTTGGAGCCTCGTCCAACGCTGGGGATCGTTTCAGGCCTGTATGAACTGTTCCCAGAAAACACGCTGGTACGTAACTCGCTTGCCGGGCTGGCGGAGGCAATTGAGCCTGGCGGCATTCTGATCTACACCGGGCAGCCCTGGCATCCGCAGTTAAAAACCATCGCCTGGTCACTCACCAGCCATAAAGACGGCAAAGCCTGGGTGATGCGTGTGCGTACTCAGGGTGAAATGGATGCGTTGGTACGGGAAGCGGGTTTCGATAAGTGCGCCCAATTAATTGACCAATGGGGTATTTTCACCGTTTCCATGGCGGTACGACGTACATCATGACGGCCCGGCGTGCTATTTACTGGCAAGGCATTGGCTGGTTGATACTGTTGGCACCGTTTTTCTTTCTGACTTACGGGCAGGTTAACCAGTTTACCGCCGGGCGAGAAAATATCGGTAGTCTGGTGTTTGCCTGGGAGCGACACATTCCTTTTGTGCCGCTGACCATCATCCCGTACTGGAGCCTGGATTTGTTGTACGGCGTGTCGCTGTTTATCTGTACATCGCTACGCGAACAGCGACGACTGGTGTGCCAACTGGTGCTGGCCTCGCTGTTCGCCTGCGTTGGCTTCATCTTGTTTCCTTTGCAATTTACTTTTACCAGACCAGAGATCGGCGGTCTGGCAGGCTGGTTATTCGGGCAGCTTGAACAGTTCGATTTGCCGTACAACCAGTCGCCGTCGTTGCATATTATTTTATGCTGGCTGCTGTGGCGGCATTTCAACCGCCATCTGGCGGGCAAATGGCAGAAACTGAATACCGGCTGGTTTTCGCTGATTGCCGTCTCTGTTCTGACCACCTGGCAGCATCACTTTATTGATATCGTCACGGGGCTGGCGGTCGGTATGGCTATTGACTGGCTGATCCCGGAGCAAGGGCAATGGTCTTGGCAAATTGCCCAAGGTAAGCGCAAAACGCTTGCCGGGCGCTATCTTTGCGGCGCGTTAGCCAGCCTTTCAGGCACCTTGCTGAGCTCCTGGCTGTGGTGGCCCACGCTGGCACTGCTGATTGTGGCATTGGCCTACGGTAGGCTTGGTGTTGGTGCGCTACAAAAAGACCACCAGGGGCGGCTAACACCTGCGGCATGGTGGATACTGTTACCCTGGCGGGCAGGAATGAGGTTCTCAATGCGCCTCTATACCCGCCATCTACCGGCGATTAGCCCACTTATTGACGGTGTTTTTTTGGGGATCTATCCGCGCACGCCACCGGAGCAACATGCCGTACTGGATCTGACCAGTGAGTTTCCCCGTTCCCACGCGTTATGCGACGTTGCCTATCACTGCGTGCCGATGCTGGATCTGGTTAATCCAGATGAAGCCACGCTGAGCGCGGCAGTTTACGAACTGGAGCAACTGCGCACAACGCAAGGCAGCGTGCTGGTTCACTGTGCGTTGGGGCTCTCACGCAGTGCGCTGGTTGTTGCCGCCTGGCTGTTGCAGCGTTATCCAGAGTTGGCTCCGACGCAAGCCGTTGCGCAAGTACGTAAGGCTCGCCCGCAGGTCGTTTTCACCCCTGAACATATGGAGTTGCTGGAAAAATGGCAGACAAAAATGACACGATAACCAGCAGGATGGCTCTACAGTCACTCTTGGTGCAACAAACCCTGAAAAGCTGGCGTTTCTTTTTGCTTTTTTCCGTTCCGCCGATGGTGTGGGTGATCTTTGTTGCTCCGCCGGTTTTGCCCCGCGTTTTTATCACTTTGCTGTGCGGTATCGTCTGGTTTGGTTGCTGGCGACTCTGGCTAGATGCGCACTATTTTAAGTTTATGAGCGACGAGAATAACGAGCTTGCTGGAGAAGTGCTCTTTGTTATCTGGCGCCGGGAAAGGCTACAAAAGCTTACGTTTGTTGAGCGTCAATCGGGCGCGCTGAAGCAGTATAGACGCACTATGTGGCTCACTGGAGCGCTCTGGGCAGCCTGGCTGATGGCGTTGTTATGACATTTATGTCGCTTTTTCACCCTCCAGTATTTTATAAACCGCAAAGCAGGCAATATTTAGCTGACGAGAAATATCTGTTACTCCTGTGCTCTGTTAACGGTTAGTTTTCGGTCAAACCGAACGCCTTTCAGCTTCGTTTCCCGCCAGCTTTCTTGCGTCTATGCCAAAACTCTCCTGCATTCAGCCTGCGCCACCGCAGACAGAATAGTGATAACCGTTTTCCCCATTTCACCGTCGGTACCGATCCCATCGCTAATTAACCTGCAATTTATCCATTAAATTTATTCAACATGGCTGACGCAAGATATGATCGCAAGCGAATGCGTATACGACTTAACCGAAAATGTTTGGTTAAATATATTCAAATTTTGAATGTATCAGGATTAATCCATATTTTATTAATGAAAATTACTCGCATTATGCCTAATCTAGCGGTTCAGTTTTTTTATAAACCTGAACCATGGAGCGCATCATGCCTTGTCACTTCATTCGATGGGACACAACCTCGGAGAGTGTGAACCCCCATCGGTTATCCCAAGATCTGGTAGAGAAAACGCAGCGTTTTTCCATTAAACGCCGCAAGCGTTTTCTACAGGGCCGGATCCTGCTGGCCGAAATGATGTTTTATTTGTATGGCATGCGGATTCTGCCCTCCATCATCACTTCGCCCACAGGGCGGCCTTGTTTTACCGACCACCATTTACCCGATTTCAGCCTGGCTTATGCAGGCAATACGGTAGGGGTCTTACTGAGCCTTGAAGGTAAAGTTGGGCTGGATATTGAAGTGATGCGCGCACGTAGCCGTAATCTGCAACATCAGTATCAATCTCTTACTGAGAATACCTGGGTCGCTGCACAACCAGACCGGCTGGAGGCAGAAACGCAGCTTTGGAGTATTCGCCAATGTGTACTGAAACTTTCCGGTTTGGGTAATGATGGGCAAGGAACGCTGCATATGCACCCTTTTTCCGGGCATTTACGCTCTCATACCACACCGAATGTGCATGTTATGAGCGATAGTGAGGAATACTTGAGTTGGGCCTGCGCACGCGAACCTGAATTGGAGCGCTTGATTTGCTGGCACTATGACAGTGAACGAGGGCTACAAAAATGTGCTGAAATATCATCACGTACCCCCTCAGCTTCAGCACACTTTCTGAAATTGACCAGCCTGGCAACGATACGGTGAAACATCCGATTTAATTTTTTTCTATGGCGAAATGTACGAAATAAAACTTTTTTTAACAAATTAATTCCTACATAAAATTGTAAAAACAGATAAATATGCAAAACCACTCTGTTATCTGTTGAATATTTATCCTACTATTTGCCGGATATTCTATACACCTCCGTTTTCCAGACAGCAGCATTGTTGGCTGTGGTTTACACTCTGGTAGGTATAGATCTGAACAGGTTCATTAAAAGAGATAATCACATATGTCAGAGCAAACACTAAAAATCGTCACTTTGCTGGGCAGCCTGCGTAAAAATTCTTACAACGCCATGGTTGCCCGCAGTTTACCCAAACTGGCACCGCATGGCGTAACCATTGAAGCACTTCCCTCTATCCGTGATATTCCTCTTTACGATGCTGACTTGCAGCAAGAAGATGGGTTTCCCATCACGGTTGAAGCCATTGCAGAGCAAATCCGCCAGGCGGATGGCGTGATTATCGTTACGCCAGAGTATAACTATTCAGTTCCCGGCGGCCTGAAAAATGCTATCGATTGGCTCTCCCGTTTGCCCAATCAACCTCTGGCGGGTAAGCCAGTGGCTATTCAGACCAGCTCCATGGGGCCGATTGGTGGTGCGCGTTGCCAGTATCACTTGCGCCAAATCCTGGTTTTCCTTGATGCGATGGTCATGAACAAACCCGAGTTTATGGGGGGAGTGATCCAAAACAAGGTTGATGAACAAGCGGGAGAGTTGGTAGAACAAGGTACGCTGGATTTTCTGACAGGCCAGTTATCGGCGTTTAGCGATTATATTCGCCGCGTGAAGTAAAGCACCCTTGCACAAAAACAGGAAGGTGAGCATTCATAGCAAAAGCCACCTTCAAAAACATAATAGAAAACAAAGTTACACTATCTATGCAATTTTTTATTTTAGCCATGCTTATGGCTTTCAACACCAGTTCATCGTTTGCCGAAGAAATGCGTTACCCTGCCGGAGAAGAGCCGGTAGAACTTCCCGCGCACAATTCACTGAATGCGCAATTGCCCCGGTCGGTACATAGCCTGGAAGATAAAAAGACGGAAGCCATGTCTTTATATCTGACACTGATGCGCGAAGATGAGCGGAACATCTGGGCTCCTTACCAGTTGGCCGCTTCCTCAGCAGAAAAAGGCCAGACCGAGCTTGCGGAGCGCTACCTGCAACTAAGCGCTAAACGAGGGTTGTGGTATTACTATAATCTGCTGGAAGACAGCGCATTTAATAGCATTCAGCAAGGTAATACCTATCGCTCCATCCTCGCCACCACCAAGGCCCGCCATCAACAATATGCTTCACAGTTTGAAGGCAAAGCCTATTACACCGTTCCTAGTGGCGATCCCCCTTCAGGAGGTTGGCCGACCGTCATCTATCTGCACGCTTACGGTCAAGCCGCCGCCATCAACCCCGAAGCTCGGTTGCTGTTTGCGGCGGCCGGAGTAGCCTACATTGAGCTGAATGGCACCCAGATGTTGGCAGAGAAAAGCTTCCGCTGGTCAAACTACAGCGACGAAAGTACCCAAAGCGCTATTCAGCGTGCTCTGAAAACGTTAACACCAGCGCTGAAACTCAACTCTAATCAAGTATTTCTGACCGCTCGCGGGCAAGGTGCACTGCATGCTGCCAATCTGATGGCAAAGTACCCGCAGTTTTATGCCGGTGCTTTGCTGATTGCCCCAAACGGGGAAATCAGCCCTGTGCAACATTCACTGGCAGAAAACAAACGGATTATGATCGCGTATTATGATCGGCAAAATTTCAACGCTCAGGCATTGGCGCTGCATTTTGCCGATCTGTTCGACGAAAAGAATCAGGTTGAAACCGAACACTTTGCCCAAACAGATGAGGAGCTTGGTGGCTGGCATAAACGTTTTAACCAACCCTTACTCTGGATGATAGGTAAAGCCTCTCATGCTTCGCCAGAGGCCTGAAAACGAAAGAGGCCAGTCGGTAAACTGGCCTCTTTAAGATCAATGTCCGTCAACAAACACGATTTTAAGCACAAATAACAGCGCTACCACGATCACGCATGGGCTGATTTCGCGCCAGCGGCCCGTGCCGAGCTTCATCACACAATAAGAGATAAAGCCCAGCGCAATGCCCTCGGTAATTGAGAAACTGAAAGGCATCATCGCGGCAGTAACAAAGGCAGGAACCGCCTCGGTCATATCTTCCCATTTTACACGTGCCAGGCTGGAGGTCATCAGCACCCCCACGTAGATCAAGGCACCAGCGGCGGCATAAGCCGGTACCATCCCCGCCAATGGAGACAAAAAGATCACCAGCAGGAATAAAATCCCCACCACCACAGCGGTGAGGCCGGTACGGCCACCAACAGAAACGCCGGAGGAGCTTTCGATATAGGCCGTTACAGAAGAAGTCCCGATGAACGACCCCGCCACAGAGCTGATACTGTCAACATACAGCGCCTGCTTCATGCGCGGGAATTTACCTTTATCATCCGTCAACCCGGCTTTATCGGTCACACCAATCAAGGTACCGGAAGAATCAAACAGGTTAACCAGCATAAAGGAGAAGATCACCCCTGCCAGGCCAAGATTCAGCGCCCCCATCAAATCCACCTGCCCCACCACAGAAGTGATATCCGGCGGCATGGAGAATACGCCGCCATACTTCACGTCACCCAGCAGCCAGCCGATCAGCGTGGTCACAATGATGGAAACCAACACCGCGGCATGGATGTTGCGCGAAGCCAGCACCGCAATAATAAAGAAGCCCAACGCCCCCAGCAGCACACTGTGTGAGGTCAGATTACCGACCGTCACCAGCGTATCCGGGTTGGCTACCACGATACCGGCATTTTTCAGCCCCATCATGGCGATAAACAAACCGATACCGCTGGTAATCCCCACTCGCAGGCTGAGGGGGATATTGGCAATCATCCAATAACGGATACGGAACACCGTCAGCAACAGGAAACCAACCGCTCCCCAGAAGATGGCCCCCATGCCGACCTGCCATGAAATCCCCATAGCGCCCACCACCACAAATGCGAAGAAGGCATTCAGGCCCATGGCAGGAGCCAACGCAACAGGCAGATTAGCCAACAAACCCATAAAAATACTGCCGAAAGCAGCGATCAGGCAGGTGGTCACAAATACCGCCCGAGTATCCATGCCCGCAACGCCCAGAATTTGGGGGTTAACGAACACGATGTACACCATGGTTAAAAAAGTCGTCATACCGGCAATCATTTCTGTACGTGCCGTCGTACCATGCTGCTTGAGCTGAAACACACGCTCAAGCAGGCCTTGTTTAGCATCAAGGCTAATATCTGGTTTACTCATTATAGAATTCCGAAGAGAGAGAATGGGCTATCAGTTGTTATCCTATAACAAAGTGTAAGATTTTTTGATTTCGTTCACCGGTTTTTTTCACCTTCTTTGTGGCCGGTTTTTTCAACAAATTGTATTTACTGGTATTTGTCACTAATAACGTATTATAGGGTCGCAATCCTGTGTGAACCGGTTACAGTGACAGCAGTCATGGCTTAACTGAGGATCTTTGCCCCAATGAATCAGGTTGAATGTGTTTTATTTGATTGCGACGGCACACTGGTAGACAGCGAAGTGCTGTGTAGCAAAGCGTATGTCCATATGTTTGCTCACTACGGCATTACGCTTTCGCTAGAAGAAGTATTCAAAGAATTCAAAGGAATAAAACTGTACGAAATTATTGAAAAGGTTAATGCCAAGCAAGGTGTGAATTTACCGGCCAGTGAACTGGAGCCGGTCTACCGCCAGGAAGTCGCACGCCTGTTTGATGCCGAACTGCAACCCATCGCGGGCGCACGCGAACTGCTGGCGCAGATGAAAGTCCCGATGTGTACCGTTTCCAATGGCCCGGTGAGCAAAATGCAGCATTCACTGGGGCTGACCAATATGCTGTCCTATTTTGATGATCGGCTGTTTAGCAGCTACGACATTCAGCGCTGGAAGCCCGATCCTGCCATTGTGTTCCACGCCGCGCAGCAAATGCAGGTTCCCGTAGAGCGTTGCATCCTGGTGGATGATTCCGCAGCGGGCGCTCAGGCAGGCATTGCTGCCGGGATCCCGGTGTTTTATTTTTGCGCCGACCCGCACAATAAGCCGATCGAACACCCATTGGTAACCATGTTTGACGATCTGGCACAGTTGCCAGCGCTGTGGCAACAACGCGGCTGGCAGCTGACGCGTTAAGAACATCACCGGCCTGTGGCTACGTGGGGATCTGGCTTATGCTTTGAGTCCGATCAGCCTTCAAACGTTGGTGATAATGGCATCAAGTGCTGAAATAATTTCATCTCTTGATAAGGCGATGTTGCAGATAAAATCTGATTTATTGATTTTTTTAATATCTAAAAACGTTATTGCGGGAGCAAATATATAAAAACTTTCATTATTGATGACAATCTGAGGGGTGATTCTTTTTTGGTTGAGACTGAGCTCTTTTTTAGAGACCAGCGGTACAATGATTCTGGCCGTTAACTCATCAAAATAATCATTTTGAATAATCATATAAAGTGGCCAAAGCTTATTGGTTTTGGCCGAAGGATTGCGGTATACGTCGAATTGCTTCGGCATTACAGGCTCCCAAAAAAATCATCATCTGAGAGCATTCCCGCTTTCTCCATGAATAGATTCATCGCCTGAATATCTGCTTTCTCTTTCTCTCGTTCGTTCTTTTTGGCTTCTATAGCCTGCGCCAAAAGCCTATCCAGCGTAGCCGAGAGATTCATATCCATACTACGCGCCGCATCAACCAATGAAGCTGTCAGGTATACATTAGTGCTTCGCTTAGCACTGTGACGGCGAGTGATTGCTGTACTCATGGTGTTCATTCCTATGCGCATAACGATGAAAAAACAATCAAGTTTCTTACTTCATTCATGCATCAGGCATTGTATCGGTTCTGTCACAGTAACAATTTCCGCCTGCAACCAATCCTGAAAATAGCGTACACGCGGCAGTTCCCGTTTGCCGGGTGGGATTTCCAACCAGTAGCCGTTGGTGCTTTTCAGCTCCAACGGTGAAAGCAGCGCCAGCAAACCACTTTGCAATTCATTGCGAATCATCATTTTATCCAGCACCGCATAGCCCGCACCGGTAATACAGGCATTGATCACCTGATCCTGCGTGCTGAATTCCAACCCACCCTGCTCTTGCACTTCTGTACGCCCAGCCGCCGCCAACCAGCGTTGCCAGGTATCCATGCGGCTATCGCCATTGAGAATATGTAATTGCGGCTGCGTATTTAACGGGGGAAATACGCCGTTAATCATCAACAATGGGCTACCCACCAGCACCAGCTGCTCATGGCACAACCACTCTCCGCCAAAACTCTCTGCCAGTGCGCCAAAACGCACCGCACAGTCAAAATCGCAGTATTTTTGCCGCGCTTCACTGATCAAGGCGATCTGCAATTGGCTGTTACGCCGGCGCAGCATCACTAAGCGCGGCGCCAGCCAACGCGTGGCGAAAGTAGGGGCTATCTGCAACCGCAGATGCTGTAAAGGATTGTGTAACTGCACATGGCGCACGCCTTCTTCCAGAATATCCAACGATTGCCGTACCACCGGTAGTAACAGCATGGCATCCTGAGTCAATACCAACCCACTGTGGCTGCGCACAAACAGTAACTTACCGAGAAACTCTTCCAACTGTTTCATCTGGCGGCTGGCAGCGCTTTGGGTGATAAACAGGGCTTCCGCTGCTTTACTGAAACTCAGCGTTCGGCAGGTTTCTTCAAATACACGCAACATGCTAAGTGATGGGAGCTTTCTCATCATTAACTCCTGCATTGGGCATTTTGTTGGTTATTTGTTATCAATTTGCTGCATTTCATTACCGCCCTCAGCGTTTATTTCCCTAAAATCAGAAGCCGATCACATGCGTTTTTCTCTGAAGGGTATGACTAAAACGCACTCGCCTCACCTCTCGCCCGCCGCCATATTGTTAACGTAATTAAAACAAAAAACCAACAACACACCTACCCTCAATAGTTCGAGTTGCAGGAAGGCCAACGCACCTGTGGCTTGAAATACAACGGGTATAAACACCGCTCCAACAGGAGGACGGGCCAATGCAACATTTAACACAGCAACAAATCCGCATGGATGATGTGCCGTTAAACCGTTTCCATCTCAAAATTGCCGGGCTGACGTTTGGCGCTCACTTCACCGACGGCTATGTGCTCGGCGTTATTGGTTTTGCCCTGGCACAAATTAAACCGCAAATGGGCCTCACCCCTTTTTGGGAAGGGATGCTTGGCAGTTCGGCGTTGATTGGGTTGTTTTTCGGCAGCCTGATCCTCGGCTGGATTTCCGATTACATTGGCCGCCAGAAAATCTTCTGTTTCAGCTTTATCGTCATTACCCTGGCTTCTGCACTACAGTTCTTCGCTACCACACCAGAACAACTCTTCCTGCTGCGGGTGATGGTGGGGATTGGGCTAGGAGGGGATTTCTCGGTGGGGCACACCATGTTGGCCGAGTTCTCACCGCGCAAACACCGCGGCGTTTTGCTCGGTTCGTTCAGCGTGATCTGGACGTTCGGCTACGTTGCCGCTGGTTTCGCCGGACACTTCCTGACGGCATTGGGGCCGGATGCCTGGCGCTGGCTGCTGTCTTCCTCGGCTATACCAGCCTTCGTCATCCTGCTGATGCGTATCGGCACGCCGGAATCCCCACGCTGGTTGATGGGCAAAGGGCTGCATGAACAAGCGATGGCGATCGTGCATAAACATTTTGGCCCAAATGTCCTGTTGATCGATGAAGCCCCGGTGATGTCCAAACAGCGTTTTCTGTCGCTGTTCGGCACCAAATACCGCCGCCGCACCGCGTTCAACAGCTTGTTTTTCGTCTGCCTGGTGATCCCGTATTTCGCTATCTACACCTTCCTGCCTTCAATCCTGCAAGTGATGGGGCTGAACCAGAACTTCTCCACCGATTTGTTGCTGAACGGCCTGCTGATCGTTGGCGCTTTAATGGGGATTGTACTCACGGTGATTTGTTCACGCCGTGGCTTCCTGATTGGCTCTTTCGTTTTCCTTGCGGTTTGCCTGGCGATGCTGAGTCTGATCCCTGCCAGCCAGACCGCCTGGCTGATTGCCATCTTTGCCGCCTTCACGCTGGTGATGTCAGCCGTCAGTAACCTGGTCGGCGTATTCCCGGCGGAAAGCTTCCCCACAGAAGTGCGCTCAATGGGAGTGGGCTTTGCTACCTCGATGAGCCGTTTGGGCTCCGCCATCGGCACCGGCCTGCTGCCACTGGCGATCGTGCATTACGGCATGCCCACCACGACCGCCATTCTGGCGTTGATTCTGGTAATTGGCGCAATTGTTTCCATTGCCTGGGCACCGGAAACCAAAGGTTTGACGCTGGTTGATGCCGCACAGGGCCAACAACCGGTAAACAGCACTTTCGCCGCAACGGCTAAATAACACTATCTTGATGAAAACAGGAGATATTTTGTGGAAATGTATATTGGTGAAGGGTTTGCAGGCAACGGGGTGAATGCCTCACATATCAATATCATGATCGGCACGCGTAATGGCGTAGTCGGCCAGGCGTTCTCTGCCAGCCTGGCATCCCCCAGCCAAGGCCATTGCCCGTTTATGGTGGTGATCAAACCCAACGTACCCGCCAAACCGATGACGCTGTACGTCAACAAAGCGGAAATCAGCGGTGAGCTGCACGGCAATGCCACCTGGGGCGCATCGCAGGCCGCGATCGCCAAAGCAGTGACCGAAGCGTTGCTGGAAAACATCTTACCCCCAGAAGCCGAAGATGAGTGGTGCATCGTTACCGCCAACTGGGTAAACCCCGGTTGCAATGATATCGACGAGGTTTACCACAACAACTACCGTGCGTGTACTCAGGCAATCCGTGCGGCGATGGAAAACCTGCCGACGCGCCAGCAGTTAACCCAAGCCTTGCCGCAGTTAGGTAATCCGTTTTACACCCCAAAAGCCTGAGGAACGCACTATGGAATACATTAATCTGGGCCAATGTGGCTTGAAAGTCTCACGGTTATGCCTGGGGACCATGAATATGGGCAGCAAACAGTGGAAACCGTGGATTTTCGATGAGGCACAGAGCGAACCTTTGATCCGCCATGCGCTGGATTGCGGCATTAACTTTATCGATCTGGCCGATTTCTACTCCAGCGGCGCCGGGGAAGAAGTGGTTGGGCGGGTGATTAACCGCATTGCCAAGCGCGATGAACTGGTGCTGACTACCAAAGTCGGCTACCCAATCGGAGCCGGCCTCAATAATCAGGGGCATTCACGCAAACATATTATGGCAAGCATTGATGCCAGCCTGCGCCGCCTCGGCACCGATTATGTGGACATTTATATGCTGCACTACTTCGACGTTAATACGCCAATAGAAGAAACCTGGGCAGCCATGAACGACATCGTGCGCTCCGGTAAGGCGCGCTACGTTGGCGTTTCCACCATGTATACCTGGCAACTGGCTAAAATCCTGTGGTGCTGCGAGCGTAACGGCTACGCCAAACCGATGAATATGCAGTTGCAGCTCAACTGCGCCTACCGTGAAGAAGAGCGTGAGATGATCCCCTTCTGCCGTGATCAAGGATTGGGCGTTGCCGTATTCAGCCCGCTGGCACGCGGTTTACTGAGCTGTGATTTCAACTCCGTGCGTAACAAAACCGACTTTTTCACCCAGGAAATGTATGCCGACGCCACCTCGCTGAACGTTGCGCAATCGGTCAGCGAGGTAGCACAGCAGCGCGGTGTACCACCAGCGCAGATTGCCCAGGCCTGGGTGCTCAACCACCCCGGAGTGGATTGCATGCTGGTTGGCGCTGATTCAGTGCAACAGATCGATAGCGCCGTAGCTGCGTTAGGCACTCAACTTAACGAAGATGAGCGCTATGAACTGGAACGCAATTACACGCCGTGCGATGTGATTAACGACTACACCGCGGGCAAACGCATTGCGCGTGAAAGCCGCCCGACACGCGGATTTTTCACAACCGATGACATTGAAAAAAGGAACATTGCATGACGACTTATGCTTCACTGCTGCGCACCGGTTGGTATTGCAATGGTATTTGGCAAACCACAGTAAAGACTTACCCGGTCAATAATCCAGCCAACGGTGAATGGGTTGCCGATGTTGCACTGGCAGGCACGCCAGAAACCGAGGCAGCGATTGCCGCAGCCGCTGCGGCACTCCCGGCCTGGCGCGCTAACACCGCCAAAGCACGGGCAGAAATTTTGCAGCGCTGGTTCCGCTTGATCATGCAACATCAGGTAGCGCTGGCAGAATTGATGGTAATGGAACAAGGCAAAGTGTTGAGTGAAGCGGTTGGTGAAGTGGCCTATGCCGCCAGTTTTATCGAATGGTTTGCCGAGGAGGCAAAACGTGCCAACGGCAAAACCATTCCAGCCCCCAAAACCGGCAACCAGATCCTGACGTTTAAAGAACCCGTGGGGGTGATTGCCGCCATCACCCCGTGGAACTTCCCACTGGCGATGCTGGCGCGCAAGCTTGGCCCTGCGCTGGCAGCTGGTTGCACGGCGGTGATTAAACCAGCGAATGAAACACCGCTTTCAGCCTTCGCACTGATCGTGCTGGCAGAGCAGGCTGGGGTTCCCGCTGGCGTGATTAACGCAGTTTCTGGTGATACCGTCGCGATCGGCGCTGCGCTGATGGCCAGCCCTGTGGTGCGTAAAGTGTCCTTCACTGGCTCAACGGCCACCGGCAAGTTGCTGATGCGTCAGGCTGCTGACACGGTGAAAAAGCTGTCGCTGGAACTGGGTGGCAACGCACCGTTTATCGTATTTGACGATGCGGATCTTGACGCTGCCGTTGCCGGCGCAATGGCGGCAAAATTCCGCAACAGCGGGCAGACCTGCGTATGTGTAAACCGTTTTTATGTTCAGGACGGTATTTACCATCGCTTTGTCCAGAAACTCACTGAAGCGGCCCAGGCATTAAAAGTGGCTCCAGGTATGACACCAGGGGCACAGCAGGGGCCGTTGATTCATCTGCAAGCGGTAGAAAAAGTGGAAATACACATACAAGATGCATTGAAGCTGGGCGCCAAGCTGATGTGCGGCGGTGAACGCCATGCGCTGGGCGGCTCATTTTTCCAACCTACCGTGCTGGCGGATGCCAATGAAGAAATGCGCTTAGCCCATGAAGAAACCTTTGGCCCATTGGCTGCCTGTTTTCGCTTTACCGATGAGCAAGAAGCGATCACGCGCGCCAATGCTACACCGTTTGGGTTGGCGGCCTATCTGTATACTCGCGATTTAGCACGCGCCTTCCGCGTCAGCCAAGCACTGGAAAGCGGTATGGTGGGTATCAACGAGGGGATTATTTCCACCGAAGTCGCTCCTTTCGGTGGTGTGAAAGAGTCCGGCTTAGGGCGCGAAGGATCGGATATTGGCCTGGATGAATATCTGGAAACCAAATACGTTAATCTGGGGCAGTTGCTGTAAGTAGGTCTAAGTACCCTCGTTAATCATTTGACACGCTGTTATCAACGCCCTGGCAAAGGCTGCCCGGTGCTCACAGATTTGGAGTTGCATGGTTTGCACCGTTGCCAGGGGCAACCGGCCAAGGATGGCCAGTGGGATGTGAATTAAGCCGAGCTGCCCGGCAACGGGAACGCAGCTCAAACACCCACGCCAGGATTAACTGGCCGGTAACGGTGGCCGATTGCGCCACCAGCGCCAGCTACGTTTCAGCACTTTGGTCTGCGGGCTAAAGCGCTTATTCAACCCATTTGCCAGCACATCCAGCGTTAAGCAAAAGATAAAATAGACCAGTGCAATAAACAGGAACACTTCCATTGGATAAACCATGCTGCGGTTATTCACCTGCGTTGCCAGGAAGGTCAATTCACCGACACCAACGATATAAGCTAGCGAAGTGTCTTTAATTAATGAAATCCACTGGTTGATAAACGAGGGCACCATCATGCGCAACGCCTGCGGCAAGACGATCATCAGCAATACCTGCCAGCGATTCAACCCCAGCGAAAGCCCCGCCTGCCATTGCCCAGCACTAATCGCAACAATCCCTGCCTTTACCGCATGCGCCAGATAAGCTGAGGCAATCAACGCCAGCGCACACACCACGGTGGTAATTTCTGGAATATCGACACCAAACACCATTGGCAGCAAAAAGTAGGTCCAGAAAATCAGCATGATCACCGGGATCGCGCGGAAAAACCCTAACACCGCCGCCAACGCCCCAGCCAATACACCATGCGACATTGCCAGCGCCACGCCCAGCAAAGTGCCGAGAATCGCCGAAGCGATGCCCGCCATCAGGCTAATCGCCAACGTCAGCGCCGCACCGCCCAAAGGCCCATCGGGGAATGTGCCCCACAGCAGGTAACCTAAGTTTTCTTGGATAATAGTGAAATCCATCTTAGTGCCCCCCCAGCGGCCTACGCTGCTGTCGCCACATACCCCAGCCTTCCAGTAGAGCAATAATGGCAATATACAGCACCGTCGCCACGCCAAATGCCTGGAAGGTGCGCAGGGTTTCGGTTTCCACCTGGCGTGAAGCGTAAGAAAGCTCAGCCACGCCGATAGCCATGGTTAACGACGAATTCTTGATCACATTCATGTACTGCCCCAACAAGGGCGGAAACGCGATTTTCAGCGCCTGCGGCAACACCACATAGCGCATGGATTGCCAACCGGTCAGCCCCAGCGCGTTGGCCGCATACTTTTGCCCACGGGCAACGCCACGGATACCGGAGCGGATCTCTTCGGCAATAAAAGCGGTGGAATAGAGCGTCAAGCCAAAGAAACCAGCAAGAAATTCAAACGAAGGCCACTCGATTAACCCTAATGCGTGTGGTGCATTTAACCACTGCATTGCGGCTGAGGGCAGGATTTGCCCGGCGGCAAAATACCAGAAGAACAGTTGCACCAACAGTGGCGTATTGCGAAACAGCGCACTGTAAGCCACTGCCAACCCACTTAATGGGCGGAGGGTGCTATCACGCAGGGCCGCCAGCCCGAACCCCAACAGCGTTGCGGCCAAGCCCGCACAGGCCGATAGCCATAACGTCATCAGGAAGCCATGCCATAACCAACTCAGATACTGCGGTGCCAGCAGCCAATCTGAGAATTGTTGCAAATTCATGTGCAGTGTTTCCCCTCACCTTCCCCCTCCCACAGGAGGAGGGGGGAAGAGAGACTAGGCTTTAGGTTGTTGAGCCAATGGGCCAATCTTGAAGTCGCCACGCGGCTGGGCCGAATTGGTTTCCGGGCCAAACCAGCGATCGTAAAGCTTCACTGCCTGGCCCTCTTGTTCCAGCTTGATCAAGGTATCGTTAATGGTGGCGGTCAGGCGTTCTTCACCCTTCGGAATCCCCACACCTTGGTATTCTTTAGTGATACTGAATGGAGAAATTTCAAAATCCGCTTTTTGCGCGGCTGGCAAGTTGCCAAGTAAACCAACCAGCTTGGCGTCATCCTGAGTAATGGCCTGTACGTTACCGTTACGTAAGGCAACGAAGGCCAACGGCGTGTCATCGTAAGAAATGACTTTAGCGCTAGGATAATGTTCACGCAGAGTAATTTCCTGCACAGTGCCTTTATCTGCACCAATACGCAGGTTTTTAATGTCTTCTGGCGTTTTCAGTACGCCTTTGTGAGCAATAAACTTCTGGCCAGTCGCGAAATACGGCACGCTAAAGTTCACTTCTTTAGCCCGTTCATCGGTAATGGTGAAGTTGGCGGCGATCAAATCAACCTTGTTGGATACCAGCAAAGGAATACGGTTGGCCGGATTAGTGGCACGCAGTTCCACTTTCACCCCCAGCGCTTTGCCAATGGCATCTGCCACATCCACGTCATAACCCACCAGCTTTTTGCTTTGCGGATCGATATAACCAAAGGGTGGATTACTGTCGAACACCGCAATACGTACTACACCGGCTTTTTGAATATCGTCTAGTTTATCGGCATGAGCAGCCCCCATCACAAGGCTGGTCAGGCTAGCTAACAGGGTTAAGGCGAAAACGCGCTGTTTCATGGAAGGCTCCTAAGTGATCGATGTTTTGCTTGTTAGCAAACTAGCAAGCCTTTCTTAGGTCAGGAAATAATATTAAACGCTATATTTATAACTTTTTTGAATTTAATGGGTTTTTCAAATAGCATAAAAGCGTTAAAAACAACGCTTTCTACTCATCGGTGAAACGCTACGTTTCTTGCATACGGAATACACCTTAATGGCTTAATTTTTAGCGCCTAATAGCGTTAAATGGCAGATATGCTCATTCACTTACCGCTCTGCGGCTTGCAACTTTTATGATTAGTGATATTTCACAAATTATTAACATTTTAAACTTATAAAAAACAATAACAGCTCGGCTGTAAAAAAACTCAAACAAATGCCCTTTATTTTCATACAAAAAATCAATATAAAGAGAATTAGAAATGTAAAGTCATTTATGAAAATGTATTTTTATGAAAAAAAAAACTCCATTTTCAATGCTAATTATTTGTTTTTTAAACAATTAATAAAATATTGATGTTTTTTGTTATCGCGACAAATAAAATATTATCTTTTAATTTTATGGGATAAATCTTATAGTTTGCTCCTACCGATATGTTACTCACGGTTCCTCCGCTAGCGGTAAAGCATCTGTATTTTTTGAAGTAAGAATTTACTGAGCAAATGACAAGATATATTAATAATTTTATAAAGCGCGAAAATAGTGAATTATTAAATCAACCCAGGGATATAAAATTATTATAAGCAATGAATTTTTTTAGGTGAAGTGGCGTGAGTGTGTGGTTTAAAATTTAACCTCCACGCCAACTTTAATGTTCTCTCAAAAAAACGTAACTCGTTAATTTATAGGAGGTAAAACATAACACCCTGTATTTTATATGAACATTTTCAATAGTTGTTTAATACCCATCCCATTATTTATTAATTAAATTACATTAATAGTAATGAAAACAAAATACCTTATCTAAAGGTACCATTCATACCATTTTTAAGTGATTTTAAAATGGTTTAATAACACTAGGTTAGTAGGAATATATATGAAAAAGTTAACAATCTTAGCATCTCTTATCGCAACGTGTGGTTTTGTCAGTATGGCTCAAGCGGCCTCTACCGGAACCATCACTTTTAACGGCATGCTGCAGGCTAACACCTGTGACGTTGTTGTTGATGGCCAAACGGAAGATGCAACCGTGATTTTGCCAACTGTGGGTGTTAACCAGTTGGATGAAGCAACCAAAACCGCTGGTGAAACAGGTTTTGTGATGGCACTGAATAACTGCTCAGGTACGCTGGAAAGTGCTTCCGCGTTCTTTGAAGCTGGCGCTTCAGTGGATTCAGTCACTGGCCGCCTTAAGAACCTGGTAGGTACAGCAGGAAACGTTAGCCTGCAATTACTGGATGCCTCTAGCCCTTCTCAGGACGTGATCCAGGCTGGTAACCAAAACCAGGTAACTAACACGACCTATGTAAATGTTTCAAGCGGCAGTGCCAGCCTGCCCTATGCCGTGCGTTATTATGCCGAAGCACCAACCACTGCCGGCACTGTAATTAGCAACGTCGTTTATTCTATCCAGTACCAATAATAAGCTATAGGGAGGGGAAATCCCTCCCAATCCCCACGTTAGTTCGGAGTTTTATGATGCGGTTTCCCTTTGTTAATTCGTCCCAGATTAGTGCTTTTATCGCCGTCGCCCTGTTCAGTGCCAATACGTTAGCTAGCGTGGTGATTAGCGGCACGCGAGTAATTTATCCTTCGGATGCTAAAGAAGTCAGCGTTAAAATCAGTAATGGTGGCCCTTCTCCAGTCTTGTTGCAAAGCTGGATTGATAATGGCGACACCAATGCCAAACCTTCAGCAATCAAGGTGCCATTTGTACTGACACCACCGATGAATCGGGTGGAAGCTGGTAAAGGGCAGACGTTACGCATCAGTTTTGCGGGCGGTTCATTACCCATGGATAAAGAGTCAGTGTTCTGGTTGAATGTGTTGGAAGTGCCTGCCAAAACTCAAACTAAAACCGAAGAAAACCGTTTACAGATGGCTTTCCGCTCACGCATTAAATTGTTCTATCGCCCAGCGGGCCTGGAAGGTAATGCTAACGAGGCAATAAAAGCAATCACCTGGAGCAGCCAGGGTAATCAGGTGCAAGCCACTAACCCAACACCGTATTATGTCTCACTGATAAATCTGTCGGTTAACGGTAAAAAGCTCAATCAAATGATGGTGGCACCACATAGCACAATGCCATTAAATTTAGTGGGTAATGCGGGAAGCAAGATTTCCGGAAGTTTTATCAATGACTATGGTGCAGTTAATCCATTTGATGCAGTGATAAAATAATACTTTCCTTGTATAAAATTAACGCACATTAATCTGTTGAGAATCACTCAGGAAATAAGTTCTTGAAGGGATATTTATGTCTAAATCCTTACAATGTAATCTTCAACGCCATCTCTCTCCATTGGCTATTGCTATTTTATCGACTTTTTTGGTAAACAATGCCCATGCCGATAAAAACAACAATACCAATTTACCGCAAGAAGTTGCGCAGAACTTGGAGTTTGATGCTTCCTTCCTGAATGTTGATAACACTCAATCAGTTGACCTTAGCCGCTTTGCTAATGGTTCTTCAGGGTTGCCTGGAATATACAGAACAGCTTTATATATTAATAACCAATTGGTTAATAATACTGATATTGAATTTAAGATGCGCGCAGATAAATCCGTTTATCCCTGTCTAACCAGTGACATGATTAAAAGCATTGCATTCAATTACGACAAGCTACCCGCAGATTTTTTAAGCCAGCAGAATAAAGATAACTTATGCCTGGATCTGCAACACGCATTACCTGAAGCACAGGTTAATTACGACAGTAACGAGCAGCGTTTAGATATTGTTATCCCTCAGATTTATATGCTGAACACCGCCCGTGGTACCGTAAGCCCGGAACTTTGGGATAGCGGCGTATCCGCAGCGTTACTAGGATATAACGTCAATGGTTATACCAACGAATCACGGGGTACCCGCTATAATTCTCTGTATGCCGGGGTGAATGCCGGGTTGAACGTTGGGGCTTGGTACCTGCGCCATAATGGTGCCTATAGCTACACGGATAACGGACCGAATCAGTACAGCAATATCAACACTTACCTGCAACGTGACATCCCCGCACTGAAAGCAAGTGCCTTAATAGGGCAGTCTAATACCTCGGGGCAATTGTTTGATACGCTACCGTTTAGTGGTATTCAGTTGGCCAGTGATGAGCGGATGTTACCGGAATCCCAACGTGGTTATGCCCCGGATATTCGTGGTATTGCTCGTACCAATGCCCGTGTCACCGTTCGTCAGAATGGTCAGGTGTTGTATGAAACCACGGTTACACCGGGGGAATTCCTGATCAACGATCTGTACCCAACCGGTTATGGCGGCGATCTGGACGTTACCGTGCGCGAATCTGACGGCACAGAGCAGATCTTCAGTGTACCTTATGCATCGGTAGCACAACTGCTACGCCCTGGTTCATCACGCTACTCAATCATTGGTGGTGAATTGCGCAATGATAATCTGCGTGAAACACCGGCAATCTACCAGGCAACCTATCAGCGTGGATTGACCAACACCATTACCGGTTATGGCGGTTTACAAGCCAACCAGAATTATCAGGCTCTACAGCTGGGTGCCGCAGTTGGTACGCCGATCGGTGCTTTGGCGTTTGATGTCACCCAGGCGAATACACACTTGGGGAGCAGCACCGACGAGAATGGCCAGCAGCATCCAGGCAGCCGCCTCAGTGGGCAAAGCTATCAAGTAAGCTACAGTAAACTTATTAACGAAACCAAAAGTAACCTGTCATTAGCGGCGTATCGTTTTTCTACCGATGGTTACATGGATTTTATGACCGGAATGCGAGCCCGTGACGCAGTAGCGCAAGGGAGTTCACCGGATACCATTGCGCGTGCCAAGAACCGTTTTACGGTCACGGCTGGGCAAGGGTTGCCTGATAATTGGGGGCAAATGTATATCAGCGGTTCGTTGCAAAATTACTGGAATAAGGAAGGCAGCGAAAAGCAATTCCAGATGGGATATAACAATCGTTATAAGAACCTGTCTTACGGTCTCAGTATGAATCGCAGTTTTTCTAGCCTGGACACAGCACAAACTAACTATCTGTTAAGTTTCAGCTTGCCGCTAAGAAATAATGAAGAAATGCACACACCACAATTACGCATGGATTTATCACATGACAGCAGCGGTCGTACTGGTCAGCAGGCTTCGATATCGGGTACCTCTGGGGCAGAGAATCAGTTCAGCTATGGAGTAACAGCGATGAACGCCAACCAGGGTATGGGTTCCAGCGGCGTTATCAACGGTAACTACCGTAGCTCAGCAGCGGCGCTGAGCAGTAGTTACAGCACCGGCAAGGGGTATCAGAGTGCTTCGGCGGGTATTAACGGTACGATCATTGGGCATAAGGGGGGAGTCACCTTTACACCGTACTCCTCAGATACTTTTGCGCTGGTGGAGGCCAAAGGAGCTGAAGGGGCGAAAGTTTCCTCATACCCAGGCGTAAGCATTGATTCACACGGTTATGCAGTAGTGCCTTATCTGAAGCCATACCAGATGAATGAAATTAACATTGATCCGAAAGGCACGGCGGCCAATGTAGAGCTGGATAACACCAGCCAGAAAGTAGCCCCATATTCTGGAGCCGTGGTAAAGGTGAAATACAATACCAAACACGGTACCCCTATTTTGGTAAATACTACTTATCAAGGGGAACCGGTGCCGTTCGGTTCCGATGTTTTTGACAGCAAAGGCAACAGCGTAGGAACGGTCGGCCAAGGCGGGCAACTTTATGCACGTGTGGCGGAAGATGCAGGCCGACTGAATGTAAAATGGGGTGAAGGGAGCGAGACGCAATGCACCGTCAGCTACCGATTAATTCCACAGGCCAAAGCACAAAAGCAGAACCAATTGCAGCAATTCAACTCCACTTGTGCGCCAACGGTTTCCTCTGCACAGGCAGAAACGAAATTGGCCCAAAGAAGCGCGGCAACAGCCATCAACAATAGTTGATGGCAATGAGTAGCAAGGAAATAACGTGATAATGAAGCCATCTATAAATAAGCTTTTAAGGCTACTCAGTGGATTAGTATTGATCGCTTTCAGCCACAGTGGTTGGGCGGTGATGTCCTGTACATTTTCATCTGGTTCAAGTACAGCGTCCCTCACTGTGCCATTAAGCCCACCAGTCATTTCAGCCGGTGTCGATGTTCCGATAGGTACCATCATCTATCAGGGAAGTTGGACTAATATGCCCACTGAAAATATAACATGTTCAGCGGATAGCACTCCTGCTGTATTGAATTGGGCGGTGGGTATTATTCAAGCGCCTTATCCGCTCAGCGGCTTAAATACCGGCCCGTTTGCCGGGGCTGTGTATCAGACCAATATTCCTGGGATTGGGGTGGCCATATCGCGTTACAACAATCGTGCGGCAGCAACGCTCGGGGCGATGGGATACCGTGATGAGGACATCGTCGTTGGTACAAGCGGAGGAGCCGTCACTTTCGGCGGTGCAACACGTTATGTTTCGTTGATAAAAATAGGCTCGCTCACACCAGGGAGCTACTCTCTTTCAGCAGCAAGTCTGCCTACGGCGAGTGATCAGGCGGTGAATTCGCGCACCGGGGCGGCAGTTCAAGGGCTACCGATAGTATTAAATAGGGTCACGTTTCAAGGAAACCTGACCATCTCAACGCAAACCTGTACCACCCCAGATGTTAATGTCTCTATGGGATCGTATGATATTCATGACAGCTTGAAGGGGATCAATTCAACCACACCTTGGATTGATGCTTCGATCTTGTTGAACAATTGCCCTACCTTCCATGGCTTTTATAATCAGACCAATACTTCGTTGATGATGGATTTCAGTACCGGATCGGGCAATACCACCACATCTATCAATAACAGCATTGGTGTACGTTTAACGCCAACAGGTGACGTTATTGATGCCGCCAACGGGATAATCGCTATCGATTCAGCACCTGATGCAGCATCAGGCGTAGGCATCCAGATCGGTTGGGGAGAGAACAGCCAAACGCCAGTCCCCTTTAACTTTGCGGCAGAAAAAACCGTCATATTACCCAAAGACGGTAGCCCAACGATACGCGTACCCTTAGCAGCAAGATATATTCAAACGGCGGCGAGGCCTACGCCAGGCAAAGCAAACGGTAAAACGGTATTTACCATTAACTATTATTGATTGGCATCTGATGGGAATGTAGTCGTGCATAGAATTATCGGTGGGGAGCAAGCCCCACCGATGGGTAAAGTTATTCTTTTTTCTCGTCTTTACCGTCAGCCAGCAACGTTTCCAGCGCATCACCGCCCAAATGACGAAAATCCTGACCTTTAACGAAGTAGAAGATAAATTCGCAGATATTTTGGCAGCGATCGCCAATACGCTCGATAGAGCGAGCACAAAACAGCGCGGTTAACACGCTTGGGATAGTGCGTGAATCTTCCATCATGTAGGTCATCAACTGACGCACGATGCCTTCATATTCCTGATCGACCTTTTTATCTTCGCGGTAGATGCGGATCGCTTCATCCAGATCCATACGCGCGAAAGCATCCAGCACATCGTGTAGCATCTGCACGGTATGGCGGCCAAGCGACTCCAAACTCACCAACAGTGGTTGATGCTGGTGGGAGAATTTCTCCAGCGCAGTGCGGCAGATTTTATCCGCCACGTCACCAATACGTTCCAGCTCAGAAATGGTTTTGATGATCGCCATCACCAAGCGCAAATCACTGGCCGTTGGCTGACGTTTGGCAATGATGCGAACGCAGGCTTCATCGATCGCCACTTCCATCATATTGACCTTGGCATCGCCTTCAACCACACGCTTGGCCAATTCACCATCCTGATTGTGCATCGCAGTGATCGCATCAGTCAGTTGCTGTTCCACCAGCCCACCCATGGTCAACACCTGAGTGCGGATGTGCTCAAGTTCTGCGTTGAACTGGCCGGAGATGTGTTTGTTTAAATTCAGGTTATCCATGATGCATCCTCATCAACCATAACGGCCAGTAATGTAATCTTCAGTCTGCTTTTTCTGTGGCGCAGTGAACAGAGTGTCAGTATCACTGAACTCTATCAATTCACCCAAATACATAAATGCGGTGGAGTCGGAACAGCGTGCCGCCTGCTGCATATTGTGGGTCACAATCACTACCGTGTAGTCAGACTTCAATTCACTGATCAGTTCTTCAATTTTTCCGGTCGAGATCGGGTCCAGTGCCGAACAGGGCTCATCCAGCAGCAGCACTTCCGGGCGAATAGCAATACCGCGCGCAATACACAAACGCTGCTGTTGGCCACCGGATAGGCTATAGCCGCTTTGATGCAGTTTGTCCTTGGTTTCGTTCCACAACGCCGCCTTGGTCAACGCCCACTGCACACGCTCGTCCATATCAGCACGAGATAGCTTCTCGAATAAACGCACGCCAAAAGCGATGTTGTCATAAATCGACATCGGAAACGGCGTCGGTTTCTGGAATACCATGCCGACTTTGGCACGCAACAAGGCAATGTCCTGGTTATCGGTCAGAATATTTTGCCCATCCAGCAAGATACCGCCTGCGGCGCGCTGTTCCGGGTAGAGCTGATACATCTTGTTGAAAGTACGCAGCAGTGTGGATTTACCGCAGCCGGACGGGCCGATAAACGCGGTCACTTTATTTTTGGCGATATCCAGCGTGATGTTTTTCAGCGCATGAAATTTGCCGTAGTAAAAGTTCAGATCGCGTACCTGAATTTTGCTGCTGGAAGTAGAGTCAACCATACTCATCGAGACTTCTCTCTTTTCACCGCGCCAGCCAAGCTGGCGCTTAAATTTTTATGAATGTTTTTTCTTGGCGAAAATCACTCGCGCCAGGATATTCAGTAACAGTACGCACAGGGTGATCAACAACACCCCGGCCCAGGCCAGTTGTTGCCATTCGGCAAACGGGCTCATGGCAAATTTGAAAATGGTCACTGGCAGATTGGCGATCGGCTGCATCAGGTTGGTGCTCCAGAACTGGTTCGACAACGAGGTAAACAGCAGCGGGGCGGTTTCACCGGCAATACGCGCAATCGCCAACAGCACACCCGTGATAATGCCGGAAACCGAAGCTTTCAGCGTAATGGCGGAAATCATGCGCCATTTCGGCGTACCCAAGGCATAGGCAGCCTCACGCAGCGTATCCGGCACCAGTTTGAGCATATTTTCGGTAGTACGAATCACAATCGGCACTTGTAGCAGCGCCAATGCAATAATCCCTGCCCAACCAGAGAAGTGTTCCATTTTCGCCACCACCACGGTGTAAACGAACAGGCCCACCACGATTGATGGCGCAGATAGCAAAATGTCGTTGATAAAGCGGATCACTTCCGCCAGCCAGGATTTACGGCCATATTCTGCCAGGTAGATCCCCGCCATAATGCCCAGCGGCGTACCGAAAATAGTGGCCCACAGGATCAGCAGGCCGCTGCCTGCGATAGCGTTAGCCAAACCACCGCCTGCGGTGTTCGGCGGCGGAGTCATTTCAGTGAACAGCGCCAACGACATGCCATCGATGCCTTTGGTAATGGTAGAAAATAGTATCCACACCAGCCAGAACAAGCCAAATACCATGGTCGCCATTGACAGGAATAACGCAATGCGGTTTTTCTGGCGGCGCCAGGCCTGCATTTTGCGGCGGCTTTCGGCCAGCGCGACGGGGTTTTGCATATCCATCGTTGCCACGTTAGCGCCCCTCATTCTTAGCCAAACGCATGATCATAAACTTCGACAGCGCCAGGACGATAAAGGTGATAACAAACAGGATCAACCCCAGCTGCATCAGCGCAGAAGTATGCAGACCGGATTCCGCTTCCGCGAATTCGTTGGCCAGCGCCGAGGTAATACTGTTGCCCGGCATAAACAGCGAGAAGCTGTCGAGCTGGTAGGTGTTACCGATGATAAAGGTCACCGCCATGGTTTCCCCCAACGCACGCCCCAGGCCGAGCATCACGCCGCCAATCACGCCATTTTTGGTGAACGGCAGCACGATGCGCCAGATCACTTCCCAGGTGGTGCAGCCAATGCCGTAGGCCGACTCTTTCATCATCACCGGGGTTTGTTCAAACACATCGCGCATTACCGCCGCAATGTAAGGAATAATCATAATCGCCAGGATCACCCCAGCGGCCAGAATCCCGATACCAAACGCCGGGCCGGAAAACAGTTCGCCAACAATCGGGATACCAGAAAGCACATTACCCACAGGGGTTTGGAAATATTGGGCAAACAGGGGGGCAAACACAAACAAACCCCACATGCCGTAAACAATGCTGGGAATTGCCGCCAGCAATTCAATCGCCACTCCCAGCGGGCGTTTCAACCAGTTTGGTGCCAGTTCAGTCAGAAACAGGGCAATACCAAAACTGACCGGGATCGCGATAATCAAGGCGATTAACGACGTGACTACTGTGCCGTAAATTGGCACCAACGCACCAAATTGCTCAGCAGGTGCATCCCACTCTTTGGTCCACAGGAAAGCAAAGCCAAATTTCTGCATGCTTGGCCAGGAGGCAATAATCAGCGAAACGATAATGCCGCCCAGTAACAATAAGGTAATCAGCGCCGCCAGTCTGACCAGCGCGCTGAAGAGGATGTCACCATTTTTACCTGGTGCTTTAATGGTCGGCTTAGATCCAGCCATAGATTACTCTTCTGTATAAAGCTTGGAGGGCCCAGTACACAGAGCCCTTACACATCAGGCTGAGGTGCGGTAGATTCCGCACCCCTGCATACCTAGAACAAGGCGTTACCGGCACTGTCTTTAATGTTGGTTCTCCAGGCAGCCCGGATTTGCTCAACCACTTCATGTGGCAATGTGGCGTAATCCAGCTCGCTGGCTTGCTTACCACCGGTTTTGTAAGCCCAATCAAAGAACTTCAGCACTTCTGCACCTTGCTCAGGCTTCTTCTGCTCTTTGTGCATCAGAATAAAAGTGGTGGAAGTGATCGGCCAGACGTTGTCGCCTTTCTGGTTGGTCAGGTCCTGAGCAAAGGTTTTGCTCCAATCCACACCTTTAGCCGCAGCGCTAAAACTTTCTTCCGTTGGGCTGACCGGTTGGCCGTCCGCTGAGATCAGTTTAGTGTAAGCCAGGTTGTTTTGCTTGGCGTAAGCGTATTCAACATAACCGATAGAACCGGGCAGGCGTTGCACAAACGCGGCAATGCCGTCATTCCCTTTGCCACCCAGGCCGGTTGGCCAGTTCACCGTTGAACCCGCGCCGATTTTCTCTTTCCACTGCGCGTTGGCTTTAGACAAATAGCTGGTGAAAACGAAAGACGTGCCGGAGCCGTCAGCGCGGCGCACCACGGCAATGTTCTGATCCGGCAGTTTTACACCAGGATTCAGCTTAACGATTGCCGGGTCGTTCCATTTCTTGACGTTACCCAAGTAGATATCACCCAGGGTTTGACCATCCAGGGTCAGTTCGCCGGATTTGATGCCTGGAATATTCACAGCCAGTACCACACCACCAATCACGGTAGGGAACTGGAATAGACCATCGGCCGCCAGTTTTTCATCAGACAACGGTGCATCGGAAGCACCAAAGTCAACGGTATTGGCAATGATTTGTTTCACGCCGCCAGAGGAACCAATCCCCTGATAGTTAACTTTGTTACCGGTTTCTTTCTGATAAGAATCTGCCCACTTGGCGTAAACCGGAGCGGGGAATGTCGCACCTGCACCAGTCAGACTAGCAGCAGCGAACGCAGACACAGAGGCCAGGGAGAAAGTCGCTGCCACAATACTGGCGACGGCGGTACGCATCAGTTTCATAATCCCTCCTAATGGGATATTCAAAAATCAACTTTGAGTTGTTTTCATCAGAGTAAGTATTGTTGCAGGAGGGAAAATAGGACAGTTTAGTGACAGAAAAATGTATGAAATATTACAGTTATATTACAGTCACCCCGTTTCGTTTAAACATTGTTTAAAATCAATAAAATAAAAATTATTTTTCATATGCCAAGGGGATTCTGCCATGGGGTCACCGTCAGCAATCCCACTTAGAAATAATAGTTGAGCGACAGTTGCCAACGCCGTTCCGGGCGCACCCATTCCTCTTTGATGCTGGGTTCCACCAGATAGATTTTCTGCCACTGTAGAGCCAGATCCACCGGGCCAATATGACGCCGCAGCTCGGCAAACCCCATATTACGCCGCTGTTGCAGATCGTGCTGCCATATCGCATTGACATCGTAATCATCAACAATATCTTTCCAATACGCTTGGAATAATACTGCACGACGGGGCATCAACCCAGTTTGCGCTTGTTGCGAGGCATTACCGATAAATGCTTTACCTTGCGCCATAGCATCAGGTGGCAAGCTGGAAACAAAACCCAAGGCGCGCCGGTTGTCGGCACTGCCGTTATAGTGGCCTTCGGCACGCAGCGTTAACTGGTTCTCTCCGCTCCAAGTTAAGCCGTAGGCTAAGCGGTTGCGCCAACGGATCTCCTGTTGTTGCTCAGGCAAAGAGGTTTGCCAACGGTACGCTTGCCGCCCTCCAGCCCACTCCGTATAAAACAGCGTGGAATGAGAGAGCACGCGTGAAAAGTTGAAACCCAACTGGGGCGAATGGCCCTGTTCCTGCAAAAACAACCATTGCGGATTCAGGTTATCCGCCCATTGGTAGCTACCCACCAGCAACATACGTTGCCTGGGATTACTGGCTCCCCAGTCCAGGCTGGCGCTATTCTGGTTTGGGTTTTCATTAAGTTTGGGTGACCAGATTGCCGTCAGGGCACCTTTGTCCCAGACATACTGCCAACGGAGCATGGCATTACCCAGGCGGTTATTTCTCAGCGTTTCAGGATCGACAGAGGTAACGGAACGCACCGTTCCTTGCCCGAGAAAATCGGTAGGGTTATAGCCAAATGCCAAACCATAGCGAGTATTGACACGACCTGCATCCAGCAACAAACGCGGGGTCACTTTGTAAGTCAGATAAGCTTCTTTGAGCGAATTAATATTGCTGTCATTTCGCAGAGCCGGAGAAAAATAGCTGTCAAAGCGATTAGCCAACACAAAACGCCAGTCCTGCGAAGGGCTCTCTGTCAGCGGGGCATCCCAGCGCAGATCAATAGAGATACGCTGTCTATTATCCCTCTGCTCATTCAAACTCGTGGCCGCTTCGGCTGACATAGTGAGCTTTTTGCTCGTAACAGGAGAGAATTCCGTCTTATCGGCCAAATCCAGAGCCGCCAGTGTGGCATCCTCTCCATGAGCAGAGTGGCCACACAGAACCGATAACGCCATTATCCATGGCAAACGCGCCGTTCGGGAAAAGAATCGCGCTTTATTCATCCGTTAGTTATCCTTGAAATGCGGCAGATAATCCCTTTGTAACCAAGCTTCTGGCACATCATACCAAGCAAAATCCTGGTGCTTGAGCACGGTAACCAACTGTGAGTTTATCCCGTCAATGATCACCGCCTCCGTCGGGCGATTCCCCCCCAGCACGGGCTGATAACGGCGGAAGTAAGTGGTTTTTAACAAATTGCCGTTCATGGCATAAAACTCGGCCTTACAACTTTTGAAATCCTGTTTATCCACCCAGATTTCCATGGACGGATAGGCAACATCTGGATGACGCGCCACCAAATGCAGACGGTAACAATCCCGTTGCTGCCGTTCCCCATCCAAGATTTGTTCTTCGCTCACCAAGGTGGCCAGATAATCGTAATTCCAGTTGGCGGTCACCACATCACCGTTGGCAGCCTGCCCTAGCAGGCGTTGTTGGGGGGAAATAGGCACACTGGCCTGGCTGCCAGGATCATACAGCCACAGATCTTTGCCACTTTTCAGGGTTAGCTTGCCAGCATCTCGTTGTGGGCTGATAAATTTCAACAGGCTACGAAACTGGCCACTTGAATAAGTACGGGAATAGAGACGCACGACGCTGCTCTCGTGCTGTTTGCCGTTTTTATAGCTGATGAGGGTAGTACTCAAGCTGAAGGAACGATCCGGGTTGCGAACTTCGTCACTTTTTTTCAATATTTCCTGAGCACTGAGTGTGGCCAATGCCTGACCACTGGTAAACAGGCTAAATAATAAGCCATAGATTAATGAGAATCTCATGATCCCTATCTTCCCAGTTAATAAACAATAACATCCCATCATCCATTATGATGGGATCAAGCATGGTGCAGTGCTTGTACGATATGAACGTTTGCTGCTCGCCGCGCTGGCCACCAAGATGAAAACACGGCAGCAACCATCATGATCAGCAGCACGCCTAACAACATTGTCCATTCCCCCCAGATACGTATTTTGACGGGGATTGGCCAAATTACCCCCGGCGGATGCCAGGTCAAACCAGAGTGGTTAATGAGATAAGCCAGAAGCAGCGCAATGATGATCCCGACCGTACAGCCGATAATGCCTAGCAAAATACCTTCATTAAGAAACAGACGCTGGATATCCTGACGTTTCAGCCCCATTGCCCGCAATGTACCGATTTCAACCGTGCGCTCCAGCACCGCCATACTCATGGTGTTACTGACGGTGAATAACGCGATACACAGGATTAATGCCAACAGGAAATGGAACATTTTGCTAAACATATCCAAGATCTGGTGGTACAACGGTTGTAACTGAGCAAAGTCATAAACGGCCAGAGGCTCATCAGCCAATGAAGTTTGGAATAAGTGCAGCAAGCGAGACCGCGCCTCTTCCAATTGTGCCGTGCTACGTAATTGCAGAGTAATTGCTGTCACTCCAGGTTGGTCACGACCAAAAGCCAGTTGCTGGGCTTGTGCCAAATGAATGCCAACATAGCTGTCATCCAATTCTCTGGCCGCTTGAGGTTGGGTTCCCTCAACCTGAACACGGATGATATTGGGGGCTCCACCAACCGATGCAGCCAATAGCTCGATTTGATCCCCGGTTGTCGATTCTCTGACTTCCCGTGTTTGTTGCACAAGTGACATCAGATCATCAGGGAGTTCTTCAGTATTAACCTCTGTAGAAAAGGGGGGCGAATTACCGCAGGGCTGATTTGCCGCAAAGTTACACAGCTGTAATATACGCGCTACACCTGTGCCGATTACTGCGCTATCGGGAATCTGTTCACTGAGAGTATTCTTGATATTTCCTTTGCCGAGATGATATTCATCCCAATCATTCAGTGCTGCCTGACCCGCCGCTTCACGACCATAAATTAAAACCGGCCGAGACGTTCCAGCCGCATAATGCCCAGCGATGCCATTCAGGGTTAATACAGGGGTTTTAACCACCATCATTTTATGTAATTCGGGATCTTGTTCAATTTGTGCCATGATTTTTTGATAATGCTTGACACTGTACTCTGTCGGATTAGCCGTACCGTATAATAAGTAATCTTTGTGCTGTATTTGTAGGTGACCAGTATCTCGGATAAAAGTAGTCTGCAAACTATATTCAATTGAACGGTTATAACCACCAAACAATAGAATACCAACGGCACCAACGGTAATAGCGCAAAAGGTTGACAGAGTCCGGCGCCTATTGCGCAATAAATTGCGTAAGGCCAACTTGAATGTTTGCATGATCATTATTCTCCAGCGGGAATTTACTGCATTGTAATGCGAGTAACGTTGCCGTCATGCATCTGATAGAGATCGTCTGCCGCCGCAATGACCTGGGGATCATGGGAAGAAAAAACTACCGTCACCGATTGTTCCTGCTGCAAACGCCGCAGCAACTGCAAAATGGAGTTGCCGGTTTTGCTGTCCAAATTAGCCGTTGGTTCATCGGCCAGCACCAGAGAAGGACGATGAATAAGAGCCCGAGCAATTGCTACCCGCTGACGCTGGCCACCGGAGAGTTGCCCTGGTAGCAACCGCGCTTTATCAGCCAAACCAACGATTTCCAACATATTCATGATGGCGGACTTCCGTTGAGCAACGGTGATACCTTGCAAAATAAGGGGAATCTCAACATTTTCCCAAACGGTCAAGACCGGTATTAAATTAAAATTCTGAAAAATAAATCCAAGATGGCGTGCTCGAAATTCACTGCACTGATCGTCATTCAACCATGACATTTCCTGCCCAGCAATCATCAGGCTGCCTTGATCGGGGCGATCAAGACCTCCGATTATATTCAATAACGTTGTTTTACCACTTCCAGACAGGCCAGATAATACAGTGAAGCGCTGAGAGAAAATTCTTACATTAATATTCTTTAATGCCTCGACTGTGGATTGCCCCAATAAATATTTTTTGTAAATACCTTTAACTTCCACTGCCCACATTTCTCTTTAAATCCTTTTAAATACCAAAACATCATTTTTAAGAAATGATACAACTAAGCCAGTAAAATAGACAGCCACACTTCATTCACGTATTTATTTATGCCGTTAAAAACACATCATACAAGGTTAAAGAATTATCATTTTCCCCAGGAAGCATATATCGGTTTGCGAGTTAACACCATGAGAATGTACTTAAGTTTCAGACGAAAAACGCATTTATTTACTTTTTGAGGAAATCAAGGAAAACGGCTTTAACCTGTAAATTGTGCCCTTTAATGGCAGGTGCGAATCCTAGCCCCCCTGCAAAGCAAAAAAAACCGGCACACAGGCCGGTTTTTAGCGTTATTGATACTTCCCATCATTCAACAGTGACGGACTTCGCCAAGTTACGCGGCTGATCGACATCAGTACCTTTGATTAACGCCACATAATAAGACAGCAGCTGCAATGGTACGGTATAGAAAATCGGTGCCACAATTTCTTCAACGTGCGGCAATGGGATAATGGTCATGCCTTCACTGCTGACAAAACCGGCATCCTGATCGGCAAATACGTACAGTTGGCCACCGCGCGCACGCACTTCTTCGATGTTGGATTTGAGTTTTTCCAGCAGCTCATTGTTTGGCGCTACGACAATCACCGGCATATCCGCATCAATCAGTGCTAACGGGCCATGTTTCAGCTCACCTGCGGCATAAGCTTCCGCATGGATATAGGAAATTTCTTTCAGCTTCAGCGCTCCTTCCATAGCGATCGGGTACTGATCGCCACGGCCAAGGAACAATGCGTGATGCTTGTCGGAAAAACCTTCCGCCAGTGCTTCAATGTTCTTATCCAATGACAGCATCTGTTCAATACGTGCTGGCAGCGCCTGCAAACCGTGAACAATTTCATGTTCTACGCTTTCAGCCATCCCCTGCAAGCGACCAATACGTGCCACCAGCATCAACAACACCGCAAGCTGCGTAGTAAAGGCTTTGGTTGAGGCCACACCGATTTCAGTACCCGCCTTGGTCATCAAGGCCAGATCGGATTCACGTACCAATGAAGAACCAGCAACGTTGCACACCGCCAGTGAACCTAGATAACCCAACTCTTTGGATAGACGCAACGCGGCCAGCGTGTCAGCCGTTTCACCAGATTGGGACAAAGTCACGATCAGGCTGCCTGGGCGCACTGCGGATTTGCGGTAACGGAACTCAGAAGCGATTTCTACATCGCAGGGTACACCCGCCAACGCTTCAAACCAGTAACGCGCGACCATACCGGAATGATAAGACGTTCCGCAGGCAATAATCTGCACGTGCTGTACTTTTGCCAGCAGCTCATCAGCGCGTGGGCCCAGCTCGCTCAGGTTGATCTGGCCATGGCTGAAACGCCCCTCAAGGGTATTTTTCAACGCCACCGGTTGCTCAAAAATTTCTTTCTGCATGTAATGCCGGTATACGCCTTTATCACCAGCATCATATTGCACCTGTGATTCAATCTCTGGGCGCTCAGCCGCATTACCTTGTTTGTCAAAAATACTGACCGTGCGACGGGTCACTTCCACCACATCGCCTTCTTCCAGAAAGATAAAACGACGGGTTACCGGCAACAGAGCCAATTGGTCGGAAGCAATAAAGTTTTCACCCACACCACGGCCAATCACCAGCGGGCTACCTGAACGCGCAGCAACCAGCAGGCTAGGATCTCGGTTATCCATGACCACAGTGCCATAAGCACCGCGCAACTGTGGGATCACACGCTGAACCACGTCCAACAACGTACCGCCTTGTTTCTGCTCCCAATGCACCAAGTGAGCAATCACTTCGGTATCAGTTTCAGAGTTGAAATGGTAACCGCGTTCAATCAGTAGCTCACGCAACGGTTCATGATTTTCAATGATGCCGTTATGCACCACGGTAATGTAATCAGAAACATGGGGATGCGCATTCGCTTCAGTAGGTTCACCATGTGTTGCCCAACGGGTGTGAGCAATACCGGTTCCCCCATGCAGAGTATGTTGATCTGCGGCTTCGACCAGTTTTTGCACCTTACCTACCCGGCGTAAGCGGCTGACGTTACCTTCAGTATCGACTACCGCTAATCCCGCAGAGTCATAACCACGATATTCCAGACGACGTAAACCTTCTAACAGGATTTCTGCAATATCACGTTGCGCTACTGCGCCTACAATTCCACACATTAGTTGTATTCCTAATTAGTGCCTTTCAGGGCACTTGCGATGCCTCGACCTGATTTTGCCGGTTTTACCGTGCATCCCCGAGCCTGTAGACGGTGGGGTTATTATGTTTTGTATTGAATTCCTTAACGAAACCCAACACAAAACACACTATTTCACCTGTACTAATTTACCCAATAGATTTCAAGTTGTAGCTAGGCGGCAAGGGCCTGAATCTCCAGGAGCTTACAAGGTAAGTGACTGGAATTCAGGCATGAAGTCAACAACGCTGTGGCTCGAAAGATGAAGGGTAAATTATTTTTTCTTCACCGGCCGCTGCCAGCCTTGAACATGCACCTGCTTAACCCGGCTCAGTACCAACTCATCTTCCCCAATATTCTGGGTGACCGTAGTACCGGCAGCGATAGTGGAACCTTTACCCACCGACACCGGTGCTATCAGTTGGGTATCTGAACCAACAAACACATTGTCACCAATGATGGTCTTGTGCTTGTTCACGCCGTCATAGTTGCAAGTGATAGTCCCTGCACCAATATTCACATCCGCACCAATCTCAGCGTCCCCCAGGTAACTGAGATGGCCCGCTTTGGAACCTTTACCCAACCGCGCTTTTTTCATTTCCACGAAATTACCGACGTGCGCGCCTTCTGCTAGCTCCGCACCCGGACGCAGGCGAGCAAATGGGCCAACGGTACAGGCTGCTTCCAGTAATGCATCTTCCAGCACGCTGTAAGGGCTGATTTCACAATCATCACCAATCACACAATTTTTCAGCACACAGCCAGCGCCGATCTTCACGCGATGACCCAGCTTAACCTTGCCTTCAATAATGACATTAGTATCAATAGAGATATCACGACCATGTACTAATTCACCACGCAGGTCAAAACGCGCCGGATCCAGCAGCATTACGCCAGCCAGCAACAGTTTTTCCGCCTGTTCAGCCTGGTATACGCGCTCTAACGCTGAAAGTTGTAGGCGGTTATTCACACCTTCAACTTCACTCAGGCGCGAAGGGTGTACCGCTTCAATCTTTTTACCGTCGGCATAAGCCAAAGCGATAATATCGGTGATATAAAACTCACCCTGCGCATTGTTGTTATTCAGCATACCCAACCAACGCTTCAGATCTCGCCCGTTGGCCACCAGAATGCCGGTGTTGATCTCATTAATCTGGCGTTGCTCCTCACTAGCATCCTTATGCTCAACAATGCCGACAACCTCACCGTTTTTACGCACGATACGGCCGTAGCCGCTAGGATCATCCAGCTTTACCGTCAGCAACCCGATGCCACCCTGCGGTTTTGCTGCCAACAGGCGCATTAGCGTATCAACCGCAATCAAAGGAACATCGCCATACAGCATCAGAACATCTTCATCATCGGCAAAGTACGGAGCCGCCTGCTGCATCGCATGACCCGTTCCCAGCTGTTCTGCCTGCAATACCCAGTTCAGCGCCGCATTCTTTAACGTGCTTTTTAGCAACTCTCCACCATGGCCATAAACCAGATGGATATTTTGTGCCTGCAACTTCATAGCGGCATCAATGACGTGCTGCACCATCGGCTTACCCGCCAATGGGTGTAACACTTTGGGAAGATCGGAATACATACGTGTTCCCTTACCCGCGGCGAGGATAACCACGCTCATTGCGCTGTTCGACATAAGCAACCTGATAACTCCATTTTGATAGACGAAAGTAAAACCGTTTGGTGATAAAAATACTACATATTTCTCTGCACGAAATTCGGCACAGGCCGCATGGCTCTAGGCGTGCCATTAACTGGATCAATATCATTCAGTCAGAAAAAAACTGTCGGCGATCGGAGACGTTTCATACCACTGTCAGAGTTAATAACATCACAATGATAGCTTGGTTGAAATGCTTATTTTAAAGCAAAAAAAAAGCGACCACATGGGCCGCTTTCTATTCCTGGATGCTGCATGCAACCCCTGGATTTTACATCGCTTTTTTGGTGAGTTCGATAACGCGCAGTTTCGCGATCGCTTTCGCCAGTTCAGCAGATGCCTGAGCATAGTCAACATCGCCATGAGAGCTACGGATATGTTCTTCAGCTTTACGCTTCGCTTCCAGCGCTCTTGCTTCGTCAAGATCCGTTCCACGGATGGCAGTGTCCGCCAACACAGTGACCACGCTCGGCTGTACCTCAAGGACACCGCCGGACAGGTAGATGAACTCTTCTTCACCATGTTGTTTAACAATACGCACCATGCCAGGCTTGATGGCAGTCAGCAGCGGCGCGTGACCAGGATAAATCCCCAATTCACCTTCACTGCCTGTCACCTGGATCTTCTGTACCAGGCCGGAAAACATCTTTTTTTCCGCACTGACAACGTCCAGATGGTAAGTCATAGCCATATCACCCTCCTCTCAAGGCATTACAGTTTCTTGGCTTTTTCCACTGCTTCTTCAATGGTGCCAACCATGTAGAACGCCTGCTCCGGCAGGTGATCGTAGTCGCCTTCCATAATGCCTTTGAAACCACGGATGGTATCTTTCAGCGAAACGAACTTGCCCGGAGAACCGGTGAAGACTTCTGCCACGAAGAACGGCTGAGACAGGAAACGTTGGATTTTACGTGCACGGGATACGACCAGCTTGTCTTCTTCAGACAGCTCATCCATACCCAGAATCGCGATAATATCTTTCAGTTCCTGATAGCGTTGCAGAATAGACTGCACACCACGCGCCACATCGTAATGCTCTTGGCCAACCACCAACGGATCCAGCTGACGGCTGGTAGAATCCAGCGGATCAACGGCCGGGTAGATACCCAAAGAAGCGATGTTACGGCTCAGTACCACGGTTGCGTCCAAGTGAGCAAAGGTGGTGGCTGGTGACGGGTCAGTCAGGTCATCCGCAGGCACATAAACGGCCTGTACAGAAGTGATAGAACCGGTCTTGGTGGAGGTAATACGTTCTTGCAGAACCCCCATCTCTTCTGCCAGCGTTGGCTGATAACCTACCGCCGATGGCATACGGCCCAGAAGTGCAGACACTTCTGTACCCGCCAGGGTATAACGGTAAATATTATCCACAAACAGCAGAACGTCACGGCCTTCGTCACGGAACTTCTCAGCCATGGTCAGGCCAGTCAACGCAACGCGCAGACGGTTACCTGGTGGCTCGTTCATCTGGCCATAAACCAGGGAAACTTTGTCCAGTACGTTGGAATCGTTCATTTCGTGGTAGAAGTCGTTACCCTCACGGGTACGTTCACCCACGCCCGCAAACACCGAATAACCGGAGTGCTCGATCGCAATATTACGGATCAGCTCCATCATGTTTACGGTTTTGCCTACGCCCGCACCACCAAACAGACCTACTTTACCGCCCTTGGCGAACGGGCAAATCAGATCCATAACCTTGATACCGGTTTCCAGCAGTTCCTGGGAGTTCGACAACTCTTCATAGCTTGGTGCTTCACGGTGAATAGCCCAACGCTCTTCTTCACCAATGTCACCTTTCATGTCGATTGGCTGACCCAATACGTTCATGATACGGCCCAGAGTTGCTTTACCTACCGGGACTTCAATCGGGTGTTGCAGGTTGATCACTTTCAAACCGCGACGCAGACCATCTGAGGTCCCCATTGCGATACAACGAACCACGCCACCACCCAGCTGTTGCTGCACTTCCAGCACCAGTTTTTCGGTGCCGTTTTCAACCTCAAGAGCATCGTACACTTTTGGTACGGTATCCTGAGGGAACTCGACGTCCACTACGGCGCCGATTACCTGGATAATCTTTCCAGTAGCCATCTTGAATCCTCTACGTAATTCGTTTACCCGTTATATTTCACACCGCTGGCGCGTTAACTGCCTTCCCGCAATCTGAACTATTCAGGGTAATAACCTGGTTAAACCGCGGAGGCTCCCGAAACGATCTCGGTGAGTTCCTGAGTGATGCTGGCCTGACGAGCCTTGTTGTATACCAACTGCAACTCTTTGATCAGGCTACCGCCGTTATCGGTTGCGGCTTTCATCGCGACCATTCGTGCGGCCTGCTCACTGGCCAGGTTTTCCACGACGCCCTGATAAACCTGCGATTCCACATAGCGGCGCAGCAAAGTATCAAGCAGCACTTTTGGATCGGGTTCATACAGGTAGTCCCAGGATTTTTTCTTCAGTTTCAACTCTTCGTCATCGGCTGGCGGTAACGGTAACAGTTGAAGTATCTGTGGTTCCTGAGACATCGTATTAACAAATTTATTGCTGACAATGTACAGCTTATCCAAACGACCTTCGTCGTAGGCTTGCAGCATCACTTTCACCGGCCCGATCAAATCCGACAGAGAAGGGTTATCCCCCATGCCGGTTACCTGGGCTACCACATTGCCGCCCACGGAACCAAAGAAAGAAGTTGCTTTCGACCCCACCAGCGCCAAATCTGACTCAACGCCTTTTTCGGACCAGCCTTTCATCTCCATCAGCAGCTTCTTGAACAGGTTAGTGTTCAAACCACCACAGAGACCACGGTCAGTAGACACCACCAGATACCCAACGCGTTTTACATCACGCTCATCAAGGTATGGGTGTTTATATTCCAGATTCCCTAACGCAAGGTGACCTATCACATTGCGCATGGTTTCTGCATAAGGACGGCTGGCCGCCATGCGTTCCTGCGATTTACGCATTTTGGAGGCGGCGACCATCTCCATCGCTTTAGTGATCTTCTGCGTGTTTTGCACGCTTGCGATCTTACTACGTATCTCTTTTGCGCCGGCCATCTCTGCTTCTCCTCATTGCCAATGGCCTACTGTCTTTCAACAGCAGGCCACTGTGCGTTACCAGGACTGGGTTGCCTTGAAGCTATCGAGGATGCCTTTCAGCTTGCCTTCGATCTCATCGTTATAAGCACCAGTTTGGTTGATGTGGTTCAGCAGTTCGGCATGTTCGCGATCCGCATAAGCAACCAGAGCAGCTTCGAAGCTCACCACTTTCGCGACTTCTACATCGTTCAGGTAACCACGTTCAGCAGCAAACAGCACCAGAGACTGCTGCGCGACAGACATCGGCGCATACTGTTTCTGTTTCAGCAACTCGGTCACTTTCTGACCATGGTTCAGCTGTTTACGAGTTGCATCGTCCAAATCGGAAGCAAACTGAGAAAACGCCGCCAGTTCACGATACTGTGCCAGCGCGGTACGGATACCACCGGACAGTTTTTTCATGATCTTGGTCTGGGCTGCACCACCTACACGGGATACGGAGATGCCTGGGTTAACCGCCGGACGAATACCGGAGTTAAACAGGTTGGATTCCAGGAAGATCTGACCATCGGTAATCGAGATTACGTTGGTCGGAACGAACGCAGAAACGTCACCTGCCTGAGTTTCAATGATCGGCAGAGCGGTCAGTGAACCGGTTTTCCCTTTAACTTCACCCTTGGTGAAGGCTTCAACGTATTCAGCGTTAACACGCGCAGCACGCTCCAGCAAACGGGAGTGCAGATAAAATACGTCGCCAGGATAAGCTTCACGACCTGGTGGACGACGAAGCAGCAGGGAAATCTGACGATAAGCAACGGCCTGTTTAGACAGATCATCGTAAACAATCAGAGCATCTTCACCACGGTCACGGAAATATTCACCCATCGCGCAACCAGCATAAGGTGCCAAATATTGCAGTGCCGCAGACTCTGACGCAGTAGCCACCACCACGATGGTGTTAGCCAACGCGCCGTGTTCTTCCAGTTTGCGCACCACGTTAGAGATGGTGGACGCTTTCTGGCCGATAGCCACGTAAACACATTTGATACCAGAATCACGCTGGTTGATGATCGCATCGATCGCCAAAGCGGTTTTCCCGGTCTGACGGTCACCGATCACCAGTTCACGCTGGCCACGGCCGATCGGGATCATCGCATCGACAGACTTGTAGCCGGTCTGTACTGGCTGATCAACCGATTGGCGCTCGATAACACCGGGGGCGATGGTTTCAACCGGAGAGAAACCGTCGTGCTCAACCGGGCCTTTACCGTCGATAGGTGCGCCCAGCGTGTTGACCACGCGGCCCAACAAGCCACGGCCAACGGGAACTTCCAGAATACGACCCGTACATTTTACCTTCATGCCTTCGGCCAGATCCGCGTACGGACCCATCACTACGGCACCTACGGAGTCACGCTCCAGGTTCAATGCGATTGCATAACGGTTGCCTGGCAGCGCGATCATTTCGCCCTGCATAACGTCGGCCAGACCGTGTACACGAATGATCCCGTCACTGACGGAAACGATAGTACCTTCATTGTGAGCTTCGCTCACTACATTGAACTGAGCAATGCGCTGCTTGATCAGTTCGCTGATTTCGGTGGAATTCAGTTGCATGCTCCAGTCCCCTTAAGACTGCAAGACGTCTGCCAGGCGTTCAAGACGGCCGCGTACGCTGCCATCGATCACCATATCACCAGCGCGGATAACTACGCCGGCAAGTACAGACTTGTCAATTTTGCAATTCAGCTTAACTTTGCGTGACAGGCGTTTTTCCATCGCAGCGGCAATTTTGGCCTGCTGTTCGTCGCTCAATACGCTTGAAGAGAGCACGTCGACTTCGATAGTGGATTCCAACGCAGCGCGCAGTTCAATGAACTGTTGCAGCACCGCAGGAAGAACCAATAAACGCCCATTTTCGGCCATTACACGGATAAAGTTCTGGCCATGTTCGTTGAGCTCATCACCACATATCGCAATGAACGTTTTGGACAGTGTTTCTGGTGCAACCGCACCGGAAAGCAACTCAGCCATTTGTTCATTGCAGGTGACTTCGGCCGTAAACGCCAACATCTGCTGCCAGCGCTCTACGCTTTGGTTCTCAACGGCAAAGTCAAAAGCTGCTTTGGCGTAGGGGCGAGCTACAGTAACAAATTCAGACATCAGCCCCTCCCTCCTTACAGTTCAGCGACCAGTTTATCAACGATGTCGCTGTTAGCAGCTTCATCCACGGAACGTTCGATAATCTTCTCGGCACCAGCAATAGCCAGCATCGCGACTTGCTTACGCAACTCTTCACGAGCGCGCTTACGTTCAGCTTCGATTTCAACCTGAGCCTGCGCCACGATTTTGTTACGTTCCTGCTCGGCTTCTGCTTTCGCTTCATCCATGATCTGAGCTTTGCGTTTGTTGGCTTGCTCGATGATCACCTGAGCTTCTGCTTTAGCAGTTTTCAGTTGGTCGGTCGCATAGGCTTGCGCTAAGTCCAAATCTTTTTTGCCACGTTCTGCGGAAGCGAGACCATCAGCAATTTCTTTCTGACGTTTCTCAATGGCAGCCATAATCGGCGGCCATACATACTTCATACAGAACCAGACAAACAGGATGAACGAGATGGCCTGGCCGAGGATTGTTGCGTTAAGATTCACAGCACAATGCCTCTTTTAAAAGTTAATTAATGTGGTTTCCAAGTAGAGAACATTCTCTACTTACGCGACAGCAAACATCACGTATAGACCCAGACCAACAGCGATCATCGGGATGGCGTCAACCAGACCCATAACGATAAAGAACTGTGTACGCAGCAGAGGGATCAGGTCAGGCTGACGTGCAGCGCCTTCCAAGAATTTACCACCCAAGATGCCGATACCGATCGCAGCACCGATTGCCGCTAAACCCATCATCACAGCGGCAGCCATGTACAGCAGATCCATACTCAGGTTTTCCATGACAGTCTCCAGTTTGTTTCAGTTTAAAAGTGCAAGTGTTTTAAGAAAATCAGTGCTCTTCAGATGCCATCGACAGATAGACAATCGTCAGAACCATGAAAATAAAGGCTTGAAGCGTAATGATCAGGATGTGGAAGATTGCCCAAGGCAAGCTCAACACCCACTGTGACCACCACGGCAACAGGCCAGCAATCAGGATGAAGATCAACTCACCCGCATACATGTTGCCGAACAGTCGCAAACCCAGAGATACCGGTTTGGACAGCAGGCTGACACCTTCAAGGATCAGGTTGATTGGAATAAACAACGGATGGTTGAACGGCTGCATGGTTAATTCTTTAGCGAACCCGCCAATGCCTTTCATTTTGACGCTATAGAACAGAATCAGGACAAATACGGCAAGAGCCATCGAAAGAGTGATATTAACGTCAGCAGTAGGCACCACGCGCAATGCAGGAAGCCCCGCTAGCGTACCGAGATGCGGCAGGAAATCGACCGGGATCAGATCCATCAGGTTCATCAGGAATACCCAGACAAACACCGTCAGCGCCAACGGAGCAATAACCTTACTTTTGCCGTGGTACATATCTTTAACGCTGTTGTCAACAAACCCAACGAGCAGTTCAACGGCGGTTTGCAGTTTCCCAGGAACGCCGCTGGTAGCATTCTTGGCAACCTTGCGGAAAATCGTCAGGAAGACAATCCCGAGGACAACGGAGAAAAATATTGAGTCGATGTTGATCGACCAGAAACCCGTCCCAATCTGAAGATGCGTCAGATGGTGACCGATATACTCCTGTGGAGTGTTGATTGCTCCTGCAGACATGATGCCTCTTACCCTTTATTGAGTTAATTTCGGTAACGGTTAATCACGGCCGGTGCCACTATCTGCACCAATAACACCGCTAAATAGGCTAGGCTAAGCGGTACAAAAGCCGCTTTGAACACCCCAAGCGCCACGATCAACAAAATAATGGTGATCACGACCTTCAATCCCTCGCCAACAGCAAACGACCAAGCAACTCGCCCAGGAGCCGGCGTTTGCGTCTGATGGCGCAAGGCAAATAGCATAAATATGGCATTCGGCAGCCAGGCAGCTATCCCACCTGCCAACGCCGAACTACCCCATTCCAGGCTTTTCAGACTGAACACAACGCTGATCAGAACAAAAGTCATTAACTGTAGGAACAGCAGCTTGCATGCAACTTTTCCGCTGTAAAGGGACACAGACATGACGTTTGTTCTCTCCATACCCCCAAAGGGGATGCTGAGTGGTGTATAAAACTACCTTTGCCGCCTTGAGTCAAACAGCAAAAAACGTGCAAATTATACGGCCCACTCAAACGAATTCAATCGATAAGTAGCGAAAAGGTGAACAATTATTTAAATTTCTCCTTTTCTGGCTATTTTTACAAGAAAATGATAGGAATAATCTTGTCCATTTATTTGTCTGATTATTCCAGTCTCACGCAAAGAAACGTGCAGCCGATCACAATAATGATCATCTTTGATTCATACTTCATCTAAGCGACCTGAGTCTTTAACTAATTAAGCGATAAAAAATATTATAAATCAAAATATTATGAATTAACCATTCAAAAACAATTCGTTTACTCAATAAAAACGGTTTATTGACTTTTTTAGAAAAAATACTGCAACAATAAATTTACATTGAGAGCAAGATGGAATCTTTCATATCGATACTCATGTAATTTATGGCGTACTGTAATTAGGCCATTATCGGCAATTCAATATCTGCTTATGTTAAATAAAAGTAATATTATTTAATTAGCCTGCTTCATTTATATACTGTTCAACCATCGAATAGAGGCTAATTAAATTCCGTCGCCTTCAATACCACCAAGTGCCGCTCACCTTCCAATTCAGGAACATGTAAACGAATCACGGCTTCCAGAACCACCCCTTCAGGTAACTGCGCCAGTTCGTCTTCGGGGCGAACGCCTTTCAGCGCATAAAAATACCCTTGCCCCTTCACAGGTAAATGATGGCACCAAGACAACATGTCTTGCAATGAAGCAAAAGCACGGCTGATCACACCATCAAACGGCGGTTCTGGCATAAATGCTTCCACCCGGCTCTGTACGGGTTCGATATTTTTCAGCCCCAGCTCATGCTGCACTTGGCGCAGGAAGCGTACACGTTTACCTAAGCTGTCCAACAACGTGAAATGTGCATCAGGGCGGACAATCGCCAACGGTATTCCCGGCAACCCAGGGCCAGTCCCCACATCGATAAAGCGTGAACCTTGCAGATAGGGGTTAACCACGATGCTGTCGAGAATATGGCGTACCAACATTTGCTGCGGATCACGCACAGAAGTGAGATTGTAGGCCTTGTTCCACTTATCAAGCATGCCGACGTAACCCAGCAATTGCTGTTTCTGTTGCTCGGGAAGCGTGATCCCTGCCGCTGATAGCAAAGCATCTAATTTTTTTTGCACAACGAATCCTTCTGGCAGGCGTGGAATAATAAAACACTTATGATAATTCAGGCACAAGATGATGTCAGCGACCGCCTGCTCAACGGGTAAGCAAACGGTCACAAAAATAGGATTTACGCGCTACGGCGTAGCAAACCTTGCTTTTTTAGCCAGATCAACAGAATGGAAATAGCTGCTGGAGTGATCCCTGAAATACGTGAAGCCTGGCCAATTGAATTCGGTTTGTGATCGTTAAGCTTGGCGATCACTTCGTTCGACAAACCAGAAACCTGGCGATAATCGAGATCCGCCGGTAACAAGGTGTTTTCATTCCGTTGCTGTTTCTCAATTTCTTCCTGCTGGCGTGCGATGTAGCCTTCATATTTCACTTGAATTTCCACCTGCTCAGCGGCTTGGCGATCGGCCAGAGCAGGTGCAAAAATGGCAACACCCGTTAATTGGGCATAATCCATTTCCGGGCGACGCAGCAGTTCTTCGCCGTTGGCTTCGCGTGACAGCGGAGCCTTCAGCAACACATTGACCTGTTCCACGTTTTCCGAATGTGGATGTACCCAAATATCGCGCAAACGCTGACGCTCTTGTTCGATATGTTCCAATTTTTCGTTATAACGAGCCCAGCGAATATCGTCTACCAAGCCCAATTCACGGCCTTTTTCCGTCAAACGCAGATCGGCGTTGTCTTCCCGTAGCATCAAGCGGTATTCAGCACGTGAGGTAAACATGCGATAAGGTTCTTTGGTACCCAAGGTACTGAGATCGTCCACCAGCACACCCAGATATGCCTGATCGCGGCGCGGTGACCAACCCTCATCGTCTGTGGCATAACGCCCGGCATTCAAACCAGCCAGCAAGCCTTGCGCTGCCGCTTCTTCGTAACCCGTGGTGCCATTGATTTGGCCAGCAAAGAACAACCCCTGAATAAACTTACTTTCCAGCGTGGGCTTCAAATCGCGTGGATCGAAGAAATCATACTCAATGGCGTAACCAGGACGGACGATGCGGGCATTCTGCATCCCTTCCATTGAACGAACGATCTGCATCTGTACGTCAAACGGTAAGCTGGTGGAAATCCCGTTAGGGTAGATCTCGTTGCTGGTCAGCCCTTCTGGCTCAAGGAAGATTTGATGCGCACTACGATCGGCAAAACGCATCACTTTGTCTTCGATCGACGGGCAATAACGTGGGCCGATCCCTTCGATGATCCCGGCATACATCGGGCTACGATCGAGATTATTACGGATCACGTCATGGGTTTTTTCATTGGTATGCGTGATATAGCACGGCATTTGCTGCGGGTGCTGGCCTGCATTACCCAGAAATGAAAACACCGGGCTTGGCGTATCACCATGCTGCTCTGCCAACAGGCTGAAATCGATAGTTCGTGCATCAATGCGTGGCGGAGTACCGGTTTTCAAGCGGTTAACCCGCAACGGTAATTCACGCAGGCGCTGAGACAATGAGATCGATGGAGGATCGCCAGCGCGGCCGCCGCTGTAGTTTTCCAAGCCAATGTGGATCTTGCCATCCAGAAAGGTTCCCACGGTCAGTACTACCGCTTTGGCGCGGAATTTTAGCCCCATCTGGGTAACAGCACCCACAACGCGATCGTTTTCCACCATCAGATCTTCAACCGGCTGCTGGAATAGCGTCAGGTTTGGCTGATTTTCTAACGCAGTACGGATCGCCAGGCGGTACAGCACGCGGTCTGCCTGAGCACGGGTTGCCCTGACAGCGGGGCCTTTGCTGGCGTTTAGTATCCTAAACTGGATACCTGCATGATCGATCGCTGTGGCCATCAAGCCGCCGAGTGCATCAATTTCTTTAACCAGATGCCCTTTCCCAATACCGCCGATCGCTGGGTTACAGGACATTTGTCCCAGCGTGTCGATATTGTGAGTCAGTAATAACGTTTGACGACCCATGCGTGCCGCAGCCATGGCGGCTTCGGTACCGGCATGGCCACCACCGATGATGATGACGTCAAATTGCTCTGGATAAAACATGGTACTGCACCTCGAAATACTGGCGAACGATCGTTATCTGTCCTGGGAGGAGGATTCTACTCAAGTTTAGACGATCGACCAAGTACTCAGGATCGAGCGTTAATTAAAAGAAGATCTTTTTTATTTAAAGATCTCTTTATTAGATCTCTTATTAGGATCGCGATCCTCTGTGGATAAGTGATTATTTGTGATGGATATCAGCTAATTAATCAGGATCGTTAACTGTGGATGATCGGTGATCCTGGCGCTGATAAGCTGGGATCTAAATGGCATGTTATGCACAGGCTGAAAAGCATACTGCGGTTGTTATTGGGATAACTACGGGTTTTACCCTGCTTTTAAGCTAAGTTATCCACATTCGTTTGCGCGATCTTTAAGCAAATCAGAGTAAATTAATCCAATTATTGACCCATTCCTCAGCAGGATCTTCAGGTATTTCGTGTTGAGTCACATCGATCTCCAGTCGATCGCCGATCCTTTTTGCTCCACAAGCCACTAAAAGATCGTCGATCTGTTTGATCGCACCGCAGAAGGTGTCGTATTCGGAACTGCCTAAACCAACGGCTCCAAATGTTACTGAGGATAAATCAGGCTGCTGTTCTGCGATCTGTTCTAATAAAGGTTGCAGATTATCCGGTAAATCCCCGGCTCCGTGGGTAGAGGAAACCACTAGCCACAGCCCATCCAGCTCCAGTTCATCTAATTCAGGGCCATGCAGCATTTCCGTAGAAAAACCTGCCGCTTCGAGCTTTTCAGCCAAATGTTCAGCAACGTATTCAGCACTGCCGAGCGTACTGCCACTGATCAGAGTAATGTCTGCCATGATGATCCCAACTTTTCCGAAGAAGCAGCATTGTACGCTGTGAATGGGTTGGGATCTACCTGTGGATAATGAGGGTATAGATAGTGATCTATTAAGGCGTAATGGTACGCATAATGGGGTTTTGTAGCGAGATCAGGGTTTCAGTTGACTGGATCTCATCGATAGTCTGGATCTTGTTGATAAGTACCTGCTGCAAGGCATCTATTGAACGGCACATCACCTTGATAAAGACGCTGTAATGCCCGGTGGTGTAATAAGCCTCTACCACTTCTTCCAGGCTTTCGAGCTTTTTCAATGCGGAAGGATAGTCTTTAGCGCTCTTTAATATAATGCCAATAAAGCAGCAGACGTCATAACCCAGCTGTTTTGGGTTCACATCCACCCGGGCACCGGTAATGATGCCAGCCTGTTTCATTTTCTCTACCCGCACGTGAATGGTGCCGGGGCTGACGGCGAAAGTCTTCGCCAGTTCGGCGTAGGCAGTGCGGGCATTGGTCATTAACGCGTTAAGAATGCCGCGATCGAGATTATCGATCTGATAAATTTCTGCCATTAAATCCCCCTTTAACTGATGATTATTGAATTATCATCGCTTAAAAATGAACGATTAAAAATGAAAAGGCAATATTAATTGATGGATATTGAATTGTAGTGCCATTCTGTTGCTTAATCGCTGGCAACTAGACAGGTTATTTAAGAGATACGGTAATGAAAAAGCAGTTTATCCAAAAACAACAACAAATCAGCTTCGTGAAATCCTTCTTCTCACGCCAATTGGAACAACAGTTGGGTTTGCTTGAAGTACAGGCTCCGATCCTCAGCCGCCTGGGTGATGGTACGCAAGACAACCTTTCCGGCAGTGAAAAAGCGGTTCAGGTTAAAGTGAAATCGTTGCCAGATGCCACGTTTGAAGTGGTGCACTCGCTGGCGAAATGGAAGCGTAAAACCCTTGGCAGCTATGATTTCAGCGCAGGCGAAGGTTTGTATACCCATATGAAAGCCCTGCGCCCGGATGAAGATCGCTTGACGCCGATCCACTCGGTGTATGTCGATCAGTGGGATTGGGAACGTGTGATGGGGGATAGCGAGCGTAACCTGGCTTACCTGCAAGATACCGTTACACGTATCTATGCTTCTATTAAAGAAACGGAAGCAGCGGTGAGCCGTGAATATGGTCTAGTTCCCTTCCTGCCAGAACAGATCCATTTTGTTCACAGTGAAACCCTCTTGCAGCGCTACCCGGAGCTGGATGCCAAAGGCCGTGAACGCGCTATTGCCAAAGAGCTGGGGGCAGTATTCCTGATTGGTATCGGCGGTAAGCTGTCGCATGGCAAATCGCACGACGTGCGTGCGCCGGATTATGATGACTGGACGACATCGGCTGCCGATGGGTTGGCGGGTTTGAACGGCGATATCGTGGTGTGGAACTCGGTATTACAGGATGCGTTTGAGCTGTCTTCTATGGGGATCCGCGTGGATGCGGCAGCACTTAAGCACCAGTTGGCGCTGACCGACGACCAGGAACGTTTGAAACTGGAATGGCACCAGTCATTATTGCGTGGTGAGATGCCGCAGACCATCGGTGGCGGTATCGGCCAATCGCGCTTAGTGATGCTGTTGTTGCAACTGTCGCACATTGGTCAGGTACAGTGCGGCGTGTGGGCACCCGAAGTGCGCGAAGCGATTGAAGGGCTGCTATAAGGCTGTTTCAGCGCCGCCAGCGGCGCATTAAACGGCTTTTCAACCCGGTATCAAAGCGCCAAATATGATCGAAAATGCGCATGATACCGGGTTTACCGTAATTAGACATTGCCACCGCATGAAAACGTTGCTGGTGGCTTTGCTGCTGTAATTTCACCTTTTTTATCACATCGTCTGGCAATCGCTGGGCAATAAAGTCAGAAATAACCACCGCATCGGCATCAAACCAGCCGCTTTCTGCCATTTTGCTGACCGTTGCGCTCAGGCAGGCGGCCAAGTCGGTACCACCACGGAAATGCTGGCCAAGAAAACGTATCGCTTGCTCAATGCCGCTGGCAGCGGTCAGTTCGTAATGCACGATCTGGTTGGCAAACAGCATGATGTAACAGCGGCGATTGTCGGCCAGCGCGATGCGTAATAACGCCAGACAAAATGCTTTGGCACACTGCTCATTAAAACCGCCCATTGAGCCTGATGTATCAACGCAGACGATAAAAGGCCCGCGTGGTTGCTGATCCTGCTGTTGGTGAGTGACCTGGCGCATCATGATCTGCTCCTGCCAGGCATCGCCTTGCAGGCGGTAACTCAGCAAGCGCTTTTCCAGCAAGCGCCGGTAAAACTCAAACTCCAGCTCCTCAATGCCCAACATTGCCAGCTCGGGGGGCAGCAAACGCAAAATATCGTCGCTCTGATGAATGCCGCTGACTTCTTCTGGCTGAATGGCAGGAACCTGTACCATCATCCTTAAAGGTTCCAGTTGTGCATCCTGCTGTGGCACAGCTTTAGCTTCATAGCTGCGCCCCAGCTGTTGTGCCAGTTTTTGTAATTCCGGTTGTTGCTGGAGAAAATCGCCATATTCCACCAGCCGCTGATAGTCACCGCGTTGTAAATGCCCTTTGCTCATGTCCCACAATCGCCCGGCAGCGGTATCGTTCTCTGCCAGCACCGGTTCCAGAGCCCCGCTCAATGCTAACCGCTCTTGCAGTTCGGCTATCAGTTGCTCCCGTTCCTGCTCAAGCAACTGATGATGCAGCATGGTGGCTTGCAGTGTCAGGCTGATACGCCAGCGTTGTAAAAACAGGGTTTGGAAACTGTCAGGGTGATTAGACAGATCGGCAGCATCTACCAGCTTTTGCGCCTGTTCGTAAAACGGCGAAACCAACTGGTGTAACAGTTCGAGCGTCTCGTTGAGATGATGAAAAAATTGAGTATTGTTTTCCAACTGGCACTGTTGGTAACGGTAAAACTCTTGCGCCAGCGCGGGGGGAACCAGCGCCTGATGAAGGCGCTCTTTCAGTTGTAATCTCCAGCGTGGCAGATCGCGGTTCAATGCCCGGCGAATTGCCGGGAACTTGCTAAAAAACACCTTGAATTGCGGGGCTGCCAGCATGCCGACGAGCATTTCTTCGATCAGTTCTCCTTCGGTGATCGCCAGCAGCAGATCAAGCGTTTCAAGGCTGAGCATAATTATTGGCCACGCATCTGCTGATATTGTTGTTTCGTTTGTTCAGCAACCTGTAACAGGCTGGCTTCGATCTTCGCTACGCCAGCGGCAGAGATGAATAAGCACGGCTGATGCAGGCTGAATAATCGGCGTTGTTCCGTTAAGCGTTGGGTTAATGCTTCCATTTCATCCAGCAATGCTGGTGGCGTGCTGCCAGTAGTTTTGCCCGGTACAGCAAGCAACGCAGGTTGCCGGCTGACGTCCAGCACCGTCAGATGTAATTGTTCGTTCACTTCCAGTTCGATCTGCTGGGCAAAACCGATGCCGTTCAATTTGGCACGCACATCACCACCCTTTTGCAGCCAGTTTTCTAACGCACTGCTTTCGATATTGAGATGGTTTACCTGTATATCGTGCAATTGCAGTGGTTTTTGCAGCAGCAGGGTTAATGTGCTGCCGCTGAGCGGCGTTTCCAGCACATATTGTGGTTTGCGGCTGAACATGCCGCCTTTTTTTATCAGGCTGATAGCTTGCCGATCGCTTTGCTGCTGTTGGTGCTGCATCCAACGGGTATGAATCTGTTGCAGTTGGATTAGCAATGTTTGCTGTTGGTAGGCTTGTTCAGCCAGCAGTTGATCGATTTGTTGCTGTAACAGTTTCAGGGAAGTGAGATCGTGCCACAGGCAGTCTTTTAACAGCATTAAATCTAACGGAACAATGGCATCGCGCCCGCTAAAGAACGCACTGGCTTGCAGCAAACGCAGAGATTTTTTCCAACGACGATCGGAAACATAAGGAGCCTGCTCCAACGCATTCAAACGCTGGCGCAGCAGGAAGATCAACTCAAAGCAGTTTTCTGGCAATGTGATTTTATCAATCTGCGGCTGCCACTGGTGGAATTCTTCATCACTGATGCTCAGCGCTTCAGGCACCGGGTTATCACTTTCACTCTGGCGATTGACTAACAAAGAACGGAAGTTCTGTTTATCCTGCACCTTATCAAGCCACAGACGGATCAGCATTCGGTCATATAAGGCTTCCAGGCTGTTGTCTGCTTCCGGCAGTTCGTTGGAGGCAGTAATCAGCAGGCGCAATGGTATGGTTTCTTCATTATTGCCATTGCGGAAACGGCGTTCATTGATGGCTGTCAGCAACGTATTCAGGATGGCCGGGCCAGCCTTCCAGATTTCATCAAGGAACACAATTTCAGCTTCGGGTAAATAACCGGCGGTCAGGCGTTGGTAGCGCCCTTCATCTTTCAAGGCCTGAATAGATAGCGGGCCAAACACTTCTTCCGGTGTGGAAAAACGCGTCATCAGGTATTCGAATGAACGGGCGCTGCGAAAAGCAAACTTCAACCGGCGGGCAATCAAGCTTTTGGCAATACCCGGTGGGCCAAGCAGGAATACGCTTTCGCCGCATAACGCCGCCAGCAAACATAATCGGATAGCTTCTTGCCGTTCATAAAGGCCGCTCTCCAGCGCATTGCTGAGGCGGGAAATTCGTTCTGCCAGAAGTGATGATGCCATAATCGTTCAGGTTATCCGGGGTCAGATCGGTTTAATTGGCTGAGAAACAATCTTGATGAAGAATTCGATGATAAGCCACCCTTATTTTTAATGGTATATACTCGTTATGCTGAAAGATGGCTGATGTGTTAGAACCCGTCAGCTTGCAACAATAAGGCTCTCAGTTTTATTAAAAGAATTACCGGTTCATGTTTGGTTTATTTTTCAGGGTGGAGAATAAGAGCCCGTAAGCATTATAAATGACACCTATTCCTTTCGCTGCGCATGTTGGGGCTCGTGAGTGCTATAGATTTTAGAGCCCATATTTCTAGCTTAATGCGGATGGCATCGCTAATGGATGTTCCAGTAAAAGAAGCAAATAATGAACACAGAACGTAAACAGTCTTTATCGGCGGTAACACTGGCAGCAATTGGGGTGGTTTACGGCGACATAGGCACCAGCCCTCTGTATACTCTGAGAGAGTGTTTCTCCGGCAATTATGGTTTTGATGTCCGTCCTGACGTGGTTTTTGGTTTTCTTTCCCTGATTTTCTGGATGCTGGTGATCGTCGTTTCTTTGAAATACCTCACTTATGTGATGCGTGCAGATAATGCCGGTGAAGGCGGCATCCTGACATTAATGTCGCTGGCCGGGCGTAACACTTCGCCACGCACGACGGCACGGCTGGTAATACTTGGCCTGATTGGCGGCAGTTTCTTTTATGGCGAGGTGGTGATCACCCCGGCAATATCGGTGATGTCGGCGATTGAGGGGCTGGAAATTGCGGCACCGTCGCTTGATGCCTATATTGTGCCGCTCTCTATTCTCGTGCTGACTTTATTGTTTGTGATTCAAAAGCGTGGCACCGGTAGCGTGGGCAAACTGTTTGCGCCGGTCATGCTGCTGTGGTTCATTGTGCTGGCAGCGCTTGGTGCCCGCAGTATCATTGCTAATCCAGAAGTATTGCAGGCGTTGAATCCGCATTGGGCACTGAACTTCTTTGTTGAATATAAGAAAATTTCGTTCTTGGCGCTCGGTGCCGTGGTGCTGGCAATTACCGGTGTGGAGGCGTTGTATGCTGATATGGGGCACTTCGGTAAATTCCCGATCCGCCTGGCTTGGTTTACCGTGGTACTGCCTTCTCTGGTGCTCAATTACTTTGGTCAGGGGGCATTGCTGCTGAAAAACCCTGAAGCAATCAAAAATCCCTTCTTCCTGCTGGCGCCCGATTGGGCGCTGATTCCGTTGCTGATTCTGGCTACCTTGGCTACGGTGATTGCCTCGCAGGCGGTGATTTCTGGTGTATTTTCCTTAACTCGCCAGGCGGTACGGCTGGGTTATCTGTCACCGATGCGCATTATCCATACGTCAGAAATGGAGTCTGGTCAGATCTATATCCCGGTGATCAACTGGACGTTGTATATCTCGGTGGTGCTGGTGATCTTGGGGTTTGAACATTCCAGTAATCTGGCCGCGGCGTATGGTATTGCAGTGACCGGTACCATGGTTTTGACCAGTATTCTGGTGACGTCAGTAGCCATCAAAAACTGGCATTGGAATCGCTTCCTGGTGGTGGGTATTTTGCTAATCATGCTGATTATTGATGTCCCTATGTTCTCTGCCAATGCGCTGAAACTGTTCTCAGGTGGCTGGCTGCCGCTGACGTTGGCACTGGTGATGTTTATTATCATGACCACCTGGAAAAGTGAACGTTTCAGCCTGCTGCGACGCATTCATGAGCACGGTAATTCCCTTGAAGCAATGATTGCCTCACTGGAAAAATCCCCGCCGGTTCGCGTGCCTGGTACCGCGGTGTTTATGTCCCGCGCCACCAATGTGATTCCGTTTGCGTTGCTGCATAACCTCAAACACAACAAAGTGTTGCATGAGCGCGTCGTTCTGTTGACGCTGCGCACTGAGGATGCGCCCTATGTGCATAACCTGCGCCGGGTGACCATTGAACAGCTATCACCGACGTTCTGGCGCGTGGTGGCCAGCTATGGCTGGCGTGAAACGCCCAATGTGGAAGAGATATTCCACCGCTGCGGTTTGGAAGGGTTACCGTGCCGCATGATGGAAACTTCGTTCTTTATGTCGCATGAATCGCTGATCCTCACCAAACGGCCATGGTATCTGTATCTGCGTGGTAAATTGTTTGTCGCACTGAGCCGGAATGCGCTACGTGCTCCCGATCAGTTTGAGATCCCGCCAAACCGCGTTATCGAACTGGGAACCCAGGTCGAAATATAAACCCCAAGGGCTCCGTTTATTAGCTGAGCCCTTTTCTTTACCTTTTTACCAAAACGAGCGAAACGTTTCGATAGCGCTCACGTTTTTGCAACTTCCCTATTGTTTTCTTCTGTTGTTTTTTTAAACTCATTTAGTAGCGAAACGTTTCGCTAGTGGAGTGAGATCATGAAAAAAGGCGTGCTACTAAATTCTGAAGTGTCTGCGGTTGTTTCCCGTCTCGGTCATACCGATCAACTGACGATTTGCGATGCAGGGTTGCCGATCCCGGCAGGAGTACAGCGTATTGATCTGGCGTTGGCGCAAGGAATACCTACGTTTTTACAGGTGGTTGAGGTAGTTACGCAGGAAATGCAGGTAGAAAATGCCATTCTGGCGGAGGAGATCGTTAAACAAAATCCTCTGCTCCATGCCGCGTTACTGGCTCAATTGCAGCAACTTGGCCAACACCAGGGAAACACCATCAGCGTGTGCTATATCAGCCATACTGAGTTTAAAGCACAGACCGAGCACAGCCGAGCAGTGATCCGCAGTGGTGAATTTTCGCCATATGCCAACGTCATTCTTTGCTCCGGCGTCACTTTCTGAGGCAATTATGCAACCGTTACTGCAACTGCAAGGGATTGATAAAGCTTTTCCCGGCGTGAAGGCGCTTTCTGGTGCTGCCCTTAGCGTTTATCCCGGCAGGGTGATGGCGCTGGTGGGGGAAAATGGTGCGGGGAAATCCACCATGATGAAGGTGCTGACCGGTATCTATAGCAAAGATGCGGGCAGCCAGCATTTTCTGGGTAAAGAGGTGGTGTTCAACGGGCCAAAGGATTCACAGGAAGCAGGTATCGGCATTATTCATCAGGAATTAAATCTGATCCCACAGTTGACGATTGCCGAAAACATTTTTCTTGGCCGTGAGTTTGTTAACCGTTTTGGCCGTATTGACTGGAAACGCATGTATGCCGAAGCAGACAAACTGCTGGCACGCCTGAATCTGCGTTACAGCAGCCACCGGCTGGTGGGGGAGTTGTCGATAGGCGATCAGCAGATGGTTGAAATTGCCAAGGTGCTGAGCTTCGAATCGAAAGTCATCATTATGGATGAGCCGACCGACGCATTGACCGATACTGAAACCGCTTCTTTGTTTAATGTGATCAATGAGCTGAAAGCTGAAGGTCGCGGCATTGTCTATATTTCCCATCGCCTGAAAGAGATCTTTGAAATCTGCGACGATGTCACCGTGTTCCGTGACGGCCAGTTTATTGCTGAATGCCCGGTCGCTGAGCTGCAAGAAGATTCGCTGATCGAAATGATGGTGGGTCGCAAGCTGGAAGAACAATATCCGCGCCTGAATCTACCGCGCGGTGAAAAGCGCCTGGAAGTCAGCCATATATCGGGCCCTGGTGTCCACGATGTCAGTTTTACCCTGTACCGTGGTGAAATTTTAGGGGTAGCTGGTTTGATGGGCGCCGGGCGCACTGAATTGATGAAAATTTTATACGGTGCAGCACCGCGTAAGAGCGGCATCGTGAATCTTGATGGTCATGAAGTCGTTACTCATTCACCGCAGGACGGATTGGCAAACGGCATCGTTTATATTTCCGAAGATCGTAAACGCGATGGTTTGGTGTTGGGGATGTCGGTGAAGGAAAACATGTCGCTGACCGCCCTGCGCTATTTCAGCCGAAGCGGTGGTGGCTTGAAACATACCGATGAACAGCAGGCGGTAAGTGATTTTATTCGTTTATTCAATATTAAAACGCCGTCAATGGAACAGCCAATAGGCCTGCTTTCTGGCGGTAACCAACAGAAAGTGGCGATTGCTCGTGGGTTAATGACCCGCCCTAAAGTATTGATCCTTGATGAGCCGACACGTGGTGTTGACGTTAGTGCCAAAAAAGAGATTTACCAGTTAATCAACCAGTTCAAGCAGGAAGGGCTGAGCATCATTCTGGTGTCTTCGGAAATGCCGGAGGTGCTGGGCATGAGTGACCGCATTTTGGTGATGCACGAAGGCCATCTCAGCGGTGAATTCCCGATTGAACAGGCCACACAGGAAGTGCTGATGGCAGCGGCCGTCGGCAAGCAATACGGCGTAAAGCAGGAGTAATCAGATATGAATTCCCAGAGTGTCGCAAAGCGCTGGTTCAGTAAAGAGTGGCTGTTAGAGCAGAAATCGCTGATTGCGCTGCTGGTGCTGATTGCCGTGGTGTCTTCGATGAGCCCGAATTTTTTCACCGTCAACAATCTGTTCAATATTTTACAGCAAACGTCGGTGAACGCCATTATGGCGGTGGGGATGACATTGGTGATCCTTACTTCCGGTATCGATTTGTCGGTAGGTTCATTGCTGGCGTTAACCGGTGCGGTAGCGGCGTCGATCGTTGGTTTTGAAATTAATGCGGTGGTAGCGGTCGCCGCCGCCTTGGCGCTGGGGGCTGCCGTGGGTGCCTGTACCGGGATTATTGTGGCGAAAGGTAAAGTTCAGGCGTTTATCGCCACGCTGGTGATGATGCTGTTGTTGCGCGGCGTTACCATGGTGTATACCAGCGGCAGCCCGATTAATACCGGTTTTACCGATGTAGCAGACGTTTTCGGTTGGTTCGGTATTGGCCGCCCACTGGGTATACCAACACCAATCTGGATTATGGCGATCGTGTTTATCGCTGCCTGGTACATGCTGCATCACACTCGCTTGGGCCGCTATATCTATGCGCTGGGGGGGAACGAGGCCGCAACTCGTTTGTCCGGTATCAGCGTCGATAAAGTGAAAATCATCGTTTACTCGCTGTGCGGTCTGTTGGCTGCTCTGGCTGGAGTGATTGAAGTTGCGCGCCTGTCATCGGCACAGCCAACCGCCGGTACGGGTTATGAACTGGATGCTATCGCTGCGGTGGTGCTGGGCGGAACCAGTCTGGCTGGGGGTAAAGGGCGCATCGTTGGCACCTTGATCGGGGCACTGATCCTGGGTTTCCTGAATAACGGTTTGAATTTGTTGGGCGTTTCTTCTTACTACCAAATGATCGTGAAAGCAGCCGTTATTTTGCTGGCGGTTCTGGTAGATAACAAAAAGCAGTAAGTATTTTCAAAGGCGGGCTTACCAGCCCGTAGTATTCACGAACACTTATTTCCCTACAGGAATCACGCACATGAAAATGAAAAAACTGGCCGTATTCGCTTCTGCTATTGCTCTGTCTGCCACTTTGAGTGCGAATGCGTTGGCTAAAGACACCATCGCGCTAGTGGTTTCAACGCTGAACAACCCGTTCTTTGTGTCAATGAAAGACGGTGCTCAGCAGGAAGCCAACAAACTGGGTTACAATCTGGTGGTGCTGGATTCCCAGAACAACCCGGCAAAAGAACTGGCCAACGTGCAGGATCTGATGGTGCAGAACCCGAAGCTGCTGCTGATCAACCCAACGGATTCTGATGCGGTCGGTAACGCCATCAAAATGGCCAATCAGGCCAAGATCCCGGTAATCACGTTAGATCGCGCAGCCGCTAAAGGCGAAGTGGTTAGCCACATTGCTTCCGACAACCGCGCTGGCGGTAAAATGGCCGGTGATTTTATTGCCAAACAAGCCGGAGCAGACGCTAAAGTGATCCAATTAGAAGGTATCGCCGGGACTTCTGCGGCACGTGAACGTGGTGAAGGTTTCAAACAGTCTCTGGAACAGAATAAATTCACATTATTGGCCAGCCAGCCTGCGGATTTTGATCGCACCAAAGGGCTGAACGTTATGCAAAACCTGCTGACTGCGCATCCAGATGTGCAAGCCGTATTTGCCCAGAACGATGAAATGGCGTTGGGTGCATTGCGTGCGTTACAAACTGCCGGTAAAACCGGTGTGGTGGTGGTGGGTTTCGATGGCACCGATGATGGCGTGAAAGCGGTTGAAGGTGGCAAACTGGCCGCAACGGTGGCGCAACGCCCGGAGCAAATTGGCGTGATTGGCGTAGAAACCGCCGATAAAGTGTTGAAAGGCGAACAAGTGCCCGCCACTATTCCGGTTGATTTGAAGCTGGTGACCAAGTAAGCCATACCCTTTACTTTTCACGTTGCTACCAAGTGGCAACGTGAAGTTTATCGGGTATCCACGCTATCAAAACGCAGCGTTATGGTGGTGCGCAATTTCAGGAATCAATGTGATGGAAACAGGAAAGCTGGTGGTTCTGGGTAGTATTAATGCCGACCATATCCTCAATATCGAACAGTTTCCCCGCCCAGGCGAAACGGTGATCGGGAAGCAGTATAACGTCGCTTTCGGTGGCAAAGGGGCTAACCAGGCTGTGGCTGCCGGGCGCAGTGGCGCGGAAATCGCGTTTATCGCCTGTGTTGGGGCTGATGATATTGGTGAGCGTATTCGCCAGCAGCTGGCGACCGATGGTATTGATACTCAATCGATTGAAGCTATCGCCCACCGTACTACCGGTGTTGCACTGATTTTTGTTAATGCGGAAGGTGAAAACGTGATTGGTATTGACGCAGGCGCGAATGCAGCGCTGACGCCCGATTACCTCAATCACCATCGGCAGAAAGTGATCGATGCTGAGGCGTTACTGATGCAGCTTGAATCACCCATCGAAACGGTAATTGCTGCCGCCAAACTGGCAAAACAGCACCATACGCAAGTGATCCTCAACCCGGCACCGGCTCGCGAATTGCCGGATGAATTACTGGCGATGATCGATATCATCACGCCGAATGAAACCGAAGCGCAGCGGCTGACCGGTATTGCTGTTAATAACGATAATGATGCTGCTCGTGCAGCCAATGCGCTGCATGATAAAGGTATCGGATGCGTGATTATTACACTCGGCAGCCGGGGGGTTTGGCTGAGTGAAAATGGCAGCGGCAAACGAGTGCCTGGCTTTAAGGTGAAAGCGGTCGATACCATTGCGGCTGGCGATACGTTCAACGGCGCACTGGTTACTGCGTTACTCGAAGGTAAAGCAATGAATGAAGCTGTGCGTTTCGCCCATGCAGCTGCGGCAATTGCCGTCACTCGCGCGGGTGCACAACCTTCGGTACCTTGGCGTGCAGAGATTGACGCCTTCCTGCTGCAACAGGGGTAATCCTTTTGGCTACCATGAAAGATGTTGCCCGGCTGGCAGGGGTTTCAACCTCAACGGTATCGCACGTTATCAATAACAATCGCTTTGTCAGCGACAGCGTGCGCAGCAAAGTCATGGCGGCCGTTGAACAGCTTAATTATGCTCCATCTGCTTTGGCACGCAGCCTGAAACTCAATACCACACGTACCATCGGTATGCTGGTTACCTCCAGTAATAACCCGTTTTATGCCGAAGTGGTGCGTGGCGTAGAGCGCAGTTGCTACGAACGTGGCTATAGCCTGATTCTGTGTAATACCGAAGAAGATGCGGCGCGCATGAATCGCAGCATGGAAACGCTGTTGCAAAAACGTGTCGATGGCTTGTTATTGATGTGTACTGAAAACCATCGCCCATCACCAGACGCACTCAGCCGTTATCCTTCTTTACCCATTGTGATGATGGATTGGGCTCCGTTTGAAGGGGCTAACGACATTATTCAGGATAACTCATTGCTCGGTGGTGAAATGGCAACCGATCATCTGATTGATCGTGGCTATCGCAAAATTGCCTGCATTGCTGGCCCGCAGGATAAAACCACCGCACGCCATCGTTTGGAAGGGTATCGCCGCGCGATGTGCCGTGCCGGGCTCGATATTCTGCCGGGTTATGAAGTGCATTGTGATTTTGAATTTGAGGGGGGCGTTCAGGCTATGCGGCAACTGCTGGCGTTGGCCGAACCGCCGCACGCGGTATTTGCTGGAAACGATGCGGTGGCCGTAGGCGTTTATCAGGCATTGTATCAGGCCAGGCTGATGGTGCCGCAGGATATGGCCGTCATGGGGTATGATGATATCGAGTTGGCTAAATACCTGGCCCCGCCGCTCAGTACTATCCATCAACCGAAAGATTCATTGGGGGAGTTGGCCATTGATGCATTGATCAATCGCTTGCAACACCCAGAACGTGATGCTCAAGTTCTGGTACTGACGCCCGAACTGGTGGAGCGTGCTTCCGTTGGCCACCGTTAATCGGGAAGTAACAGGGTTTGGCATGCAGTCAGTGCTGCGGCGCTGTTCCCCGACACAATGGCATCGACAATCGCTTGATGGTTTTGCAGCTTAATCACTTCGTTATCGGTAATCGCACGAAAGTAGTTTTGATAAACCGAACTGAATAACTTGGCGAATGAAATCAGAAACGGATTGGCGCTGGCTTCGTATATCAGCTGATGGTATTGGGTATCTATTTCAATCCAACGTTCGCGGTCAAAATCGGTGTGCAATGTGCGCATTTCCAGCATCAAGTGTGTTAATTGTGTTTTTTGTTGCGCAGTGGCGTTATCGGCAGCCAGTGAACAGGCTTGAGGTTCGAGCGTGGTGCGCAGAATCAGGAAGTGCTGCATGACCTGGTCGAAATTCTCCTTCGTCATCCACCAGGCCAGTAAATCCTGATCGAGAAAGTTCCATTGGTTTTGTGGCATTACCCGCGTCCCGATACGTGGGCGGGGCAACAGCATACCTTTGGCAGCCAATATTTTTACGGCTTCCCGTACCGCAGTGCGGCTAACACCAAATTGCTCCCCCAACTCCATCTCACCTGGCAAGATGCTGCCCGCTTTATATTCACCTGCCAAAATTTGTTGGCCAAGCTTTTCTGCCAACAGATAAGAAAGATTTCGCTGTGCGGCCTGTTGTTGAGCATTAAATTGCATAGTTGTGAACCCTTGGCTTACCTCATTATCTTTTATTTTACTCTACGACAGGCTAGCTCTTATGGGGATTCCATAAAAAATGAGCAAAATGCTGGCTTGTACAGCGTTTTGCTGAAAATATCCGCGCTTGAACCCTTTTTTGAATTTAGGGGTTGCGGCCGGCGAGGAACGCCCTATAATGCGCCTCCACTGACCGGGAACAACGGCGTCTTGTGATAAAGAAAGCCGCCCAGCCAGGAAGGGGCAACCCGGTGACAACATCGTCTCTCAACAGAGAAAAAAGGTTGACTCTTCAGCGGGAAAGCGTATTATCTGCCTCCCGCGTTACCGAGAAACAAACCGGTAACCACGCTCTTTAACAATTTATCAGACAATCTGTGTGGGCACTCACAAGACGATATCCAGCCACTTCGGTGGCAAAAAATATCAAGTCTTGAAGAGTGACCAAGCAGTAATTCATTGAAGTGAATTATTACAAACGTTGATTTTCGAGCATCGCTGCACGTGTTGCAGCACATCAAGCTTTTAATTGAAGAGTTTGATCATGGCTCAGATTGAACGCTGGCGGCAGGCCTAACACATGCAAGTCGAGCGGCAGCGGGAAGTAGCTTGCTACTTTGCCGGCGAGCGGCGGACGGGTGAGTAATGTCTGGGAAACTGCCCGATGGGGGGGGATAACTACTGGAAACGGTAGCTAATACCGCATGACGTCTACGGACCAAAGTGGGGGACCTTCGGGCCTCACGCCATCGGATGTGCCCAGATGGGATTAGCTAGTAGGTGGGGTAATGGCTCACCTAGGCGACGATCCCTAGCTGGTCTGAGAGGATGACCAGCCACACTGGGACTGAGACACGGCCCAGACTCCTACGGGAGGCAGCAGTGGGGAATATTGCACAATGGGCGCAAGCCTGATGCAGCCATGCCGCGTGTGTGAAGAAGGCCTTAGGGTTGTAAAGCACTTTCAGTGGGGAGGAAGGCAGCATGCTTAATAGGTGTGCTGATTGACGTTACCCACAGAAGAAGCACCGGCTAACTCCGTGCCAGCAGCCGCGGTAATACGGAGGGTGCAAGCGTTAATCGGAATTACTGGGCGTAAAGCGCACGCAGGCGGTCTGTGAAGTCGGATGTGAAATCCCCGGGCTTAACCTGGGAACTGCATCCGAAACTGGCAGGCTAGAGTCTTGTAGAGGGGGGTAGAATTCCAGGTGTAGCGGTGAAATGCGTAGAGATCTGGAGGAATACCGGTGGCGAAGGCGGCCCCCTGGACAGAGACTGACGCTCAGGTGCGAAAGCGTGGGGAGCAAACAGGATTAGATACCCTGGTAGTCCACGCTGTAAACGATGTCGACTTGGAGGTTGTGCCCTTGAGGCGTGGCTTCCGGAGCTAACGCGTTAAGTCGACCGCCTGGGGAGTACGGCCGCAAGGTTAAAACTCAAATGAATTGACGGGGGCCCGCACAAGCGGTGGAGCATGTGGTTTAATTCGATGCAACGCGAAGAACCTTACCTACTCTTGACATCCACAGAACTTTCCAGAGATGGATTGGTGCCTTCGGGAACTGTGAGACAGGTGCTGCATGGCTGTCGTCAGCTCGTGTTGTGAAATGTTGGGTTAAGTCCCGCAACGAGCGCAACCCTTATCCTTTGTTGCCAGCGGTTAGGCCGGGAACTCAAAGGAGACTGCCAGTGATAAACTGGAGGAAGGTGGGGATGACGTCAAGTCATCATGGCCCTTACGAGTAGGGCTACACACGTGCTACAATGGCGTATACAAAGAGAAGCTACCCTGCGAAGGCATGCGGACCTCATAAAGTACGTCGTAGTCCGGATTGGAGTCTGCAACTCGACTCCATGAAGTCGGAATCGCTAGTAATCGTAGATCAGAATGCTACGGTGAATACGTTCCCGGGCCTTGTACACACCGCCCGTCACACCATGGGAGTGGGTTGCAAAAGAAGTAGGTAGCTTAACCTTCGGGAGGGCGCTTACCACTTTGTGATTCATGACTGGGGTGAAGTCGTAACAAGGTAACCGTAGGGGAACCTGCGGTTGGATCACCTCCTTACCGAACGATATTGGTTGCGTGAGTGTTCACAACAGATTGTCTGATGAAAGTAACGAGCAGAAAACCCTTTATAGGCTTGTAGCTCAGGTGGTTAGAGCGCACCCCTGATAAGGGTGAGGTCGGTGGTTCAAGTCCACTCAGGCCTACCAAATTTGTACTTATGCTGCGTTATGCGCGTGGTCGTTTACCGAAAGTGAACGTCCCTTTCGCATGCCTTGCCTGAGTAACGATTGACTCTTGGTTGAGTTGGTACCCATAAAGGTTTTTGCACGTGACGTATGGGGCTATAGCTCAGCTGGGAGAGCGCCTGCCTTGCACGCAGGAGGTCAGCGGTTCGATCCCGCTTAGCTCCACCATAACGTCCTTGGTGATACTTCAGAGTGTACTGGCAACAGTATACTGCGACGTATTTTGCTCTTTAACAATCTGGAACAAGCTGAAAATTGAAACCTGACAGCTGAAACTTGTCCCGCCGTAGAGTTATGGGGATAAGGAGTACCCTGTCAGAGAGTCTCTCAAATGTTTACAGCACGATGTGTTCTCTGTTTACAGAAGACACCTTCGGGTTGTGAGGTTAAGTGACTAAGCGTACACGGTGGATGCCTAGGCAGTCAGAGGCGATGAAGGGCGTGCTAATCTGCGAAAAGTGCCGGTAAGGTGATATGAACCGCAATAACCGGCAATACCCGAATGGGGAAACCCAGTGTGTTTCGACACACTATCATGACATGAATCCATAGTGTCATGAGGCGAACCGGGGGAACTGAAACATCTCAGTACCCCGAGGAAAAGAAATCAACCGAGATTCCCCCAGTAGCGGCGAGCGAACGGGGAAAAGCCCAGAACCTGAATCAGCCTGTGTGTTAGTGGAAGCGTCTGGAAAGTCGCGCAGTAAAGGGTGATAGCCCCGTACACCAAAATGCACAGGTTGTGAGTTCGATGAGTAGGGCGGGACACGTGACATCCTGTCTGAATATGGGGGGACCATCCTCCAAGGCTAAATACTCCTGACTGACCGATAGTGAACCAGTACCGTGAGGGAAAGGCGAAAAGAACCCCGGCGAGGGGAGTGAAACAGAACCTGAAACCGTGTACGTACAAGCAGTGGGAGCCTCTTAATGGGGTGACTGCGTACCTTTTGTATAATGGGTCAGCGACTTATATTTTGTAGCAAGGTTAACCGAATAGGGGAGCCGTAGGGAAACCGAGTCTTAACTGGGCGTCTAGTTGCAAGGTATAGACCCGAAACCCGGTGATCTAGCCATGGGCAGGTTGAAGGTTGGGTAACACTAACTGGAGGACCGAACCGACTAATGTTGAAAAATTAGCGGATGACTTGTGGCTGGGGGTGAAAGGCCAATCAAACCGGGAGATAGCTGGTTCTCCCCGAAAGCTATTTAGGTAGCGCCTCGTGAACTCATCTTCGGGGGTAGAGCACTGTTTCGGCTAGGGGGCCATCCCGGCTTACCAACCCGATGCAAACTCCGAATACCGAAGAATGTTATCACGGGAGACACACGGCGGGTGCTAACGTCCGTCGTGAAGAGGGAAACAACCCAGACCGCCAGCTAAGGTCCCAAAGTCATGGTTAAGTGGGAAACGATGTGGGAAGGCACAGACAGCCAGGATGTTGGCTTAGAAGCAGCCATCATTTAAAGAAAGCGTAATAGCTCACTGGTCGAGTCGGCCTGCGCGGAAGATGTAACGGGGCTAAACCATGCACCGAAGCTGCGGCAGCGACGCTAAGGCGTTGTTGGGTAGGGGAGCGTTCTGTAAGCCGTTGAAGGTGGTCTGTGAGGGCCGCTGGAGGTATCAGAAGTGCGAATGCTGACATAAGTAACGATAAAGCGGGTGAAAAACCCGCTCGCCGGAAGACCAAGGGTTCCTGTCCAACGTTAATCGGGGCAGGGTGAGTCGACCCCTAAGGCGAGGCTGAAAAGCGTAGTCGATGGGAAACGGGTTAATATTCCCGTACTCGGTGTTACTGCGAAGGGGGGACGGAGAAGGCTAGGCTGGCCGGGCGACGGTTGTCCCGGTTTAAGCGTGTAGGGGGAGAGAATTGGTAAATCCGTTCTCTTATTCAACCCTGAGGCGTGATGACGAGTCACTACGGTGGCGAAGTGGTTGATGCCAAGCTTCCAGGAAAAGCCTCTAAGCTCCAGGTAACACAGAATCGTACCCCAAACCGACACAGGTGGTCAGGTAGAGAATACCCAGGCGCTTGAGAGAACTCGGGTGAAGGAACTAGGCAAAATGGTGCCGTAACTTCGGGAGAAGGCACGCTGGCATGTAGGTGAAAGGACTTGCTCCTGGAGCTGAAGCCAGTCGCAGATACCAGCTGGCTGCAACTGTTTATTAAAAACACAGCACTGTGCAAACACGAAAGTGGACGTATACGGTGTGACGCCTGCCCGGTGCTGGAAGGTTAATTGATGGGGTTAGCCGCAAGGCGAAGCTCTTGATCGAAGCCCCAGTAAACGGCGGCCGTAACTATAACGGTCCTAAGGTAGCGAAATTCCTTGTCGGGTAAGTTCCGACCTGCACGAATGGCGTAATGATGGCCAGGCTGTCTCCACCCGAGACTCAGTGAAATTGAACTCGCTGTGAAGATGCAGTGTACCCGCGGCAAGACGGAAAGACCCCGTGAACCTTTACTATAGCTTGACACTGAACATTGAGCCTTGATGTGTAGGATAGGTGGGAGGCAGTGAAGTGTGGACGCCAGTCTGCATGGAGCCAACCTTGAAATACCACCCTTTAATGTTTGATGTTCTAACTTTGCCCCGTAATCCGGGGTGAGGACAGTGTCTGGTGGGTAGTTTGACTGGGGCGGTCTCCTCCCAAAGCGTAACGGAGGAGCACGAAGGTTAGCTAATCACGGTCGGACATCGTGAGGTTAGTGCAAAGGCATAAGCTAGCTTGACTGCGAGAGTGACGGCTCGAGCAGGTACGAAAGTAGGTCTTAGTGATCCGGTGGTTCTGAATGGAAGGGCCATCGCTCAACGGATAAAAGGTACTCCGGGGATAACAGGCTGATACCGCCCAAGAGTTCATATCGACGGCGGTGTTTGGCACCTCGATGTCGGCTCATCACATCCTGGGGCTGAAGTAGGTCCCAAGGGTATGGCTGTTCGCCATTTAAAGTGGTACGCGAGCTGGGTTTAGAACGTCGTGAGACAGTTCGGTCCCTATCTGCCGTGGGCGTTGGAAGATTGAGAGGGGTTGCTCCTAGTACGAGAGGACCGGAGTGAACGCACCGCTGGTGTTCGGGTTGTCATGCCAATGGCACTGCCCGGTAGCTAAGTGCGGAAGAGATAAGTGCTGAAAGCATCTAAGCACGAAACTCGCCTCGAGATGAGTCTTCCCTGGGGCCTTGAGCTCCCTGAAGGAACGTTTGAGACGAAGACGTGGATAGGCTGGGTGTGTAAGTGCAGCGATGCATTGAGCTAACCAGTACTAATGAACCGTGAGGCTTAACCTTACAACACCGAAGGTGTTTTGTTGAGAGACAAGAGAGTAGTGAGTTTTGATATTCAGCGATGTTCCCGGATTGGATTGACTGGCTTTACGAAAGTGAAGCGGGTTGATTAAATGGAATTTGCCTGGCGGCAATAGCGCGGTGGTCCCACCTGACCCCATGCCGAACTCAGAAGTGAAACGCCGTAGCGCCGATGGTAGTGTGGGGTCTCCCCATGCGAGAGTAGGACACTGCCAGGCATCAAACAAGTGGAAAGCCCCATGCGAAAGCATGGGGCTTTTTGCTGTGCGGTGAAGGCAGAATACGGGCTGGTTCATAATTCTACTTATGCTTTTATCTGCTTCAGCCATTGTGTGATAAATATGGCAATCTCTTTTGGGTTATTGATGTTCAATTGACATGTTATGCCTTCTATCTTTTTATCGCTGGCCACTGCAATAACATATTTATCCATCATACTTTCAAGTGGTTTTCCTATTTCTTCACGATAAAGAATGATTTTACTGATAGGTTCATGTTTGAATCCTTCCACTAGAATCAAATCTACTTTGCCGCTGTCAAACCTGCCAGCCAAATACGTTAAATCCAACGATTGCTGTTCGGGCGTTTCCGTCATCAGTGCCCAGCGCTGATTATTGGCCACTAATGTTTGATTGGCGCCCGCTTTACGTAATTCGTAACTGTCTTTGCCTGGTGTATCAACATCCATATCATGATGGGTATGTTTAATCAGCCCAATCCGTATCTGTTGCTGTTTCAATAGAGGGATCAATTGTTTGAGCAGCGTTGTTTTTCCTGTCCCGCTATAAGCAGCAAAAGCGAGCAAGGGGGGCAATAAGTTAGCCATCAACCATTCCTTTTTTCTGTAACCATTGCTGGCAATCTTCAGGCGTATTTAAATTACAGAATGCCTGTTGTTGGTTATTGAACACAACCTGCTGCGCACCGATGGCCTCCATAAACAACATTAGTTTACGTTCACCCCTATTTAAATAATCTGTTAAGTTATCAATCAGACTAGTATGCAGCAATGCCAGTGTAGGGTGTATGTGTTTGCCATCGCTGGCATAGGCCGCCAGAGCGGTGCCTTTATGCAACCATAGCTGCTCAACCAGATCGTGAGGGAAATCTGGCACATCGCAAGGGGCACTGACCACCCATTCGGTACTGGCATAGTGGAGCCCTGCCAATATACCTGCTAACGGGCCAGAAAAATCTGCTGTCAGGTCACCCACCACGGGCAAACCACTTTCCCTATAGTGTCGCTGGTTACGGTTTGCACTGATGATAACGTTACCTACTTGCGGGGTTAATCGAGCTAATACGTGTTGGTACAGTGCTTTATCGCCCAGTTGAACCAAGCCTTTATCTTTACCTTTCATGCGCGTAGAGCGCCCACCAGCCAGAATAACGCCGGTTATTTCTATGTGCATAACCATTACCCTATGGCATCGCTAATACCCTGATTGTAACGTTAAACCAGGTCAGACATCAGGATTTACCTTTATTGACACGCAGGTTCTTTCACTGGGTGAATAAGCCTGATACTTTGTGGGTTTCTTCACGTCATTGGATGATATTGCTATGAAAACGCATCGCGTAAACGAATTGATCGAATTGCTTCACCCGGTTTGGCAACAGGAGCCGGATCTCAATCTGATTCAATTTCTGCAAAAGCTGGCACAAGAAGCGGGTTTTCAGGGCGAGCTTGTGGATTTGAGCGATGATATCTTGATTTATCACCTTAAAATGCGTGGCAGTGCAGGTACAGAGCAGATCCCTGGTTTGAAGAAAGATTATGAAGAAGATTTCAAAACTGCCTTACTGCGTGCTCGTGGTGTCATCAAAGACTAACATTTATGAGGCAGTCAGCCTATTGCGGTAATTAGTGCTACTATTTTTCATACTTGATACTGTGTTGTCACTTGGCGAATTGAATGGCTGTTATGAATAACTCCGCTTTTAATTTTAAAACCCTTTCTCCTGATTTGATTATGGATGCTTTAGAAGAGGTGGGTTTACGTGTTGATTCTGGGTTGACGGCGCTGAACAGTTATGAAAACCGCGTTTATCAATTTGTGGATGAAGATCGTAATCGTTATGTAGTGAAATTTTATCGGCCAGAGCGTTGGAATGCAGGACAAATTGGTGAAGAACATCAATTTTCCCTTGATTTATCCCAGGCTGAAATACCGGCAGTTGCGCCGTTGATGTTACAGGGAAACACTTTACATACGTATGCAGGATTTTTTTTTACTGTGTTTCCGAGTGTAGGTGGCCAACAATATGAGATAGACAATCTTGAGCAACTGGAATGGGTTGGGCGTTTTCTGGGGCGTATTCACCAAGTTGGTAGCAAAAATTTGTTTGTAGAGCGTCCTACTATTGGAATTGAAGAGTATCTCACGGCTCCCCAAGCGGTTCTGGCTGGTTGTGAGCTGGTACCTAAGGTCCTGCGCGATACTTTTTTGAGCGCCACGGATCACCTGATTGCTGCAATAAAACCGCATTGGCTGTCAGATTGGCAGCCGCTGAGGTTGCATGGTGATTGTCATCCGGGCAATATTTTGTGGCGTGATGGGCCACTGTTTGTTGATCTGGATGATGCACGTAATGGACCAGCAGTGCAGGATTTGTGGATGTTGTTGCACGGTGAACGCCGTGAGCAACTGATGCAACTGGATACCTTGTTGGAGGCCTATAGTGAATTTACCGAATTTGATCAGCGTGAATTGGCATTGATTGAGCCGCTACGGGCAATGCGCATGGTGTATTACCTGGCGTGGGTAGTACGTCGTTGGCAGGATCCGGCATTTCCCAAAAGTTTTCCTTGGATGGCGGAGTCTGATTTCTGGTTATCTCAAACTGCGATATTTACCGAACAGGTTAAGCTGTTGCAGGAACCCCCTCTGCAGCTGATACCCATGTATTGAAGCTTTAAACATAATGGAGAGTTTAGTCTTATGAATAAAATATGGTTAACACTTGTTGGCCTGATGATGGCGTTCAGTGCTTCTGCTGCGCAATTCAGCGAAGGTACTCAGTATGTCACTTTGAACAAACCGGTGACCGGTGAACCACAGGTATTGGAGTTCTTCTCTTTCTACTGCCCGCACTGCTACCAGTTTGAAGAGGTTTATCATGTTTCTGATAGTGTGAAGCAAGCCTTGCCAGCTGGCACTAAAATGACCAAATATCATGTGGAGTTCCTGGGGCCATTGGGTAAACAATTGACTCAGGCGTGGGCTGTGGCGATCGCGTTGGGCGTGGAAGATAAGATCACTCAACCCATGTTTGAAGCCATACAAAAAACACAAACGATACAAACACCGAATGATATTCGTGACGTATTTGTGAAAGCGGGTGTGAAAGCAGAAGATTACGACGCAGCGCTGAATAGTTTCGTGGTGAAATCTCTGGTAGTTCAGCAAGAGAAAGCGGCTGAAGATTTGCAACTGCGTGGTGTGCCAGCAGTATTTGTTAACGGCAAATATATGGTTAAAAACGATGGTTTGGATGCCAGCTCAAAAGAAGCTTACGCGAAGCAATTTGCTGATGTGGTTAAGTTCCTGAGCGAGCAGAAATAACGTTTTAATAAATGGAAAACGCCGGTTAACCCGGCGTTTTTTTAGTTGTATTTGTGTTTAATCTTATCCAGTAAACGATCTTTTTCCTGCCATAGTGTGTTCAGCCAAAGCTGGAATTTACGTTTAAACAGTTTATCGTTGAAATAGTCCCCGTGTAGGTTTCTATCAATCGGCAGGCATTCAATTTTTACTACAATACGTTGCAACCGGCCACACAACATATCTATAAATGGATGCGTATGGTTATCTGGATAGAGTAGGGTAACATTCAGTATTTTATCAAACTGGCTACCGAGTGCGCTGAGCGTAAAAGCAATGCCAGCCGCTTTAGGCACCAGTAAATTGCGATAAGGTGAATGAGTTTTAATTTTTTTTGCTTCCGTAAAGCGTGAGCCTTCAACGAAATTGACGATAGTGGTTGGACGTTGGCGGAACTTCTCACAGGAACGGCGTGTTGTTTCGATATCTTGGCCCCGTTTTTCTGGATGCTTCAGCAAATAAGAGCGTGAATAGCGTTTCATGAATGGCATATCCAGTGCCCAGCAAGCCAAGCCAACAAAGGGTATCCAAGCCAGTTGCTGTTTGAGGAAATACTTATTCATAGGTATATGATTACGGAATAGCACACACAGCACAACAATATCTGACCAGCTTGTATGATTACTGATCAGCAAGTACCAATGTTTTTTTTCCAGCCCTTCTAGTCCCTCGATATCCCATTGTATACGTGGGTTAATTTTTAGCAGCAGTGCCAAGCTTTGGCACCAACACCACATCACACCGTCGGCAAAAGTGGAGATATGTCGCCAAAGAGTGGGAATGGGAATCAGTAGCTTAATAATACCCGCTAAAGCGATGGGGAGAGAGCATAACGCCGTCACTGCAATAGCAAGCAACGAAGAAAAAATAAGAATGATGGGAGCTAACATTTTTGGCATGAGTTAAGTACTGCTGATTGATGAAACATTGTCATATACTCGTTGCACTTCAAGTTGCATATGCGTTGGCTTTGTTGCTCATTGCAATCACAGAGCTATCGATTATGAACCTCATGGTTGAGGTTCACTCTATGAGAGTCGTTTGTTGTCTTTCTGCAACTTGAACTATTTAGAGTGTAGAGATATTTTAACAGAAATCAGGAGAAGATAATGCTGCGAATAGTCAGTGTGTTAACCAGAAAAAATAGTTTTCTGTCATATGCACTCAGGCAAAGTTTTAATCCTGTGCTAAGGTAATTGAGGTGTCAAAATTGATTATTTGTGCGGTTAAAATCAGCCTCAAGTAATATCCACAAATTGTTTGAAAGATCATTAATAGCAAAGTAAAAAATACTTTATTTTAACACTGTGATTTAAATGGAAATTTCTTACCCAGTTATAATAACAAACGTGTTGTTATAATTCGTTATCTTTTTTATGCACAAAGTTATCCACAGACTGAATCTTGCGGATTGCTTCGCATAATCCCATCAAATTTACCTGTAATGCACACTAAGGTTCGTCACCAGAGGCTAGCTATGGCATGCTTACCTCAGTCCTTTCATGAAAAAGAAACGCTATGGCCCAGATTGCAGAAAACCCATTAATCCTGGTAGATGGTTCTTCTTACCTCTACCGTGCCTATCATGCTTTTCCACCGCTAACCAACTCAGCGGGTGAGCCGACCGGGGCAATGTACGGTGTGCTGAATATGCTGCGCAGCCTGCTTTTGCAATATGCTCCAAGCCACGTGGCGGTGGTATTTGATGCCAAAGGTAAAACCTTCCGTGATGAGCTGTTTGCCGAATACAAATCACATCGGCCACCCATGCCTGACGATCTCCGTGCGCAGATTGAGCCTTTGCATCAAATGGTGAAGGCCATGGGGTTACCGCTGCTGGTCACGCCCGGCGTGGAGGCGGATGATGTGATCGGAACCTTGGCAAGAGAGGCGGAACAGGCCGGCCATGCGGTGTTGATCAGCACCGGTGACAAAGATATGGCGCAATTGGTGACGTCAAATATCACACTGATTAACACCATGAATAACACCATCCTTGGCCCACAGGAGGTGTGTGATAAATACGGTATTCCCCCAGAGTTGATTATTGATTTTCTGGCGCTAATGGGGGATTCGTCGGATAACATTCCTGGCGTGCCGGGCGTGGGTGAGAAAACTGCTCAGGCGTTGTTACAAGGGTTGGGGGGGCTAGATACGCTTTATGCCAATCTTGATAGCATTGCGGGGTTGAGTTTCCGTGGTGCTAAAACTATGGCTGCCAAGCTGGAGCAGAATAAAGACATTGCTTACCTTTCTTATAAGCTGGCGACGATTAAAACCGACGTTGAGTTGGAGCTGAGTTGCGGTGAGCTGGTAATGAGCCAACCGGATGTGGATCAGTTGCAGGCGCTGTTTAAACGATACGAATTTAAACGCTGGATGGCAGACGTTGAAGCTGGTACTTGGTTGGAAAACAAAGATAATGGCCGTAAAGCAGCAAATGCGGCGGCAAAACCTGCTGCGTTAGCTGAAACGCCAAAGGCAGCTACGTTATCGCAAGAAGGCTATGTCACTATCCTTGATGAAGAAACCTTTGTTGACTGGATCGAGCGTCTGAAAAAAGCAGAGGTGTTTGCTTTTGATACCGAAACCGATGGTTTGGATACCTTGACTGCCAATCTGATAGGGTTGTCTTTTGCTATTGCACCTGGCATGGCGGCTTATTTGCCGGTTGCCCATGATTACCTTGATGCGCCAGCACAGTTGGATCGTACCCATGTATTGGCTGCCCTGAAGCCGCTGCTGGAAGACGAAAAGGCGTTAAAGGTTGGGCAGAATCTGAAATTCGACAAGAGCTTGCTGGCGCGCTATGGCATCGATCTGCGTGGTATTGCTTATGACACCATGCTTGAATCCTACGTATTGGACAGTGTCAGTGGTCGGCATGATATGGACAGCCTGGCCGATCGTTATCTTGGTCATAAAACCACTACTTTCGAAGAGATTGCCGGTAAAGGGAAAAACCAGCTAACTTTCAATCAGATTGCTTTTGAGCAAGCAGCACCTTATGCCGCAGAAGATGCTGACGTGACGCTACAGTTACATTTAGCAATGTGGCCACAGCTGAAAGAAAGCGAAAGTTTGCTGAGGGTATTCAATGAAATTGAAATCCCATTGTTGCCAGTTCTTTCCCACATGGAACGAACCGGTGTGCTGATTGATCAAAATATTCTGGCGGCGCATTCCCAAGAGCTGGCTAAACGCTTGGCCGATCTTGAGGTACAAGCACATGAACTGGCAGAAGAACCATTTAATTTGGCTTCAACCAAGCAGCTACAGGCCATTTTGTACGAAAAGCAAAAGTTGCCAGTATTGAAGAAGACGCCGGGTGGTGCTCCCTCAACCAATGAAGAGGTTTTGGCCGAACTGGCTCTTGATTATCCGTTGCCGAAGGTGCTGCTGGAATATCGTGGTTTGGCGAAACTGAAAACCACCTATACCGACAAGTTGCCGCTGATGATTAACCCAGTTAGCGGAAGGGTGCATACTTCTTATCACCAGGCGGTGACGGCCACTGGCCGCCTGTCATCCAGCGATCCAAACTTGCAGAATATCCCGGTGCGTAATGACGAAGGCCGTCGTATCCGTCGGGCGTTTATTGCACCAGAGGGTTACCGTATTGTCGCTGCCGATTACTCGCAGATTGAGTTGCGTATCATGGCGCATCTGTCTCAGGACGAAGGTTTGTTGAAGGCATTTGCTGAAGGTAAGGATATTCACCGTGCGACTGCGGCCGAAGTCTTTGGTTTACCGCTCGATAAAGTAACCAGCGAACAACGCCGCAGTGCTAAGGCGATTAACTTTGGCCTGATTTACGGTATGAGTGCGTTTGGTTTGGCGCGCCAATTGGGTATCCCACGTAGTGAAGCCCAGCGTTATATGGATCTCTACTTTGAACGTTATCCTGGCGTGTTGGAATATATGGAGCGTACTCGCCAGCAAGCTTCGGAGCAGGGTTATGTCAGCACGTTAGATGGCCGTCGTCTGTATTTGCCAGATGTACGTTCCAGCAATGCTATGCGCCGCAAAGCGGCTGAACGGGCTGCGATTAATGCTCCAATGCAGGGAACCGCAGCGGATATTATCAAGCGTGCGATGATTGAAGTGGATAACTGGCTACAAGGGCAGGAACAACCGTTAGTGCGTATGATCATGCAGGTACATGATGAACTGGTGTTCGAGGTACATGAATCAGCGATTGAAGAGGCTAGCCAGCGTATTCATGAACTGATGGAAAACAGTATGAAACTGGCGGTGCCGCTTAAAGTGGATGTGGGAGTGGGTAAAAACTGGGATGAAGCTCATTGATGGTCTTATTCGTGGGGTTCCTGAGCGGCATTTCATTTAACGGGGGTAACCTAAATATTTTTCTGTAATTAAGCTACAATATACGGCGATTTTTCCCCTGCATCGCCGTTATTAGCTAAAAAATATGTAAATAAACTACAAAAAATTCTTTTGTGCCGTGAAAAAATGATGTAAAGTTACAGATGTAGGGTACAGAGGTAAGATGTTCTATCTTTCAGACCTTTTACTTCACGTAATCGGATTTGGCTGAATATTAGCCGCCCCAGTCAATTTTGACTGGGGCGTTTTTTATTGTATAAACCAAGGCCAGACACCGGTTTTTGCTTATCTTTCTCTTGTCGTCACTTTCCCATCGATAACTACTGATTCGCTCCTCTTTCAACGTTACTCTGCTGATTGGTTTGTTAGTTTTCAGTCAGAAATGTAGTTAGGCAACAACATAAAGCATGGTGCAGTGGCTAGTAGCCATAAGATAAAAACACCGATGTTTCAGCATCGGTGTTTTTACTCAATCAGCGGTTATATTCCTCGCTGATTTAGTCCTCTTCTGGCAATACTTCGGGTGGGATCTCATTAAACCAGGTATTCAGCTTTTGGCTTAGTTTGTCGACACCAATCTTTTTTGGTGAGGAAAAGGCTTCAACCTGGATATCGCCCATAAATGGCAATATGGCTTCACGTACCATATTGAGCTGTGCCTTGCGTGCGCCGGAAGCCAGCTTATCGGCTTTGGTCAGCAGCACCAGCACTGGAGTGCCGACATCAACAGCCCACTGAATCATCTGCTGATCGAGGTCTTTCAGCGGATGGCGGATATCCATCAGCACCACCAAGCCTTTCAGGCAGTTACGCATCTGTAGGTATTCCCCTAGCGCCCGCTGCCATTTGCGTTTCATTTCTTCAGGAACTTCTGCATAGCCATAACCTGGCAGATCAACCAGGCGAATGCCTTCTTCCACTTCAAACAGATTGATCAACTGAGTACGGCCTGGGGTTTTACTGGTGCGAGCCAAACTTTTCTGATTAGTCAGGGTATTCAATGCGCTGGATTTACCGGCATTGGAACGGCCAGCAAACGCCACTTCAATACCTGCATCCTCTGGAAGGTGGCGAATATCAGGCGCACTGGTGACGAAATGGGTCACATGATAGTTGTAATTCTTGCTGGTCAATGTTTTCGTCTCCGTGAGGATGGCTCTATTTGGTGGGCGATTATAACTGTATCAGCATTAAAATGGTGTGTTTCTCGGTTTTTATGCGTTTTAGTGAGCAGTCCATCCGGGTCAATTGGCTTCTATCATGTAAGACATTTGCCATTCCAATAGAGGGCAATGTCGCTTTATTTAGAGGCTGTTTTAAAATTTTCATTTTTAAAACAGTAAATTAAAATTTATACGACGAAGATATTGCTGTAAGCCTACCATAGGTATCTTGAGTACAGCCGTTGAAAGCGTAAAGTAGTTCACAAGGCAGGACGCAAAGGAAATAGGAACATCCAAGAAGGATGACAAATCTCAAGGAATGCACAGGGTGTGCTTTGAGTACCAGGATGATACCAGATGGAGCTGGAACTATTTATACCGGAGTGTATGAATAGTAATGGATGATGAAGTTGCTGCAATTTGGATGCATATGGAAAATACACTCAGGAAGAGTGAAAGCAAACGGATTGCACTAGGGACGAATTTTTTTCCAGGACGGTGTGCCGTTGCAGGGAATGCGTTTATAGCAGATGGAAAAACCGGGATGTTGAGTGTGCGCATGGAGCGCGTAGTAAGGTTGTCCTTCGATTGAAGGTGTGAATAGGCGGCAGGTTAAACCTGCCGCCTTTTTTCTTTGTCTGCTTTCTGCTAGATTTCGCCGCAATCATATAGCAACTTTATACCCAATGAATTTCAAGTTGCTGCCTAGGTGCAGTTTGAAAGGCGACGGGTATATACTGAATCTACATACCTAAGAGCACACGCCATGAACCAGCCATCAAAAACACCTCGCGCCCCACGCAGCAAAGCAGCAGCGCCAAAAAATAAAAAGAAAAGCCGTGTAGAGCTCGATCAAGAAGCCCGTGAGCGTAAGCGCCTTAAAAAACGCCGAGGTCATGTTTCAGGTTCCCGCACTCAGGTTGAGTCTGCCAACCAGAAAAATAAAGCAGAGGCACAGCCTAAAGATCCGCGTATTGGCAGCAAAGTACCAGTAGCGCTGATAGTTGAAACTAAAGCGAAGGCCAAACCTCAGCCAAAGCCAAAGGCAGAAACCAAACTGCGCCTGTCGCCGGAAGAAGAACTGGCGAAGCTGGAAAATGATGAGCGTCTGGATGCGTTACTGGAACGCCTGGATGATGGTGAAACGCTGAGCGCGGAAGATCAGGCTTACGTTGATCACACCCTGGATCGTATTGATGCATTGATGGAGCAATTGGGCATCGAATTGGGTGATGAAGACGACGAAGTGGAAGAAAAGCAGGAAGACATCCTAAAACTGCTGAAAAGCGGTAACCCAAAAGACGTATTTTAACGTGATATGTGGTTGATCCTGACAATAGCCCTACTGTTGACATGTTATCTACTGTGGTTATTCGGTAAACTATGGCGGCTGTCGAAACGCAAAGCGCGCTTTCGCAGTGCTGCCGTGGCCAGACAGCGTAGGCAATTACCCATTTCCCGGCCCGGTAGGAAAAAGAAACCCAACAGATTTTAAGTTGCAGGTGATTAATTCATCAGCGGCTTAAAAGATAAAGGGGTGTTCGGAAGGAGCGAGCATGTCAGAGCAGGCGATAGTCTGGGATTTGGCCCTAATCCAAAAATATAACTATTCAGGGCCGCGTTATACCTCATACCCAACCGCGCTGGAGTTCAACCAGAGTTACGATGAAGCCGCGTTTCAATGGGCGGCTGTACGTTATCCTGAGCGCCCACTGTCGCTGTATGTGCATATTCCCTTCTGCCATAAGCTCTGCTATTTCTGCGGCTGCAATAAGCTGGTGACGCGCCAAACCCATAAAGCTGATGAATATCTGGCGGTGCTGGAGCAGGAGATTGCCGCACGGGCGCCGCTGTTTAATGGCCGCAAGGTCAATCAGATGCACTGGGGGGGCGGTACGCCGACTTACCTCGATAAACCGCAAATCAGTCAGTTGATGGCCATGCTGCGCCAGCACTTTGATTTCCTGCCAGAGGCAGAAATGTCGATCGAGGTTGATCCGCGGGAAATTGAGCTGGACGTACTGGATCATTTACGTACTGAAGGGTTTAACCGCCTGAGTATGGGAGTGCAGGACTTCAATAAAGAAGTGCAGCGTCTGGTTAACCGTGAACAGGATGAAGACTTTATTTTCGCGCTGATCGCCCGTGCCAAAGCGCTGGGGTTCAGTTCTACCAATATTGATTTGATTTACGGCCTGCCGAAACAGACGCCGGAAAGTTTTGCTTTCACATTGCAGCGTGTGGCTGAGCTGAGCCCGGATCGTCTAAGCGTATTCAACTACGCACATTTGCCGAACCTTTTTGCCGCTCAGCGTAAAATCAAAGATGCTGATTTGCCGAGGGCGCAACAGAAGCTCGATATTTTGCAGCAAACCATCGCCTCGCTGACTGAATCGGGTTATCAGTTTATCGGTATGGATCACTTTGCTCGCCCGAATGATGAACTGGCGGTTGCCCAGCGTGCAGGCAATTTGCACCGCAACTTCCAGGGGTACACGACTCAGGGTGATAGTGACCTGCTTGGCTTGGGGGTTTCTGCTATCAGTATGCTTGGTGACAGTTATGCTCAGAACCAAAAAGAGTTGAAGGTGTATTACGCCAATGTGGAAGAACGTGGGAATGCGCTATGGCGTGGTCTGGCGATGACAGAAGACGACTGTCTGCGCCGTGACGTGATTAAAACCTTGATTTGCAATTTCCAACTGAGTTATCAGCCAATTGAGCAGCGATATGGTATCTCGTTTGTGGATTACTTTGCGGAAGATCTGGCGTTGCTGGTACCGTTTGAACAGGATGGGCTGGTGGAGCGTGATGAGCAGGGTATCCGTGTTACATCGCGCGGGCGTTTGCTGATTCGCAATATCTGTATGTGTTTTGACATTTATCTGCGCAAACAGGCGCGTGCTCAGCAGTTTTCACGAGTGATTTGATAGTTAAAATAATAGCCGCTGATGCGGCTATTATTTTAACTGAAGAAATTGATCAGTGCGGCACACAGTACCGCAGCAACGGCAGTCTGTGGCGTATGGCTGACGGTAGAGCTGACGTCTGCGTGGCTAATAAAGATGATAAGAGAATCCAGCATGTAAGCCTCCAGGGTTTGCGCCAATAATCATACTGCGACGGTACGCCCTGTAAAGCCGTAAATAGCTTGTTTTTTGTGCGCTTGATTGCGTTTTTACCAAAGTACACAGATTACTCCATCCCTAATTCCTTCAGTTTACGGGTTAGCGTATTTCTGCCCCATCCCAACAAGCGGGCAGCTTCCTGTTTGTGCCCTTGGGTGTGCCGTAATGCGGTGGTGAGCAGGGTTCTTTCCATTTCTGGCTGGGCTTCTGAGAGCAGATTTTGATGACCGGAACGCAGCGCGCGATCGGCCCACTGTGCCAGCAGGGTGGCCCAACTGTCCGGCAGGCTATGGCCCGCGGCTTCTGGGGTTGCGCTCTCAAACAGCTCGCTTGGCAGATCCTGAATCAAGACTTCTTGCCCTGCGGCCATCACCGTTAACCAACGGCAGGTGTTCTCTAATTGGCGCACGTTACCGGGCCAAGGCAAGCGAGTAAGGGCGGTTTCGGCTTCCGGGTGCAGGTTTTTTGCTTCCACGCCCAGCTCTTTTGCTGCAACTTGCAAGAAGTGGCGCGCCAGGCGCGGGATATCTTCCCGGCGTTCACGCAGTGGTGGCAGATGCACACGGATCACGTTCAAGCGGTGGAACAGATCCTCACGGAACTTGCCTTCTTGCACTCGCAATTCAAGGTTCTGGTGAGTGGCAGCAATAATACGCACATCCACTTTGACGGGCGCATAGCCCCCAACGCGATAAAATTGACCATCTGCCAGCACGCGCAGTAAACGAGTTTGCACATCCAAGGGCATATCACCAATTTCATCCAGAAACAGCGTGCCACCGTCGGCCTGTTCAAAGCGCCCTTGGCGGATTTGATTAGCGCCGGTAAACGCGCCTTTCTCGTGGCCGAATAGCTCAGATTCGATCAGGTCTTTGGGGATCGCTGCCATATTCAAGGCGATAAACGGAGATTTAGCGCGTGGGCTGTGGCGGTGCAAGGCATGCGCCACCAGTTCTTTACCGGTTCCCGATTCCCCGTTGATCAGCACGCTGATCGATGAACGTGATAGGCGGCCGATAATACGAAACACATCCTGCATCGCTGGCGCTTCGCCAATGATATCTGCTGCCGGATCGCTGACCGGTTGGCTGCGCGCCGGTTGCTGCTGCTCCTGGTAGTGGCTGATGGCGCGCTCTACCAGTGCGACGGCTTCGTCGATGTCGAAAGGTTTCGGCAGATAATCGAAGGCCCCTTGCTGATAAGCGCTAACGGCCGCATCCAGATCCGAATGTGCAGTCATTATGATGACCGGAAGCATAGGATGGCGTTGTTTTATCTGCTTGAGCAGGGCCAAACCGTCCATACCCGGCATACGGATGTCAGAAAGCAGCACGTCGGGAGTTTGCGTAGCAAGTTGCTCCAATACTTGATTGCCACTCTCAAAGCTGGCGCAGTTCATACCAGCTCCAGTGAGCGCACGTTCAAGCACCCAGCGGATGGAGTTATCGTCATCGACTATCCAAACTATCCCTCGTTGCATAGCAAACCTCACTGGCGAATAGGCAGGTAAACCGAAAATTCGGTATGCCCTGGCCAACTGTTAAATTCAATTTTTCCGCAATGCTGATCGATAAGATTACGGGCGATAGATAACCCCAGGCCAGTACCGCCTTCGCGCCCACTGACCATGGGGTAGAAAAGAGTGTCTTGCAGCTGCGCGGGTATACCAGGGCCATCATCTTCAATATCAATGCGTGCTGCCAACCGGTAGCGAGAACCGTGCAGGGTAATTTGGAAGGCGGTTCGCGTGCGCAACGTAATGGTGCCACCGGTTTCCCTGAGTGCTTGCAGGGCGTTGCGCGTGATGTTGAGCAAAACCTGCTCCACCTGTTCAGGGTCGTGCACCAGCTCTGGCAGGCTCGGGTCGTAATCACGCACCAGCGTGACGTTATCCGGTTTTTCCAGCGACACCAATTGGCAAACACGTTCTACAACCTGGTGAATACTCTGGGTAATATGCTGACCAGGCCGCTGTGGCCCCAGCAAGCGATCCACCAGATTACGTAGCCGATCGGCCTGTTCGATGATTACTTTGGTGTACTCAGTCAGTGCCGGATCGGGCAACGCTTTGGCCAGCAACTGAGCTGCGCCACGTAACCCACCGAGCGGATTCTTGATTTCATGCGCCAATCCGCGTACCAGATCGCGCGCTGCAACCTGTTGGGCGTGTTGTAATTGTTCCTGGCTTAGGCGGCGCTGGTTATCCATCGGGGCCAATTCGATCAGGATAAAACCTTCCGGCAGCGCTTGGGCGGTCAGGGAAAGGATATGCGCACGGCTATCAACCACTAGAGTAACTTCATTATCGGTAAAACCCTGGCCCGCATTCAGGCTCTCACGCATCAGAGCGATATTCAGCGAGAAATAACCCAGTAGCTCAGGCAGTGGTGTACCGAAAAGTTTACGTGAACTCTGAGCCAATAGCTGTTGTGCCGCCGGGTTGGCATAGTGAACGGCCAAAGTTTCATCCAGCAACAGGATGCTATTGATAAGAGAATTGAGGATCTGCCCAGCGTCGGGCAGTTTGCCAGTTGCCATATATGCCCTTCATCTTTCAAGGCACAGTAAATTCCTGCACCTTTTTAGTGCATCCATCCTACTCCATCCCGCACTGTTGCGGTATGAAATAGTTTTGCAGAAAATACGCTGGAGAAAAAAGCCCATCCGAAGATGGGCTAAAAGTTTCCACGGCAACAAAAAAACTTAAACGCTGTAGTACAGTTCGAACTCTACTGGGTGTGGCGTCATGCGAACACGATCCATCTCTTCTTTACGCAGTTCGATATAAGCATCGATAGCGTCATCAGTGAATACGCCACCGCGAGTCAGGAATTCACGATCTTCATTCAGTGCAGCCATCGCTTCATCCAGTGAGCCAGCCACTTTTGGAATTTCAGCTTCTTCTTCCGGTGGCAGGTCATACAGGTTTTTATCCATGGCATCGCCAGGATGGATTTTGTTGATGATGCCATCCAGGCCAGCCATCAGCAGTGCAGCGAAGCACAGGTATGGGTTAGCCGCCGGATCGGGGAAACGCGCTTCGATACGGCGTGCTTTCGGGCTGGCAACCACGGGAATACGGATAGAAGCTGAACGGTTACGGGCTGAGTAAGCCAGCATCACCGGTGCTTCATAGCCTGGAACCAAACGCTTGTATGAGTTGGTGGTTGGGTTAGCCAGAGCGTTAATCGCTTTAGCGTGCTTGATGATACCGCCGATGTAGAACAGGGCAGTTTCAGACAGGCCGCCGTATTTGTCACCTGCGAACAGGTTGGTGCCGTTTTTGGACAGCGACATATGGCAATGCATACCGGAACCGTTATCGCCAAACATCGGTTTTGGCATGAAGGTTGCGGTTTTACCAAATGCGTGAGCCACGTTGTGCACCACGTATTTGTAGATTTGGATTTCGTCGGCTTTCTTGGTCATGGTGTTGAAGCGGGTAGCCACTTCGTTTTGGCCTGCGGTAGCCACTTCGTGGTGGTGAGCTTCAACCACCAGACCCATTTCTTCCATGGTCAAACACATGGTAGAACGGATATCTTGTGAAGAATCAACCGGTGGTACTGGGAAGTAGCCGCCTTTTACTGCTGGACGATGGCCTTTGTTGCCGCCTTCGTATTTGGTGCTGGTGTTCCAGGCGCCTTCGATGTCATCAATGCTTACGTGGGAACCCCGGATGCTGCTGCCGAAGCGAACATCATCAAACAGGAAGAACTCAGGTTCTGGCCCGAACAGCACGGTATCTGCGATGCCGGAAGAGCGCAGGAAATCTTCTGCACGTTTTGAGATGGAACGTGGATCGCGGTCATAGCCCTGCATAGTGCCTGGTTCGAGAATGTCACAGCGGATGATCAGCGTGGATTCTTCAAAGAATGGGTCCAGAACTGCTGTGCTGGCGTCTGGCATCAGTACCATGTCAGATTCGTTGATGCCCTTCCAACCACCGATTGAGGAGCCGTCAAACATTTTGCCTTCTTCGAAGAAGTCGGCATTTACCTGATGAGCAGGGATGGTGACGTGTTGTTCTTTACCCTTGGTGTCAGTGAAACGCAGGTCTACGAATTTCACTTCATGCTCATTCAGCATCGTCAAAACGTGTTCAGCGGACATACTTAACTCTCCCGGATTTATCATTGTCGTCATCGTGGAATGAATCAGTGGAACCTGGCTTGATTTCGCCTTGTGTAGACTAAAGCGAAAACTATGCCAACTTTTTAAAAACGAAATAATCGCCTGATAGCGTGGGTTTTACTCATGTGCAGTATGCACCATTGGTGATGCAATGCACTAATCTGGTGCGTTTTATGCCATGGAGAGCACTGAAATGGTGCGAAATACGACCGATTGCTGCTTTTTGCACCGTGAAAGAGATCACAAACTGACCGGTGCACAGTTGTTTATAAGAGAGTGTTGTGATCTTGTTTGGTCCCTCGCTTAATACGTGTACAATAGCGCGCTATTTCTAATGCCTGAGGCAAAGCTGTGATCGAAAATTTGCGTAATATCGCCATTATTGCCCACGTTGACCATGGTAAAACCACGTTGGTTGACAAGTTGCTGCAACAATCCGGGACTTTCGGAGAGCGTGCGGAAGCAACTGAACGCGTAATGGACTCCAATGATTTGGAGAGAGAGCGTGGGATTACCATCCTCGCAAAAAACACCGCCATTAATTGGAAAGACTACCGCATCAACATCGTGGATACCCCAGGGCACGCCGATTTCGGCGGTGAGGTTGAGCGTGTGATGTCAATGGTCGACTCGGTGTTGCTGGTTGTGGATGCTATGGATGGCCCAATGCCGCAAACCCGTTTCGTGACCAAAAAAGCGTTCGCTAATGGTCTGAAACCGATCGTGGTTATCAACAAGGTTGACCGCCCTGGTGCGCGCCCGGACTGGGTAGTTGATCAGGTCTTCGATTTGTTTGTTAATCTGGATGCCACCGACGAACAGCTCGATTTCCCAATCATCTATGCTTCTGCTCTGCTGGGGATCGCGGGTGCTGATCATAATGACATGGCTGAAGACATGACCCCGCTGTATCAGGCGATTGTCGATCATGTATCTGCGCCAAAAGTTGAGCTGGATGCGCCATTCCAGATGCAGATTTCCCAGTTGGATTACAACAACTATGTTGGCGTAATCGGGATTGGCCGTATCAAGCGCGGCAAAGTGAAGCCTAACCAGCAGATCACCATCATAGACAGCGAAGGCAAAACCCGTAACGGTAAAATCGGTAAGGTTCTGACCCATATGGGCCTGGAGCGTATCGAAGCCGCCGTTGCCGAAGCGGGCGATATTATCGCCATTACCGGCCTGGGCGAACTGAACATCTCTGATACCATCTGTGATGTTAATGCGGTAGAAGCGCTGCCAGCATTGTCTGTTGATGAACCGACCGTAAGCATGTTCTTTAACGTCAATACCTCGCCGTTCTGTGGTAAAGAAGGCAAGTTCGTGACTTCACGTCAGATCCTTGAGCGTTTGAACAAAGAGCTGGTGCACAACGTTGCGTTGCGCGTTGAAGAAACTGAAGATGCAGATGCATTCCGTGTTTCGGGCCGTGGTGAACTTCACCTGTCGGTGTTGATTGAAAACATGCGCCGCGAAGGTTTCGAACTGGCAGTTTCCCGCCCGAAAGTCATCTTCCGTGAAATTGATGGCCGCAAGCAGGAGCCATTCGAAAACGTTACGCTGGATATCGAAGAGCAGCATCAGGGTTCTGTGATGCAGGCGATGGGTGAGCGTAAAGCGGATTTGAAAAGCATGGACCCAGATGGTAAAGGCCGCGTGCGTCTTGACTATGTGATCCCAAGCCGTGGTTTGATCGGTTTTCGTAATGAATTCATGACCATGACTTCTGGTACTGGTCTGTTGTACTCCACTTTCAGCCACTACGACGACGTGCGTCAAGGCGAAGTGGGCCAGCGTCAGAACGGTGTGTTGATCTCTAACGGCCAAGGCAAAGCGGTTGCATTTGCCCTGTTTGGTTTACAAGATCGCGGCAAGCTGTTCCTGGGCCATGGCGCAGAAGTGTATGAAGGCCAGATCATCGGTATTCACACACGTTCTAACGATCTGACGGTGAACTGCCTGACCGGTAAGAAACTGACCAACATGCGTGCTTCAGGTACTGATGAAGCCACAACGCTGGTTCCGGCCATCAAAATGTCTCTGGAGCAGGCTCTGGAATTCATTGATGACGACGAACTGGTCGAAGTGACGCCAATTTCGATTCGTATCCGTAAGCGTCACCTGACGGAAAACGATCGTAAGCGTGCGAACCGCGGCCCTAAAGAAGCTTAATCGCCGATTTAATCCGCAATGCTTAGGGCGCGTTATGGCGCCCTGAGTTTTTTCCTCCATCTTTTCCTATTTCTGTGGCGCGCGATGCGCTTTTCACTCTTGCTCCCTGTTCAGCGTTAACTTTTCTCGTTACAGTAAAATCTCACTGGCCCATCAGGAGAAAACTATGCTGTATATCTTTGATTTAGGTAATGTGATCGTCGATATCGATTTTAAACGTGTGCTGGGAGTATGGAGTAATCTGAGCGGTACACCGCTGGCGATGTTGACCGATCGTTTCAGCATGGGTGAGGTCTTCCAGCAGCACGAACGCGGTGAAATCAGCGACGAAGATTTTGCGGCCAAACTGTGTGATGAAATGGGGATTGCGCTTAGTTTCGAACAGTTTGCCACTGGCTGGCAGGCGGTGTTTGTCGCACTGCGCCCGGAAGTGATCGATATCATGCATCGCCTGCGCAGCGAAGGGCATCGCGTTGTGGTGTTGTCGAATACCAACCGTTTACACTGCAACTACTGGCCACAGCATTACCCGCAAGTTGCCGAAGCCGCCGATCATATGTATCTGTCGCAGGATATCGGTATGCGTAAACCCGATGCCAATATTTATCAGCATGTACTGACAGCAGAAAATACCCCGGCGGATCAGGCCGTGTTTTTCGATGATGTTGCCGTTAACGTGGCAGCGGCAGAGGCGCTGGGTATTAAAGCGGTGCAGGTTACCGATCGGCAGGTTATTCCGGCTTATTTCGCTCAATGATCGGCTTCAAGCTGCATGTGCCCGCCTTCCTGTAACTCGAATAGCGCGTTAAGCTTAAGGTGTAAAGCCTGACATCAAGGAGTGGATATGTTGTTCTTCCGCCGAAAAAAGCTGCCTGCGTCGTTCAAACCTGGAATCACCTTCGGGCGGTTGCTGATGAAGCGTATTGATGGTGACGGCCTGACCATGCTGGCAGGCCATTTGGCCTATGTTTCTCTGCTTTCGTTAGTACCATTAATCACCGTGGTGTTTGCGCTGTTTACCGCCTTCCCGATGTTTTCTGATATCAGCATTCAACTGAAAAACTTTATTTTTTCCAACCTCATGCCTGCGGCGGGTAACGTGATCCAGCGTTACCTTGAACAGTTTGTTGCCAATTCCAGCAGGATGACGGCCGTGGGGATCTGCGGGCTGATTGTGATCGCTTTATTGCTGATTTCCTCGGTTGATACCGTGCTGAACACCATCTGGCGCAGCAAAAACAAACGCCCAATCGTTTTTTCATTTGCCGTTTACTGGATGGTGCTGACGCTGGGGCCGCTATTGGTCGGGGCCAGCATGGCCATCAGCTCTTATTTGTTATCACTTAACTGGCTGACACAAACCGGTGTTGACAGTCTGATCGATCAGATACTGAGCATCTTCCCTTTATTGCTCTCTTGGATCTCCTTTTGGTTGTTATACAGCATTGTCCCCACGGTGCGGGTGCCGCCCAAAGATGCGCTGATCGGTGCTTTGGTTGCCGGGGTGTTGTTTGAGCTAGGTAAGAAGGCATTTGCACTGTACGTCACTATGTTTCCGTCCTACCAGCTGATCTATGGCGTATTGGCGGTGATTCCGATTTTATTCCTATGGGTGTATTGGAGCTGGTGTATCGTGTTACTCGGTGCGGAAATTACCGTTACCTTGGGTGAATATCGCCTTTATCAGCAACAGCAAACAGAACAGCAGCAAGAAGAAGGGCATTTATGATTGCGTTGATTCAACGGGTGTTAAACGCCAGCGTAACGGTGGGGGGGGAAACGGTAGGCAAGATTGGCCCTGGTTTGTTAGTGTTATTGGGGGTTGAGGCTGCTGATAACGAACAAAAAGCCGAACGCCTTTGCGAGCGCGTACTGGGATACCGTATTTTTGGTGATGAGAACGACAAGATGAATCTCAATGTACAGCAAGCGGGGGGCAGTGTGCTGGTGGTATCACAGTTTACTCTGGTGGCCGATACCCAGAAAGGCATGCGCCCAAGCTTTTCGCGCGGTGCCGTGCCGCAGGAGGCAGAGCGGTTGTATCAGTATTTTGTCGGGCAGTGCCGTGAGCACGGCGTAGCAACCCAAACCGGCGAGTTTGCCGCAGATATGCAAGTGGCGTTGGTGAATGATGGGCCGGTGACGTTTTGGCTTCAGGTTTAAGTATTTTTAGAGCACCAGAGAGAGAAGGCATCTATGTATCACTTACGAGTACCTGTCACAGAACAAGAACTGAGAGAGTATTACCAGTTTCGCTGGGAGATGCTGCGCAAACCGTTGCACCAGCCGGTGGGTTCGGAAAAAGATGCCTATGATGCCATGGCCCACCATCAGATGGTGGTGGATGAGAATGGTAAAATTGTTGCCATTGGCCGCTTGTATATCAATGCGGATAATGAAGCGGCTATCCGCTTTTTGGCGGTTGATCCCACAGTTCAAGACAAAGGCCTGGGCACGCTGGTGGCGATGACATTGGAATCCGTAGCGCGTCAGGAGGGGGTCAAACGGGTCGTCTGTAGCGCGCGTGAAGATGCCGTCGATTTCTTTGCCAAACTGGGTTTTGTCAATCAAGGTGAAATCACCGCACCACAAACTACGCCTGTTCGCCATTATCTGATGATTAAGCCGGTAGCAACGTTGGATGACATCCTGCATCGCCCTGACTGGTGCGGGCAATTGCAGCAAGCCTGGTACGAACATATTCCGCTTAGCGAAAAGATGGGGGTGCGCATCAGCCAGTATACAGGCCAGCGTTTTGTTACCACCATGCCGGAGGTAGGCAATCAGAACCCGCACCACACATTGTTCGCAGGCAGCCTGTTTTCATTGGCGACTTTGACCGCTTGGGGGTTGATCTGGCTGCTGCTGCGTGAGCGCCATCTGGGCGGCACCATTATTCTGGCGGATGCCCATATCCGTTACAGCAAACCGATCACTGGCCGCCCGCGAGCGGTGGCAGATCTCAGTTCACTCAGTGGCGATCTTGCTCGTTTAGCCCGTGGCCATCGTGCGCGCGTGCAGGCGAACGTTGATTTGTTTGGTGACGACGACAAAGGGGCGGTATTTGAAGGGACTTACATGGTGCTGCCTGTTGAGCCGGGCCAAGAGTGAAAACCCTGAATTTTTCAAGTTGCAGCCAGGGTTGGCTGCAACTTGGCCATTATGAGTTACGGCAACTGTTGTTCTACCGTCTGCCCTTCTTTACTGGCTGCTTGCAGATGGCCCTGCAATGAAGATTTAAACGGCCCAGCGCTGTTGTTCAGTAACCCTTTCAATTGTAATTGCAGGTTGCCATCACCTTCCAACGGCACATGCTGCCACCCCCATTGCTGTAACGTATTCAATGGCACTGAACGCCCATTAAAGGATAACGTGAACGGCTTGCCGGGCAACTGGCTGACGCTAGCCTTGGCGTCCAAGAGGCCATCAGGCATAAACGCGCTTAACTCAGTAACGTTAATCTGCTGTGTATTGGCATCCAGCGCCAAAGAAGGACGGCGTACGTCAACCTTATTGAAGGTGGCGTCGCTGCCGTTAAGCTTCAATGAACCGGACCAGATGCCCCACTGATGATCTTGCGCCAACAGCAGGTTGCTACCGTAGCCATCCAGCGCGGTGATTTGGAATGGGAAATCTGGATTGATATCAATGAGCAGATTACGGTTGGTGGTCAATTTGCTGATATACACTTCTGCCAACCAGCTTGGCAGCGGTTGCAACCAAAGCGTATGCCAGTTAATTGGCAATGTATATTCCAGCGCGGCCATCGCCACTTCATCAAGTTGCAACCGTTGATTGGCACGCAGCCAATGGCCGGAAGTACGTAACAGCCCACCTTCCCAACGGGTAGTGAACTGCGTAATGGTGACACCGGCCGGGGAAAGTTGCACATTCATGATTGGATCGATCAGATGGAAGTTGCCGTTGATGAGATCGCCAGCGTTAAAGCTGAGTGAACCATCTTGGCTACTCCAGTCACCTTTCTGGAACGTGACGTTTTGCAGTGACAAATCGAGATCGTTAACCGCCCACTCTTTCCCTTCCAGGCGCGCATCGATGAGATCAAAACGTTTCACCGTAATCGGTGGTAAAGCGGTGAATTGCTCCCTGAACTGTTCCAGCGTTAGAGGGGTTTGCAGGCGTACATTGCTCAAACGTAGGCGTTCTATCAACCAACTGCCGTCAGCAGCCCGGCTGGCAACGCCGGTGAGATTTCCCTGAGCTAAATCAGCCCCGAAGTCGCTCAACAGCAATTGGTTTTGTTTGATTTCTCCTTGTACCAGCACCTGCGAGGCAGGAATACCATTGAGCGTCATTGAGCCCGCGCTGAACTGGAACTGGTTGTTTTCACCCAGTACATGGGCAATGGTTGGCTGCCAGGGAGTAATACCGGCATTCACCTTTTGCGCGTTTAACTGCCAGCTTGCATCGTTGGACTGTAATGCCATATTACTCAGTTGCAGCGTATCGGCCTGTATCGGCAAGGAGATGCCCTGCTGTGATTTTACATTGAGCGTCCCATCGCGTAGTGTAACGCTGCTGAAGTAACGTGGTTCGGTGATCTGCCGCAGGCTGAAAGCCAGATCTATCTGCTTGGCGGCCAACGTTTGCGGTTGGTTAGCCTGGGCCAGAGTGACACCTTCCAAAGTGATTTTCTCTGGATTGCTCCATGAATGGGTGATTTTGTCCACCGACAGGCGATATTCACTGTTATCACTGATCCAACGGCTCAGCCAACCAGCAGCCCAGCGTGTTTGCCCCAAAACGTAGAGCAACACCACGGCGAGTACTGCCAGCAGCAACAACGTCAGCAACAGCTTTCCGATAAATTTCATCGTCAGGATCCGTAGCGATCAGAAAAGATACTCTGTTTATGCCGTAATTATCCTGTCAGCTCAAGTGCAATAGCCTGAAAGACAATAAAAAAATGGCTGGAAGTTGTAAACCGCCAGCCATTTTATCCGCCATAGCGGGAAAGATTATTTTTCCTGTGGGAACAGCAGGTTCAGCATGATGGCGGTAATACCCCCGGCCGCAATACCCGAAGAAAGCAGTGTTTTCAGCCAGTCTGGTGCAAATTGCAGGATCAGCGGTTGCTGTGAAACTCCCATCCCTACGGCCAGCGATAAAGCCATAATCATGATCGCACGGCGGTTCAGCGTTTCGCGGGAAACAATACGCACGCCAGAGGCGGCAATGGTGCCGAACATCACAATGGTGGCACCGCCTAGCACCGGTTCAGGGATGTGCTGCACAATACCGGCCACTGCCGGGAACAACCCCAGAATGATCAGCATCAGGGCGACAACGAAACCAACGTAGCGGCTGGCCACGCCAGTCAGTTGGATCACCCCGTTGTTCTGACCAAAGCAAGAATTTGGGAAGGTGTTAAAGACGGCAGACAGCATAGAATTAAGGCCGTTAGCCAGTACGCCACCTTTGAGACGATTCATATACAGTGGGCCGCTGACCGGCTGTTCGGAAACGTCGGAAGTGGCTGTGATATCCCCGATAGTTTCTAACGAGGTCACCATAAAGATCAGCATCAGTGGCAGCAGTAGGCTCCAGTCAAAACCCAGGCCATAATACAGCGGTGCTGGGATAATGATCGGGGCAGTATTGATGACCGGTTGGGTTTCCGGCAGCATGCCCATCCCCCAGGCCAGCAGATAGCCGACAGCCATGGCGATCACCAGTGAAGCGACACGTAGGTAAGGGTTGCGTTGGCGATTGAGCAAGATAATAACCGCGAGAACGACACCGGCCAGGAACAGGTTTTTCGGTGTACCAAAGGTATTATCATTCATGGCTGCATAGCCACCGCCGATTGAGGTCAGGCCGACCTGAATCAGCGACAAACCGATGATCATCACCACAATCCCGGATACCAGCGGCGTAATAATACGGCGTGCCAGATGCAGCACTCTTGAGAGCAAGATTTCGGTACAGGAAGCCACCATCAGTGTGCCAAACAGCGCAGCCATCATGGTGGGTACATCGGCCCCGCCATTTTTCAGCGCCAGCCCGCCCATAATCAGCGGTGAGACAAAGTTAAAGCTGGTGCCCTGAATAGACAATAAGCCAGAACCCACCGGGCCCCAGGTTTTGATTTGCAGAATTGAGGCCAGACCGGAAGCAAACAACGACATACTGATAATGCGTTGTGTATCCTGCGCTGGCAGGCCAAGTGCCTGGCAGATCAACAGGGCCGGGGTGATCACGGCGACAAACATCGCCAGCAGATGCTGGCCAGCGGCAAAAAGGGTTTGCGGCAACGGCGGGCGATCTTCCAGGTGATAAATCAGTTCACTGGTATGCGGAACGGTTGCTGATGCTTTCTGTTGGGCATCAGGCTCGGCGGATTGGATAGACATGATGTGGTATTTCCAGAGGCGGCAAAGAGGGCATTTTAATGATCCGCTTCACAAAAGCAAACGGTTGCGCATTAATATTTTTGTCAGAAACCCCATAGTTGTTGATGTCACATTTTTGCTGGTTTTATTCCGCCTGCTGGTCACGTTTATTCCCTCCTGCGGGCCGTCTCTTGTTGAGACGTTGAATATTATTGATACCCTGCAACAACAATCCGATAAGGTATTTAAAACCCTCGTATTAACCCGTTGAATTGCGTGGCCACTGGTGGTTGACAGCCTGAATGTGTGGTCGTTGATAATGATTGCGGCCTCCGAACATCCTCGGGCAGCGTTACTGAGTCAGGCATTAGAATAGCGGGCTGTTTCAGGCAGCCAGCGCTCGATCAGGGCATGAGCATGTTGTGGGTAATGCTCATGGATGTGGCGCGCAACGCGCTGAACTTCCGGGATCATTGCCTGATCGCGTAGCAGGTTGGCCACTTTGAACTCTGTGCTGCCGGTTTGGCGCGTGCCCAAGAGCTCGCCAGGCCCACGAATCTCCAGATCGCGCTGAGCAATCACAAAGCCGTCGTTACTGTCGCGCAGTACCTGTAAGCGTTTTTGCGCCGTTTTGCTGAGCGGTGTTTTATACAATAGAACACAATGCGACGCGACGGACCCACGGCCAACACGGCCGCGTAACTGGTGCAATTGCGCCAACCCAAGCCGCTCGGGGTTTTCGATAATCATCAGGCTGGCATTCGGTACGTCAACACCCACCTCAATCACCGTGGTGGCGACCAGTAACTGCAATTCACCCTGTTTAAAGGCCTGCATCACCGCCTGTTTTTCCTGCGCTTTCATACGGCCATGCACCAACGCAACCTTTAGCTCCGGCAGGGCGGTTTGCAATTCTTCCCAGGTAGCTTCCGCTGCTTGAGCTTCCAGTAGATCAGATTCCTCAATCAACGTGCAGACCCAATAAGCCTGTCGGCTTTCCTCTAGGCAGGCATTTTTTACCCGCTGAATGATATCGGCACGGCGCGTATCAGGAATGGCAACGGTGGTGACCGGCGTGCGGCCCGGTGGCAATTCATCGATAACGGAAGTATCGAGATCGGCATAGGCAGTCATCGCCAGCGTGCGTGGGATCGGTGTAGCAGTCATGATCAACTGGTGAGCATGGAACCCTTGTTCTTCACCTTTTTCCCACAGCGCTAGCCGCTGATGTACTCCAAAGCGGTGCTGTTCATCAATGATTACCAGCGCCAAGCCATTAAACTGCACCTGTTCCTGGAAAATGGCGTGAGTGCCTACCACCATCGCTACTTGCCCGCTGGCAATCGCTTCTTGTTGCGCGATGCGCGCTTTCCCTTTTTGTTTCCCGGCCAGCCAACCCACGTCAATCCCCAGTGGTTCAAACCACTGGCGGAAGCTATTGGCATGCTGTTCGGCCAGTAACTCGGTCGGGGCCATCAGTGCGACCTGCTTGCCGTGTGTGATAGCGCGCAGTGCGGCCAGTGCCGCAACCAGGGTTTTTCCTGAGCCGACATCCCCCTGAATCAGGCGCATCATCGGGAAACCTTTCTGCATATCAGCTTCGATATCAGCTACCACCCGGTTCTGCGCATTGGTAGGCACAAACGGCAACTGAGCGAGGAAGCTGTTTTTCAGCCGATCGTCTGGCATGAGTGCAAGTGCTTTATAGCTCTGTGCTCCGGCGCGTACCGCCAACATACTGAGATTATGCGCCAGCAATTCTTCCAGAATCAGGCGCCTTTGCGCCGGGTGTTTACCCTGTTCCAAGTCGGTCAGCTGAATGTCTGGCGGTGGGCGGTGCAGAGTATGTAATGCCTGTGGCAAGCTTATCAGCCCACCGTTGAGTTCTGGCGGTAGCAGCTCAGCAATAGCACAGGTATCCAACAATTCCAGTGCCTGATCGGTCAGCTTGCGCAGCGTGGCTTGGCGGACGCCTTCGGTGGTGGGATAGACCGGTGTCAGGGCTTCCTGCAATTCAATTTCACTGCTTTCACCTTGAATTCGATATTCAGGATGAATAATTTCGGCACCGTGGCTACCGCGTTTGATTTCACCGTAAGCTGTTATGCGGCGGCCAGCCGCTAAACTATTTTTCATCGCTGCGTTGAAATTGAAGAAACGCATAGTCAGCAGACCCGTGCCGTCGCTAATCTGGCAGGTTAGCATACGGCGGCGGCCAAAACTGATATCGCTGCGTAACACTTCCCCTTCCACAGTAGCAAAAATACCGGGTAGCAGATCGTTGATGGAATAAAGACGAGTGCGATCTTCGTAACGCAGAGGCAGGTGTAGCAGCAAATCTTGAATGGTATTCAGGCCGATTTTGGCTAATTTCCCTGCCTGGCTGGCTCCAACCCCGGCAAGTGTTGTAAGAGGGACGGCATCCAGCAGGCGGCCTTTCATTGGCGTACCGTGGTTGCCTGCATGGTTGCCCACCATTCGGCGTCAGCGACCACTTGGCCTTGTTCATCAATATGCGGGCGGGGTAGCCCTTTGCGCTTGGCCACATTGGCTAACACCGGATAACCCCCCTCAAACAGCAGGCGTTGCCGTTCTTCTTCGTCCAGAGCACCGTATTCACGGCGATACATGCCTGCATTTTGCCGCTGACGTTGGGCTTCATACAAAATTAAAGCTGAAGCTACAGAAACATTAAGTGATTGCACCATACCGATCATGGGGATAATGATGTCTTGATCGGCCAAGGCCAGAGCTTCTTTGGTAATGCCGGTTTTCTCTTGCCCCAGCAGCACGCAAGTGGGGCGGGTATAATCCACTTCTCGAAAATCGATGGCACGTGCGGAAAGGTGGGTAGCCAGAATTTGCATCCCCTGGTTTTTCATATGGGTAACGGCATCGGTAATCGTGCGGTGGGTTCTGACGCTCACCCAACTGTTGCTCCCTGCGGCGGAAGAAACCAACGTACGCATTCGCGTGGTTGGCCAGACCGCATGTACCTGATGCACACCAACAGCGTCAGCGGTGCGGATAATGGCAGAAACGTTATGAGGTTTGTGCACCTGTTCCAGGCAGACCGTCAGATCGGGCTGCCGAGTGGCCAGCATTTCACAAATTCGTGCATAGCGTTCAGGGCTCATAGCGCTAGTTTCGGTTACGGTTAACTTTGATCACATCCGGCATGATACGGATTTTACGCATAATGTTTGCCAAATGGACGCGGTCTCGGGTCGTCAGGCGAATAAAGGCGCTGTAAACCCGGCCATCTTTCTCTTCGGTATTCAGGCTTTGAATGTTTGAGCCTGCCGCATTGATAGCGGCCGTCAGATTGGCCAGCGCCCCCTGATGGTTGAGCATATCTACTTTGATTTCGGCAATGAATTCCTGCTCGATTTCTGTATCCCACTCAACAGCCATGAATTTTTCTGGCTCTTTCTGGTAACCACGAATATTGCGGCAGGATTCATGGTGGATCACCAAGCCTTTGCCTGGGCTGACATGGGCAATAATCGGATCGCCCGGAATAGGCCGGCAACATTTGGCGAAGGTGATCAGAACACCATCAGCCCCTTTGATGGCCAGATTACGCACACCGGAAGAAACCCCTAAACTGGAATGATCGCCCTGTAAATTCTTCGCAATAACCACGCTCATGGCGTTGCCAAGGCCAATTTCTGCCAACAAATCATCCAGCGTTGCCAGCTTCATGCGTTCCAGTTCGTGGCGAATATTTTCCTGCGGCACTTCGGAAAGCTTGCGGCTGCCGCCCAGCGCATGGTTGAGCAAACGGCGGCCCAGGCTGACAGAATCATCACGCTTGAGGTTTTTCAGCATCTGGCGGATTTTGGCGCGGGCTTTTGAACTGACAACAAAGTTCAACCAGGCGGCATTTGGCCGTGCGCCGGGCGCAGTAATGATTTCTACCGTCTGGCCACTGCTTAGCGATTGTGACAATGGGTAAGGTTGCCGATCAACGCGAGCACCAACGCAGGCGTGACCAATATCGGTATGCACCGCATAAGCGAAGTCAACCGGTGTGGCACCCGCAGGCAGTTCAACGATACGGCCTTCTGGGGTGAAAACGTAAATTTCATCTGGGAATAGATCAGATTTTACGCTTTCGATAAATTCAAAGGAGCTACCAGCGCTTTGTTGCAGTTCAAGTAAACTCTGCATCCAGCGTTGGGCGCGGATTTGTGCGGTGGTGCCGGGGGTCTCACCCTGTTCTTTGTAGGCCCAGTGCGCGGCAACCCCCATCTCTGCCATCTGATCCATATCTTCAGTACGGATCTGGACTTCAACCGGCACGCCATGTGGGCCGATCAGCGAAGTGTGCAGTGATTGATAGCCGTTGGCTTTGGGAATAGCGATATAATCTTTCACCCGGCCTGGCCGCGGTTTATACAGGCTGTGTGCCTGACCCAGCACCCGGTAACAGGTGTCGACTTCTTTTACGATCACCCGGAACGCGTAGATATCCATAATTGAATGAAAACGCTGTTCTTTCAGGTGCATCTTGCAATAGATGGAATAAAGGTGTTTTTCCCTTCCGCTGACGCGGCAAGGAATACCTGCTTCGGTCAAACGCCCTTCGATCTCGGAAAGAATCTTCTGGATCATCTCCTTACGGTTACCGCGTGCAGCTTTTACCACCGCTTTGATCACCCGGTAACGGTTGGGATAGAGCGCCTCAAAACCCAATTCTTCCAGCTCGGTTTTCAGATGATGAATACCCAAGCGGTGCGCTAGCGGGCTGTAGATTTCCAGGGTTTCGCGCGCGATGCGCCGCCGTTTGTCAGGGCGCAACGAACCGAGAGTGCGCATGTTATGTGTGCGGTCGGCCAATTTGATCAGAACGACGCGGATATCTTGCACCATCGCCATGATCATTTTGCGGAAATTTTCCGCCTGCGCTTCTTTTTTATCCTGAAATTTTAGTTTATCGAGCTTGGACACGCCTTCAACCAGTTCGGCAACGCTTTTACCAAACAGCTGTTCCATATCCTGATAGGTAGCTGGAGTGTCTTCAATGACGTCGTGCAGCAGAGCGGCCATCAGCGTCTCATAGTCGAGACGCATTTCTGCCAGAATACAAGCCACGGCGACTGGATGAGTAATGTAGGGCTCACCACTAGAGCGTGTCTGTCCCTCGTGAGCATCACGTGCAACGAGGTATGCCTGTTTGAGGCGTTTAATCTGCTCCTCAGGCAAGTAACGTTGAATCAGCAGATTCAGGCTTTCAAACAGGTACAAGGCAGACTCGCAGCTTAATTAACGACGACCTTCAGCAATTGCGGTCACCGCCTGAATTTCTGCGGCTTCCTGTTCTTGCTGCTCCTGGCGCTCACGTACATCAAGGATCTGGCTGTTGATTAGCCCTTCTTCAATTTCGCGCAGAGCGATAACGGTGTACTTATCGTTCTCTTCGGGTACCAGAGCATCTTTACCACCGGTCTGGATTTGACGTGCCCGACGAGCAGCGACCAACACCAGGTCAAAACGGTTACCAATTTTCTCTACAGCGTCTTGAACAGTTACGCGTGCCATATTTGTGCTACTCCACAGGTGACGAAAAGACTGGGCATAATACTGAAACTGGCTTCAGTCTGCCAATAGTTTGCTGATTAAAGCGTCATGCCGCAGTATTTGGCGGCCCAAACGCAAACGTTCGGCGCGAATAATGGTTTTCAGATCGGACAAAGCCAGATCGAAATCATCATTCACGATTAAATAATCATACTCCGCATAGTGTGTCATTTCTGCAACGGCTTGCGCCATGCGTTTAGCGATCACGTCGTCTGCATCTTGCCCGCGCCCCCGCAGGCGGCGGCCTAATTCTTCCTTCGACGGCGGCAGAATAAAGATGCTGCGTGATTGGGGCATTTTGGCGCGGATCTGTTGTGCCCCCTGCCAATCGATATCAAGAAAGACATCAACACCGGTTGAGAGCACCAGTTCAATCGCCGCGCGTGACGTGCCGTAATAGTTACCAAAGACTTCAGCGTGCTCAAGAAATTCATCCTGCTCAATCATACGGCGAAATTCGTCTTTGGAGACGAAAAAATAATGCTCGCCATGATTTTCGCCCGGGCGGCTATCACGCGTAGTGTGTGAAACCGAAACTTGCGTGTCGTACAACGGTTGTGTCTTTAACAAAGCCTGAATCAGGCTTGATTTCCCTGCACCGCTGGGTGCAGAGACAATATAAAGCGTGCCTTGAACCATGATGATATTCGTTGATAGCGGTTGATAAGCCAGTGATAGCGGATGTGTATTTTCTCCGCACAGTATACACGGCTAAAGCACGGTATGCAGTGTTAGGTCGCATTTTGGCCGCTGCTTTCTGTTAAAAACAGGGGAAAAAAGCGAATTTGCGTAACGTATCTGGAAAATTTCGAGGTTTTCAGCAAGTGCTTATTCCTTTTTGGAATCACTTTGCATTTTTGTTTTTTCGTGATCGCCAATGTCGTGATTTCCGTTTTTACTACCCAGGACCAAGGAGGTGCACGATGTTGGGATACCGTGATCGCATCCGGAATGTGCTGATCGCCGCAGGGCTTCTGTGCGGCACAAACACCATCTGGGCGCAAACTTGCCCAGATTGGCGGCAGGAAAGATTGCAGTTGGAGATAACGGCATTAAATAGCCAACTGATGCATTGGGATGATGCTTATTATCGCCAAGGCCGCAGCTTAGTTGATGATGAGATATACGACAGTTTGCTACAACAACTGCAATTTTGGCAAAGCTGCGCAGGCCAGGAACCATTAGCGGACGCCGGGCAAATTTTACCGGCAGGCAAAATTCAGCATCCTGTGGCCCAGACCGGCCTGCGTAAACTGCCGGATCGTGCTGCTGTGGAGCAGTGGATGCAAGGGCACCGTGATTTGTGGGTTCAGCCCAAGGTTGATGGTGTGGCCGTCACGCTGGTTTATCAGCAGGGGAAACTGATCGGTGCGATTAGCCGGGGGAATGGGCAGAAAGGGGAAAACTGGTTGGAAAAGGTCAAAGCCATTCCTACGGTTCCCCAACATTTGCAGAGGGCGCCTGCGCGTTTGGTGTTACAAGGAGAACTGTTCCTGAAGGTGAACAATCATCGTCAACAGGCTCTTGGGGGGATCAACGCACGGGCAAAAGTTGCCGGCATGTTGATGCGTAAACAGCTTTCCCCAGAACTGAACCAGCTTGGTTTGTTCATCTGGGCATGGCCCGATGGCCCACCAAACATGGCTGAACGTTTGCAACAGCTTACCGCGATGGGGTTTACCCTTTCCCAGCAGTACTCCAAACCGGTCAAGACGCTGGCTGAGGTAGAGCAGTGGCGTACATCCTGGCATCGTGGCCCTTTGCCATTTGTCACCGATGGTATCGTCATTCATCAAGGAGGAGTTCCCGAAGGGCGTTACTGGCAAGCCAAACCTAGCGATTGGGCCGTTGCCTGGAAATACCCACCGGCTCAGCAGGTAGCCAGAGTGACGGACGTTGAATTTGCCGTAGGTCGTACTGGAAAAATCGCTGTGGTGTTGCTCTTGGAGCCGGTACAGATAGATGACAAATGGGTCCGGCGGGTTAACGTTGGTTCGTTGCCACTGTGGCAGAAGTGGGATATTGCGCCGGGTGATCACGTTGCGATCGGCTTGATGGGGCAAGGTATTCCGCATCTGAATCGTGTCGTTTGGCGGGCGGTAAAACGGGAGCGTCCCATAGCACCAAGGCCCGAGAATTATCATCCGCTGAGCTGCTTTACTCCACAACCCGGTTGTCGTCAGCAGTTTCTGGCACGTTTGGTATGGCTGAGTGGTACTCATGGGTTGGATATAGATGGTCTTAATGAGGCCGGATGGCAATCGTTGATCGCTCAGGGGCTGGTTGATGATTTGCTTGATTGGTTGCTATTAACTCCAGAACAGTTGAACGGTGTGCCGGGTATGGGTAACAAACGTGCGCAGGCTCTTTACCAACAATTTCATCAAGCGCGGCAACAACCCTTTGGGCGTTGGTTAATTGCGCTTGGCGTACCGCTTTCCCCTATTCAGATGGCTGAGATACAGGTGAAAAACTGGCAGCAAATGCAGCAGATAACGCTAAAGAGATGGCAGGAAGTTGCTGGTATTGGGGCTAAAAGAGCCAAGCAGATTCAAAGTTTTCTGCAATCATCGGCCATGCATGAGTTGGTAAACACGTTGGTGGAGCAAGAGATCAACGGCTTCGGTTCGTTACCGAATCATTCCATGATGGTAGGCTATACCGAAAATACGGAAAATGAATGAGATAACGCCGGGCTCTTTCAGGTGATGGTTATATTTTCTGTAGTCTTTGGCTCTGCTCCAAAATAACCACAAGTAAGGAAAATGAAAATTAAGATGAGAAACGCTTCAATGCTGGCAGCGGCTGCTGCGATCTTATTGTTGAGCGGCTGTGTTGCACCAATCCAGCAGGCCACGTCACAGAAATCGGTGCTTTGCGGTGTGGGGGAGCCGATGGTACAAACCACGCTTTACTTCGGGTTAAACCGCCCCGTAGGGCCAGTAATCACCGCTGTGGAATGGCAATCTTTTGTCGATCAACAGGTGACTCCGCGCTTTAAGGAAGGGCTATCGGTATTTGATGCGAAAGGGCAATGGCTGGGAAATGACGGTAAATTAGCGCGGGAAAACAGCAAAGCGCTAATGTTGATTCATACACCAGGTGCGGAAAGTGAGCAGAATATTGAAGCGTTGCGTACTCATTACAAACAGCAGTTTGTACAGGATTCTGTGATGCGTGTTGATACGCCGGTGTGTGTGGCATTTTGACAGGTAAATAGTTTGGGTTATGCCCGACAAATGGCCACCGGCAGTGACCATTTGAGAGCTGATACTTTTAGAGAACCAACCCGGCAACTGCCGCTGAAAGCAGGCTGACCAGTGTTGAACCGTAAACCAGTTTCAGGCCGAAACGTGAAACGACATTGCCTTGTTGTTCGTTCAGGCCTTTGATGGCACCGGCGACAATGCCGATAGAGGCAAAGTTGGCGAAGGACACCAGGAAGACTGAGAGAATACCCAATGTGCGCGGGGACATTTCCGCAGCGATTTTTTTCAGTTCGATCATCGCCACAAATTCATTCGCAACCAGTTTGGTGGCCATAATACTGCCCGCTTGTAATGCATCGTGAGCAGGGATGCCGAGCAACCAGGCCAGCGGGTAGAATACATAACCTAGAATTTGTTGGAAGCTGATGCCGAAAATAGCTGCAAAAATGGCGTTCACCGCCGCGATTAGCGCAATAAACCCGATCAGCATGGCGGCAATAATCATCGCTATTTTGAAGCCTGCCAGAATATATTCCCCCAGCATTTCAAAGAAGCTTTGGTCTTCATGCAGCTTGTTCAGCTTCAGTTCTGGTTCATCTTCAACCTGATAGGGATTGATAATGGAGAGAATGATAAATGTGCTGAACATGTTGAGGATTAACGCAGCCACTACATATTGAGCATCGATCATCGTCATATAAGCCCCTACGATTGACAATGATACCGTCGACATTGCAGTGGCTGCCATGGTGTACATTCGGCGCGGAGAGATATCCGCAATAATGCCTTTATAAGCAATAAAATTTTCAGATTGCCCAAGTACCAAGGTGCTGACGGTGTTGAAGGATTCCAGCTTGCCCATGCCATTCACTTTGGAGAGCAGTGTACCCACCGCGCGGATAATCAGCGGCAATATACGAAAATGCTGCAAAATACCGATCAATGCGGAGATAAAAATAATGGGGCATAAAACGCCAAGGAAAATAAACGATAACCCCTCTTTGCTCATGCCACCGAAAACAAAATCGGTGCCCTGTGCAGCAAAGGTCAGCAAAGTTTCAAAGAATCCGGCCACATGTTTGATCGCACCCAACCCGCTTTCCGAGTGCAGCAAGAAGTAGGCTAGCGCCACCTCAACGACCAGAAGCTGAATAATATAGCGCGGGCGGATTTTTTTCCGGTCATGGCTGACCCATAACGCGAGGGAGATGATAACAAGCAGTGCCAAAATAAAGTGCAAAATTTGTGACATAAACAGTCCGAACAGCATACAGGCTAGAAAAAAGGTACTTATACCCAATTTGCTGCCGTTCGTCAGCAAGAGGGATGGCTCAAATGAACCATCCTTCCTGTTATCCGGTAGTTAACTCAAATCAACATTCTTACTGCCAAAGAACCAGGTAAAAATGAAACCTGCCGTGTAAGCCACCAATAATCCAGCGGTGTAGACCATGATCCCGGCATAGATGCCCTGTGCCGACGTCATCAATGGAATAGATACGATACCGGAAGGACCAAAGACAGTGTTAAGACCAACGGGTAATCCCATATAAGCGACCATCCCAATGAAGAACCCACCAACGGCTCCCCCGATACAGGCGGTGATAAAAGGTTTCACTCTGGGTAGAGTAACGCCATAAATCAGAGGCTCACCGATTCCAAGAATACCAGGAATGATGGCTCCCTTGATTTGAGTACGCAGTATCGAGCCCGTTTTCGCTCTGGCGTACAGTGCCATTGCGGCCCCTACTTGCCCCCCACCTGCCATGGCTAGGATCGGAAACAGTGAGTTGAAGCCTTGGGCATCCATTAAAGCGAAATAGACCGGAACAAACCCTTGATGAATACCAAACATTACTGCAAGCAGGAACAGGCCAGCCAGAATGGCGCTACCAAACGGGTTGCCATTCAGATGTAAAAACAGCCATGACATCCCTTTAAACAGTTCCCCGCCGATTGGCATGATAACCACGAACGTCACTGCGCCCATAATCAGCAGGGTAATGACTGAGGTCAGTATCATGTCCAGATTATCGGGGATAAATTTCCGTACCGTCCGCTCAACCCATGCGCCCAGAATAGTAGCAATCAGCACGCCAATAATGCTGCCTCTAGGATCGATAGGCAGGCCAAAGAAACTATCAATGCCGGAATAGTAACCGACCTTGGCGTCTGGTACGTAGCCCAGCACAAACAGCGAAGCAATAATGGCTCCATTCACCCCTGTGCCACCAAACGCTTTTTGCGCATTATGGCCGATAAGAATACTCAAAAAGGCAAACAGGCCTTTGCTGAATACTTTCATATAACCAATTGCGCTGATGAGCCAAGGATTGGGTGACTCAACGCCAATGACCATGCTTTGCTCAAGCAGGGTTGCAATCCCTAACAACAACCCTGCGGCAATGAAGCCAGGAATCAATGGGGTAAAGATGGTGGCAAACTTAGTGAAAAAATGATGAATAGCGCTACTTTGCTTTGATTTAAGCTGCTTTTTATTCTCCGAAGCAATTGCGTTAAGATCCTTGGGAGTATCAGACGTATTCTGTTCAGCTCGGCTTAGCAATGCATTCATCATTTCCGCTGCGGTTTGCGCTTTACCCGGCCCCAGGACGATCTGCAACTGATCGTCCCCCTCAATAACACCCATTACGCCTGCGATTTTTTTCAGTGCATCGCGGTCAACGAGTTCTCTGTCCCTCAGGGTTAGGCGCAACCGCGTCATGCAGTTGCCGCAAATCGCGATGTTACTGCCACCGCCGACATGACCCAAAATTTGTTCGATCATTGCTTCATTAATTTTCGCCATCGGATTGACGTCCTGTTCCTGATAAGACTGCGCGGATAAAACCATTGTTGTGTTTTAGAATCGCACTGGCTTCGGTGGCCGAGAGGTTAGCCAGTACCATGACTATCGCGGTTTTACAGTGGTGCCCACAGGCGTTTAAGGCTTCGGAGGCACGTTGGTGATTGCACGTGGTTGCTTGCATAACGATGTTAATCTGGCGTTGCGCCAGCTTGGCATTGGTGGCTTCAACGTCCACCATCAGATTACCGTAGACCTTGCCGATACGGATCATTGCCCCAGTACTCAGCATATTGAGCACCAGTTTTTGTGCCGTCGCTGCCTTCATGCGTGATGAGCCAGTGACCACTTCACCTCCTACCACGGGTTCGATAGCAATATCGGCCAACTGACTCATTTCACTGTTTTGGTTACAGGTGAGTGCGATCACCGTTGCTCCTTGAGCACGGGCATAGCGCATGGCACCCATGACATAAGGCGTGCGTCCGCTGGCTGCGATGCCGACGAGAACATCATTGGCATTAAAATTCAGGTCACGCAGATCTTGTTCCCCTTGGGCACTATTATCTTCGGCGTTTTCCACTGCCTGTAAAATAGCCGTATGTCCCCCAGCAATCAGGCCGATCACCTGTTCGCGTGGTGTACCATAGGTTGGTGGGCATTCGCTAGCATCCAGAATGCCCAAACGCCCGGAGGTGCCAGCTCCGCAGTAAATCAAACGGCCTTCGTGAGTGAAGGCTGCGCTAATGGCATCCACAGCCTCTGCTACCTGTGGTAACACACGCTCTACCGCAAAAGCGACTTTTTTATCTTCGGCATTAATAACCTTAAGCATCTCTAGAGTGGATAAGGTATCAATATTTTCACTGTCTGGGTTACGGCTCTCGGTAACTAGAGTTGATAAATCAATTTTCATTGTAATCTCAGGGGGGTTGGTATTTTGGAATAATTAATTCCATTTATAATTAAATCAACAAATATTTTATTAATTTGAAGGGTTATGTGACCGTTGTCAACTTACCATAACCCCCTCTTGTTGATATCCATGTTGTTTTAGGTACTGGCAGCGTAAGATAGCTGGGGTAAAATCCGCTTTTTTCGTTGACAACGTGAGTTACCACAGCGATGAGATACACGCAAAAAATAGTTCATAACAAAGAGTCATTCACTTCCGGAGAGCGTAAGATCGCGGATTATGTGTTGGCAAACCCCGATAAGCTAAAACAGCTTTCCTCACAGGGGCTGGCGATGATTTTGGGGGTTAGCCAATCCAGCGTTATTAAATTTTCTCAGAAGCTGGGGATGAAAGGTTTTACCCACTTAAAAATGGCTCTCATTGAGGAGTGGGGGCAGCAGGTGTCTGAACAACGACTACAGAGCTCGCATATTCATAATGGCATTAACAGTGATGACAGTTTGCCGGATATCGCCGAGAAATTATTTCTGGAAAAACAGCAAGCGTTGCGAGATACAACTGATAGCCTGGACTTTGCTCAACTACAGCATGTTGTGTCGCATATTCAGGCGGCCAAACGCGTTCAAATTATCGGTGTGGGTGGTTCATCGCTCATTGCCAAAGATCTTGCTTATAAGCTGATGAAAATTGGTTATTCGGTAATGAATGAGTTAGATAGCCACGTCCAAATCACGGTTGCCCAATCTCTGAACCCAGCTGATGTACAGATTATTATTTCATTTTCCGGTAAGCGCCGGGAGATTTTAATTGCTGCTGAAGTTGCCAAAAAAAGGGGAGCCACGCTGGTTGCTATTACTTCTTTGCAACATAATCCGTTGAGAGAAATTGCGGACTATACGCTGGATACCATTGCTGATGAAACCCGCTGGCGCAGTTCCTCTATTGCTGCCAGAACGGCACAGCACACTATCATTGATTTGTTGTTTGTCAGTCTTATACAGCAGAATAGCGAAGAGAGCCGTCATTTTATTCAGCAAAGCCAGACATTGGTTGAGCAGTTGAGTAACAAATAGTGGCTCGTGGATGCACATAATGCGGTTTTGCATTATGTGCCCCTCCTATTCACTTCGGGCACAATTTATTAAGGGTGAAGCTTGCCTGAATTAATGAGTGTCGCCCATAGTTATCATTATCCAAACCATAATATCTTTCTATTTTCAAAATGATAACCAAACGTAGGTAAACACCTTCCCTCAACTGGGGCGAAGGGTTTGCTGTCAAATTCATCTCTAAAATTATCTTCGGTTTCGCTACCAATCTGAATTGAGGTTATACGATCTCCTGGCTTTACAACAAAAAGCCCGACGTATTGCGGGCTTCAATGATTATTTGCGGCTTCTTGATTCTTCCTGAATATTTACTTGGTGAGTATCGGCGTCAAAGCCTTTTATTGACTGGATTTCTTATAATGCGTTGATTTTCCGGCATGGTACCACCGAGCTCCTGGATGGTTTGTCGCACCTTTCTGCCAACATCAAAATGAGTCTGATTTGCCTGTTGTTTTGATTTCACCTGATCTCGGCGCAATTTTTCCTCGGCCTGTGTTGCTCGGAATAGGTTGGCAGCAAGTTCAGTAGAGCCCATATGATCGAGTATTTTTTGACTCTTTTTTAGCCCCTTGCGCTGGTGGATAGCCTTTTGATCCAACCCACCGTATAGGCCTTGATAGCCATGGTTCTGAAATATGGCAAAATCCAACGTTGTCTCTACCCCTGCTTGTTGTGCGACCTCAACCAGTTGTTTGTTGTGCTCTTTTAATTCATTGCGCAGGAACAGCCGTTTTTCATCTTCGCGAAGGCATTTGAATGTTTCGTCATCAGCAAGTTCTTGCCTACGGGTTTGCATTGCAAAGTAGGTTTGCCCGGCCGCAATCACAGTCTTGCTTGGATCACCATTCTGCACGACAAGATAGCAAGCATATCTGGAGAGCTTAACGTCTTTAAGCTCTCTTAACGCGCCTGAGCCAATTTTGACCATTGCGAGGACATCCTCGAAATGGTCTTCGACATAATGACCACTGTTTAAACAAGCCTCTTTTGCGCGTTCTAACACTGGAGCAAAGTGTCGGTATTCCGAGTAATCCAGAATCTTAGATAGATCACGGGCAGACCAAAATTCAATGCCATTGTCATCTTGCTGTCTGAATTGCTCAAATGGTTGGTGATGTTCGTTCATAACGCATCCTTTCGGCCGTGTAATGGGATGTACATCTACTCAATGCAAGGAAGGGCATTAAAGCGCATGCAACAGCATAAAGAGTGCTGATTAAGTGCTCAATAGTATCGAACGGTTTATGTCTCAGCTGTTCAAGGGTAAACCTGCCTAACGGCCATCACCCACGCGCTGTTATCTGGTACCTGTTGTGATAACCAGCAGCGCCGGTGACAGTTAACCTCTCCCCGCGGGTGGATCACCAGCAGTTCAAAATCGATTACCTGTCTAAAGCAATAAGCCTTATCTTGTCAGGCTCATTGCATAGTGGTAATGGTGAGCCAGAGGAACATAACCTGAGATGTTGAGGCGATTAGTGAGTAAAGTTGTAGCAATAAAAAAGGTATTTGAGAAATTTATAGGGGCTACATTGATTGGTTACTCTACCGCAGAAATTTTCTCTGATCAGTGGGAACCATGGAATGATTTACCTATCAGGCTGAATTTTAATAACGGTCAACTAATCTCCGTTGCTTGGTCAAGATTCGATGATTTATGGCTTTCAAATGACCAATCATTACCTTTCGATATCTATGATAGTAAGGTTCGCTGGGTTGAAAATGCGTTTGAGGATGTTAACAGGTTAATTGGCGGGGTTATCTTATCTGTTTCTCTTGGGTCAGGTTACCTGGAGCTAGAAGGCCAAGAAATCACCTTGGACACACGCCTTATAATTGAAACCGATCAAGGGATGATGGATATCTTCAATGCGCTTGATGAAAATGGATATGCTTATCTCCCCACTCGCCCCCAAAATCTCACGGTGTGCATACCGTAACGACTTCGGCTATACGTTTGCCACGTTTGGGAAGCAAGGCAAGGGAATATTATTCCTCTTGCCAGCAGAATTAATCGCAATAGCAGGCTTGGCAAGTGACAGCTCCGCATAGGAGCCGATAACCATTGCGCGAGCCTTTCCAGCGAATTTATACCGGAAGCGCCAGAAGGGGGGATGTGTAGTTTTCAGGGAAGCACAGATACAACCCACCACCGTCAGCGCGGCCTGCAAAACGTTCACCGGCCTTTATCCAGGCGCGGATCTGCATATCTGTTAGCTTTGGCATCGTGTATACCTGAATATTGAATAGGGCGTGTACATAAAGCCATTCCTAAAAATGTCACTATGTACATGGTAATGATGCGCTTTCTTGTTTCTTTATGCTAGCTCATGACAACAAAAAAGCCCGCTGTTATGCGGGCCTTCTAGTTTTATGCGGCTTGTTGATTCTTCCTGAATATTTACTCGATATTTTGGATCTGCTCACGCATTTGTTCGATCAACACCTTCAACTCAATGGCAGAAGTGGTGATGTCGGCATTGATGGATTTAGAAGCCAGCGTATTCGATTCACGGTTGAATTCTTGCATCATAAAGTCAAGGCGGCGGCCAACGGCTTCCTTTTTCTTCAGGATATTGTGTGTTTCTTTCACGTGTGCTTCCAGGCGATCTAATTCTTCCGCCACATCAATACGCTGCGCCATCAGCACCAGTTCTTGCTCCAGACGGGTGTTTTCTAACTGAACCTGCGCTTCTTCCAGCTTGCCGAGTAGGCGTTCACGCTGCCATTGCAGGACGTTTGGCATTTGTGCACGCACTTTAACCACTTCGGCACTCACGCCGTCAAGACGTTGTTCAATCAGAGCTTTGAGTGCTGTACCTTCGCTTTCACGCGCGGCAATAAAATCATCCAGTGCACTTTCCAGCGCCTGCATCAATTGCGCACTGATGGCGTCCAGATCCTGCTCCTGGGCAGACATCACGCCCGGCCAGCGCAGTACATCGATAGGGTTGATTTCCCCTTCGTCGCTTTGCATTTTGACCCAGTTAGCCGCTTCAACCAGCTGCTTTGCCAGTTTTTCGTTCAGGATCAGCGAGCTTTGCGCGTTGGGATCGAGTTCGAAACGCAGGTTACATTCCACTTTACCGCGCGTCAGGCGGCTACGAATACGCTCACGGATCACTGGCTCAAGGCTACGGAACTGCTCTGGCAGGCGGATATAGGTTTCTAAGTAGCGTTGGTTAACGGAACGCAGCTCCCAAGCTGCGCTGCCCCATTCACCCTTGATTTCACGCCGGGCGTAGGCGGTCATGCTGCGGATCATTGATGCGTACCCATAGGAGGAAAAGATGAAACGATTATAGCGTTGCACCTGCGGGCAGGATAGGCATAACAGCACGAAGCCCGTATAATGCGCAACCAATCGTTGATTTGAAGCCGGAGAGAGCCCATGCGTCCTACAGGCAGAGCACCACAACACGTTCGCCCCCTGACACTGACTCGTCACTATACGAAACACGCTGAAGGCTCCGTGCTGGTTGAGTTTGGCGATACCAAAGTTTTGTGCACCGCCACGGTAGAAGAGGGCGTTCCACGCTTCCTTAAAGGCCAGGGGCAGGGGTGGGTTACCGCAGAGTACGGCATGCTGCCGCGTTCTACCCACAGCCGTAATGCCCGCGAAGCCGCTAAAGGTAAACAGGGTGGCCGTACGCTGGAAATCCAGCGTTTGATCGCCCGTTCGTTACGTGCGGCGGTAGATCTGAAAAAGCTCGGCGAGTTCACTATTACCTTGGATTGCGATGTGTTGCAGGCTGATGGTGGTACTCGTACTGCTTCCATCTCTGGGGCTTGCGTAGCACTGGCCGATGCGCTTAATGCGTTAGTGGCTACTGGCAAGCTGAAAGCCAATCCGATGAAAGGGTTGGTGGCTGCGGTTTCGGTGGGCATCGTTAACGGCGAAGCGTTGTGTGATTTGGAATATGTTGAAGATTCTGCCGCAGAAACGGATATGAACGTGGTGATGATGGAAGATGGCCGTATGATCGAGGTGCAGGGCACCGCCGAAGGCCAACCGTTCAGCCATGATGAATTGCTGGCGTTGCTGGCATTGGCCCGAGGGGGTATCGAAACGATCTTCCAAGCGCAGAAAGCGGCACTGGCAGAGTGATTTTTTTAAGGCGACGAAGTCGCCTTTTTTATGCCCGGTTATCGGGCGGCAGTAGAAACAGAGATATACCCAATATTCTTGGTGTTGCAGGGAGGTAATCGGCGAGTGCTGCTAATACCTTGTAGTTTCAAGCAAGTGGGACATAACAGACCAGATAAGGAGAAGTAGTAATGAAAGCCTATCAGCGCCAGTTTATTGAGTTTGCGCTTAATAAACAGGTATTGAAATTCGGTGCGTTTACCCTGAAATCCGGCCGGGTCAGCCCGTATTTCTTCAATGCTGGCCTGTTTAATACCGGGCGTGATCTTGCATTGTTAGGGCGTTTTTATGCCGAGGCGCTGGTTGATTCTGGCATTGATTTTGATTTGCTGTTTGGCCCGGCTTATAAAGGTATTCCAATTGCGACTACCACGGTTGTGGCACTGGCGGAACATCACGAGCGCGATGTTCCGTACTGCTTCAATCGCAAGGAAGCCAAAGACCATGGCGAAGGGGGAACACTGGTGGGCAGCCCGTTGCAGGGCCGCGTTATGCTGGTGGATGATGTCATTACAGCAGGTACGGCAATCCGCGAATCAATGGAGATCATCAGTGCCAATAACGCCAGCCTGGTCGGCGTGCTGATTTCTCTCGATCGCCAGGAGCGTGGCCGCGCCGATGTCTCTGCGATTCAGGAAGTGGAACGCGATTATCATTGCAAGGTGATTTCCATTATTACCTTGAAGGATTTGATTACGTATCTGGAAGAGAAACCGGAAATGGCGGGCCACTTGGCTGCTGTGAAGGCCTATCGCGAGCAATACGGCGTTTAAAATAGTAACGCCGGGTTATGTATACCCGGCGTTACTATTGTCTTTCAGGTTACAACGGTAGCGATTATTGCAGTTGTGATGCTAATAATGGCCAACGTGCATCGAAATCCTGCGTCGGGCGATAGCGGAATTCAGAACGGATATAGCGCGACAGCATACCTTCGCAGAAAGCCAACAGCTGGCTAGCCAGCAAGGTTTCATCTACCATAAAGCCCCTGCCTTCCCGCAATTTGCGCTCTTTCAGCACTTGGCGCAGTTGCGCTTCGATTCGCTCAAACAACTGGTTGATTCTGCCTTGTAAGCGATCTTGTTCAAACATCAAAGCGTGCCCGGTCATGATGCGTGTTAAACCTGGATTACGTTCAGCAAACCCGAGGATCAGCAGCAGAATCAGGCGCAGGCGATTGAGCGTTTCTTTCTCATCTTGCAGGATTAAATTGATGCGTGTTATCAGGCTGTCTTCAATAAACTCGATCAGGCTGTCAAACATCCGTGTTTTGCTGGGAAAATGCCGATAAAGGGCAGCTTCAGAGACACCAACATTTGCGGCGAGCTTTGCTGTAGTAATACGCTGGCTACCGTCGCTGGATTCCAGCATTTGAGCGAGTGCCTGCAATATTTCTTCACGCCGATTCCTTTTCGTATTTTCTTTTTCTGCCATGTTCGATTAGACCTTTGCTAAAACGGCTTATACCCCTGCATCTTGAAATCCATGGGTATAGATTTTCGCGAACCCAAACACCAACCTCTGTAACGCAAACTCTGTGCGATGTTTGGGTCAATGGTCTTTTCCGACCATGATTCCCATGTTACCGGGTGTACGGCGTCTACTATTGCCAGGTAAACCTTGCCATTAGAGATATCTTTCTCTGGTTCAGCAAAAGTTCAGAATCTGGCCCACGATATTTACTGGTTACATATTAGTGGCGGCCGGAGTGACCAAAACCACCGGCACCGCGTTCGCTGCTGTCGAACTCTGTGACCAGATTGAATTCAGCCTGCACAACGGGCACAAACACCATCTGTGCAATGCGCTCGCCAGGTTCAATGGTGAAGGATTTTTGACCACGGTTCCACACAGATACCATCAGTTGGCCTTGATAGTCCGAATCGATCAGCCCTACCAGATTACCCAGAACGACACCGTGCTTATGACCCAGCCCGGAGCGCGGTAAGATGACCGCTGCTAGGCCAGTATCAGCGATATGAATTGCCAAGCCGGTGGGCAGCAAGGTGGTTTCACCCGGAGCCAGCTCTACGGCACTGTCTAAACAGGCGCGCAGATCCAAACCGGCGGAACCAGGAGTGGCGTAGGTTGGTAAAGGGAAATCCTGACCGATGCGTGGGTCGAGAATCTTAACGTCGATTTTTTTCATCATAACGGCTGACTATCTCGTCTATTAAACGTTGGCCAAGGAGTGCCTTATCGCTATGCGGAAGGTGTTTTTCTCCATTCTGCCAAAAAAGATGCAAGGCATTGGTATCACCGTTGAAACCATGCTCTGCAAGCGATACATCGTTAGCGCAGATTAAATCCAGCTTCTTACGCGCCAGTTTTTGCCGCGCGTATTCTTCCACATTCTGGGTTTCGGCAGCAAACCCAACAACAAATGGACGATTTTTGTTCATCGCGGCAACACCTGCGACGATATCAGGATTTTTTACCATCTTAAGGATGATTTCATCACCCTGTTTTTTGATTTTTTCATCGGCGACTTGTGCCGCACGGTAATCCGCCACGGCGGCACAGGCGATGAAAATGTTCTGCTGTGCGGCATGTTGTTGCACTGCGTGTTCCATTTCCAGAGCGGTGGTGACATCCACACGCGTCACGTTAGGCGGTGTCGGCAGCAAAACCGGCCCGGCGACCAACGTCACTTGCGCACCGCGAGCCGCCGCCGCTTGAGCGATAGCAAAGCCCATCTTGCCAGAGCTGTGGTTGCTGATGAAACGCACAGGGTCCAAGGCTTCACGCGTAGGGCCAGCGGTGACCATAACCTTTAAATGTTTCAGATCCTGTGGCGTAGAGAGGTAACCATTAATCAGTTCGACGATTTCCAAGGGTTCCAGCATACGGCCCGGCCCAACGTCACCGCAGGCCTGATTACCGCTGTTTGGCCCCCATAACAACATGCCGCGAGCCAGCAAGGTTTGCAGGTTAGCCTGCGTAGCTGCGGCACGGTACATCTGCTGGTTCATCGCTGGTGCAGCTGCGAGTGGTGCGCTGGTAGCCAGGCAGATCGTGGTCAGCAGATCGTTAGCCATACCAGCGGCAATGCGTGCCAGCAGGTCGGCGGTAGCCGGTGCCAGCACCACCAAATCCGCCCATTTAGCTAACTCGATGTGGCCCATGGCCGCTTCTGCTGCGGGATCCAGCAGATCGTCGGCAACCGGATAACCAGAAACAGCCTGTAGCGCTAGCGGGGTGATGAAGGCTTTTGCAGCCGAGGTCATGACTACCCGTACTTCAGCGCCCCTGTCGCGCAGGCGGCGTACCAGTTCAGGGCATTTATAGGCAGCAATGCCGCCACTGATGCCAAGCACAATATGTTTACCGGAAAGTCCCGTCATCATGATTGCCCGATTGAAAATCGAAAGATGCAGCATTTTAGCATAACCATTGATGAGGTGAGCGATTATGCTGTGTATGCAGCCAGTTACATTCCTATTTGCGTAGCACTTCGCAACATTATCAATCACCTATCGCGGTTCTGCTGGTGCCATGTCATGCTCGGTTGATTGCAGGGAGGTGGTAATGAGCAGCCAGGATATGTCGTTATGGCCGGGAGAGTTGGCCCCCAGGGAGAAATTGATGCGTGATGGTGCAGCGGCGCTTTCTGACGTGGAATTACTGGCAATCTTTTTGCGTACCGGTTTGCCGGGTATTCACGTTTTGCAGCGTGCCGAACAGTTGTTGGCGCATTTTGGCTCACTGTATCATCTGATTGCAGCGGATTATGTGCAATTCTCCAGCCAGAAAGGGTTGGGAAATGCCACTTATGCTCAGTTGCAGGCTATTTCGGAATTAGCTTTCCGGTTATTTTCTGGCCCGCATCTGCTGGAAAATGCGTTGCTGAATCCGAAGATGACCCAGCATTATCTGCACAATTTGTTAGTGCATCATGAGCGTGAAGTTTTTTTAGTGTTGTTTTTGGACAATCAACATCGGGTTATTCGCCATCAGGAGATGTTTGCTGGTACCATCAGCAGCGTCGTCGTGCACCCGAGAGAAATTGTGCGTGAAGCGTTGAAGGCTAATGCAGCCGCTATCATTCTGGCGCATAATCACCCTTCGGGTAAGGCTGAACCCAGCCAAGCAGACCGTTTGATAACCGAACAAGTGGTGAATGCTTGTCGGTTATTGGAAATTCGGGTACTCGATCATTTAGTGGTAGGCCGGGGTGAATGCGTTTCTTTTGCCGAGCGTGGGTGGCTTTAGGCAATTTTTTCGCGATCCTTGAGGGATCTTTAGCTGTTCGGGACTTGAGCACTTACGCTTCAGAGCGTATACTACGCCACCTTTGAGAATCTTGGGTTTGGCGTAAGAGCCTATCTCAGCAGGTTTCTGGCCTGGTGCGTGGTTTCTGACCTGATGACGAGAGTCTCCTCAGTGTGAAGTTTGCTGAGATGGGCTCTAAAAGCCTGACGAGGCGGCCATACCCTATACGAAGCTCGAGCTGATTTGATTTTTGGAGAAATAGACATGTCCCGAGTCTGCCAAGTTACTGGCAAGCGCCCGGTGAGCGGTAACAACCGTTCCCACGCAATGAACGCGACCAAACGCCGTTTTCTGCCGAACCTGCACTCACACCGTTTTTGGGTTGAGGCTGAGAAGCGCTTTGTAACTCTGCGTGTATCTGCTAAAGGTATGCGTGTTATTGATAAGAAGGGTATTGAGACGGTCTTGGCCGATCTGCGTGCCCGTGGTGAGAAGTATTAAGGAACTGAATCATGGCTAAAGGTGTTCGCGAGAAGATCAAGCTGGTTTCTTCTGCTGGTACTGGTCACTTCTATACCACCACGAAGAACAAGCGTACTAAGCCGGAAAAATTGGAACTGAAGAAATTCGATCCAGTTGTCCGTCAACACGTGCTCTACAAAGAAGCTAAAATTAAGTAATTTTAGTGGATTAATGAAAACCCGGCCAAGGCCGGGTTTTTTGTTATTTAAGGAGCCATATACCCATTACCCGTTAAAATGCAGGACTGTTGGCTGTGTTACTTAGCCTATGTGCCAAGCAGCGTTCCAAATTTGCTTCAAAGCTGATTTGTCGCTCTGTTGCCACCTATCTGCATCTCAACGTAATCTGGATACAGATATCTAAAAGGGAGTGCTACATGCCTGAATTACCAGAAGTCGAAACCAGCCGCCGTGGCATCGAACCTTATCTTGTTGGCCAGAATATCCAGTACGCAGTGGTGCGTAATGCTCGCCTACGCTGGCCAGTCTCTGAACAAATCCTGACATTGAGCGATCAGCCAGTACGTAGCGTACAGCGCCGTGCCAAGTATTTGTTGATCGAGCTGGATGGTGGCTGGATTATCGTGCATTTGGGGATGTCTGGCAGTTTACGAATGCTGAGGGAAGACACTGAGGCAGGCAAGCACGATCATGTCGATCTGGTGATGAGCAACGGTATGATCCTGCGCTATACCGATCCTCGCCGTTTTGGTGCCTGGTTGTGGTGCGAAGATCTGGCAACGAGCAATGTATTGGCTCATCTCGGCCCAGAGCCGCTGGGCGAGGCATTCAATGGCAACTATCTATATGAAAAATCGCGTAATAAACGCACGCTGATAAAACCTTGGCTGATGGATAACACGCTGGTAGTGGGGGTGGGGAATATTTATGCCAGTGAATCACTGTTCACCGCCAAAATCTTGCCGGATCGTCAGGCGAACTCATTGAGTCAGGCAGAGGCAGAGCTACTGGTGGCAACCATCAAGGCGGTTTTGCTGCGTTCGATCGAACAGGGGGGCACAACGCTGCGTGATTTTCTGCAATCAGATGGTAAACCAGGTTATTTTGCGCAGGAATTGCAGGTTTATGGCCGGGCAGGGGAACCTTGCCGCGTGTGTGGAACACTGCTCGAAAGCGCCAAGCACGGGCAGCGCAGCACCTTTTTCTGCCGCGGCTGCCAGCATTGATTACTGCATTGCGAGCTTTTCTACCAATGCCTTGGTGACGACGTCTGGCAGGAATGGTGCGATGTCACCGCCATGACGTGCTACTTCTTTCACTAGGCTAGAAGAGATAAACGACCACTCTTCAGACGGCATCAGGAATACGCTTTCAAGCTGAGGCATCAGATGGCGGTTCATGTTTGCCAGCTGTAATTCATACTCAAAATCGGACACCGCACGCAGCCCGCGCACCAGAATGTTGGCGTTCTGGTGCGCGGCAAAGTGTGCCATTAACTCACTGAAGCCGAGCACCTCCACGTTATCCAGGTGCGATGTGACCTGCGTGGCCAGCGCCACGCGCTCTTCCAAAGTAAACAGAGGTTTTTTGCTCGGGCTGGCGGCGATGGCCAGAATCACGCGATCAAACATCAATGAAGCACGGGTCACCAAATCCAGATGGCCATTGGTCATCGGATCGAAAGTCCCTGGGTAAATAGCTTTACTGCTCATGATTCACTTTCTCTGAATATACCCGCCATCCTTCAAAATGTGTTGATGCTGGTCACTCACATTTCAAAGGCTATTGGGTAGTGTTACGGCCCAATGCCCACAATGCGGCATATTTATTAAAAGTATATTGCGCGTTAACCACGGCTAACAGCAACCCCTGTTTACCGTCAAGGAAACCGGCGCGTAGCAGCCAGGTTTTGCAAAAAGCCCCCAACGTATGGGTAAGGATTGACAGATAACCGCATTTTTTACCGGCCTGATAGCGTTGAGTGGCCCATTGCTCAGCGTAATGAAGTTGTTTGCGCTGGAAAGCAAAAAAGTCGCGGCAGGTCAGGTGCAACAAATCACCCTGCAGCGCCACCACTTTGGCCCCTTGGGTGTTGAGTGATTCATGCACCAAATCGTCATTATAACGGTAACGCTGATTGGCATAGAGACGGTTGACTCGATCTGGATACCAACCGCTGTGGCGCATAAAGCGGCCCAGAAACAGGTTAAGGCGGCCAAGGCTGTAAATCACGCTGTCATCGGCGGTGATCAGCACATGCTCTATGGATTGCCGTAGTTCCGGCGTGACGCGTTCATCGGCATCAAGCATCAACACATAATCTTGGGTAGCATAGCTTTGCGCTTTCTGGCGCTGTTTGCCGAAGCCTTGCCAGTCGGTATGTATAAAGGTTTTAGCCCCCAAACTTTCTGCCAATGCGGCAGAGCCGTCGATACTGCCTGAATCAAGCACAATGATTTCATCTGCCCAATCCACTGATTGCAGGCATTCGGTCAGCAACCCGGCTTCATTTTTGGCAATGATCACTACCGACAGGCTTTTACGGTGGCTCATCAATGGCTCCGTGGTGGCAGGTAGGGTTCCAGCAAGTGCAACAAACGCTGTAGTGCTCCCTGATTCTGATACAGCACTTCAACCGCGTGGCGGCCGTAGTAGCGGCGATAGTCTTCATCAGTTAACAACGTAGCCACTTCTTTCACCAGAGAGTCGGCATCGGTGACGGTAATCAGCCCACCAGCCTGCGAGAGCTTGGCGCAGATATCTTTGAAGTTGAAGGTATGTGGGCCCATCAGTACAGGGATCGCGTGTGCTGCCGCTTCCAAAGGATTATGCCCACCACGTTCCACCAGGCTGCCACCGACAAAGGCCAGATCGGCAATACCGTACAGCAGCATCAGTTCACCCATAGTATCGCCAATCACCACCTGCGTACTGCTGGAGGGAATTTCACCGCTGCTGCGGATGGTGTAACTGAAGCCTGATTTCTGTGTCAGTTCTTTAGCAGTAAGGAAACGCTCCGGGTGACGTGGGACCAGAATCAAGAGCAAATTCGGGTGTTTTTCTAACAGTTTACGGTGTGCTTCCAGCAGAATGACTTCTTCGCCTTCGTGGGTACTGGTGGCGATCCACACCGGGCGGCGCGGAGCCCATTGGCGGCGCAGCGTTACTGCACGTACCGCCAGTTCCGGCGTGACAGAGATATCAAATTTCAGGCTGCCGGTCACGGTCAGTTGTGAACGTTTCACGCCCAATTCAATAAAGCGCTCGCCGTCTTCCTGATTCTGTGCGGCGATCAGGGTAATACGGTGCAGAATATTGCGGATAAAGCCGCTGATTTTCTTATAGCCATTGGCCGAACGGGCAGACAGGCGGGCGTTGGCGATCACCAGTGGGATTTGGCGTTGATGCAGAGTATTAATCAGGTTCGGCCAAAGTTCAGTTTCCATGATAATGACCAGTTTCGGATTCACCTGATCGAGGAAACGCCGCATGGCACCGGGCAGATCATAAGGCAGATAAACATGATGCACATCGTTACCGAAAGCCGATTGCACGCGTTCGGAACCCGTTGGTGTCATTGTGGTGACGGTAATCGGCAAGTCGGGGTAGCGGTGACGCAATGCCCGGACTAACGGGATAGCCGCCAGCGTTTCACCAACAGAAACGGAATGCAGCATAATCCCTCCCGGCACGACTTTCCCTGCGCAGAAACCATAACGTTCCGCCCAACGTTTACGGTAGGCTGGAGCTTTGCGGCTGCGCAACAGCAAGCGAAGCCAGATCAGGGGTTGGATTAGGTAGAGTAATACCTGATATAGACGCAGCAACATTCTATCAATTTCATGTATATGAGTTATTCAGAATAATATCATAGCCATCGGAGAAAGGCGTTAATTTGCTGGTTTGCGCCCCATTTGCAGAGCCTTTCCTTTGAAAGTAGAGGGGGCTGATTTAAGCATCAGCGATATTAAATTGCCCCGAAAAAACCATCAGCCCAGCAGTTGGTTATATAGCTCAATCAATTGCTGTGAAAGGCGAGCAGGCGTCGCGGGCATAATACGCAATCTGGCGGCGGCGGCCATATTTGAACCCAGCGCCTGTTGTGGCAAAGCGTGGATGGCGTCGGTGAGGGCATTGGCATCCAGTGCGTCACTGACAAAACCGTTCTCCCCTGGCGTGATAAATTCAGCACCGCCGCAGGTGGTACTGGTGATTACCGGTAATCCGCATGACATGGCTTCCAAAATCACGTTGGGGAAAGGAGCGTACAGCGCCGGTAGCAGCAAGGCATCAGCCGCTTGATAGAACGGCAACGTGTGTTTTTGGGCGCCGATAAAGCGCACCCGGTTGCTGCATCCTAACGATTGTGCCAAGGCGCGGTAGCGTTTTTCTGCTTTATCCTTACCAACCACCAACAGGTAACTTTCAGTGGGAGCAATCGCGCGGATGGCCATCGCCAGACCTTTGCAGGCAAAATCTGAACCAACAAAAATCAGGCAGTGCGCTGGCAGCGGGATTTGGTATTGCGCCCGCAGCTGTTGCCGCTGTTGCTCGCTTGCTGGCAAAAAGGTTTGATGATCAATAGCGTTGTAGATCACTGTGATTTTATCGGCACGTATACCGAAATCATCAATGATTTCCTGTTTGATCATATTTGCGTTGCAAATTACGGCTTTCAGTTCCTGTGCGGCGTACAAGGCTCGCTCAGCACACATAACGGAGCGGTGGTAACGGTTGGAAAATAACCACTTGCGTCGCCATTCTGGCAGTAAACGTGCGCGCTGTAACAGCCAGCGGCGATACACACCATCGCCTGCGCGGTAAATATCACAACCGGCGATACGTTCATGGCTCTGAACCAGATCGAAATTTTCTTTCTGCCACAAGGTTCTGGCTGCGTCGGCAAAACCGCGTTCGCGGTTGATACGCCCAAATTTTATGGGGTTGCACAAATGGATATGCCCATTTGGATTCACATCAGCCGGCCACTTGCGGCTGATCACGCTCAGATCCAGATTTTGCTGCGTCAATGCTTCCTGGGCATGAGAGATGAAACGCTCTACTTCGCCATCTGGGCGGTATTTTTGGCGAACAATTGCCAAACGAAATGCTTTCATGCAAGCGAACTCCGCACGGTTATCATCACCGTGTCTGTAGAAATGAGGTCAAGATATTGATGACGGGTTTGCCATGTTGGTGACGTTTAGCGAGTGAAATCCGTTGTATTGGCGTGGCACAAATTAAGGCTGGCGCATCGTTCATCATGAGTTGCTTTCTAGGAGACCGGCCCTTGATTCTAAATGACCTGCCTGCATGTGGCTACTGTTGCTCGATTTTCTTGCTGGCAGCAAAAAATCGTGGCTTTGGGAAACACACTGAAACCCAGGTTGTTTCATGGCTGCGGCCACGATGAAGCGTGGTTTTGCATGCACCAGCAAGGCCATCCACGTTAACTGGTTCACGCGATAACCTTGAGCAGTTCGGCCAAAACTGACTCGGCGGCGATCGTCGCCATGTTTTTTTCCGGGGAAATAATCGAATGCTGGTGCTTCCCATAACCCCCAATCAGCCCCGGATCGGTTGGGCCAAACAGCGTAATATTTGGGCGATCCAGCGCGGCGGTCAGGTGACTGAGCCCGGTATCCACTGAAACTACACCTTTGGCTCCGGCCAATACTTCGGCGACCTGCTGTAGGCTGAGTTTGGGCAGCACTTCAACGTGTGAGAACCCTTCTGCCAACCGTAGTGCGCGCTGATGCTCATGCTCTGCTCCCCATGGCAGCTTGATTTTCAACCCGGTAGCGGCCACGAGTTCAAGCAGTGCACGCCAGTTTTGCTCTGGCCAATGTTTTTCATCACGTGTGGTAGCGTGCAGGCAAACCAGATATTGCCCGGCATCTGCGGGGGGATGGTTGAGAAAACGGGCAGCAATCGCATAATCGCCTGCGCTTTGCGGTTTTGCATACCCCAGGCTTTTGGCGAACAGCTCGCGCAGGCGTTCTACCGCATGTTGTTGTTTATCAATGTGGTGGCGCTGGTGATAAAACCAACTGGCAAACGGTTCACGAGCACTTTTACAGTCCGGGCCGTGCTTGCTGCCACGGGCGATTCGGGTCACCAGCGCGGCGCTCTTGAGCAACCCCTGAGCATCTATCACGCAGTCATAACGGCGTTCCTGCACCTGACGCTTAAAATCGCAACGCTGCTGGCGTATTTCGGAACCGAACCAGTTTTTACGCCAGCGGCGAATGGCCACCGGAATCACGCGATCTACCGCCGGATGCCAAGTGGGGATTTGGCTAAAGCCTTCTTCCACCACCCAGTCGAACTGAATACCGGGAATAGCACGCATGGCATCGGTTAAGGCAGGCAGCGTGTGAAGTACATCACCCATTGATGAGGTTTTGACGATCAGAACCTGCATGTTTATTCCTCGCTGGCGGCCAGTAACGGCGTCAGCGCGTCTAACACCTGCTGTGGCTGAATGTCGATCAGGCTCTGGTGATAGCCTTGACCGGCACCACCTTTACGGACTTTATGATACCCGCTGATCAAGCGGATGACTTTTGCCTGATCGGAAAGTGGCGGAGTAAAGTCTGGGCTGCTCGGGCCATACAAGGCAATTAATGGTTTGTTCAAGGCGGCTGCAACGTGCATCAATCCTGAATCATTAGTGACCACGGCCTGGCAGGAAGCCAACAGGATCACTGCCTGTTCAAGCTGGGTTTCCCCAGCCAGATTGCGGCAGAAATCGCGCGCATTCTCAGCCAGCGCTGCGCGGATTTGCTCACCAGCAGCGTGATCTTTGGCCGAACCCAACAAGGTAATCTGATAACCTTGGTCGATCAGCCTTTGTGCCAGTGTGGCATAGTGATAATGTGGCCAGCGTTTGGCCGGGCCAAATTCGGCCCCTGGGCAAAAGCCGATCATCGGCCGATGATCGGTAAGGTTAAAGGCTGAAGTGGTTTCGGCAATTTCTTCGTTACTCACCTGAAGTTGCGGCCATAGCAACGGTTGTGGCAGATCGCTAGCACGCTGTATCCGCTGTTTGTCATAGGCGAGTGCAACATAGCGCTGCACCATCAGCGGCAAAGCAGCTTTATCCAGCACGCGGAGATCATTAAGCAGGCCATAGCGCATTTCGCCCCGCCAGCCGGTGCGTTGTGGCACGTTGGCGAAGAACGGTACCAGAGCGGATTTGAAGGAGTTGGGCAGCACGTAGGCGCGTTCGTAACCATTGGTGCGCAGGTTGTGCCCCAAACGGCGGCGCTCGCTTAACTCTAACGCGCCGTGGCCCAGCGGCATGGCTAAAGCCTGGTTGACTTCCGGCATGCGCGCCAGCAATGGGCGGCACCACGCGGGTGCCATCACATCAATTTCCGCTGACGGATATTCGGCCTTCAGGGTGCGGTAGAGACTTTGCGACATCATCATATCGCCAACCCACGAAGGGCCGATAACCAGTATTTTCATACCGTTGGTAGGTTCCTTCAGCTTATGCGGTACGATTTAGCCAGGCCATGTACTCTTTCACGCCTTCAGCGACCGTTTTGAACGGCGCATTGTAGCCAGCAGCGCGCAGTTTGGTCTGATCGGCCTGGGTGTATGCCTGATAACGGCCTTTCAGTTTTTCAGGGAATTCAATGTATTCCACGGCCCCGGTCTGATGGTATTCCACCACCGCATCGGCCACCGCCTGGAAAGTTTCTGCCCGACCGGTTCCGCAGTTGAAAATGCCGGATACGCCATTCTGCCAGAACCACAGATTGACCGCCGCCACGTCACCCACATAGATGAAATCACGTTTGAAATTTTCACTGCCAGAAAACAATTTCGGGTTCTCACCACGGGTAATCTGGTTGTTCAGGTGGAACGCCACGCTGGCCATACTGCCTTTATGGCCTTCACGAGGGCCATAAACGTTGAAATAGCGGAAGCCGCACACCTGCGAATCCGCTTCTGGCAGGATTTCACGCACATATTGGTCGAACAGGAATTTTGAGTAGCCGTAAACGTTCAGTGGCTGTTCATACTGGCGTTCTTCGATAAAGTTATCGGTGCGGCCACCGTAAGTCGCGGCGGAAGAGGCATACAGGAATGGGATTTGGCGATCCAGGCAGAAGTGCAGGATGTCTTTAGAATACTGATAGTTGTTGTCCATCATGTATTTGCCATCCCATTCGGTGGTGGATGAGCAGGCACCTTCATGGAAGATAGCGTCGATATCACCGAGATCGTCACCGGCAATGATGCTGGCAATGAAATCTTCTTTGTCCATATAGTCGGCGATATCCAGGTCGACCAGGTTGACGAATTTGGTGCCATCTTTCAGGTTATCCACCACCAGGATATCGCGATATCCTTTATCATTCAGTGCCTTAATGATGTTGCTGCCGATCATGCCAGCACCGCCAGTGACGATAATCATTGGGTTTACCCCTGTATTCTTCCCGGTGACGCACCATGCTCCACCCTAGATGCGGCCCATAATAGCATTTCATGCCATCGGGAACAGCTGAACGGTGCTTAATATCCGGCTCTGCGGTTTGGTAGCCTGGTTTGCCGTGATATCTGCTGCATTTTTTATATTCTCTACGGCTCATTCTCGCAGTTTGCTAACAAGTCAGTAAAATATGTTGAAAATACTCTTATTTTGGAGATGACTGCATGTCTGCGTCTTTTTATCAGCAACTGGAACAACAGCTTGTGGCTACCCGTGCCGAAGGGCTGTTTAAAGAAGAACGCATTATCACTTCGGCACAACAGGCCGACATCGCCGTCGCTGATGGCCGCCATGTGATCAATTTCTGCGCCAACAACTATTTGGGGCTGGCTAATCACCCGGCACTGATTGCCGCCGCGAAGGCAGGTATGGACAGCCACGGTTTTGGCATGGCGTCGGTGCGTTTCATCTGCGGCACGCAGGATAGCCATAAACACCTGGAGCAGAAACTGGCCGATTTTCTGGGCATGGAAGATGCCATTCTGTATTCCTCCTGTTTCGATGCCAACGGTGGTCTGTTTGAAACCCTGTTTGGCCCGGAAGACGCCATTATCTCCGATGCGCTGAATCACGCCTCGATCATTGACGGAGTACGTCTGTGCAAGGCCAAGCGTTATCGCTATGCCAACAATGATATGAGTGAACTGGCCGAGCAACTCAAGCTGGCAAAAGCCGCCGGTGCTCGCCACATTATGATCGCCACCGATGGCGTATTCTCAATGGATGGCGTGATCGCTAACCTGAAAGGCATGTGCGATCTGGCCGATGAATACAATGCGCTGGTGATGGTGGATGATTCTCACGCAGTGGGTTTTGTTGGCGCAAACGGGCGCGGCACGCATGAATACTGCGAAGTGATGGGCCGCGTTGATATTATTACCGGCACGCTGGGCAAGGCGCTCGGTGGTGCTTCTGGTGGTTATACTGCGGCGAAGAAAGAGGTGGTGGAGTGGCTGCGCCAGCGTTCGCGCCCGTATTTGTTCTCCAACTCACTGGCACCGGCGATCGTGGCTGCGTCGATCAAGGTGTTGGATCTGCTTGCAGAGGGCGACGCGTTGCGCGAGCGCCTGTGGGCCAATGCCCGCTTGTTCCGCGCAAAAATGACTGCCGCAGGTTTTACGCTTGCCGGTGCCGATCACGCCATTATTCCGGTGATGCTGGGTGAGGCCGCGTTGGCGCAGGAATTCGCCAATGCGCTGCTCAAGGAAGGCATTTATGTCACGGGGTTCTTCTATCCGGTAGTGCCAAAAGGCCAGGCGCGTATTCGTACTCAGATGTCTGCCGATCATTCACCAGAGCAGATCGAGCGTGCGGTTGCCGCGTTCATTCGTATTGGCAAACAACTTGGAGTCATTGGATGAAAGCGTTATCAAAACTGAAAGCGGAAGAAGGCATTTGGCTGACCGATGTGCCCGAACCTGAGCTGGGCCACAACGATGTCATGATCAAAATCCGTAAAACCGCGATCTGCGGTACGGATGTGCATATCTATAACTGGGACGACTGGTCGCAGAAAACCATTCCAGTGCCGATGGTGGTGGGCCATGAATATGTGGGTGAAGTGGTGGCGATCGGCCAGGAAGTCAAAGGTTTTAACATTGGCGATCGCGTTTCTGGTGAAGGGCATATCACCTGTGGGCATTGCCGCAACTGCCGTGGTGGCCGCACGCATCTGTGCCGTAATACCACCGGAGTGGGGGTTAATCGTCCCGGTGCGTTTGCTGAATATCTGGTAATCCCAGCTTTTAACGCTTTCAAAATCCCCGACAATATCTCTGACGAGCTGGCCTCAATCTTCGATCCGTTTGGTAATGCGGTGCATACCGCATTGTCTTTCGATCTGGTGGGCGAAGACGTGCTGGTTTCTGGCGCTGGCCCGATTGGCATTATGGCGGCGGCGGTGTGCAAACACGTGGGGGCGCGCCATGTGGTGATCACCGACGTGAACGAGTATCGTCTGGCGCTGGCGCGCAAAATGGGGGTAACCCGCGCGGTTAACGTCAGTAAAGAAAACCTGAACGATGTGATGGCCGAACTGGGTATGACAGAGGGATTTGACGTGGGTTTGGAGATGTCAGGTGCGCCGCCAGCTTTCCGCACTTTGCTTAATGCCATGAACCACGGTGGCCGTATTGCGATGTTGGGGATTCCGCCCTCAGACATGTCTATCGACTGGAATCAGGTGATCTTCAAAGGGCTGTTTATCAAAGGGGTTTATGGCCGTGAAATGTTTGAAACCTGGTACAAAATGGCGGCGCTGATCCAGTCCGGTTTGGATTTGACGCCGATGATCACCCACCGTTTCTCCATTGATGATTTCCAGCAGGGCTTTGATGCCATGCGTTCTGGTCAGTCTGGGAAAGTGGTGCTGAGCTGGGATTGATATCCCCTTCGTCTTTCGAGTTGCAGCGTGGTTGGCTGCAACTCGAAATTGATTGGCCCTATATAAATCCCGATCTTATGTTTTTGGTGTCGTCTGCGCCGAACCTAGCCAGTATTGCCAATGATGTTTGAGCAACACAACGACCGGCGACTGCGCCACACTTTCACCGATGATAATCAGCGCCTTGCTGGCATCCACTTTTTCTTGCGGTAGTTTGATCTTGCACTGCTTAATGCCGCCGCTGAACGGATTCTTCGGCTGGGTTGGGTGCGGTGTAGATGGCAGATAATTCCCTCCGCTGTGCTGCGGTTCATTCAGCAGGGTGCTGGGTTTTACCAGCACAATATCCGCTGGCAATGTGGCCAGCATCTGTTGCAGCACTTTTACCGTGGCCGGGCGTGGATGCCCAATGGCAATAGCCGAACCGTTACGGCGTGCCAACTCTACTGCGCGGTTGAACTGACGGCGAATATCATCCGGGTTGGCGGTATCGTCAAGAAACACTTTGCGCTTGATCACTTTGACATGAGTACCGGCTGCGGCGCGTGTTGCCTGGCTGTTGCCGATAGTCATGCTGTCAAGGAAATAGAGTTGGTAATTATCGAGCGCCTGCATCACCCGCTGCATACCCGGCAGGCTAGAGGTCATTGCGCTGCCCATATGGTTGTTCATCCCCACGGCATAGGGCACGTTATTGACCGCATTGCGGATGATGCGCTGAATTTCCTCGCTGCTCATGGCAGGTTGCAGCGTATCGGGTTCCAGTGATTGCTTGCTGAGCGGAGCCATTGGCATATGGATCAGCACCTCACGCCCCTGATTGTGGGCCTTGGTTGCCATCAAGCGCGCCTGAGGGGCGTTGGGCAGCACGGCGACCGAGATGGCTGTGGGCATTTGCAGTATGGCGTTATCTTCGTGTGGGCGATAGCCGACGTCATCAATCACGATGGACAGTCTCCCGGCCTGTGCGGCACAGGCCAACAGCAGAAAGCCTGCCAGGATGGCGGTACGCATATTGATATAGTGCAAATCTATCTTCCCAACCATGGCAGTGGGTTAACAGCCTGACCCTGACGGCGGATTTCGAAATAGAGCGATGGCGTTCCCTGACCGCCGCTAGAGCCTACCAGGGCGATGGGCTGGCCAGCACGCACCTGCGCGCCAACGCTGACCAGAGCGCTCTGGTTGTAGCCATACAGGCTCATATCACCCTTACCGTGTTCGATGACAACGACCAGGCCATAACCTTGCAGCCAATCGGCCATCAGAACACGACCATCGGCGATGGCTTTCACTTCGCTGCCTTCAGCCGCCGAGATCACCATCCCTTTCCAGCGTAACTCACCTTGCAGCGGTTCGCCAAAACGATACTCGATGCGGCCACGTACCGGCCAGATGGCTTGCCCTTCCGGGCGCCCCAAACCACCGGTGCGCGCCATCAGTGAACGCTCACCTTCGCTGGGTTGATAACGGGTGCCGGTTTTCTTCGCCTGCTGCTCTTTAGCACGCACCTGTTCGCGCACTTTGGCGGCTTCACGCGCTTCGCGTTCGGCACGGGCACGGGCTTCACGCTCGGCGCGGGCGATCTGGTCACGCAGGCGGGTTTCGTTTTGGCGCAGTTCAACCAGCCGCTGCTGATCTTTTTCCAGCGAGGCTTCCAGAGAGGTCAAGGTTTTCTTACGCGCGCTGCGCGCCTGTTCCAGAGTTTGCTGCTGCGTTTGCTGCTCGTTGAGTAACGATTTCTGCTGGCCCTGCTTGGCGACCAGGGTATTTTTCTGCGCGGCCAGTTGTGTCTGGGTTTGTTTCAGTGCTTCGATGGCTTGTTGGCGCGCCTCATTCAGATAGCTGAAATAGGCCAGCATGCGTTCGCTACGTTGGCTTTCTTCACCGCTGAGAATCAGTTGTAATGCACTGTGCTGCCCTTGGCGAAACGCGGCTTCAAGCTGTTTGGCGAGCATTGCCTGCTGGGTAGCCTGCTGTTTTTGCAGCTTGGTGATTGAGGTGTTCAGGCCAGAAATATCTTTGCCCAGTTCAGTGAGTGTGCCTTGAGTATCACGCAGTGAACGGCTGGCCTGTGCGATGGTTTTTTCTTGCAGCTTGAGCTGTTCTTGCAATGAATTTCGTTGCTGCTGCTGTTGCTTAACCGCTTTTTCTTTTTCGGCGATGCTTTGTTGCAGATCTTTCAGCTGGGATTGGTTGCTTTCTGCTGCGGTACTGGCGAATGGCAATAACAATGCGCCAGCGAAAAACGCGCTGACGCAGACAGTGGCCAACCTCCGTAACACCGGGTATTCAGGCAGCGGCTGGCTGCCTGAATTTGCGCTGCGGGTGACTTTTGGTAGTGCAAAATTCGCCTTCTCCCTCATGGAGAAGGATTATTCCACGATGAACAGCGGCTTACCAGTCATCTCTTGCGGGATTTCCATCCCCATTAGTGCCAGCATGGTTGGGGCGATATCAGAAAGTGTACCACCTTCAACCGCGTTGGCCGGTTTGCCGATGTAAATCAGCGGGACGGGCAGGCTGGTGTGTGCAGTATGTGCCTGGCCAGTTGCTGGATCGCGCATTTGCTCGGCGTTGCCGTGATCGGCGGTGATCAGCAATTGGCCACCAACGGTTTTCACCGCATCAACCACTTGCGCAATGCAGTTATCCAGCGTTTCTACTGCTTTGACTGCCGCGTCGTAAACCCCCGTATGACCGACCATATCACCGTTCGGGTAGTTACAGATGATGGCGTCGTACTTACCGCTGTGGATGGCGGCGAGCAGTTTTTCGGTCAGCTCTGCGGAACTCATTTCTGGTTGCAGATCGTAAGTCGCAACTTTTGGTGAGTTGATCAGCACACGATCTTCGCCTTTGAACGGTTCTTCAATACCACCGTTATAGAAGAAGGTGACGTGAGCGTATTTTTCAGTTTCCGAAATGCGCAGTTGGGTTTTGTCATGCTTCATCAGCCACTCGCCGAAGGTATTCGCCAGTGAGGCAGGTGGGTAAGCACAAGCTGTCTGAATATCGGCGGCGTATTCGGTCAGCATCACGAAATCACCGAATTTCACCACGTTAGCGCGTGGGAAACCGTCGAAATCAGTATTGATAAAGGCACGGGTGATCTGGCGCGCACGGTCGGCACGGAAGTTCATGAAAATCAGCGCATCGCCGTCATGCATAGCCGCCGCCGTTTCGCCTGCCGCCTGAATCACGGTAGGTTTTACAAATTCATCGTTTTCATCGCGGGCATAGGCTGCCTGCAAGGCGGCAACGGCGCTATCGGCGGTGTATTCGCCTTTGGCCTGGGTCAGCAGATCGTAAGCCAACTGAACGCGATCCCAACGGTTATCGCGATCCATCGCATAATAACGGCCAATGATGGAGGCAATGCGCCCTGCACCCAGTTGGGTAAATTCATCACTGAAACGTTTCAAGGTGTTTTCAGCACTGCGCGGTGGGGTATCGCGCCCATCTAGAAACGCATGCAGATAAATGGCTTTGGCTCCGCGTTGGGCGGCGAGTTTGATCATTGCCAGAATGTGGTCTTCGTGGCTGTGTACACCACCTGGTGACATCAGGCCCATGATATGTACTGCTTTACCCGCTGTTACCGCTTTGTCTACCGCCGCCGTGAGCGTGGAATTGGTAAAGAAGTCACCGTCTTTGATTTCTTTATCCAGGCGGGTCAGATCCTGATAAACGATACGGCCAGCACCCAGGTTGACGTGACCAACTTCCGAGTTGCCCATTTGCCCATCAGGCAAACCGACATCCAGGCCGGAGGCGGCAATCAGGGTGTGCGGCTGTTGTTGCCACAGGCGGTCCATGACGGGTGTTCTGGCATTCAGGATCGCATTGTCCTGCTGTTCTTCCCGGTAGCCATAACCATCCAGAATCACCAGAACCATGGGTTTTTTCGTGCTCGACATTGCTGTAACCTCGTTATAATCGCTTAAGTTGTGAATAGCCATCAACCCATTGGAATGATGGCTATTCACCCTCCAGAACCGAGTAATTTTACACTGAAACAGGTTAAGAAGAGCCCAGAAAGATCAAAGTTGCGGTAATTTCCCAGTGTACACCGCAGTTTCTGCATTCACGTTTGCTTATTGGCTGTATTTGCTGCATTCGGCAGGTATACTCTGAAACCTTGATTTATTTTCCCTTAACTGACGGGAGTTGTTACACCCCATGCTGCAAGAAATTATGCAATTTGTTAGTAGGCACCCGATACTGAGTCTGGCTTGGGTGGCACTGCTGGCTGCCGTGATCGTCATGACGGTCAAAAGCCGTTTATCTAAGGTGAAAGAGATCACCCGTGGTGAAGCTATTCGCCTGATTAACAAAGAAGATGCCGTTGTGGTGGATACCCGTAGCCGTGAGGATTTCCGTAAAGGCCACATTGCCAACGCCATCAATCTGACAGCAAGTGAGCTCAAAAGTGGCAGCTACGGTGAGCTGGAAAAGCACAAGGCCCAGCCGGTTGTTGTGGTGTGTGCCAATGGCACGAAATCCCGCGAGCCAGCAGAACATCTGAGTAAAGCCGGTTTTGCAAGCGTTTATACCTTGAAAGACGGTGTTGCTGGCTGGAGTGGGGAAAACCTGCCGCTGGCACGCGGCAAGTAATTTTTCATGTATACCTAAAATACTTGGCGTTTTGCAGCCAACAACGCTGTAGCTTCAAGTAATGAGGGTATAGTTTAAGGTGGTTTCTATGGCGAACGTCGAGATCTACACCAAGGTAACTTGCCCGTTTTGCCATCGCGCGAAAGCGTTGTTGGGCAGCAAGGGCGTTGTGTTCAATGAGATTGCCATTGATGGCGATAACGTGAAACGCGAAGAAATGATTGCACGTAGTGGGCGAACCACCGTGCCTCAGATTTTCATCAGCGGTCAGCACATCGGTGGCTGCGATGATTTACATGCACTCGATGCTCGCGGTGGCCTGGATCCGCTGCTTTAAGCGGGTTGTTATACCCAGAGTACCTGGAGTTGCTGCCTGGCTGTAACTTGAAGTATGAAGGGTATAGTGGTTACCGAGTGTCAATAAGGATATTCAACCAAGGGTATTACACATGTCAGAACAAAACACTACAGAGATGACTTTCCAGATCCAACGCATTTATACCAAGGATATCTCTTTCGAAGCGCCAAACGCTCCGCAGGTATTCCAGCAAGAATGGCAGCCAGAAGTTAAACTTGATCTGGATACTGCTTCGAGCCAATTGGCTGATGAAGTGTATGAAGTTGTACTGCGCGTTACCGTCACAGCCTCTTTGGGCGAGGAAACGGCGTTCCTGTGTGAAGTTCAGCAGGCGGGCATCTTCTCCGTGGCCGGTATCGAAGGGACGCAGTTGGCACATTGCCTTGGCGCATACTGCCCGAACATCCTGTTCCCGTATGCGCGTGAGTGCATCACCAGCCTGGTTTCCCGCGGTACATTCCCGCAACTGAACCTGGCACCGGTCAACTTTGACGCGCTGTTTATGAACTATCTGCAACAGCAGTCGGAAAGCGAAGGTGCCGCATCACATCAGGATGCCTGATGAACGCCATCAATGTTTCAATGACTGTTATCGGTGCCGGCTCGTACGGCACCGCCTTAGCCATTACGTTGGCGCGTAATGGCCACCCGGTAATACTGTGGGGGCATATCCCCGCAAAAATTCAGCTTATGCAGCGTGAGCGCTGCAATCAGGTATTTCTTCCCGACGTTGCCTTTCCTGATACTTTGTTACTTGAGGCCGATCTGACCCAAGCGCTGGCGGCCAGCCGAGATGTGCTGGTGGTAGTACCGAGTCATGTATTTGGTGACGTGTTGCGCCAGTTGAAACCACACCTGCGCCCAGATGCCCGCATTGTGTGGGCTACCAAAGGGTTGGAAGCCGAAACCGGTCGGTTGTTGCAGGATGTGGCTCGCGAAGCACTGGGGGATGATATTCCGCTGGCGGTGATTTCCGGGCCGACGTTTGCCAAAGAGCTGGCGGCCGGGTTGCCGACGGCGATCGCTCTGGCGGCCACGGACGAGCAATTTGCCGAAGATCTGCAACAGTTACTGCACTGTGGCAAAAGTTTCCGTGTGTACAGTAACCCGGATTTTATTGGAGTACAGTTGGGTGGCGCGGTGAAAAACGTTATCGCTATTGGTGCCGGGATGTCCGACGGTATCGGTTTTGGCGCTAACGCGCGTACTGCCTTGATCACCCGCGGGTTGGCGGAAATGAGCCGCCTTGGTTCCGCATTGGGTGCCGATCCCTCCACGTTTATGGGCATGGCTGGGTTAGGCGATCTGGTGTTAACCTGCACAGATAATCAATCGCGCAACCGTCGTTTCGGTATAATGCTGGGGCAAGGGATGGGCGTGCAGGAAGCGCAGGATAGCATTGGCCAGGTGGTGGAAGGTTATCGCAATACCAAAGAGGTGTTGGCACTGGCACAGCGGCACGGTGTGGAGATGCCGATCACCGAGCAGATTTATCAGGTGCTGTATTGTCATAAAAATGCCCGCGAAGCAGCATTGAGCCTGCTAGGGCGTACCAGGAAAGACGAAAAACACAGCGCTTAACCTGGGGTAAATCCATAGATAGGTGCACTATATTTGCACCTTAAGCCACTCGGGGTAGAGTGGTTTTTTTGTCAGGCAGAGAGGATTGCGATGTCGTCAGAAGAGTTGGAACAGGTCTGGAACAACATAAAATCAGAGGCGAGAGCACTGGCTGATTGTGAACCGATGTTGGCTAGCTTTTTCCATGCGACATTGCTTAAACATGAAAACTTGGGCAGCGCGCTCAGTTATATCCTGGCGAACAAGCTGGCTAACCCGATTATGCCTGCGATCGCCGTGCGTGAGGTGGCGGAAGACGCTTACCGTTCTGACGCACACATGATAGTGTCAGCGGCCCGCGATATTCTTGCGGTGCGGTTGCGTGACCCTGCGGTGGATAAATATTCAACCCCGTTGCTTTACCTCAAAGGTTTCCATTCCTTACAGGCTTACCGCATTGCACACTGGCTGTGGATGCAGGGGCGGCAGGCTTTGGCGATTTATCTGCAAAATCAAATTTCTGTTGCCTTTGGGGTGGATATTCATCCGGCGGCGACCATTGGTTGCGGCATCATGCTTGACCATGCGACCGGTATTGTGATCGGTGAAACCGCCGTAGTGGAGAATAATGTCTCTATCTTGCAGTCGGTTACTCTCGGCGGCACCGGTAAAACCAGCGGCGATCGCCACCCTAAAATTCGTGAAGGCGTGATGATTGGCGCTGGAGCCAAAATTCTCGGCAATATCGAAGTGGGTAAAGGGGCGAAAATCGGTGCCGGTTCAGTGGTGTTGCAATCTGTACCACCGCATACCACTGCGGCGGGGGTGCCCGCCCGCATTGTTGGGCGCCCTGAAAGTGATACGCCATCCATGGATATGAATCAGTACTTCAACGGCGTGAATCACGGCTTTGAATACGGTGACGGGATTTGAGCGGCCTATAGTTATGGAGCTAGCTTCGAACCTTGGTAGCAGCAGGCTTGAGTTCAAGGATGAGTGCTAGGTGATAATCAGCTTATGATGGCTATTGTTGCATACCAGTTATAAACTGAGGTGTATGAAGATGATCACAGGAATAGAGGCGCTTGCTCTTGAGGCAACCGATATTTTATCGGTTTCACGCGCAGCGCAGCAGATCGTTTCACCACTGGCTCAGGCTAATTCTAAGCTGGTGGATTCATCCATGCCTGCAAATCCTGATGAAGTTAAGCATGCGCTAGATCGAGCGTTGGTCGCGATTGCTAGCGTTGACCGAAAACTTGTTGAGTGCACTGAAATAATCAACTCTTTGAATACTCTTTCTGACAGTGAGTTGCATTTCACCCATGAGTTTACTGCTGAGCTCAAAGTTAGAGCGGCAATGCTTACTCATCACATTGAAAATCTTCGTGACGTATTTTCTCTTGTTGAAACAGCACCTTCTTGGAAGCCATATCTTTCAGCGGTCATGGAAAGGAAAATTAAAGCCATCCGGTCTGTTTCCAATTTAAGAAACGCATACCTGAATATTGCTCTTATCACTGAGCAGTTTGTTGATCCAGTACCGACCGTTGAAAGCAGTGTTGAGGGGCGTGTTGCAGAGTTTGAATCTGCCGTGGTCGCCTCCAACGAATTGCTTAAAATCAATAGGTCGGGGTGGAGATAATGGCAAGAGTATGTCTTCATCGTTCGTTAGCATCTATTCCTGTCATGCAAGGTTATGCTCGAGAGCTTTCTCTTTATCTAAATGGGCTGTCATTGTCTGGAAGGCTCGGCAGAAATGGCGGGTTTGAAAGAAATGCAAAATCTCAATCATCAGGGATCTTGAAAATACATTTTAAAGCACCGGGAGAAGGGTTTTGGTCCTCATCAGTAAGGCAGATTGACAGAACTTGCGATAACTACATGATTTATGTAAGGCACTGGGATGATGCTGATATATTTCAAATCATTGCAGTAATCACTCCTGATGCGCACGCTAGAGCAGATGCAATGATCCCAGACATTATTGAAATAGCAGAGTTAGACTTTCATAGCCTGAATTCATCCCAGCTTCAGGAGTTAACTTACTACTGACTTGGTCACTGTGCGGGTTGTTTGCTGGGATATAGGACACATTTTATTGTATTCAAATACGGCGACGGGATTTGAGCGATCTATCTTTGTGGCCTTTTAACGCCTTCAATCTCTTGTAAACCGGTATGTTGAAGCACAATCACATATCGGTTTATCGCTGTATTGCGTGTTATGACTCTTTTATTTCGTCGTCATACTTAGTGACGAGTGAAAAGTGTCGTTCTATGCCAGTAAAAACCAAATCATATGCAGCATTAAAACTATCAGCAAGGGCTTATTGAATGGGTGGTTTCTATCTTGATGTAATATATTATCGGATGCGTACAATACAACGTTCTTTGTATTAAATGAATTTAATCTTACGTTATGAGATTAGCGATGTCTCTTTTACAGGGAAAATAATAAATTGTAAGTGATGTCACTTTTTACGCCGCTCATCAGTTGGCGTTATTCCAAAGGTTTTTTTGTATAAGCTAGTAAAGTGATTGCTGTTTACAAAACCGCATAGAAAAGCTATTTCGGTGATTGTCATGTCACTTTCCCTTATTTTTGAACGGGCAGACATCAGCCTTAGCCGTCTGAGATAATGTTCAGGCGTTATACCTGTCGCCTCTTTGATATGTCTGAACATTGTTCGGGGTGTCAAATGAAAGTGCTGAGCAAGTTTATCCCAGTCATGTTGTTGAAAACAATTTTCCTGTAAGTGGTTGAGTAATTTATGCAGTTTATATCGAGTGTTATTTTTTTGTACTTGTGATTGTGCTTGAATAACAATCATGATGAAGCGAAAGAAGAGGCTCTCACTCTGCTCTTTAGAGTGCTGAGTATTAAAAATTTGTTCAATGACTGAATTACACTCTATTCTTAAATTGGGTGGCAGCCAGGCATAACAACCAATACCGCTTGCAGAGAAGCGCTCAAGCAGCAACTCCATATTCCGCAGAAACTCAAAACTCTCATTTGGGTTAATAAGTATGTTTATTAGCTTTAATGTGCCTAATTCATCATAAAAATGATAATCATCGCGCTTCACCAGAAAAACGTCACCTTGTTGCACGAAGAAGGGTCTTCCATTAATAACGTGTAAGCCATGACCTTGCTCAACAATAACAATTTCATCGAACTCATGAGTATGTTCGCAACAGTTATCTTCAGGATCGCTTTTATAAAGAGAAAGCTTATCCGATTCTGATTTGAAATACATTGAGATTGTTAGATTATTCATAACCTACATAGAATTTTTATCTCTTTGTTAGAAGATAGAACATTCCATCTGCGGAATGAAGCGATATTTTCTAAAGTGTGAACTGTTCGTATCTCATCTCACTCCGGCTGCCATCAGAAAGCCTAAATTGGCAGCCTGAAAGTGGTTACCGCTTATCCAGTAAACATATGCTGTCATTAATATTTCATAGAGGAAGCAGCATGTCGCAAGTGATGCAGAAAAATCAGCAAGTTAAAATGGTTCGCCATGGAGAATTTCTTTCTACAGCAGCAAGCCTGATTCCAAAGACTCATTCGAAAGTGCTGCAACCAAAAAGTGTCATCAATGTTGTAGCAGACTCTTTGGCTGTCCATGGTTGGCGTTCAGAGCTGGTCGATGACGCGGCATCTTTCTTAAAGCAGGCTTTCCAGCCTGGTGACAGTTTTATTCTTGATTTTGGCACTCATGGCGTAGGTTGGTTAACTTTCTGCTGCGATTCCGCAGGCAGTCCGCCAGACGCACCAGCACATCTGCGCTTTACCTTTGGAGAAACACTTTGCGAAGTCGCTGAACCTTTTAGCAGTTATCAGGGATGGTTAAGCAGTAGCTGGTTACAGCAACATGATGAATATATCGACCTCCTGCCCTCTACCACAACGTTATCCAGGCGCTATTGCTGCAGGTATTTGAAGGTAGATGTCATTGCGCTCTCACCTAAGTATCAGATTTTAATGAATAATATGACGTTTACAACCGTGAGTTCTGCCCCTGAGAGTTGCTTGCCTTTCAAAACCCATGATCCCGCTTTGCAGAAGATTGACGAGGTTTCGGTGCTAACACTGCGTAACTGCATGCAGGAGGTTTTTGAAGATGGCCCTAAACGCGATCGTCGATTGTGGCTAGGTGATTTACGCCTCCAGGCGCTGGTAAACGATGTCACTTTTGCACAACACGATCTTGTACGTCGATGTTTATACCTTTTTGCCGGGCACCGTAGAGAAGATGGCATGGTGTCAGCAAGCATATTTGTGAAGCCTGATATCATCGCTGATGATACGTTCTTATTTGATTATTCTTTATTTTTTATTGATGTGCTGCACAACTACCTGCTGGCAACGAATGATGTAAGCACTGCTAAGGAACTTTGGCCTGTTGCTTTACGTCAGGTGGAACTGGCTCTTAACCGTTGTGATCATATTGGCCTGGTTAATGACTGCGATGATTGGTGGTCTTTCATTGACTGGCATGATGATCTTAATAAGCAAGGTCCTTCACAGGGCGTTTTGATCTACTGTATTGAGAAAGCCATTGAGCTTGCGAAGATTTGCCAACCCAAACTCTGTGATCAATTACAGAACCAATTAAATCGTCACAAACTTGCTGCTAACGAATTGTGGGATAACGAATTGGGATTCTATGTCAGCGGTAAACAGCGTCAGGTGAGTTGTGCAACTCAAATTTGGATGGTTCTAGCTGATGTAGGCGATCTTGCTCATCAAAAGAAAATTATGGAAAACCTGCTTCTATTTCCCCCCGCCATTGGGATGAATACCCCATATTTACGCCATCACTTTATCGCTGCTTTGTTGAAGACAGGTTTACGAATGCAAGCAGTAGAGGAGATTAAAGCCTACTGGGGAAAAATGGTGGAATATGGCGCAGATACGTTTTGGGAATTATTTGATCCCGAACGACCTGATTTCTCTCCTTATGGCAGTAAAATTATCAATAGCTATTGCCATGCATGGAGTTGTACCCCGGCCTGGTTTATTCGCCAGTACGGACTTTAAAAACTCAATAATAAAAGTGAGTAATAAATGGCTGAGTCAACATTAAATATATGGCGGCAGCGGGTTGGTTATGGTATTGCCGACCTATCCTGTAATTTGGTCTGGCAGTTAATCTCATTATATCTCATGTTTTTTTATACTGATGTCATGGGGCTTCCTGCTTATTACGTCGGTATTATGTTTCTGGTTACAAGGCTCGTGGATGGTGTGGCTGATGTTCTCATGGGGCTGGTTATTGACAACACATCTACTCGTTGGGGGCGTTGTCGCCCGTGGCTGCTTATTGGAGCCGTTCCATTCGGGGTGTTGTGTGTCCTGGTTTTCTATGTGCCGGATTTTTCAACCACCGGTAGACTTATCTATGCTTTTGTTACCTATCTGTGCTTGTCGTTTCTTTATACAATTGTAAATATCCCATTTTGTGCGATGTTACCGTTTCTGACCGCTGATTCCCAAGAGCGGACAACGCTTTCATCCGTGCGTATTTTGCTTGGTTCATTAGGTGCAACTATTGTTGCCGTTGCGACACTACCATTAGTCGCATCTTTAGGTAATGGTAACCAAAGCCAGGGTTTTCTTTATACAGCCATTGTTTTTGGTGTTATTGCGACGTTCTTTCTGCTGGTCAGTTTCAGTAATGTGAAAGAAAAAATTACGGTAACTCAGGAGCGTATGACGCTTGCCCGAGCATGGCGAGGGCTTAAATCGAATACTCCATGGAAAGTATTCGCTTTCAACATTTTTCTAATGTGGGGGGCTTTCTTCTTTCAAACGGGCGCACTGGTATACTTTTTCCATTATTATGTAGGAAGCACTGAACTCACTGCAATCATCGCAGGCATTACTACATTTGTTCCTTTATTGGGTACGTTGACCGTTCCATTCCTGGCTAGCCGTATGAAGAAACGACAGGTTTATCTTGTCGCAAGCGGTATTAATCTGGCTGGTATGGCTGTCATGATTTTATCAGAGGTTAATCATTATGGATTAATTGCCGGAGCAGTTATTTTATCTATTGGTGCAGGCCAACGTTTAGCTATTTATTTTTCTATGCAGGCAGACCCTGTCGATTATGGCGTATGGAAAACGGGTATTAATACAGCTGGAATATTGACGTCAATTAACGGATTTTTGGGTAAGGTGGCAATGGCTGGTGCAGGAGCAATTACAGGATTTTTACTCTCATCGGGGGGGTATATGGCTAATGCAGCGCAAACTCCTGAAGCACTTTTTGCAATTAAATCATGTTATCTCTATATCCCAACAGGGTTGATTATTGCATCTATGCTCTGGATTGGAAAGTTTTATAAGCTCGATGATGATTATTCATTAATACGCGATGAGCTTGATGTCGAGAGTCATAGCAAAAAGAATAAAAGTGATATTAGTAAAACAGCTACTATTTGACAATAATTTATAATAAGGAATCTTATGCGTATCTCTGCACTATACGTAGTGATTTTCTATGCTCTTTTCTCCCCTGGTGTGGTTAGTGCTACAGAGCTAACTATTGAGCAAAGGCTGGTACAACTAGAACAACGGCTCAATATTGCCGAACAGCGTACCGCCGATGCTGAGCAACGGGCTAACCAGGCAGAAAAGAAACTTGCAGCATTGGCTCAGCAGACTGAGTCAATAAATAAGAAAGTAGTGGAGGTCAATAAAACAAATGAGCAAAAAAGTGGTGTTGATGGTGTCGAATTTAATGCATATGCCCGCTCTGGTTTATTAATTAATAGTCGTGGAAAAGGTGGCCGTGGAGGCCCAGGTATTTCACCGGCAAGTTCTTTAAATGATGATGCGCATATTGGCCGTCTTGGCAATGAAAAAGATAACTATCTTGAATTGAGCCTGGGTAAACGCATGACATTTAATGATGGTTCCTGGGCACATTTTAAAACCATGATTGCTGACGGGGCAAAGAGCCCTGATCCCTGGATTCAGGATAATAATAGTCACCATATCAATATCAGACAACTGTATGTAGAAATGGGAGGGTTCGACGAATTTTCTGGGGCATTTGATAATGCTTATCTGTGGGCCGGAAAGCGATTCGATAGAGACAATTTTGATATTCATTTTACCGATAGTGACATCATGTTCTTGGGCGGTACAGGTGGCGGTATCTATGATGTGAAATTAAGTAATGCTCTCAAGGGAAATTACTCGGTATACGGGCGTAACTTTGGTGATTTGGGCAGTAATCATTACAAAGATAATGACATTCAAAACCTGATGTTCACTGCTAATCATTTTTATGATAATTGGCAACTCATGTTGACCGGTATGGCTGCTCAAGGAAATGACGATCTCAAAGATAATACCTCTACTACGGGCAGTTATGCGTTAAGAAGCGATAATACTGCAAAAAATGGTTATTATGCGATGCTTGCCTACCGTGATAAACAGCAATTTTATGGTCTGGCGAAGGGAGTTTCTGAGACGGCGCTTCAGTATGGTGAAAAGCTTGGTGCTGAAGCTCGGCAACCTGGCAGCGATGGTGATTTAACGGAAAATGCCAAATCTCTGCGCTTCGCATCGTATGGTATTTTGCCCGCTTGGCAAAATTGGGAGTTTGCTCCTTCCGTTATTGCGCAACATAGTGAAAACAGATATCAAGATGGCGATCGCTATGATTGGGTGAGTTTCAATTTCCGAGCTTCGCAAGCACTGACTCAGCATTTCGCTTTGTTGTATGAAGCATCATGGCAATATATGGATCTGAATCCCAATGGCCGCAGGTATAACTCTGATCAAGGCATTAAAACTTATCAACCCGTTGAGGGAGGATTTTATAAACTGACTTTTGCCCCCACATTCAAAGTTGGCGATGTCTTCGATATTAAAGCGCGTCCCGAAATCCGAGTGTTTGCAACTTACATGAACTGGGATAAAGAACTGGATCGTTATGCAATCAATGATGATTTCGGCAGTAAGGGGTTTACCGCTGGTGGGAACTGGAATTTCGGCGTGCAAGCTGAGATCTGGTTTTAAGAGGACGTAGGCAGATCGGTAAATTATCGTTCTTACATCACCGATAGTCTCTTCTACTTCGGTGATGTTGTTTCTCCCTGCAAGATCTGATCGTTTCAAACACGGCGGTGGGATTTAACCCGCCGCCGTATCGTTATTCCAAATAGAACACTTCACGCAGCGTTGAGCTAACCGGGCTATTGTCCGGGTTGCTTGGCATAATATCGCCCATAAAACGCCACCAGCGTTGGCACACAGCGGTATTGGCTACGGCGTTCCAGCGCTCTTCCGACTCGATCTCCACATAGCCAAACAGCAGGTTGCGTGCTTCGTCCAGAAAGATGGAATAGTGGTGCGCTCCGTGGTCTTTCAGCACCTGTGCCAGCTCTGGCCAGATCGGACTATGGCGCTGTTGATATTCCGCATGAGCATCTGGGTTAACCTGCATTACAAAAGCTTTACGGATCATGAGGTTTCCTCTGTTATTACAACGCCGCTAAATACAGCGCACGCACCTGTTCACGATCGGCCGGGCGTGGGTTACAAGGGGCACAAGGATCTGCCAGCGCTTTATCCAGCCAGTGCTCAATATCGGCCTCTTTGATACCGAGCGCTGAGAAACCGGCTGGTATCCCCACGCGCAGCGAAAGCGCACGAAGGGCGGCGATCGCCTGATGGCTGGCCTGATCGTCATCCATTCCCTGAGTATTCACGCCCAACGCTTGGGCGATACGGGCAAAACGTACCACGGCATTGGGGCGGTTAAACGCCTCAATCACCGGTAACAAGATGGCATTACACACGCCGTGCGGCAGATTGTGGGTGGCACCGGGTTGGTGGGCCAGCGCATGTACCAGGCCAAGCCCGGCACTGTTGAACGCCATGCCTGCCAGATATTGACCATACGCCATCATTTCCCGCGCTTGCAGGTTTTTACCGTCATCTACCGCCGTGGGCAGCCAGATGTTGATTAGCCGAATTGCTTCCAGAGCCGAGTGATCGGTCAGTGGGTGTGCTCCTACAGAAACATAGGCTTCTATTGCGTGCGTGAGCGCATCCATACCGGTGGCGGCGGTTACGCTGGCGGGAATATTCAGCATCACGGCCGGATCGTCCACGGCAATATCGGGAATGAGGTTGGTGTCGATAATCACTTCTTTGACGTGGCGCTGGTTGTTGATGATCACCGCATTGCTGGTCATCTCGGCTGCGGTGCCCGCGGTAGTGTTGATGGCGACCAACGGTACACCGGCATGTTTGACCTTGCCTACGCCGGAATAGGCGGTGGAAGGGCCTGGGTTGCCGGTGAGGATTTTGATTGCTTTGGCTGTGTCGATCGGGCTGCCGCCGCCGAAGGCAATCAGGTAGTCACACTGGTGCTGCTTGAACGCTTGCCAACCTTTTTGCACCAGTTCTTCGGTCGGATTGGGGAACACTTCACTGAACATCGCGTAGGGCAGCGCTTGTTGTTGCAGAGCGTTGAACAGCCCTTCCAACAGGCCAAACTCAACCAGTTGACCGTCGGTGACGATCAGCGCTTTGCCCCATTGTTTTTGCGTCAGCAGTTTAACCATATCCTCAATGGCGCCACTGCCGTGCAAACTGATTTTTGGTAATGCCAGCATGAAACTCATATGTATTACTCCTGAAGTAATAACGCGTTGTGATGCGCCCATATCCCCTTCATCTTTCAAGCTACAGCATTGTTGGCTGCGTACATGTCCCCCAGTCACTTGGTTAGCTAAGCCCCTGGGGCTCCATGTTCTTGCCGCCTAGCTGTAACTTGAAAGCTATCGGGGCTAATCCTTGAGTGCCGCCGCCAGCGGCGTGACGCCAAAGCGTTGGGCCAGCGCGGTTAACTGACTGCCAGAAATGGTCTGCTTCTTGCCGCCCATCGACAGCACTTTCACCATGATTTCGGCAGACTTCTCTGCGGTATCGATCAGGCCGAAAGCGTCATCCAGCGTGGGGCCGGTACCGAAGATGCCGTGGAACGGCCACAGTACCAGGCTGTGCGCCTGCATCTGCTCAGCGGTCTGAGTGCCGATCCCGTCGGTGCCCGGCACCATCCAGGGCACGATGCCGATGCCGTCTGGGAACACCACCAGGCATTCGGTACTGCCTTCCCACAACAGCCGGGTGAAGCGGGCATTATCCAGTTCCTGCACAAAGCTCAGTGCGATCAGGTTGGTGGCGTGGCAGTGCATGATGACGCGGTCGCTGCCGCCGCTGACCCGCATACGCACGATGTGCGATTGGAAGTGGGCCGCCAGTTCCGAGGTTGGCAGGCCGCCTTGCGAAAGCCCCCAGTGGATGTGATAAGCGGTGCCATTATGGTTCAGTTGCAGTAGCACCAGATTTTCTTCCGGGGCCAGCTGCACATTGCGGAAGAACTTGCCGGAGCCGGTGACCAGGAACCAGCAATTGGCCAGTTCGCTGGCCGGTTGCGTCAGTTCTACGCAGCGCGGCTGGGCGACGAAATCGTTACGGAAGGGTTCAACGTCGTCCGCCGTCAGCCGCAGGCTGATATTGCCGCCGTTGCGTTCATCCCAGCCTTTGAGCCACATATCGCTGGTGGCCTTGATCATGCCCTGGATAAACCAGGAGGAAAGTAGCTGTTGCATTACGCGGTATCCTTAACGTTGGCTGAGAATCTGTTGTTCGTAGCTGCGCACGTTGTCGAGCCAACTGGCATCGGCCGGCACATCGTTGCGCTGGCAGTAGGTTTCCCACACGGCTTGCCATGGCAGACATTTCTGTTCTTCCAATAGGGCCAGGCGTGCGGTGTAATCACCGCGTTGTTCGATCTGCCGCAGCATCGCGGTTGGTTCAAGCAGGGCGCGCAGCAGCGCTTTTTTCATGTTGCGGGTGCCGATCACCCAGGCGGCGATGCGGTTGATTGAGGCGTCGAAGAAGTCCAGGCCGATATGCACACGGTTGAACAGCTTGTGGCGCACGATCTCACTGGCGATGGCCTGGGTTTCGTCATCCAGCAGCACCACGTGATCGCTGTCCCAGCGCACCGGGCGGCTGACGTGCAGCAACAGGCGTGGTACATACAGCATGGCGCTGGAGATTTTGTCGGAAATCACTTCGGTAGGGTGGAAATGCCCGGCGTCCAGGCACAGGGCGGTCTGGCGGCTGGTGGCGTAGCCGAGATAGAACTCATTGGAGCCCACGGTGTAGCTCTCTGCACCGATGCCAAACAGCTTGCTTTCCACGGCGTCAATATGGTGAGCCGGGTTGAGCTTTTCAGCGATCACTTCATCCAGTGCGCTCAGCAAACGCTGGCGCGGAGCCAAGCGATCGATTGGCGTGTCTTTCATACCATCCGGTATCCAGATATTCATCACCGAAGGCGTGCCGAGCTGTTCGCCGAAATAGGCAGAAACCCGGCGGCTGGCCTGGCAGTGCTCAATCCAGAATTGGCGGATTTCAGGATCGGCGTGCGACAGAGTAAAGCCATCCGCGCTCAGCGGGTGTGAGAAACACGAAGGGTTGAAATCCAGGCCCAGGCGGTGCTGTTTTGCCCATTCCACCCAGTTTTTGAAATGGCATGGCTCAATCTTATTACGTGCCACCGGGGTAGCAGATTCGAGATAAATCGCGTGCAGGTTCAGGCGTTTCGGGCCAGGGATCAGCGCCAGTGCTTGCTCCAGATCGGCGCGCAATTCTTGGGCATTACGCGCTTTACCGGGGTAGTTGCCGGTTGCCTGAATGCCACCGGTCAGCGAACCTTCCGGGTTTTCAAAACCGGCCACGTCATCACCCTGCCAGCAGTGCATAGAGACTGGCAGCGTATCCATCGCCTGAATAGCGGCCTCAACGTCAACGCCAACGGCGGCAAAGCGCTGTTTTGCCAGTTCCCAGGCTTGTTCAATCGAGCTTTTCATAGACAAAGTTCCTTAGGTAATTGACTCAGCGACTGAAATTGCGGCCAGTGGGCGGCAAAATCGGGATTGTCGCGAGGGGTGAAATGTTGCAATGGGAAATTCTGCGCCACGATGCGGCGGAATTGCCCGATATCGGTGACGGCATCCAAGGCCATCAACTGGCAACCGACGTTGCCTAGCGTGGAAGCTTCGATTGGCCCGGCGCTGATGGTTAACCCACAGGCATCGGCACACAATTGATTGAGGAAATGGTTTTGGCTGCCGCCGCCAACGATATGTAGATGGCTTAGCGGGCGACCATGCAAGGTTGCCAGCTCTTGTGCCACTTGGCGGTAGAGCATGGCCAGGCTGTCGAAGATGCAGCGTACCAGCTGGGCCGGGGTTTCCGGCACTGGCATGCCATGCTCACGGCAATAAGCCTGAATGGTTTGGCACATGTTGGCCGGGTTGATAAAGCGCTCGTCATTGGGGTTTACCAGTGAGCGGCAGGCGGGTTGTTGCGCTGCCTGGGCGATCAACGCCGGTAAATCGCTGATATTCAGTTCTTGAGCTGCGCGTTGCAGCAGCCACAGACCCATGATGTTTTTCAGCACCCGATAACCGGTGGCGCCGCCCTCGTTGGTGATATTGGCCGCTAGCGAACGGGAGTTAACAATTGGCACCGGGCTTTCAATGCCCATCAGCGACCAGGTTCCAGAGCTGAGGTAGGCGGCATCGGCATCCTGCAACGGCGTGGCAAGCACTGCGCTGGCGGTATCGTGGGTAGCCACGGCGATCACCGGCACTTGCTGGCCGCTGGCGCTGCTCCAATACCCCACGCGGTTGCCGGGCGGGGTTGGCTTACCGAACCAGTGTGCTGGTACGCCTGCCCAAGCAAGCAATTCTGTATCCCATTGGTCACTCTCGATGTTCAGTAATTGGGTGGTACTGGCGTTGGTGTATTCCCAGTTCAGTTGCCCGGTTAGCCGGAAGTGCAGGTAGTCTGGGATCAGCAGCAGGTGAGCTACGCGTGCCACCAGTTCAGGCTGCTGTTCGCGCAAGGCCCGCAATTGATACAGGGTATTGAAGGGTAAAAACTGAATGCCGGTGCGCTGATAGATATTGCTTCGCCCCAGCGTGCGTTGAGCTTGCGCCATCATGCCCTGCGTGCGGATATCGCGGTAAGCAACTGCCTGGCCGACACGCTCACCCTGCGCATCCAACAGCACAAAATCCACCCCCCAGGTGTCGATGCCGATACTGTCAAGCGGGATACCTTGCTCATCAAGCTGGTCAAGCGCCTGGCGGATGTGGTGTTCCAGCGCGTCCAGATCCCAGCAATCCTGTCCATCCCGCCGTTGTAAACGGTTGGTAAAACGGCTGATTTCGCGTAGCTGGAGTTTTTGTTGCTCTGGTTGATAGCTGGCCAACATCACGCGCCCGCTAGAGGCACCCAGATCGATGGCAGCGATATTGCGTATGGTCATGAGAGAAAGCCCATTGTTACTTGATGACGGGCAGTGTAGGAAGTTGCTGGTAGCGAAGCCTTCTCGCTACTGCCAATGCCGAGAGTGGGTTGGCAAAATGGCAAAGGTAAAGGTGAAGCAGTTCACAGTTTGTCATTCAGCCCGGTTTGCTGTGGGTTGTGACCTTGTACGCATTTCTCAACATTGCTGCTGCTTTCTTAAAAAATGTGCAGACTTAGCGTGTTTTTCGGTCAAAATATTAAGGTTTCATTGAGGTCGCATCTCTTACTATCGTTAACCGACGTTGCGCGGTAATCCCGCCGCGCCAAGGAACGGGGGTAAGATGAAGCTATTACACAGTAGTGATTTTTTCCCTTCCCGCAGTGCATCCGTGGTGATTGAACCTCGTGAACCGCAGCAGGCTTTTCCAGAGCATCATCATGATTTTTACGAAATTGTGATTGTTGAGCAGGGAGCCGGTGTTCATGTTTTCAATGGCAATCCTTATACTCTTAACAGTGGCTGCGTCTGTTTTGTACGCGATCACGATCGTCATCTGTTTGAGCAGACAGATGGCTTAATCCTGACCAATATTCTGTTCCGTACCCCAGGTACATTCCGCTTTGTGTCCGGTGTGGAACAGTTCCTGCCCCGCGAGCGCGATGGTATTTATCCCGCGCACTGGCGTATCAACCATCAGGTGCTGCAACAGGTCAAACAGTTGATTGCACTGCTGATGAGCGCGCCGACAGGCGACCAGCCGGAAGATATTGCGCTGCATGAAAGCTGGTTTATGCAACTGTTGGTACAGCTGTGGCGCGGGTGCATGGCCCGACAGGGTGACGATCAGGAAGGGCGTTTGCACCAACTGTTGGACTGGTTGCAAAACCATTACGCCGAACAGGTTGAGTGGTCGGAATTGGCGGAACGTTTTGCCATACCATTGCGCACACTGCATCGGCAATTAAAGAGCCACACCAATATGACGCCGCAGCGTTACCTGACCCACCTGCGCCTGTTGCAGGCACGCCATATGCTGTGCCATAGCGACAGCAGTATTACCGATATCGCGTTTCGCTGTGGCTTTGGTGACAGCAACCATTTCTCAACCTTGTTCAAGCGCGAGTTTACCTGTCCACCCCGTGCGCTACGGGGCTCACGCTAGAGCGTGAAATAGCGGCCACATCAATTTTTCTCGGTTCAGGTTCGGTAATAATATCCAATGGTGACGAATAAAAAGGTATGCAGATGAGGGATACATTACTGTTGGAGAGCCGTGACTATCTGCCTTCTGAGCAGATGCCGGTTGCGGTGGCGGAACGTTATCCCCAAGAGGGATTTGCCACACATACTCACCAGTTTTGCGAGATCGTGATCGTCTGGCGCGGTAATGGCCTGCACGTGCTGAACGATCGCCCTTACCGTATTACCTGTGGGGATCTTTTTTATGTGCGCGCCAGCGATTGCCACAGCTATGAATCGGTGCACGATCTGGTGTTGGATAACATCATTTACTGCCCTGAACGCCTGCGGTTGGGTGCTCAGTGGGAAAGCTTGTTGCCGCCGTTTGCTGCCTCGGATGAGCGTTACTGGCGGCTATCCACGCAGGGAATGGCGCAGGCGCGGCCCATCATCGCCAAGCTTTCGCAAGAGAGCCGCAAAACTGATTCGTTGTCACTGCAACTGACAGAAGTATTGCTGCTGCAACTGGCGATCGTGCTGAAACGCCACCGCTATGCGGTGGATAAAGCGCATATGCTGCCGGATGGCGAACAGTTAGATTTGTTGATGGCGGCGCTGCAAAGCGGCATCGATGGGCCTTTTGAACTGGCAGTGTTTTGCCAGCAGCATCATCTGACGGAGCGCGCGCTGAAGCTGTTGTTCCGCCAGCAAACCGGCATGACCATCAACCACTATTTGCGGCAACTCCGGCTATGCCAGGCTAAACGCTTACTGCGCCGCAGAGAATTTCGCATCAGCGACATTGCGGCCCGCTGTGGGTTCGAAGACAGTAATTATTTTTCGGTGGTCTTTGCGCGTGAGGCTGGAATGACCCCACGCGAGTATCGTCAGCGGTTTGTGGCGGCGGAAGAGATCGGCCCTTAAGACGCCATGCCCATCCCCACAATGTTGGCCGCCAGAATGATCACCAGGCAGCCGATGCACAGAACGGCAACCGGTTTTCTGGTGCCGCATTTCCACTCTTTTAGCAGCAGCCCAACGATACCGCCGCACAGCACGTAGAAACTCATGTGCAGCATCCAGCTCATGTAATCGTATTGTGCTGGGATCTTGGCGTGGCCCCAGGCGTAGAAGAAAAATTGCAGATACCACATCAGGCCAGCCAACATAGAGAACAGCACGTTGATCACCAGCAGCCGTTTCGGCAACGAGAAATCTGCTTTGACCGACAGGTTCTTCAGGGTTGCCAGGCGGATAAAACAGTAACCCAGGTTAATCAGTGCGCCACCGCCCATAATCACCACGTAGCTCGGCAAAGCGACGTACAGCGGATCGAGGCCCAAGGCACCGGCCGCTTCGTGCATCGGTTTCGCGGCGTCCATGGCAAATGACATTCCGGCCGAGAAAATGCCGCACATCACGGCCAGTAACAGCCCTTTCTTCAGGTTGAACTCTTCGGCGCGGATGCCCATGGCACGCTCTTTCAGCAAACCCGCATAGCTGACGATCAATACACCGATCAGCGCAACCAAAACCCCTAGCAGTGACATACGGCCACCAGCGGTGCCAAACAGCAGTTCAAAACGGCCTTGCAGCAGCGGGGTCATCAGCGTACCGATGATCAGCGTGATGCCGATGGCGATACCAATCCCCATTGACATGCCGAGATAACGCATGGTCAGGCCGTAGTTGATATTACCTATGCCCCACATAGCACCAAACAGGAATACCGGCAGCAGCGTCGCGGCGTTGAAGGAGCCGTAGTACTGCCAAAAATCAGGCAGTAATACATAGCTGACAGCCCAGGGCAGAATCAACCAGGATACGAAGCCACCGATCGACCACATGGTTTCCCAGGACCAGTTTTTTACCTGTTTGAATGGAGCGTAGAAGCAGGCAGCGCTGGCTGCCCCGACCAGGTGCCAGAATATCCCTAGCATAATGGCGTTGTTCATCTTGTTATCCTTCGTTGTTATTGGCGCGGTAAGACTACGGATAAACAGGAAGTCTAAAGAGAGGTGGTAAAGGGAACCTTCGGATGGCTGCCGGATGATGAAAGAGCATGGCAAAATTCAGTGGGTGCGTATGCTGGCGATCACAGATTTATGCCCTAAATAATTCGAGTCGCAGGAAAGCCAACGCACCTGCAACTTGAATAGAGCGAAAAGGATTCTAGGGCAATGCCTGTAAAACAGAGTATTACCTTGAGGCGGCAAGTTTTATTCTTTCAGCAATGCGCCCGCGTAGCCTAGCTGACGCCAAGCCTCGTAAACGATAACGGAAACCGCGTTTGACAGGTTCATGCTGCGGCTTTGGGCCTGCATCGGGATACGGATTTTCTGCTGTGCAGGCAATGCATCAAGGATGCTGGCAGGCAGGCCGCGCGTTTCCGGGCCGAACAGCAGATAGTCACCCGCCAGGTAGTTTACCGCGCTGTGCGCCGGGGTGCCTTTGGTGGTTAAAGCAAACAGCCGCTGTGGGTTTTCGCTGGCGAGAAAAGTCGGATAATCGGCATGGCGCTTGATACTGGCAAATTCATGGTAATCCAGCCCGGCACGGCGCAGGCGCTTGTCATCCCATGGGAAACCCATAGGTTCGATCAGATGCAACTGAAAGCCGGTATTCGCGCACAGGCGGATAATGTTACCCGTATTGGGTGGAATTTCGGGTTCAAATAAAACGATATTCAGCATGTATTAGCCCCTCATAATGAGGGGCGCAGAATAGCAAAATCTTGGCGCACTGGCATTAACGCTGATGCAACGGTAGCCACAGCACCAGGCGCAAACCGCCTAACGGACTGTCTTCGGCTTTTACCCAGCCGCGATGCTGGTTGACAGCCGCTTCGACAATCGCCAACCCCAGACCCGTGCCACCGGATTCGCGATCGCGGGCTTCATCGGTGCGGTAGAACGGGCGGAATATCTGTTCGCGATCTTCCGGGCTGACACCAGGGCCATCGTCATCAACCACGATCGTGATCCCCTGATTGTCGGCACTGAATGTCACCGCGATGCGTGCGTGGGAGTAACGCAGGGCGTTACGCACAATATTCTCCAGCGCACTGTCCAGAGCCCCTGAGTTACCATAAATTGTCCAAGGGCCTGGAGGGGAAGTGATCTCCAGATGTTTACCCATTTGTTCAGCTTCAAACCGAGCATTGTTCAATACATCGGCCCACAGTTCGTTGGCTTTCAGCAAGTCACGGATCAATTCGCTTTTTTGCTGCCCACGCGACAGTAACAGCAGGTCGTTAATCATTGAATCCAACCGCTGGGCTTCGGTTTCAATGCGCGCCAGTTCGTGCCCTTCACCATGGCGGCGGCGCATCAAGGCCGTTGCCAGTTGCAGGCGCGTTAATGGGGTACGCAGTTCGTGGGAAATATCAGAAATCAGCCGCTGTTGCGCGGTCATCATCCTTTCGAGAGCACTCACCATTTGGTTGAAACTGGCACCGGTAGCAAGAAATTCTTGCGGCCCGGCTTCCAATTCTGGGTGCTGTTTCAGGTTGCCGTGTGCCACATCATCGGCGGCGTTTTTCAGCTTACGGGCTGGTTTTGCCAGGCTCCAGGCGAGCCATAACAACAGTGGCGCGCTGATCAGCATAGTCGCAATCAACAGCAACAGCGGGCGGTCAAACATCAGGTTGATAAAATCGGATTGCGGGCTGTTGGCCGGGCGGATCAGGTAAAGCTGATAGTTATCTTCACCATCACGGACAGAAAATGGGCCAACCAGCTCAACGCGGCCATATTTTTTCTTCTGCGGATGGTCTGAATTATCGGACTGACCAATGAAGTTGCGCACAATCTGCATTTCGTTACGTTGGGCACCAATCACCCGCCCTTCGCTGGTGACCAGGATCAGGCGCTGGCCTGGCGGTGCCCATTTATCAATGGCGCGAAACAGACGGCGCCACCACATCAGGTCGTTGGCCGGTTCGTTTTGCAACTCGGTCTCGACATGTTGCTCCAGCATTAACCCCTGCCGCTGCTCGCTGTCTAGCAGCGAGGTCATCTGGCGGGAGTCAAGTTTAGGCACCATCAACACCAGCATTAGTACCAAGGCTAATGTGAACCAGAAAATGGCGAAAATACGTGCCGTCAAACTGTTGATCATGTTGCGGAAACCATCAAATAACCTCGCCCACGCAAGGTTTTGAACCACGGATGGCCGTCTTTGCGATCCGGCAGCTTACGCCGCAGGTTGGAAATGTGCATGTCAATGGCGCGGTCAAATGGCGTCAGGCGCTTGCCCAGCACTTCCTGGCTGAGTAATTCACGCGAGACAACCTGACCGAGATGCTGCGCCAGTAGATACAGCAAGGTAAATTCGGTGCCAGTGAGATCGAGAACCTGCCCATCGAAGTTGGCTTCCTGGCGGCCTGGATTAAGCTGCAAGCCATCTACATCGAGCGTTGGGGCGCTGGTATCCACATTCTGCTGCTGTTCGCTCCAGTTGGAGCGGCGCAGAATGGCACGGATGCGGGCTACCAGTTCACGGTCGTTAAAGGGTTTTGGCAGATAATCATCAGCGCCCAGTTCCAGGCCAAGCACCCGATCCAGTTCACTGCCACGCGCGGTTAACATGATCACCGGGGTTTGATGATGTTGGCGCAGTTCTTTCAGCGTATCGATACCGTTTTTCTTCGGCATCATAATATCAAGCAGGAGTAGATCGATGGAGTTGTCCAAGAGCGACAACGCCTGTTCACCGTCGTGAGCAACAACGATGTTAAAACCTTCCATTTCAAGCAGTTCTTTCAATAGCGAGGTTAACTCGCGGTCATCGTCAACTAACAGAATTTTATTCATTATGATTCACCTCTTGACGCAAAATACGTCATCAACTGTTGACATTCCATGACTTTACGTAGTTTTACATGCACTGACGCATGTTTGCAGGTGCTCCCGTACACTGTTCCTCGTTGATTAGTAAAGAGAGAATGTGTGAGGAGTGAAAATGCGTAAGTTGTTGGCAATAGTTATGGCATCAATATTGGCGATAGGTTCTGCCGCTGCCTTTGCTACTGATACTACGCCAGAAACTGCCCAGCCTCCTGCTAATCATAGTACGGTGATAAAAATGCCCGGTCAGTACCATATGTTTGATGGTGTTAACCTCACCGAACAGCAGCGCCAACAAATGCGTGATTTAATGCGCCAGGCCCGCAATGATGTACCTAGTATCAATGTAGCGGAAATGGAAGCGATGCATAATCTGTTGATCGCAGACAAATTTGATGAAGCCGCCGTTTATGCCCAGGCGGAGAAGATGGCTCAGGCACAGATTAAGCGCCAGGTCGAGATGGCTCGAGTGCGCAACCAAATGTATAACCTACTGACGCCAGAGCAAAAAAGTGTTTTAAACCAGAAACATCAGCAGCGTATGCAGCAGGTGGAGCAACAGATTTCTGGTTTGCAGCAAACTTCTGCCCAGAAGTTGAGTACGACTGAGTAATCCCCCTAGTTTTTCCTTGCCATAGACACCATCCCTGTCTTACCCCGCCTTACGGCGGGGCTTTTTTTTTATGCTAAATTACGTCAAGCATTAAACAGGGAAGATGTATGCCGTGACAGTGAAAGGAAGGTTTTATCTCAATAAAGCGGATGTAGCTCCGTTAGATTTTCCCGGTGTGGGCCGTTTTCCTGCATTCTCAGGAATGAAAAAATACATCAATCAACCGGGCTGTACGTACCTGCGGGATGATGGCGCGATCCCTTATGGTAATTATTGGATAGTTGATCGCCCCGTTGAGGGTTATCGCACTCGATTTAGGGAATCGTTATCCGCGCTGTTTGGGCAGGATATTCGGCGGGATTGGTTTGCGTTATATCGTGCCGATGGAATGATAGATGATTGGACATTTATCGACGGTATAAAAAGGGGAAATTTTAGATTACATCCGGTAGGACCAGAACAGATATCAAAGGGATGTTTAACAATGTTGAGAGCAACGGATTTCTCGCTTTTGAGGAATGTATTGCTGAATACTTCGACTGTCATTGTCCCCGGCACAAATTTACTTTCATATGGAACTATTGAGGTAATCGGCTATGAAGATTATTGCCCGGTTTTGTAATATCGCGGGTTTCATCGCCTTGTTTGTGTTGTCGGTGTGGATCGTTCCGCCTGTTTGGCTAACGCGGAGACAGGCCGATGTTCTGTACGGGTTTGCAAGTAGCATCGGAGTGGACTACGAAGATTTCTATATTGCTTGCATGATACTGATGCATTTGATTATTGCGACTTGTGCATTTGTGGTTATCAAGTTGTTGATGAGGTGGATTAGTAGACAGCGTGCTGCCTAATGTGAAAACTCCGCAATGCGGAGCTTTTTTTCAATGAGTTACGCGATAATCTCGGTTTTTACCGTCCACATTTCAGTCTGTGATGGTCTTGAGTAGTCACAAAATTGGTAGTGGTGGACGGTTGCGCTGTTTCGTGGTTATCCGGCGACGATAAGAACCGATCACGGCCCTGAGTTTACCAGCCGTGCTCTGGAGCGGTGGGTTTTTGAACATGGCGTGACTGCGGCTAATCCAGCCGGGCAAGCCGACACAGAACGGGTTTATTGAGAGTTTTAACGGACGTCGCGATGAATATCTGAATGAGCACTGGTTCAGCGATATTATTCCCTTTGCATTCCCTGCCTTAATAGCGAGCTTGTTTTGCCTGGCATTCCGTTATACTAACGCCATGAGTTTTCGTCGGGGTGTTGTTATGGAACCGCAATATGCGCGTCTGGTGAAGTCCGCGGCTTTAGCCGCCACCGCGACAGCTTCTGCTTTGTTGCTGATTAAAATCATTGCTTGGTATCTTACTGGTTCGGTGAGTTTATTGGCGGCGCTGGTGGATTCCTTGGTAGACATTGCCGCTTCGTTGACCAACCTGCTGGTAGTGCGTTATTCCTTGCAACCTGCGGACGAGGAACATACTTTTGGTCATGGTAAGGCTGAATCGTTGGCAGCACTGGCACAAAGTATGTTTATTTCCGGTTCTGCGCTGTTCTTGTTCTTGACCGGTTTTCAGCACCTGTATTCACCGCAACCGCTTAGTGCCCCTGGTGTTGGTATTGCGGTGACGTTCATCGCGTTGATCAGCACTCTGCTGCTGGTCACCTATCAGCGCTGGGTGGTAAGAAAAACGCGTAGCCAAGCAGTACGAGCAGATATGCTGCATTATCAGTCAGATATCCTGATGAACGGTGCTATTCTGGTGGCGCTTGGGCTAAGCTGGCACGGATTTCACCGTGCGGATGCGCTATTTGCCTTGGGTATCGGGGTATATATTCTTTATACCGCATTACGTATGGGGGACGAGGCGGTACAATCTTTGCTGGATCGGGCTTTGCCAGATGAAGAGCGCCAAGCGATTATCGACGTGGTATCTTCTTGGCCGGGCGTGAAAGGCGCGCATGATTTGCGAACCCGGCAGTCTGGGCCGACGCGTTTCATCCAACTGCACCTGGAAATGGAGGATTCGCTGCCGCTGATGCAGGCGCATATTCTGGCCGAACAGGTTGAACAGGCATTATTGCATCGCTTTCCAGGGGCGGATGTGATTATTCACCAAGATCCCTGTTCTGTTGTGCCTGTAGGCCGACAGGGGCATTGGGAACTATAATCAGGTGACTCAGGTCAATGTTGTATACTCGTCATACTTCAAGTTGTATGGGTGTTGGCTGTGCCCGCTCGCACCAGTCACATCTGGCCTAGGCTTCTGGCGACTCTCGGGGTTGCCGCCTGCATACAACGCGAATTATTTAGAGTATAGAAGTTAAAGTTGAAGGAAATACGGCGTTAGCCCGGTGTGTTATGCGAGACTTTTCCTCGATATTGCGTGACCTGAATCAATTCAGCTACGTATTTTTGTTATAATATCCAGCAATAAAAGCCGTAAAGCTGGTTTTCCGTCATCGGGAAGATCCCAGGGCAATCGGCGAATACAGAATTCTTAAGAAATTGCATCTACAAGTTCAGAGGTAGTCATGATCAAGAAAATCGGTGTACTGACGAGTGGCGGGGACGCGCCAGGTATGAACGCTGCCATTCGCGGCGTTGTGCGTGCTGCACTCACAGAAGGTCTGGAAGTTTTTGGTATTTACGATGGCTACCTTGGTTTGTACGAAGATCGCATGGAGCAATTAGACCGCTATAGCGTGTCTGACATGATCAATCGCGGCGGCACCTTTCTGGGGTCTGCGCGTTTCCCCGAATTCAGAGATGAAAACGTACGTGCCAAGGCGATTGAAAACCTGAAAAAGCGTGGTATTGATGCGCTGGTCGTTATCGGTGGCGATGGTTCCTACATGGGGGCGAAGCGCTTGACTGAAGAAGGTTTCCCTTGCATCGGCTTGCCGGGAACCATTGATAATGACGTTGCGGGTACCGATTACACCATCGGTTACTTCACTGCGTTGGAAACCGTGGTTGAAGCGATTGACCGCCTGCGCGACACCTCTTCATCACACCAGCGTATCTCCATCGTTGAAGTCATGGGCCGTTACTGCGGTGAGTTGACGTTGGCGGCGGCCATTGCGGGGGGTTGTGAGTTCATCGTGCTGCCGGAAATCGAATTCAGCCGTGACGATCTGGTTAACGAAATTCAAGCCGGTATCGCCAAAGGTAAAAAGCATGCCATTGTGGCTATTACCGAGCACATTTGTGATATCGATGAACTGGCGCGCCATATTGAGCACGAAACCAAACGTGAAACCCGTGCGACCGTGTTGGGCCACATCCAGCGCGGTGGTTCACCGGTAGCTTATGATCGCATTCTGGCTTCCCGTATGGGGGCATACTCGATTGAACTGTTGCTGCAAGGCTATGGTGGCCGCTGTGTGGGTATTCAGAACGAGAAGATGGTGCACCATGACATCATTGATGCTATCGAAAACATGAAGCGTCCGTTCAATATCGACTGGCTGGAAACGGCGAAAAAGTTATACTGATACGCAATTTATTTGCTGCAAACAAGCCTCCGTTTACGTGAGGCTTTTTTTTATGCTTGGCGCTTTATATTCCAGAATGGTCTAGCCAAAAATTTTTTATTCTTTAATTGCGGAGGAAATTTCTGGCAGGCTCTGATGGTAGAACAACCGATTGAGGTTACAACCATTTTTGGGGGGCGTGCAATGCGTAAATGGGGTGTAGGTGTGAGTTTACTGCTGCTGGCATCGGGTGCCGTGGCGAAAGATATTCAGTTGTTGAACGTTTCATACGATCCAACGCGTGAGTTCTATCAGCAATACAACACCGCTTTTGGTAAATATTGGCAGCAGCAGACGGGTGATAACGTTACGGTGCGCCAATCACACGGTGGTTCTGGCAAACAGGCGACTTCGGTCATTAATGGCATTGAGGCCGATGTAGTTACGCTGGCACTGGCCTATGATGTGGATGCCATTGCCGAGCGGGGTCGTATTGAGAAAGATTGGATCAAACGCCTGCCGGATAACTCAGCACCTTACACTTCCACCATTGTGTTTCTGGTACGTAAAGATAATCCGAAGCAGATCCATGATTGGCCTGATTTGGTGAAGCCCGGTGTGTCGGTAATTACGCCAAACCCGAAAACCTCCGGTGGTGCTCGTTGGAATTATCTGGCGGCTTGGGGCTATGCTCTGCATCACAATAATGGCGATCAGGCCAAGGCGCAGGAGTTTGTCAAAAGTTTGTACAAGAACGTCGAAGTATTGGATTCCGGCGCTCGGGGGGCAACCAACACCTTTGTTGAGCGTGGGATCGGTGATGTGTTGATTGCTTGGGAAAATGAAGCGCTGTTGGCGGAAAAAGAGCTGGGTAAAGATAAATTTGAAATTATCACTCCAAGTGAGTCAATCCTGGCCGAACCGACCGTATCGGTTGTGGACAAAGTGGTTGATAAGCGCGGAACCCGTGATGTAGCCAATGCTTATCTGAAATACCTGTATTCCACCGAAGGGCAGACCATCGCCGCGGAGAATTACTACCGCCCGCGTGATGAGGCTATTGCTGGCAAATTTGCCGAACAGTTTCCGAAACTGAAGTTGTTCACCGTGGATGAGACGTTCGGTGGCTGGACTAACGCACAGAAGGTACATTTTGCTACCGGTGGTGTGTTTGACGAAATCAGTAAACGGTAGTTGATTGCAGATAAAAATAAAAAAACCCGAAAGCTCGGGTTTTTTTATTTCAGACCAGAAAAATCAGGCTTTTTTCGCTGCGGCAGCAGCTTTGACGATCACGGCGAAAGCGTCGGCTTTCAGTGAGGCACCGCCAACCAATGCGCCGTCGATATCTGGTTGTGTAAACAGCTCTGCGGCATTTTTGTCGTTTACGGAACCGCCGTACTGAATGATCACTTCAGCGGCAACGGCAGCATCGTGTTTGGCGATATGATCGCGGATAAATTTGTGTACTGCTTGTGCCTGTGCTGGGGTGGCTGATTTGCCGGTTCCGATGGCCCATACCGGCTCATACGCGATGACGGTGCCTTTGAACGCTTCTGCGCCCTGGGTGTTTAGCACAGCATCAAGCTGGCGTGCACACACTTCTTCCGTTTTACCTGCTTCGTTTTCCGCTTCGGTTTCGCCGATGCACAGTACAGGGATCAGCCCTGCGGTTTTCAGCACGGCAAATTTCGCCGCAATCGCGGCATCACTTTCTTTGTGGTAGGTACGGCGCTCGGAATGGCCGATGATAATGTATTGCGCACCGACGTCTTTCAGCATGTCGGCAGAGACTTCACCGGTGAAGGCACCAGCAAGGTTAACGTCGACGTTTTGCGCACCCAGAGCGATGCGGCTGCCGCCCAGTGCGTGTTTGGCTTGATCCAGATACATGACTGGAGGTGCGATAGCCACGCCACAGCCGTCAACGCTGCTCAATTCTTTACGTAGCCCAGCGATCAGCTCGTTGACCATATGAGTACTGCCGTTAAGCTTCCAGTTACCCATCACTAATGGATGACGCATGTGTTTTCCTCCAACAAGGGAACGTGAGAGTTGAAATATCACCGCCGGATAGGCAGTTTACCTGCCCGACAGTATAGAGATGAATAGGCGGAAAGGCTTTGCTTTTTGTCATTAATTGCCGGGATGTCAGGGTTCAGATAGCGACAGCTTAATCGGTTCAACTGCGAAAGTTATGCCTTTATCACCGTTATCTGCGATCACATAGCGTATTGCGCCAACTTGATATTGATAAAAGGGCTGACCTTTGCCTTTTTCCAACAGTTCATTCACCTTGATAATGCTTTCTTCCACCGTCAGCACGGGGTCGAATTGGCGCATCAGGGCGGCCATATAATTGACTGACATCGCACGTGCGGTTTTTTCTTCATTCCCCTGCAAAGGTAAATGGGTCATTTGCAGCGTTTTGATTTTACCGGTGCCTTTTTCCAAGGCTGTAGAGGCATACAGATTTTCGTTAAGTTTGCTGGCAGCTCGAGTCAGCAGAGGAGAGTCGTCTTCTTTAGAGGCAATGGTTCTGAATTCACCGATGGGTAATGTCGGGTTAGCGCGATTGTATTTTTCGCGGAATTGCACCACCGTGAGATCAAATGTCGGCGCGCCGGCCAGCAGATAAGGTGCGTTCGGCGAGGCTCCGACAACGGCATCGGGTGGATCGGCCCAGGCACTGTTGATACCGGCTAACAGGCAGGCAACGGCAATGATTTTTCTCAGCATGATAGACGGCATCGGTAATAAGGGTGACTCCGATTAAAGCGATAACCGGGGGGCATTGTCAAAAATTCCGCGTGATTATCGTTTATTGACCAAAAAACGCGGCGATGGTTCGCTTTGTGCCGGGCAGGAATCTCAACCCGGTTGGCCTATGCTACACTGCGAGTCAGCATAGAATAGGCCAAAGGCATATAACGTCATGACTTTACAGCAATGGTGCTTTTCATTTAAAGGCCGCATCGGGCGGCGTGATTTCCTGATTTGGATGGGGGTCTGGCTGGGGCTGATGGCCGGGGCTTTTACATTGGCCAATTACAAACTGGTGGCGATCCAGTCTATTGCTTTTTTTATTGTAATACTGTTGTGGCCAACGGCGGCGGTGTTGGTGAAACGCTTGCACGATCGCGACAAAGCGGGTTGGTGGGGATTATTGCTGATCCTGGCATGGATGCTGGCGGCGGGAAATTGGCAGATGCTAGCACCGATCTGGCAATGGGGGATCGGGCGTTTTATCCCGTCGCTGATTCTGGTGATGATGGCCCTCGATCTTGGGGCTTTTGTCGGTACGCCGGGGGAGAACCGATTCGGCCCAGAGGCTGAGCCGGTAAGGTTCCGCTGAGTTACCAGTAATGCTCACTGGTGATGTGCCCGGGTTTACGGCGCAAATGCTTGCGCATCTGGTGGTGTTCTTTCAGCGTTTGCTGGGTGTCACGCACCATCTGCGGGTTACCACACAGCATGACATGGCTGGTTTCGGCATTGAGTGGCAGACCCACGGCGGCTTCCAACTGCCCATTCTCGATCAACGCAGGGACGCGGCCGGTTAACGATCCGGCCACTTCTTCGCGGCTGACCACGGTTTGAATGCGTAATTTACCGTTATAACGCTGTTGCAGTTGCTGCATCAGCGGTAAGTAGCTGAGATCGTTTGCAAAGCGTGCGGCATGCACCAACACCAGATTATTGAAGCGCTCCAGATCTTTGCCTGCTTGCAGGATCGACAAATAGGGGCCGATGGCGGTTCCGGTGGCCAGCATCCACAGCGTGTCACAATCCGGCACCTCTTCCAGCACAAAGAAACCGGCGGCCTCTTTGGTGATCATCACTTCCGCACCCGGCTGTAACTGGCTGAGCCTTGGGCTGAGTTTGCCTTCCGGCACGGTGACCAGATAGAACTCCAGGTTGGGATCGCTAGGGGCGTTGACATAAGAATAGGCACGCTGAATGCGTTCACCGTCGATTTCCAGCGCCAGTTTGGCAAACTGCCCGGCGCTGAAATGGTCAATCGGGGCGTGGAGAGTGAGGCTGAATAGCCCGTCCGTCCAATATTCTATCCGTGTGACTTTGCCATGAACCCACTCTGCCATACTTTCAATGCTCCCTTGGTCGAATCAAATAGGCACAATGTCGTGAACCGGAAATAGCATGCGCCGTGCGCTCGATCCGGTAATCATTGCCTAACAGGCGATGGAAAAGCTGTAATTCCGAGTTACATAAGGTGCTACAGCTATTGGCGGCCACGTTGATAGGGCAGTGGTTTTCTATCAGTAACATACCTTGAGGATGTTCCTGTAGTTCCGCCATATAGCCATCTTGCTGGCGCAGGCGTACCAGGCAGGCAAGCTGGCCGAGATGATCTGCTTCTTCCGCCAGCTCATCAGCATAGCGGTGATAGAGTTTTTCCTCTCGCGCACGAATCAGTTTTTCTACACCTTCAGTCCCAAACAAATCATGCGCTGACTCCAGCAAAACTTTCGAAAGCCGGGCATGGCCATCGGCAAACTGGGCATGGCCCTGCTGAGTGAGCGACCAATAACGCGTTGGGCGGCCTACCTTAGAGCGCGTTTCCTCGTAACAAACCAACTCACGTTTTTCCAGAGATTGTAGATGTTGGCGGATACCCATCGGCGTGATCTCAAGCCGTTCGGCCAGCATTTTGGCAGAGTGAGGACCCAAGGTTTTTAACTGCAATAAAATCAGCTCAGGTGTTTTCATAAACCAAATCCCTATGATGGTATTTTATTTCAAGTTGATGAAAATGATTATCGATTAAATGCTAAAACCGGACTATTACAACAGGGTTATCTTTAACCCTTTCGAGTAGTTCGTACAGTTTAATTTACGAAATCGGTAGCTATTTTTTCCAGGGCACCGATGCTGATTATGCAACCGTATGTAACATCAATGACATACGGTTTGACAAAAAATAGTGCGGGCACAGCATGCGGTGCCCTTGACATTTACAGAAGAAATTCGTGCAGTGCGGCGTCTTTACGATCCAAATAGTGGGTTGAGCGGATGCGGCGAATGGTGCGTGATTTACCGCGGATCAGCAGAGTTTCGGTGGTGGCCATGTTGCCTTTGCGGGTAATGCCTTCCAGCAGATCGCCTTTGGTGATGCCGGTCGCAGAAAAGATCACGTTATCGTTGCGTGCCATTTCATCCAAAACCAGCACCTTACCCGCTTCGATGCCCATCTCTTTGCAACGAGCCAATTCCTGTTCACCAATACGGCGATTTTCTTCGTTATCGTCCTTTACCTGATGGCGTGGCAGTAGTCTGGCCTGCATATCGCCGTCCAGGGCGCGGATCACCGCGGCAGACACCACACCTTCCGGTGCGCCGCCAATGCCGTACATCACATCTACTTCACTGTCCGGCATACAGGTCAGAATAGAGGCCGCGACGTCGCCGTCAGGGATAGCGAATACTTTCACGCCAAGCTGCTGCATCTGGGCGATCACCGCGTCGTGGCGCGGTTTTGCCAGAGTGATCACCGTCAGTTCTGCCAGCGGTTTTCCCAGACTTACCGCGATGTTGTGCAGGTTTTCTGCCAGCGGCAGGTTGAGGTCGATAACGCCACGCGCCTGTGGGCCAACCACCAGCTTCTCCATATACATATCAGGCGCGTGCAGGAAAGTGCCACGATCGCCCACCGCCAGCACTGCCAGTGCGTTGGATTGGCCCATGGCGGTCATTCGGGTACCTTCGATGGGATCGACAGCGATATCGACGGCATCACCCTGGCCAGTCCCGACTTGCTCACCGATGTACAGCATTGGGGCTTCATCAATCTCGCCTTCACCGATCACAATACGGCCATTGATATCCACTTTATTGAGCATAATGCGCATGGCATTGACGGCGGCACCATCAGCAGCATTTTTGTCGCCGCGGCCTAACCACTTGTAACCCGCCAGAGCGGCGGCTTCGGTAACGCGGGAAAATTCGATGGCTAATTCACGTTTCATGGTAAACCTGTCAGTGAGAGAAAGAACAAGGTAGACCCGAAGGATTTCAGCGGCAGCCAACAACGCAGCAACTTGAAAAACGCAGGGTAGACAGAGTTTATCACAGGGCGAGGGGGCCAGAGCGGAACAAAGAAAACGCCACCCGCAGGCAGCGCTTTCTCAAAACAAAACGGCTGGTAAAACTTAGTCGTGATCTTCCCACGCTTGCGCTCGGGCCACGGCTTTTTTCCAGCCGCTGTAACGGTAATTACGCTCGGTGGTTTCGATGCCTGGGCGGAATTCACGCTCAATGCTGGCTTTGCTTTTTACTTCATCCAGATCGTTCCAGTAGCCAATTGCCAAGCCTGCCAGATAGGCCGCTCCCAACGCTGTGACTTCACGTACTTCAGGACGCTCAACACGGGTGCCGAGGATGTCGGACTGAAACTGCATCAGGAAGTTGTTAGCCACCGCGCCACCGTCTACACGCAGCGATTGCAGACGGGTATTGGCATCGGCCTGCATGGCATCCAGCACGTCGCGAGTCTGGTAAGCGATGGATTCCAGCGTAGCGCGAATAATGTGGTTACTGTTCACGCCGCGCGTCAGGCCAAAGATCGCACCACGGGCATATGGGTCCCAGTAGGGGGCGCCCAGGCCGGTGAAGGCAGGTACTACATACACGCCGTTACTGTCTTTTACCTTGGTAGCAAAATATTCGGAGTCGGCGGCATCGCTGATCAGTTTCAACTCATCGCGCAGCCATTGGATAGAAGCACCACCGATAAACACCGCGCCTTCCAGCGCATAATTCACTTCACCCCGCGGACCGCAGGCGATAGTGGTGAGCAGGCCATGGCGGGAACGCACGGCTTGGCTACCCGTGTTCATCAGCAAGAAACAGCCCGTACCGTAGGTGTTTTTCGCCATGCCTGGTTGAACGCAGAGCTGGCCATACAGCGCTGCCTGCTGGTCACCGGCGATCCCGGCGATCGGAATACGCGTACCACCTTTACCGCCGATGTTGGTCTGGCCGTACACTTCAGAAGATGGGCGTACTTGCGGCAGCATGGCGCGTGGGATATCCAGCACTTCCAGCATCCGCTCATCCCAATCTAGCTCATGAATGTTGAACATCATGGTGCGCGAGGCATTGGTGTAATCGGTGACGTGTACCCGGCCTTGCGTCATCTTCCATACCAGCCAGGTGTCAACGGTACCGAACAGCAGCTCGCCGCGTTTGGCGCGTTCACGGGCGCCTTCAACGTGATCGAGGATCCATTTGACTTTGGTACCAGAGAAATACGGATCAACCACCAAACCAGTGTTGTGACGGATGTATTCTTCCAATCCATCACGTTTGAGTTTTTCGCAAATTTCCGCAGTACGGCGGCATTGCCAGACGATGGCGTTATAAATCGGCTTGCCGGTCTCTTTTTCCCAGACGATGGTGGTTTCGCGCTGGTTGGTAATACCGATACCGGCGATCTGATCAGAACTGATATCGGCTTTGGCTAGCACCTCGACTAGCGTGGAACTCTGTGAGGACCAGATCTCCATTGGATCATGTTCTACCCAGCCGGGTTTTGGGTAGATTTGCGTAAATTCACGCTGTGATACCGCAACAATGTTAGCATCGTGATCAAGTACTACGGCACGTGAACTGGTTGTTCCCTGATCGAGAGCGACAATGTATTTTTCTGTTGTCATGAGCTTAATCCTGTTGTTAACCGTTAGATCCGTCGTCTTTGACATTGCTTCTTGCAATCTGCTGGGCATAGCCCTGTAGCAATCATGCTTTACGCTGTTCTGGTTTGGCAGCGGTTTGCTCTTCCTCTGCGCAAACGTCGCAGGGCAGATGGCGGCCAATCAGAGCGCGGTAACCGAAAGCCCCTAGACCCGCACCAATGATGGGGCCCAGAATGGGTACCAGGAAGTAGGGAATATCACGTGCCCCCGTAAAGGCCACTTTGCCCCAGCCCGCCAGATAAGCGAACAGTTTCGGGCCGAAGTCGCGCGCCGGGTTCAGTGCGAAGCCGGTCAATGGTCCCATGGAGGCACCGATAACGGCAATCAGAATACCAATCAGTAATGGTGCCAGCGGGCCACGCGGAATGCCGTTGCCGTCGTCAGTCAGCGCCAAAATCAGGCACATCAGAATGGCGGTGATGACGGTTTCTACCAGGAAGGCTTGGCCGACAGAGATATGGGCATTGGGATAAGTTGAGAAAATACTGGCCAGCGCCAGGCTTTCATCGCTGCCACGCACCATCTGGTGAGTGGTTTCGAAATCGAGAAACAGGTTGTAATACAATCCATAGACCAATGCTGCGGCGCAAAACGCACCAACAAGCTGTGCAACGATGTAAGGGAGTACTTTGCGTCCATCAAAGCAGGCGAACAGCCACAGAGTGAGAGTGACAGCCGGATTCAAGTGTGCGCCGGAGATGGCTGCGGTCAGATAGATAGCCATGGCGACGCCCAGGCCCCAAATGATACTGATTTCCCACTGGCCGAGATTGGCACCTGCCAGTTTCAACGCAGCAACACAGCCTACGCCAAAGAAGATCAATAGGCCGGTGCCGAGAAATTCCGCGATACACTGGCCTTTTAAGGTCGGACTGGTGGTTTGACTCATAATGTTATTGTCCTACAGACGGCGATTAGAGGTTTATACTCTTCACTTTTCATATTGCAGCGTGATTGGCTGCCCTAAATGATGTGCTCCTCCCTGTGCAATTCTTCCATGACCGACAAACGAGATTGGCAATGGTTGTGCTTTTTCGCCTTGCTCATTACCTGTTGAGAATGTGGTGTGAATTTATCGTTAACGAACATAAACGAGAAATAGCGAAATCAAAATGTGTGTGCCTCGTCATATAATTGAGCGAGTTCGCGTTGTTATGCGTTTTTTATGCACAGTAGAAGCGTGATATGGCCCGTAGTTGGTTTCCCGTTTGTTAACAAATTGGGGTGCCATAAACGGAGGCTTTCAGTTTTTGCCGATAGCCATGGCAGGAATATTGCAACAGAGTGCGTGTTGAGCCGGTATGTAGCTAGACAGTAAGAGATAGGCTACTTACAATCGTTTGCATTGAAGGAAGTGTTTTATACCCTTTAGTCTTTCAAAGCACCATTTGAAACCCATCGGGTATAAAAGCGTGTGTTACTTGGCGCGATGCATATTCGCAGCAGCTGCCGCTGAAATTGTGGCGCTGCCTAAATAGATATACGCCTGTCTATAACGAGGGGGACTGAAGAATGTCATTTGAAGTATTTGAAAAACTGGAAGCAAAAGTTCAGCAGGCGATTGATACCATCACGTTGTTGCAGATGGAAATTGAAGAACTGAAAGAGAAGAACCACTCCCTGTCTCAGGAAGTTCATAATGCCGCGGGTAACCACGAAGCGCTGGTGCGTGAGAATCAGCACCTGAAAGAAGAGCAGCATGCATGGCAAGATCGCCTGCGCGCACTGCTGGGTAAAATGGAAGAAGTTTAAGCTTATCCAGAAACCAGGATCGAAAAGGGCGCCCCGGCGCCCTTTGTCATATTCTGCGGTTACTCGATATCAAGAGGATCTTCGGAAAGAATGATACCGGTATTATCGGCATAGAGGTGATCGCCGGAAAAGAAGGTAACACCGCCGAAGTTGACGCGGATATCACTCTCGCCGATCCCTTCACTGGTGGCTCCCACCGGGATCGCGGCCATGGCCTGAATACCGATGTCCAGCTCTTCCAGATCGTCCACCTGGCGTACTGCACCGTAGACCACGATACCTTCCCATTCATTCTGGGTTGCCAAGCGGGCCAGTTCAGCGTTGATCAAGGCACGGCGGACAGAGCCACCCCCGTCGATCAGCAAGACGCGGCCACGACCATTCTCTTCAAGCAGTTCGAATAACAGGCCGTTATCTTCGAAGCATTTCACCGTCGTGATTTGCCCGCCAAATGAAGTACGCCCGCCAAAGTTAGAGAATAGAGGTTCAACGACGTTGACCTCTTCTTGATAGATATCGCAAAGCTCGGAAGTATCGTATTTCATAGGATTTTACGTCTGTTTGCCGCTGGAATAATCAGTATATCCCTTTATCCGCCTTGTTGGCAAAAGCATCAGTTTTTAACTCAGTATCATGCTGATGGCAAACAACAGGTTAATCAGCAAGGCGGCCTTCACCATCTGTTCCAGCAACGGACGCATACCAATGGCGGTGGGATCGTGCAGCACGCGTACACCGTGGCGAAACAGTAGTGGTATGGCTAGCACAAACAGCCAACCCCACGGGCTGTGCAGGTTGAGCAGGGTAAACAAGGCGAAGCATACCACGGCGGCAATCAACAAGGCGGCATGATAGTAGCGTGCTTTCTGTGGCCCGAGGCGAACTGCCAGAGTGTTTTTGCCGTTGACGCGATCGCTTTCGATATCGCGCAGGTTATTGATGTTGAGCACTGCCGCTGCCAATAAGCCACAGGCAGTGGCTGGCAGCATGACGATGCTATCGAAGGTATGAGTTTGCAGATAGTGTGAGCCTGCAACGCTGAGCCAGCCAAAAAACACCAGAACCGAAATATCCCCTAAGCCCAGGTAGCCATAGGGTTTATTACCGACGGTGTAGGTAATGGCGGCGATAATTGCCAATCCGCCCAGCACCAGAAAACCCACCACGTCACTGGGTTTCTCACATGCGACAGCAATCAACCAGCAACCGGAAATGGCAATCAGGATCACCGTCAGCACCAACGCCCGTTTCATCTGTGCCTGAGTGATCACCCCTTTCTGCATGCCGCGCAGTGGGCCGATGCGGTCTTCCTTATCACTGCCTTTTACCGCGTCGCCGTAGTCATTGGCCAGATTGGAGAGGATCTGCAACAGGCCAGCGGTCAGCAATGCCAACAGTGCCACATCCAATTTGAAACTGCCTTGCCAGAAGGCGATAGTGGAACCCACAACGATGGAGGCAAATGCCAACGGTAGGGTGCGCGGCCGTAAACTTTCCAGCCAGGCTTTGGCTGTGGTGGTAGAAGTTGATGAGCTCATATTTCGCTTCAGTCAGTCAAAAGGCGGTGCCCGCTCGAAATAAATGTGGGAGGCAATGCCTCCCATACAGACTCTTTGTCTTTTAAGCGGCCGCTTTATTAGCGGCTGCCTTCAGTGATCGACAGGACAGTGATAGCGCTATTATAAGATAAAACGGCTCAGATCTTCATCCGCGACCAGTTCATCCAGGTGATTGCGCACATAATCTGCGTCAATTGTAATGGATTGACCGTTAATTTCACTCGCATCGTAGGAAATATCTTCCATCAGGCGCTCCAGCACGGTATGCAGGCGGCGGGCTCCGATATTTTCGGTGCTTTCGTTAACCTGCCAGGCGGCTTCGGCGATGCGGCGGATCCCCTCAGCGGTGAAGTTGATCGTCACGCCTTCGGTTCCCATCAGCGCTTTATACTGCTCGGTCAGCGAGGCACTGGGTTCGGTCAGAATGCGCTCGAAATCTTCCGTGGTCAGTGCTTGCAGCTCAACGCGGATCGGCAAACGGCCCTGTAATTCCGGGATCAGATCGGCAGGGCTGGCGGTTTGGAAAGCACCGGAAGCGATAAACAGGATATGATCGGTTTTCACCATGCCGTGCTTGGTGGACACCGTACAGCCTTCTACCAGCGGCAGCAGATCACGCTGCACACCTTCGCGGGAAACATCCGGGCCGGAACTTTGGCCGCCACGCTTACAGATTTTATCGATTTCATCGATAAACACGATGCCGTGTTGTTCAACGGCTTCCACGGCCTGTTCTTTCAACTCTTCCGGGTTCACCAGTTTGGCGGCTTCTTCTTCCACCAGCAGTTTGAAGGCCTCTTTGATCTTCAGTTTGCGTGGTTTCTGCTTTTGCCCGCCGAGGTTTTGGAACATGGATTGCAACTGGTTGGTCATCTCTTCCATGCCAGGCGGAGCCATGATTTCTACGCCCATCGGTGCTGCGGCCAGATCGATTTCGATTTCTTTATCGTCCAACTGGCCTTCACGCAGTTTCTTGCGGAATGCCTGGCGTGCAGTAGAAGGTTCCTGCTGTTCTTCTGGCTGGCCCCAGTTGTTTTTAGCCGGTGGGATCAAGACATCAAGAATGCGTTCTTCGGCCATTTCTTCGGCGCGGTTACGGTTTTTTTCGATTGACTGCAAGCGCACCATTTTCACCGCAGCGTCGGTGAGATCACGGATGATGGAGTCGACTTCCTTCCCCACGTAGCCCACTTCGGTGAACTTGGTGGCTTCCACTTTGATAAAGGGGGCATTGGCCAGCTTCGCCAGACGGCGGGCGATTTCAGTTTTACCAACGCCGGTCGGGCCAATCATCAGAATATTTTTTGGGGTGACTTCGTGACGCAGCATCTCGTTGAGCTGCATCCGGCGCCAGCGGTTGCGCAGGGCAATGGCAACAGCCCGTTTGGCTTTGTTCTGGCCAATGATGTAGCTGTCCAGTTCGCTGACAATCTCGCGCGGGGTCATTTCAGACATGGTATTCGATCCTTACGCTTTGGAAGGCAATGCTTCAATGGTGTGGAAATGGTTGGTGTAAATACAGATATCACCGGCGATGTTGAGGGATTTCTCAACGATTTCGCGGGCGCTCAGTTCGGTATTTTCCAACAACGCACGAGCAGCTGATTGGGCGTAAGGGCCGCCGGAGCCGATCGCGATCAAATCATTTTCTGGCTGAACAACGTCACCGTTACCTGTGATGATCAATGATGCGTTTTCATCGGCGACGGCCAGCAGTGCTTCAAGTTTGCGCAACATGCGGTCGGTTCGCCAGTCTTTTGCCAACTCAACGGCGGCTTTCACCAAATGTCCTTGATGCATCTCCAACTTGCGCTCAAACAGTTCAAACAGGGTGAAAGCGTCAGCCGTACCTCCGGCAAAACCGGCAATCACTTTATCGTTATACAGGCGACGGACTTTCTTGACGTTGCCTTTCATGACCGTATTGCCCAGTGTGGCCTGGCCATCGCCACCGATCACTACCTGGCCGTTGCGGCGTACGCTTACAATTGTTGTCACGAGTAGACCCTCGTTGCAGACGGAAAGAAGTTCCTACCGCTTCTGCAGGGACAGAAGCGGTAGGCATATTGAGATTATAGTTGGGGAGGGGCTGGCGCTTTTCAACCCCCAACGGCAAGGGGAATGCAACTTGACATGCCGGAGCCTTTCAGGCGTGTCAGCGTTTGGTCGGCAGCAGCCCGGCTGTTATAGGGGCCTAATACCACGCGGTTCCAACCGCCTCCTGAAGTTATGCGGCTTTCAATGCCTTCAAATGCCAACTGCGCGCGCACTGATTCGGCCTGATCGGTGGCACGGAACGAACCGCATTGCACCATCCATTTTTGTTTTTGCTCAGGTTTGGTTTCCTGCTTGGCCGTTTCCTGTTTTATCTCTGGTTTTGGCTGCGGTTTCGGTTCTGGTACTCGTGTTTGCACGGGTGGGGTGACCACCTGTGATTTCGGCTGCTGTACGGATTGCTGAGGTTGCTGTTGTACCGACTGTGTACCGTTGTTGAACGGATTACGTGGCGGGCTAACCTGTTGTTGCAGCGGTTGTTGCTGTTGCATCTGCTGTTGACGAGCATTGTTGCGTAGCTGCGCCGGATCGTTAGCAGGTACTTCAGACAACTGCGTCGGGCGCTGCTGCATGTCAGCCTGCATCTGTTCCAGCAACTGGCGCTGTTCGTCGGTGAGATCGGTTTTGATATTAATCTCGCCCCCGGCCCTGGGCTCAGTGGGTGATTGCACGCCAATCTGGCGGTTTTCCAGCTCTTTGATATAGCGCCAACGTTCTTCCGGCTTCGGCGGCAGGCCGTTACTCGGGTGAGTACCGGGAGTAGGCAGCAGTGGTGCATCATCCGGCTTGTTGTGTGTGATGAAATAGAGGCCACCGATAAAGACAACCAGAAGAGCAACGGCTAGCGCCACCACGGTTTTGGATACCTTCGGAGAACTGCGTTTACGGTTGGTGGTCTTACGCCGTGCTGCTCCTGAGCGCCCACGGCTTACATAGTCTCTCTGTGCCACTATAATTCCGCTGTGTCCTGATGAGGTTAAAGCCTATCCTCTAGGCTGTTTGATTGATCACCCTGCCTGATTATTCATTCGTTGGCAGCAATAATCATACCTGTCTAATAGGCTTTGGGTTCGCCATGTTACTTAACCCAAAAATGTTTGACTAGCGTTTCGGGGCCGCAGTGCTGCCTCTGATAATCAATTCGCTGTCTAAAAGCCGGGAACCGCTGTTCACTGTTTGCCCGTGTAACTGTTCCAGCAACAATAGCATAGCTTGCTGCCCGATCTGGAAGCGGGGCTGGGCCACGGTGGTTAATGGCGGATCACAATACTGTGCCAGCTTGATATCGTCAAAGCCAACGATGGAGAGATCTTGCGGTACTCGTAAACCCAGCTTTTTGGCCTGAGACAATACACCGATAGCCATAACATCACTGTGACAAAAAATGGCTGTCGGGGGTTTTGGCAGAGCCATCAGCGATATCAGCGCCTGAGCGCCCGCTTCGTAGGTAAAATCACCCCGAGTAATATAGCTGCTTTCGACGCTAATACCATTACGGCGTAGCGCCTGTATGTACCCCTGTAACCGATAATGGCTGAGCGGCATCTGTTCTGGCCCTGCTACGCAGGCGATCTGCTTATGACCAAGCTGGTGCAGATAATGCACGGCTTCGAAGGAAGCGGTCAGGTTGTCGATGTGAACCGTGGGTAATTCCAACTCCGGTGCAAATTCGTTAGCCATGACCATAGGTGGCAGGTTGCGCTGTTCTTCCTTACTGGCATCAAACGGCAGATTGGAACCGAGCAGCAGCATACCGTCAATTTGTTTGGTGATAATCAGGTTGACGAAAGTGCGCTCTTGCTGATTCTGCTGCGCACAGTCGCCGATCAACACCAGATAACCCTGCTGTGCTGCCGTTTGCTCGATCCCTTGGATCACGTCGGCAAAAAATGGATCGCAGATATTGGGGACGATCACCAAGATAGTACGGGATTCATTGCGTTTGATATTGCGTGACAGGGCATGGGGAGAGTAGCCCACGGCTAATACGGCCTGTTCCACTTTCTGCCGTGTTGGCGTTGACACCTTTTCTGGATTCATCAGCGCACGTGATACGGTTGCCGTTGAAACACCGGCCATTTCGGCAACGTCTTTCATGGTCGCCATGGATAATTCTTTCTTGTGTTCCAACGCCTTTCTCCTTGCGTTAGCCCGTGCCAACGCGACAACTACGATTGCTCATACATTCAGGCGTGCGGTGGTGTTGTTATTTTTAGCGCCAACGTTTAAAGCTTTCACATGGAAATACCAGTTAGAACATTCTAAACAGATTACGCCCAGCTTTTGTTACCTAATTTTCATAAAAAGTGTGATGAGAAGAGGTTTTTTCGCGTTCGCTCGCAATTTCAAAGATAACGGTTTGTTTTTATAGCCCTAAAATCAGATTTTTCCGGTTTTAACTGTCGATAGGGTCGATGTCCAGCATCCACTTCACTTTTCGTGCCTGTGGCAGGGTGTTAATCAGCGGCAGTGTGGTTTTCATCAAGTGTTGAAGTAAACGCCGGGAAGGATGTTGCAATAACAACTGCCAGCGGAAACGGCCGCCGCGTTTTGATTGCAATGCGGGGACTGGCCCCATGACCCACAACGAGTTGTCTTTCAGCGGGCTGGCTTCCAGCAGGTTGCGTAGCTGTTGCAGGAATAGCGGAGCCTGCTGATTATCGTGATCTTCCGAACGGACGATGATGTGGCTGGTATAAGGTGGTAGAAATACGCTGTCGCGCTCTGCCAGTGTTTGTTTGGCAAAGGCATCGTAGCCTTGCTGTAGCAGAATCTGTAGTAGCGGATGTTCTGGATGATGGGTTTGCAATAGCACCTCACCCTGTTTGCCTGCTCGCCCGGCCCGCCCGGAAACTTGGGTATACAGTTGGGCAAAACGCTCGGCAGAGCGGAAATCGGCAGAAAATAGGGCACCATCGACATCCAGCAGTGCGACCAAGGTGACATCGGGGAAATGGTGGCCCTTTGCCAGCATTTGAGTGCCAATCAGAATACGTGGGCCGCCACGGTGGATATCTGCCAGATGTTGCTCCAAAGAGCCTTTGCGGCTGGTGGTATCGCGATCGATACGCGTAATGGCTGTTGTTGGGAATAACGGTGCCAGTTCATTTTCCAACTGCTCGGTACCGACACCAACGGAAACCAGGTGCGTTGAGCCGCACTGCGGGCACTGGTGTGGCACCGGACGCTGGCTATCGCAATGGTGGCAACGCAGCTGGCGGTGATTCTGATGAATCGTATAGTAGTGGTCGCAGCGCTGGCATTCAGCGATCCAGCCGCATTCGTGGCACAATAGCGCAGGTGCGTAGCCACGGCGGTTAAGGAACAGCATGACCTGATTGCCGTTGTTTAAGTGGTGTTGCATGCTTTTCAGCAGCGGTTGAGAAAGCCCAAATTTCAGCGGCAATCCTTTCAAGTCAATAAGGTGCTGGTTGGCGGGCTTGGCATTACCCGCACGCTGGTTCAGTTTAAGCTGACGATATTTTCCCAATTGTACGTTATGCAGCGTTTCCAGCGCCGGTGTGGCAGAACCCATCACCATCGGAATATCTTCTGTGTGAGCACGGAACACTGCCAGGTCGCGAGCGTGGTAACGCCAGCCTTCCTGCTGTTTATAGGAACTGTCGTGTTCTTCATCAATGATGATCACTCCAAGGTGCAAAAACGGAGTGAACAGCGCCGAACGGGTGCCGATGACAATGGCTGCTTCACCGCTGCGTGCGCGCAGCCAAACGGCCAGCCGTTCGCTGTCGTTCAGGCCTGAATGCAGTACCTCAACCGGCGCATTGAATCGTTCACGGAAGCGGGCAATGGTTTGTGGCGTCAGGCCGATTTCCGGCACCAGCACCAGTGCCTGTTTGCCTGTTGCCAGAATGTTTTCCAACACGCTGAGATAAACTTCGGTTTTGCCGGAACCCGTCACCCCTGCCAGCAGCCAAGCGGCGAAATGCTCGTCTTCACTGCGGATAGCACCCACCGCGGTGGCCTGCTCGGTATTGAGCCGCAGCCGTTCACCAAGGACGGCAAAGTTTGGTCGCCAATCCTGCATTGCTAAAACCTGAGCCTGGAGATCGGCTAATCCTTTGGCGCGCAAGGCTTGCAGGGCGCTGTCGGTCAGTTCCAGTTCGCTAACCTGGTGGCGATATACCGGACGTTGCAGCAGTGCCGCCAGCGCCTGCTGTTGCTTGGGCGCTCGTTTAAGGCTTTCCGGTGGAGTGGCGCGCCCCTGCTCGGTGGCAAACCATTGCCACAGTGGCGCGGTTTCTGCCGGTTTACCCTGGCGCAGCAGGATCGGCAGCGCGTGGAACAGCACTTCACCAATGGGATAATGGTAGTATTCCACGGCCCACAGCAGAATGCGCCATAGGCTGGGGGAAAACAGCGAGTTGTTGTCCAGCAGGCTGTCGATGGGTTTCAGTTTTTCCAGTGGCAGTTCGCTGGTGGCGCTGCAACCGGTGACAATACCGATCGCCCGTTGCTTTCCCCAGGGCACGCAAACGCGCGCACCAGTAACCGGCTGCAAACCTTCAGGCAGCAGATAATCAAAGGTACGGGCGAGGGGAACCGGTAAAGCGACCTGTACAACGGGCATGTGGCGATCCAGATAGAAAAAGTGTTGGTTAGTTTACACTGCGGGCGGCTATACCCTAAATAATTCAAGTTGCTGCGGCCCGTAATCAAACCAGCACGCAGTCAATGGGAAGTGTGATGGGGATAAATGTACGGTTCCGTTTGCGTGGCCCATTTAATTCTGTATAATTTACCGCCTTTGATATAATTCCATATCGAAGTTGATTATCAACCACGTGTGGTGTCTGGCGGAACAGGGCTGGATAGCGACACGGCCTTAACTGAGGTTTCCCATGCAACAAGGTATCCACCCAAAATACGAAGAAGTTACTGCTAACTGCTCTTGCGGTAACGTGATCAAAATCCGCTCTACCGTGGGCCACGATCTGAACCTGGACGTTTGTGGCGAATGCCACCCGTTCTACACAGGCAAGCAGCGTGATGTTGCTACCGGTGGCCGCGTTGACCGCTTCAACAAGCGTTTCAGTGTGCCAGGCTCTAAGAAATAAGATTTCTTATTGTCAGATGGAAAAGGCGCTTTCGGCGCCTTTTTCGTTTCTGCAAGGGGATCAATAATCCCAGGTATCAGGATCAACACCCAATTCACGCATCAACACTTTCGCGGCTTCTGGTATTTCATCGCTGCGCTCTTTGCGCAGGTCTTCATCGTTTGGCAACGGTTGGCCAGTAAAAGCATGCAAGAACGCTTCACACAGTAATTCGCTGTTGGTTGCGTGACGCAGGTTATTGACCTGGCGACGGGTTCGCTCATCAGTCAGAATCTTTAAAACTTTCAGCGGAATGGATACCGTGATTTTTTTTACTTGCTCGCTTTTTTTACCGTGTTCAGCGTAAGGGCTGACATACTCGCCGTTCCACTCAGCCATGGGATACCTTAAAATTTGTCAGAAAAATGACTATACCCTTCATACTGCAAGTTGCTTGGGTGTTGGCTACTCTCGTTCATCCTAGTCACATAGTCGGCTATGCTCCCAGGGTTCACTCGCTTGCCGCCTACAAGCAACTCGCATTATTTTGGGTATACATTCTAGAAACCGGTCAATTATGCCCGAACTTCACAGTTCTCACTAAATAAATGTCAGTTTTACGCGACAAAGGTTACTGAATCTTGTTGATCAATAGGTGTAACCTATGCATTGCGGGTTAACATCTTGTCGTCATAACAAACCGCTATAATTTTAGCGGGTATTAGCTCTTAGCTCAATCTATACGCAAAGAAGTTTAGATGTCCAGATGTATTGACGTCTATTTTTGCTAAGGGTAATCTTTAGGCTTCGTTTACCCACTTCTGAGAGCCGAGCCACCCTATGACGCGTAAACAAGCCACTATTGCCGTGCGTAGCGGTCTGAATGATGACGAACAGTATGGCTGCGTCGTCCCACCGATCCATCTGTCGAGTACCTATAACTTCACCGATTTCAACCAGCCCCGTGCCCATGACTATTCACGCCGTGGTAACCCGACGCGCGATGTAGTACAGCGTGCGTTAGCGGAATTGGAAGGGGGAGCGGGTGCGGTGATGACCGGCAGTGGTATGTCTGCGATTCATCTGGTAACCACTGTGTTGCTGAAACCGGGCGATCTGCTGGTGGCTCCGCACGACTGTTATGGTGGTAGCTATCGCTTGTTCGATAGCCTGAGTAAGCGCGGTGCCTATCGGGTATTGTTTGTTGACCAAAGTAATGAAGCCGCGCTGCAACAAGCGCTGGCGCAGAAACCGAAACTGGTACTGATTGAGAGCCCGAGCAACCCGTTGTTGCGTGTCGTGGATATTGCGGCAATCTGTCACGCAGCACATGAAGCGGGCGCGCTCACGGTAGTGGATAACACCTTCCTTAGCCCGGCATTGCAGCAACCGCTCGCGCTGGGAGCCGATCTGGTTGTACATTCCTGTACCAAATACCTCAATGGCCATTCTGATGTGGTCGCCGGTGCGGTGATTGCCAAAGATCAGGAACTGGCCGTAGAACTGGCGTGGTGGGCTAATAATATTGGTGTTACCGGTGCCGCGTTCGACAGCTACCTGCTATTGCGTGGCATACGTACTCTGTCACCACGCATCAAGGCGGCACAGCACAACGCCGGAGCCATTGTCAGTTATTTACAACAGCAACCGCTGGTCAAAAAGTTGTATCATCCTTCTCTGCCAGAAAACCCAGGCCATGAAATCGCACGCCGTCAGCAGAGTGGATTCGGTGCCATGCTCAGTTTTGAACTGGATGGTGACGAAGCGTTATTACGCCGTTTTCTCTCGGCTCTGGAGCTGTTCACATTGGCGGAATCATTGGGTGGTGTAGAAAGCCTGATCTCACATGCCGCGACCATGACTCATGCCGGTATGGCACCAGAAGCACGTGTCGCAGCGGGTATTTCTGAAAGCCTGCTGCGTATTTCTGTGGGTATTGAAGACAGTGATGATTTGATTGCCGATCTGGAACAAGCCTTCCAGGCGGCGGCAACGAGGTAAGCATGAATGCAATTGCGGTAGCAGGGGCGGTGAGTGGGCGTCAACTGCACAAATTTGGTGGCAGTAGCCTGGCTGATGTGAAGTGTTATCTACGGGTGGCTGGAATTATGGCCGAATACGGCCAGCCGGGTGATATGATGGTGGTTTCAGCGGCGGGTGCTACCACTAACCAATTGATTAACTGGCTAAAGTTGAGCCAGAGCGATCGTCTTTCTGCCTATCAGGTGCAGCAAACGCTGCGCCGTTATCACAGCGAGTTGATTGGTGGATTGCTGCCGCCGGAAACCGCTGAACCGCTGATTGCTGAATTCATCCGCGATCTTGAGCGCCTGGCGGTATTGCTGGACGGTAAGATCGATGATGTGGTGTATGCCGAAGTGGTTGGCCACGGTGAAATCTGGTCGGCACGCCTGATGGCGGCGGTGCTGAACCAATTGGATATGCAGGCTGCATGGTTGGATGCGCGCGATTTTCTGCGTGCTGAACGTGCGGCGCAGCCACAGGTAGACGAAGGCCGTTCTTACCCTTTGTTGCAGCAACTGCTGGTGCAGCATCCGGGCAAACGCCTGGTGGTGACGGGCTTTATTTCACGTAACGACGCTGGTGAAACCGTGCTGTTGGGGCGTAATGGCAGCGATTACTCCGCCACGCAGATTGGGGCATTGGCCGGTGTGGCGCGTGTCACTATCTGGAGTGACGTGGCCGGGGTGTATAGTGCCGATCCGCGTAAGGTAAAAGATGCCTGCCTATTGCCGTTATTGCGCCTGGATGAAGCCAGTGAACTGGCTCGCTTGGCGGCACCGGTACTGCATACCCGCACGCTGCAACCCGTTTCTGGCAGTGATATCGATCTGCAACTGCGTTGCAGTTATCAACCGGAACAGGGGTCGACACGTATCGAACGTGTGCTGGCTTCTGGCACCGGTGCTAAAATTGTCACTAGCCATGATGATGTTTGCCTGATCGAGTTCAGCGTGGCCCCACAGCATGACTTTAAACTGGCGCAAAAAGAGCTGGGTTTGGTGCTGAAACGCGCGCAGATCAAACCGCTGGCCGTCGGTGTCCACCCCGATCGTAACCTGATTCAACTGTGCTATACCTCGGAAGTAGTGAGCAGCGTGTTGCGTATTTTGCAAGAGGCGGTGTTACCGGGTGAACTGCAACTGCGGGAAGGCTTGGCGCTGGTGGCGCTGGTTGGAGCCGGAGTTTGCAAGAATCCATTACACAGCCACCGTTTCTACCAACAGTTGAACGATCAGCCGGTCGAGTTCATCTGGCAGGCAGAAGATGATATCAGCCTGGTGGCGGTGCTGCGCCAAGGGCCAACCAGTTTGTTGATTCAGGGGCTGCATCAAACACTGTTCCGCGCAGAAAAACGCATCGGTCTGGTGCTGCTTGGCAAAGGGAATATTGGTTCACGCTGGTTGGAATTATTTGCTCGCGAACAAAAAAACCTCTCGGCACGCAGTGGTTTTGAATTCACGCTGGCAGGCGTGGTGGATAGCCGCCGCAGCCTGTTGAATTACGACGGACTGGATGCCAGCCGTGCACTGGCGTTCTTTGAAGCGGAAGCCCAGGAACTGGATGAGGAATCGCTGTTTCTGTGGATGCGTGCTCATCCGTTTGACGATTTGGTGGTCCTTGACGTGACCGCCAGTGAAAATCTGGCGGAACAATATCTGGATTTTGCCAGCTACGGCTTCCATGTCATCAGCGCCAACAAATTAGCGGGGGCTTCGTGCAGTGATAACTACCGCCAGATTCGTGATGCGTTCGCCAAAACTGGCCGCCATTGGTTGTATAACGCCACCGTTGGCGCGGGTTTGCCGGTGAACCATGCGGTGCGCGATCTGCGTGACAGCGGTGATAGTATTTTGGCTCTCAGCGGTATTTTCTCCGGCACGCTGTCTTGGCTGTTTCTACAGTTTGACGGTACTGTGCCGTTCACCGAACTGGTGGAGCAGGCCTGGCAACAAGGTCTGACGGAGCCGGACCCGCGTGTGGATCTTTCTGGGCAGGATGTGATGCGCAAGCTGGTGATTCTGGCGCGTGAAGCTGGCTACGATATTGAACCGAATCAGGTGCGGGTGGAGTCTCTGGTGCCTGTAGGGGCTGAGCAAGGTTCTATCGATCAGTTCTTTGAAAATGGCGATGCGCTGAACCAGCAAATGCTGCAACGTTTCGAAGCGGCCAGCGAAATGGGGCTGGTGCTGCGCCATGTAGCACGTTTTGATGCTAACGGTAAGGCACGCGTCGGTGTGGAGGCTGTGCGCCCTGAGCACCCATTAGCCTCGCTGTTACCGTGCGACAACGTGTTTGCCATTGAAAGCCGCTGGTATCGTGATAATCCACTGGTGATCCGTGGGCCAGGGGCGGGGCGCGATGTGACCGCCGGAGCGATTCAGTCTGACCTTAACCGATTGGCACAGTTGCTTTAATCCTCAACGGGCGCAGCGGATTGCGCCCGGTTTTTATCTCCTGCCAGCACTAGCATGAAATTCTCTCATGTTATGTGAGGATTACTCATCGTATTACCTTCACTTTCCTATTGACTCTTTAGGCCACATGCGGCATTTTCTATCTAGACGTCTAAACGTATAGACGCTTACTAAAATGAAACTATACCCAAAATAATTCGAGTTGTAAGAACGCTGCTTGCAGCGGCCCCGAAGACGGATGGGCCGAGTAACAAAGCCAACGCAGATGTAACTTGAAGTATGACGGGTATAAATAGTGATCGATAAGAGGCGGACAGGGTATGAGTTTTTTTCACGCAAACCAGCGGGAAGCGCTGAATCAGAATCTGGCGGAGTTAAGCGGCCAGATTAATGTGTCGTTCGAGTTTTTCCCGCCGCGTACCCGCGAAATGGAAGATACCCTGTGGCAGTCGATTGATCGTCTAAGCAGCCTCAAACCCAAATTTGTCTCTGTTACTTACGGGGCCAATTCTGGTGAGCGCGATCGTACCCACAGCATCATCAAAGGGATTAAAGAGCGTACCGGTCTGGATGCGGCTCCGCACCTGACCTGTATTGATGCCAGCCCAGCACAGTTGCGTGATATTGCGAGTGATTACTGGAACAGCGGTATTCGTCATATTGTTGCTCTGCGTGGTGATTTGCCACCGGATGGCGGCAAGCCAGAAATGTATGCCGCCGATTTGGTTACCTTGCTGAAAGATGTCGGTGATTTTGATATTTCTGTAGCGGCTTATCCTGAAGTCCACCCGGAAGCGAAAAGCGCACAGGCCGATTTGATCAACCTGAAGCGCAAAATTGATGCCGGCGCTAACCGTGCGATCACCCAGTTTTTCTTTGATGTGGAAAGTTATCTGCGTTTCCGCGATCGCTGTGTCGCAGCTGGCATTGATGTGGAAATTGTGCCGGGTATCCTGCCAGTCTCCAACTTTAAGCAACTACAACGTTTTGCCACCATGACTAACGTGCGGGTGCCAAGCTGGATGAACAGCATGTTTGCCGGGCTGGATGATGACCCAGAAACCCGCAAAATGGTGGGGGCCAATATCGCGATGGATATGGTGAAGATCCTCAGCCGTGAAGGGGTGAAGGATTTCCATTTCTATACGCTGAATCGTGCGGAAATGAGTTATGCCATCTGCCACACCTTAGGAGTACGGCCTGCGGTAATTTAGCCGGATGTGAGAGAGAAACCCCTCTTTAACATCATTGTTAAAAGCCGAGATTATACATCGAGTAAATTGAAATATTTCTTGTTGTATAATCCCGGCTGTCTTATGCCAGCGGCCGCTATTTCAGCAATTTTCAGGCTGCTCGGATTTTAATGGGGTGGTCGCGGAAATTGGCTGGCTCAGCTTGTTACTGATGATGGAATCAAGACTGAACTTTCCTCCGCCTTCAATCATCAATGATGCCAGTATTAACATATAAAGGGTTTCTGGCAGGTAGAATAGCCAACTATACCAACCAAGGAAGTTTAACCCTGGGGGAATTTGACCCAAGCCTACGGTGAGCAACGCCGTCAGGCTGATGGTAAACAGGATGAGGCTGAAGAAGCGGGAGAAGAAGCCCAGTATCAACAAGAAACCACCGAAAGTTTCTAAACCGGCGACAACGACGGCCATAATATTGGGATATGGAATTCCCGCATGAATCATGGTTTCGAGCATGACCATCTGGTTTTTAGGAATGAATAGTTTTCCAAAGCCGGAAGAAAAAAAGAATGCCCCGATAGAAATACGGAATAGGAAGAGAGGGATAGTTTTTGATTTTTGGTGGGAAATTAAATAATGCATAATTTTTAAATGCATTCTTTTACCTCAGATTAAAGTTGTTAATGAGGCTAAATAAAAACTATGCTTAGAAAATTATTAGCCTCATGATGAGTTTCTCAAATTTGCTGAGTATTAACGATAAATATCTGCTATGCCGTGTAGTTTATTGTTCCCTTGAATAGACTTGATGCGGTAGAAGTCAGCACCTGCCTTTTCTGCTTTCTCTTTTACTATCAGCTCTAATTCATTTAAGCTTGTAGCATCGCTTGCGGATACCACCCCTACCTTATTCAGACGATATGATGTTTGAGTGTCAACACTGGTTGCTGCAAAAGCATTAAATGTGATGAGGCTAATAATAATTGCAGATGATATAGTTTTTAACTTATTCATGTGATATTTACTCTCTGTATTAACTCAGGGTGAAAGTAGATTATCAGAGAAGAATAATTTAACTACTGTGATTGCAAATACTTACATTGGCAATTTGGATTTTTAATTTAATTTTCGATTGTGATGATTTAACTTTACCTTTCTGTATAAATTAATGTCACTCTCTTACTTCTTAAGAAGAATATAGCTGATTCAATAAAAATGGCCCTGTTGTAAATCGCAGTCTGCTGATAGTCTTTTCTGACATGGTGCTCTGCATGAACATATTCAAAGCCCGATGCTGCACCCGCGACATCCTCCTGCGGGCGGTACGCTGGCACTGGCGTAATCCTTCTGAGTTTAGCCCGTAGCACATTGGCGAAATGTGCATAAAAGCTAATGGCTGGTATTTATTATCCCGTCAGTTTATCTGAAATGTGAAAGCCCCGCCGTGGAAACGGCGGGGCTGGAAGGGCATACTCAACGCTAACCGGTATTGCGCATCCCGGCGGCGACGCCGGCAATGGTCACCATCAGAGCTTGTTCAACACGGGCATCCGGGTGTTCCTGTTGGCGTGAACGGTGCAACAGTTCGGCCTGTAAAACGTTGAGCGGATCGGTATAAACGTTACGCAACGCGATGGATTCGGCGATCCACGGTAAATCCTCCATCAGATTGTCATCGTTGGCGATGGCCAGCACGACCTTGATATCGCTTTCCAACTGATCGCGTAATTGCTTACCTAACGGCCACAACGATTTGTCTACCAGCCGCTGATCGTAATATTCTGCCAGCCACAGGTCGGTTTTGGAGAACACCATCTCCAACATCGCGATGCGGGTGGAAAAGAACGGCCAGTCACGGCACATGGCTCCCAACTGTTCTTGTTTGCCCGCTTTCACCGCTTCCTGCAAGCCCGCACCGGCACCCAGCCAAGCTGGGAGCATCAGGCGGTTTTGCGTCCAGGCGAAGATCCACGGAATGGCTCGCAGGCTTTCTACGCCACCATTCGGGCGACGCTTGGCCGGGCGTGAACCCAATGGCAGCTTACCTAGCTCCTGTTCCGGGGTTGCCGCGCGGAAATAAGGCACAAAGTCCGGGTTTTCACGCACGTAGCCGCGATACATTTTGCATGAGGTTTCAGACAATTCATCCATTAGCGAGCGCCATTCTTTTTTCGGTTCAGGCGGAGGCAACAGATTGGCCTCCAAAACCGCCCCAGCGTACAGTGCCAGGCTGCTGATGGTGACTTCTGGCAGGCCAAACTTGAAACGGATCATCTCGCCCTGTTCGGTGACACGCAGGCCACCTTTCAGGCTGCCCGGTGGCTGTGACAGCAGAGCCGCATGGGCCGGTGCGCCACCACGGCCAATTGAACCGCCACGGCCATGGAACAATGTCAGCGCTACGCCGGCTTTTTCACAGGTCTTGATCAGCGCGTCCTGCGCCCGGTACTGCGCCCAGGAAGCCGCCATCACACCAGCGTCTTTCGCTGAGTCAGAATAGCCGATCATTACCATCTGTTTGCCCTGAATAAAGCCGCGATACCAGTCGATATTCAGCAATTGGGTCATCACATCATCGGCATTGTTCAAGTCATCAAGGGTTTCGAACAGCGGTGCCACGGGCAGCGCGAATGGGCAACCGGCCTCTTTCAGCAGCAGATGTACCGCCAGTACGTCGGATGGAGTGCGTGCCATAGAAATCACATAGGCGGCAATGGAACCCTGTGGCGCTTCTGCGATCACACGGCAGGTTTCCAGCACTTCCTGAGTCTCGTCGCTTGGCTTCCAGTTCAGGGGAACCAGTGGGCGTTTGGAGTTCAGTTCGCGGATCAGGAAGGCCTGTTTATCGGCTTCAGACCAGCTTTCATAATCACCCAGCCCCAAATAGCGGGTTAGTTCGGCGATGGCTTCGGTATGGCGGGTGCTTTCCTGGCGAACGTCAATACGTACCAGCGGCACGCCGAAACAGCGCACGCGGCGCAGCGTATCCAGCAACTGGCCGTTAGCGATAATCCCCATGCCACAGGTTATCAGCGATTGATAACAGGCATACAGCGGTTCCCACAATTGCTCGTTATTAACCAGCAGATCCTGTGGGCGTAAAACGCGTTCACCTTTCAGCCGCCCTTCCAGGTAAGCTTGGGTGCTCATCAATTGGCTGCGCAGGCGTTTCATCAGTTCGCGGTAGGGTTCCTGCACGCTATCGCCACCGGCAAGTTCACGCAGTTCCGGGGTACATTCGGACATCGATAGTTCGGAAACCAGCACCTGTATATCGCGAGTGAACAGATCACAGGCTTTCCAGCGGCTCAGCAACAGGACATGACGGGTGATTTCTGCCGTGACGTTCGGGTTACCGTCGCGGTCACCGCCCATCCAGGAGGTGAAACGCACAGGCACCGCTTCTACCGGCAGGCGGTAATCAATGGAGTTTTCCAGCTGTTCGTTAAATTCGCGCAGGAATGCGGGCACGCCTTCCCACAGGCTGTTTTCCACTACGGCAAAGCCCCATTTGGCTTCATCAACAGGCGATGGCCGGTATTTGCGGATTTCGTCGGTGTGCCAGGATTGCGCCACTAACTGGCGCAGGCGGCGCATGATTTTATTGCGCTCATAGTCAGCCAGATCGTTGTGATCGAGCTGGCTGAGGCAGGTATTCACCTCAACCAATTTATGGATCAACGTGCGGCGGGTGATTTCCGTCGGATGTGCTGTCAGCACCAGCTCAATAGAGAGCTCATCTACCGCATTCTGGAGTTCTTTGTTGTTGAGCTTCTGGTCTTTCAGCCGGGTAAACAGCTGGGCCAACGCTTCTGGGTTGCTTGCCGCCTCGCCGTTTGGCGAAATGCTGTGATATTGTTCAGCTACGTTGGTCAGATTAAGGAATTGGCTGAAGGCGCGTGCGACCGGCAGCAACTCGTCGTTAGACAGGTTCTGTAGCGTCGATAACAATTCTTGACGGTGTGCTTCATTACCGGCACGTGAAGATTTGGAAAGCTTACGAATAGTTTCAACGCGATCAAGAATGTGCTCGCCCAGTGCTTCTTTGATGGTGTCGCCGAGCAATTTGCCGAGCATACTGACATTACTGCGCATTGCCGAATATTGTTCGTTCATATAACCCCTGGCCCAGTTCTCTGTATACCCCATTGCTTCAAATTGCCATACCACTAACAACAATTTGAGGTTTGTGGGTACCTGATTTTCATTTTGTAAGTAAATTTCACGTGTCAGGTAAAGACCACCCTGTTTTATCTAGCCACGTTCCTGCCCAATCGTCAATTGACACTATTTTTAGCAAAAAAACATCAAAATCAGCGCATTTTTTGAAATTTAATTACGAACGGCGGGTTATCAGTTTGGCTTATCCACTTAATTACCGGCGCCTTAAAAGGGAAGAATGGCCCTTATGACCGCTGTTTTCCAACCACAACCAGCGAGGTTGTGGCCGGAAATCATCTTTAATCAGGGCTGATTGATTGACAAAAGTGGTCAACTAACTGCCCCAACAATTTGCGCGTGGGTTCGATGAACGCGGTGTCGATATATTCATCCGGTTGATGTGCCTGGTTGATCGAACCGGGTCCCAGCACTAACGTCGGGCACACTTCCTGTACGAATGGCGCTTCGGTACAGTAGTTGACCACTTCAGTACGCGATCCCAGCAGTTTTTCGATCACCGCTACCATATGGTGGTCGGTCGGGCATTCGTAACCCGGGATCGGCGGATGCAGTTCATCAATTGATAAACGCCCAGGCCAACGCTGGCTGACCGGGGCCAGCGCGTCGTGCAACAGTTCGTTGATGTTATCCAGCGTCATGCCCGGTAGTGGGCGGATGTCCATATGTAACTCACAGCAGGCACAGATTCGGTTGGCCGCATCGCCCCCGCTGATATGACCGAAGTTCATGGTGGGGTAAGGCACAGCGAACGCTGGATTGTTATAACGCTCTTGCAGTGTTTTGCGCAGTTCCATCAAATGCCCGATGGATTCATGCATCAGATCAATAGCGTTAACGCCGCGCGCCGGATCGCTCGAATGGCCTGATTGGCCAACGATGCGGATGGCGTTGGAGAGGTGGCCTTTATGCGCACGCACTGGCTGCAATGAGGTGGGTTCGCCAATAATGGCAAAGTCCGGGCGGATTGTGGTGGAAGCGGCGAAATAACGTGCGCCAGCCATGGTCGTTTCTTCATCTGCGGTGGCGAGAATGTACAGCGGCTTGGTTAGCTTGGCGGCATCAAGGTCACGTACCGCATCCAGAATAAAGGCGAAAAAGCCTTTCATGTCGGCGGTGCCTAACCCGTACAGTTTGTTGTCGTGCTCGGTTAACGTGAAAGGATCGCGCGTCCAACGGCCTTGATCATAAGGCACAGTGTCGGTGTGGCCTGCCAGCAACAGGCCACCGCTGCCTGTGCCAATGCTGGCCAGCAAATTGAATTTGCTGCGCGTGCCCGGTACCGGTTGCACATCGACACGGAACCCCAAATCGCTGAACCAGCCAGCCAGCAAGTTGATTAATGCTTCATTACTCTGATCGAGGGCACCATCAGTGGCACTGATCGACGGGGTAGCGATCAACGCCCGGTACAGCTCAATAAATGGAGGTAATTTCATCTTCACTGTTGACAGCCTTTGGTTAGGATAGTATCAATATTCATGCATTTTTTATGAATAAAAATCCAATAAACTGGAGCGTAAGGGAACTGGATACCCAGATGTTGATAAAACATCAACGCTCAACCTCATGGGTGAACGGCGCCACAACGCGATCAAGCCCTGAAATCGGGGCACCAGTGCCTCTACTGTATGATAAAAAGGTGAAAGGTCACATGTTGAATACGCTGATTGTTGGAGCCAGCGGTTACGCCGGAGCGGAGCTCACGGCTTATCTGAATCGCCACCCACACATGAACATAACCGCTTTAGCGGTTTCAGCGCAAAGTGCAGATGCAGGAAAATTGCTTTCTGACCTGCATCTGCAGTTAAAAGGTATTGTTGATCTGCCATTGCAACCGTTAGTGAGCGTGGCAGAAGCGGCAAAAGGGGTCGACGTGGTGTTCCTCGCCACTGCACATGAGGTCAGCCATGACATTGCGCCAGAATTTCTGGCGGCAGGCTGTGTGGTGTTCGATCTTTCCGGTGCTTTCCGTGTGCAAGATAGCGCTTTTTACCGCCAATATTATGGTTTTGAACATCAGTACGCCGACTGGCTGGCCAAAGCGGTATACGGTCTGGCTGAATGGCAGAGCGAAAAAATTAAAGAGGCGCAGCTAATCGCCGTGCCGGGTTGTTACCCAACGGCGGCCCAGTTGGCGTTGAAGCCGTTGATTGACAAACAATTACTCAATCTGGATCAATGGCCGGTGATCAACGCTGTCAGCGGTGTGAGTGGAGCCGGACGTAAAGCCAGCGTCACTACCAGTTTTTGTGAAGTCAGCTTGCAGCCCTATGGCCTGTTCAACCATCGCCACCAGCCGGAAATTACCGCGCACTTGGGGATACCGGTTATTTTTACACCGCATTTGGGTAACTTCCCGCGTGGTATTCTGGAAACCATCACCTGCCGCCTGAAACCGGGGGTGACTGCGCAGGATGTGGCCGCGGCTTATCATGCGGCTTATGACGATAAACCGTTGGTACGGTTATATGGCAAGGGTGTACCCGCGTTGAAAGCGGTGGTGGGCCAGCCCTTCTGTGATATCGGTTTTGCCGTGCAGGGGGAGCATCTGATTGCCGTGGCGGCGGAAGATAATTTGTTGAAAGGCGCAGCCGCTCAGGCGGTGCAGTGCTTGAATATTCGTTTTGGGTTCCCGGAAACCCAGTCATTAATTTAATATTTACCCAAAAGCTTTCAAGTTGTAGCTAGGCGGCAACTGAACGAATCCTCAGGAGCTTACACAAGTAAGTACTGGGGTGAGAGAAGACAGCCAACAACGCTACGGCTTGAAAGATGAAGGGTATAGCCTTGAGCGAACAGCGATGAACCCATTAATTATCAAGTTAGGCGGCGTGTTACTGGACAGTGAAGAAGCGCTGGAGCGCTTGTTTACTGCGCTGGATAGCTATCGCCAGGAGTACCAGCGGCCGTTGGTGATCGTCCACGGCGGGGGTTGTGTGGTAGACGAGCTGATGAAACAGCTTGCTTTGCCAGTGGTGAAGAAAAATGGCTTACGCGTAACGCCCGCCGATCAGATTGACATCATTACCGGTGCGTTGGCCGGTACTGCCAACAAAACCCTGCTGGCGTGGGCAGTCAAACACAAAATCAGTGCGGTTGGGTTGAGTCTGGCCGACGGTGGCAGCGTTGCGGTCACGCAGCTCGATCCGGCGTTGGGTCACGTTGGTAATGCGCAACCCGGTTCGCCTGCACTGCTCAATACGTTGTTGGGGGCGGGTTACCTGCCGGTGGTCAGTTCCATTGGCATCACCGCCGAAGGCCAACTGATGAATGTGAATGCCGATCAGGCAGCCACGGCGCTGGCAGCGACCTTGGGCGCAGATTTGATCCTGCTGTCGGATGTCAGTGGCATTCTTGATGGTAAAGGGCAGCGCATCGCAGAAATGACGGCGCAAAAAGCAGAACAACTGATTGCTCAGGGCATCATTACTGATGGTATGGTAGTGAAGGTGAATGCGGCACTGGATGCGGCGCGTACTCTTGGCCGCCCGGTAGATATCGCTAGCTGGCGTAATGCCGAAAAGCTCCCTGCTCTGTTTAATGGTGTGTCGATTGGCACCCGGATCCTCGCTTAAATTTAGAATTAAAAAGGAATAATACAATGCAAAACAAAGGCATCAAGAAAATCGTATTGGCGTACTCTGGCGGTTTGGATACTTCGGCCATCATTCCTTGGCTGAAAGAAAACTACGGTGGCTGTGAAGTAGTGGCTTTCGTGGCAGACATCGGCCAGGAGCGCGGCGATCTGGAGGGTGTAGAGCAGAAAGCTCTGCAATCCGGTGCCTCTGAGTGTCATGTAGTTGATTTGCGTGAAGAGTTTATTCGTGACTATGTTTATCCGGTGCTGCAAACCGGTGCGTTGTATGAAGGTAGCTATCTGCTGGGCACCTCAATGGCGCGCCCGATCATCGCCAAAGCGCAGGTTGAGTTGGCGCTGAAAGTGGGTGCAGACGCGCTGTGTCATGGTGCAACCGGTAAAGGTAACGATCAGGTGCGTTTCGAAACCACCTATACCGCGTTGGCTCCGCATCTGAAAGTGGTTGCGCCATGGCGTGAATGGAACCTGCGTTCCCGTGAAGCGCTGCTGGATTATCTGAAAGAACGTAATATTCCGACCACTGCGTCGCTGGAAAAAATCTATAGCCGTGATGAAAACGCCTGGCATATTTCTACCGAAGGCGGCGTGCTGGAAAGCCCGTGGAATGCAGCGAACAAAGACTGCTGGGTATGGACGGTTGATCCACAAGAAGCACCTGATCAGCCTGAGCAAGTGACGGTTACCGTCGCGAAAGGCTGTGTGGTGGCGGTGAACGGTGAAGCGATGAGCCCATACAAATGCCTGGAAACCCTGAACGTGCTGGGTGCCAAACATGGCGTTGGCCGTATCGACATCGTGGAAAACCGCCTGGTAGGCATCAAATCCCGTGGTTGTTACGAAACCCCAGGCGGCACTATTATGGTGGCTGCGCTGCGTGGTATTGAGCAACTGGTTCTGGATCGCGACAGCTTCAAATGGCGTGAGCAATTGGGCCTGGAGATGTCTTATGTCGTGTACGATGGCCGCTGGTTCGCGCCATTGCGTCGTTCCATTCAGGCTTCGGCTCAAGCGTTGGCAGAAGAAGTGAATGGTGAAGTGGTACTGCGACTGTATAAAGGCCAAGTGACAGCGATTCAGAAAAAATCGGCCAATAGCCTGTACTCCGAAGAGTTTGCGACCTTCGGTGAAGACGATGTTTACGATCACAGCCATGCGGGCGGTTTTATCCGCTTGTTCTCGCTCTCTTCCCGTATTCGTGCATTGAACGAGAAGAAAAAGTAAATTTGATTTAGCGTTACTTTGTAGGGGCGCAGCATGCTGCGCCCTTTCGCATAGGTTTCAGGAGCAAAATTATGGCACTTTGGGGCGGACGTTTCAGTCAGGCGGCAGATCAGCGGTTCAAACAATTAAACGATTCTCTGCGTTTCGATTATCGCCTGGCGGAGCAGGATATTATTGGCTCTGTTGCTTGGTCAAAGGCGCTGGTGACCGTTAACGTGTTAACGGCGATGGAGCAGCAGCAACTTGAGCAGGCGCTGAATGCGTTGCTGGCAGAAGTGCAGGCCGATCCGCAAGGGATCGTCAACAGCGACGCGGAAGACATTCACAGTTGGGTGGAGCAGAAGCTGATCGACAAAGTCGGCGATCTGGGCAAAAAGCTGCATACTGGCCGTAGCCGTAACGATCAGGTTGCCACCGATCTCAAACTGTGGTGTAAACAGCAGGTTGGCGAGTTACATCAGGCTATCATCCAGCTACAACAAGCACTGGTAGAAACCGCAGAAGCCAATCAGGACGCGGTGATGCCGGGCTACACCCACTTGCAGCGCGCGCAGCCGGTGACGTTCGCACACTGGTGCCTGGCTTATGTGGAGATGCTGGCTCGTGATGAAAGCCGCTTGCAGGATACCTTAAAGCGCCTTGATGTCAGCCCACTGGGCTGTGGAGCGTTGGCGGGTACAGCCTATCCGATTGATCGCGAGCAACTGGCCGGTTGGTTGGGTTTTGCGTCTGCAACCCGTAACAGCCTAGACAGCGTATCTGACCGCGATCACGTGTTGGAGCTGTTATCCAATGCGGCTATCAGTATGGTGCATCTGTCACGCTTTGCTGAAGACCTGATCTTCTTCAACAGCGGCGAAGCGGCGTTTGTTGAGCTTTCGGATCGCGTGACTTCGGGTTCATCCCTGATGCCACAAAAGAAAAACCCGGATGCGCTGGAGCTGATTCGTGGTAAATGCGGGCGTGTGCAGGGGGCGTTAACTGGCATGATGATGACCTTGAAAGGGTTGCCGCTGGCTTACAACAAAGACATGCAGGAAGATAAAGAAGGGTTGTTCGATGCGTTAGACACCTGGATGGATTGCTTGCAGATGGCGGCGTTGGTGCTGGATGGTATTCAGGTAAAACGCCCGCGTTGCCAGGAAGCAGCGCAACAGGGTTATGCCAATTCCACTGAACTGGCCGATTATCTGGTTGCCAAAGGTGTACCGTTCCGCGAAGCGCATCATATTGTCGGCGAAGCGGTGGTTGAAGCTATTCGCCAGGGCAAGCCGCTGGAAGACCTACCATTGGCAGACCTACAGAAGTTCAGTTCGGTGATTGGCAGCGATGTGTACCCCGTTCTGGCACTGCAATCTTGCCTGGACAAACGAGCAGCCAAGGGCGGTGTTGCTCCACAACAGGTCGCCAGCGCGATTAGCGATGCGAAGCAGCGCTTGGGGTGACACCCTCTAGCAAAAGGCCGAGCATGCTCGGCCCTTATTGTGCACAGAAAACCCCCAGCTAGGCTGGGGGTTCCGTAAAGCTTTCAGCTTTGAGTCGGATCTTTTAATGGTCAGTAACCCTTGTGGCCAGGCGGCAACAAAGCATCCCCGGAAATAGATAACCTCCTGATAGGGGAGGAGAAAGGCTTAGCGGATACCCGATGGATGACAAAAGTGCCAACACCTTGCTCAACGTTTTGGGGGTGATAAGGGGAAAGGTAACGGTAATATGCGCTAAGGAAGATATGTGTATGGAACGATGTGAGGGTAAATAGTGCCGCCCTTACATTGATGCAGCCCGTTTACGGGCAGTAAGTAACAGAAGTTATGCAAGTGTGAGGTAGTAAATGCGCCTGTTAGGGCGCGGCAGGTAAGAGAGCCTTATAGGCGCATACGAAAAATCTATGGTCACCCCCATTTTTGCAACACTGATTTTTGATTAATGGTGGGCTTGCTTAAATCTATCCGGCGTCTATGTGGGCAAGGATAAGGATGCCCGCGCCACGATGAGTTCTGCGCCTGGTGAACCTGAAAACCTCCTCGGCTTCGGTGAGCCATTTTTCATATAAGGTTTCTCATCAGGCCGATACGCCGTTCATGTCATCAATAATAAGTCTTCGCAAAACCGGATGGGTAACTACTGTTTAACTACTTAATAATCAGTCTATTGATTCAGAACCGCATACATCAGGCCTGATATTCATTGTGATTAGTCGTGATAGCCCATGCTATTCGGGCCAGCTTGTTTGCCAGAGCACAAGCGACAACATTCGAATGCTTGTTGCTGAGTTGCCCTCTAACCCAGTCGGCCAGTCTGCTTTGCTGATGTTCCAGCCGCATCATGAACGATCGAGCACACTGAACCAGTAAACGACGTAGATTTTTATCACCCCGCTTGCTGATACCCAGCAGAGTCGATTTACCTCCTGTGCTGTATTGTCGGGGAACAAGCCCTGTGGAAGCCGCAAAATCCCTGCTGCATGAAAATTGTTTGCCATCACCGAGTTGGGATGAGAGCAGACTGGCCGTAATCGGCCCAACACCTGGTATTGTCATGATGCGTTGGGCAGCAGCATCAGCTTTGATTGACTGGTTTAATTCTGATTCCAATTCTGTTATTTGCTCCACAAGGTAAAGATAGTGAGCGTGTAATTTCATCAGTAAACGGCTCAGATATTCTGGTATTTTGTGTTCTGCGAGCACCAGGGACAGGCGCTTAATTACCGCATCGCCTATGGGCAGACTGATACCGAATTCCAGCAAAAAACCGTGGATCTGGTTGGTCGTTTTCACCTTGTCTCTGATAAGTGATTCTCTGACCCTATGCAGTGCTCGCATTGCCTGCTGAACCTCTGTTCTTGGCTGGACAAAACGCATTGATGGTCGGGATGCGGCTTCACATATCGCCTCTGCATCAGCAAAATCATTTTTATTGCTCTTAACAAAAGGGCGCACAAATTGCGGAGAGATAAGTTTTGCTTCATGCCCACAATCACTGATATGGCGTGCCATAAAGTGTGCACCGGCACAAGCTTCCATAACAACAACCGAAGGCGAGCACGTCGCCAGAAACTGCATTAGTTTTGTGCGTGTGAATTTCTTACGTAGAAGCGCCTTACCTGACTTATCCTGGCAATGAATGTGGAAAGAATGTTTACCGAGATCGATACCAATAAGAGCAACGTTATCCATGATGGCCTCTCCTGAAAGAAAAACACCCTGCTAGCTTACCGCTCACAGGGTGGAGGTGACCATCTCATTACCTCCGGCTATGCCGGAGGATAGTTATTGGCACCGCTGTGGCTATCCTGCCAGCCGGGCACACAGATAGCGGTTCAGGCTGACACCTTCCTCCATGGCATTGATCGCCAAACGCCGATGTTGCTCTGGTGTTAGGCGCAGTACCAGTTTTCCACTGAAATTTCTCTCCGCTAGGGCCTCTGGTGGGGTTTCGCCGTTGGCAAGCATATCTACTACCACTGTTGCTACCAACTGTTCAATGCCATCCAGTGCACCGGTACGGGTTGAGGCCAACCAGGATAACGAAGGGAATTCTGTACATAGCCCGACGTATTCATGGTCTTCTGCTGACCAAGTGATACGGTAAGTGTAATGCTCATGCGTTGCCATTTTCTTCCTCCAATCTGGTCAAGGCGGCTATCACCTGTTTGACCTGATAAACCTTTGCCATACCACTGTCTGTGCGTTGGATATTAACTCGTGGATCTCCTGGCCAGGGCATGCTGTAAACTTTGTGGCTACCGCTGTTACTCCGTGGTGTGCCAAACCAACGGTTACAGATTTTTGCCAGTTCATGAAATTTGATATTGGTCTGCCGTTGGCGAAGACTGGCTATGATGTCGCTGAGTTCTCTCATCCGTGCGCTCTCAGTTTAGTATCATTAATAGTATCAATCAAGGTGTCTATAAATGAAAATGACGGCAAAAGAGCATTTCGACAACTAATGAATAATAAATTTGGAGTGTATTACGCAAAAAACCGGATGTGTGGTCTCATGTTACGCTTTTGAAGGTGGCCGTAATGGGGAGTATCTTGGTGATAACATATTGATTAACTCTTTAATTAAAAAATGATTTTTTTGCTTTTAGTGCCATGCTGCCTTCGTTAACGGCCATTATTGATGTTTAGACTTGATAGTTATAATCACTCATTGATATCTTATCTATCGCCATGAACTATCATGGACTGGAGGAAAATAATGAATATTCGTGATTTAGAGTATCTGGTCGCCTTAGCCGAGTTTCGCCACTTTCGGCGTGCTGCTGATTCATGTCACGTTAGCCAACCTACTTTGAGTGGGCAAATCCGTAAGCTGGAAGATGAACTGGGTGTGATGCTGCTTGAGCGAACCAGCCGTAAAGTATTATTCACTCAGGCAGGTTTACTGTTGGTGGAGCAGGCGCGCACCGTGCTGCGCGAAGTTAAAGTTCTGAAAGAAATGGCTAGCCAACAGGGTGAAGCCATGTCTGGGCCGCTGCATATTGGCCTGATCCCTACCGTAGGGCCTTATTTGCTACCGCAGATTATTCCAACACTGCATAAAATTTTTCCCAAACTGGAAATGTACCTGCATGAAGCGCAAACCCATCAACTGCTGGCGCAGCTTGACGGCGGTAAGTTGGATTGCGCCATTCTGGCTTTGGTGAAAGAAACCGAATCCTTTATTGAAGTGCCGTTATTTGACGAACCGATGAAACTGGCGGTGTACTCCGATCACCCTTGGGCACAGCGCGACCGTGTGGCAATGCCGGATCTGGCCGGGGAAAAATTACTGATGCTGGAAGATGGGCACTGCTTACGCGATCAGGCGATGGGTTTTTGCTTCCAGGCTGGTGCGGATGAAGACACTCACTTCCGGGCTACCAGTCTGGAAACGCTGCGCAATATGGTGGCGGCAGGCAGTGGAATTACGCTCTTACCTGCGCTGGCGGTGCCCCGTGAACGTGAACGTGATGGCGTTTGCTATCTGGATTGCTACAAGCCTGAACCGAAGCGCACCATTGCCTTGGTGTATCGCCCCGGTTCCCCGCTGCGTGGCCGCTATGAGCAATTGGCTGAAGCAATCCGTGAGCATATGCAGAATTACCTCAGCACCACCTTAAAACAGGCGGTTTAAACCGTTCAAGGCGGCAACGCGATAGGCTTCGGCCATGGTCGGATAGTTGAAGGTGGTATTAACAAAATACTCAATAGTATTACCTTCACCTTTCTGTTCCATGATCGCTTGGCCGATGTGAATAATCTCTGCTGCACGTTCACCAAAGCAGTGGATGCCCAAGATCTGCAAGGTGTCGCGGTGGAACAGAATTTTCAGGCTGCCGACGTTCATCCCGGCGATTTGTGCTCGTGCCAAATGTTTGAACTGCGCGCGGCCCACCTCATAAGGCACTTTCATGGCTGTCAGTTCCTGTTCGGTTTTACCGACGGAGCTGATTTCTGGAATGGTGTAAATGCCAGTTGGAATGTCTTCGATCAAATGCCCGCTGGCTTCACCAGAAGAAATAGCCTGCGCGGCAATACGGCCCTGATCGTAAGCGGCTGAAGCCAGGCTTGGGTAGCCGATCACATCGCCGACGGCGTAAATATGGGCGACTGCCGTCTGGTACATGCTGTTGACTTTCAGCAGGCCACGGCTGTCAGATTCCAGGCCAACGTTTTCCAACCCCAGCGAATCGGTGTTGCCGGTGCGCCCATTGGCATACAGCAGGCAATCAGCCTTCACTTTTTTGCCGGATTTGAGGTGTATAATCACGCCATCTTCCGTGCCTTCGATCTTCTCGAACTCTTCATTATGGCGAATGACCACGCCGTTATTCCAGAAGTGATAAGACAGAGAATCTGACATCTCCTGATCAAGAAATGCCAGCAAACGGTCGCGGGTGTTGATCAAATCCACTTTTACGTTTAAACCGCGGAAGATAGATGCGTATTCGCAGCCAATCACTCCAGCACCGTAGATAAGCACATGGCGTGGTTCGTGATTTAACTCAAGGATGGAATCGCTGTCATAGATACGCGGGTGCTGAAAATCAACGTTAGCCGGATGGTAGGGGCGCGAACCGCAGGCGATCACAATATGATCGGCCCGGATGGTATCCTGAGTGCCGTCCTTATAGCGGACGCTGACGGTGTTGGCGTCGATAAAGCGGGCATCACCGGCGAACAATTTGCATTGGTTGCGCTCATAAAAACCTTGGCGCATGCGGGTTTGCTGGTTAATAACGCTGTCAGCGTGGCGCAAAATATCAGGGAAAGTGGCACTGAGGGTTCGGGAGTTATTGTAAAGCGGGTTTTGATTGAATTCGATGATACGGCTGACGGCGTGGCGGAGGGCTTTTGAAGGGATAGTACCCCAGTGAGTACAACCGCCACCCACGTTATTGTACCGTTCAATCACGGCCACACGGGCACCCTGTTTCACCAGCCCCATGGCGGCGCCTTCCCCACCGGGGCCTGAGCCAATCACAATGGTGTCAAATTGATAGTGCTGTTGCATGTAGGAGAGACCTGTTCTTATACAAAGTTCCAACGGTATCTTAACATCATAGCGTTGTGTGCCCAATGATCCTGAGGTTTTTTGCAGTAAAGTGTTATTGGTGCGACTTGGAACGGTGATAGGGCGCGTTTGTATAAATGCTGTTGCAATAAATTTGCTATATTGCCCATTCTACGGCGTTAGACTGAGTGGATGGAATTTATCTGGATATGCATATGGGCGTCAGAGCACAACAAAAAGAACGGACTCGTCGTTCCCTCATTGAGGCGGCCTTCAGCCAACTCAGTGCCGAACGCAGTTTTGCTAGCCTGAGCCTGCGCGAAGTCTCGCGTGAAGCGGGTATCGCGCCTACCTCATTTTATCGTCATTTTCGGGATGTGGATGAATTGGGGCTCACCATGGTGGATGAAAGTGGCCTGATGCTGCGCCAACTAATGCGCCAGGCACGCCAACGTATTGCCAAAGGCGGTAGTGTGATCCGTACATCCGTCTCTACTTTTATGGAGTTCATCGGTAACAACCCCAACGCTTTTCGACTGTTATTGCGTGAACGTTCAGGAACCTCTGCGGCATTCCGTGCGGCAGTAGCGCGTGAAATCCAACATTTTATTGCTGAACTGGCGGATTACCTGGAACTGGAAAATCATATGCCACGCAGTTTTACCGAAGCGCAGGCGGAAGCGATGGTGACCATTGTGTTCAGTGCCGGTGCGGAAGCGCTGGATATTGATATTGAGAAACGGCGTAAGCTGGAAGAACGTTTAGTGTTGCAATTGCGGATGATTTCCAAAGGTGCTTATTACTGGTATCGTCGCGAGCAAGAAAAAGTCTCTGTATCCCACGTATAAAAAGGTGAAAGCGATGAAAAAACCAAGCCGTGAGAGTGGTGCTTTACTGTTGGCATTGATTGCCGGTCTGTCGATTAATGGTTCTTTTGCCGCGCTGTTCAGCTCGGTGGTGCCGTTTTCTATCTTCCCGCTGATTGCTTTGATGTTGGCGGTGTATTGCCTGCATCAACGTTATCTGAACCAGCCAATGCAGGACGGTATGCCAAAACTGGCCGTTGCCTGTTTCTTGCTGGGTATTCTGGGGTACAGTGCGATCATACGTGTGGAATACCCGCAGATCGGTTCTAACTTCCTGCCATCTATCCTCTGCGTGGCGCTGGTGTTCTGGATTGGGTTGCAATTGAAAAAATGTGATTCTGTCGCGCAATAACGTTTATTTTTCCAAGCAATGAAAAGGCGGGCACTGAGCCCGCCAGATGTATCAGAGGCGTTCCAGTAAAACACCGCATTCCATATGATGGGTGTAAGGGAATTGATCGAACAGCGCCAGTCGGCTGATTTTATGGGTTTCTTGCAGTATTTCCAGGTTGGCGCACAGTGTTTCCGGGTTGCAGGAAATGTAAAGGATGCGCGGATAGGTCTGTACCATCCTCAAGGTATTGTCATCCAGCCCACTGCGCGGTGGATCGACAAAAATCGTTTCGCAGTTGTAGCTGCCTAAATCAATCCCTTTCAGCCGATTGAATTCACGTACTCCGTTCATCGCTTGGGTGAAGTCCTCTGCGGCCATGCGGATGATTTGCACGTTATCGATATGGTTGGCCGCGATGTTGTATTGGGCTGCTGCAACCGAAGGTTTGGCGATTTCAGTGGCCAGCACACGTTTGAAGTTGCGTGCCAGCGCCAGTGAGAAATTGCCGTTGCCGCAATAGAGTTCCAGCAGGTCGCCTTTCGAGCCTCGGGTAACACCCAGCGCCCATTCCAGCATTTGCACATTCATCGCAGCGTTGGGTTGGGTAAAGCTGTTTTCCACCTGGCGATAAACCATATTGCGGCCATCGATTAGTAATATTTCGTCAACGTAATCCTGGTCCAGCATGATTTTCATTTTTGCCGCACGGCCAATCAACTGCACATCGAAACCCTGTGCACGTAGTGCATCACGTAATGCCGCTGCGTCTTGCTGCCACTGCTCGTCCAGCTTGCGGTGATACAGCAGCGAGGCAATGATTTTGCCACTTTGTGTGGACAGGTAATCAATCTGGAACAGTTTATGGCGCAGTACCGGGTTGGGCTTGATGGCAGCGATCAGTGCGCTCATCAGCCGATTAATCAGCTTACTGGCTGCCGGAAAGCTATCGACGCGGATGCGCTGCTTGGTTTGTTGGTCGAACATGATGTGATACATCTCGTCTTCATCATGCCAGATACGGAACTCCGCACGCATACGGTAGTGGCTGACGGGGGAGCGGAACACTTCCGGTTCGGGTGCCGTGAACGGTGACATCAGAGTCTTCAGACGGGCAGTTTTCTCCACCAGTTGGTCGTCATAGCGTTCAATGGGCAAAATCTCGGGTGTCATGATTCTTCTCGTCAGGCTGATTGGATCTGCGGGGATTGTAGGGAATCAAGCCGTGAAGTCCAGTTTTGTTGCGTTTATCCTTGGTTACATTAGTGGCAGTCTAGACATCTATTTTCATTGATCGTAGCATTGCCGTCCGGCCTCAAGCAGCGAGTGAAAAGGGAATCCAGTGTGAATCTGGAGCTGACGCGCAGCGGTATGGGGAAGTCACGGCGATAGCGTTATACCTAGGTATATATGCAGACACTGTCCACTGCTGGATGGGAAGTCATCGCCCGGTGTCGGTTGCCTATGGCAATCGGCAAATCCCAAGCCCGAAAACCTGCCGGTGTACGTCGCAACGTCCACAGCTGTCGCGAACTATCGGCTGTGATCCTGCGGCATCCGCCAATTAAGTTTGGATGCTTTCTTAATGACAATGATAAAAAATACACTGCTGGCGGTGATTGCTCCCGTAACGGCATTTTCTGGTTGGGCGCAAGACAACACCACAGCCAATCACAACGATAATCTGGTGGTGAGCGCCAATCGTTTCCCGCAGCCGGTTTCCTCTGTGTTGGCCCCGATTTCAATCGTTACCCGCAATGATATTGACCGCTGGCAAGCCAAAAGCGTAGATGATGTGATGCGCCGTCTGCCTGGAGTGGATGTGGGTCGGAACGGTGGGTTGGGGCAAAAAAGCTCGTTGTTTATTCGTGGCACTAATTCCAGCCATGTATTAGTACTGATCGATGGTATTCGCCTCAATCAGGCGGGGGTCAGTGGTTCCTCCGATCTTAGCCAGATACCTATTTCGCTGGTGCAAAGAGTCGAATATCTCCGTGGCCCGCGTTCGGCGGTATACGGCTCCGACGCTATTGGTGGTGTGGTGAACATTATCACTACCCGAGAGGAAAATGGAACGACACTGTCGGCTGGGGGCGGCTCCAACGGTTATCAGGCGTATGATGCCGCAGTTCAGCAGCCTGTGGGCGACAGCACCGTTGCTACGCTGGCGGGTAATTACACCTACAGCAAAGGCTATGATGTGGTGGCCTATGGCAACACGGGTATGCAAAGCCAGCAGGATCGCGATGGCTTCATGAGCAAAGTGTTGTATGGGGCGGTTGACCACCGATTTAATGAACAATTCAGCGGTTTTGTGCGTGGTTATGGTTATGATAATCGCACTGCCTATGATGGCTTCTATTCTTCATCCTCCGATCCGCTGGTGGATACCCGTAAGTTGTACAACCAAACCTGGGATACAGGAGTGCGTTACCGGGCAGGTATCTATGCCACGCAATTGATCGGCAGTTACAGCCAGAGTGAAGATTATGACTATGATCCACGTCAGGGGCAGTACGCCAGTTCTGCGCGGCTGAATGATTCCCAGCAGTATAATTTGCAATGGGGTAATACGCTGCAAGTGGCGAAAGGGACATTGAGTGCCGGCGTTGATTGGCAGGAGCAAAAGCTTAAACCGGATTCGACCTCAGTGAATGGCGAGAAAAACCAGCGTAATACCGGTGTTTATCTGACAGGGCAGCAAAGGGGGGGGCCAGTGACGCTGGAAGCCTCTGTGCGTGGCGATGACAATTCTGAGTTCGGCTGGCATGGAACCTGGCAAAGTAGCGCAGCATGGGAATTTGTTGAAGGTTATCGCGTGATTGCCTCTTATGGCACCGCGTTTAAAGCACCCAATATGACCCAGTTATACGGTATTTACAGCAGCAACTCCAAGCTGAAACCGGAAGACAGTAAGCAATGGGAAGGGGGATTTGAAGGCTTGACTGGCCCGGTAACCTGGCGCGTGACGGGCTACCAGAATGATATTGATAACCTGATCGATGCGACAAATGTCACCAACTACACCTATTACAACATTAGCAAAGCGACGATTAAAGGTGTTGAAGCAACAGCTTCTTTCGAGACTGGCCCACTGGTGCATCGGCTGGGTTACGACTATGTTGATCCACGTAACGGCAAAACCAATGAAGTATTGGAACGCCGGGCCAAGCACCAGGTGAAGTATGAGCTGGATTGGCAGATTGATGATTTCGATTGGGCCATCACCTACCATTATCTGGGAGAGCGTTATGATACTGATTATGCGGTTTATCAGAAAGTGAAATTAGGCGGCGTTAGCCTGTGGGATCTCGCAGTTTCGTATCCGGTCACATCTCAACTGACAGTTCGTGGTAGAATTGGCAACCTGTTTGATAAAGACTATGAGACGGCTTATGGCTACGTTACTCCAGGGCGAGAATACTACCTCACTGGAAGCTATACCTTCTAAAAGCACCGCGACACCACGCCCAACGGTGCTGGTATTTGATTCCGGCGTTGGCGGTCTGTCAGTGTACCAGGAGGTTCGGCAGTTGCTGCCGGATCTCCACTATATTTATGCCTTCGATAATGTGGCATTTCCTTACGGTGAGAAATCCGAAGAGTTCATTGTCGCGCGTGTATTGGATATTGTCAGCGCGGTTCAACAGCGCCATCCCCTGGCGATCGTCATTATCGCCTGCAATACCGCCAGTACCGTTTCTTTGCCTGCGCTGCGTGAACGCTTTGCTTTCCCGGTTGTTGGTGTGGTGCCTGCCATCAAACCGGCGGCCAAACTGACTGCCAACGGGATTGTGGGCTTGTTGGCGACGCGTGGAACGGTCCAGCGCTCTTATACCCATGAGTTGATTTCCCGCTTCGCGACAGATTGCAAAATTGAATTGTTGGGTTCTTCAGAACTGGTGGAGTTGGCAGAGGCCAAACTGCATGGCGAAGAAGTGCCGCTGGCGGCATTGAAGAGAATCTTGCAGCCATGGCTGAATATGCGTGAGCCACCGGATACGGTGGTATTGGGGTGTACCCATTTTCCTCTTTTGTCTGAAGAGTTGATGCAGGTCTTGCCGGAAGGGACACGATTAGTGGATTCCGGTGCGGCCATCGCCCGCCGTGCCGCTTGGCTTATCACTGCTCAGGAACGTTTGGTTTCAACTCAGGAAGATAATTTGGCCTATTGTATGGCACTGAATGAAGCTACTGAGGCGTTATTACCCGTCTTACAGGGTTATGGCTTCAAATCGTTGAAAAAACTGCCGCTTTAAATAGGTTTTGATTAAACATTCGGCGGTCAGCAAGAAAATTGAATTTAAGGGTTGCGGCCGGCGAGGAACGCCCTATAATGCGCCTCCACTGACCGGGAACAACGGCGTCTTATGATAAAGAAAGCCGCCCAGCCAGGAAGGGCCAACCCGGTGACCACACCGCCTCTTAACAGAGAAAAAAGGTTGACTCTTCAGCGGGAAAGCGTATTATCTGCCTCCCGCGTTACCGAGAAACAAACCGGTAACCACGCTCTTTAACAATTTATCAGACAATCTGTGTGGGCACTCACAAGACGATATCCAGCCACTTCGGTGGCAAAAAATATCAAGTCTTGAAGAGTGACCAAGCAGTAATTCATTGAAGTGAATTATTACAAACGTTAGTTTTCGAGCATCGCTGCACGTGTTACAGCACATCAAGCTTTTAATTGAAGAGTTTGATCATGGCTCAGATTGAACGCTGGCGGCAGGCCTAACACATGCAAGTCGAGCGGCAGCGGGAAGTAGCTTGCTACTTTGCCGGCGAGCGGCGGACGGGTGAGTAATGTCTGGGAAACTGCCCGATGGAGGGGGATAACTACTGGAAACGGTAGCTAATACCGCATGACGTCTACGGACCAAAGTGGGGGACCTTCGGGCCTCACGCCATCGGATGTGCCCAGATGGGATTAGCTAGTAGGTGGGGTAATGGCTCACCTAGGCGACGATCCCTAGCTGGTCTGAGAGGATGACCAGCCACACTGGGACTGAGACACGGCCCAGACTCCTACGGGAGGCAGCAGTGGGGAATATTGCACAATGGGCGCAAGCCTGATGCAGCCATGCCGCGTGTGTGAAGAAGGCCTTAGGGTTGTAAAGCACTTTCAGTGGGGAGGAAGGCAGCATGCTTAATAGGTGTGCTGATTGACGTTACCCACAGAAGAAGCACCGGCTAACTCCGTGCCAGCAGCCGCGGTAATACGGAGGGTGCAAGCGTTAATCGGAATTACTGGGCGTAAAGCGCACGCAGGCGGTCTGTGAAGTCGGATGTGAAATCCCCGGGCTTAACCTGGGAACTGCATCCGAAACTGGCAGGCTAGAGTCTTGTAGAGGGGGGTAGAATTCCAGGTGTAGCGGTGAAATGCGTAGAGATCTGGAGGAATACCGGTGGCGAAGGCGGCCCCCTGGACAGAGACTGACGCTCAGGTGCGAAAGCGTGGGGAGCAAACAGGATTAGATACCCTGGTAGTCCACGCTGTAAACGATGTCGACTTGGAGGTTGTGCCCTTGAGGCGTGGCTTCCGGAGCTAACGCGTTAAGTCGACCGCCTGGGGAGTACGGCCGCAAGGTTAAAACTCAAATGAATTGACGGGGGCCCGCACAAGCGGTGGAGCATGTGGTTTAATTCGATGCAACGCGAAGAACCTTACCTACTCTTGACATCCACGGAACTTTCCAGAGATGGATTGGTGCCTTCGGGAACCGTGAGACAGGTGCTGCATGGCTGTCGTCAGCTCGTGTTGTGAAATGTTGGGTTAAGTCCCGCAACGAGCGCAACCCTTATCCTTTGTTGCCAGCGGTTAGGCCGGGAACTCAAAGGAGACTGCCAGTGATAAACTGGAGGAAGGTGGGGATGACGTCAAGTCATCATGGCCCTTACGAGTAGGGCTACACACGTGCTACAATGGCGTATACAAAGAGAAGCTACCCTGCGAAGGCATGCGGACCTCATAAAGTACGTCGTAGTCCGGATTGGAGTCTGCAACTCGACTCCATGAAGTCGGAATCGCTAGTAATCGTAGATCAGAATGCTACGGTGAATACGTTCCCGGGCCTTGTACACACCGCCCGTCACACCATGGGAGTGGGTTGCAAAAGAAGTAGGTAGCTTAACCTTCGGGAGGGCGCTTACCACTTTGTGATTCATGACTGGGGTGAAGTCGTAACAAGGTAACCGTAGGGGAACCTGCGGTTGGATCACCTCCTTACCGAATGATATTGATTGCGTGAGTGTTCACAACAGATTGTCTGATAGAAGTAATGAGCAAAAGCGTCATAAAAGTACGGTGTCGTGTCCCCTTCGTCTAGAGGCCTAGGACACCGCCCTTTCACGGCGGTAACAGGGGTTCGAATCCCCTAGGGGACGCCAACTGCTTGCGACCATCCCGGTGAAAGCGGCGGTCTCGGTATCGTGACGATACCTTAAATATCTCAAAGCTGACTTGCGAGTCAGGCTTGAGATATTGCTCTTTAACAATCTGGAACAAGCTGAAAATTGAAACCTGACAGCTGAAACTTATCCCACCGTAGAGTTATGGGGATAAGGAGTACCCTGTCAGAGAGTCTCTCAAATGTTTACAGCACGATGTGTTCTCTGTTTACAGAAGACACCTTCGGGTTGTGAGGTTAAGTGACTAAGCGTACACGGTGGATGCCTAGGCAGTCAGAGGCGATGAAGGGCGTGCTAATCTGCGAAAAGTGCCGGTAAGGTGATATGAACCGCAATAACCGGCAATACCCGAATGGGGAAACCCAGTGTGTTTCGACACACTATCATGACATGAATCCATAGTGTCATGAGGCGAACCGGGGGAACTGAAACATCTCAGTACCCCGAGGAAAAGAAATCAACCGAGATTCCCCCAGTAGCGGCGAGCGAACGGGGAAAAGCCCAGAACCTGAATCAGCCTGTGTGTTAGTGGAAGCGTCTGGAAAGTCGCGCAGTAAAGGGTGATAGCCCCGTACACCAAAATGCACAGGTTGTGAGTTCGATGAGTAGGGCGGGACACGTGACATCCTGTCTGAATATGGGGGGACCATCCTCCAAGGCTAAATACTCCTGACTGACCGATAGTGAACCAGTACCGTGAGGGAAAGGCGAAAAGAACCCCGGCGAGGGGAGTGAAACAGAACCTGAAACCGTGTACGTACAAGCAGTGGGAGCCTCTTAATGGGGTGACTGCGTACCTTTTGTATAATGGGTCAGCGACTTATATTTTGTAGCAAGGTTAACCGAATAGGGGAGCCGTAGGGAAACCGAGTCTTAACTGGGCGTCTAGTTGCAAGGTATAGACCCGAAACCCGGTGATCTAGCCATGGGCAGGTTGAAGGTTGGGTAACACTAACTGGAGGACCGAACCGACTAATGTTGAAAAATTAGCGGATGACTTGTGGCTGGGGGTGAAAGGCCAATCAAACCGGGAGATAGCTGGTTCTCCCCGAAAGCTATTTAGGTAGCGCCTCGTGAACTCATCTTCGGGGGTAGAGCACTGTTTCGGCTAGGGGGCCATCCCGGCTTACCAACCCGATGCAAACTCCGAATACCGAAGAATGTTATCACGGGAGACACACGGCGGGTGCTAACGTCCGTCGTGAAGAGGGAAACAACCCAGACCGCCAGCTAAGGTCCCAAAGTCATGGTTAAGTGGGAAACGATGTGGGAAGGCACAGACAGCCAGGATGTTGGCTTAGAAGCAGCCATCATTTAAAGAAAGCGTAATAGCTCACTGGTCGAGTCGGCCTGCGCGGAAGATGTAACGGGGCTAAACCATGCACCGAAGCTGCGGCAGCGACGCTAAGGCGTTGTTGGGTAGGGGAGCGTTCTGTAAGCCGTTGAAGGTGGTCTGTGAGGGCCGCTGGAGGTATCAGAAGTGCGAATGCTGACATAAGTAACGATAAAGCGGGTGAAAAACCCGCTCGCCGGAAGACCAAGGGTTCCTGTCCAACGTTAATCGGGGCAGGGTGAGTCGACCCCTAAGGCGAGGCTGAAAAGCGTAGTCGATGGGAAACGGGTTAATATTCCCGTACTCGGTGTTACTGCGAAGGGGGGACGGAGAAGGCTAGGCTGGCCGGGCGACGGTTGTCCCGGTTTAAGCGTGTAGGGGGAGAGAATTGGTAAATCCGTTCTCTTATTCAACCCTGAGGCGTGATGACGAGTCACTACGGTGGCGAAGTGGTTGATGCCAAGCTTCCAGGAAAAGCCTCTAAGCTCCAGGTAACACAGAATCGTACCCCAAACCGACACAGGTGGTCAGGTAGAGAATACCCAGGCGCTTGAGAGAACTCGGGTGAAGGAACTAGGCAAAATGGTGCCGTAACTTCGGGAGAAGGCACGCTGGCATGTAGGTGAAAGGACTTGCTCCTGGAGCTGAAGCCAGTCGCAGATACCAGCTGGCTGCAACTGTTTATTAAAAACACAGCACTGTGCAAACACGAAAGTGGACGTATACGGTGTGACGCCTGCCCGGTGCTGGAAGGTTAATTGATGGGGTTAGCCGCAAGGCGAAGCTCTTGATCGAAGCCCCAGTAAACGGCGGCCGTAACTATAACGGTCCTAAGGTAGCGAAATTCCTTGTCGGGTAAGTTCCGACCTGCACGAATGGCGTAATGATGGCCAGGCTGTCTCCACCCGAGACTCAGTGAAATTGAACTCGCTGTGAAGATGCAGTGTACCCGCGGCAAGACGGAAAGACCCCGTGAACCTTTACTATAGCTTGACACTGAACATTGAGCCTTGATGTGTAGGATAGGTGGGAGGCAGTGAAGTGTGGACGCCAGTCTGCATGGAGCCAACCTTGAAATACCACCCTTTAATGTTTGATGTTCTAACTTTGCCCCGTAATCCGGGGTGAGGACAGTGTCTGGTGGGTAGTTTGACTGGGGCGGTCTCCTCCCAAAGCGTAACGGAGGAGCACGAAGGTTAGCTAATCACGGTCGGACATCGTGAGGTTAGTGCAAAGGCATAAGCTAGCTTGACTGCGAGAGTGACGGCTCGAGCAGGTACGAAAGTAGGTCTTAGTGATCCGGTGGTTCTGAATGGAAGGGCCATCGCTCAACGGATAAAAGGTACTCCGGGGATAACAGGCTGATACCGCCCAAGAGTTCATATCGACGGCGGTGTTTGGCACCTCGATGTCGGCTCATCACATCCTGGGGCTGAAGTAGGTCCCAAGGGTATGGCTGTTCGCCATTTAAAGTGGTACGCGAGCTGGGTTTAGAACGTCGTGAGACAGTTCGGTCCCTATCTGCCGTGGGCGTTGGAAGATTGAGAGGGGTTGCTCCTAGTACGAGAGGACCGGAGTGAACGCACCGCTGGTGTTCGGGTTGTCATGCCAATGGCACTGCCCGGTAGCTAAGTGCGGAAGAGATAAGTGCTGAAAGCATCTAAGCACGAAACTCGCCTCGAGATGAGTCTTCCCTGGGGCCTTGAGCTCCCTGAAGGAACGTTTGAGACGAAGACGTGGATAGGCTGGGTGTGTAAGTGCAGCGATGCATTGAGCTAACCAGTACTAATGAACCGTGAGGCTTAACCTTACAACACCGAAGGTGTTTTGTTGAGAGACAAGAGAGTAGTGAGTTTTGATATTCAGCGATGTTCCCGGATTGGATTGACTGGCTTTACGAAAGTGAAGCGGGTTGATTAAATGGAATTTGCCTGGCGGCAATAGCGCGGTGGTCCCACCTGACCCCATGCCGAACTCAGAAGTGAAACGCCGTAGCGCCGATGGTAGTGTGGGGTCTCCCCATGCGAGAGTAGGACACTGCCAGGCATCAAATTTGTGTGCTGATATGGCTCAGTTGGTAGAGCGCACCCTTGGTAAGGGTGAGGTCCCCAGTTCGACTCTGGGTATCAGCACCACTTTACTAAAGTAGTTTAGAAGTTCGGCAAAAAAGAATTAAAGAATTTGCTTGGCGGCAATAGCGCGGTGGTCCCACCTGACCCCATGCCGAACTCAGAAGTGAAACGCCGTAGCGCCGATGGTAGTGTGGGGTCTCCCCATGCGAGAGTAGGACACTGCCAAGCATCAATTAAGCTGAAAGGCCATCCTTAGGGATGGCCTTTTTGCATTGTATTCTTTGGTGGATTATCCTTCGCCTTATTAATTAAAGGGTGACGTGGAGGCGGAAATCTTCTCCTCCAAGGCAAGCTTCACTACAAACCACTGTATAGAACCGCACGGCGGTATGCGATGAGCTTGCCTTCTTTCACTCTGAAAATTACAAACTCATCCCTGCATGAATTGGGTAAAGTGGATCGGCAGAGTCATGCGGTGCATCCTCTTTCTGTTGCAAGACAGCATCCCAGCTTGAGGGGAGTTCAAATGGTAATCTGCCCTCAGGTTTCACTTTACCACTAATGATATCGAAGAGTGTGGCATCAGAACTGCCAAAGTTTGCCAATAAAACGTCTGTTTTATCCACGATATTAGTCAGTATTGCAGGGCGGTCAAGATAGATAGAAGTGATGGTTGGTATGCCTTGATGTTTGATCTGTTTGATGATTTGGTAATCATCACTGCCGCTGTAGATACCTGCTTTTTCATCTAATACCACGCTTTCCTGGTCATCAAACCCCAACTGCCCGAAATGAACAGAGCCAAACGGATAATGCGGATCGGTTTGGTAAGGGGCATCCACGCGAACGATTGCGATATCCGCCGCTTCTAGCGTAGTGACAACGGTTAAGCCATATCTGGCCGCTACCTCAGCGTTGACGTTGTGTAGAAAAGCCTTTTTACCAGTGAGTGACATAGGGAGCAGGTCACTGTCGTTTTTCAGCAAGACATGTGAACGGCTCTGTGCGTCAGTGGCTTGCTGTTGGAAATCATCATTCCCAACAAGTGTTGCGGCCGTAGTTTCATCAACGTAGGGATCTTCAAACAACCCAAGGGAGAATTTTTGTTTCAGGAGCCTTACAACGGATGCATTGATACGTTCCTCCGTTATTTGCTGTTCCTCTATTGCAGCAATGAGGGCTACTGGGTCGCTGGTTCCACCAAACTGATCGATACCGGCATCCACGGCTTTAACAATGCGCTCCTGGCGGCTCAAATGCTCAACTCCCCAGGGCATACCGATAGGAACAATTGCAAAAGGAGAAATACCTGTAGCGACTTCGGCATCGCTCATGCCAGTAATACATGTATCCTCACAGTCTGAAAGAATGGCCCAATCACTTAGGATGACGCCATCAAAGGCGTAACGGCCGCGAAGAATTTCCGTCAGAATTTGTTTATTAAAGCCAAAACCAACGGACTCAATGAGAGTTCCTTTATACCAAAGATCGACTGGTTGTCCGTAGTAGGGCATAACTGCGGCGACTTTCGCTGCAAATGCGCCTTCAAAGGGCAACAGGTGATATTCAAAAGCATCTGCTGGATAAACTTGTTCTTTACCGTAAGCATTGTGTGGGTCCAAACCATTTAATTGTGGCCCACCGCCAGAGAAATGTTTTACTACGGTAATGACACTGTCTTTATTCAAACCAGTATTACCGTTTTGAAAGCCCTCAATATAGGCTTGTGTCATCCTTTTCGAGATTTGGTTATCTTCACCGAACGTTCCGTTAATTCGTCCCCAGCGCGGTTCTGTTGCCAAATCTGCTTGAGGTGATAAAGCCATTTGAATTCCGACTGCCCGATATTCTCTGCGGGCTATATCACCGAATTTTTTCATTAGTTCAACATCATCAAGCGCTGCAAATCCCAGCGTTTCTGGCCATTGAGAAAAACTGCCGGCAACAACGCTGGTTGCATTCGGGTCATTGGTAAAATGATTTCGGGGGTCGGTACTGATGATGATGGGGATTCCGAGGCGGGTTCCTTCGGCGATTTGCTGTATTTGGTTATTATCATGAGATATGTAATTAGGATTACCAGCCATGCGTGTGATAAACGTATTCACAGCATTATCGATGATATCTTTTTTAGCGGCTTCAGTATTGACGCGTTCTGCAGTGAGCGGCAATGTTCCATGCATCATGAGCCCGGCTTTTTCTTCCGTAGTCATCAACGACGCCAGATTGTTTGCTCGGGTTGTTATATCAAGACGCCAATCTTCATAAGGATCGAGCTTATTGTTTTTGTTAAGATCTTTGAATTTCAGGTTATTGACCGTTAATAATTTTACATCCCGGTAGCCTAATTTTGCTTGCTTGGGGTCGTCTGTGTTGATCGTATCGTTATCAGAACATCCACCAAGACTTAACGCTATAAAACTGGCCAAAGACATTACAGTAGCGATTTTTCCTATTTGCATTGCTTTATCTCCATTTTAGTGACGAAACAGTAAGAAACAGGCAACGACCTGCATCAGATTTTTTTCCCCAAAAAACAATGAAATAGTTTTGATAATTTCCAATAGAAAATATGCCGAAGCCGTGACGATGATGAAAATTTATTTTTTTCGAACTATAAAATAATTATCTGGTGAGATATGAGATGAGATTCAATATTTGGACAATTATCTTGCAGGATTTAATGAATACTTTGAGGTGCTACGAAGTTTTACGCGTAGAAATGGTGATTTTTGATGTTGTAACACGTAATTTTGCGCGGAAATAATTTAGAGATAAAAAATATATCTCTATTTAAAATTGTCTCTATAGTGATTTTTTGAAAAAGGCTCCCAGAAGGAGCCTTTGGTAATCAGTCAGGCTAGTGATTCGCGCTTTGAGAGATACCTAACCCGGTCTGTGAACGGACAAACTGGGAACGGAAGCGTTCGCGTTCTTGTTGTCCAGCGAGGGAGCTATCGGTAACTGAGAATAACCAGGTGCCAACAAACGCGATTAGCATTGAAAATAGTGCTGGGTACTCATAGGGATAAATAGGTTTAGCGTGGCCGAGGATTTGCACCCAGATGGTTGGCCCGAGGATCATCAGGATCACTGCGGTCAGCAGGCCGAGCCAGCCACCGATCATTGCCCCGCGGGTTGTGAGGCGTGACCAGTACATGGAAAGGATGATAATCGGGAAATTGCAGCTGGCGGCGATGGAGAACGCCAGGCCAACCATGAAGGCAATATTCTGTTTCTCAAACAAAATACCCAGAGCAATAGCAACAACTCCCAATAGTAATACGGTGATTTTTGAGACTTTGAGTTCATCTCGCTCAGTCGCTTTACCATTTTTGATGACGTTGGCGTACAAATCGTGGGAAACCGCAGACGCACCAGCCAAGGTTAGCCCGGCCACCACCGCCAAAATAGTAGCGAACGCCACGGCGGAGATAAAACCAAGGAAGAAGTTTCCGCCCACGGCGTTTGCCAGATGAACTGCGGCCATATTGTTCCCACCCAGCAGTGCCCCACTGGCATCCTTGAATGCAGGGTTAGCACTGACCAGTAAGATTGCGCCGAAGCCGATGATAAAGGTCAGAATGTAGAAATAACCGATAAAGCCAGTCGCATAGAACACACTTTTGCGCGCTTCTTTAGCATCACTGACCGTAAAGAAACGCATCAGGATATGTGGCAAACCGGCGGTACCAAACATCAGAGCCAGGCCTAAAGAGAGCGCTGAGATCGGATCTGAAACCAAACCACCCGGGCTCATGATGGCAAGCCCTTTCGGATGCACTTTTACGGCTTCGGCAAACAGAACATTGAAATCAAAGTTTACCGATTTCATCACCATTAATGCCATAAAGCTGGCACCGGCTAGCAGCAGAACCGCTTTGATGATTTGCACCCAGGTAGTGGCCAGCATGCCGCCGAATAAGACGTACAGTACCATCAAGATACCGACCAGTATGACGGCAACGTGATAATTAAGGCCAAACAGCAGCTGGATCAGCTTGCCTGCACCGACCATCTGAGCGATCAGATACAGCGCTACAACCACCAGTGAGCCACAGGCTGAAAGGGTACGGATGGGTTTCTGTTTAAGCCGGTAAGAAGCCACATCGGCGAAGGTATAGCGGCCGAGGTTACGCAACCGTTCAGCAATCAGGAACAGAATAATTGGCCAACCAATCAGGAAGCCGATGGAATAAATCAGGCCATCATAACCGGAGGTGTATACCAGAGCCGAAATACCGAGGAACGATGCCGCAGACATAAAATCACCGGCAATGGCCAGCCCGTTCTGAAACCCGGTAATACGTCCACCCGCCGTATAATAATCGCCACGCGAGCGGGTGCGTTTGGAAGCCCAGTAAGTGATATACAGTGTGGCTCCTACAAAGAGCAGGAACATGATAATGGCCTGGATGTTCAGTGGTTGGCGTTGTACTGCGCCGCCAATTGCATCGGCCTGGCTCAGGTTGGGCAATGCCAGCAGGGTGATAACTGATATCAGGCGCTTCATTGCTGCACCTCACGCAGAATTTCGGCGTTCAGACGATCAAATTCGCCGTTAGCGCGGTAAACATAAATCCCGGTTGAGACGAAAGAGATGACGATAAGCCCAACACCAATGGGTATCCCGCGGGTAATCGTCGAACCTGCCGCAAGCGGTGTACCCAACCAGTGTGGATCGAAGGCAATTAAGAAAATAAAGCCAACGTATAACGTCAGTATGATCAACGAAAGGAGCCAGGCGAAACGGCTGCGTTTTTGCACCAGCTCTTTGAAACGCGGGTTTTCCTCAATCTCTTGATAAATGTTGTCATGCATCCAAGTCTCTCCAATAGGTATTATTAGCATGCCACGCCATACCCTTCATCTTTCAAGTTGCTGCTGTGTGGACGGCTTTTGTTACCCCAGTCTCTTAATTGGCATCAGCGGCTGGGATTTGTTTTATTGCCGTCCTGCGACATCTTGAAATCTATTGAGCATCAAGCCGTTCCCCGGTGATTACAGATGAACGGCTTGTAGGCGTGCAAATTAGGATGGAACTTTCATTGATTGCTTTTCTTCCAACAGCTTGTCGACTACAGCTGGATCTGCCAGCGTTGAGGTATCCCCCAGATTGCTGGTATCTCCAGCGGCAATTTTGCGCAAAATACGCCGCATGATTTTGCCGGAGCGTGTTTTCGGTAAGGAGTCCGTCCAGTGGAGGACGTCTGGTGTAGCGATTGGCCCGATTTCTTTACGTACCCAGTTACGCACTTCGGTATAGAGTTCTGGCGTGGGTTCTTCACCATGATTCAGCGTAATATAGGCATAAATTGCCTGGCCTTTGATATTGTGTGGCACGCCAACCACTGCCGCTTCGGCAATTTTTGGGTGAGCGACCAAGGCAGATTCAATTTCAGCGGTACCCAGACGGTGACCGGAGACGTTCAATACGTCATCGACACGGCCAGTGATCCAGTAATAACCATCTTCGTCACGGCGTGCGCCATCGCCGCTAAAATACATTCCTTTGAAGGTGGAGAAATATGTCTGCTCGAAGCGTTCGTGGTCCCCGAATAAGGTGCGTGCTTGGCCTGGCCAGGAATCGGTGATAACCAGATTACCCTCGCAAGCCCCTTCTTGCGGCGTTCCCATGTTGTCCACCAGTGCGGGCTGAACGCCAAAAAATGGGCGTGTAGCGGAACCGGCTTTCAGCTCGGTTGCGCCAGGTAATGGCGTGATCATGAAACCACCGGTTTCGGTCTGCCACCAGGTGTCGACTATCGGGCACTTACCGTTGCCAATCTTGTTGTAATACCATTCCCAAGCTTCCGGGTTGATCGGTTCCCCAACGGAACCCATGATGCGTAACGAGTCGCGTTTTGTCCCCTCAATGGCTTTATCGCCTTCTGCCATCAAGGCACGGATAGCGGTTGGTGCGGTATACAGAATATTGACCTGATGCTTATCAACCACCTGTGACAAGCGATTCACACCTGGATAATTAGGAACGCCTTCAAACATCAGAGTGATCGCGCCGCAGGCCAGCGGGCCATACAACAGATAGCTGTGACCTGTTACCCAACCCACATCGGCGGTACACCAATAGATATCACCTTCGTGATAATCAAAGACATATTTGAACGTTAGCGCGGCGTAGACCAGATAACCACCGGTGGTATGAACGACACCTTTCGGTTTACCGGTAGAACCGGAAGTATAAAGAATGAACAGCGGATCTTCGGCGTTCATCTCTTCTGGTGGGCAATCGGCGGTAACGCCAGTGGTCAGTTCGTGCCACCAGAGGTCACGCCCTTCCTGCCAATAACCTGGTTTACCGGTACGCTGGAAGACCACCACATTACGAACGTTTTTCACCCCAGGGTTTTTCAGCGCATCGTCCACGTTCTTTTTCAGCGGCACGGCACGGCCAGCACGCAGGCCTTCGTCGGCGGTGATAACCAGTTTAGAGTTGGAGTCAATCAAGCGGCCAGCAACGGCATCAGGCGAGAAACCGCCGAAAATTACCGAGTGCACTGCACCAATACGTGCACAGGCCAGCATCGCGACGGCGGCTTCTGGCACCATAGGCATATAGATAGCCACGACATCACCTTTCTTCACCCCAAGCTTTTTCAGCACGTTGGCGAATTGGCAAACATCATGATGTAATTGTTGATAAGTGACGTTTTTCGATTGGGTAGGGTCATCCCCTTCCCAAATAATGGCGGTTTGATCGCCACGCGTGGCTAGATGACGATCCAGGCAATTAGCTGACAGATTCAGTGTGCCGTCTTCAAACCAGCGGATACTGATATGGCCAGGGTCAAATGAGGTGTTCTTGACTGTGGTGTAAGGTTTTATCCAATCCAGGATTTTGCCATGCTCTCCCCAGAATGCCGCTGGGTCTTGCACAGATTGTTGATAGTATTGTTGATATTGTACCGGGTTCATCAGGGCATGTTCTGCAATTGCAGAGGGAATAGCGTGTTTATGCAGTTGGCTCATGGTTTTTCTCCTTAGAATTGTTAATGATATGTCAACTGATGGTTAAGTATAGTTTGCCCTTATTTTTTGTTTCTTTTTTGCGCGGTGGATCACGCAACGAAGACATTGATTTGTAATAGTTACTGCTGTAACTGTGCCGTATATCTGTTTGGCCGTTGGTAAGAATTGTGCAACTGTTTTTTTCGCTAAAAACTTTTGAAATAACTAAAAGGAAGTAGAAGGAAAATGTTTATTTTTCCTGCTGGATGTTGAGATGGAGATATTATCTGCCCCAGTATTGCTGCTTTGTATGGGAGCTCGATAACTAATCTCTGCTAGGGGATGTTTAATGCAAACCATTCAAGCGCACGGCATGGAAATTCGGATTGCCGATTATGACGATATATCGCAAATGTTGTGACTGATACGACCTAGCAGAATAAGGGATGTGGAAGAGCCGTTCTTATCGCTTAAGTGAACGGCACCGTGTCGTTGACGGGGTTACCGAAGAGCAACGTTCAGGCGTTTATGGCCGGTGCTCCAGGCCTTTGCGTAAAATGATCAGCAATGCCAGTACGATAATACCTGGTAGCCAGACCCACAGCAGTTCTGAGACGATCACCGCATGGCCGGATGGTGTCAGATATTTGGCTAGGTTGAACGGTGCAACCCGGATGACTTGCCAGGGCGCGAAAAAACGTTCATCGCTCCATGGCCATAACCAGCCAACCCCTTTGCCGCCTGTGGTTATGGAATCCAGCAGGCTGTGCGATAACAGCGAGATAAACAAGAAAAACCAGGTCTTAAGCGGGCGTGTTTTAAACCAATGACACAATAATAAAGCCAATGTTGGCATTAACACGGCAAAAAACAGCGAATGTGTGAAGCCACGATGGCCAAACGCATCGCCATAGGCGACACCGAATTTGAAGGCCAACACATCGGCATCGGGCAGCATAGACAGCACCATGCCAGCGAATAGTAAACGAGGGGGAATGATTTTCTGGCCCAATCCTAATCCGAGGCAGAGAGGGACAGCGGCGTGAGTGATGATCGTTGGCATGATTTTCTTCTATGGCTTGAATCTGTGAAGCAGATACTGAAACCCAAGTGTGAAGTATTGATGAAGTATGCATATTGCCCTGTCATTTTATCATTTTCCTCGTGATTACCCTCGGTTGACTCTATTGATAAACTAGGATTACGCAGTAAGCTCATCACGGATGGAGGTTTTGATCATGTGGGATGTCATCGTCATTGGTTCAGGGATTGGCGGTATCACCAGCGCTGGGTTGTTGGCAGGTGTTGGTGGTAAAAAGGTTTTGGTGTTAGAAAAACACACAGAGCCTGGGGGATTGACCCATGTTTTCCGGCGTGATGGGGCGGCTTGGGATGTTGGCCTGCACTACATCGGCAATGTTGGGCCAGATTCTGCAACGCGGCGGCTGTTTGACTGGCTTTCATGTGGCGAATTGCAATGGAATCCACTTCCCGATGATTTTGACTGCTTTGTTTATCCAGATTTTCAGTTCAAGGTTCCTTCAGATCCTGCCTTATATAAAAAGCGTTTGATTACCCGTTTTCCTGATGAGGCAAGGGCCATCAAACGTTATTTTCGCGATATCAACTTATGTGCGCTTTGGGCGACTATGGGGTTTGTCCGCGCGTTTGTTCCCCAGAAAATAGCCCCTCTCATTCGCGTTTTACAGCGTTTAACCAGCCGTAAATCGCTCCAGACCACCCAACAATATATGGAGAAAAATTTTCGTTCCCCACTCCTGCGTGCGGTTTTGGTCAGCCAATGGGGTGATTACGGTTTGCCTCCGGCCAAGAGTGCTTTTGCTATTCATGCCCAGATTGTAAAACATTATTTAAATGGAGCCTGGTATCCACAAGGTGGCGCTGGCCGCATTGTACGGACGTTTGAAAAACGGTTAGAAAGCCAGGGTGGTGAGATACGCGTTAGCCAGGAAGTGGTTTCTATTATTATTGAAAACAATCGGGCCGTTGGGGTAAAGGTTATTGATAGAAGAAGCGGCGCAGCGCGTGAGGTGATATATCGGGCTCCTACTATCATTTCCAACATTGGTGTGGAAAATACGTTTCAATATTTATTGCCTGTAGATGGCGAAATCGGCAGTAAAACAGCCTCGATTCGAGCATTGGTTGAACGGCTAAAAGGCAACGCTGTATCCGCCGTCACATTGTATTTACGTTTAAAAGCCCCGATTTCCACCCTTGGCGTGCAGGGGGAAAACTATTGGATTAATACCCATATCGATCACAGTGATCTGGGTTTGCATTCCGAAAATGTAATGAAAGGCCAACCATCGCAAATCTATGTTTCTTTCCCGTCCGCCAAAGCGGGTGATGGTCGTTTCCATACCGCTGAAATCATCACTTTTGTGCTGCCTGATGCTTTTTCTGCCTGGCAGGGCACGGTCAAAGGCCAGCGTGGCAATGGTTATGCAGAACAGAAAAAGAGAGTGGCGGAAGGATTATTGAGATTAGCAGAAACCTCATTGCCTGGTTTGACACAGTTGGTCAGTTATTCTGAACTCTCAACGCCTTTAACGGTGGAGCATTATACTTCTCATCCCAAGGGCGGGTTTTACGGATTACCTGCCACACCAGAACGTTATAGCGCCTATTTTTTAGGGCCGACGACACCGATCGCCGGTTTATATATTTCAGGTACTGATGCCGGGTGTTTGGGGATTGTGGGGGCATTAATGGGCGGTGTTGGCGCAGCGTCACAAGTTCTGGGGCCCAAAGGCTATCATTTAATCCAGACGGCGGTGAAAAAAGAGCCGCAGCGTATGCCCGCTTACCCTTTGCCTACGAATAAGAAACGCGCAGTGTTACTCAATAAAACGCAGATTACCGCAACCATTTGGTATCTTCATTTTGAACTGGATTCACCTCTGGCAGCATTTGAGCCAGGGCAATTCGGGCGCTTACGTGTTGCCGATTACGAATGGCGTGATTATTCAATAGCGCATGCTGAAGGGCGAAAGATTCAATTTGTGATTGATACGCAAACTGGCGGCGATGGTTCTATTTTCGTCAACAATGCTACCATTGGGCAGCAGACTGATATTGAACTCCCACTTGGCCATTATACCTTGGTAAGAAATTCAAACCGGAAAGTATTTATTGCCACCGGAACAGGGATAGCGCCATTTTTACCTATGTTTAACCAACTTGAACGGGAAAAAAGTATTCATCTGGCCGAGTTGTTTTTTGGCTGCCAGACTTCTGCTGATGACATAACCCGCCATTTTTCCCCGTTACCTCCGGCTAAAATAGTGTGCCTTAGTAGAACAGAAACGGTTTCTGATGGGGTATTTAAAGGAAGAGTGACGGATGCGCTCAATAACCTGCGCTTTGATCCGGCCACAACGGATTTTTATGTGTGCGGTTCAGCGGCCATGGTCATGGATTGCCAATCTCTGTTAGCCGGGAAAGGGGCAAAGAATATTTTTATAGAAACCTATTAGGTTTTGCTCTGCCATCGGTGGTGCTTGTGACGTAAGGGTATCAACCAGGGAGTATGCGTGCTACATGCCCCGTTTTTGATGTTCATCATGGAATAATAAAACAGCGTAATCATTTTAATAAAACGTGGTTTCTTTTATTTGAAGGTGGCAATAAAGGGGATAGTATTCAACGTGCTGTATACCTATTAGCCTTTCAAGCCGCAGATGTTGTGTGCCTTACTCAGGCGCTGTCAAACCGAGCAGGGATCGGTTTGTCTTCAACAGTTGCTTGCCTGTAACTGGCGATGCTGTAGGTAGAGCGATCTTGACTGTTCCTCCAGTGATAAGGAATCCCCATGAGAATACAGTACCCACCTTCCTATATAACGATTAAGGCTATGTTTCTATTTATGGCGACCAGTTTGGTTACAATGACTCCACAGGCTTCCGCCATTCCTTTGAACAAGCAAGCACCACAGCAACTGCAAATTCCAATCTTATCGGCCGACGATAGCAGCCTGATGCTGGTGTGGAAAGCGCCGGAAGATACCCGTGATATTGTTGACTATCTGGTTTATGCAGAAGGGAAATTGTTGGGTAAAGCCAGTGAAAACAGCGATCGGTTTTCACCTGCCAAGCCTTACATCAATCATTTCTATGCGAATGACAAAGATAACTTCTCGCAGCGGATCGTGATCCAGAATTTCAAAGTGACGGGTTTAGCGCCTGATAGCCAATATTCGTTTACTGTCAAAACGCTTTATGCCGATGGCACACAGTCAGACGCCAGCCAAAGCATTACGGCAAAAACCACTCCGCTACCAACCGTGCTCAAGATCACTGATTTTGGGGCCAAAGGGGATGGCGCTACGTTGAATACCAAGGCGATCCAACGGGCGATTGACGCTTGTCAGCCAGGTTGCCGGCTCGACGTTCCTGCGGGAGTTTATAAAACCGGGGCACTGTGGTTAAAAAGTGATATAACGCTCAACCTGCAAGCGGGCTCTACCTTGCTCGGTTCGGATGATCCGGCGGATTATCCACCCGCCTATCGGTTGTATAGCTATTCTACCGAGATGCGGCCAGCTTCTTTGCTTAATGCCATCGACCCGGAACACGTAGAGCCGGGAACTTTCCGCAATATACGCATTGTTGGGCCTGGCGTGATCGACGGTAATGGCTGGCTGCGCCAGAAAACCGCTGAGATTGTTGATGAGGTTGGTAACCCACTGCCACAATATATTTCAAGTAAAAACAGTAAGGTGCATGAAGACGGTATCTTGGCTAAACATCAGGTCGCCAAAGCAGTAGCAGAAGGGGTACCGCTACAAATCGCTTATGGGCAGCGTCGATCCAGCCTGGTGACATTGCGCGGCGTTGAGAATGTTTACCTGGCCGATTTCACCGCACGCAATCCGGCTTTCCACGGCGTTATGCTGCTGGAAAACCACAATGTGACGGCCAATAACCTGATTCATCAGACCTTTGATGCTAACAACGGCGATGGTATTGAGTTTGGTAACAGCCAGAATGTGATGGTAATGAATAACTTTTTTGATACCGGTGATGACTGCATTAACTTCGCGGCAGGAACCGGTGAAAAAGCGCGTGAGCAACCTTCGATGAAAGGGGCTTGGTTATTCAACAACTATCTGCGCCGGGGGCACGGTGCGGTGGTAACGGGCAGTCATACCGGGGCCTGGATTGAGGATATTCTGGCTGAAAACAACGTAATCTACCTCACTGATGTAGGTTTGCGTGCCAAGAGCACCACGGATATCGGCGGTGGTGCCCGTAACATCACGTTCCGCAATAATGCAATGAAGGATATTGTCCGCCAGCCGGTGATCCTGACGTTGAATTATTCAGATCCTAACGCCAAGATTGATTACCCGGCGGCGAAGAAACCCGCGCAGTTTTATAATTTCCTGGTGCAGAACGTGACGGTACAGGGAACGCTGGAAGATAAGCCCGCTATTGAGATCAAGGGGAACAGTGAGAAGAATGCCTGGCACCGGCTGGTTCGCTTCGATAACGTGCGTTTCAATAATGTGCCCCCTACCGCCATCAGCGATTTAGAAGACAGCCAGTTTGACCGCGTGGTTTTTAGCCAATTACGTGGAGAGACTCCTTGGCATTTCAACGCTATCAGAAATGTGACCATCGACGGTAAACCCGTAACGCCTTGATGCATCTAAAGAGGTTTTAATGGGGACGAAGGCAGGGATTTCCCTGCCTTGATGGTTAGAGGGTTGGAGGTTTGCGTTTGAGTAACACACTCCGTTGTTGCTGCGGGTGATGGTCCATTTGATAACGGCTGCTTATGCCAAGGTATCTTTGGCGAGTAGCTCATTGAATAACGATTTTTCCGCCGCAATAATGTCGGTACGCCGTTTATCATCAATCAGCCAATTCAAACCGGCTTCAGATAAATCAATTGCAGTACCGTCCGGCGAGATAACTTTTCCGGCGAAAATCATCTGTTGGGTCAAATGTGCAATACCACCCACCCGGGTGTAATCAGCAATAAAACTTTGGTCGATAACAGCACCTTGTTCCAACAGACAACCTGCCCCAATAATTGCTGGCCCTCTGATCGTGACCCCTGGCTGTATTTCGGTACTGCTGCCAATATAGACTGGCCCTTCAATATCCAGCGTTGAAAAATCAGCTTTAACATTAAGGCCACACCAGATTTGTGGCGCAACCTGAATGCCTGGCATGGGATAGTCAGGCAACTCCTGATTAAGGATCATGCGGTTCACTTGCCAGAAGTCTTGCAGAGAGCCAATGTCTACCCATTGGAATGGCAGGGCAATACCGTAAAAAGGCACACCTAACTCAGCAAGTTTAGGGAATAACTGGCTACCAATATCATATTCAATGCCGTCAGGAATATAATTGAAGATCTCGGGTTCAAAAACATAGATACCCGTATTGGCATTGTTTGATAAGGCATCTTCTGCTTTAGGTTTCTCTTGAAATTTACTGACTCGGCCTTGCTCATCGGTAACCACAATACCGTATTTATTCACCTGATCGGTTGGAATGGGGCGCATAATCAAGGTAGCGACACTTTTTCTGGCCCGATGAAAAGCCAATACCTGATCGAAATCCACATCAATTAATGCGTCACCACACACCACCACAAAAGTATCATCAAAAAAGCCCGAGAAATTTTGGATGTGTTTCATACCACCGGCAGAGCCAAGTACGTTATCGACAAAGGTATTACCCTCCATAACACCTTCATAGGAGTACCCCATTTCGACTCCCCAGGCATGCCCATCGCGGAAATAATTCTCAATATCCCCGGAAAGGTAGCTGGTGTTTACCATTAACTGATTAAATCCATAGTTTCTTAAATGCTCAACAATCGATTCCATAATCGGTTTGCGGATTAATGGGATCATTGGCTTTGGCAATATGGTGGTCAGTGGTCTGGCTCTGGTTCCTTTTCCTGCGGCAAGAATCATGGCTTTCATAGTGAATATTCCTTGTGAATCAAGGTGCTACTGAGCACATTTGTTGTAATGTATTGCTTTGATCAACACCGATAGTAAATATTTTATCCATCCGGGTTAATTTGAACATACTGTGGATATTGCTGTTCAGTGAGCAAAGCGCAAGCTCACCTTTTCCATGTAAGGTTTTCAAGAGAGAAACCAGGGCACCTAAAAAACTACTGTCAATGAAATCTACCTGAGTAAAGTCCAGTAAGATATTGTGAGTCCCCTGTGCGATCATGGCTTGTATATCCTCCTTAAATTTGGAGGAGACTGATGCATCCAAGCGCCTGTCTAGGGGAGTAACAACTAATACATTGCCAATTGACTGTGTTTCAAAGTTCATTATCTCTTCCTTACAATACCGTTGGGAGGGGGAGGCTGTTATTGCGTTAGCTCACCAATAAAGAAATATCGTTACTCAATACTAAATATTCCAACCAGGTATTACTTTGATATTCATCTGATTGTGTTGGCCAGCAGTCATTCAATGGTCGTTGGATAGGTAAAAGTGTGAAAATAGCACCTTGAGGACGGGTTCACTCGGCCAATCCGCCAGCCTGAATCACTCAAAGTAGTAATACGCTATAAACCAATGTGTTGGCTAGCCAATACCAAAGGTTTAACAAACTACCTGTAATATAGACAGACGGTATTAAGCGTAGCACAGAGCTCTAGCCTTTCAATTCGCCAGGAAGGCTTCGCAGGAGGTTGAATTAAGGTGTGTGAGCTTTTGATACAGAAGTGCTTGGCTCGATTATTTGCCAGGCTCAGTGTCAGTAAATGCGCGTTTGTGTGGTGAGCTAATTAATTGAGGCTCTGCATGCAGAGCCTCCGAAGGTTATTTGCCGCGTGCAATTGCGCGGTAACCAATATCCTTGCGGCAGAAACTGCCTTGCCACTGAATACTTTCAGCTAATTGGTACGCTTGTTGCTGTGCTTCAGCGACCGTGGTACCTAAAGCCGTCACGCACAATACGCGACCGCCGCTGGTTACCACATCATTTCCCTGCATACGCGTACCAGCATGGAACACCTTTCCGTTGGCACTTTCCTGCTGTGGCAAACCATGAATTACATCGCCATTACGGTAATGGCCCGGATAACCTCCGGCAGCCAACACTACGCCTAGGGAAGGGCGCTCGTCCCACTCTGAAGTTTTCTCGCCCAGTCTGCCTTCAGCGCCTGCCAGGCACAGTTCAACCAGATCGGAGCGCAGGCGTAACATGATTGGCTGGGTTTCTGGATCACCAAAGCGGCAGTTAAATTCAATCACTTTGGGTTGACCGCCAGCATCAATCATCAGGCCGGCATACAGGAAACCAACGTAGGTGTTACCTTCCGCCGCCATACCGTGTACGGTTGGCCAAATGACCTGATCCATCACGCGCTGGTGGATTTCATCAGTCACAACCGGAGCTGGTGAGTAAGCCCCCATACCGCCGGTATTTGGGCCGGTATCGCCATCGCCCACGCGTTTGTGATCCTGGCTGGTGGCCATTGGGACCACGTTTTCACCATCCACCATCACGATAAAGCTGGCTTCTTCGCCTTCAAGAAACTCTTCCACCACGATACGGTGCCCGGCATCGCCAAAGGCATTGCCTGCCAGCATATCCTGAATAGCATTTTCTGCTTCTTGCAGCGTCATGGCGACGATCACGCCTTTGCCTGCGGCCAGGCCGTCGGCTTTAATCACGATAGGTGCGCCTTTGCTGCGTACGTACGCCAGCGCAGGTTCCACTTCGGTGAAGTTCTGGTATTCCGCACTTGGGATTGCGTGGCGGGCCAGGAAATCCTTGGTGAAGGCTTTGGAGCCCTCCAACTGGGCGGCGGCCTGTGATGGGCCAAAAATTTTCAGGCCAGCGGCTTGGAAAGCATTAACTACGCCAAGCACCAGTGGGGCTTCCGGGCCGACGATGGTGAGTTCGATAGCATGGCTTTTAGCGAAGGCTACCAAAGCAGGGATATCGGTCGGTGAGATATCCACATTGGTCAAATTGCCTTCCAGCGCGGTGCCTGCGTTACCCGGTGCGACATAAACATGATCTGCCAGGGGCGATTGGGCGGCTTTCCAGGCTAACGCGTGTTCACGCCCGCCGTTACCGATAATCAGAATATTCATCAGGTGCTCCATAAACAACGTGCGCTTTGGCGCACGCGGCAAAAGGGATTAATGGCGGAAGTGGCGCATGTCGGTGAAGATCATCGCGATACCGTGTTCATTGGCGGCGGCAATCACTTCGTCATCGCGGATCGAACCACCAGGTTGAATAACGCAGGTAATACCCACTGCGGCGGCGGCGTCGATACCATCACGGAACGGGAAGAAAGCGTCAGACGCCATAGCAGAACCAGACACTTCCAAGCCTTCGTCGGCAGCTTTGATACCGGCAATTTTCGCCGAATAGACACGGCTCATCTGGCCTGCGCCTATGCCGATGGTCATATTGTCACGTGCATAAACAATCGCGTTGGACTTAACGAACTTAGCCACTTTCCAGCAGAACAGTGCATCACGCAGTTCCTGCGCCGTTGGCTGGCGTTCAGAAACCACACGCAGATCGCTTTCAGCCACCATGCCCAGATCGCGATCTTGCACCAGCAGGCCGCCGTTGACGCGTTTGAAATCTAGACCAGCAACGCGTTGCTGCCACTGCCCGCAGGCCAGTACGCGCACATTCTGTTTGGCTGCCAGCAGGGAACGCGCTTCGTCGCTGATGCTTGGTGCGATGATCACTTCAACAAATTGGCGGCTGATGATTGCTTTTGCGGTCTCGGCATCCAACTCACGGTTGAAAGCGATAATGCCACCAAACGCTGAGGTAGGATCGGTTTGGTAGGCGCGGTCATAAGCAGCAAACAGATTGGCGCCAATCGCTACGCCACAAGGGTTGGCGTGCTTCACGATCACACAGGCTGGTTCCGCAAACTCCTTCACACATTCCAGCGCGGCGTCAGTATCGGCGATGTTATTGTAAGAGAGGGCTTTGCCTTGCAGTTGTGTCGCGGTGGCTACGGAAGCTTCCGGCAGATTATCTTCTATATAGAAGGCGGCTTGCTGGTGGCCGTTCTCACCGTAACGCATATCCTGCTTTTTAATGTAGTTCAGGTTCAGGGTTCGTGGGAAGCGGCCAGAAGGTTGCTCAGTTTCGCCGTGATAGGGCGGAACCAGCGTGCCAAAGTAGTTGGCGATCATGCTGTCGTAAGCTGCGGTATGCTCAAAGGCTTTGATGGCCAGATCGAATCGGGTTGAATGCAGCAGAGAACCTGCGTTGTTGTCCATTTCTGTAATAATGGCGGCGTAGTCGCTGCTTTTTACCACAATAGCTACATCTTTATGGTTTTTGGCGGCGGAACGCACCATGGTCGGGCCACCGATATCGATATTCTCAACCGCATCTTCCAGTGAGCAATCTGGGCGTGCAACGGTTTGGGCGAAAGGATATAGATTGACGACCACCATATCGATCGGCTTGATTGCATGTTGCTCCATAATGATATCGTCCTGACCACGGCGACCAAGTATCCCACCATGCACTTTGGGATGCAGGGTTTTCACTCGTCCGTCCATCATTTCAGGGAAGCCCGTGTAGTCAGAAACTTCAGTAACAGGCAGACCAGCATCCGCCAGCAGGCGGGCAGTACCGCCGGTGGAAAGCAGCTCTACGCCTCTTTGGGTGAGTGCTGCGGCGAATTCAACGATACCGGCTTTATCAGATACGCTGAGCAGAGCCCGGCGGATTGGACGAGGTTGTTGCATGGTTTTATCCCTTGGCTTTGAGTCGCAATATAAAGAGCGTTATGTGAATCTCTACCTTATATAGAGGCTTTAGAGGAGCAACAGGAACAGATTCAGGTAGCGCCCCCGTAAAAAGGGGATCATTTCGTCGCGGGGATTGTAGCGAAAACGTTTGCGCGGTGCTCGTAAAATTTCCGGGCAAATGCGTTCTGTGGATAAGTTGGTGCATAACCGGGTATAAGAGCGGGTTTTGCTGTGGAATGCAGCAAACGGTGAGTTTTGTCGAAAATACCTGTTGCGGCCTGCGTGGAACTGCCTATAATGCGCCTCCATCGACACGGAGCCTGTGAACACCATCACAGAGTCTCTGAAGATCACAGAGAAAAAACCTGCAAATTAAGGTTGACTCTGAAAGAGGAAAGCGTAATATACGCCACCTCGAGTTAGCAAGCGAAAGCGCGTAACTCACTGCTCTTTAACAATTTATCAGACAATCTGTGTGGGCACTCACAAGACGATATCCAGCCACTTCGGTGGCAAAAAAATATCAAGTCTTGAAGAGTGACCAAGCAGTAATTCATTGAAGTGAATTATTACAAACGTTGATTTTCGAGCATCGCTGCACACGTTGCAGCACATCAAGCTTTTAATTGAAGAGTTTGATCATGGCTCAGATTGAACGCTGGCGGCAGGCCTAACACATGCAAGTCGAGCGGCAGCGGGAAGTAGCTTGCTACTTTGCCGGCGAGCGGCGGACGGGTGAGTAATGTCTGGGAAACTGCCCGATGGAGGGGGATAACTACTGGAAACGGTAGCTAATACCGCATGATGTCTACGGACCAAAGTGGGGGACCTTCGGGCCTCACGCCATCGGATGTGCCCAGATGGGATTAGCTAGTAGGTGGGGTAATGGCTCACCTAGGCGACGATCCCTAGCTGGTCTGAGAGGATGACCAGCCACACTGGGACTGAGACACGGCCCAGACTCCTACGGGAGGCAGCAGTGGGGAATATTGCACAATGGGCGCAAGCCTGATGCAGCCATGCCGCGTGTGTGAAGAAGGCCTTAGGGTTGTAAAGCACTTTCAGTGGGGAGGAAGGGTACAGTGTGAATAGCGCTGTGCATTGACGTTACCCACAGAAGAAGCACCGGCTAACTCCGTGCCAGCAGCCGCGGTAATACGGAGGGTGCAAGCGTTAATCGGAATTACTGGGCGTAAAGCGCACGCAGGCGGTCTGTGAAGTCGGATGTGAAATCCCCGGGCTTAACCTGGGAACTGCATCCGAAACTGGCAGGCTAGAGTCTTGTAGAGGGGGGTAGAATTCCAGGTGTAGCGGTGAAATGCGTAGAGATCTGGAGGAATACCGGTGGCGAAGGCGGCCCCCTGGACAGAGACTGACGCTCAGGTGCGAAAGCGTGGGGAGCAAACAGGATTAGATACCCTGGTAGTCCACGCTGTAAACGATGTCGACTTGGAGGTTGTGCCCTTGAGGCGTGGCTTCCGGAGCTAACGCGTTAAGTCGACCGCCTGGGGAGTACGGCCGCAAGGTTAAAACTCAAATGAATTGACGGGGGCCCGCACAAGCGGTGGAGCATGTGGTTTAATTCGATGCAACGCGAAGAACCTTACCTACTCTTGACATCCACGGAACTTGCCAGAGATGGCTTGGTGCCTTCGGGAACCGTGAGACAGGTGCTGCATGGCTGTCGTCAGCTCGTGTTGTGAAATGTTGGGTTAAGTCCCGCAACGAGCGCAACCCTTATCCTTTGTTGCCAGCGGTTAGGCCGGGAACTCAAAGGAGACTGCCAGTGATAAACTGGAGGAAGGTGGGGATGACGTCAAGTCATCATGGCCCTTACGAGTAGGGCTACACACGTGCTACAATGGCGTATACAAAGAGAAGCTACCCTGCGAAGGCATGCGGACCTCATAAAGTACGTCGTAGTCCGGATTGGAGTCTGCAACTCGACTCCATGAAGTCGGAATCGCTAGTAATCGTAGATCAGAATGCTACGGTGAATACGTTCCCGGGCCTTGTACACACCGCCCGTCACACCATGGGAGTGGGTTGCAAAAGAAGTAGGTAGCTTAACCTTCGGGAGGGCGCTTACCACTTTGTGATTCATGACTGGGGTGAAGTCGTAACAAGGTAACCGTAGGGGAACCTGCGGTTGGATCACCTCCTTACCGAATGATATTGATTGCGTGAGTGTTCACAACAGATTGTCTGATAGAAGTAATGAGCAAAAGCGTCATAAAAGTACGGTGTCGTGTCCCCTTCGTCTAGAGGCCTAGGACACCGCCCTTTCACGGCGGTAACAGGGGTTCGAATCCCCTAGGGGACGCCAACTGCTTGCGACCATCCCGGTGAAAGCGGCGGTCTCGGTATCGTGACGATACCTTAAATATCTCAAAGCTGACTTGCGAGTCAGGCTTGAGATATTGCTCTTTAACAATCTGGAACAAGCTGAAAATTGAAACCTGACAGCTGAAACTTATCCCACCGTAGAGTTATGGGGATAAGGAGTACCCTGTCAGAGAGTCTCTCAAATGTTTACAGCACGATGTGTTCTCTGTTTACAGAAGACACCTTCGGGTTGTGAGGTTAAGTGACTAAGCGTACACGGTGGATGCCTAGGCAGTCAGAGGCGATGAAGGGCGTGCTAATCTGCGAAAAGTGCCGGTAAGGTGATATGAACCGCAATAACCGGCAATACCCGAATGGGGAAACCCAGTGTGTTTCGACACACTATCATGACATGAATCCATAGTGTCATGAGGCGAACCGGGGGAACTGAAACATCTCAGTACCCCGAGGAAAAGAAATCAACCGAGATTCCCCCAGTAGCGGCGAGCGAACGGGGAAAAGCCCAGAACCTGAATCAGCCTGTGTGTTAGTGGAAGCGTCTGGAAAGTCGCGCAGTAAAGGGTGATAGCCCCGTACACCAAAATGCACAGGTTGTGAGTTCGATGAGTAGGGCGGGACACGTGACATCCTGTCTGAATATGGGGGGACCATCCTCCAAGGCTAAATACTCCTGACTGACCGATAGTGAACCAGTACCGTGAGGGAAAGGCGAAAAGAACCCCGGCGAGGGGAGTGAAACAGAACCTGAAACCGTGTACGTACAAGCAGTGGGAGCCTCTTAATGGGGTGACTGCGTACCTTTTGTATAATGGGTCAGCGACTTATATTTTGTAGCAAGGTTAACCGAATAGGGGAGCCGTAGGGAAACCGAGTCTTAACTGGGCGTCTAGTTGCAAGGTATAGACCCGAAACCCGGTGATCTAGCCATGGGCAGGTTGAAGGTTGGGTAACACTAACTGGAGGACCGAACCGACTAATGTTGAAAAATTAGCGGATGACTTGTGGCTGGGGGTGAAAGGCCAATCAAACCGGGAGATAGCTGGTTCTCCCCGAAAGCTATTTAGGTAGCGCCTCGTGAACTCATCTTCGGGGGTAGAGCACTGTTTCGGCTAGGGGGCCATCCCGGCTTACCAACCCGATGCAAACTCCGAATACCGAAGAATGTTATCACGGGAGACACACGGCGGGTGCTAACGTCCGTCGTGAAGAGGGAAACAACCCAGACCGCCAGCTAAGGTCCCAAAGTCATGGTTAAGTGGGAAACGATGTGGGAAGGCACAGACAGCCAGGATGTTGGCTTAGAAGCAGCCATCATTTAAAGAAAGCGTAATAGCTCACTGGTCGAGTCGGCCTGCGCGGAAGATGTAACGGGGCTAAACCATGCACCGAAGCTGCGGCAGCGACGCTTAGGCGTTGTTGGGTAGGGGAGCGTTCTGTAAGCCGTTGAAGGTGGTCTGTGAGGGCTGCTGGAGGTATCAGAAGTGCGAATGCTGACATAAGTAACGATAAAGCGGGTGAAAAACCCGCTCGCCGGAAGACCAAGGGTTCCTGTCCAACGTTAATCGGGGCAGGGTGAGTCGACCCCTAAGGCGAGGCTGAAAAGCGTAGTCGATGGGAAACGGGTTAATATTCCCGTACTCGGTGTTACTGCGAAGGGGGGACGGAGAAGGCTAGGCTGGCCGGGCGACGGTTGTCCCGGTTTAAGCGTGTAGGGGGAGAGAATTGGTAAATCCGTTCTCTTATTCAACCCTGAGGCGTGATGACGAGTCACTACGGTGGCGAAGTGGTTGATGCCAAGCTTCCAGGAAAAGCCTCTAAGCTCCAGGTAACACAGAATCGTACCCCAAACCGACACAGGTGGTCAGGTAGAGAATACCCAGGCGCTTGAGAGAACTCGGGTGAAGGAACTAGGCAAAATGGTGCCGTAACTTCGGGAGAAGGCACGCTGGCACGTAGGTGAAGGGACTTGCTCCTGGAGCTGAAGCCAGTCGCAGATACCAGCTGGCTGCAACTGTTTATTAAAAACACAGCACTGTGCAAACACGAAAGTGGACGTATACGGTGTGACGCCTGCCCGGTGCTGGAAGGTTAATTGATGGGGTTAGCCGCAAGGCGAAGCTCTTGATCGAAGCCCCAGTAAACGGCGGCCGTAACTATAACGGTCCTAAGGTAGCGAAATTCCTTGTCGGGTAAGTTCCGACCTGCACGAATGGCGTAATGATGGCCAGGCTGTCTCCACCCGAGACTCAGTGAAATTGAACTCGCTGTGAAGATGCAGTGTACCCGCGGCAAGACGGAAAGACCCCGTGAACCTTTACTATAGCTTGACACTGAACATTGAGCCTTGATGTGTAGGATAGGTGGGAGGCAGTGAAGTGTGGACGCCAGTCTGCATGGAGCCAACCTTGAAATACCACCCTTTAATGTTTGATGTTCTAACTTTGCCCCGTAACCCGGGGTGAGGACAGTGTCTGGTGGGTAGTTTGACTGGGGCGGTCTCCTCCCAAAGCGTAACGGAGGAGCACGAAGGTTAGCTAATCACGGTCGGACATCGTGAGGTTAGTGCAAAGGCATAAGCTAGCTTGACTGCGAGAGTGACGGCTCGAGCAGGTACGAAAGTAGGTCTTAGTGATCCGGTGGTTCTGAATGGAAGGGCCATCGCTCAACGGATAAAAGGTACTCCGGGGATAACAGGCTGATACCGCCCAAGAGTTCATATCGACGGCGGTGTTTGGCACCTCGATGTCGGCTCATCACATCCTGGGGCTGAAGTAGGTCCCAAGGGTATGGCTGTTCGCCATTTAAAGTGGTACGCGAGCTGGGTTTAGAACGTCGTGAGACAGTTCGGTCCCTATCTGCCGTGGGCGTTGGAAGATTGAGAGGGGTTGCTCCTAGTACGAGAGGACCGGAGTGAACGCACCGCTGGTGTTCGGGTTGTCATGCCAATGGCACTGCCCGGTAGCTAAGTGCGGAAGAGATAAGTGCTGAAAGCATCTAAGCACGAAACTCGCCTCGAGATGAGTCTTCCCTGGGCCTTTAAGGTCCCTGAAGGAACGTTTGAGACGAAGACGTGGATAGGCTGGGTGTGTAAGTGCAGCGATGCATTGAGCTAACCAGTACTAATGAACCGTGAGGCTTAACCTTACAACACCGAAGGTGTTTTGTTGAGAGACAAGAGAGTAGTGAGTTTTGATATTCAGCGATGTTCCCGGATTGGATTGACTGGCTTCACGCAAGTGAAGCGGGTTGATTAAATGGAATTTGCCTGGCGGCAATAGCGCGGTGGTCCCACCTGACCCCATGCCGAACTCAGAAGTGAAACGCCGTAGCGCCGATGGTAGTGTGGGGTCTCCCCATGCGAGAGTAGGACACTGCCAGGCATCAAATAAAGGTTATCAGGATGACATCTGGTAACAGCAAAGTCACTGAGGTGATTTTGCCGGTATCGAAAGATATCGTTTGAAAGAATCGGTGGAGCGGTAGTTCAGTTGGTTAGAATACCTGCCTGTCACGCAGGGGGTCGCGGGTTCGAGCCCCGTCCGTTCCGCCACCCTATTTAGGGGCGTAGTTCAATTGGTAGAGCACCGGTCTCCAAAACCGGGTGTTGGGAGTTCGAGTCTCTCCGCCCCTGCCACATTAAAAGCCCTTCGCGAAAGCGAAGGGCTTTTTTTTTCTTAAATTTCCCTTAGACAATCTCACTTCCACAGCAACTAGCTTAAGGTTTTATGCATTTTAATTGAATCTCTGCACAACGTGGTGTTGGGATTCGTTAAATTTTCGGTGAACCCAAATGGTCATTCGCATTCTGCGATTTTGTTTTGTCGGCCTCTAGAAGGCGATAAGCGCGTTTTAGCTGACAAAGAGGACCAAAACCCCGGTGACCACGTTTGAAATCGTTATAGCGCTTTAGGCTGCGGTATTTAAAGGTATTTTCAGTAATTGGCGGATTAGCGGTTGCTGATCGCTGTTTTGCAGCCATATAGCATACAGTGGACGAACAATAGCGGGTATATCAGTTACTGCGACTAGCTGTGGGTATTCTTTTTCCCATTGGCTGGGTAAGAAAGCACAACCTCCGGTGGTTTCCAGTAATTGACGTGTCAGTTGCGCCGAGGTAGTGGTCAGCACCGGTATACTGTCGCTGCTCAGCATGCGATTTTCCTGTTGGTGAAAATCCGCTCCCCACTCTAGTTTGATATAAGGCATTGATGCCTGTTTGTCGCGTGAGGAGGAGGAAAATAACCGTAGCGAGAAATTACCCAACAGTTGGCTTACTAGCTCATCCATTTTTGGTGGTTCAGTGGTAATCAATAAATCGAGTTGCCTTTCATGCAACTGTTTTACCAGGGAATGACGCAATGCGACTCTGGCCTCTAGTTGCAGCGTTTCCCGCTGTTGGTAGAAAGATTGCAACCAGGGTGTCAAATAGGCTTCCCATAAAGATGCCGTCGCGCCGATAGAAAGCTCGGTGTGTTGCAATGAACGCACGACCTCCTTTTTGGCCAACTGCCAAGTGTTCATCAAGCTTTCAGCGTAGGGTAGCAGCCGCTCACCAGCGGGTGTCAAACGGATATTATTACGGTGACGAGTGAATAAATTCGCACCTAATTGATTTTCAAGCTGACGGATGCGGAAGCTTACCGCAGACTGCGTTAAGTATAGAGATTCTGCTGCTCGGCCAAAGTGACGTGTTCTACTGACCTCCAAAAAGGTTTTCAGTAATTCGGTGTCCACACCTATCTCCAAAATTTTTTATCGTTAAGATTTAAATGTTTTGTTTTACACGATATCAAGCCTATCTAATACTCCGCGCCATAAACAGCACGGCCATGAGAGAATTAGGAGCGTGTCAGATGGCGGATAGCTTCACCACGACTAATCGTTTTTTTGATAATAAACACTATCCTCGCGGGTTTTCCCGTCACGGCGATTTCACCATTAAAGAAGCGCAATTGCTAGAGCGTTTCGGGTATGCGTTCAGTGAACTGGATGCAGGCAAGCGCCAGCCGGCCACGGAAGAAGAATTACAGTTTGTCGCAGTGTGCCGCGGTGAGCGTGAACCTGTTACTGAACAAGAAAAAGTATGGACTAAATATCTGGCGCGCACTCGGCGTCCGAAAAAATTCCATACGCTGTCCGGTGGCAAGCCGCAGGCTGATGCGGTGGAAGATTACACCGACAGCGATGATTGATCACTGTGGGGCCTGTTTGGCCCCATTTTTTTACTCTAGGCTATGGTGCAGTTGTAATAAAAGCCGATCCATACTGCGATAGCTGAGAGCTTCACTCAAATGGCGTTTACTAATATTCTTCTCTCCAGCTAAATCTGCCAACGTGCGTGCTACTTTCAGGATGCGGTGCCAGGCGCGAACTGACAACCCCAATGTATTCAACGTTGCTTCAAGAAAATCCGCATCTGCCGCTGGCAGGTGGCAATCTCGAGCCACTTCACGGTTATTCAACAGCGCATTCACCTTTCCTGCCCGTGTCAATTGTCGTTCGCGGGCTTGCAATACCCGCTGGCGAACTTGTTGGCTGCTTTCACCCGAGCTGCGTTGTTTACCCAGTATCCCTGGGGGAAGAAGTGGCACTTCAATCGATAAATCAAAGCGATCAAGAAACGGACCGGAGAGCCGCCCAAGATAACGCAGGATTTGCTGTGGTGGTGTGCGGTTATGTATTCCTTGATAATGGCCGGTCGGGCTGGGATTCATGGCTGCGATAAGCTGTACTCGAGCAGGAAACCGCACTTTGGCAGTGGCGCGTGAAATCACAATTTCACCCGACTCCAACGGTTCACGCAGGGCATCTAGCACCCGCCGCTCGAATTCTGGCAGCTCATCAAGAAACAGAACACCATTATGCGCCATAGATATTTCCCCTGGTCGGGGTAACGAGCCACCCCCAACCAATGCAGCCATAGAGGCGCTGTGATGGGGGGTACGAAATGGCCGTTGCCGCCAGGGTAGCGTTCCATCAGGGTGATGCAGCAAACTGGCAACGGCGATGCTCTCCAGGGCTTCCTGATCGCTTAGCGGGGGCAACAGGCTATTGATTCGGCTAGCCAGCATGGTTTTACCGGTGCCTGGTGGGCCGAGTAGCAACAGGTTATGGCCGCCAGCCGCAGCAATTTCCAGTGCGCGTTTTGCCTGCTCCTGGCCGATAATCTCTTGCAGGTCGGCGGTTTCCGCTGAGTTTTCAGTAACTGGTGGGGCAACAGCAACTGGTAGTTCGCTTTTGCCTTGTAGAAATGCGCAAACCTCCAGCAAGTGTTCTGCTACTCGCGTATTGTTATCAGGCAGCAAACCTGCTTCTTTGCCGTTGGCCGCAGCCAGAATCAATCCCCGGCCCGCTTCTGTTGCTGCTATCGCGGCAGGGATTGCCCCGTTGACGGCTCTTAGTGTGCCAGAAAGCGCCAGCTCTCCAAGAAATTCGTAGCGGGCCAGTTGATCTGTGGGAAGTTGTTCTGAAGCGGCGAGGATCGCCAGTGCAATAGGTAAATCGTAGCGCCCGCCTTCTTTAGGCAAATCAGCGGGTGCCAAGTTGACGGTGATCCGTTTTGCCGGAAAGGTGAAACCGTTGTTAATCAGTGCGCTGCGCACCCGATCGCGTGCCTCTTTTACCGTGGTTTCCGGCAGGCCAACCAACGCCAGGCCAGGTAACCCATTGCTGATATGAACTTCCACAGTGACCGATGGCGCTTGGACACCGAGGGTGGCACGGGTATAGATAACCGCCAGTGACATAGTATTCCCCTTACTAAAGGCAACATGATGCGGGAACGGTAGAAGAGATGCATGTGGAGAATGGCTGACTTGCGCAGCGTTGCGTAATTAAAATTTACCTCTTTCATTTTATTAACATACATCAGCGATGCTGAGCGCATTTTGCAGCAATATTCTTGAGTTATTCGATAGGCGTCAGAGGTGATGATGATTATCAGGATGGCGGTAATAGCGGGTGTTTTTCGGGCAAGGATACAAGCAGCAAAGTGGGCATATAGAATATCAACACATCTAATGTTGGGCGTTACCGTTTGAATTATCGGCAGTTTGTATGAGGTATGACCAGGCTGCGACGAAAAATAACGCAAAAAAAGTGTTGTCATGTCACCCGCTGCTATGGTAACTCTGTAGGCATTAGTTCGACATAAGCACAGTGAACAAACCGATTATGAAAGCCTTTACCCAAGTGATTAGCCTAGTCGTGATTAGCGTGGTGGTGATTATTATTCCACCGTGCGGGGCTGCACTTGAACGAATAAAGGCTTAGAAAACAAGCCGGAATCGCAAGAGAACCCCCGCACCGTCAGGTCCGGGGGTTTTTTTATGCCAAGAGAAAAGCAAAATGAGGAGCAGAGAATGAGTAACGGAATGAAGTCCTGCATTTCACGCAGTAAGGCGGATAAATAACCATGAATGGTGCTCAGTGGGTAGTTCAGGCGTTGTGTGCACAGGGGGTGGATACCGTATTCGGCTATCCAGGTGGCGCGATTATGCCAGTCTACGATGCGTTGTATGATGGTGGGGTAGAACATCTGTTATGCCGCCACGAACAAGGAGCGGCAATCGCCGCTATTGGCTACGCCCGTGCTACCGGTAAAGTTGGTGTGTGTATCGCCACTTCCGGCCCTGGTGCCACTAATTTGATTACCGGTCTGGCGGATGCGTTGTTGGATTCAGTACCGGTTGTCGCCATCACTGGCCAAGTGGGATCTGCGCTTATTGGTACTGATGCTTTTCAGGAGGTCGATGTTCTGGGGTTGTCTCTGGCCTGCACCAAACACAGTTTTCTGGTGGAATCACTGGAAGCGTTGCCAGGTATTATGGCGGAAGCTTTCGCTATTGCCACCAGTGGCCGCCCAGGCCCGGTATTGATCGATATCCCGAAAGACATTCAGTTGGCGCAGGGGGATTTGCCGCCTCACCTGACACCGGTAGAAGAAGAGCTTGAACACCCAGTTGCCGAGTTAGCTCAGGCACAGCGGTTGTTGGCTCAGGCACAAAAGCCGATGTTGTATATCGGTGGCGGTGTCGGGATGGCGCAGGCAGTAGCGGCGTTGCGTGAGTTTATTGCGGTCACCCATATGCCTACGGTATCTACCCTTAAAGGGCTAGGTGCACCGGATGCCCACCATCCGTACTATCTCGGTATGCTGGGGATGCACGGTACCAAAGCAGCTAATTTTGCGGTGCAGGAATGTGATCTGTTAATCGCCGTGGGCGCGCGTTTTGATGACCGTGTTACTGGCAAACTGAACGCGTTTGCTCCGCATGCTAAGGTCATTCATATGGATATCGACCCGGCGGAAATGAGTAAACTGCGGCAGGTGCATGTCGCTCTGCGTGGTGATTTGAAAACCCTGCTGCCAGCATTACAGCAACCGTTAAACATTGCCGCTTGGCAGCAACGGGTGGCTGAACTGAAAGAAACCCATGCCTGGCGCTACGATCATCCAGGCCAGTTAATTTACGCGCCGTTGTTATTGAAACAATTGTCCGAGCGCAAGCCAGCCAATACCATCGTGACGACCGATGTGGGTCAGCACCAGATGTGGGCGGCGCAACATATGATTTTTGATCGGCCAGAGAACTTCCTTACTTCCAGTGGGTTGGGAACGATGGGTTTTGGTGTACCTGCGGCGGTAGGTGCCCAGATGGCACGCCCTGATGATATGGTAATTTGTATATCTGGTGATGGTTCCTTCATGATGAATGTTCAGGAACTGGGCACCATAAAACGCAAACAGCTGCCGTTGAAAATTGTTTTAGTGGATAACCAGCGTTTAGGGATGGTTCGCCAGTGGCAGCAGTTGTTTTTCGACGGGCGCTACAGCGAAACCAATCTCTCCGATAACCCCGATTTCCTGATGCTGGCCAGCGCTTTCGGTATCCCTGGCCAGCGCATTACCCGTAAAGATCAGGTTGCAGACGCGCTCGATGCTTTGCTCAACAGCAAAGGGCCTTATCTGTTGCAGGTTTCCATTGATGAACTCGAGAACGTCTGGCCGCTGGTGCCGCCGGGCGCAGGTAACGAAACTATGTTGGAGAAAGTATCATGATGCAGCATCAACTCTCGATCCAGGCCCGTTTCCGCCCCGAAATGTTGGAGCGCGTATTGCGCGTGGTGCGCCACCGTGGCTTCCAGGTTTGCGCTATGAATATGGCTACGGGCATGAATGCCAACGATATTAATATTGAATTGACCGTTGCCAGCCAGCGCTCTGTGGATTTACTGTCATCACAGTTAAGTAAGCTGATGGATGTTTCCAGCGTTGAGGTTCAACAACAACTATCACAACAAATACGCGCCTGATTGCGCCACAAGGAATGGAACAATGACGAAGAAAGCCGATTATATCTGGTTTAATGGTGAGATGGTTCCTTGGGCCGATGCCAAGGTACACGTAATGTCACACGCGCTGCATTATGGTACTTCGGTATTTGAAGGGGTACGTTGCTACGACTCCCATCTGGGCCCGGTGGTATTCCGCCACCGTGAACACATGCAGCGTCTACATGATTCGGCCAAAATCTACCGCATGCCGATTGAGCAAAGCATTGATGAACTGATGGAAGCCTGCCGCGCCACACTGCGTAAAAACAATCTGGTCAGCGCGTATATTCGCCCGCTGGTGTTTGTGGGTGATGTGGGAATGGGCGTGAATCCACCACCCGGCTATAAAACCGACGTGATTATCGCTGCGTTTCCTTGGGGCGCATATCTGGGCGAAGAGGCGCTGGAACAAGGTATCGATGCGATGGTTTCTTCTTGGCAGCGTGTTGCGCCAAACACCATCCCAACCGCCGCTAAAGCGGGGGGCAACTATCTTTCCTCCCTGCTGGTAGGCAGCGAAGCACGCCGCCACGGCTATCAGGAAGGCATTGCGCTGGATGTTCACGGCTATATCTCTGAAGGGGCCGGGGAAAACCTGTTTGAAGTGAAAGATGGCATACTGTTCACCCCGCCATTCACGTCTTCTGCGTTGCCGGGCATTACCCGCGACGCCATCATCAAGCTGGCGAAGGATATGGGTTTTGAAGTACGTGAGCAGGTTCTTTCCCGTGAATCTCTGTATCTGGCCGATGAAGTGTTTATGTCTGGCACCGCGGCGGAAATTACCCCGGTGCGCAGCGTTGATGGCATCCAGGTGGGCATTGGCAAATGTGGCCCGGTTACCAAGCAGATCCAGCAGGCGTTCTTTGGCCTGTTTACCGGCAAAACCGAAGACAAATATGGCTGGTTGGACCCGGTGAATCAATAAATCTGCTGCTTACTGAAACAGATTTTGTAAGATGAAGATATCTAAACAGGCGGTGCGTTCGCCGCCTGTAAAAAAGCATACATTGGAGTGAAAAAAAGCATGCCTAAGTACCGTTCCGCCACTACCACCCATGGCCGTAACATGGCGGGTGCCCGCGCATTATGGCGCGCAACAGGAATGACCGATGCCGATTTCGGCAAGCCGATTATTGCGGTGGTCAACTCCTTTACCCAGTTTGTCCCTGGCCATGTGCATCTGCGTGATTTGGGCAAGCTGGTTGCTGAACAGATCGAAGCCTCTGGCGGCGTGGCGAAAGAGTTCAACACCATTGCCGTGGATGATGGTATCGCCATGGGCCACGGTGGCATGCTGTACTCCCTGCCGTCGCGCGAACTGATCGCTGACTCGGTGGAATACATGGTGAATGCCCACTGCGCCGACGCGATGGTGTGTATTTCCAACTGCGACAAAATCACGCCAGGGATGATGATGGCGGCGATGCGCCTGAACATTCCGGTGATCTTCGTTTCCGGCGGCCCGATGGAAGCTGGCAAAACTAAGCTGTCTGATAAAATCATCAAGCTGGATCTGATTGATGCCATGATCCAAGGGGCTAACCCGAACGTCAGTGATGATGATAGCGCACAAATCGAACGTTCCGCCTGCCCGACCTGCGGTTCCTGTTCTGGCATGTTCACCGCCAACTCGATGAACTGCCTGACCGAAGCGCTCGGCCTGTCGCAGCCGGGTAACGGCTCGCTGCTGGCTACTCACGCCGATCGTAAAGAGCTATTCCTCAATGCCGGTAAGCGCATTGTTGAGTTGACCAAACGTTACTACGAACAAGACGATGAAAGCGCATTGCCGCGTAATATCGCCAACAAGGCGGCGTTCGAAAACGCCATGACGCTGGATATCGCCATGGGCGGTTCCACCAACACCGTATTGCACCTGTTGGCATCGGCGCAGGAAGGTGACGTTGATTTCACCATGGCGGATATCGATCGCCTGTCGCGTAAAGTGCCGCATCTGTGCAAAGTGGCACCAAGTACGCAGAAATACCATATGGAAGACGTGCACCGTGCTGGCGGTGTAATCGGTATTCTTGGTGAGCTGGATCGCGCCGGGCTGTTGAACCGCGATGTCGGCAACGTGTTGGGGCTGACTCTGCCACAAATGCTGGAAGCCTATGATGTGATGCTGACCAAAGACGATGCGGTGAAAAAGATGTACGCCGCTGGCCCGGCGGGCATTCGCACCACGCAGGCATTCTCACAGGATTGCCGCTGGGATTCGCTGGATACCGACCGCCAGGAAGGCTGTATCCGCACGCGTGAGCATGCATACAGCCAGGACGGCGGTTTGGCAGTGTTGTATGGCAACCTGGCAGAAGACGGTTGTATCGTTAAAACCGCCGGTGTGGATAAAGACAGCCTGATCTTCCGTGGCCCGGCCAAAGTGTATGAAAGCCAGGAAGATGCAGTAGATGCGATCCTCGGCGGTAAAGTGGTTGCTGGTGATGTGGTAGTGATCCGCTACGAAGGGCCGAAAGGCGGGCCGGGCATGCAGGAAATGCTCTATCCAACCACTTACCTGAAATCCATGGGGTTGGGCAAAGCCTGTGCGCTGATCACCGATGGCCGTTTTTCCGGTGGTACGTCTGGTCTGTCTATCGGTCATGCTTCACCGGAAGCGGCCAGTGGCGGCCTGATTGGCCTGGTGCAGGACGGTGATATGATCGCTATTGATATCCCGCAGCGTGGTATCGCCCTGGATGTGCCAGACAGCGAACTGGCTGCCCGTCGTGAAGCGGAACTGGCACGCGGTGACGCAGCCTGGACACCGAAAGCCCGTGAACGCCAGGTTTCTTATGCGCTGCGCGCTTATGCGACGTTGGCTACCAGCGCTGATAAAGGCGCAGTTCGTGATAAAAGCAAGCTGGGGGGCTAACACCAATGGCGGTATCCCTTCCCTTATCTGATGCCCCTTGTGGCGCAGAGTATCTGCGAGCGGTCCTCCGCTCGCCGGTTTACGAGGTGGCTCAGGTCACCCCGTTACAGGCGATGGACAAGATCTCTTCACGTTTGAGTAATACCGTTCTGGTGAAGCGTGAAGATCGTCAGCCGGTGCATAGTTTCAAGCTGCGCGGGGCGTATGCGATGATTGCCAGCCTGGATGAAGAACAGAAAGCCCGTGGTGTGATCACCGCTTCTGCGGGTAACCATGCCCAAGGTGTCGCATTTTCCGGCAGCCGGTTGGGCATCAAAACCTTGATCGTGATGCCCGTGTCCACGGCGGATATCAAAGTGGATGCGGTGCGCAGTTTTGGTGGCGAAGTGCTGTTGCACGGCGCCAACTTCGACGAAGCCAAAGCCAAGGCAATCGCGCTTGCACAGCAACAGGGGATGACCTTTGTGCCGCCGTTCGATCACCCGATGGTGATCGCCGGGCAGGGCACGTTGGCCATGGAGCTGCTGCAACAGGATGCGCATCTGGATCGGGTTTTCGTTCCAGTCGGTGGCGGTGGATTGGCGGCGGGTGTTGCGGTGCTGATCAAGCAGTTGATGCCGCAGATCAAAGTGATCGGCGTAGAAGCAGAGGATTCGGCTTGCCTGCGTGCGGCGCTGGATGCGGGCCAGCCGGTAGATTTGGCCCGGGTCGGGTTGTTTGCCGAAGGCGTGGCGGTAAAACGCATCGGTGACGAAACGTTCCGCCTGTGCCGCGAGTATCTTGATGATGTGATCACCGTTGATAGCGACGCGATCTGCGCAGCGGTAAAGGATTTGTTTGAAGACGTGCGGGCAATTGCCGAACCTTCAGGTGCTTTGGCGCTGGCCGGGTTGAAGAAATACGTGAAGCAGCACAATATTCAGGGTGAACGGTTGGCGCATGTGCTTTCCGGGGCTAATGTGAATTTCCACGGTTTGCGTTATGTTTCTGAACGTTGTGAACTGGGTGAACAGCGTGAAGCGCTGCTGGCGGTAACCATCCCAGAGCAGAAAGGTAGTTTCCTGAAGTTCTGCCAACTGCTGGGTGGCCGTGCGGTTACTGAGTTCAACTATCGTTACGCCGATGCCGATCATGCCTGCATCTTCGTCGGTGTTCGTTTAACGCGCGGCCGTGCCGAGCGGTTGGAGATCATTAACGAGCTGAACAGCGGTGGTTATCAGGTGGTGGATCTGTCCGATGACGAAATGGCGAAACTGCACGTGCGCTACATGGTTGGCGGGCGGCCGTCGAAACCGTTGCATGAGCGCCTGTACAGTTTTGAATTCCCAGAGTCGCCGGGTGCTTTGCTCAAATTTTTGCAAACCTTGGGGACTCACTGGAACATTTCCCTGTTCCATTACCGCAGCCACGGCACGGATTTTGGCCGCGTGCTGGCAGGTTTTGAGCTTTCGCAGACCGAACCGGAGTTTGAGCAACATTTGGCGGCGCTGGGCTACGATTGCCATGATGAAACCCACAACCCGTCATTCCGTTTCTTCCTGCAAGGTTGAAATCAGCGACAAGGACAGCGTATGGCTAATGAGTTCAGCGGCTTCAGTCAGCAAGGGCTGAATTTTCTCCAGCAGGTGCGGATTGAGAACGACAAAGCATGGTTTGAGGCGAACCGTGATGTGTATGATCGTGAGCTGTTAACGCCGTTCCGTGCGCTGGTGGATGCACTGAGCCCGGCGATGCTGGCTATCGATCCCTATTTCGAGATTCGGCCGGCGATTGGTAAAACGCTGTCGCGCATTCATCGCGATACGCGTTTTTCCCATGACAAATCGCGCTACCGCAGCCGTATGTGGTTGACGTTCAAACGGCCAAGCAAAGACTGGAAAGATGCGCCGGTGTATTTCTTTGAGCTGGGGCCAGACATGCTGCGTTACGGATTGGGTTATTACAGTGCTAACAAACCGACGATGGATCTGTTTCGCCATACTCTGCGGCAGCGGCCACAGCCATTTTTAGAGGTGGCGGCTTGCTGCCGCACCCCGTTTGAACTGGTGGGGGAAAGCTATAAACGCCCGCTGGTCAAAGAGCAGGCTCCCGAGATCGCCACCTGGTACAACCGCAAGTCCTTTGCGGTGATGGTGACCGACAGCCAGGTGGAAAAGCTGTTCAGCGCTGAGCTGATTTCCTTATTGGCGCAGGGTTTCCAGCAGCTTGAACCACTGTATCACTGGCTGATGCAGGTTGAAGCGATGAAGCAGGTCGATCCCGCTGACTTATGAATGCCCGTCGTCTTTCAAACTGTAGCGTTGTTGGCTGGGTTATTCGGCCCATCCAGGGCCTCACCCCTCTGGGGCCGCTGCAAGCAGCGTTCAAATCTGCCCCCGGCAGATTTGTCACACGCCCCAGTCACTTACTTGAGTAAGCTCCTGGGGATGTGCTCGCTTGCCGCCTGGCTACAATTTGAAATCCATAGGGCATTAAACCGTAGTGCGATTGGTTTAACGTGAATTACTTGGGGTAAAGCAACTGCCAAAACGCCTCGATCAGCGGTTCGTTGAGGCGTTTTTTCTGCACGCAAACGCCCAGTTCGAACGGCTCGACCATGGAAATGTTGTCCAGCGTTGAAATCCGGTTGCGCACCGGTTCCGGGCTGTTATCTACCACTACGCTGGGGATCAGTGCGATGCCGCAGCCGAGGGCGACCATCGAAACAATCGCTTCGTGGCCGCCAACGGTGGCGTAAATCAGCGGGTTGGTAATGCGCTGGCGGCGGAACCACAGCTCAATACGTTTGCGAGAAGGGCCATGTTCCGGCAGGATAAACGGAATATTGGCCCAATCAGGCTGCTCGGCAAAGACCTGAGCGCGCACCGCACACGGCAGGGCTGGGGCAATCAGCACCAGTGGGATCTCGCCGATCTGGGTGAATGCCACGCTGGTGGGCAGCGTTTCTGGCCGCCCGGCAATGCCGAGATCGGCCTCGTTGGACTGCACTTTATCCACCGCATCGGCGGCATCGCCGGTGGTCAGCTTGATTTCAACCAGCGGATGCTGGGCGCGGAAACGATCCAGAATCGGTGGTAAGTGGCTGTAGGCGGCGGTGACTGAACAAAACAGCCGCAGTTCGCCGCTCAGCGAAGGGCCGTGCTGGCCAAGTGCATGTTTTAGCTGCTGATATTGCAGCAGCGTTTGTTGAGCAAATACTTTCAGTTGTTCACCGGCATCGGTCAGCTGTACGGTGCGGTTGTCGCGCAGAAACAGCGGTTGCCCAAGAATTTCTTCCAGCCGCTGGATCTGGCGGGAAAGCGTGGATGGGCTGACGTGCATCGCTTTGGCAGTGCGGCCAAAGTGACGGCTTTCAGCAAGATGCAGGAACAGTTTTAGATCACGTAAATCCATAATCAGTACGCTCGCAGCGAAAGTGTTGCATAAATTGCAATATCACATTCGTAATATATCAATTTAAGCAACGCAATTCCTGTTATACATTGAACACAATCTGTCCCGCGTAAACAGAGCGGGGAATGAACATCACCTCTTACCGGAGTAAACCATGGCGAACTATTTCAACACATTAAACCTGCGTCAGCAGTTGGCGCAATTGGGCAAGTGCCGTTTCATGGCGCGTGACGAATTTGCTGATGAAGCAGGTTACCTGAAAGGCAAAAAAGTGGTGATTGTCGGCTGTGGTGCGCAGGGTCTGAACCAAGGCCTGAACATGCGTGATTCCGGCCTGGATGTGGCCTATGCGCTGCGTAAAGAAGCCATTGAAGAGAAACGTGCTTCATGGCGCAAAGCCACCGAGAACGGCTTTAAAGTGGGTACTTACGAAGATCTGATCCCACAGGCCGATCTGGTGGTTAACCTGACGCCAGACAAACAGCACACTTCTGTGGTGCGCGCAGTACAGCCGCTGATGAAAGACGGCGCAGCACTGGGTTACTCCCACGGCTTCAACATTGTAGAAGTGGGTGAGCAAGTGCGTAAAGACATCACCGTGGTGATGGTAGCGCCTAAGTGCCCAGGCACTGAAGTACGCGAAGAATACAAGCGTGGTTTCGGTGTGCCGACCTTGATCGCCGTTCACCCGGAAAACGATCCAAAAGGCGAAGGCATGGCGATTGCCAAGGCATGGGCAGCGGCCACTGGCGGCCACCGTGCGGGCGTGCTGGAGTCTTCCTTCGTGGCAGAAGTGAAATCTGACCTGATGGGCGAGCAAACCATTCTGTGCGGTATGTTGCAGGCGGGTTCTTTGCTGTGCTTCGACAAGCTGGTAGCTGAAGGCACCGATGCTGCCTATGCAGAAAAACTGATTCAATTTGGCTGGGAAACCATTACCGAAGCGTTGAAGCAGGGCGGTATCACCCTGATGATGGATCGCCTGTCCAACCCGGCCAAACTGCGTGCTTACGCGCTGTCTGAGCAGTTGAAAGGCATCATGGCTCCGCTGTTCCAGAAACACATGGACGACATCATCTCCGGCGCATTCTCCAGCGGCATGATGGCCGACTGGGCCGAAGACGACGTGAAATTGCTGACCTGGCGTGAAGAAACCGGTAAAACGGCCTTCGAAAACGCACCACAGTTTGCAGGTAAAATCAGCGAGCAGGAATACTTTGATAATGGTGTGCTGATGGTGGCGATGGTGAAAGCGGGCGTTGAGCTGGCCTTCGAAACCATGGTGGATTCCGGCATTATCGAAGAATCTGCTTACTACGAATCACTGCACGAGCTGCCGCTGATCGCCAATACCATCGCGCGTAAGCGTCTGTATGAGATGAACGTGGTGATCTCGGATACGGCGGAATACGGTAACTATCTGTTCGCCAACGCGGCAGTGCCATTGCTGAAAGATTTCATGAAGACTTTGCAGGCGGGCGATCTGGGTAAATCTGTGGCGGGTACTTCCGTTGATAACGCGCAACTGCGCGACGTGAATGAAGCGGTACGCAACCACCCAATCGAATCTGTGGGCCGCAAGCTGCGCGGCTACATGACCGATATGAAGCGTATTGCGGTAGCCGGTTAAGCGCTAAAATCGTAGGGGCTCATCGTATTGAGCCCAATCAAAAGGCCAGCATCGTCGCTGGCCTTTTGCATTCTTATTGGCAGCGAAATCACTGCGGCATGGCATCACGTGGGATGATGGCACCGCGGTACTGAATCACCGTGCTGGCAGTGAGATGGCCGCGCTGTGCAGCGCTGACCGCATCGCCTCCGGTCAGGCGTACCGCCAGATAACCAGCGCTGAATGAGTCTCCGGCAGCGGTGGTATCAATAACTTTTTCTTTCGGTAGCTTAACCGCTGGCACGTCATAGGTTGCCCCTTCCGCGCTGAATACCAGGCAGGAATCCGCGCCACGTTTGATTACGATCTCACTCACGCCAAAGTCGCGCGTGCGGCTCACCACCTGCTCAACCGGCAGTTGGCCCCACAGCAAATCCTCATCGTCCAAGGTCAGGAAAGCGATGTCAGTACAAGAGAGAATATCGCGGTAAGCCTGCTGGGTTTCGTCTTTGTTTTGCCACAGGCGTGGCCGATAGTTGTTATCAAAGATTACTTTGCCGCCGTTGGCCCGGCATTGGCGCAGCAAGGTCAACAGTTTTGCCCGGCTGGCAGGATTGAGGATCGCCACGCTGATGCCGCTAAGATACAGGTAGTCAAACTGTGCCAGTTGCGCACACAGGCTTTCCGCCTGCGGGCCGTCTAACCAGTAGCGGGCAGCGGCGTCGTTACGCCAGTAATAGAAAGTACGCTCACCGGTGCTGTCGGTTTCGATCACATACAACCCTGGCAGTTTGTTTTCCAATTGCTGAATCAGATCGGTTTTTACCTGTTCCTGTTGCCAGGCGTGCAGCATTTCCTGGCTGAAACTGTCAGTACCGAGTGCTGTAACATAATGGACGTTCAATGCTTGCTGTGGCACCTGGCGGGCAATATAGACAGCGGTGTTGAGGGTGTCACCACCGAATCCACGGCTGAGATCTGCGCCTTTCTGCGACAGTTCGATCATGCATTCGCCGATGACGGCGAGATTTTTGCTGTTCATGATAATCCCTGTGACTGAAGAATGAGTCTGATTGATGCGAATGCATCCAGTCTCAACGCAAGGGAAGGGTGAGTCAATAAAAATAAAACATCGTTTTAATTATTTTATGATCCCGATCGGGAAACATAAGGTTTCCCGTCGTTCATCAGGGGATGACAGGCTATTTGGCGGCGGCGCGCAGGTCAGTCACGCTTTTGCCGCCGATACCCCAATTATCGGTTTCAACTTCTTCGATCACCACCACGGTAGTGGCTGGATTTTTACCTAACGTATCGACCAGCAACTGGGTGACACCGACGATCAGCTGTTTTTTCTGCTCTGTAGTAGCACCTTCACGGGTAATTTTGATATTGACGTAGGGCATCTTTTTTTCTCTTTTTACAGTTTATGACAACCAGCCCCGGCAAACAGGGGCTGGGAAAGGGTTACAACGCTTGGTGGCGGGTTTCTTTCATCAGCAGTAATGCGATCAGCGTCAGGCTGGCCATGGCCGCCAGGTACAGGCCAACGTAGAACAACCCGTAATAGGTTGCCAGCCAGGTGGCGATATACGGAGCGACAGAGGCACCCAGAATTGAAGCCACGTTATACGAGAAAGAAGCCCCGGTATAACGTACTTCGGTTGGGAATAACTCCGGCAGCAACGCACCCATTGGGCCGAAAGTCAGGCCCATGATGCTCAGGCCACACAGCAGGAAGGCCATGACCAAGACCTGATTGCCAGAGCCCAGCATACTGGGGAACAGGAAAGCAAAAGCGATCATCAGCAGGGTGATAACAATCATGGTTTTGCGGCGGCCAAAGGCATCAGCCAGCATCCCCGCGATGGGCACCATAACACCAAAGCCAATCACTGCTACCATCAGCATCCACAGGAAGCTATTGCGTGAATAACCTAATCCCAGTGGTTGTGGCGTGGTGCCGTATGTCATGGAGTAAACGGTCATCAGGTAGAAAAGCGTATAGGTGGCTAACATGATGAAGGTGCCAAGGATCGTGGCTTTCAGATGTTTGCTCAGCAAAGTACCAAGCGGGATTTTCACCTGTTTGCCCGCTTTGGCTACTTTGGCAAAAATCGGGGTTTCATGCAGCGAAACACGCACGTACAGGCCAATCAGCACCAGTGCTGCCGAAAGGATAAACGGTACGCGCCAACCCCAGGTCATGAATTGCTGCTCGGTTAGCAGCCAGGAGAGCAGCAGGAAGGTGCCGTTGGCAAAGAAGAAGCCGATAGGGGCGCCTAATTGGGGGAAAGAACCATACAACGCACGTTTGTGCGCCGGCGCATTTTCGGTGGCCAGCAAGGCTGCCCCGCCCCATTCTCCGCCTAAGCCTAACCCTTGGCCAAAGCGCGCCAGCGCCAGCAGGATGGGTGCAAAGATCCCAATAGTTTCATAGCCTGGCAACAGGCCGATCAGCACGGTGGAAACCCCCATGGTCAGCAACGAAGCCACCAGAGTGACTTTACGCCCGACACGATCGCCGAAGTGACCAAACACGGCAGAACCAATGGGCCGGGCTACAAAGGCGATGGCGAAGGTAGCCAGCGATTGCAGCGTTGCAGCGGCGGGATCGCCCTGCGGGAAGAAGATATGCGGGAACACGATCACCGCTGCGGTGGCGTAAATATAGAAATCAAAGAACTCAATGGCGGTCCCGACCAGCGAGGCGACAATGACTTTTCCCCGGGAGTTAACCGGCGTGGACGCTTCTTCGGCGCCCAGAGTTGTTGCGATGGAGGCTTGCATAATGGCTGCTTATATTTGGTATTTTAAAAAATGCATCTTAGTCATAGCAAAATACCTTTTCAATGACGGAACTTTGTACAATTCGGCAAGTAACTCGTTAAAAGGAATAATATTTTAATATTCAATTCTTGTTTGGTTTTAAAAATGGGGAATTTAAAATCATTGAGAGATAACCGCTATAAAATGGGAGAAGAAAAGTGATGGGGAGTTCGTTATGCTGACAACGGCCATAGGGTTGATTTTATTTTGAAATAATAGGCTGGATATTGGGTTTAAATAGAGGTTAAAGACCAGTTATAACGTTACAACTGATATAAAATTGTGGTTTCTGGAGTGGGAGTCACTTCACCTGTGGCAGAGTTTTATCCTCTTTGTATTGTGCTGTCGCAATCCAGGCGGCACAGAACAGCGTCAGGCGAGCGAAGAAATAGAAGAACGCCATCAGTCCAATCACTGAACCAAAGGCTGCGCCGGAAGGAGAACGGGTTACCTGCGGCAGCGTCATGGTCATGACAAACTTAATCACCTCAAAGCCGATTGCGGCAATCAACGTGCCACGCAGCAGGGCTTTTTTCTTCGGTTTATGGCGGGGCAGCATCCAGAAGATCCACAGAAACAGCAGATAGTTGGCGAAGATGGAAATAGACAGCGTAATCAACGTCAGCGCTGGCCGCAGCCATTCGATGCCGTCCAGCCCGAGAAGATGCACAATGGTGGCTTGAGCGGAACCCGCAATTGAGGTTAACGACAACGTAATGATTAAGGCGAGCACCAGGCCAATCAGAGAAACAAAGTCGCGGGCATATCTAAAGTAAATTTTTTCCTGATCCTGTGGATTACGCTCCCAGACATCACGTGATTGGGCGCGGATCGCCTCCCGCAGATTGCCCATCCAACTGATACCGGAATACAGCGCTAAAGCCAAACCGGTCAGGCCGACGGTGGTGCGCTGCTGGATTGCCGTATTCACCGAGTTTTTCAACGTGCTGGCGAGCGTCGGATCGCTAATGCTGTTGACGATTCTATTGATTAACTCGGCCAGCAGATCCGGGTTGGAAGCCAGCACAAAACCCGCGGCCGCGAATGAAACCATCAGAATCGGAATCAGCGAAAGAAAGGAGAAATAGGTAATGGCTGCACCAAACTGGCTTCCTAAGCGATCATTGAAACGTTCTGTCGCACGCAACAGATGGGTGACGCTGGGCCAGGCTTTAACACGTTCGAACAGGCGAGCAACGCCAGAGAGGGTTTTATTCTGCGGCTGACGGGGTTTTTTATCCAATCCTGTAGGCATTACGTCACGATTCCTTTTGGTTTAAACAGGGAGTCCATTGGGTATCACAGTGATGATACCAAGCAGATTGCGCGATTTAAAACCTTGATAGCAGCACAGGGTATAGCAAGGCACCCGATCAAAATGATGCTATGACATGATTAAAATTGTGGTGAATTATCTACTTGTACCATCACTGCATTAATTTTTGGCACCGCGCTAACGATTACGGTTTCAGTGGGATCTTTGCCACTCCAACAATCTCCCTCTACTGAACAGGTACCTTGTTTCATGTAGCCAAGAGAAGTCAGATAAGTACTAACCCTGCCGGTATCCTTTGTATTGTAAAATGTTACCGAATATACCAATGACCCTGGGCCTGCCACGTTATAAAAATCAAATTCATACCGTTCAGATATTCTCGGCATTTTTTTCAGGAGGTCAGGCGTATAATATTCATACTCATTTTTATCCTGTTCGGTGTAGTGAGCACTGCCAGCCAGTTGCATTTGTACCATTGGCCAGAAGTAAGTCAGCACGCCCGCTATAACGACGATAATGGTTAGTACGACTTTAAGTGGATTTTTCATACCATCAGATCCCTTTTCTTCCCATCTTGTATGAAAGAACCGTTCATGGTTGCGATAGTAACGTTTCCAGACTTCCAATCTTGGTAGGGTTGAATGGTCTGCATAAAGTTAGGCAACTGACCTAATTGTGGTTTGGCGTTGGGGAATCGTTCAGGATCTGGGAACAACAGTGGCCGGAAGGTTTCATTTTTCCAGGAACCGATTTTACCGTAATAATCCCAACGTTTAAGCGCCTCCTCTTTGCTAACTGGCTGTAGCATAGAAAACGGATTTTGAATTGAAATCACGCGATAAAACCCCAACAGATCGGAAACTAAATCCTCACCACTGAATCCACTATCAGTCACCATGTTGTTAGGGAATGAACCCTGAAATACCTCAAATCTCCGCGCCATTGTCATCATCATAGCGAGCGCAATTCTTTTACGTTCGTGAGACGGGCGCCCCTTACGGATACGCCACCTGATGAACTTCCCTACTCGGATGATCCGATATGGGGATACCATAGACTGAACATAAGTAATATCGTAGCGATCCGCACGCATTGCTTCACCAGCGTCGATTTTTTTCATCAGTATCCTGATGTCATCTCCTCTCGCATGACCAAGATCAAGCCAACCCAGTACTTCCGTGTAAACTAGGCCAGCTCTGGCACTGGCCGCCTGTGAACCGTCAATGATTTCACTCCGTTTGCTCATCCTTAAGACTCCCTGTCCTGTCTGCGAATAATATTACTGCACTTTCAGTTCGATGCGACTTCTGGATATCACTTGACGCCAGTAATCCCCCTTTTCCGGCCTGGTTGTGCAGTCTGCACTGATGGCTACTGGCTTGTTGAGGGGGCACCGAGGTCATTCCACCACAAATGACAATAGCCAATCTGAGGTAAGAGTACCGCTTTGAGCGTGGCTAACCAAAGGCGGCGTAATGGTTTGGTGATACACAAACTCGGAGGTTGTAGCGAGTAAGATCCCGCATTGTGTCGTTCATCACACGCATTCTTTCTTCGGAATACTTTCAAATTTTATCTATTGAACCGTCAAGAAGGCTTTTACTCATCATAGGGCGCAGTGTTTTCACGCTGTCTGTGCCTGTTGGCAGTCCGTAAGTAAGGGCTGGAATAGTTGTACTTCTCATCAATAGAAAAAATGGAAGGTCCTATGAAATCATTCAATCATCCAACCTGTCGTCCGTTTCTTGAAGCGGGCAATCTGTCACAGATTTCTGCTTACTATGAGGAGGAACGTAATATCATGTGGATGCTGTTACGTGCTGAACCACGCCCTTGCTTCAATCATGCGCTGATTGAAGACATCATGACGCTGGTGCAGGCGGCAAAAGAATCAACGCTGCGGTTTGACTTTTGGGTAACCGGTTCACTGGTGCCGAATATGTTCAACGTGGGGGGCGATCTGAGCTTCTTTGCCGAAGCGATCAAGAACCGCAAACGTGAATCGATGACGGCTTATGCACGAGCCTGCATTGATTGTGTTCATGCAGCGGCACGGGGTTTTGATGTCGGTGCGATCAGTATCGCCATGGTAGAAGGCAGTGCGCTAGGCGGTGGTTTTGAGGCAGCATTGGCTCATCACTTTGTTCTGGCACAGAACAATGCGCGGATGGGCTTCCCTGAGATTGCCTTCAACCTCTTCCCTGGCATGGGCGGTTATTCGCTGGTGGCGCGCAAGGCAGGTATGCGCTTGGCGGAGGAACTGATCTGGACGGGTGAATCCCACACGGCCGAATGGTTTGAAAGCCGTGGGCTGGTGGATCAACTGTTCCAGCCAGAGGATGGCTATATGGCCACCCGTACTTTCATCGATACCATCCGGCCCAAGTTGAACGGTATGCGAGCCATGTTACGTACCCGTCAGCGGGTACTGCAACTGACTCGCTCAGAGCTGATGGATATTACCGAAGACTGGGTACATGCTGCCTTTACCATTGAGGAGAAAGACATTGCCTACATTGAGCGCTTGGTGATGCTGCAAGATCGTCATGCACAAAACCTGCTTCGTGCTGGGTAATTAGCCCTTGCCCGCATCATCCTCGGCTTGATGATGATGCGGGCGATATGATTGCACCCATGCTTCAAACTCTTCTGGAAGCATGGGTTGCGCAAACAGAAACCCTTGTTTCTCATCAACCCCAACACAGTTCAGGAACTGATCTTCGCTTTCCGTTTCGACACCTTCGGCAATCACGCGGAATTGCAGTGCTTCAGCCGCGGCAACGATAGCGCGTATTAATGATTGTGACACCGGTGCCAGGTCAACGCCCCGCACAAAGCTTTTATCCAGTTTGATGGCATCCAGCGGAATGCGTGCCAACTGCGCCAATGAGGAATAACCGGTACCAAAGTCGTCCAGATGGACCTGAGCCCCTAAGGCGCGTAGCCGACCAATCACTTCATGTGCCCGATTTTCGTCTTCAATCAGGCTGCTTTCCGTCAATTCAAAATCCAGCATGCACGGTGTAAGCTGGTTCTCTTCCAGTACACAGGCCAGATCGTTGACGACGCTGTCGTCTACCAACTGCCGGGCCGAGATATTCACTGCGATCCGTATATTTAACCCTTGCTGCTGCCACTTTGCGGCCTGCTTGGCGGCGGTTTGCAATACCCAGAGGCCAAGAGGGCCGATCAGTCCTGACTCTTCCGCATAGGAGATAAACTGGATCGGGGGGATCAACCCACGTTCTGGTGAGTCCCAGCGTACCAAGGCTTCCACGCTGCACGCGAGGCCAGTATGTGTACTGATCTTCGGTTGGTAATACACAACCAATTGGTTCTGCTCCAGCCCTTTGCGCAAGTTGGTGTCCAGCCACATATATTCTGCCACGCGGCGGTTCATTTCCGGCGAGAAGACGATAAAAGTACGTTTGCCCTGCTCTTTGGCGACGTACATCGCGGTATCTGCACTACGAATCAGGCCATCAAGATCGTTGCCATGCTCCGGGCACAGGGCAATGCCAATTGAACAACCGGTGTACACCTCAATCAGGCCAATGCGGAACGGTATTTTCAGGCGGTCAATAATGCGCTGTGACAATTCCTGTAGCATCGTGTGGTCGGCTTGGCGTACCAGAACCAGAAACTCATCGCCTCCCAGCCGGGCCAGCAATTCACCTTCTTTGAGGCAGCCAAGGATGGCCCGTGAAACCTCGACCAGCAGACGGTCACCGAACATATGGCCGTAGGCGTCATTCACTTTTTTGAAGTTATCGAGATCGAGGTACACCAACCCGACGCTGTTGTCACCGCGCTCGTTAATCGCTTGGTTAACGTAATCCTGAATGGCGTTACGGTTTGGCAGACCGGTGATGGTATCGGTATTGGCCTGGACTCGCAGGCGCTCCAGAGCCCGGCGTTCTTCGGTAATATCGGTGCCGGAACAGATCAGAAAAACCTCTTTCTTCCCACTGCCACTATGTACGAATTTATTGCGGAACAAGAATAACCGTTCGCCCTTGACCGTTTTTATCCAACGCTCCACCTCGTAAGAGGAGCCATTGCGAAAGAAACCGGCAATATTACGACGAGATGCGACCGCCTCTTCTGGGCTCATAAACATCTGGAAGACGTTTTTACCGATCACATCCTGTTCCTGTAGACCCGTATATTCTTCGCTCAAGCGGTTAAAACGCTGAATGCGGCCATGCTGGTCAACGATCACAATCACCGAATTGGCTTCTGAGACTACCTGTTCAGCAAATGAGAGGCCATGTACCAGGTCACGTGCGACGGCCTGAGTATCAGTATAGGCAGAGGCAGTGCCGGCCCATTCGTGCTTATTGACCCGGCGGCCGACGAGGTGCAGGTGAATAGGTTGGCCACTGAGTTGAATGGTAAGGTCCAGGCTGGCGGTGATCCCACTCAAACGGCGTATTTTCGCCGCTTGCATATCGCTGAGAGCAACAGCGATGTGCGTTTTGCCTTTAACTGCGGTCAGTTCCAGGGCATTGCTGTCAAACGCCAGATGCCAATAGGGGCTGCTGGTACCAAAATGGGCGCTAAGTAGCATTGGACCTTGGTCTGTGAGCATGATCATTCCTCAAAAAGCAGGGTATCCGACGCTCGCGATGAGGGAACTGCTTGACCTCATGCCCGGTAGCGTAGGTATCCTTTATCCGTTAACGCCTTTTTTGTTAGTTATTAGTGTGGCAGTTGAACAATTATGTAGTCAATTATTCGTTTAGATAGGCAGCTAACTTGTTGCTTATCTGAAAATTCTGGCCTGTACCACACAAATCTCCCAGCCGCGCTCCTGTACCATCGGAACATGGCCTAAAGAGGCAGTGTTATAGAGTGTAAAAGAGAACTGCAAACTACGCGAAAATCTGTTTCTTTTATCCTGTTGAACAGAGTGGATCATTGATGAAGTTAAAAGTGAGGCGGGCAGAAATACCGTGTGAAGTAATATAAACTTCCATATTACCAGCACCTCCTCCATGATTTGTTCATAATTCATGGATAACGCTATTTCAGGTTTTAAAAAGTTTACATACCATCGCACTACTCTATGTTTGTCCGCCTAGTATTACTTCCGACGACACAATGCGCTTGTTAACAGGCAGCGCTTTTGATGAAAAGTAATCTTAAGGAAATGATGATGCGTAAACTGACCGCTTTATTTATTGCTTCTACTTTAGCTCTGGGTACTGTTTCAGTAGCATTTGCTGCGGATAGTGTTGCGGAACCTCGTACTGACAGAGCACCGATGAAAATGATGCACCATGATGGCCCTGGTAAAAGAGGGCCGTTTGCGGGGTTGAATCTGACAGAACAACAGCGCCAGCAGGTGCGTGACATTATGAAAGAAGCACATCAGAAACGTGGTTCCGAGGAAAATACCGAGCGCCAGGCGTTGCATAATCAGATTGCTTCAGACAGCTTTGATGAAGCTAAAGCAAAGGTACACATTGATGCTATCAGCAAAGCACAGGCTGAACATATGCTGGAGCGCGCCAAAGCGGAGAATAAAATATATAACCTGCTGACTCCTGAGCAGCAAAAACAATACAATGAGAATTATCAGAAACGCGAGCAGAAAATGATGGAGCATAAAAATAAGATGCAGGAGCAAAATTTGCTGCGCGATAATTAAGACCTGTCTATCTCTAAAGAAACCGAGTGAGAGAAAGGCGGCAAACGCTGAGCTGTTCTTAACTATTATTGGCTGTCTGTTTTACAGACAGCCAATATAATCTAGCTAATTACTCTCGTTACGACCCACTTCCTAGAGTAAATACGTGATTAATTGAGGTTGAGCCAAAGCTATCAGTAACCTGAGCAGCAGTGACGGTTGCATTTGTTTGTACGATCCCACTCGCGATACATTGTGCCTCAGTAGAGAAAGAATCACCTCGCATTGTGACAGGCCCTGAAGTGTTGTTATCTATTGGCAAACCAGACAGAGCGTTCACAGGTATCGTTGCGGAATTCACGGTTGTTACCGTAGAATTATGCAAATTAAAGGTTATTCTTCCCGTCGTTTCATTATCATAACGGTCGTACAGTGTTAGTGCTTCTACGAACATAATAACTCGTGTAAAGCCAGTGCCAGGTGATTGTGGCCGGCATTCCTGAACAGCTTGATGTAGAGATAAAATTGCTGGTGCTTGATTCTGATTCCAAGCTCCTGGCGTGATTGTTACCGTTTCCGTAAGCCCCGTAATCTCTGTACCTGATAGCCTTACTGCGATATTTGCATCACCAGTCTTAGTGCCATCAATATTCGCGGTATAAATGTTACCAGTGTGGGCTTGGTTCGTTATCTGGCTGTTGGTCAGGTCTGTAGTAAAGGTAATATCCAAATCAGGAATAGGATTCCCATAGGCATCCTGGGCTGTCAATTCAATGAACGCCCCTGTTCGATCATCGGCATTAATGCTATTGGTGCTCACCGTTAATGTTGTGTTGTTCACATCAAGAGCTCCAGCGGATAAGGTAACGGTTGCCGGTGCTACATTCAATGCACTGCCATTAACTTCGGCCGTCACGATAGAGGCCCCGGCAATGGTCCCTGCGGTGAGCGTCGCGGTGTAAATACCGTCGCTGCTTTCCACTGCGGTATCGACCGTGCCTAAGGTCGGGTCAAGAACCACGTTCTGGCCTGTTACCGGGTTGTCATTGCTGTCTTTCAATATCAGGGTCAGGGCTGAAGTATCACTGCCATTGGCCACGATATTTGTCGGGGTTGCGGTCAGTGTGGAACGGGTAATATCGATCGCCCCGGCGGAGAGCGTGACGGTAGCCGGTGCCACATTCAATGCACTGCCATTAACTTCGGCCGTCACGATAGAGGCCCCGGCAATGATCCCTGCGGTGAGCGTAGCGGTGTAAATACCGTCACTGCTTTCCACTGCGGTATCGATCGCGCCTAAGGTCGGGTTAAGAACCACGTTCTGGCCTGTTACCGGGTTGTCATTGCTGTCTTTCAATACCAGGGTCAGGGCTGAAGTATCACTGCCATTGGCCACGATATTTGTCGGGGTTGCGGTCAGTGTGGAACGGGTAATATCGATCGCCCCGGCGGAGAGGGTGACGGTTACCGGTGCCACATTGAATGCACTGCCATTAACTTCGGCCGTCACGATAGAAGCCCCGGCAATGATCCCTGCGGTGAGCGTAGCGGTGTAAATACCGTCACTGCTTTCCACTGCGGTATCAACCGTGCCTAAGGTCGGGTTAAGAACCACGTTCTGGCCTGTTACCGGGTTGTCATTACTGTCTTTCAATATCAAGGTCAGGGCTGAAGTATCACTGCCATTGGCCACGATATTTGTCGGGGTTGCGGTCAGTGTGGAACGGGTAATATCGATCGCCCCGGCGGAGAGGGTGACGGTTGCCGGTGTCACATTCAATGCACTGCCATTAACTTCGGCCGTCACGATAGAGGCCCCGGCAATGATCCCTGCGGTGAGCGTCGCGGTGTAAATACCGTTGCCGCTTTCCACTGCGGTATCGACCGTGCCTAAGGTCGGGTTAAGAACCACGTTCTGGCCTGTTACCGGGTTGTCATTGCTGTCTTTCAATATCAAGGTCAGGGCTGAAGTATCACTGCCATTGGCCTCGATATTCGTCGGGGTTGCGGTCAGTGTGGAACGGGTAATATCGATCGCCCCAGCGGAGAGGGTGACGGTTACCGGTGCTACATTCAATGCACTGCCATTAACTTCGGCCGTCACGATAGAGGCCCCGGCAGTGGTCCCTGCGGTGAGCGTCGCGGTGTAAATACCGTCACTGCTTTCCACTGCGGTATCGACCGTGCCTAAGGTCGGGTTAAGAACCACGTTCTTGCCTGTTACCGGGTTGTCATTACTGTCTTTCAATACCAGGGTCAGGGCTGAAGTATCACTGCCATTGGCCACGATATTTGTCGGGGTTGCGGTCAATGTGGAACGGGTAATATCGATCGCCCCGGCGGAAAGGGTGACGGTTGCCGGTGTCACATTCAATGCACTGCCATTAACTTCGGCCGTTACGATAGAGGCCCCGGCAATGGTCCCTGCGGTGAGCGTAGCGGTATAAATACCGTCGCTGCTTTCCACTGCGGTATCGATTGCGCCTAAGGTCGGGTTAAGAACCACGTTCTTGCCTGTTATCGGGTTATCATTGCTGTCTTTCAATATCAGGGTCAGGGCTGAAGTATCACTGCCATTGGCCTCGATATTCGTCGGGGTTGCGGTCAGTGTGGAACGGGTAATATCGATCTCCCCGGTGGAGAAAGTGACGGTAGCCGGTGCCACATTCAATGCACTGCCATTAACTTCGGCCGTCACGATAGAGGCCCCGGCAATGGTCCCTGCGGTGAGCGTAGCGGTGTAAATACCGTTGCCGCTTTCCACTGCGGTATCAACCGTGCCTAAGGTAGGGACAAGAACCACGTTCTGGCCTGTTACCGGGTTGTCATTGCTGTCTTTCAATATCAGGGTCAGGGCTGAGGTATCGCTGCCATTGGCCTCGATATTTGTCGGGGTTGCGGTCAATGTGGAACGGGTAATATCGATCACCCCGGCGGAGAGGGTGACGGTAGCCGGTGCCACATTCAACGTATTGCCATTGACATTGGCTGTCACGATAGCGACTCCGGCTACGTTCCCTGCGGTGAGCGTAGCGGTGTAAATACCGTTGCCGCTTTCCACTGCGGTATCGACCGTGCCCAAGGTGGAGGCAAGCCTCACGTTCTGGCCTGTTACCGGGCTATTATTGCTGTCTTTCAATATCAGGGTCAGGGTTGAAGTATCACTGCCATTGGCCACGATACTCACCGGATCGGCGGTCAACGTTGAGTTTGTGCTGCTCAGATCCTGAGGGTTTACGTGAATAAGGGTGGTTGCCTGATTAGAAATATTGCCTCTTGTATCATGAGCTACGGCACTTAAGGTATAAATGTTACCTATGCTACGAGTGGCTTGATAAGGAGGATAAGTCACTTGAACTACATTGGGCGATAATAGGTTAATATTCCCACCAGCAGCGATTAGGGAATCGGCATTCCAATCAATACGATCCATTCCGTGTTTTGCAACCACTTCGGCAGTCAGGGTGGCGGTATCGCCTTCCATGCCGACTAAATTTGCGGGTAAACTCAGGCGTATTAACTCTTGCTTTTTATACTCAAGAACTATGTTGTTGTTACGTTCAACCAAATCATATCGGCTACCTGCCAGTAGCCTGGTTGCAGCGACTGCTGATGGATTAATCTGTTTCAGCCAAGGCTCGCCTAGGCGATAATTAAATTGTAGGTTGAAAGAGGTGTCATTATTACTACTTTGACCCATACGATGATCAATACCTACAGTGACTAATGGGATCGGAGTATAGTTAATACCCGTGGTGACGGCATAAGGATTCTTCTGTCTATTCTCTTTGCCGAAAAGGGCGACCTCATCCCCACGATATTTCTCATACATTAATTTCCCTCCTAGTTGTGGATAAGAAGGAAGATACGCTTCTGCACGGATATCATAGCCATTTGCCGGGCGTTCATTGTAATACTCGAAATCTCGAGATTGGTGCCAGTTGGTGATGCCGAAATAGGTGTTGGCTGATAGCTTCAAATAATCGGTCCAGGCCTCAGTGCCAACTCCGATGCGCTGATTATGGCCCGTGATATCATTATCAAAGAAAGTATTAATACCATACATCCATTTACCGATGTGGGTTCGTGCTCCAACACCAACATTAACGGTATTGCGGCTGTCTTGGTTTCTCATCCCTAGCTGAGTAAATAGTAGAAATTCTTCCTTATCATACAAAGGGACAAGAAAGTCCAAGGTGCTCTTGTCCAAGTTAAAGTCATCATCAACATTGAGTTGTATACGTGCAGTACCAAACTGATTTAACCATTCTTGAACTGACTGGTTAGCTTCATTGACTATCGCAGATTTTACTTTCTGCCCTGCATAATGCATTGGATCTTGTTTAGAGAGCAATTCTCCTGAAAAGACCCCAGCATCGGCCAGCTTCATTTCAATGCCTGTTGGCGTGTTATTTTCAGCTTGTACTGAACTCGTCGTATCTGCTTGAGAAAGGGCATAAGATGTCGTTGCTTTTTTCTCTGAAAATATAGCCGCTGTAACCGTTGGCGTATAGGAAAGCATGATGGGAAATAGCAATTGCAATATGATATTAATCCAAGCTATTCGTATAAATCCACTTGAATATCTTGGGTTTTTTTTGCTTTTTAACAGGGGTATTTTCTTTAGTTTCCTAATGATGAGCATAGCTAGCTCACGGCTAGTATATATTTTCATGGCTTTTTTAATCTCAAGTTGATTCGTTAATTTGAAATGATTATTATTTAATCCTTATTAACTAAAAAATATCGTCTTTTCTTGAGGGCAGGCTGGTATCCCAAAGATTTGCGTAATCAGGATGGTTTTGCAGGTAAGGATGTTTGATATAGGATATTACTCTTTAAAAACACTCTCAAAGGCAGTCCCAAAGGTAGTTAATTTAACATGTGAAATTGAAATATCCTTGCAAGATAGTCATCTGAATAGCTTTTTTCTTTTAGGAAAGAACTGATCACTCAAGAATTTCATTAATTAATAGCGGCTAATGGAAAGTATGGCAAGTTATTTTATTTAAAATAACTTATCATTTCATTTTTTTGATATTACACCAAAGAAAGAGAAGTTATCCTGCGTGATGAATGGATTTAAAACAATTAATAAATCACCATGATGATCTCGATACAGCGTTTTTTTAGTGACTGAGACAAATTTCTAACCAATGCAATATGATGAAAAGTAGGATTAATTGATATATATCAATTAGGCTTCTATCACATTAACAGGTTGTTTTATTTTGGGGTTGAACCTGGATTTAGCTCAGATAAAGGTTTTTATAAGGGCGAGCAGAGTGAGCCATCCTCAATAACACCTCTTGGGACAGGCTCTTATTCAGCCGTATGCGAAATGGCATGGAATTGTTCGATGACTACGTTGGCAAATTGCGCTTCATTGATGTGATAGGGTGTTTTGATTAACTGACGTTTGTCTGTTTGCTGCAAAGTAGATTCCAATGAATGGGTAAACGCATTCAATGCTGCCGGATCCCAGAAGGGTTGATCTGGAGCATCCAACGCAGAAACACCGCCTTCCGGTAATACAAAGCGTACTTCTCCTGGGCAAGCATTAAGTTTTTCACCTAGCCAACGGCCCATATGGGCATTTTCTTCCGCCGTGGTGCGCATCAGCGTCACTTGGGTGTTGTGATTATAGAAATGTCGCTTGGCGTAACGGACAGGGATGGTCTTTGGATGGCCGAAGTTAATCATGTCCAACGCTCCGCAGGACATGACACAAGGGATACCGGTGCGGGCAATGGCACCAAAACGATCTTCGTTGCAGGCAAGGACGCCATCGAACAGATAATCGCAGATCTCGGTGGTGGTGAGATCCAGTACCGCATCAAGTAAATGACTGTCGATCAACTTTTCCATGGCGCGGCCACCGCTGCCCGTTGCATGAAATACCAGGCAGTCCCAGTCAGCCTCAATCGCACGGGTCACAGCTTTGATACAAGGCGTGGTGACACCGAACATTGTCAGGCCGGTTGCTGGCTTGCTGTTAGCATCATCGTCAACACGAAAACGTATTGCGCCAGCAATTTGATTAGCTGCGTTGCTCAATACCTTGCGTGAAATTCGGTTCAACCCAGCAATATCGGTGACTGAATATAACATGGCGATATCGCTGGCTCCCACGTACCCGGAAACATCGCCTGCCGCCATACTGGAAACCATCAACTTCGGCAAACCGATAGGCAATTGCTGCATGGCGGGCGTCACGATGGCGGTTCCGCCGGAGCCTCCTAAGCCCAGTAAAGCGGCAACGTCGTTGCGGGTTAACATAAAGCGTTCGAAAGCTACTGCCATCGCCGCAATGGCTTGGCCACGGTTACGGCAAAAAACGGCTTGCGCTCCTTCTGGATGATAACTGGCAATTTCCACCGCAGAAATATCAGCCCGATAGTAAGGAGGTGCTCCAGAAGTGGAAAGATCAAGTGTCAGTGGAGGCAAGCCGAGGTTGGCGATCAGATTACGAACATACTCCAACTCTTGTCCTTTGGTATCTGCTGTGGTAGCAATATAGACAAAAGTTGGGGTGTTTCTCATCATTTGTTCCCGAAAAATTTTATAATATTATAAGTATAATAATTACTTTAGGTGTGGAACCCTGGTGTTGGACAATAGAAATACATAAGACTATTTTATAGACATAATGAGACGGTAGTATCATTTATGCAAGCTTTAATTCGCTGAGAATGAGATTTATCTCTCATCTTTAGTTGTTTTAGCTTGGTTTTTTTACGCTGCTGGTGGGTTAGCACCCTGCTGGTCACGCTTTTTGATCGTATCTGTTCCAGGGCTGGATGATACGAGAAAGTTCGAGGTTAACGTGCCAATAAATGCATTTCCCGCACTGCGGGATGAATCTCTAACGCATACTCGGGCCAGAACCCGCAATTTGTTATTGACCAGCGCCATGGCGCTTTATGATGGTGGCCTTTTCCCCTCTATCACTGAGCTTGCCGCACATGCGCAGGTTTCCCGCGCGACAGCCTATCGTTATTTTCCCACTCAAAGTGCCTTAATCTCCGCAGTAGTGGCAAAAAGCCTGGGGCCGATCCTTGAATGGCAGCCGCAAGATAACGATGCATTGAAGCGTATTCAGCAACTGCTGGCATTTGCTTATCCACAGATGGAACAACATGAGGGTGCCTTGCGTGCGGCACTGCAACTGTCGTTGCAGCAGTGGGCCAATGCCACACCGGGCGAAAAATTTGTGCGCGGCAATCGTAAGCGCTTGCTGAAGCTGGCGGTAGAGCCCTTACAGCATAAGTTGCCACCAGAAGCTTTACAGCGTGTGATTCATGCTTTTTCGCTGATCTATGGTTCAGAGGTTTTTCTGGTACTGAAAGATATTTGGGGTTTAGAACTTGCAGGTATTCAAGATGTGACTCAATGGATGGCCAAAGCTATTATTCGTCAAGCTGAGGAAGATATGAGGAGCGGTGAATCGTAATCCGTGCAGCGGGCCCGCACAAAATAAAAAACCGAAACTCTTGCGAATTTCGGTTCAAAAACGGGTAAAACGCCTGACTTAGCGGCTAAAATTCACACGGTTTGCAGAACATCCTGATGTATACATCCAGTTTTCAGGAACTGCGACCGATTCAAAACTTCCCTGGTGTTGTTATGGTTATTATGAATGTCAATCTACAACTATTTTTTATAATAATTTTGCTTCAAATACCATGTTTCACCATAAAAGATGGCATGTCAAGCAAGGTTTTGGTTTAATATTGCATAATATGCGAGTTTTAGATAGCATTTCTGTACAATAATGCGTCAAAGCGATTGATAAATCGGTGAAAAAAAATCGAAGGATAAAATGTATAACAATCATCAAAAATTCGATTCGCAGTCGATTGCAGACAAGGTCAGGGAACTTTTTTCACACCACGGGATTGGTAAACGCCAGCAGGCAAAAGAACTCAGTCGTATTTTGGAGCTGAGTTTTTCACATGCCCATCGTAAGTTGAAAGGGCAGAGCCCGTGGACGCTGGAGCAAATCAATAAAGTGGCTGCCGCATTGGGTGAACCCCCTGCGGCAATTGCGGATATTTTTCCTGAAAATGGTGTGGTGACACAAAGTATGGCGCAGGATGCCATCTTTTGGATTGCGGGTACTCAACTCCCTTGCGTTGGCTACATTGGCGCTGAGTTAGCCGAGGGCCAGTTCGTGGAATTTGTCGCTCTGCAACAAGAGGGGAACTGGATGATTTATCGTGCCAGTGAAGCTCCTGCGGGCCCGCATTTTTGTGTCGATCTGATCGAACTTCGGCCTGGCAGTATCGAAGATGAGCGCCTGAGTATTGCGGTATTGGATGATGCGCAGCAGGTGGCCGATGAACTGACCAAGTATCTCAATAGTCAGGGTTTTAACGCCACGGCATTCTATGATGTAGGCAGTTTCTGTCAGGCGTTGAGCAAAAGCCCGTTTGATGGTTACGTGGTCGATTGGCTGATTGGGCAGGAAACTGCGCAAAAATGTATTGAAACCATTCGTACTTCAGATCACCCCGATGCGCCAGTATTGGTTTTGACCGGGCAACTGGGTACCAATCTGCGTGAATCTGAAATTGCCAGGGCGATGCGTGATTATGATGTACTCGGGCCTTATGAAAAACCTGTGCGGCTCCATGTGATCGAAGCCGCATTGCAGCGTTGTTTTAATCTTTAGCCGTAAACAGTGTTGCCAATGAGGTGGACAATACATCCATGCGCACGGGTTTTGTCAGGTAGTCATCAAACATGGCCCGCTGCTCAGTGGGCAATAATTCAGGTGTATACGCGCTGATGCCGATAATCGGAATATTGCGGTTTGGGCCAGGTTGGGCACGCAGCTGTTTCGCGAGCGCAGCACCATCAATACCGGGCATCTGTAGGTCAAGCAATAATGCGTCATATGGGCGCCGCAACAGTTTTTGCAATGCCCGTTCCGATGAATTACACAACTCATGCTGGTATCCCAGCTTATCCAGCAGGGTGATAAAAGCCTGACCAGCGTCTGGGTTATCATCCACCACCAGAATTTGCTGTTCCCTTTTCAGCAAAGGGGATTCCGGCAAGGGTTTTTCTTCAGACGGTTTTTCCATACAGATTTCAATGGGAATACTGACGATAAAGGTACTGCCCTTTTTCACTTCGCTGTATACCGTAATGGTACCGTTGAGCAACTTGACTAGGCCATGGACGATCGCCAACCCCATACCCACTCCGCTATACTGATGAGTATGTGATTGATCCAGCTGGGTAAATGGTTCGAAAATCTGTGAAAGCATACTTTTTTCGATACCGATCCCAGTATCTGTGATTTCAATGCTCAACGAGCAACCATTCAGTTGGCTACGCAGGCAACTGCGCAGCGTAATGGTGCCGTTTTCGGTATATTTAAACGCATTAACCAGCAGATTAACGATAATTTGCCTGATCCGTAGTGGATCGGAAGAGATCAACTGCGTATTGAATTCCAATTCGCAGATTAATTTGATGTGCTTTTTGGGTGACAGCATGGCGATTTCGTCTGCGGTTTCTGCAATGAGTCGCCGGGCGTTAAACGGTGCGATGCGTAGCTCCATCATGCCGCTTTCCAGGTGGGCATAATCGGTTAAGTCTTTCATCTGGCGTTCAATTTGCTGGGCGGCACTCTCCAGGCGCTGAAAAGTATCTGCATGCTCAGCCAGGAATCTCGTATTCACCAACACATCAATGGCTGACATGATGCTTTGTAAGGAAGTACGCAGTTCATGCCCAATAGCGCCTAAAAAAGCACTTTTAGTACGGTTGGCTTTTTCTGCCTCAATGGCCAGCGCCTGCTGCCGAATGGTCAGGCGTTGCTGGCGTAGGATAACCAGGGTGATCACTACCAACGCGATGACAGAAAAGATGATAATGACCAGGCCATAGAAAATGATGTGACGTTTTTCAATGAAATCTTCATAAGCGTCAGTACGTTGTTTAACTTCCGCATGATCTGTCAGATTTGCCATTTCAATGGATAACGGTTGGAGCTGCTTTAAGGTTTGCACAATATGCTGGAAGTTAATGTTCTGTTGGTTGATCAGAGCATCAAGATTATCCATTTGGTGGAGCATCTTTTTGATGACGTTTGAATAACCAGGTTCGCGATACAAGGGTTCGGTAGATTCTGAGATTGTTTCAAGGATATAAAAACGCGAGTAAAGGATCTCGAATTTCAGCCTTAATTCTTCAGCGTTATGCTGGCTGGCATTCCTTTGTTGTTCAATAAAAGTTTCAAATTCAGCAAGCTTGATAGCAAATTTGGCAATTGACCAAGAGTAATTCTCCTGTGTACCCGCAATCGCATACAATCCTTTTTGCGATAAGATTGCACTATAGGAATAAAGCGTAATCGCTGAAGCCACTAAAAGGAGTGCAGCAAAAATAGCCGGAATTGCCAATCTGTTGCCATGCTTAAAAGATATCCGCTTCATTTTATGACTATCCGATTGATCTGCCATATAAATCGCGAGTTATACAGTGGGGAATTCAATTCACCCCCTTCGGTATCGCGGGGATAAATGAGAAATAAGGGGCCAAAGTTTCTTATCTTCAACAGGGCTCCTCCCATTTTATAGGCGAGGATCATGTTATATTTCTCAACGTCGCTAATAGGGATGTTGATGTAGTAATCATTCAAAGCGTAAAACGTCATCATCGTTCCTTTGGCACCGACCTTGGTCAATAATTCAGCCAGTGCGACGCCTTCAAACTTTTCCCGTGGGGTCCATGATGTGGTGGTAGTGATTGAGCTGACCGGCATGGCAAACAATTGTTTATCAGTGAAGGTATAGCTGCGGTTTTCCTTATCAGTGAAGTGACTGATATTCCCTTCTATTTCCAGCGTAAAGCTGAGTGCATAAGGTTGGCTGATTACTAAGGCAGCGCATGCCAAAGTAATAATTCTGATCAGGTTGGTGAACATCATTATGCCTCAATCAGTGTAGACAAGGATTTCAGACCTACGAATCTATCAGGCTGCCGGGCTACAGAAAACACCCAATTTGTATAATTGGCTAATTATTAAGATAACTCCTGATTCGAATGCGTATTTTTCAAGGGAAAGGAAACAGGAGATACAGCAACTTTGCTAATGGGTAAAAGTTGAGCTTTAAATGGGCCAGTATTTGGCCTTGATGGTGGGCATGGCACCGTTGTTTGATAGAGATGTTAAGTAAACCAGGGGTCCAGATCATGACATCTAATTTTAAAAACGAAATACAGACATTCGGCCGATCCTTATTATTGCCCATTGCCGTTTTGGCACCCGTAGGGATGTTAATGGGGATTTGTAGCGCGCTGGGTCAGGCGTATATGATAGACAAACTGCCATTTCTGGGGAATGTGTATTGCAAAGCGATATTGTCTTCGATTGGCTTAATCAGCAGTGTGGTGTTCCAGAATATCCCATTACTGTTTGCCATGGGGGTTGCCTATGGCATGTCGAAAAAAGAGAAGGGCATTGCGGTTTTCGCGTCGGTCATCTCTTATTTAACGCTATTAATTTCAATGCATGTGCATTTGAAGTTAATGGATCAATTAGTCACAGAGAATATGGCGTTTGTCGGGCAAGGAATGGTGCTCGGTATACATACGTTAAAAATAGAGGCGTTGGGCGGTATTATTGCTGGCTTGCTGGCGGCGAAAGTGACCGATAGATTTTATCGGTTACAGTTGCCGCTGGCATTTGCCTTTTTCAGCGGTAAGAAATCGGTCGCTATCTTATCGATAGCCTTTACCATCCCGGTCGGCCTGCTGATCCCCTTCGTTTGGGATGTATTTACCGCAGGAATGAGGAGTATTTCGACCATTATGATGGCGCCGAATATTGGTGCCGGGATTTACATGACCTTGAACCGGTTACTGATCCCGTTTGGTTTACACCATGTGTTGAGTTCAACCGTGCGTTTTACCGAGGCTGGCGGCACCTATCTGATCGACGGGCAAACCTACGTTGGCATTCTGCCTGCCATGAATAAAATTCTGTTTGAACTGGGGCCAAACCATCCGGCCTGGAATGAATTTATGCCAACGCTGTCGAGCTATCTGGCTTCGTCACAGATGTTGACCACGCTGTTTCGCGTTCCGGCTATCGGGCTGGCGATGTACCATATGGCGTATCTGAAGAATAAGAAATTTGCCAAGGGGATGATCCTGACGGTGGTGCTGACGGCGTTCCTGGGTAATATTACCGAACCGCTTGAGTTCTCTTTCCTGTTTATTGCTCCTAAGTTATTCATTATCTATGCGATATTGTGTGGCCTGTTAACCATTCCTCTCCAGATATTGGAAGTGTCGATTGGTTATATTCGCGGTACGATCTTTGACTTCGGCATCTTTGGCCTGATGTATGAGAATACCCACTGGGTAAACCTTATTCTGCTGGGCATGGTTAACTTCGTGGTGTTTTATTTCTTCTTCCGCTATGCCATTGGAAAGTTCGATATCAAAACACCGGGGCGCGAAAATGAAATGGCAGACAGCGCTTTGTTGAATAACAAAGAGTACGACAAAGTGGCGCAACTGGTGGTGGAAGGGCTAGGGGGTAAAAACAATATCAAGCGGGTGGAAAACTGCGTCTCACGGCTGCGTATCGATCTCGCCGATCAGAAACTGCTGAATATAGAATTGCTGAAAGAAGCGGGTTCATTGGGGACTTTTATTCCCTCCAGTAACCATATTCACGTCGTCTTCGGGCCACACGTCGAGTTTGTCCGCAATGCGATCGATGATCACCTGGCCGGCAAATAAAGTAGCCTATTGGGATAGGCTCTAAGAGGAAACAGCATGCGCGCACTATATGACTCTAAAAGTAAAACCATCGATCATCAGGGAATGAAGGATCTGTTTACTCACGAAGCCAGGGTACAGTCATGGCTCGACGTGGAAGGTGCTCTGGCGTTGGCGCAGGCCAAGGTTGGTATCATTCCTGCTGCTGCGGCAGAAAATATTGCCGCCAATTGCCGCTTGGAGCGAATCGACCTTGCCGAAGTTGATCGGCTGCTACGCCAGATTGGCCATGGGTTTGTGCCAGTGATCAAGGTATTGGTCAAAGCCTGTGATGCGGAAAGTGGCAAGTATGTTCACTACGGCGTCACTACCCAGAACATTCAGCAAACGGCCCACCTGCTGATTGTGAAAAAATTCCACCAGAAATTGATGAAGTTCGTGAATGACACGCTGGTGAATCTGGCCCATCTGGCGAAAACGCATAAAAACACCCTGATGGCAGGGCGCACTCACGGTAAGCATGCATTGCCCATTACCTATGGCTATAAGGTTTCGGTGTGGATTTATGAACTGCTGGCGGCGGTGGAGCGCATGCAAGAGGCGGAGAAACGGGTGTTTACCGTCATGATGGGCGGCGCGGTGGGGGCGTTTCACGCTACGGGGGAACCGGGCAGAGCGGTGCAGGATCTGGTTGCCGAACAGCTTGGCATGTACTCAATGCCGGTTCCTTCCCGCAGTGCCAGAGTGTTTCGCGCCGAGTACATCACCAATCTCTGCCTGTTGGCGACGACGCTGCATAAAATCGCAGAAGAAGTTTATCAAACCTCCAGCGAAGAATTTGGCGAGGTATCGGAGGCGTTTACCAAAGGCACGGTGGGCAGCAGTACCATGCCGCAGAAGGTCAATCCCAAGCTGGCAAAGGGCATTATTGCCAACGCGCAGAAGCTGTATTCGGTACTGACGGCGGCATTGTACGTCTGCCCACGGCCATTTGAGGCCGATAGCTCCGCCTACTTTATTTTTGACGCCAGCTTGCAGGAAGGTATTGAACTGATGGCGGAAATTATCCTGCGTGCGGAGGAGTTAACGCGTACTTTGGTGATTAACCCCGAACGAATGCATGACAATGTCATGCTGACGCACGGGCTGATCAACAGCGAAAAAATCATGATGAAACTGGTGGATAAGCTAGGCAAAGATCCGGCTCACGAGCTGGTTTACAGCATGGCGATGCGCAGCACGCACGAGCGGCTTGAATACAGTGAGGTGCTGAGCAATGACCCGGTGATAGCGGCCAACTTCACGGCGCAGGAGATTGCGGAGCTGCTGGCCCCTGGCAGCTATACCGGCCTGTGCGCCGTGTTGGCTGATGAACTGGCCGAGCGGGTACTGTGCGGCACCGCCTAGCATTAAGAGCCAACCCCCGTAGCGTTATCCTGAACCAGGGCATTGCCCTGGTTTATTCTGTCTGTCATAACGACATGGCGCTAAACCTGGCCCTGATTTTATTAATGAGGGTTATCACAAAATCAAACTATGATGAAAAGTTGTGAAAAAACATATTGATATATATCAATATGGCGCAGTTCGTAAAATGAGCAAACTAACGGCGCTGGTTTGAAATAGTATATAAATCAATGAAAAAGGATGTGGCTAACTTGGCACAGAGAAATATGTATATGAGCGCGACTAAAAAGGAAGAGCTATATGAACATGATTTCAAATGTGTTTTTTTACAGGACTCACCAAGAACATCTCAGAACGAATGGAAAATCAGTAACACTCAATAAGTCTATCATTGCCTTGGCAATAGCTGCTGCAACGTTCTCAATGGCAGGCACAGCCATTGCAGCCTATACGGAGCCAGGCCAGCTTGGCGATAAAGCGAGTTGGGAAACCGAGGAGTATGCTAAGGACTGGGGGCTTGCCGCGATGAAGGCTTCCAGCGCCTATGCACTGGGGTACTCTGGGCAAGGCGTTAAGGTGGGCGTGATGGATTCCGGCGCACTGCTGTTTATTCATCAGGATCTGAATGGCGATCGTTTCCATGCCGTGCAGGCTTCTGGCTTATACGGTTCTTCCGGTGTGCGTTATCCACAATCGGCCGTGGGTTTACAGGGCGAATATACTGCGGGTGAAGCATTCGATATTACCGGCCAATGGATATCAGGTGTTAATGATGGGCACGGAACCCACGTCACCGGCACCGTTGGGGCGAACCGTGACGGTGAAGGGATGCACGGTGTCGCCTGGGGAGCGGATATTTATGTCGCTAATAACGGCGGGACCGATGGGAATAACTATGGCCCATTTCAGGATTACCAATTCTTCTATGCAGGTTGGAAAGCGTTGGTGGATTCCGGGGCAGAAGTGATTAATAACAGTTGGGGCACCAATATTCGCATCGTTGACAACGGCTCAACCGGCAGTGACGGTGGCAATACCGGTGTTCATCTCCCCGCCAATGGCATGTCTCAGTCAGAGTATGAGTATTTTTATTTCAACAAAGTGTATGGCGCTCATCCCTCTTTTGTTGATGCAGCCTACGATGCAGTGAAGGGAACAGAGGTGGTACAGATATTTACCACCGGCAACCGTGATTTCACCAATCCATTCTATCGCGCACTTTATCCTTACTATAACCCCGCAGCAGAACAGCACTGGATTGCGGTTGCCGGGCTACAGCGGGTAACGGGCACGGATAAATATTCGCTTTCTTATACCTGGAATGAGGCGGGTGAGGCCAAATGGTGGACCGTGGCGGCACCGGGCAATGGCATCTACTCCACCACGGTGAATGCCACCACCGGCGCTGCGGGTTGGGGCAACTCCTCCGGCACCTCCATGTCGGCTCCGCATGTTGCGGGCGCAATGGGCGTTCTGCTGTCTCGTTATCAGGATATGAGTGCGCTTCAGGTACGCGATGTGATGTTCACCACGGCCAGCCACCAGAATCCAGACGGCAGTACGTTTGACAATTGGACCGCCGCTGATGGTGTGCCTGATGTCCGTTACGGCTGGGGCGTGCCCGATCTCGATAAAGGCATGTATGGCCCTGGTCAGCTTCTTGGCGAGTTCGTCTATAACATAGCCAGTACCCCGCTTGATGTCTGGAGCAATGACATCGGCCAGCAAGCGCTGGATGCGCGTAAACAGGAAGATCTGGCCTGGTTACAGAACTATCAAGATAACGGGATTGCGGCTGGCGGAAGCTATGAGCTGGGTAATAGTTTCGTGGTGCTTGATGGCAATGACGATCCCACTGACCACATCGTGAGTCAGGCGGATGCTGAACAATGGCGGCAAGATTATTACACCTTGCGGGCTGCCGCTATTCAGGCCAGAACGGATGCCGATCTCTATACCGGTTCCTTGGTTAAGCTCGGCGCAGGTACATTGGTCATGACGGGTGATAATACCTATCAGGGTAACACCCGCGTGGAGCAGGGGGCTTTGTATGGTTTCACGGAATCATTTGGTACAGGCAGCGTTGTGGTAAACGGTGGTCAATTCGGCGTTATCGCCCGCTATAACGATACGTTTACCCAGCAGGGCGAACTGACCTCGACAGAAAGCCATAAGGCCGACATTGCCGTCAATGCCGGTGGCACTTATGTGGTCAGCGTGGAGGAAAATGTCAACGTAGGCCAGTTAACCTTTAACCAGGGGTCTATGATCACGGTGGGCTCCACCCGCAAAGATGTGTTTGAGGAGGTGTTTAATCATGGCACCGTGGCTATCGGTACCGTCACCGCCGAGTCATTAACAGATGCTGATAAAGCCATCGCCACCCCTCAGTATGCGTTCTTCAAAACTCATGTCGATATTTCTGGCAACTCTCTCACCGCCAGCTTTGGCCGCAATGATGAGGTGACATTTGCCTCTTATGCGGCCAACCCTAATGGCCGCTCAATTGCTCGGGCGATTGAAGGCGCGGGTTCTGGTACGTTGTTCAGCACCCTGCTGATGGCGTCTGGTGAGGAGGTGCGTAACACTTATGACTCACTCGGCAGCGATATGTACCTCAATACGCAAAATGCCAGCATTGTTAATTCCATGACTCTGTCGCGTGTGATTAATGAGCAGGCTGCCGGCGTGGGGAGGGGCCGTTACGCTGACCTGGCCGATGGTTCGGCTCGCCTCTGGATTGCGCCTATTGGCAGTTGGTCTACGGTTGATTACGGCCAATCCAATATGGATGTTGATTTCTATGCGGCCTTAATCGGCGGTGAAATGGATATTAGCAGTAGCACTAAGCTGGGGCTGTATTTCGGGGCGGGGCGAACTGATTTTAAAGGGGGAATACAGGGTAAAGTCGAGAGTGATGATCTGCATATTGGGGCCTATGGTGTTTCCAAAATAGCCGATATTGCAGCGCTGAATTACGGTGTGATGTACACCAAACAAGATCGTGATGCTCATCGTACTTTGCGGGTGCGCGATCAAATAGCCAGTAATGCCGTCTCCCCAGATGTAGATATTATCCAACTGTTTGCCGAAGCGGCTTATTCAGGGTTTACAACGGATGCCTATGCCATTGAGCCGTATGTGGGGGTCAGTTGGCTGCATATTAAATCCGACGACTATGTTGAAACCGTCAATAATATGCGGTTTGCCACCGCCGTTGATAATCAGAATCTACAGGTTACCACGCTTGGCGTTCGTACTGCGCTGCCGTTTACCGTGGGGGAAGTGGATATGGCCGTGAAAGGCGATCTGTATGGAATGCACTTCTTTGGTGATACCACGCCGGAAGCGACGATGCATCTGGCAGATAGTGGAGTTGCTACGATCCAGGGCGGCAAATTGTCTAATCTGGTGGGGGTAGGGTTGGGAATAGAAACCAGGCTCAACAAAGCAACCACGTTCGGTGTGTCATACACCGGCGCGTATCATAGCGATATCACCTCAAACGGTTTTTATGCCCAATTAAAAATCGATTTTTGACCTTGGGGTTCCTCATACCACCACCGGTTAATGCGGGTGGTGGTATAGGTTTTTTTCCGCCTAACCCTATAAAACTTTTGTTTCTAATAGGGTTTCCCAGCAGGGGAAACCCATACCATTAAGCGGTGCCCCTTAACTGACCAGCGGCACTCACGTGCAATTAAGGGATACCGCTTAAGTAACTCTGTTATCAGAAATTATAGATGACGGAGACTAATAGGGCTTTAGGGTTGTTCAAGGTGCTGACAGTCACTATTTCTTGAGGGTCTGTTTTGCGCCAGCACACCGCTTCAATATGGCAATCATCCTGCTTTCTGTATCCGATTGAATTCAGATAAGCATCGACTTTACTGGAGTCATCGGTATCGTAATATCGCACAGCATATATATGTGATGCAGGCCCTGTGATGTTTGCAAAGTCAAAATCATAACGGGGTGTGATTCGGGGCATTTTTTTCAGGATATCTGGAGTATAAAAGTTATATTCCCGCTTATCCTGCTCGGTATAGTGAGCACTTCCGGCGAATTCCATGGTGATGTAGGGCCAGGCAAAAATGAGTACAACAGCAACCGCGATAGCAATACAGCTGAACACCTTAAGTGACTTACGCATAGGGTAATATTCCCCCGTTAGTTTGGTCTATGTATGAACCATTGGCGCTGGCGCTCTCAACGATCCCTGAACGACTTACGAAAACGCCTAAAATTAAACAATCGTAAAAACCCTCAAATAAAAAAATCCGGGTATTTCTGTTCTAACAGCGTTCGCAACTGTTGGCGATCCAATCCCTCTATTTCTTGTATAAATGCTGCGGCTGGGATCTTCTTTTTCGCACGCGACAACCCATGTTTACCCAGCAGTGAAATATCCTCGCGGCTCAGATAGAAATTCACCTTGATGTAATCCAACTGATAGTACTTCAGATAGCTGGAGATTTTATTGGTGAAGGTAATCAGCAAATCGAAGGGTATGTGTTCCAACAGGTGTAACTCATTGATATTGATACAACCGACGATCTCAATATGAAAGTGCGATTTCAACACCTCTTTGAAATAACCCACCTTACTTTCAGACGAATTGGTGACGATAATAATACGCTGTTTATATTCACTGTGGATGCGGTTCTGCAACTCGTATTTTTTCAGAATTAACACCAATGTTGATAAATGCACCGTTGAAAACGTGGTCTGATAGTGTTGGGCAATCGGCAGGGTGGCCTGCGACACCCCCTGATAGAGCCGGGCGTGCCGGGTCTGAACCTGATGCAGCTTTTTGTCGTCAAAGTATAAATTGAATCTGCTCTGCACAATGGTGGCATAGATGAATTGATAAACCTCGGCAAAGAACGGCGAGATATTGTGTATTTCTGCTCGCAGCAGTGGAGCAATATATTCACACAGGCGTTTGACGAGCGTTATCAGCGTGGGATCATAAACGTTGAATGGCCGCCAGGTATAGGTCAGTGAGCAAATCAACAGATCGAGAAAGCGATTCTCATGTTCACTGTCCAGCAGGGCAAACTCGGAGGACTGAATAAAGTTAAGATTATCGCTGTGGGTAATCATGTGCCCGCGCCGCATGCGGTGCAGCGCAATACTCATATAAACCAGAAAGTATTTTTTGCTGTTATAGCCCAGCGTAATCATGCTGTTCAACCGTTGTTGATACAGCTTGGCGGCGGCGTGAATGTCCTGCTGGCACTCGCGCAAAAACTGTGCGGCAATCGATTTATTAATCGGCTCATTGGCTTTGTGTGGCACCAGCAGATGATCTTCACCAATTTCCACTGTTTTGAGAATAGTCAGGCAGATAGCGATACGCAGCAGAATTTCGTCGCCATCCAGCCGCGATCCTTGCTTGGGAATGGCGGTTACGGTGAGATGATTGGCCTGCAAAAATGCGGACAAGGCCTGGTTATCATTTTTAAGCGTACTCGGGCTGACATTGAATTTGCGGTAATATTCACTTTTATTCACCACCTCCTGTAAACACAGCGCCACGCTGAGATCTTTAATGCGCTCGTCTACGGTCGTGATGTAGCGATTAAGCGGAATATGCTCCAGAAAGGCAATATATTCCCGATAAGTAATGGCTGTGATAATCGACAGCCCATCCATGTGCAGGTGGTAATCGGGTTCGAGAAACTCGTTAAGCTCCTTCATTGAGCGCTTGAGTGTCGACGTCGTTTTGCCAAATCGGGAGGTGACATCCTCAATGAGCACCGAGCTGTGTTCCTGAATATATTTTAACAACGACAGATCAAAGCTGTTCATTACGGTATCTCAACGTCGTGCCTGGAGTCGTACCGTTGAGAATATAGAAAAGCTGGGATTTTGTCTGTGAGCTGCCTGCGGGGTACAGGAAAATCACACCGGCAGGCACAGAAAAGGTACTTACTCTTTTGCTTTATAATGGCAGGCTGGATCGGCTCGATAAGGATCATGATAAACGGCATAAGCTAAACAGCGTAGCCCACCCCGGCAGTTGGTGCGATAGAGGCACGAACTGCACTCCTGCGGCGCAGAGGCTCCCCTGAGCTGCCGTAACTGTGGGGCCTGGTGATAGATCTCCGTCAGCGGCCTTTCCCAGAGATTGCCGACGCTAATGGGCAATCTGCGGCAGGGCAATATGTTACCGTCAGGCATAATGGTAATCAGCTCTGCGCCTGCGCTGCAACGATAAGGCTGGCTCCCGGCTTGTTGAAACTGCAAAGCGCGGATCATGGCAACTTCGGTCTGGTTATCCGCTTTGGCCTGAAGGCGTTCTCTGGCCAGAACCATTTGTTGAAAATAATCTGAGGTTTGCTGAGCATTGAGGGTTAACAGCGTATCCCGATGGTCAGTGGGTATCATGCGGTCAGACCACAATCGGTTTACTTTGGCGTGGTAAGCCAGTTCAGCAACCTGCGTAAATTCCTGGCTGTTTTGGCTGTGAGCGGTGAAAGACCAGAGTACCCTGACTCCGGCATCGGTCAGGTGTTTTGTCGCGGTTATCACCTGCTGAAAATGCCCTCGCCCGCGGATTTTATCGTGGGTATGTTCGCTGCCTTCCAGGCTAAGCTGAACAAATTTTACGTTTAACCGAGAGAACCGGGCGGCCCATTGTTCGTCAATCGCTGAACCATTGCTTAAAATGGCTAATGATGGCGCGCTTGGCTGAGATGCCAGGTAGTCAAGCAGCGCTGGGAAATCTGGATGTGAACAGGGTTCCCCGCCGGTCAAGGTCAACTGTAGCGGGATCGGGCTATCGCCCCCTACTTGGCGGTGTAGCTCAAAAACCTGTTGGGCAATCCGTTTTAAATCGGTTAATTCTGGCCCACGCTGGCGATAACTATCCTGATAGCAGTGCTGGCAGCGCAGGTTGCAGCGATCGGTGATGTGCCATTGCACCGTTAAGCGTTTCAACCTGACGGGGTTAACGGAGTCTATCTGGCGGCAAGGAATGCGTTGTCCGTTAATCACCGCCACCGCCGCACCCGCCGCAGCCTGAACATCCACTTGTGCTGTCTGAATCACTGCTACTGTGGTTTGCCGAATCGTAGCTGCCCGGAGCCAAAGAACCGGCCGCTGCTGCTGCGCTGGCCGGGTAGAGTAAACCCAGCGTATAGGCCTGGCGGCCCAAATCACAGCGTGAGTAATAGTAGGTATCATTATTACCCGCCAGCGCGATGGCAACCATGGCAATATCCAACTGTTTAAGGGATTTTTTATCCTTGGGCAGAGTGGTGGATAAATGGCTGAGAAATCTTTCGCCTTTAGGGGTGAGGTGAGCTTTTCCCGCACGATTACGTAAGAAAATCGCATAATAGAGCCACCCGAAAAGCAACATCATGGCAATCAAAAAACCGACGTTTTGGTGGCCCTTCAGTGAAGCTATCGTCAGCTTATAAAACCCCATACTGAGCATAAATACCCAACCTGCCCACAGGATACATTGGCTGGCGCGTTGATAAGCGGCCGGATAGGTATAGCCATCCAACTGCGCCTGGGCGTTAAATCCCTGATAGAGCGGGCGGAGAGCGGATAATGCCGGCCCTTTCTTTTGATCATTTTCTGCCTCAAAGCGAAACAGCACCAATTGCTCCAACCGATTGAGCCGCTGTTCTTTCTGATTGGCTGGTTCTGAGTTATCGCTCTGGGACCGCATAAAGGTTTTCCCTTTGTGTTTCCCGGCAATCAGTAGCCCTTTGTAGGAGAGGCGCATCATGACCAATGTTAGCAGGTGCTCAATACCGCCTTTTAGCCAGGCGACATAGTAGGGATCAATTTTTGCTGGCAGCGAAATCGACGGTGAACCGGAAGGGGAGTAAGACTGGAGGCAGCGGCGCAAAGTTAGCGACACCAGCCACATCAGCACCAGGCAATAAAGGAGATAAAATGCCAGAAACCAGGGGCCATACATATCGGCAAGAGGATTACTGTAGGCTGTCCATGTCATTGTTATTGATTCCGCTGAAATCCCTATCAAACCTGCTCGTATGATAACTCAGTTGGTGCTCAGTGAGTTTATGATATTTTCCGGCGCTGAACGGCGTTACCGGAGCTGTGTGGCCTATAAAAGAAACAGGTCACAGTTCCTGAAATCTGCAACCTGTTTAGCTATTTTTCACACTTTTAACCGTTGTTCGGTAATTTTAACGCATTGTCACAAACTCTTCCGCTGCGGTTGGGTGGATCGCCACGGTGTTGTCGAAGTCTTGCTTGGTGGCGCCCATTTTTACTGCGACGGCAAAGCCTTGCAAAATCTCGTCCATGCCAAAGCCAATACCATGAATGCCGACGATCTTCTCTTCTGCACCCGCACATACCAGCTTCATGCGGCACGGCTGGCGGTGCTGAGTCACCGCGCTGTACATGGCGGTAAAGGAAGATTTGTAGATCTTCACATTGTCTTCGCCATATTGCTCTTTGGCCTGCGGTTCAGTCAGGCCAATAGTGCCGATCGGCGGGTGGCTGAATACCACGGTAGGGATATTGCTGTAATCCAGATGTTCGTCCGGCTTGTTGTTGAACAGGCGTTCAGACAGGCGACGGCCTGCGGCAACCGCCACCGGCGTTAGCTCAACCGCGCCGGTGTTGTCACCCACGGCGTAAATGCCTTTCACGTTGGTATTCTGGAATTTATCAACCTCAATATAGCCTTTGGCGTTGGTTTTCACCCCGGTAACCGCCAGATTCAGGTTGTCGGTGGCGGGTTCACGGCCAATTGCCCATACCAGGCTGTCGACGGTAAACGCTTTGCCATTCTCCAGTTGCAGCGTCAGGCTGCCATCGGCATTTTTAACAATGGCCTTCGGCACCGATTCAGTATGCAGGTTGGGCCCTTCGGTGTTGATCACTTCAAGCAGGGTTTCCACAATCAGCGGATCAAAGTTGCGCAGTGGCGCATGTTTGCGCACGAACAGGTGGGTTTCTGCACCGAGTGCGTTCATCACTCCGGCGATTTCTACCGCAATATAGCCTGCACCCACCACTGCCACGCGTTTTGGCATGGTGTCCAGTGCAAAGAAACCGTCAGAATCGATACCGTATTCTGCACCAGGAATGTTCGGGCGGGTCGGGCGGCCGCCGGTAGCGATCAGGATATGATCGGCGGTGATGGTCTCGCCGTTGACTTCCACCGTATGGGCGTCAATAAAACGGGCAAAACCTTTGATCACATCCACTTTATTTTTGCCCAGCACGTTGTCGTAGGAATTATGGATACGATCAATATAGGCAGTACGGCTGGCAACCAGCTTCTTCCAATCAAACGCATTAACGGTGGTATCAAAGCCATAATCCGGGCCGTATTGATGGATAGCTTCTGCGATCTGTGCCGCATGCCACATGACCTTTTTCGGCACACAGCCCACATTAACACAGGTGCCGCCGAGTTCTTTGGCTTCAATCAGAGCGCATTTCTGGCCATACATGGCTGCCCGGTTGATCGATGCGATACCGCCGCTGCCGCCGCCAATTGCTAGATAATCGTAATGTTTCGTCATCTGGGTTTTCCATGAGTGGTGTGATTCGAAGAATGTCACAGTTTAACGCCAGACGCGGCTTTGTAGCAAAGATTGGGCCGATGACTGTGATAGGCGGCCGTTGGCCGGGCGGTAAATCATCAGAAGCCCCGCTCAGGGCTGTTGATGCCAGTACCGGAGATACGGGCCTGGAATTCCAGGCCCGAGACAGGTTTACTTCACCGGTGCGGCTTCTATCACCAGCGTTTCCAGCGGTTTGAGAGTGATAATCAACGGTTTACCGTAGTTTTCAGGCAGCGTCGCGTTGCGGCCATAAACGGGTTTCAGTGTAAAGCGGGTAGGTTCACCCTGCGGGACTTCAAAGCTTTTCGTCAGATCCAGATAGTAGCTTTGTTCCTGATCTGATGGATTGCGTATCCCAAGCACCGCTTTATTTTTATTCCACGACGCCCAGCCGTAAACGTCCAGCATTGTCGGGTCGCCGCCAATCCAGTGCGTATCAACCAGTACATCGCTGTTTGCCCGCGCCCATTTTGCCGCTTCCGCCAGAGTATCCCACTTGGCGTTGTTCAGCATGGATGGCGTGATGTACATCTCCTGCAATTGAGTGCCAGTGGCGAAGTAGCTCCAGACCTGGTCGGCAAAATCGCTGTCAGTCTGTACTTTCTCTAACCCAAAGTAAGCGTTCTCTGCGCTGACAATACCGTGATACATCAATGAGTTAATCGGGAACAGGGGGCCTTTTCGCACGATAGAGCGGTAAGTTTCGGCATCGCGGTAGGTCATCCACTGTTGTACCGGCGAACCTTTACCATAGAGGTTGATATCATCACCTTGGCGCCAGATAGAGTCGGCGTAGAACAGCCAGGACGGGCTGGCATTAGTACCGGTGGTCAGGTTAATAAACAGATCTTTGTTTGCCTCGCGCATATTTTTAATCAGCTCGATAGAAGCATCAAAGTCAGAGGCGAACTGGCTGCCCTTTATGTATGAGTTGGCGTTGCCCATACCGTCCAGCTTGAACGAGGTGATGTGCTCGTCTTTGATCAGCTTATTGACCTGCTGGTTGAAGTTACGGAAATAGTTGGGGCCGGAGAGGGCGAATTTCCCGTCTACGGTTTCAAAACCGTTCTCTTTGGCGTGGGAGACGCGGATATCGCGCGGTTTGTTATAGCCACCCCACGGTGAAAGCCACAGGCCGACGGAGGTGTGCAGGCCGTCGGCTTTCTCTTTCACCACGCCAAAACCGTTGTTGAAGGCCGGGCCAAACAGCCATTTCCCCGTGCGGTCGTCCCAGCCATCATCCAGCAGGAAACCGTCCAGTTTTACACCGCGCTTTTTAATCAGCTCATCGGCGTAACTGTCCATCCGGTCAAGCACGTCTTTTTCGGTATAGGTGGTGAAAAAGCCGATATCCATCCAACTGTTGTAATGCAGGTAAGGCTGATACGGGCGCGGGCGCATGACGTTAACAAACTGGTTAACGCTGCGGCGCAGTTGGTTCAATTCTTCAAAGGTGCCGAAATAGAGAGTGTAGCTGACCGGAGCATCGGTTTTGATCGGCGTTTTGAGTTCGACATTGAGGTTAGTGGTCGTCTCATAAGCGTAGGTGTTGATGATGGGCTTATTCGGCAGCATAAAGAAGCTGTCGGCGATAATCGGCGAACTGTTAATCGCTCCTTCGACATAAGGCGCTTGCGACTGCCCCTTGGTTGGGAAAAAAGTAATTTTCGCCACATCCTGCGGCTGGCCTTTCGCCTGAAGGGTATAATCGATGCTGGCGTATTTACCTTTCAGGATATTTAACACCACGCTGACGGCGAAGTTTTTATGATCATAATCGATCAGAATGGCGTCGCCTTTCTGCTGGACCTGCTTGATGTTAAAATCGGCGGCGTGGATCACTTCTTCATTGGGCAGGGTGAGAAAAAACAGCTCGTTCGGGGCCAGTTGATGCTCGGAAAGTGTATCTTTTATTACTACCGCTGAATTGCTGTCATCAAACGAGATGGCAATATTGTTATTATTCAATTGATGCTGCGTGGCGAAAGCGATATTGCTGGTGAACAGTAGTAATAACGTGCTTTTTACCATTGTTTTCATCAGAAGATCCTTTTTTCTGAACACTGAGGCATGCTGATAGGAAATAGCGTTACCGCTGAAAATAGGGTAACGCCGTAATTGCACCTAATTTACGGCGAGGTGCTAGGTTTGCGGGATAAGCTTGTTGGCTGAGCCGCAAACGGTGATTTTGCTGCGCACCACGTCTTTCATCGCATCCATACCAACGCGCATGTAGTAGCGTGGATCGTTGCCCTCTGGATTATCGGCAAACCACTTTTTCACCGCGGCGGCGAACGCGATTTTCAGTTCGGTGGCGACATTCACTTTGCAGACGCCAAGCTCAATGGTGCGGCGCACAAACTCATCCGGCACATCGCTCGCCCCATGCAGCACCAGCGGGATGGAAACCACTTCACGGATTTCTGCCAGGCGTTTGAAATCAATTTTCGGGCGTTTGGTGTACAGGCCGTGAGCGGTGCCGATAGCAACGGCAAGGCTGTCTACGCCGGTCAAGGCCGCAAAGCGGCACGCTTCTTGCGGATCGGTCAAAAACGCGCTCTCTTCATCAACATCCATATCATCTTCTACACCACCGAGGCGGCCCAGCTCAGCTTCAACGCTGCAATCGTAGTGATGGCAGAAGTCCACCACCGATTTCACCAGCTTAACGTTCTCGGCAAGCGGGAAGTGGCTGCCATCGATCATGGCGCTGCGCACGCCGGTTTTCACTTTGCGGCTGATGTCTTCGAGAGATTCGTGATGATCAAGATGCAGCGCAAAAGGCATGTTGTAGCTTTGTGAGTAGGCTTCGCACAGCGCGTAGATCTCGCTAAAAGCAATATGCCTGAAGGTGCCTGGCGTACCCGCGAGGATCACCGGGGATTGCATCTCTTGGCAGACTTCAAGAATTGCCTGGATGGTTTCCGCATTGTGGATATTGAAGGCGGGCACGGCGTAGCCTTTGGCCTGAGCGTCTTGCAGCAGATACTTGGTGGAGATAATGCTCATAGGGTAATCCTCTCAGCCTTTCCAGGGGTGAATAACTACGCCTTTCACCACGCGGTTTACCGTACCGCTGGCGGAAGGCGTATCTGGGGTGATACCTGCTTTGATGGATTCGGTTAGCGCAAATATTTGCGCATAGATCAGGAAGCAGAACGCCTGTTCGATATCGAGAAACTCGCGTGCTGCTGGCAGCAGGATGTGTGGGCCGGCGGCAATTTCCAGGCTGGTGGTGGCGGAGATCGCCACTACTCGCATCGCTTGCTGGTCACGGCGCAGTTCGGCGAGCAAATCCAGATCATACTGGCGGGTGTACGGGTGGCTGGAGACCATCAGCACCACCAGTGTTTCATCGTTAATCAGCGACTTGGGGCCGTGGCGAAAGCCGGTGGGGGAGTCATAAAAGGCGGCCAGTTTACCCGCGGTCAGTTCGAGCACTTTCAGCGCGGCTTCTCGCGCTGCGCCTTGTAACCCGCCACTGCCGAGGTAGACGACACGTTTGAATGGCAGATCGCCAAACAGGTTTTCGCTGAAGTTACCCTGGGAGGCGATAATCTGTTCGCTGCGCGTGGCCACATCCTGAAAGGTGGTGCTGTTGATGACATCCGCAGCAAAGACCGCCAGGCAACTGACCATCATGGTGGTGATACTGCTGGTCATGGCGAAACCGCGATCGTGGGTTTCGGCGGGCATCAGCAGCGCCAGGGCGTTGTCACTGTTCACTGCGTTCTTGTAAAGGCAACCGGCTTCGTTGCAGGTGATCACCAGATGGTGGCAATGCTGGACGATCTGGTTGGCTACATCCACCGCCGCGACGCTTTCCGGGCTGTTGCCGGAACGCGCAAAAGAAACCAGCAACGTAGGCTGTTCGGCATACAGATAGTCAGCGGGGTTGGTGACCAGATCCGTGGTGGGAACCGCCACTACGTTTTTGCCGGTGTGGCGTGCAAGCCACGGCGCAATGATATCACCGATAAATGCGGAGGTACCCGCGCCGGTCAGAATGATTTTCAGATCGTTATTCTGTAGGAGAGGTGCAAGGAAGGCCTCAATGCCGTTACGTAAACCCTCGATATTTTTCAGCGAATTAAGCCAGCTTGTGGGTTGCTGGCGGATCTCTTTTTCAGTCCAGGTCGATGTGCCGGAAGTGTGGGTTGTACTCATAACTCAATCCTTAGCAGTGCATATTCAACGGGGTAGCACAAAGCAGAACATGGCGACCTTTCGTTTCATTGAGTCAACTTTATGCTTGAATAAAATCTATAGGAAACGAAATGAAAGATCAATGTAAAAAAAGAAATAAAACAAAATCTGTGATCAAAAAACGGATTGTTGATTTTCTTTATGATTTGTAAGTATTTTATTTATTTCAATTAACGGCGTTGATGTCTAAAGAAAAGGAAAAGAAAGTCCGTCACCGGAAAAGGTGACAGACTATAGTGAAGAAAGTGAAAGGTCTAAAGAGAAACGGCCAGACCCTTAATCCAACTCTTTTGCAACCGGAGCTGGTTATCGAGAGCAATCACGCTGCCTTGCTTCCCCAGGGCGATCGAACCCAACGTTCGCTCTACTCCCAGCATCCTGGCCGGATGCAGCGAAGCCATGTGGATAGCGTTTTCGGCTGCCACACCAGCGCCGTTAACCAGATTACGCACCGCAGCATCCAACGCCAATGTGCTGCCCGCCAAGCTGCCGGAAGCCGTGCGCACAATGCCATCGCGCATCGTGACGGCATAACCGCAGATATCGTAGTGGCCATCCGGCATACCTGCGGCGCGCATGGCGTCGGTAATCAAGATGGTGCGTGACGTTGCACAGGAACAGCAGAGGTTCATCACGGCGGGATGAAGGTGGTGACCATCGGCGATCAGCTCCAGCCAGGCGCGTTTGTCGGTCAGCCCCGCGCCGACCATGCCAGGGCTGCGATGGTGTAGGCCAGTCATACCGTTAAAGCAGTGCACCAGGCCGTCGGCTCCGGCATCGAAGGCGCTGAGCGTCTGTTCATAGCTGGCTGCGCTGTGGCCGAGCATCACGCGGATCCCCCGGCGTTTAAGGTGCTGAATGGCTGCCAGCGCGGCGGGTTTTTCCGGTGCCAGCGCCACCACGCGCAGGGTGTTTTGTGAGATATCGATGAGCCTGTCGAGTTCGGCGATATCCAGCTCGCGGAATAATTCCGGTGGATGGGCCCCCTTGTTCTGCGGGGTGAAATAGGGCCCTTCGAGGTAGCTGCCCAGCGCTATGGCCCCTATGCTTTCACTCTGGCAATGCTGAGCGATGCGCCGCAGCGCATTTTCGATCTGTGCCAGCGGCGCCGTGACCGTGGTGGGCAGCCAGTAACCGACGCCCTCACGCGCTTTGTGTAGGGCCAACGTTGCCAGTGCGCCAGGCTCGTCGTCCATCACGTCCACACCGCTGCCGCCATGGACGTGAATGTCGATATAGGCCGGGCATAACAGTTCTGCATCCCGCGCGGCAACGCTGGCCGGGATGGGCTCGATGGCGGCAATGATGCCGCCATCAATGCGTAACTGATGATCGTCCAGCCAGCCTTGCTCTGTCAGTATGCGTCTGGCTCGCAGTAGCACGTTCATATCCCCTCTTCAGCCACATCGTTTGTGCGCTGGTGCTCCATTTCGTCCGCCAGGCTGGTTAAGCCACGGTGGCCACATTCCAGCGCCAGCAAACGAAATTCCTTACTGCTTAACCCATCACGTTCCAGCGCCATCTCCAACAACAATTGCAGGTTGATGCCGGTGAGCACTTCACGCCCCGGTTTCTGCATCGCCAGCGTTGAGGCCACCCGGAACGGGGTGCCCCCCAACAGATCGGTTAAAAATACCAGCCCTTCGCTTTCATCAAGCTGGGCTAACGCTGCTTCGAACTGGCTTTGCAGCAGTGCGGTGGTGGAGCTTTCGGGAAAGTCGATGGCAACAATCTGTGGCTGCTCGCCGAGGATCTGCTTCATCGCTTGCTCCAGCCCGCTGGCAAACCCGCCGTGGCCGCTAAGAATAATGCTTAACATGCGCGTTCCTCTCGTTTTTGGTGGATTACAGGAAGTGGCCAAACTTCCCAACAATCCCCAGCAGTACGGTAATACCGATCAGGCGCAGCGGGCTCCAACCGCGCCGCACCAGGGCATACATTACCAGGGTGTAGATCAGCGGCAGAAAGGCGGGCATCAGTTTGTCGATCACGTCGGCTTGCAGTTTCACTACCGCATCGCCTGCGGTGATTTCCAGCGTGGTGGAGAGGCGAACATAAGTGGCAACCAGCGCGCCGATCACCGTCATCCCAACGATGGAGGCGGCATGGCCAACTTTCCGGGTGTTAGCCTTAATCAGCGGGATTGCCGCTACCCCTTTGCGGTAAGCATAGTGAGCCAGCCCGAAACGCAACCCAAGGTGGACGATGTTGAACATCACCAGAAACACCACTGCGCCGAGGATCGAACCTTGCAGCGCCAGGCTGGCACCGATCCCGCCACAGATGGGCAGCAGGGTCAGCCAGAACATGGCATCACCAATCCCGCCAAGCGGTGCGCCGACGGCAATTTTAGTGTTCTGGATACTGTTAACGTCCTGTTTGGAACGCTCCATCGCCAGAATGATGCCGATAACAAAGGTGACCAGGAATGGATGGGTATTGAAGAACCCCATATGGCCTTTCATCGCCCGCGCCAGATCGCGTTTGTTGGTGTGGATCTTCTTCAGCGCCGGTAACAGGCCGTACAGCCAGCCGCAAGCCTGCATACGTTCATAGTTGAACGAAGCCTGCAACAGCATGGAACGCCACGCTACGCGGTTGATGTCCTGTTTCGTCAGCTCCACGCCAACTGCCTGATCTTCATAGATGTTGTCGTTAGCGTCAGTGAGCAGGGTTTCCTGCCCGCCGGTGTGCGGCAGAGTTTGGGTATCAGATGCCATCTTCGAATTCCTCTTGCTGAGCGCGGGAAGGTTGCGGTGGAGTGGGGTCCTTACGCATTAATTCCATCAGGGCCATGGCAAGCGCCGCTGCGGCGATCGCCAGCACCGGCAGTTTCAGCCAGGCGGCCCCCACGAAGCCGAGAATGAAATAAGGAATGTAAGCGTTTTTCATCATGATCTTCAGCAGCACGGCGAAACCGATGGCTGGCATGATGCCGCCTGCCACGCCGAGGCCGTCGATCAGCCGCGCGGGCAGTACGTCAATAACGGTTTTCGCGTGCTCGGCACCGAAATAGATCGGCAGGAAGGCGCATAAGAAGTAGAAGATGCCGAGCACCAGCAGCGCCAGGTAGTTAATGCGCTCAATGCCTTTGGTATCGGCATCTGCCGCCAGGCGATCGGCACGTGCCATCACGCCGGACATGATGGAGAACAGGAAGGTAATCCCCATCTGCACCGCAACGGCGAAGGGCACCGCAACCCCAACGGCCACTTCCGGTTTGACGCCGGTGCTGATGGCAAAGGCCGTTCCTACGATGGTGCCGATAATCACGTTTGGCGGCTGCGCCCCGGCCAGCGGTGCCAGCCCCATCCAGACCAGCTCCAGCGTACCGCCGGTTAAAATACCGGTATGCAGATCACCCAGGATCAGGCCAACCAGCGGGCCCAGCACCACTGGGCGGTGCATATGCGTCAGGCCGTTGAACATATCCAGCCCGGCAATAAAGGCGAGAATGCCCAACGCTATTGCTTGTAATAAGCTGATTTCCATAACAAATACCTCAGAGAAGTTTGTAAAGATCCTGAGCCGGCTCTGTGGGGACGCCCTGAACAAAACATTCCACACCGGCCTCTTTCAGGCCGTTGAAGGCGGCAATGTCTTGATCATCGACAGAAACGGTTTTGGCGATCTGTTTCTTGCCATCGGCGTAGTGCATATTGCCGACGTTGATACGGGTTAACGGCACGTCGCCTTGTACCAGGGTGAGAAAATCCTGCGGATTTTTGCAGACCAGCAGAATTTTCTGGCGGTCGGCGGCGCGATGAATGTTGTCGATCACCTTTTGCAGCGGCCAGAAACGCACGGCGATCCCTTCGGCAAGCACCATCTCCATCAGGTTCTGCTGCACGGAGTCTTCTGCGACTTCATCGTTGGCGACCAACACCAGATTGGCCCCCGCAAACCCGACCCACTGCACGCCAACCTGACCATGGATCAGGCGCTCATCAATGCGGCTTAATACAATGTTTGGCATTTTTTCCCCTTATTATCATTGTGTTAAATAGATGGAGATTTACCCAGACAGGCGGCATGGTATTGGCGCAGCACGTCTTGGATATGGTCAATAATCAATTCGTGTGGTGTTGCTGCAAGCTGCCCTTCACGCACTTTTGCATATTGCAGCGGCAGGTATTGGCTGATCAGCGGCAGCGGAATCGGTTCGTTGATCAGGTTGTTAACCAGGCGGGCATAGGCTGCATCGATATCCCGATCGGGCCAGTAGTAGCGTACACGATCGGAGTAACTGTAGCCGCGCGCCAGGCGCAACGCTTCACCATTCCCCTGGTAGTGCTGCTGCCAGTACTCTGGGTGATCCTGCATTACGCTTTCCAGTACGTCACGCAGGCCCGAACACTGGTGCGCCGGGTGGAGTTCCCGTTCGATCGCTGCCAGTGAAAACAGCGCTTCTCGCAGGGCAAAGGTGAGCCATGGGCCGACTTTCAGAATCGCGAAGTGGTGTTGTACCAACTGCTGTAGGGCAAGCGGGGTCTGGTAATCCGTGGAATGGGCTTCAAACACCATAGTGCCAGACGTTTCAATCATCTGGCTGAGAGCCAGTGCTTTTTGCGGTTCGAAGTCAATGACCTGAGTGTGATCGAACTCAACGCCAGGTTGCACCACCAGCCCGATAATGCGTGGCCAAAGGTCATTCAGGCCCTGCTGTTCCAACGCGTGATGATGGGCTTCAAGCGTTGCTTTGGCTGCCTGCGGCGTGGTGACGGCTAACGCTTCCAGCGTTTCATGTGCGCCACCCGGCACTGGGACTTCGGTGCCAATGACATACACCAGATCGGACTCACCAAACTGAGCAATACAGGTTTGTTCAGCGATCAGCGCCAGCCTGGCCGCACGCTCGGCGACGATGGCATCGGTTAGCGGCACCGGATCGCCAGCGCAGGACATACTGCAATCGAGGTGGATTTTTTTGAACCCGGCGCTGACATAGCTGCGAATCAGTTCATCGGCCTTGGCCATCGCTTCTGCGGCAGGCTGGTTTTGCCAACGGTTTGGGCCAAGGTGATCGCCACCCAGGATCAGGTGTTCGTGGGGAAAATGCTGTTTATCTGCGAGCTGTTCTACGAAACGGCGGAAGTCGGTGGGCGTCATACCGGTGTAACCACCGTATTGATCAACCTGGTTTGAAGTGGCTTCAATAAGCAGGATTGAGCGGGCTTCTTTGGCATGGCGTATGGCTGCTTCAAGCACTAACGGATGAGCGGAGCAGACAGCAAAGATGCCACGGTGTTTATCCTGTTTATGGTGAGCGACAAACTCGATTAAATGTTTCACTTTCTTCTCCGTATCGGTTTTTTGGTACTTCATCTTTCGGTTTGTGTCGATTAATACTGCTTTAACGTCGGTTTAAAATAAAGAGAAGGGTATTGAAGTTGCGATCTGTTTCACAAAAGAAATGAAACGAAAGATTTTTAATGGAATAACGTTGAAATAAGCGAATAATGTTAAGGCTTGCTTTCCATTTGAAGAAGGGTACTAATAGGCGAATCGAAATGAAACGAAGGATTTTATGACAAGGACCCTTTATGCATAACAGTGATTCCGCTACCGATAAACGTATCCTCGGCACCAGCGAAAGGCGCGAGCAGATCATTCAGCGTTTGCGCCAGCAGGGCAGCGTACAGGTAAATGATTTATCGGCATTTTTTTCTGTCTCCACGGTCACCATCCGTAACGATCTGGCTTTTCTGGAAAAGCAGGGGATTGCGGTACGTGCCTATGGTGGCGCACTGGTGTGTGAGCCGGTAAATCCGGTATTGGAACCTTCGGTGGAAGATAAAAGCTCCCTGAATACTTCTTTGAAGCGAAGCATTGCGCGCATTGCCGTAGAGCTGATTAAGCCCGGCCACCGTGTGATCCTTGATTCTGGCACCACCACTTATGAGATCGCACGCCTCATGCGCCAGCATAAAGAGGTGATTGCCATGACCAATGGTATGAACGTTGCCAATGCGTTATTGGAAGCGGAAGGAGTAGAGTTGCTAATGACTGGTGGGCATTTGCGCCGCCAGTCGCTTTCGTTTTATGGCGATCAGGCCGATCAGTCGTTGCAGAACTACCATTTTGATATGCTGTTTCTGGGCGTTGACGCTATCGATCTGGAACGTGGCATCAGTACCCACAACGAGGATGAAGCGCGCCTCAATCGCCGTATGTGCGAAGTTGCAGAGCGTATTATCGCGGTTACCGATTCCAGCAAGTTTAATCGCTCCAGTCTGCATAAAATCATTGATATACAACGTATTCACATGGTGATCACCGACAGTGACATTTCAGCGGAAAGCTTTGAAGGGTTGCGCAAAAGCGGCATTAAAGTGGTGTTGGTTGAGAAGTAAAACTGGCCGCCAGGGCGGCCAGATTGGGAATTACTCGGGAACTGCCCAGTTCACCAAATGGTGACCGATACCGGATGGCACCAGCACCTTGTGCAACCACGGCAGCAGGTTGTTCATCTGTTGTTCCAGTTTCCATGGCGGATTAATTACGATCATACCGGAAGCGGTCATCCCACGTTGATCGCTGTCGGGTTTGACCGCCAGTTCAATTTGCAGAATGCGGCGAATGCCGGTTGCTTCCAGCTCTTTCAGCATGCGTTTAATCTGCTGGCGCAGGACGACCGGGTACCATAGCGCATAAGTACCGGTGGCGAACCGTTTGTAGCCTTCCTGAATGCCCTTCACCACGTCTTGATAATCGGTTTTCATCTCATACGGTGGGTCCATCAGGATCAGGCCACGGCGTGACGGCGGGGGTAATTGGGATTTGAGCTGTAGATAACCGTCGGCGCGCTGCACTTTGGCTCGTTGGTCTTTCTGGAACTCACTGCGCAGTAACGGGTAATCGCTGGGGTGCAGTTCGGTTAGATGAATTTTATCCTGCGGGCGCAGCAATTGGCGGGCAATCAGTGGCGAACCCGGGTAATAACGCAGGGTGCCGGAGCGGTTGAAGTTGTGTACCACGCTCATGTAGGCCGCCAGTTCTTCCGGCAGATCGTCACGTTGCCAGAGCAGGCCGATACCCTCAAGGTATTCCCCGGTACGCTCGGCGTGTTCACCGCTCAGTTGATAACGCCCGGCACCGGAGTGGGTATCCAGATACAGCAGTGGTTTCTCTTTGTCTTTCAGTGATTCAATAATCAGGCTTTGCACCGTGTGCTTGAGCACATCGGCGTGGTTGCCAGCGTGAAAACTGTGGCGGTAACTTAACATTGATATTTATCCAATTGAATTTATTTGTGATTTTTTGCCATTTATTACCGCACAGCGGTGAAAAATTGAGGACGATTGCCGTTAGTATAAGGTAGATCTGCTTTATGACCGACTCAAAGGTGATGGAGGAAGGAATACGGCCAGTGAGATACCAGCTAAAGAAGGGAACAGCCTGAGCTGGCAGTAAAGATCGCCGAAACGGTTCCCTCTGTTATGTATAGCTATCTAACCAATCGACTGTATATTTTGCGGATAATTAACCACGCCAAACAACCGAACAACAAATATAGCAATCCAAATGTTACGGTTCCAAACCACTCAGCATCGTCAAAATGGAAAAATTCACTTGCATCGACCAACCAAGAGGTTTGAGCGTGGGTCAGCCATGGGATCGGGAAAAGTTTTATAGCCAACACGGTCAAAACAATTATGGCAACTACATTAGCGAGAAACCGGGCAAACCTTTTCATATCCTTGCACCTCAATAGTACCGTAGGCTTGCAGTGCCGTACCTGGAACCTTCACCGTTTTAGTTTGCAACAACGCAGCTCGTAACCGACTGAACTCATTTGGGGAATAGAAGGTTATACAGCCTTCCGACAGCCCCAAGCGCCCTACTGGGTGTAGCCTGAATTGACCGCGCATTATGCCATTGATCCACGTTCTATCGTTGATAGTTCCATCATCTCGATATAAGGCAAACCAGGTACTATGATCCGAATTACTTACGACATCCTTAACAAAAGAAATAGATTGGGATTTTAACCCGCCTGTAGGGCGATCAACTATCCAATATTATCCTGCGGGAATAGCACCATTATTTGGCACATCAGTGCATCCTGGTTGGTTTGTGTATTGTTTATTGCCTGAGAAAACCGAAAACATCCCTACTCCTTGGCAAAGCAGAGTGTTGATTCTATTTCCATTATGAACAATAAAACACTGAATCATTATGCATCCTTTCTTTTTTGGCCCAATCAGATACTACTACGAATGGTTCATATTATTGAAGTAAACACATCATTTTCATATGCCGTTAAACATTGCAAGGCGCTGCTGTTGTTCTTCGCTCATGTCGAAGGCAAATTCTTCATGCTGTAGCTGGTAGGTGCCAAAACTCATCAGGAAGGCGATTGCCGGGTCTATCTTATTGACGGCTTTCTTCTTGTTCGGCTTGATATTGGCGTTGGCATAGGTTTCCATCACCATGTTAGCCATCGCTCAGGCTAGCACCGGATCACCGTTGTGCTCGATCACCTTGCGGTTAACAAACGCCTCAGCCGATTTCGCCATCGGGCTGAACTTCATATACGTTTGCGGGAATGGCTCCACATCGAGGCCAGCGCTCTGTAATTGGGTACGGATTTGCGTGGCGTTCCAGGTGTCGAAACCCACCAGTTCGATACTGAACCGCTCGGCGTCGGCCAGCACATCATCGCGGATGCGGTCATAATCGATGCAATCCCCCGGCGTGGTGCGTAACCAGCCTTGTTTCACCCACTGGCGGTACAAGGTGCGGTTTTTATTGGCCGGGTTTTGTAATTGAGCCTCGGGGATGTAGTGGCGCGTCAGCAGGCGCACAGATCGTTCCAGCGGGAAGGTATAGCAAACACTGGTAATGTCACTGGTGGAGGATAAATCCAGACCGGCATAACACTGCAACCCTACCAGCTCGGCTTCGGTATAGTCAGTTGCACAGGCTTTCCAGGCTCCCTCACCCATCCACGGGGTTTCCCCTTGGTACCGGATGTAATCCCCGTTGCCGTTCTTCAGCTTTTGCAACATGGCGGCGGTATTGGAGTTCATCGTCCAAACGGCATTACGGCGATAGCGGCGGCGCAGTTTGAATACCAGATCGCTCAGTTCATCAGCGGTAAGCGTAGCACCAGCGGAAACCATCTTTTCCAGGGTGCCGAATGGACGGGTGCGATCGCCTTTAGCCTCACGCGGATAGGACAGGAACCCTTTGGATTTCTTAGTGCCGTCACCGCTCACCAGGTCGGTTTCTTCGGTTTCGGCGAACGTGTCGCTGATCTCTTCGGTCAGCCAGCCCAGAATATCCACGTCGCTAAAGTCGAGAATTTCCTGGGTGGTTTTTGGGTAAGCGTAGATAGGGTTCAGCTTGATGCTGACCTCTTCCAGCTTAGGCGTCGCGGTTTCGTCACGGGCTTCACCTTCAATGCCACGTCCTACCGCCGCGCCGCCTACGGACACAAGTTTTTTGTATTCGTTGGATTTGGTGGTTTTCACCGTGTAGATCTGGCGCATGACACTTTCATCGGCCAGCATGCGCATGATTTCGGTGTCCAACTCAGGGATAACGGAATAGCCGCCGCTCTCATTAACGGTGGTAGACAACATCCGGGTTTCACCGGTCATGATGTAGTGACGCAGTTCTTCATTGGTCACGGTCTTGCCGTCTTTGGCTGGCTTGGCCTTGCCACCTTGGGCGCGTTCTTCATCGGCCAGAGATTCATAACGGACAATATCAGCCTGTAGGGTGTCGGCCTGGGTGCGGAATTCGTCAAACTGTTTGGCTTCGTCTGGGTTAAGGCTGCGTTTCTCTTCTTCTCACCTTTATATAGTAGCAAGTATAAACTGTCTCACCGATAAGAAGTGAAAAGCGCTGGCAGTTAGGGGACATGATAAAAAAATATACACTATTTGATGATTGGCCGGACTGCATAGTAAACCATAACGAAAATGTTCACTATGTCGTTCGTACAAGGTATGTTGGTCTTTGAGGCTTTCATTATGATAAGGAAAATTCATGGATGTTATGGATGAGTTTTTTGAGAGGCACCCTGAACTAAGGGGATGGTTCGACGAAAAATTACAAGAGGAGCGTGAGAACATTAGGGTTTTGTTAGATAGACAAAATGAATTGGCACAAGTAATGAATAGTGTTGCAAATAAATATGTGAAATGGAGTTTGGCAAAAGATCATTTTATTAGCGAAGTCGTTAGTTACTCATCTGATATAACCTCAAAAATTAATACTAATGAGTTAAGCATAGTAGATGCTATTCATTCATTGGATGAGGAGATAGCCTCGTTGAGGTGTCAGGATGAAATGATTGCAAGGAAACAATTAAAACAAGTTGTTATTGTTAAACCGGTTCTTGATCCTGTAATAAAAAATAGAACGACTAAGCGGCAGGAAAATATAAGCTTAATTATCGCCGGTGTTGGGTTTGTTTCGGGTGCCTTGCAGTTTGTGGCTGGCGTAGGTCTTGTAGAAACCGGTGTAGGAGCAGGAATGGGGGGGTTATTAATTGGTCATGGGATAAATAATGTAGTCGAAAATGGTTATTACCTCCTTTACCGTGAAAACTATACCGGGCCAGTGAAGTTTGTATACGAACAAGTCGGTCAAAATATTTTTGGATTAAATACCCGTGACTCTGATGTTATATATACATTCGTTGATATGGGAATATCAGTTAATGTCTTGCTTGGTTATAGACTGGAGCCAGATATGAGTAGGCTTTTACGCTACGTAAATGCTGATTTATTAACAGGGTTAAAGCATCCTGGATTTAAGATGATGAGTGGAATGGATCTGTTGCTTGAAACTACAGGTGCCTTTAATACTGGCTATGGACAGGCGAGGAGTTATTGATGTTTTTGAGTTATTGTCTCATATCACTCTTTGTAATGATTGGTAATTTCTTCATTATAAGAAGGTTAATTTCCTCTGGTAATATTAACCATCATGTTGTTGCAATACTTATATCTATAATCCCAGTTGGATTTCATATGTATATTGTGAAGTTCGGCGTGATACCATTGTTGGGTATTGACGTTTTTGAGAGCGATGATTTTATATATGGTGCACTTTTCTTTAGCATAATCAGTGGTGTCCCGTATGCTATAGCAAAACGTTCAATCTCATAGACTATTGGGAGTATAATTCCTCTGCTATCTCGATAACAGAGGAATTACTTTAAAATTAATAAACTCTTTCGTCCCAGATACTATAGCCACTTGTACCAGAAATATGATGCTGCCAAGTAATACTTTTATAACGTAATGATAAGGTTTCTTGTGGTTGCACACCTGTGTGTGTGATGTTGTGAGGATGGTGTGATGAAAACTCCGAAATAGTGACGCCAGTCAATTTTACCGAGAAATATAACTCTTGGGTACCATCCTGACTCGTCCGATAAAAATAGAACATAGCCTCTAATAGTTCATTCGATGATATAGCGACAGCCAGTAAAGGGGATGATTTATCGATAGGTTTTTTGATTGTCACTGGGTTGTGGTGAACGTGTTGTGTACGAGTCATTGTATGGATTAGGCTGTAAATCAATATCTGGTCTTCGTGATTGAGTTGACCTTTATTGCCTATAGAGTCTGAAGATGAACAGCCACTAGAAATCAATCCCTGTTTTTGACCTGTTAAGGTTAAATAAATCAAATTTGCCATATTAATTTCTCCTTGTTGGGTGTGTGGATCATGCTAATGCATACAGGTAGTATTTGTCACATGGCCTGGGTATTTTTGTGTCATGTGTGTTGGGGTGGATATCTTTAGAGACTGTAATTTAAATTGTGTAATTGCTTGTTAATGAGATGGGCACCCCCACCCTGTGAGCAGTACGCTGGCAGGGTGTAATTCTCTTGAGGGTTCCATCATGCAAAATGCCACGCTTATTGGTATTGACCTGGGTAAACATTCCTTTCACGTTCATTGCCAGGATCGGCAAGGCAATGCCCTGCTCTGGAAAGGCTTCTGACAAGGCTCCATGCGCATTATGGTTATAGCAGGAGACGGCCCTGCGCAAGAAAGCCGTGTCATGGCCTAATCAAGGCTGCGGCTGCTATCCCCACGGTAACGATAATCGGCCTGATCTGCCTGTTCGTTGGCCGGTTGAGCCACTTTAAGCGGCGAAGAACCTGCTGCCAGCGCACGTTCGATGGTTAATGTATCGCCGGTTTCTTGTAGTATTTGCTGGAGTTTTTGGTGCTCACTGCACCAGATTGACTCAATATCGGTATCTCGCTGAGTATCCCGCTGTTCAGAGAAAGCCACCGCCCGTACCTGGAAGCGTTCGCTCCCCTGTGCTCCGGCTAACTCAAGGCCATAGCCTGGCGTTGCCGGTTTACGGATCACCACTTTTCCGTCATCTGACCAGGCTTGCGCATCACTTTCGCGTACCTCGTACCCCAATTTTGCCAATCCTGCGAGAACGGCCTCACGCCTGGCCAGAGCGGCAATATTCAAGCGTTGTTGTTCCGTTGCGGCCTGAGCTACAGCAATAGCCTCAAGTAACAGCGGCAATTCGCGCGAGGTCAATACCAGATTTAAGCGCTCCATCAAGGCGTTAGCCTCAGGTGAGTGATAGCTGCTCAACCCGGCAATCAGCAGGCTGAGCTGCTGCCTTTTCTCCACCAGGGTTCTGGCGGCGCGCGTGGTTTCAGCCAAATCCAGCGTCAGCGAATCACTGAGCAGATTCCAGTGGGTGTTTTGCGGTAGCCGCTCCAGTTCCGCAGCCCGCTGGGTAAAAGTAGTCATATTTCCTTGCGGATCTAATACGGCTAACTCGGCAATATGCCTGTCAATACGCCGTAAGCACTGAGTAACAGGATGATCGTACTGATGGCGTGCCGGTATTGCCTGTGGATCTTTCAGGCGCTGTGCTAGCGCTTGCTGTTCTTCTGTCAGCCGTATTGGCTGTTGGCTGATTAACTGCATGGCCTGACCCAAAATCTGCCCTGAGTCAGTGTTTTCTTGATGGTCAACGGCGTCGGCAAGCTGTTGTATCAACGTTTGCTGCTCTGGCATCTGTTGCTTAAGCAGATCTAACAACATTGCGGCGCTTTCCTGCCGCGATCGTTGATGCTGGCGTTGCACAGCATACTGCTCAATCCGTGCCTCTTGGATTTGTTCAATATTCTGGCGCATAAACTCAATCATGCCTGGAATTTGTGCGGTCAAACTGGCAAAACGCTCGGCACTATAGTTGCGGATGTCGGTGCCATAGCGTTGTATGTCCTGATAACGCTGGTGTATCTGCTCAATCATTACCGGATCGGCTTCGCTATAGTGCTGATTAAGCGCTTCCCATTGCTGCATCAATGCGCTCAGGCAGGCCATTGAACGACGGTACTCGGCAATATCTTCACGTTTGGCCCGAATGATATGGACTGACGAACTCATGTGTTTTCCTCGCTTGTTGCATCAGAGGTGGTCGCCGCAGGCTGCTGTTCCATGCCCATAGCTTGTGTAATGGCCTGTGTTAAACGCAGACGCTCCTCTGGGCCATGGTGATACCAATGTTGAATAGAGATGCGATGACGGAATGCGGTTACCCGCTTTAAGATGGTTGGGCGCCAGAGTTCACGCGCCCTGGCACGTTGCAATAGCGCGTGGCGTGGCATATCGCACTCAATACCCAGTAAATAGCGGCCCGTTGATGGATCTTCAATAATACAATCAAAATAGAAAGCGCCTTCCTGTTGGGACTCTGCAATTAACCAACCCTGTGAGCGAATATACTCAACAACGGATTGCACAAAACCATCAGGGTGTTCCACCGGCGAGCGGCTGGCTAATTGTGTACGGTTCATGCGCATTAACAGCGCCTGGCCTTGAGCAAACTGGCCTGTGGATAAACGGCGGGCATACTCCAGATACCCTTGCAGGAAATCGCGCGGGATATCCGGCTGGCGGTGGGTGGCAAGCAGATCGGAAATCTCTTCAATCGGCATCGAGGAAATAATCATCACCTGATTTCTGGCCCGGGTCACCGCCACGTTCAAACGCCGTTCCCCCCCTTGCTGGCCAAGAATACCGAAATTACGGCGGAAAGTGCCCTGTGGGTTACGGCCAAAGGTGGTAGAGAAGATAATCACATCCCGTTCATCCCCCTGCACGTTTTCCACGTTCTTCACAAAGAAGGACATATCCTCGTCATCCTCCAACCGCTGCTGTTCTTCGTGGTAAGCCTGGCGGAACTCGGCATGCTGTTCGGCCCTGGCTTCCAGCACATTCTGGATCAGCTGCGCTTGTTTCTGATTGAAGGTCACTACACCAACGGAAGGGCGCTCTGCGTAAGGTTGTTGCCAAATTTCTGCCAGCACGGTAGCGACCTGCTCGGCTTCCTGCTGATTACTCTGGTTTTGATACAGCCCATTGACCATCATTAGTGAAACCGGCCTGACCGCATCAATGATCTTGCCAGAATGCTGGGCCGGAATATTTAACCGATTTTCATAGAATGCATGATTGGAAAAGTTAATCAGTTCCCGATAAGTGGAGCGATAGTGGATGGCCAGCGTTTGGCTAGGTAATACGGTACGAGCCAGGTGCAGCAGATCCGGGCAGTCGCTGATTTGCCGATAGTTCCAGCTTTCAGCGGCTTCTTCTTGCTGGGTGCTATCGGCTTCAAACAGGCCTTCGTCATCATCAGGCTCGTCTTCAGCCATGGCTTTGCCAGAGAAGAAAGCCGATGGCGGCATCTGTTTCTCATCCCCGCTGACGACCATGTTGCGGCTGCGAAACAGGGTGGGCAATGCGTATTCTACCGGCATCTGTGAAGCTTCATCATAAATCACCGTATCGAACAGCCCAGCCTGCAAGGGTAAAACCTGGCTGGCAACATCTGGCGTCATTAACCAAACCGGCCGCAGTTGCATCAGCCCTAGCATACTGCCTTGATCGATAAATTCCCGTAACCGACGCGCCCGCTTTCCGGTGAGGCGAGTAATTTCTTCCCACTTCCGCAGTGGGCTGATGTTGGCCGTTTTAATCACCTCGGTCAGCTCCAGCTTATTCAAGGCTTTCATTTCGCCATCGGCGGTAGCCAATTGCTCAATCTTGGCGTTAATCACCGTGGGTTCCAGCAGCAATATCGGCGAATGCCACTCTAACTGTTGTTTCCAGACTAAACGCACCTCACGATCCAACGCTTGCGCAACCACCAACGCTAACTGCGGTGGTTCAAAGCGGGCCAGCGTGGTTTTCTGCTGGCGTAACATGCTCAGGATGGCCAGGCTGACAGTATCCAGCTGTGCCGCAACTGGCCGGAATTGCTGATAGGCTGCCAATGAGGGAAGTGCAGCCGTAATAGCCTCAAGTGCAACAGTGAGGGAGCTATTGTTATGGATGGCCTGAGCGAATGTTTCTACCGCAGAGAGTTGCAGCCAGCCACGTAGATTTTCCAATGCCTCTGAGCTTGCTGCACGGGCCTGGCAACGCGCTATCGCGGCGGCGATCTCTTCACATTCCCGTGTGAAACCGGCTTGCTGGTGTTCGATGATAGCGGGCACTAATCGGTCAAGACCCACCAAATCTGATATCTGTTGATACAACGTGCAGATAAAGCGCAGATCCCGCTGTGTCGTTGCTAACTGGCGGGTTAATGCCAGGTTGTCCAACAGCCCTACGGTTGGCAACCCCAAACGTTGCTGCAAGCGGTTCAGTTCCGTTCTGACGGCTCGCCACTGTTGCTCTGAGCGGGCAGAAATCAGCAGGCGGGCCACAGTATCATGGTCGTTTTGCCAGCCAAGCTGTTGCAGGAATAATTTCAGCCTGCTGCGGCGCAGGTAATAACAGGGGTTAATGCGCTGAAATAAGCTGCGTTTTTTGGCTTCTTCCGCCGCAGTGGTTAACTGCAAGAGCCGTTGGCTGTCGCAATGGGCTAAGGGGGCAAACATCAGCGGATCGCGGCCAGAAGAGTCGATCTCCTGTAGCCGACCAGACAGTTGCTCTAACTGAGCTAACAGTTGTTCACCCTGAACGATGCTACCGTGATGGGCATAAAACAGCGGTAGCCATTGGGCCAGGTTCGCCCACTCTGCTGGGGTTAACGAAGTCAGTAAGGTCTGATACTTCGCCAGGCTTCGCTGGTATTCCTCGTGCTCTGTCACTTCAAAGGCACGGTGTGGGTTAGTCAGCCTCTCATCCCTTTGCTGTTCAACCTGATAAAACCGTGTGAAACGGCGGGTAAAATCCTGCAACGTGGCCTGATGAGACAGGAATGGGCTCAGTTGGGCCAGCGGGCTGTGCTCGTAATCCGCTTCCAACCAGAGCGCTATGGCCGGGATGATGGCCCGTTTGATGGCCTCTAGGTGCTCAAGCGTGCAATTTTGCAGCACCGTTTGCAGCGCAGGCAGTTCCAGACGTTCTACATACGTTTCCAGCAACATGAGTTCACCGAGCACATCCCGGTAGCTAATGCCAATGTGTTCATCTTGCTGGTGCAGTGCCTGATAGTAACTGTCCAGATCGTGTTCCAACTGATCGAGGTGACGGCCCGTTTTCTCTCGTGAAGTTACCCAGGGATTGACTGTGTTGCTATCGTCGGGTTGATACAGGGTTTCAAGCTGGGCCCGTATGTTACGGATAATGGTGTCGCGGCCTTTCTGCGCGTTTTTGACCATCACCACGCGATTGCCCAGGCCGCCAGCCATAATACGTTTAAATACCACCTCCAGCGCTGCTGGCTTCTGGCAGATGATCAACAGGCTGCGCTTCTGACCAATGGCATCTGCGACCATGTTAACGATGGTCTGGCTTTTGCCGGTGCCCGGAGGGCCCTCAATCAACAATCCTGGCGCATTACGAGCGGCCAGAACCGCTGCTTCCTGCGAGGGATCGCTGGCTGCGGTAAAATAGCATTCCTTGGCCGAGGTTGGCTGAGCTACGGTGGTAACCTCTGGATTCAGGCCCAGCGCCGTTTCCAGCGCGGTGCCTGCGGGGGATAAGTGGCATAGCTGGCGCAAATCTTCACCGATCGCCTGGCCGATAAATGCCGCATGGAAGAGCACGGCAGAACACACCAACTGGCTGGTGTTCTCCGCAATTTTAACATTCAACGGCGGGAGCGGAACCAACTGCTGTTCCAGGGCAGGCACCAGCGCCGTGAAACTTTCAATCACTTCTTCGGCACTCAATGCGGCCTGGCTCAGCAGTTGGTCAACAATCGCCTGCCAGCGTTTTACCGATGGAATCCCAACAAAACTTTCCAACGCCGGGTTCAAACACACAGCTCCGCGCTCGTGATCGAAACGCAGGCTGGCAACCCCGCGGATACCCGCTTCCATAATGATATTTATCGGCCACAGCAACAGCGGCGCGATACGCGGCTTAATCTGTTTGGGCTGCGTGTTAATCACGATGAAAGGAAAGCCGAGATACATGCCGTTAATGCCGGTATCCCGCATATAGAGCTGAGTCTGCGCATGCAGGGTTCGCAATTGCCAGTCAGCCTGCTCGTTATCCAATAGGGTTTGGCTATCAATGGAGATCGGCTGGCGGCTGCGGGTCAACAAATGGTTGAGCAGGGTTTCAGCGCTTTTTCTCTGCCCGCTTAATCCAGCCAGGTCAACTCGCCCGGCATGTGGGCTGATACTCATGCGTACCAACGAGCCACGTAGGGTAGAGGCGGTAATTTTACGCGTGAAAAAATCCAGAACCTGGTGAATGTAGCGCTGTTTTTCCGGCACGATCCACTGTTCTGGTGGAAGAGTTAACATCACCAGAGCCTGTTCCAGCGGCAGGCGGCGCGTTTGCAAAAAGCGAGCTGCCCAGTTGTCGATATCGGTGATGTTGCAGCGGTTAAAACCATTGATACGAGCGGCCAACTGTTGGTAAATCTCTGAGCGGGGCAGCGCCAGAAGCTCGCGCGATGCTTCACGAGAAAAACCCATTACATGATATTGGCTAGCCAGTTCACTGGCCTGCACCAGCAGGCTTTCTGCCGAGGTGAATTGCCCTAGGTCGGCGCTCAGCAGCAGGATAAGTTCATCTTCGTTCGGATGACGCCGATCGATCAGCGTTCTGAGCCCGTTATGCAGCGTATCGGGGAATAGCTTGCGCTGTTCTTCCCAAATGGCCAGCAATCGCGCCCGTGAAGTGGCCAGTAAATGAATGCGCAAGAGGGCTTCATTAAAGGCGATCTTCAGGTTTTCCCCCCGCTGCCGGACTCTCTCTTGCCGTGATTTTAGCTGGAACAGCCAATGGCCTGGCTCCATCTGGCCAAGGACGCCGGGCAGTGAACTGGCCAACAAGGCATGACCTTCCTGCGGGTGCTCCAGCAGCCAGGCTGGTGTCACAATTTCACCCTGAAGGATCAGCGGCATATTGGGATTAAGCAGCTTTAATACCAGTATCAGGCGGTAATCATCGCTGAGATCGGCCAACTCAACGGCCTGCTGCAACCGGGTGATCAACGTGTCGCCCAAACCGGCCTGCTGCGCCCAGGACACAATCGTTCCCCGCTGCATAAGCGCCAACGCTTCCTGCCAATGGTGCTGCTCTGCCGCTGCCAGAGCGAACACGGCGGGCTGCGTGTAGCGCTGTTGGCCCAGCGTAATGCTCATCAGTTGATTGTCAGAGACAGAGGGCGATTCATCTGCCACGGTTACCGGCTGCTCATCCAACCAGGCTTGTACTTCCGGCCACTGCCAGCGCCGATGACGATCGCGTGTTAACAATCCGCGCAGCAACAGCCGTAAATGTGGATCAAGGTGTTCAGGCAGCGTGACGCCATTCGCCAGCACCTGAATTAAAAACGCATGGGGATGGATATTGGTAAAGCAGGCTCCCTGAGTGATCTGCTCAAGCAAAATAATGCCCAGACTCCACCAGTCAGAGGCGGCGGCCACGCCGCCGGCTAACGTTTCCGGTGCGCTATAACGGGTGATCTCCAAAGGAGAAACGATATCCAGATCGAACTCAGACAGGCAGGCGGAACCAAATTCGATGATCACCAGATCCAACGGATCGCGAGTACGGATCAGCAGGTTGCTGGGCCGGAGATTGCGGTGGCGCAAGCCATGTTCAGAAAAATTGGCTAAGGCGCTGCCTAGCTCTCTGACGACATGGGGGATTTCTTCAGGCTGCCAGAAGTCGCCCCTGGCGGCTGCGTCGGCCAGTGAACCACTGGTCATTTCTTCTGCGACCTGCCAGGCCCGAGCATTCCAACGGCCCGTATCAAGAATATCGGGAATATGCTCGCGGGGCAGGTTGCGGATCACCTCATAAACGGCCAGATCAGGTTCTGCGCCGTAGGTATACAGCGTGAGTATCCCGTGTTGGCCACTTTCCTGATGCTGCGCCTGATAGCGTTCACGAATACTGTCATTCTGGTTAATACGGCGCAGGATTTTCCAGTGGCCAATCTGGGTGACTGTGCCGAAGCCCGGTTCTGGGGTGGCGGCTGGCGGTGGCGCTGCTCCATCCGCCGCATCCGCGCCGCACTGCATACAGATCAGATCCCCAGCTTCCAGCGGGTGGCCGTTTTGGCAATGCGCCACCTCGGGTAACGCGGCTACGTTCTCAGTGGCTTCCTGCACCATTTCTTCAGCGCTGATAACCGCAATTGGCCGCCATCCCTTAACGTGAATAGGCTCGGAAGAAAGATCCCAATCACAGGGATGATGCTCAATCTGGCCCTCACAGAAAATTTCTGTTAATGCACGTTCCGTATGGCAATTAGGGCAAAAACGCATCATGGTGGTCGTTTCCGGGCACTGAGTTATTTGGTGACTGGAGCAAAAGAGTGCCCCTGTTGTTCAAGGAACGCCCGCAGGCGAATTAAATCATCTCGGCGTGGAATGCCTATCAAGCTGACTCTGCCCTGCCGATCAAGCGTCATATCCAGTACTTTTTCTTGGTCATTTAATGGCTGCTCGAAGTCACTAAAATGAGTTTTACCCACTTCGGTCAGCAGATGCAAAACCTGGTTATCACTGCCCCTCAGTTGCAGTGTCTGCGGGCTTTCCTGTTCAAACGGGCCGGAAACCAACGCATCAATCAGCCCTGCCATTGTGCTTAGATAAGGGATGATGGTGGCATAGGGATAACCGCTAAACACCAGAATATTGCCGTTAAAATCCTGACGAATGGCAGACAGCAGTTGGCTTAATGCCTGGGGTTGATCGAACGGTTCCCCTCCAGAGATTGTGATGCCATCCGCCTGCGGATACCACGGGCGCAACTGTTCTACCAGTGTTGCCATCGCTATCTTGTCGCGGGTAAATCGCCATGTTTCTGGAGAGAGGCAGCCGGGGCAGAGCAGAGAACATCCCTGAAACCAGATACCAATACGTTTTCCTGGCCCCAAGGTGGTTACCGGAAAGTGCAAACGTGATAAACCTACCGCCATCGGCATTACGGCTCCTGCTGTTTGGTCAGAACCAGCTGTGTGGATGCACCCGTCAGCAGGTCTGCAATGTGATAACGATCGCCCGGCTGTGCGTCCACATCAAATAGCGCCCGTGACAGTGGATTAACCAAATGTGCTTCCAGATGGTTACGAATACCGCGCCCGCCGTTGGATAAGTCGGCCAGGCAGATCTTACGCAACAGCTCCAGCGCCGCTTGGCCGATGGTTACCGTCAGCCCGAGCCTGCCGAGCCCCGCCAGCGTGTTTTCGGTCATTTGGCTAAATATCTGTTCGGCAACATCGGGGCGAATAAAGTCAAAGACGATGATGTTTTCACCAATGCGGTTAAGCAGCTCAGGGCGGTTTAGCACCAGCTTGAAGTGGCGTTCAATCTCGGCCTTGACGTTTTTCTGTACCGTTGCAAATGGTTCCTCTGGCCGCACATTGGCTACCCGTTCGCCGTGACTGTCCAGGCGATAGATACCCAGATTGGAGGTGAAAATAATCAGGGCTTCAGAGAAATAGACGCGATCGCCACGGCCGGAAGTTAGCACGCCGTCATCGATAATCTGCAAAAATTTATCCATCAGCCGTGGGTGGGCCTTTTCTATTTCATCAAACAGCACCACGCTAAACGGCTTTTCCCTAATGGCGTTGGTCAACTCGCCGCCCAGGTTATAGCCAATATATCCTGGCGGCGCGCCAATCAAACGTTGATCGGCATGTTCGGCGCTAAATTCTGACATATCGAAGCGGATATAGGCACTTTCATCACCAAACAGTAATTCGGTAACGGTTTTGGCCAGCTCGGTTTTACCCACGCCGGTCGGCCCAGCCAAAAAGATCACACCGCGGGGGCGCCCCCCTTGTTTGCCCCCGCCTACGCCCGTGACCGCACGCTTGATGATATCCAACATATGCGTAATGGCATGGGTTTGCCCTTTGACTCGTTTCTGGATCGTGCTGGCGGCCTGACGAATCTTCTCTTTTTCAATTTTTAGCCATGGATCTTCGGTAATCCCCACTTTATAGCGCCGAACTGCGTCGCTAATCTGTTCTTGAGCGACGCCTTCAATGCGGGCCAGCCGAGCAATGGCATTCATATCCAGCAGCAGCAACCCTTCCGTTTCATCCACAAACTCCTGGGCCGCTCGCTCTTGAACGGCCGTTTCAACGGATTGGCCCGGTAGCGAGCGTAACAGCGCAGGCGCTAACGCATGGCGGGCAATGCGATCGGGTTTGGCGACCGGGATATGGCGAATCAGTGGGTTATTGATCAAAAACCAATCAGGTAAATCGCCTTCTTTATCAACAACCCACAATACGGTATTAAAAAATGCCCGGCGCTGCTCGCCGTAAGGGCGCGCACGAGCCTGGTGGGAAAGCACCAGGGCGCGGGTAAACAGGCTATGTTCCACCGGTGAGAGGTTATCCCGGTGATTAATCAGGCAAGAGGCGAAGTCAACAATCAGTGCCACGGGTTCACCGGGTAGCTCGATCAGCCGTTCGAGCGTGGTGCTCAGCAGATCAATTCCCCCATTGGCACGGCCTTCTACTATATTAAGGCCCAATTGGCTCAGCAGTTTCTGCGTTGGTGCCGGGTCCTCTCCTGGTGGCACCATTGGTATAAAGCCGTTCAGCAGGTTAAACATCACCACATGCTGATAACCCGCTTCTCGCAGCGCATTATGCAGGGATTGATTAAATGCAACCGGCGTGACGATGTTGGGGCTAATCTCGCAGGCTTGCAGATCGCGCACATTGCCTGAGAACACGAACTGGCTTTTTAGAGGTAAAAAACGCAGCAAGTCGCGCATCCAACGGGGTTGTTGATAACGATATGGTTGTTGCATTGAGATCCCTTATGGTTGTTTCCGGCGGAATTCCTGATGATTTTTTTGAGGGAATTCGCACCACATCGCTAAACGCGACAAGCTAAACCATCCTTAATGAGCCTAAGGATAATTCATCCTGTGAGTGACAGATAGTGATGTGCTTACCATAACCTTGGGGTACATGAGCCAAGGAACTCAAAACACCGTCTATAACCATTGATTTTCCTGCCATTCGGCACCATGTTAGTTAAACATTGGTATTTATCTGGTCAGATGCTTGCATCAGGCCCACAACGTCAATCAGGATTACCCTTATGACCAACCCGTTGCTGACACCGTTTTCTTTGCCGCCGTTTTCGGCGCTTCGTCCTGAAGATATCGTACCGGCGGTACAATCCGCACTGGCCGACTGCCGTGCTGCGGTGGAGCGCGTGGTGGCGCAGCCGGGGCCGTTTACCTGGGAGAATCTGTGCCAGCCACTGGCGGAATCTGACGATCGTTTGGCGCGGATCTGGTCGCCGGTTGGTCATTTGAATGCGGTGAAAAACAGCCCGGAACTGCGAGAAGCCTACGAACAGGCGCTGCCGCTGCTTTCCGAATATGGCACCTGGGTAGGCCAGCACGAAGGGCTGTATAAAGCCTATCGTAGCCTGAAAGAAGGTGCAGGTTTTGCCAGCCTGAGCGTGCCCCAGCGTAAAGCGATAGAAAACGCGCTGCGTGACTTTGAGCTATCGGGCATTGGTTTACCGGCGGAAAAACAAAAGCGCTACGGTGAGATTGTGGCGCGCCTGTCTGAATTAGGCTCGACCTACAGCAACAATGTGCTTGATGCCACTATGGGCTGGAGCAAACTGATCGCCGATGTTAATCAACTGAGCGGGCTGCCGGAAAGTGCGCTGGCGATGGCTCAGGCGATGGCTCAGGCAAAAGAACAGGAAGGCTGGTTATTGACGCTGGATATGCCGAGCTATCTGCCGGTAATGACCTATGCCGACAATCAGGCACTGCGTGAAGAGATGTACCGTGCCTTTGCCACCCGAGCTTCTGACCAGGGGCCGAACGCCGGTAAGTGGGACAACAGCACGGTAATGGCAGAAACGCTGGCATTGCGCCACGAGCTGGCGCAATTGCTGGGCTTTGCCAGCTATGCCGATAAATCCCTCGCCACCAAAATGGCAGAAAACCCAGAGCAGGTGCTGGGTTTCCTGAACGATCTGGCCAAACGCGCCCGCCCGCAGGCAGAGCAGGAGCTGGCGCAGTTGCGCGCTTTCGCCAAACAGCATTACGGCGCTGATGAGCTTGAAGCTTGGGATATCACCTATTACGGTGAAAAACAAAAACAACATCTGTTCTCGATCAGCGACGAACAGCTACGCCCCTATTTCCCAGAACAGCGTGTCGTTGAAGGGCTGTTTGAAGTGGTGAAACGTATTTACGGCATCAGCGCTAAAGAGCGTAAAGATGTGGATACCTGGCACCCGGAAGTGCGTTTCTTCGATCTGTTCGACGCGAACGGCGAACTGCGCGGCAGCTTCTATCTGGATCTGTATGCCCGTGAAAATAAACGTGGCGGAGCGTGGATGGACGATTGCGTTGGCAGCCTGCGTAAAGCGAGCGGTGAGCTGCAAAAACCGGTGGCTTACCTCACGTGTAACTTCAACCGCCCATTGGGCGATAAACCAGCGCTGTTTACCCATAACGAAGTGACCACGCTGTTCCATGAATTTGGTCATGGCCTGCACCATATGCTGACGCAGATTGATACGGCCGGTGTCGCCGGGATCAGCGGGGTGCCGTGGGATGCGGTCGAACTGCCAAGCCAGTTTATGGAAAACTGGTGTTGGGAACCCGAAGCCTTGGCGTTTATCTCCGGCCACTTCGAAAGCGGTGAACCACTGCCAAAAGCCTTGCTGGATAAGATGCTGGAAGCGAAAAACTACCAGGCAGCATTATTCATTCTGCGTCAGTTGGAATTCGGCCTGTTTGATTTCCGCATGCACTTTGAATACAGCCCAGAAAAAGGCGCACAAATCCTGCCGACCTTGGCCGAGGTGAAGAAAGCCGTTGCCGTGGTGCCTTCGCCAAGCTGGGGGCGTTTCCCTCATGCCTTCAGCCACGTCTTTGCCGGTGGTTATGCCGCAGGTTACTACAGCTATCTGTGGGCGGAAGTGCTGTCAGCCGATGCCTATTCACGCTTTGAAGAAGAAGGGATTTTCAACGCGGCAACCGGCAAATCCTTCTTGGATAACATCCTGTCGCGCGGCGGTTCTGAAGAGCCAATGGAGCTGTTCAAACGTTTCCGCGGCCGTGAACCGCAGTTGGATGCGATGCTGCGCCATTACGGTATTAAAGGATAACTCGCCACGTGAGCGTGTGTTTATTATGTGAAGCAGGCGCCGATCCCGGCGCCTTGTCTATTTTGGCGGAGCGCTGGCAACTGGCTTCTGACGACGATGCGCTGGTGGCGCTGGTGTTAACGCCGCAACGGTTGGAGCTACGCAAGCGCGATGAGCCGAAACTCGGTGCGATTTATGTCGATTTTGTCGCTGGCCCGATGGCACACCGGCGGCGTTTTGGCGGTGGCCGTGGTGAGGCGGTCGCCAAAGCGGTGGGGATCAAGGGCAGCTATCTGCCCAGCGTGGTGGATGCCACTGCGGGCTTGGGGCGCGATGCTTTTGTACTGGCCGCGCTCGGTTGCCAGGTGCGCATGCTGGAACGCAACCCGGTGGTTGCCGCTTTGCTTGATGATGGCCTACAGCGCGGTTATCAGGATGCCGAGATTGGCCCGTGGCTGCGTGAGCGGATGACATTACTGCATGCGTCGAGCCTGACGGCATTGGGGGAGCTCGATCCGCGCCCGGAAGTGGTGTATCTCGATCCGATGTACCCGCATAAACAGAAAAGCGCGCTGGTGAAGAAGGAAATGCGGGTATTCCAGGCGCTGGTGGGCAGTGACGACGACGCAGATGGCCTGCTGGAGCCCGCTCGCAGATTAGCCACTAAACGTATTGTGGTGAAACGCCCGGACTATGCACCGCCGCTGGCAGCTATACCGGCGCATGCTGCGAGCACCACCAAAAATCACCGTTTTGATATCTATATGCCGTTGTAAAACGGCATATTATTCATTCAGTTAACATCATGGTGCCGCTTAGGTATAGCCCAGATAGCGGCAGTGCGTTGCTATCCCTGCTGCTTCATATTTCCTCTTGCATCAATTGGCGGTATTTCATGTGGTCGTTGTATAACTCGTGGAATACGCGGTATTTGCGGTCGTAATAGGTTTTGATCCTGTTGGTCTGTGGGGTGACGGTTTTGCCGATGCGGCTCATGGCATTCATCGCTTCCGGCAGAGTATCGAATACGCCTGCTGCCACCGTACCCATCATCGCACCGCCCAGCAGCATGGCTTCGCTCTCTTCTGGCAGCAGCATGGCGCAGCCGGTCGCATTGGCATGTTCCTGCACGAAAATCGGGTTTTTGGTGCCGCCGCCGCTGGCCATGATGGTATCAATGCTGTAGCCGCTGTGGTTCATGGTTTCGATGATATGGCGCGTGCCCAGCGCAATGGCCTGAATGGTCGCCAGGTAGTGCAATGCCATGTCTTCCGGCGTGCGCGACAGCTTCAGCCCGGTCAGGGTGCCGGTCAACGTCGGGTTGGCTCGTGGCGAACGGTTGCCGTGGAAGTACGGCAGCATATGGATATCTTTTGTCAGGAAAGCAATTTCTTCCGGCTCACCGGCCATGCGGCGCAGAATGGCATTCAGCACTTCATAAATAGTCTGGCCGTTAGCCTTACCCTGCGCCAGCAATTCCTGGTAACAGGGGTGCGATTGGATCACATGGTCGATCAGCGCCCCGGTGGCAGACTGCCCACCTTCGTTCAGCCAGTACTCCGGCAGGATAGCGGAATAATAGGGGCCCCAAACGCCACCGATGAAGCGTGCGGTGCGCGACATAGCCATATGGCCGGTAGAAGTGCCGCCGATCAGCGCGATGCGGCGATTAAAATCAGCCACTTCACCGGAAACGCCGGTTGCTCCCAGCGTGCCGAGCGTACCCGCGTGGGCATCAATGATCGAAACGCTGACGGCGGTACCGGCAATCAGCCCCATTTCGCTGGCGGCTCGCTGCGTCAGACCATAACCGAGAGGTTCACCCATCATTTTTACGTCGCTGCCGATCTTCGCTGCGTCGTGCTCCAGTAGATCTTCCAACCCAATCTGTTGGAAATAACTTTTATCCCAACGTTGTTCGTGGCCGATATAGGTCCACTTACATACGGTGGAGCACAGCGAGCGGGTGGTGTCCTGCGTGGCGCGCCAGGTCAGGAAGTCGGGTAAATCAAACAGATATCCGGCATTGGCCCAGGTGGTCGGCATGTGCTGTTTCAGCCACAGCAGCTTGGGGGTTTGCATCTCGGGCGAAATAATCCCACCAACGAAATCCAGCACCCGGTGTTTGGTGGCGTTGATACGCTCTGCCTGGGTGATGGCGCGGTGATCCATCCACACGATAATGTTTTGCTCACTGCGGCCGGAAGGGCTGATGGTCAGCGGTTGGCCTTCTTTGTCCAGCACCACCAGGGAACAGGTAGCATCAAACCCCAACCCTTTCACCTGGATCGGGTTGATATCAGCCTGATTAACGGCATCGCGCACGGCGTTGCACACCGCCTGCCAGATATTGTCGGAGGATTGCTCCACAAAGTCCGTCTTTGGGCGATACAGCTCAATAGCCCGGCTGGCTTGGCCAACCATTCTGCCATTGAGGTCAAACACCCCTGCACGCGCACTGCCGGTTCCTACGTCTATGCCAATGAAATAACTTGCCATTATTTTTCTCCGCAATCAGGTTGTTCGATTTTGTAATGCGATGAACGGGCTCAGGGCGCCACTCCACAGCGCCAGGGTCAGCAAGTTGCTGATACCGCCTATAAACCAATCAAGGAAGGTCTGTCGGTGATGTGCAGATTACAAAGGAAAGGAAGAGGAGGACTAGCTGGGATCACCGTAATGTGATCTATAACCATTAATGTAAAATTATGAAGTTTTTTATGTTATTAAAATGTTTATGAAATTTATCGTGGTAATATTACTACTCAATATTTGTATTTTATTATCAATAAATAAACATATTTGCATCTTATTGATAACTTTCTTGAGGAAAAGAAGCAGCTACCAGATAACAGGCATGCCGGTGAAAACACCGGCATGTCATTATTTGATGAATATGTGAATTATGTCACGCAGGAAGGGATTAGAGCACGCCTTGGGCTAGCATGGCGTCAGCAATTTTGACGAATCCGGCAATATTGGCACCGTGGACATAGTGCGTTTGCTTACCTTCACCGCCGTATTCAACACAGGCCTGATGAATATCCGCCATGATATGGCGTAAACGGATATCCACTTTCTCTGCTTTCCAGTTAATGCGCGCGGCATTCTGCGCCATCTCCAGGCCAGAAGTGGCTACGCCACCCGCATTGGCCGCTTTGCCCGGAGCAAACAGAACACCTGCTTCCAGGAAGGCATCGGTGGCTTGAATGGTGGTTGGCATATTGGCGCCTTCTGCTACGGCTTTTACCCCATTGCGGATCAGAGTCTGTGCGGCTTCCAGATCCAGTTCGTTCTGGGTGGCGCAAGGCAGCGCGATATCAACCGGTACGTTCCACGGTTGCTGGCCTGCCAGATAGGTCAAGCCACGCTCGCGGGCATAATCAGCCACGCGGCCATAACGTTGGTTTTTAATTTCTGTCAGATGAGCCAGTTTCTCGGTGGTGAAACCCGCTTCGTCTACCACGGTGCCGCCGGAGTCGGAAGCGGTGATCACACGGGCATCCAGCTCCAACGCTTTCTCAATGGTATATTGCGCCACGTTGCCAGAACCCGATACCGCTACGCGCATACCTTCAAAGCCTAAACCATGGCGTTGTAGCATGGAATCACTAAAGTAAACCAGGCCGTAACCGGTTGCTTCCGGGCGAATCAGGCTCCCACCAAACGACAAACCCTTACCAGTAAACACGCAAGAGGTATTGTTGGACAGTTTCTTCATCATGCCAGCCATAAAGCCCACTTCACGGCCACCAACGCCAATATCCCCTGCCGGTACATCGGTATCCGGGCCCAGGTGGCGATAAAGTTCGGTCATGAGTGCCTGACAGAAACACATGATTTCTCTCTGGCTTTTGCCCTTCGGATCAAAATCTGAACCGCCCTTGCCACCGCCCATCGGCAACGTGGTCAAGGCATTTTTGAAGGTCTGCTCAAAGCCAAGGAACTTCAGAATGGAAGTGTTGACCGACGGGTGGAAACGCATGCCGCCTTTATACGGGCCAATGGCCGAATTGAATTGTATACGATAGGCGCGGTTGACCTGTACCTGCCCACGATCGTCCACCCAACTGACGCGGAACTGAATGATGCGCTCCGGCTCAACCAGGCGCTCTAATAAAGCGTGGTCACGGTAATGTGGGTTGCGTTCGATGAAGGGCCACAGCGAGGTGAAAACTTCCCGTACTGCCTGTAGATATTCTGGTTGATGCGAATTATGGCGCTTTAGCGAGGTTAGAAACGATTCCAGTGATACAGCTTGTTCCATTGAATAACTCCTTTTAGCATTTGGGTTCCCCTGTTGTTATGGATGTGGCTCATATGTTGGGGAGGATGTTGTGTCTGTATCGACTATATCACCGGGGGGAGGCTTATTAACAAGCAATAAATAAGGGTTATGCAACGAAAAATGCCCGCATGGCGCGGGCGTTGGTTATCTGGGTTAGCAAGTACTTACTTTTTATCTTCCTCGTCACGCAGCGGTACAATCAGCATATCGATGTGTACGGTGTTAATTAATTGGCGTGCTGAAGACATCAATTTGCTCCAGAAATCCTGATGATGGCCACATAGCACCAGGTCGACATCGTATTTCTTGATGGCATCGACCAGTACCTGTGCCAGATCGCCGCTGCCGCTCAACGTTTGAGTGATCGGATAGCCAGCATTTTGCGAGAGTTCGGTTAACGCCTGATGGGTTTCTTCGGAGATGCGTTTCTGCATATCGCCGAGATTCACATCGATCAGGCCGGTGTACAGATCGGAGTAATTAACATCAACGTGGATCAGAGAGACTTTGGCATTGTACGGTTGCGCCATTGAGACGGCTTTTTCTACCAGAATCTTGCTTTCCGGTGAGAGATCAACCGCGATCAGAATGTGTTTGTAAGCCATGAGAATACTCCTTCCATATATACCCTGAGAACTGGCAGTTGCAGAGATGTTGTTGGTTGCCCGTGGTGCCAGCATAAACGCTGTTCAAATCGGTTGGCCTACCATGCAACGCCATGTATTTTGGGCATAATGCCGATTAAAAGGTTGGCAAGCTACTTGAACGCTCTGCCTTGCCTGCATAATACCATTCAGATAACACCATGATATGTTGGTGTGATCACATTGCATCGCATTAATAAATTTTGTTTACATCTACCGATTCAGTTTTACAGTAATGTGGCAAAAAAATAATGCTTTTTATGTGGTTAGCTGGCCATTTACCCATGGAATTATAAGATTTCGTGAGCAAAGTGTAGCTTACATAGGGCATACCATGGCGAAAAAGCAGTATTTACTCTGGTTATTATTTATAACCAAGTGTTATACCCGTCATGCTTCAAGTTGTAGATACGTTGATTTTGTTACCCGGCCCCTCTGAGGCTGGCGCAAGCGTTGTTTATAAACGCTTTACGTGTTTGTCCTGCCACTCAAATTATTCAGGGTATAGATGACAAATGTAGTGGTCACGGTAAATTTTTATTCGGGGCCAAGTCAGTTTGCATTTCATTATTCTACAATAGGAAATGTAGGCCTGAGCATTTCCTCTCCAGCCTTGCTGGTAGAGGGGTGAATAGTAGGGCCGTAAGATGCTAGGGGGATGGGAGCCGCAGGCTTCGGCAGCATTGGGTAGAGGTAGGGCGTTGACTTGACGGTTGGTCAGGATAACAACGCCTTGAGGGGGCAATCATGATGAGTACCATCGCGCTGTTTTGGGCTTTATGTGTGGTATGTGTGATTAATATGGCTCGGTATTTCTCTTCTCTGCGTACGTTGTTGGTGGTTTTGCGCGGCTGTGACCCACTACTGTATCAATATGTCGATGGCGGTGGTTTTTTTACTGCCCACGGCCAACCAAGCAAACAGATACGCCTGGTGCGCTATATTTTTGCACAGCGTTATGTTGAGCATCATGACTCCGAATTTATTCGCCGTTGCCAGCGTGTGCGTGGTCAGTTTGTTCTGACCTCGGCATTGTGCGGCCTGGTGGTCATTAGCCTGCTGGCGATGGCGATTTGGTATTAGGCTCTGGTGATTTCAGGGTACAAAAAAGGCGACCATTTCGGCCGCCTTGTTACTCTGCATCACACTCAGATCAGCTTTAATGCCAGCCAGTAAAGGCTGCCGGAAAGAGCAATAGATACTGGTAGGGTTAGTACCCAGGCCAGCATGATGCTTTTCACTGTTTTGCTCTGCACACCACCACCATCCACCAGCATGGTCCCGGCAACCGCCGAAGAGAGCACCTGAGTGGTGGAAACCGGCATACCTGTGTAGCTGGCGACGCCAATTGACAGTGCGGCGGTCATCTGTGCCGACACCCCTTGCGCGTAGGTCATGCCTTTCTTACCGATTTTTTCACCGATAGTGGTTGCAACACGCCTCCAGCCCACCATGGTTCCGAGAGACAGCGCCAGGGCTACCGCGATGATAATCCAGAGTGGTGCATACTCAACGGTTTGCAGCAGATCAGAACGCAGGTTTTTCAGGAAACGCTGGTCGTCGGCAGAGGTTTCCGGCAGGTTAGCCACTTTACTCGCCGTCTCCGTTACGCACATCAGCAGGCGGCGCAGATGGCTGCGTTGTTCCACCGTCAGTTGATCGTAACTTTGCAGGTTGTTCAGCAGATTCAGTGAGTGCTCAACGGCGATCATGGCGCGCGCGCTATCGCAGTGAAACTCAATAGGCTGGTTAGCTGCCTGAGGGATATTTTGCTGTGTGGGCACCTGTGGCGTTTGGGCGATCACATGGGAGAGGGAATCGCCGTGTTGCTGATAGAATTGCTGTAGGTGAGCAACGGCATCACGTGTACGGGTGATGTCATAACCTGTGGCATTCATATTGAGTACGAAACCCGCAGGAGCAACGCCGATCAGCACCAGCATGATCAGGCCGATACCTTTCTGACCATCATTCGCACCGTGTGAGAAACTGACGCCGATGGCCGACAGGATCAACGCAATACGCGTCCAGAACGGCGGCTTGCGTTTGCCGTCAACCTTTTCACGTTCTGATGGCGTCATGTGGATACGCTGGCGCTTCTTGGTCGTGCTCCAGTAACGGCGCAGCACAAATACGATGAGCCCGGCAATAATCATCCCAATCAGCGGGGAGAAGATTAATGACAGGAAGATCGTGATCATTTTCGGGATATTCAGCGCATCAACCACCGATGTGCTGGTGACCAGCGCGTTGGTGAGGCCCACCCCGATAATGGAACCGATCAAGGTATGCGAGCTGGAAGCGGGTATACCCAGATACCAGGTACCAAGGTTCCAGACGATTGCTGCCAACAGCATGGAGAAGACCATGGCTAGCCCGTGCGATGAACTGACGTTCAGCAACAGATCGGTGGGCAGCAAATGAACGATGGCGTAGGCAACGCTCAAACCGCCGAGCATGACGCCAAGAAAGTTAAACAGGCCCGCCATAACGACCGCAAGCTGCGAGCGCATAGCACGGGTATAGATTACAGTAGCAACCGCATTGGCCGTATCATGGAAGCCGTTGATGGCTTCATAAAACAAGACAAAGATCAGCGCGAGAACTAACATCAGGCCGGTATGAAAATCCAGGCCAGTGAACAAATGCAACATAAGCGTTACGCCAAGTTGGTGGACATGAACGTCGCGCATTATCCGTGACAATCAGTGCTGGGGAAAAGGGAAATATGTCATTTTTTTGATTTCAATGCGGCAAAAAAGCATTGACTTCATCACTAATCGACGTGATTTCAGTGTGTTACTTCTATTAACGCCTGCTAACATTTTCTTACGATAGCGCTGATTGGTTGATACCTTTACAATCGCCCGCCGCAGATTAAGCGGCATAAAGTAGCGTTTTTAGCCGTGACGGTGATTTTTTGCTCAGAGAGGCCCAGGTGGAACAGTTTGATGTAGTAGTGATAGGGGCAGGTGCCGCAGGGATGTTTTGCGCTGCGCAGGCAGGGCAACTGGGTTGCCGGGTACTGCTGATCGACAATGGCAAAAAGCCCGGGCGTAAGATCCTGATGTCTGGCGGTGGGCGTTGTAATTTTACCAACATGTACATTGAACCCGCTGCTTATCTCTCAAATAACCCGCATTTCTGCAAGTCTGCGCTGGCGCGTTATACCCAGTGGGACTTTATCGAACTGATTAACCGTTACGGTATTGCCTATCACGAAAAGACGTTGGGGCAGTTGTTCTGCGATGATTCTGCGCAACAGGTGGTCGATATGCTGGTGAAAGAGTGTGAGCTAGGCCAGGTAACGACGCGCTTGCGCAGCGAAGTTATGAGTGTGGAAAAAAGCGGCCATGGATTTGAACTGGCGCTGAATGGTGAAAAAGTGAGTGCTCGCTCACTTGTTGTTGCCAGCGGAGGGCTGTCGATGCCGGGGCTGGGTGCATCGCCGTTTGGTTATAAGCTGGCGGAACAGTTTGGCCTGAACGTATTGCCCACCCGCGCCGCTTTGGTTCCCTTTACCCTGCATAAACCCTTGCTTGAACACTCTCAGGCACTCTCCGGTGTTTCGGTTCCGGCGTTGGTCACGGCGGAAAACGGTACCCATTTCCGTGAAAGCATCCTGTTTACCCATCGTGGCCTTTCTGGCCCGGCGATTCTGCAAATTTCCAGCTACTGGCAGCCTGGCGAGTTTGTAAGTATTAACTTACTTCCTGAGCTTGATCTGTTGGGCTTTTTGAATGAACAACGCCTTGCCCACCCGAACCAGAGCCTGAAAAACACGCTGGCTCTGCACTTGCCGAAGCGTTTGGTTGAGTTCCTGCAAACGCTGGGGCAACTGCCAGAAGCGACATTGAAACAGTTGACTACTGCTCAACAGGCCACCTTGGCTGAAAACTTGCAAAACTGGCGTGTGCAGCCGAACGGAACGGAAGGATATCGCACCGCAGAAGTGACATTGGGCGGTGTGGATACCAAAGCGCTTTCTTCTAAAACCATGGCGGTGAATGCAGTACCTGGCCTGTATTTTATTGGTGAAGTGGTGGATGTGACAGGGTGGTTGGGAGGGTACAATTTCCAGTGGGCCTGGAGTTCGGCTTGGGCCTGTGCACAGGCTGTCGCTGTTTGTGCAGAGACTAAAGCCTGATGATTTGCAGTAAAGGCGAATGGGTCGCAACGATAATGACCAAAAGATCTAAATAGGGTTATAGGCTTTGTGAAAATTTAAAAAAGCGTGGTTGCAGGCAACAGCATTATAAATCATTCAATAGGATGCTATTTCGTCAATACTTCTGCAAAAGCTTAACTGACACTGTTGGTCTGATTTTTTATATCGTTGCCCTGCAACCTCCCGATAAAATCGTGTTTATTGCCAGCAGCTACGCTTTCACACATGAATATTGAGTGACTGATTGTTAAAGGAAGCCGAAATGAAAAAACTGAATTGGTTCAACAATGTTGAAAATCGCACGCACCCGTGGGAAGGCATGGGGCTTACTTGGCTGACCACCGCGCTTAATGTGCCCAATGTTAGAGCCGCCGTTGATTTCTATACAGGAGCGATGGGGATGGTGGCGATTGCAGAGCTGGAAGGCGATGATGGAGAGATGATGTTTGCCCGCATTCGCTACCGTGGCACGAACTTTACTATTAACAAGGAAGGTTGGGATTCTGACCTGAGCGGCCCACAAACATCAGGCTCTCCGACACCGTTCATTTTCTATATGTACGTTGATGACGCTTTGGCGCTGGTGGATGAAATGGTGCAGGCCGGTGCAACGGTGCTGAATAAACCCGCTGAAATGTTCTGGGGCGATTTAAAAGCGCGTGTAAAAGATCCCTTTGGTTTTATCTGGGATATTGCGCAAAAGCTGTAAGACAAATGTCCATACAGCCACCCGGATGGGGTTAACAACCCCATTTTTCAGGATAGTGGCGAGTAAATCATAATAAATTCTGAATTTTTCTCCATCCTATTGATATTATTTCCATTTCCTTATATTGCCTATGATTTCCTAACCTGTTGTCCGTGCTGTGACGGTCGCTTTGCCGCGTTGAAAAAATGATAATATCTAATTGAGGGGTTAATCTAACGTATTGTTATAAATTAATATGCTAAGACGGTAGTCGATAATAACATTTTGTCCATTTATCAGAAGTAATAATAATGATTTTTTTATTTATCATAAACAAAAAATTTTTTATAAACCTGGCTTCAATAAATGTTGCGAGTTCTTCTATAATTTACAATACGTAGGCCATGCAGATAACCTCGCTCTACGTATTGTATGTTAAATATCAATCATTACAGGCTAATGCGAGTAATGATTATCATCAAATCTCATTCCTACATTTAAATATTGTCATGCTCAAGTTATAGGAAGCAAAAGAAAGACGGCGAAAGTCGGGCTTTTGAGAGGGAGGACCCCAACCGCTGGTCTGATAAGTATGTTCCAGTCGCAACGTGCTTCAATCTGAATGGAATTACTCGCAGCCATGTCGGTAATACTTAATGTATTTTAATGGGTAATCAGATATGCATATAAGTAAATTGTGTGTAGCGATCGTTGGCGGGCTGCTCATTTTTTCAGAGATGGCTCAGGCACAAAATAGCCAGACAGGTGTGGTGAAAACCATCAGGATCACGGCGAATATCAGTGACAGCATATTCGTTTCACGGCCAGAGGGTGGCGAATGGTACGACACTGTCGGGCTGGTCGCAACGGATGGCAGACAGCGCTCCTTCACTGCGAATATCCCAATACAGGTATGGACAACTACTCAAGGCGTTAATGTCTCTCTGGTTCATCCCCTTGATATAACGCGTACTGATGCTGTTTATAAGATGGAGAAAGTGGGCGTCAGGTTTGGGGACGCTGGGAGCGCAGGTAAAGAGCTTGGTGTTGGTCATGCGACACAAACGTTCACTCAGAAGCTCAAAGTGGGCAATGGTTATCAAAGTGTTTACCAAGTGCAAATCAAGGCAGATGCTCCTGCCGCGCGTAATGACGTCAGCACGCAAGGATATTATACGGGTGATCTGGTGATGTTATTTGAAATCCCGCCTAGTGCTATTTAATGGTGATATTCGTTTTTCTTATCAAGGGTGTCCACTTAGGTAGCCACCCTTGATAATGGATTTTAACGTTAGGGCAAAACATTTTACCCTAACCCCAGTTGGCCCAATAAAACCCTATTCAGTTCGCTGTTTTTATTGACATTGAGCTTACGCATGGCCGAACGTTTATGAGCGCTGATCGTTTTCTGGCTGCGCTGTAGCATGTCGGCGATGGTGGTGGCAGACATACCGGTACTCATCAGTTTTAGCACTTTCTTTTCACAGGCGCTGAGCGCTGCAAGACGGCATCGATGGCATTTATACAGACTGCTGATGCGTACTGCTAAAGGTTGATGGCAGAAGTGTTCCAGCGCCAGTTGCAGTTTCTGGCGCACCTGAGAAGTGGAATCATCCCGATGGATGCTGAAGGAGAGTGAGTGCTTTGTGGAATGATAGTGCTCTTGGTTCTCCAGAATCATCATGGTCATTTGCTGATGTTGGGGAGTATGATGTGCACTGATATAACAACTGGCGCAGCCTTGATTATCTTCCTGAGTACGGAAAATGATTTCCATATTATCAAGGGAGTTGAATTCCACCGGGGCTGATTGTGGGGAGTACTGATAACACTCGTTTAGAAAATCAATATAATCCTGCAATACATACAATAATCCCTGTTGATAGAAGTTATTACTATCAAGCAGAGTGAATTGAACCTTAAGCATCATTCCTCCTTTGCTAGAGCCAATATGCATGGCAAAATAGAACATCGGTAATTTTATTTGAGATGGCTACATAAATCCTGATGATAATATTGTCATTGATAAGCGAGTATAAAATTGGCAGCAGAACTGAACTCGCCTTCGGTAATGGTTTTATTTTCTATAGCAGAGGGATGCCCCTGAACATAAGCGGAAAATTCCAGCGTAGTAACCCCCATTTGTAATACGGTTGCATTTGTTGGGGTATTTAAATTGATTGCTGCTCCTTGGCTGTCGAATAGCGCAATCGCTGCGCCATTGGCACCATTGTTGATAGCTAAATTGATTGGTGTTTGGCATGGCATTACAGAGATTGCCGTCACACTGGAAGCGCAGCTCTGGGTGGCCACCGTAGTCATTGATGTAAGTCACAACAAAACTGTTGAGGTTGTTGTCACGCAGTTTCACGTTTTCACTGGATTTGGGGGCTAGCATTATGGGTTGGAAATCCCCCAATGCACCGCCGCCCTGTTTTTGGGAGTTACGGGCAATCCCGGTGAGGGTGATGTAAAACGGCGTTGGGTTTTCAATCGTCAGCCCGCTGCTGCTTTTGCGAAATACCAGTTGCTCTTGCCAGATCTGGCCCTTTGGCATCACGATCGCCTTTGGCCGATAGAACAGTTTGATTTGTGTCTGCAAGGCCAACTGCATCACGTTGGTTTTGCTGCTTTTAGGCGGTATTTCGCGCAGGTTGAAATAAAACAGTGATTCACGGTCCTGTGGCAAACTATCGGCTCCGGCCGTTTTGGTGATCCGCACCACGCTGCGTTCGCCAGCCTCTACCCGTTGCAGTGGCGGCAAAACCACCAGTGGCGCGGTGATTTTCTGATGTTGCTCATCTTCCAGCCACGCCTGTGCCAAGAAGGGCAGTTCTTTGTTTTCATTAATCACATTCAGGCTGATGGATTTTGCATCGCTGAGATAAATCGCACGTGTGCGATCCAGCGCTATCGCCGCCTGAGCCACCGGGGCGAGGGTGGCTAGAATCACGCTGGCAGCGGCCATTTTGATTAATAGACAGTTATTCATACTCATCAATTCTCATTGGAACCTACGTCAATAGGTTTGTTTTATAGATCAGAGCGTTATACATGGCAGCAGCAGTTGTTCCAGCGGTTTGGCGGTGTTGGGAATAACGACACGGCACTGACGCTGGCCTTCCCAAGCGATATCCAACTGTTCTTCTGGCTGGACTCCGGTCAGGAATACCGAACCTTCATCACTCACTACGGCTATTTCACGGCCTTGCTCGTTCAAAACCATGGCACCAAACGGCGGTTCACTGCCGTCTGCCAACTTGAGTACGGCCAGCAATTTGCTGCCTTTCACCACGTCGAAGCGGCGATAGCCGATGGCGCCTTCGGTCAGCGTGCTCTGCACCACGGCGCGGGTGGCTTCTACATCGTCTGCCAGTTGGTTGACGTCAATCCGCGTGTCGGTGTTGTAATAGCTGGTGATATCGGAAATGACCGCCAGACCTAAACGGTTGCTGTGAGCACGGCCATTGTTAATTGGCACTCCGGCAACGCCACCGGTGTCCAGCATCAGGCGGCTACCGCCGTTACTGGAGTTCTGGTGTGTCGCAATGCCGTATTGGGTAGCGGTAATCCCGCTGCGGAAAGTACCGCCCACCGAGGAATAGTTATCTTTTTGATAAGAAACGTTGGCATTGAGCGAACCGTAAGGTGTGTTATGGGTATAAAAACCACGTGCCAAAGGTTTACCATCCTGATTAACTCCGCTGCTGACCTGCCAGGTCTTGTTCGGGTTGGTGTAATCGCTATAGGAGGCGACCTGGGTGATATCGCTGTTGTTGGTTTGCAGTGAGTAACCAACACGGCGGCGTTCGCCGATGGGCACGGTCACGTTCAACACCAGGCTGTCATCGGTTCGTCCTTGATAGGTAGTACGGAACGCTGCCAGGGATGTGGTGATGTGATTGAAATTAGCGATATCGAACATCTTGCTGGCAGAGAGCCCATAACGATTCTGCGTGCGTGCATTCCAATAAGTCTGATGTGAGTAGGTCAGATAGGCGGTGATGGCTTTGGCACTGTCTTGCGCCATAAAAGTTTTGCTGGCGGTGATGGTATACAGCTCTTTCTCGCGCCCATAGTATTGAGCGTTGTAGTTGCTGTAGCGCGCTTGTAGATACTGCGACATGCTCATGAACTTACGCTGCGAAAAGCGGTAACCGGCGAAGGTAATCTGGCTGTTGTAATCATCGAACCGTTTGGCGTAGTTGGTTTGAAACGACAGTCCAGAAGCCGTGGGTTCATTCGGCAGGCGGGCAAAAGATTGCGTTACGTCAACAGACATCGCACCGAAGACGTTCAGATCGCGGCCAACACCAAGCGCCCAGGCATTGTAATCCCCGGCTAACAGACCACCGCCATACAGTGACCAGGCATTGGTGATCCCCCAAGAGAAATCATTGGCCGAGAAAAAAGGCCCCTGTAAATTGTGGTTGTGAGTCGAAGGTTGGCCCAGCGCCGTGTTGTAACGCACATAACCTGGGCGCGTCAGATACGGAATGGTGGCGGTATCAACCTGGAAAGTGGAGACGCTGCCGTCTTGTTCTTCTACCCTGACGTCCAGCCTGCCACGCACTGAACTGTTGAGATCCTGGATCACGAACGGCCCGGCGGGCACGGTGGTTTGATACAGGGTACGGCCTTCCTGCAAGACGGTAACCTTGGCGTTGCTTCTGGCAATGCCACGGACCTGTGGCGCATAACCCTGCAAGTTTGGCGGCAGCATACGTTCGTCGCTGGCCAGGTTGACACCGGTGAAGCGGAAAGAGTCAAAAATCTTGGAGTTGAGGAACATTTCGCCCACGGTCAGCTTGGCAGCCTGCATCGGCAGGGCGCGGTAGGCATAGATCTGGTTCCAGTCAAAATTGCTGTTGTGTTGATCCTCTTGCCGACTGGTGTTGGCCTGATAATCAGCCCGCAGACGCCAGAAACTCATGTTAGCCCCCAGCGTGCCGTAGCTGCTGAGAGTCTGCGATGTGGAGCCATTATGGCTTTGTCTACCGAGTTGCCCACTGACGCTGTAATCCAGTAACAGACCGGGGGTGCCGTTATCCCACTGTTCTGGCGGTGTCCAATCAGGATCGGAATATTTCATCCAGGCTTGGGGAATAGTGATCGCCAGTACACCGCCACCAATGCGGTCAGAGACGGTGGCACCGGGAATGGCGCTGATATCAGCACACTGATCGTCATGCCACAGCGTGACTTTATTCGCGGCGTCGGTTTTCAGCGCCATTTTTTCAATCAGATCGGGTGGCAGGCAAACCTTGCTGTTTTTTTTGTCTGCTAGCGGCAGATACTGGATGCTGCGCTGTGGCAGCGTTTTCTGATTAATCCTGATATCCAGTAAATAAGCGCCGGGCATAACGTAATCAGCATCAGAAAAACGTGATAAATCCACTTTGCTGCGATCGCTAATATCCAATACGTCAGTATTGAACTCCATGTTGGCAAAAGCCGAATATCCATAGAAGAGAGGGAGGATAGTAATGGCCTGTATTTTTTTCCTAGTCATTAATGACGTCATAGAATAATCGCTCATGGCAAATCCGCGCCTGATAATAGGCCATCCGTAAGACCTGAATATTTAATGTTATTCAGTGAGTTAATCTGGCACTGGTAAAATGAAGCTAAAGATAAGACAGAGTAAATTTCACTAGCGAACTGAATTCGCCAGCCTGTGCATAGCCGGGGTGGAGTTTCAACTGAGCGCTGAAGTTCAGGACATTATGATCGTCAACCAACAGATAATCCGCCGTGCTGCTGCCGAGTGCTAACCTGCTGCCTGCATCGGTGAGCAATTCAATGGCAATACCCTTGGCAGCGCCAGTTACGGCCAATAATTCGGGTTCTTCATTGTCTGCTGCGCCATCGAAAATGACATTCATGGCATGGTAGGAAACCCCAGGTTTTATTTGGCTTGCCAAAACGCAGTTCACCAGCTTGATTTGAAAATAACGGCGGCTGCTGATGAGCAAAGGCTGCGAGCCAGGGGCGGCGTCGGCTATAGATATCAGACCAAAATCAATAGTTTGATCCAGGCTATCACTGGCAATACCACAAGGGGTTTCTACGATCTCTCCCCCCAGATAAACCCGGCCATAGCCTTGGTTTTTTGCTACTGCGGATGTACCGCAGACACTGAGCGTAACAAGCAGTGCTCCCCAAAATCGAGTTGTCATGTCGGCATCTCTCCGTTGTGGCTTATCCTTCACTTATTGCCAGAGGGTATAAAGTGAAGGAGTACCCGGCAGGCATCCTCATCGTAGGCCGTGTCCCTCAATTGAGCGCCAGAAGTGCTCAATTGAGGGATACTGTCTAGTGTTACGGGTAAGTCAGAGTAAAGTTCACAACGCTGGTGAAATCACCAGGCTCCACGGGATCTGTGGCACTGCTACCTTGCAGGTAGGCGGCAAAGCGCAAAATGTTATCGCCTGCATTCAGGTTGTTCACACTGATTTGAGTGCCATCAATAGCTATTTTCTCGTTAGTGCCGTGGACCAGTTGGATACCCGCACCACGTGCAGTACCAGCCAGGCCCAGCAGTTCACTGTTGCCGTCAGCGGGCAGGCCAGTGAAGGCGATTTTCACGGACCTTTGAGTACTAAAATTGCAGTCTTTCAGTGTGATGTTAAAAGCCTCCGAGCTGGATTTTCCTTCGTTTGCCAGCACCTTGCTGCTGATTTGGCCCATGGGAACCGTTTGCTCAACGGATTCTGGTGCAACGCTGCATGGCGCATCGATAATGTCACCGTCAAAGGTTACGGTACCTCCCCCCTGATTAGGGGCGGCCTGAGCAACAGATACAGCAGAGAAAGCAATAACGGTTGCCAGCATTAATTTATTCAGTTTCATTGTCTCAATTTCCTGTAGAGAGTATTTAAAACGAAAGAAGAACACATCTAAATCTACTGTCACATCAGCGACGTCATGTCGCTGATGTGACAGTAGAGAGTCAATTCCTTTGTCTCGGGTAATATACTGTTTTGCATAATTTATAATGTAAATTACACAAGGTTTTAGGGTATGTCTAAAAGACAGGCAATTAGATTTTAAATATGAATATTACCTTGGCTTCCTGCTGGGAATATTCTTGCAAATTAATGGTGTTATTGGAAATGTATTTTTAATAAATCAATAAAATTCAGAATATAAATCTAAACAAAATTAAATTTTATTTCCTTAAAAATCTAATAGATCGTATGAATAAATATTGTAGAAGAATTGACTGCCAAAACATATATATGTGGTTTTTTTTAACTAAAAACTGTGAAATGGCGCGATGAAGGGAGGTTTTAGGCTGGTGATAACATTTCCTTCTATCTTGTTTTTTGAGTTGTCTACATAATTGAATTCTATATAAACTATTGTTTTTTATGATTAAAATTTAATTTTTTTGATGGTGGATTAATAAGGGGTATATATATTATGACTTATGAATCATCATGGTTAAAACAATAAATTAACATTTGATTTTTAATAAAAAATAATCTTTATCTTGAAGGGTTATTGCTATTTTTTTCTCTAGGATTTTTCTGTAAATTTAGGGCAATACAGACCTCTTTTTCAGGCTTAGGTAGTGACGATTTAGGAGGGTTACCATAATAGAGTTAAAGGTGATAACTGTAATTTTTTAAGCGATATGTCAGTATTAAATACATTGCTAATATAATGGCCAAGGGAGGCAGATTGGTACTGTGAGGTATATTCTCATCCTTAAAAACCAAGAAAATTCTCATGGTAATTTAGGGTGATTAAATCTGATTAATTTGCAATAAAAAGCAAATTATCTGGATGCTAATAGCCCGAATTACAGGAAGGCAGTGGTGTAGGGGCGAATAACAAAGTCAACGTACATGTAACTTGTAGTATGCTGATTAAGGCAGTGAGATGCCTAAAGTGCCTATTATTATCAGATAGTTTCGTCTCTGTGTGGCTTGGGTGAACTGTTATGCTATGAAAGTGCTGGCTACTTTGGCGTAGGGTGAAGGGTGAGGTTTTCGTCAGTTTACACAGTATCCCTGTGTGGTTGATGCATTGCTTGAGATGGTAATACACGAAAATAACGATCAGGAAACAACCATGGGAAAAATACCAGTAACCTATGAACTCCGAAAACAGCATATGTTAAACGAGTTACAAAACTTATGTGCGAGGTGCTCGGATCAGGAGGCCTTGCAGCCTCTGCCACCGATGGAAATGTGGCCGAAAACACGAGAGTTGGCAGACCAATGTGGTGTGAACATTTATGTGGCACGTACACTGCTCCTGGCGTTGGAAAAAGAAGGGAAAGTTCACTGTTCTCACCGCAGTATCAATAACTCACTGCGTTGGTATGTTTGCACTGAATAAAAGTGGCCGTGTTGAAAAGGGGATTCGTGCGTTATCCGGCGGTGAGAAACAACGCATTTCCTTGATTTATGCTTCATGGCTCACCGTTATGCGTGATGGTAATGGGAAGAGAGGCTCCCTAAGGAGTGCCTCTATCCCAATGGCCAGGCTTAGGTGATTTCAAGGCAACCTGTTGAATAGCAAGGCATAACATCAATGCCGCTGTTACACGTAAGTAACGATATATTCAACCAGTACGTTAGCATCGCCGGGTTCAACATCGTCACTCAGTGCAATATAGGCAGCCTTATAGGCTAGGCTCATCGTGCTATTGTTGGCGATAGTCCATGAACCAACATAATTAGGGTATTTGACATTATCCCACTGGTCATGGATTTGTAGCCCCACATTTTTGGCGGTAGAAACCTGGTTAGCATTATCCAGTACGAACACCGTGTTGTCGCTAGCGGCGGCTGTGCCCATAAATTGCACCTGTATTCCCGAATTCAGAGCACAATCAGTAAAGCTTAACGTGAATGGAACCGCAGCAGAGGTTGCTCCTGCCGTTTTAAGATCCGAACGCTGAACATTACCCAGTGAAACTGTCATATTTTTTGACTCAGCCTGTATGTTACAGGTGGAAACAAAGAACTCACCAGTAATAGCCACGTTACCATCTGCCGCAAATGCACCAGAACTTACCCCGGTAACCGCAAATAATAGGGCGCTGCATATATTCTTTTTCATAATCATATCCTTTGAGTATTGGCTGGGGATATTCCCCTCTGGTTAAAGGGGGGATTAAGGATAATCCACGCTAAACTGCACGTTCCCGACCACATTTCCCGGCGTGACAGGGGTGGAACTATTAATACGTGACCACCCTACATAGAAGGGGAAATTATTGTCACCAGCCTGCAAGTCATAGGATCTGCTGTCTCCGTTGGTCAAGCCCTTTGGCGTAAAATAAGGAGGATCAGTCAGATAATTAATTGAGAAGCCAACATTTCCGGCAGCTCCGGGCTGCCCTGTATTATTGAAAGCGAATAATGTGCCGTTATCGTAAGTATTTTTTCCTGTATCTGTTCCCTCAAACCGGATACGAACCTGATTACTGCTGGCGGGGCAATTACTAATTATAATTGTGAACTTGTCAGCACTGGAGGTACTGCCAGAATTATAATTAGATTTTCTGGCTAAGTTCACCGTCTGATTTTTCGAACCTGCATCCAGAGTACAGGTGTTTTCTGTTACCTTGCCGTTGAACTTCATTATGCCATCGGCGGCCCATAACGGTGAGGCCAGCAGCGTAGTGGCCGCAACGACCAGTAACGTTATTGGTTTTATCATCCTGATTATCCTTATTTTTGGTCAGCTAATATTCCCATATTCAACGCTGTGGAGGGGAATGTAGGGATACTGGTAATAATGGCTCCTGAAATGTACCCATAGATTAAGGTAGCTGAATCACCTATAGGTCACGCTGTACTGTACCGTGACATTGGCCAGGCCGGGTTTCACATTATTATCTAAGGCTTTGTAACGGGCAGAGAAAGGAAATATGGTCTCTTTCCCTACTAGAGCAAGGCCTGTGGTCAGGCGGTTAAAGTCACTCCCTCCTACAGTTATTGCCTTTCCCTGCCAGTCATTAATCTCTAGCCCAACACTGCTGGCGTTAAAATTCTGACCATTATCATCCAGTGCAAAAACCTTATTGTCGTTTCCGGCAGCAGTACCCTCGAATATGAGATACGCGAATGTACCAACGGCGCAATCAGTAAATTTCAGATTAAACGCCACGGATTCTGAGGTATCTCCCGCCGTTTTCAACTTTGACAACTGAATATTATTTAGGGGGACCGACATGTTTTTTGAATCGGTGTGCAAGTTGCAGGTAGCAACAAAGAAGTCAGAGGTGACGATAATCTCACCATCTGCTGCTAGGGCATTGAAGCTCACTCCGATGACCGAAAATAACAGGGTACTATAGATATTCTTTTTCATCGCAGTATCCTTAGAGTATTTATAAAGAACCATGGCCTTATTACTTCATTACATGATGGTTGCTGTTGACGTTGTTAAAAAACACACCATCTTCAGGGGTAATCTAGGCTAAACTGCACATGCCCTATCGCATGCCCTGTGATTTTTTGGGAGTCAGTCCAATAAGCTCTTACGAAAAAAGGGATTTTATTAATGATACCGGTTTGTAGGTCATAGGTTTTACTTAATCCATTAACGGCAATAACAGAATCATCGGTTGAGGTAGACGAACCATCCTCAGAAATAGTAAAGCCGACGTTTTCTGCGGCTCCCGGCTGCCCGGTATTACTGAAAGCAAACATCTTATCAGCGTCATATCCCAAGCTGGAGCCAGATGCTTTGCTCCCTTCAAATCGGATACGAACCTGGTTGCTGCTCGCTGGGCAATTATTAAGTTGAATAAAGAATTCTGTACTCAGCGACATAGAGTTAACGGTGGAAACCCCTCCATTACGAATACTCACCGTCTGATTTTTCGAACCTGCATCCAGAGTACAGGTGTTTTCTGTTACCTTGCCGTTGAACTTCATTATGCCATCGGCGGCCCACAGCGGTGGGGCCAGCAGCGTGGCAGTCAGTATGGCTAGAGGTGTTATTAGTTTCATTACCCTGATGTCCTTATCGCTAAGCCAAAGTAAATGTTGTCACGGGATGTGAAACAACCTGTTTTTACTGCCGTGAAAATTCATGGACCCGTTACGATGTAAGTTTTTAAATTTCTGCTAGGTAAACGCCAACGTTTTTTAATTTTTGGCGCTGAAATTTATAATTAAATTGTTTTTAAGTGGGCTCTGGCTCATATCACTTATACACAACGTTATATTGAACAGTGACGTTGGCATTACCGGATTGAGTATTGTTTTCCAGAGCCTTATAACGAGCTGCATAATTGAAAGTGGTATCTCCACTTCCGGTGTAGGCTCCGTTTAGAGCAGATCCTACAGGCATTGCCTCCCCATTGGAGAGAATTTCCAGCCCTATACCGCTTGCGGTGGAGCTCTGCCCTTGATCATCCAGAGCAAAGACCTTGTCATGATTTTCTGCCGCCACGCCATCAAACGAGATGTAAACTGCTGTATAAGCAGCACAGTCAGTCAGTTTCAAACTGAACGCGGTCGTTGCTGAAACTGCGCCGCTTGTTTTTAATTCTGACGACGACACATCTCCTAAAGGAACGGTCATATCTTTTGAATTGGCCTGCAGGTTACAGGCTGGAGTGACAAACTTAGCAGTAACATGAATATTCCCGTCAACACCCTGTGCCGTAAATGCTACTCCTGAAGCAGCTAAGATTATGAGAGCATAAATCTGTTGTTTCATCACAATACCCTTATGGAGTTGATATGGTTTGGTTATTCAGTAGCGGCATAAAATAACCGTCTGAGTTAATGTTTTTAAAACACTCCTGCAATAATTAAGGGTAAATGATGCTGAATTGCGTATCGCCCGTCGCCATGCCCGGTGTCACGGGGGCATTGCTCTTGATGCGTTGAAAACCAAGCGAAAACTCCAGTTTATTGATGGAACCTGTGCCTGTTTCCAATGTATAAAGTTTGCTTTCCCCACCAACGGGGATCGGATTGTTAGCGTACAAACTGTCAATGGTAAAGCCAACGTTCTGGGCCGCCCCGTCTTCATTTTGGTTGCTAAACGCAAACACGGTGCCAGGCCTGAAGCTCGAATCTACCAGCACCCCTTCAAAGCGAATTCTGGCCTGGTTGCTACTGGCAGGGCAGTCATTAAGCTGAATGGTGAATCTGCCTGCGCCTGTAGCGCCCGAGAGATTAGTTACTGCGGCAATGGTGCCTAGATCCACTGTCAGGTCTTTCGCCTCCAGCACACAGGTGTTTTCCGTCACTTTGCCGTTAAATTTCATTATGCCATCGGCGGCCCACAGCGGTGGTGCCAGCAGCGTAGCAGTCAGTAGTGCCAGCGTGTTAATTCGCTTTATCATCCTGATATCCTTATTGATAAGTCAGATTAAATGTTGCCACCGCGTTGGCATCGCCGGAGGTGACCTTGGGCTGTGTCTGGTAATAGCGTGCAGTAAACGGATAGGTGCGTACACCCGCCGGGGCTGTTTCCAAAGGTAATCTTTCCCCTAACGCTATCGGGGTCTGGTGATATAACAGTTGTACGCCAATGCCACTGGCAATGCCTGACTCACCGTGGTTCAGCAAGGCCAGTACTCCTGGTGTTCCGCTGTTGTCCGCTTCTCCGTCAAACTGAATATTGACCTGAGTTCCGGCGTCGCAGGTCAGCCCCAGTTGAAAAACCTGTTCGCCCTGAGTGCTGCCTGGGCCGGTAAAACCGGTACGCAAGACGGCACCTAGTGGTACCACCCGGTCCCGGCTGTCATTCAGTTCACAGGCCAGGCGGGTTAAGGGAACTGATGTCTGAACCATAAGTTGCTGGGCCGTCTGGCCGTCAATGAGCCTACGAGCATATTCACCCGCATCCAGCACCCCCGAGGACACCGTGCCGGTCACTACCAGGCGCAGACTGAGCGTGTTTACACTGGCGGTTTTGTCTTTTGCGGCGGGCCACCCATCGCTGAATTCCGGGCCGGTGGCCACGGCATAACCGATACCGGGTACGCCCGTGTTGTATACCGGGTTGCGCCCACTCAATATCCCACTGTCGTTCCCTACCAAATTGGCGCGTGTTTCGCTTTCATCCCCACATTCACCGGCCAACTCCAATAAGGGGGCATTGACCGTCTGCTGCCAGATAACGGTGCCGATCGGCAGGTCGCGTTGTACCGTCAGGGGCGGAATAATCACGGATAACTGCGCAGAGGGGCCGCTCAAGGTACAGCCCCAGGCATAACCACTGGTACTCAGCAGCAGCAAGACAATTTTCACCCGTTTTTTCATGCCCTCTCCTTAAAGACACTGTCCGTTGATCATCGGGATACCTGGCTCCGCCGTTGGCGCTGGCAGGCGGTAACTCGCGGTACATTGCTGGTCCGGCTGAGCTCCCCATTGCACTTGCAAGGTGCCTTGCTCAGGCATTCCCGTCAGGTAGACTTGCCCACCGTCACCAACAATATTGCTGTTCACTTCCGCCACGCCTTGTAACGCCGCCTGGGCACCGAATGGAACGGGTTTACCGTCGGAGCGCAGCAGGGTCATCATCAATCGTGAACCGACCTTGGTCTGGTAGTCGGCCACCACAACGGCACCTTGCGTAGGAATGACCGTTTTACTGGTTAATGCCAGTTCAACATCGTCAGGTAGGGTGGTAGGGTCCAGTGCAATCTGGTTTTCGCGATATGGGGTCGCGTAAGGAACGGTGGCATAACCACGCCCGTCCGTTTTGACGCCGATATTATTGAGAATACTGACTCCCGCCGCACCGGGGGCTTTGACCAGCACCACCGTATCATTCAGCGGTTGGGAAAGAGTGACGCCATTGGCGTGCAGCAGGATCCCCCCCTGTAAGCCATAGCTCAGACGTTGCTGGTGGGTATCGTGGCTGAAACTGGTGCTGACCAGTGCTTTACTGCCGCGGTAAGCGAGGCTGAGGTTACCGTTCTCGCCTTGCCCCTGGTTGGTATATCCCTGGGTCAGCCCCCAATTGAGGGTGTTCCCCTCCAATGCCGTTCCGCTGAGGCCAACCGTTTGAGTCGTCTGGCCGCTGTTACTGTGATTGATGGCATAACTGGCCCATGCCGGTTGTGACCAGAAGTTCAGCGGTACGCTGACGTTGAGTGCGATCACCCGGTCGGTGTTGCTGGTAGTGCTGCCAGTATGATTCTTGTTCTGGGTATAGTTGATTCCGTAACTCACCCCTTTGAGGCTGCCGTTGTACCCCAGGCTGATGGATTGGCGTTTTCCGGTGTTATCCCAAAAATCTTCTTCTATCAGACTCAGGGTGAGTGAACCGGCCATTCGCCCCAGCCCCTGCTGCATGGAGACTTCTTTGCGGCTCCGTGTTTGTGCGCTGGCACTGCTGAAATCCCCTAGCGAGCCGTCAGAATTGCTTCCCCCCGTGCGGCTCAATGCCCGTTGCAACGTTGAAAAACCCTCTGTGGCATAACGATAGCCAGCCAGCGTCAGCCGCGTTCCTGTGGTGTCAAAACTTTTGCCGTAGCGCAAACGCCACATCTGCCCCTGGTTGTCCTGCTCTGGCAGGTTATCCACACGTTGCCGGTTCCAAGACTGTGTCACATCCAGTGATATTGCTCCGGCATTCCCCATATTCTTGCCAAGCCCGGCGGCCAGAGCCTGATAACGGTTTGCCAGCTGTGTGCCGCCATAGACCGTTACCCCCCAGGGTAGGCCGTAAATCAGGGTAGCCTGGAGGAAATCACTGCGCTCACCGTCACTTTCTGTCGGGCGATACTGCCCGGCAGTCAGGCTGTGGCTGAGGCGGCCTTCTCGCTGTAATACAGGCAGGGAGGCAAAAGGTACGATAAGCTGCTGCTGCGTGCCATCGCTCTCCGCAATGGTCACATTTAAATCACCGCTGCCGGAGACGCCATACAGGTCGGTAATTTCAAACTCCCCCGGTGGCACATAGCGTTGGTCGATTATCTGGCCGTTCTGCCGGGTGGTCACTTGTGCGTTACTGCGGGCGATGCCTCTCACCACCGGGGCGTAGCCTTGCAGGCTGTCTGGGTACATTGCCTCAACAGAAGCCAACTGCGCGCCGCGGAACGACAAACTGTCAAAAATTTCGCTGGGCGTATTGGTATCGCCCAATGTCAATTGGCTGTTCAGGCGAACAATGTCACGTTGCAGGTAGGTATTCACTGCTTGCCAGTGGTTATTCCCTTGATCGTCCCGGCTCCAGATACTGTAATTTCTCAAACGCCAGGCACCCAGGTTCACGCCGTTGCGCAGGCTGAGAAAATGGCTGCTCTCCTGTTGGCCGCCCCCACGTTGACGGCTTTGGGCACCGCTGAAACTGTAGTTGCTTAACAGGGCTGGAATACCGTTATCCCAACGTTCTGGTGAAACATAGCCGCGCGCCTGGTTTTTCAGTGCTGCCTGGGGCAGGGTAAGTTTGAGCTGCTGTTGGCTGAAAACAAACTCGGCAGTGGAATAGGGGATGATGTGCAAAAAGTCTACGCACTCTCCCTGGGCTTGCAGTGCAGGGAATGCCGCCATGTTGACGTCAAAGGCTTGCAGATCTGCCGTGCTCAGGCAGGGGATCAGGCGTTCTTTGCCTTGTTCATCCTTTTGCTGCGTGAAGGTGAGGACTCGTGTATCCACACGCTTTTCATTGAGAAAAACGTCAACGCGGTATTCGCCAGGGGGCTGTTGGCCGCCTTCAGAAAATACCGCCAGATCTACCTCGGTCTTCGGCGTATCGCCTATCTGTAATAGCGCTTGGCTGAATTTATACTCTGCTTGTGCCAGGTTTCCCCACAACAATGCTAGGCAGCTTATTGACCACGCCAGCGGTGTAAACCGGCAGACGTAGCGAGGCACCTTGCCTTTCCGAAGGCGTGCTTTCCTTGCCATCACTTACAGTCCTTTTCCTGTGTTCTTCCGTGTTACCTGAGTGCCGCGCATCAGAAGCGTTACAACGCGTGCTGATACACCTCACTGATACCCCCAAAGTCATTGATAATCTGCCAGTTGACAAGATTACCGGAGGCATTGGCAGGCAGGGAATAGCTGATAGATGCGCCTGGGGCGACCATTTGCGGCTCTTTGATTTTTTCATTCGCCAACGACACGGAATAGAAACTCAGATAGTAAGGGGAGTCGTTCATGGCCATCAGAGTATTGCCACTGCGCTGCCAGCGCAGTGCGCGCGCGGCATCGTCCAAAGAACCTTTCAGACCGGCAGGCCGGTAGATCAGCTTGATACGGGTTCTGACGGCAATCTGCAACTGATTGCCTTTTCCTTCGGAAGGAGGAACTGATTTAACACTCAACCAGAACAGCGACTCTTTATCTTCGGGTAATTGCCCGGCCACGCGCATCACGCGCAGGGTGTTTTCCTGCTTACCGTCTAAACGAAACAGCGGAGGAGTGATGAGGAACGGCGCTTTTTCTGACCCTTCAACCTTGGTATTGGCCCAGGACTGCACCAGATAGGGGATATCGTCCGGGTTTTTTACCGTGATCGTGGCCTCTTTCTGGGCCCCGTTATAGACAAGGCGTGTACCGCCGATGATAACGCCCGCCTGAACGCTGAAGTGACTCAAGGCTGCAATGAGCAGAATAAACATCGTTTTCATTATTTATGACTTCCCTAATTATAAAGACAAATACAAACCACTAGAGGAATGAAAGAAGCAAACTATACGTTCTGAATTCCCTCATAAATCGCCAATTTGTCAGACTTTCTCTTCCTTAAGAGATAATTAAATCATCAATGCGGTGTAATCGATATTTGCGGGGCGGCATTGGAGAGCGAGTGGGGCAGGAAACCTAGGCGGCGTAAAGTTCTATACTATTATCGCCCCTGATTTCCCTGCTGTAGTTGGGAACACATGTATTAAAAATATTACGCGCATGGTTACCCCAAACATCAAGCCCAATACCAAATGCGTTATCAGATCCCCAGCGTTATCCAAATCAAAGACACATAATCCCGCTACGCAGTGCCTTTCAAAATTAACATTAACCCCATTGATCAGCAGTTCACCTGCTGATCAATGGCTGTTCAGAAATTAATTATAAAGAATGCTGAACTGTACCGAGACATTAGCATCACCGGTAGTTATTTTGTCAGTCACCTTATAGGTTGCGCTGAAGGGCAGCGTATTGCTGGTGGCGAGCGGATCTAACGGCCAGGATTGAGATATTGCACCAGGTTCAATAACCGAGGTCTCATCTTTGATCTGCAAGCCAATACCGCTGGCATTGCCGGGTTGGCCGCTGTTATCAAGTTGGAATACCGTTGGGTCTTTATCATCTCTGGTGCCGTCTAACTTGACATAGGCACCGTTGAGGCTGGCAGGGCAATCGGTCAATACCAGTTCAAACTTCTTTTCTGCGCTTGAGGAGCCGATGTTGCCAAGTTGGTCAGCGGTAATATCACCCATCATCACATTCAGTGTTGGAGAAACATTACAGACGTTATCCACGACTCTGCCGGTAAAATGGATGATGCCATCAGCAGCAAAAGCGGTGCTGGACAACGCCAGACCGGCCATTAATGTGGTAGCCATCAGGTATTTTTTCTTCATCACAACAATCCTTATTGGTGAAAGTTTTTAGGTGCGCATGCGTCACCGTTTCCGTTATCAACATTTTTGGGGTAACGCTGTAAATACTCCTCACCAAAACGGTGCGCTCAAAATAGGAAAGAAAACAGCATTACCGGTAACTAACAGGTCTAACCATTCTAATACTAAAGATGCATGCATTTTAGATGTTTTTAATTGTGCTAGATTTGTAAGTTAAATTTAAATTTTTGTAAAGACAAAAAATAATCAAAGAGATCTTTTAGGACTAAGTTTATTTAACGAAAGTGATTTAAAGATTTTTATACTGTAAAATCCGGTTTTAAAATATATTACTTCATTGAATAGTTAATTATATAGAGTGAATTTTTCGTATCTTTATATAAACCTTGCGGAATATTAATTTTCCCATCCCTATTCATAAGTAAAATTTAAGTAAATATCCTGGGCTGTATCCTTCATCTAACCGCCAGTGGCGCTTAGATGTCATTGGGATACAGCCCACAATTACTCTTGTAACAGTGCAATACTGCGTTGGATCTCGTACTCAATGTCGCTTTCTGTCCATGTATTCAATTGTGAAGAAAAGGGTTCGAAGGCATAGAATCCTGTGTAACCCAAGTGCTCCAGATTGTGTACTTGCGCTTTACTTGCCAAACGATCTTTTTCACTCAGCATAATGCGTTCTTCATCGGTCAAAGAACTTTTGCCGCGAGGATCTTCTACTCCAGAAAGATGCACTAATCCAATGTGCTCAACCTGAATCTGGCTATCGAAGGCGGCCTGAGCCACATCGCTCAGGTAATGGTGAAAGGTATCCAGCACAATTTTATAGGGTGCGCCGGAATCGCGGATAATGGCTTGGGCCAGTAACGAGGAACGTAAAGAACTCATGCTAAAACCCAAGGGTTCAACGTAGCCTGCAATACCGTACTGCTTAAACAGCGGCGCCAGCAAGGTCAGCGATTCCAGCGTATCTTCTCTCTTTTGCGTGTCACTGCGGCGATCCTGCGTATCGCAGGACGGGCACATCACCAATGCCTTGCTGTGGATCGCCGCCGCCTGTGCTAACAGGGCTTCGGCATTGGCCAACAATGCCGCCTTATCGTGCAGCAGATTGAATTTCCCCAGAGCGTTGATGGTGACAATCTCAATACCATATTCGGTGGCCAGCAAATTGGCCTGTTCGTTGCTGAGGTGGCCGGTGATACCACCGTTTGGCATATCGTTGCGTAGCTCGACTTTGTTGAGCCCGCACTTTTTCACCAGGCGGAAAAAACTCTCCAGATCGAGATTTGGCGCGATTTTACGATTGATACAAAAGCGGTCGAGCGCAATGGGTGTCATGTACAGCTCCTGGGTGTTAAGAGAGAACTAGGCTTGAGGTTTGGGATGATAGAAAACATTTATTTCGTTTTAAATGAATAATGAAATTTTAATTTTTAGATCGGGTTCAAAAAATTTAGCATCAATGCAGAAAATCATAGCAATATTTTGCGTAGCAGATCCCTGCTGCGGTGGCAGAAAAAGCAGAGATTACTGTTCCTACAGGCTTTTCATTTCCGCTGATTGCAAGGCGATTCCTCTATTTTCTCTGCGAGTGAACGTGAGATTCTTGGGAGGCCTGTCATGGCGAGTTGCGTGAATTTGCGATCTTCTTCGCTAAAAATAATTTTTCCAAAATTTTATATTTGAAATTTTTTTTCCAATGACATAGGGTTTGCCTTATCCGGCCAGGATTTAACCAGCCTGGAACGATGGCAGACTTAACAGAGGGTGAAACATGGAAACCGTGGGTAACTTTATTGGCGGGCAGGTTTGCCTGAGCAGCAGTAATCAAACCGCCGACGTGCATAATCCAGCCACCGGCCAGGTGGAACGCCGTGTAACGCAGAGCACCGCCGCTGAAGTGAAACAGGCGATTGATGCCGCTCATCAGGCGTTTACCCCTTGGTCACGCACTACGCCACTGCGCCGGGCGCGTATCATGTTCAATTTTAAAGCGTTGTTGGAGCAGCATCGTGAAGAACTGGCCCGGTTGATTGTCAACGAACATGGCAAAGTGTATTCCGACGCGTTGGGGGAATTAACCCGTGGTATGGAAGTGGTGGAGTTTGCCTGCGGTATTCCTCATCTGATCAAGGGGGAATATTCAGCAGATGTGGGAACCGACATCGACAGCTTTTCACTGATGCAACCGTTGGGGGTGGTGGCTGGGATCACGCCGTTCAACTTCCCGGCGATGGTGCCAATGTGGATGTTCCCTATCGCACTGGTCTGCGGTAATACCTTTGTGCTGAAACCCCCTGCACTGGTGCCATCCGCTTCAGTGCGCCTGGCGCAATTGTTAAAAGAAGCGGGTTTGCCGGACGGGGTGTTCAATGTGGTGCACTGTGCCAACGAAGAAGCGGCGTTGTTGTGCACCGATCCGCGCATTCAGGCGGTGAGTTTTGTTGGTTCATCCAGCGTTGCCGAACATATCTACACCACCGCCAGTGCCCACGGCAAACGTGTGCAAGCATTTGGCGCAGCGAAGAATCAGGCCATTGTGATGCCTGATGCGGATCTGGATGCCACGGTCAATGCCTTGATGGGCGGCGCGTTTGGTTCCGCTGGCGAGCGCTGCATGGCGCTGCCAGTGGCGGTAGTGGTTGGCGATGGCACGGCCGATAAGCTGATTGCCAAGCTAAAACCCCTGATTGCTCAATTGCGCATTGGCCCAGGCATGCAGCAGGGGGGAGAGGAAAATGAAATGGGGCCGCTTATCTCAGCGGCTCATCAGAAAAAAGTGCTGGGGTATATCGACCTAGGCGTGGAAGAGGGCGCTACGCTGGTGGTTGATGGCCGCCATTATCAGGTTCCAGGCTGCCCGCAGGGGTATTACGTTGGCGGTACGCTGTTTGATAACGTTACGCCTGATATGCGTATTTACCGTGAAGAGATCTTTGGGCCGGTATTAGGCATTGTGCGCGTACCGGATTATAAGACGGCTATTGACACAGTGAATGGCCATGAATTCGGCAACGGCAGTGCTATTTTTACCCGCAATGGTCACTACGCTCGCCAGTTTGTATATGAAGTCCAGGCCGGGATGGTCGGGGTTAATGTTCCTGTGCCGGTTCCGACGGCTTTCCATAGCTTTGGCGGCTGGAAACGTTCGGTATTCGGCGCGCTTAACGTACATGGTACGGATGGTGTGCGATTCTATACCCGCATGAAAACCGCTACCGCTCGTTGGCCAACGGGCCAGCAAACGGTATCTGAATACAGTATGCCCACGTTGGGATAATCCGTGCCAGGCATGCCGAAGCTGTTATTCCCCAGAGTCGGTTCCACAGGAATACAAGGAGAAGGTGCATGTCTTCATTATTAGCTAAATGCCAGCAGCCGGATAGGCAAGGGCGTATTCAGCATATCACGCCGGAAAATGCAGGCTGGCGCTATGTCGGGTTTGAGGTTTACCGCTTGCAGGCAGGGCAGTCGCTGCGGCTGGCAAGCGGTGAGGAAGAATTGTGTCTGGTGCTGATAGCAGGCATTGCCTCGGTGGCGACTTTGCGGGCGGAATATCCGCATATTGGTAAACGCATGAGCCCGTTCGAACGCATTCCGCCTTATGCCGTTTATGTTCCGCATCACGATCGTGCCGAAATCATGGCTGAAAGCGATCTGGAACTGGCGGTATGCCGCGCACCGGGTAAAGGCGATTTGCCTTCACGCCTGATCGCTCCGGCAGACGTTGGCGTTGAGCGGCGTGGCAAAGGGCGCAACCAGCGGTTGGTACATAATATCCTGCCGGACAGCGCCCCCGCCAACAGCCTGCTGGTGGTGGAGGTCTATACCGATGAGGGCAATACCAGCTCCTATCCCAGCCATAAGCACGATCAGGAAGGTTCACCAGATGAAACCTATCTGGAAGAAACCTATTACCACCGGCTTAACCCGGAGCAGGGTTTTTGCCTCCAACGCGTGTATACCGACGATCGTTCACTGGATGAGTGTATGCCGGTCTATGACCGTGATGTGGTGAAAGTCCCTCGTGGCTACCACCCTGTTGCCACGCTGGCGGGGTACGACAGTTATTACCTCAACGTAATGGCTGGGCCGATACGCCTGTGGAAGTTCACTTGGGAAAACGACCATGCCTGGATTAACGGTGAGGATTATTCACCGCAGAAATAAAATGAACATCGTCAGTGAAAGGCGGCCGGGGTCAACCCATCATCAGGCGAACATATAACGCACCGGTTATATAAATGAATTTCGGGATTCAGGTTTTCAATTTTGATAACAACATGACTAGGAATAGCGGGTTTGTGCTGATATCCCGAATTAACAATAAGTTGCAGGCATTGAAGATTGCATATCAAGACTTAGTATAACTTTCCCGATAGAGGAGGAAATATCCATTCTTAACTATGTTATTGATCCCATGCGCGATCAATAATCCACCAAATGGCGCACTCATACCGCGACTTGCCACCCTCACTTCCGTGGCAAATTGTAGTCCGTTACTGTGCACAATGTTTTCAATGCGTTACAGATCTTTCGCATTATTCAGCGCCAGTGATACCGCCAGCGTTTGCGCCAGGCACATTGAGGCCACCTGTGAGCGGAACCCATCCACCTGCGCTTCACGCACCACAAAGCAGACATCGCTGAAAGCGGCCAACGGGCTGACCTGGCTGTCGGTAATGGCAATCTGTTGTGCGCCCTGTTTGGCACCAAGCTCCACCAGTTCTATCGCTTCTTTGGCATAGGGTGAATAGCTGATGGCGATCACCACATCTTTGGGTTTCACCATACTGAGCTGCTCGGTAAACATACCGCCCAATCCGTCGATCAGAAATGCGCGCCTTTCAAGGTGGCGCAAAGCATACGTCAGATAAGAAGCGACGCTGAACGAGCGGCGTAGGCCGATCACATAGATATTTTCCGCGTTATTCAATAATTCGATGGCGCGATCTAGCTGTTCGGCGCTGATTTGCATCGCCAACTGTTGCAACGCCTGCGCATTGACCATGGTGAAAACGTTGAGGATTTCGGCGGGTTTTTCCGGCGCGACGCTATCGTCGGTGGCGGTCTGGCGGAACAGGCGCGCGCGTTCCGTGTAGTTGACCGTTTCCTCCATCAGGTGTTGGCGAAAAACCTGTTTCATTTCGTTAAAGCCACTGAAGCCAAAGGCGTTGGCAAACCGAATCAAGGTGGAGGGGGGAACGCTGGCCTGTGCGGCAATGGAAGCAACGGTATCGAAAGCAATGCTGTTACTGTTATCTAAAATATAGCGAGCCACCTGTTTCAAACGCTTGCTGAGCGTTTCATAACGGTGGCGGATTTCGTCTTGTAACAGCGAAAGTTGAGTCGGGTTATTCATCCATTCTGCTCGCAGTAGGGGAGAGGGCGTATCGGTTTATATGCCTGAATTATTGACAGGCTATTCTAACAGATGGAGTGGAAATTTCATTTCTTCAAAAAGCGATTTATTTCGTTGCAAGCTGCGTTACTTCACAAAAATTCGGCAAAAATGCCCCTTAAAGCAGCGAAAATCACTCTAAGGGGACGATTCACTCGCATTGACCAGGTTTAGCAAAGAGGGGCTCTTGCATTGGGTTGCGGGCGATAGAGCCGCCAGAAGCCGATTAATGTCAGGTATTTCTGTTTCACCTGTTCAATTAACACTGCATCATCGATCTCGCCCTGTAACCACAAGCGCGAAGGAGGGCCAAAGATGGTGCGGCCAACGGCGAATCCCTTCACCCAATGGGCATCTGCGGCGGCGGCAAAACCGGCTTTCAGAGTTTCTACCGATGAATCCAACCCCAGAATCAGCACGCCCCGGCAGAACGGATCATGGGTTTCAATCAAGGCACCTACTTTTTGCCAGTTGGCTGCGCTCAGCGGTGGCAGCTTCCACCAATCCGGCTGGATGCCGATCTGGTAAAAATGCTCCAGCATTTCCAGGTAATAGTGCTCCTGTTTATCGGTATTGTTCCCCGGTAAAATAACTTCCAGCAGCAGTTCATGGCCGGATTTGCAGCAGCCACGATAAACATCGGTAATCATTTCATCCTGGGCGTGGCGCAGTTCCGCCGCATCGTGCGGATGATAAAACACCAGGCATTTCACGACATGTTCCTGCGGCCAATCAAGCAATTGTGAACCGATATTGCCGTATTCCAACCGTAATGGGCGTGAACTTGGCAATTCTACCGGGCGACCAATCCACCATCCCTGGCCGGTGATGGCGTTCAGCGCTGCCTGGCCATAGGTGGTATCCGCCAGAATACCGCTATTGCCCTTGAGGCCACTTTCAGCCGCCGCTGCCTGGGCTGCGGCCAAGAGCAGGGTTTTTAACCGGGGAAGGCGATCGGTACTGACCCCCGCTTGATGTGCCATATCCGCCAACTGTTTGCGATGGTCAAAAGCAAAAACGCACAGCTCGGGCCATTGCTGTTTACGCGTGGTCACCCGGTGCAAATGGTTCAGGCGTACATCGCGATCCGGGCGTTTCACTTCCTGTTCACGTTGCAGATAATCATCCAGTTCCTGTTTGGTCGGCATAGCCGGTGCGCAACCATGGCGCGATACCACCAGTGCGCCGCAGGCATTGGCATAGCGGCAGGCTTGATCCCAACCCTCGTCGTTGAGGTAGCCGCGTAACAGGCCAGACATAAAGGCATCCCCCGCACCCAGCACGTTCAACACATCAACCCGCACGCCAGAATGGAGTTTGACCTGCTGCCAGTTTTCAGCAATGGCCCCTGTAAAAACTGAACATCCCTGCGCCCCGCGTTTGCACACCAACGTCGCGTGGGTGGCTTGGCGCACGTTTTGCAGTGCGAGCAACGTATCTGTGCTGCCACCTGCAATATGAAATTCCTCTTCGGTTCCCACAATCAGATCAAAATGGTGCAGCACCTCCTGCAATTCGCGAGTAACTTTTTCTGATGCCACAAAGCGGGTTTCGCCATCTCCCAATGCTGCCAGCCCCCACAGCACCGGGCGGTAATCAATATCCAATACAGTGCGCAACCCATGGCGGCGCGCATATTCCAGCGCTTTCAGTACCGCAGCACGGGTATGCGGGTGTGACAGATGGGTGCCGGTAATCGCCAGCGCCCGCGATGAGGCAATGTAGTTTTCATCAATATCGTCGGGCGTGAGAGCCATATCGGCACAGTTTTCACGGTAGAAAATCAGCGGGAAGGTTTCCTGATCCTTGATGCCAAGGATCACCAGCCCGGTCAGGCGCTGTTGGTCGGTGATCAGGCACTGTGTATCGGCCCCGACGCGCTGGAGTTCTTCGCGCAGGAAACGGCCCATATGCTCATCCCCCACGCGGGCCAGCATGCCGGATTTTAGCCCTTGAATAGCGGTGCCGTAGGCCACGTTACCGGAGGACCCCCCAAGATATTTGGCGAATGTGCTGGCATCTTCCAGGCGTGCACCGATTTGTTGCGCATAGAAATCGACAGCGATACGCCCGAGGCAGATGACATCTAGCTGCTTGTGTTGTGTAGCCATACCCGCTTCCTTCTGTATTAAGCAAAACCCAACTGCGACCCGATGTTAAAGTATGAGGAATAAAAATTTCAATTTCAACAATGAATGAAATTGATATCCCAAAAAATTGATTTTTATGTAAACCCAAGTACAGCCCGGCATAGAAGCCATAAAACGGTACTGTTATGGGACAAACGCCTGTAAACATCAATCAACAGAATGTATCGAACGTAGTCATAAAACTGACGGTCGTGGCAATGCAATAAGCGAGCCTTTGCCCATTTCCATGGTTGAGAATATTGATTAACTAATTGAATTAAAATCAAATTAACTGTTTTTTGGGTTTGTTGTTATGCGATCATTATCGCAAAATGAAATATTTTTTCTGTTGTTATATTTTATGGAAAATATATTTGTTTATAATCGGTGCACGTTTCATGTTGCCACACTGAATAGGCAGTATATAAAACGGCCTTTCTCAGGCCGGATAGCCTAGAGATGTTTAACATCAGGGCTGGGCACCTACGGATAACGCTAAGCGAAAGGGTGAGTAAATGGGTAAGATCAAGTTAACCATGGCACAGGCACTCGTCAGATTTCTCGATAATCAGTATCTGCTGGCGGATGGTGTGGAAACCAAGTTCGTAAAAGGCATTTTCGCGATATTTGGCCACGGCAACGTGCTTGGCCTGGGGCAGGCATTGGAACAAGGCAGTGGCGATCTGCTGGTGCACCAGGGGCGTAACGAACAAGGGATGGCGCATGCCGCCACCGGTTTTGCCAAACAGAAACTTCGCCGGCAGATTTATGCCTGTACCGCATCCGTTGGCCCTGGTGCCGCCAATATGATTACTGCCGCCGCCACTGCCACGGCTAACCGCATTCCTTTATTGCTGCTACCGGGTGATGTGTATGCCTCACGCCAACCTGATCCGGTGCTGCAACAGATCGAACAATCCTACGATCTCAGCATCAGTACCAACGATGCCTTTCGCGCTGTCAGCAAATATTGGGATCGCATCGTGCGCCCGGAGCAGCTGATGAGTGCCTGCATTAATGCCATGCGGGTGCTGACCGATCCGGCAGAGACCGGGGCCGTCACGCTGTGCTTACCGCAGGACGTGCAGGGGGAAGCCTACGATTACCCGGACTATTTTTTCCAGAAACGGATACATCGCCTTGATCGCCGCCCGGCAACCGCAGGCATGTTGGCCGATGCGTTAGCGCTGTTGGTGGGCAAGCGCAAGCCGCTACTGGTTTGTGGCGGTGGCGTACAGTACTCACTGGCAGGGCAGGTTTTGCAGCAGTTTGCTGAACAGTTTCATATTCCATTTGCAGAAACTCAGGCCGGAAAAGGGGCGGTGCCCTCAGATCACCCTTACAACGTGGGGGGGATCGGCGAAACGGGCTGCCTGGCGGCAAACCAGCTGGCAAAACAGGCCGATGTGGTGATTGGCGTTGGCACGCGTTATACCGATTTTACCACCTCATCAAAGTGGCTGTTTCAGCACCCAGAGGTTGCCTTTCTTAATATTAACGTCAGTGCGTTTGATGCGGGCAAACTGGATGGAGTACAGGTGTTGGCTGATGCCCGTGAAGCGCTGGATTCCTTGAGTAAATTGCTGGAACAGGCCGGCTATCGTTCAGGCTGGGGTGATGCCATCGGCCATGCGCTTGGTGAGCAGCAGAAAGAAACCGCACGGGTTTACCAGGTGCACTATACCGGCGCAGGTTTTGTGCCAGAAATCGACGATTCTCTCGATCGTGAACGCGTGTTTGCTGAATTTATTGAAAAAACCGGTTCGGTGTTGACTCAAAGCCGTGTGTTAGGGGTGCTGAATCAGCATCTGCCGCAAGACGGCATCATTGTGGCCGCCGCTGGCAGCCTGCCGGGTGATTTGCAGCGTGTATGGCAGAACCGCAGTGAGCGCGGTTATCACGTGGAATATGGTTATTCCTGCATGGGCTATGAAGTTAACGCCGCTTTAGGGGTGAAGCTCGCCGAACCGCAGCGTGAAGTGTATGCCATGGTCGGTGATGGTTCGTTCATGATGCTGCATTCCGAACTGGTCACTTCAATTCAAGAAGGCTGCAAAATCAACGTATTGCTGTTCGACAACATGGCCAATGGCTGCATCAACAATCTGCAAATGGGTAACGGCATGGGCAGTTACACCACCGAATTCCGCTTCCGCAACCCGCAGGGTAGCAAACTGGATGGCGGACTGGTGCCGGTAAACTTTGCCATGCTGGCGGCGGCTTACGGTTGCAAAACCTACAGCGTGACCGATGAACAGCAGTTAATCGAGGCGCTGGGCGATGCCCGCAAACAGCAGGTTTCTACCCTGCTGGATATCAAAGTGTTGCCAAAAACCATGGTGCACAACTATCTCAGCTGGTGGCGCGTAGGTGGGGCCCAAGTGGCCGCAAATGAAAAAATTGTCGCCATCACTCGTAAGCAGCAAGAAAACATTGCTAAAGCCCGTGACTATTAACATTCCCAGACCTTGCGTCTGCCGTAAATATATCCATGAGGATAGCGAAAATGACATTGAACATTGGGGTTATTGGTACTGGAGCCATCGGCAGAGATCATATTCGCCGTTGCAGTCAGGTGTTACAGGGTGGCCGTATCGTTGCGGTGAATGATATTAACCGTGATAACGCGGCCAAGGTAGTCAATGAACTGAATCTGGATGCGCAAGTGTACGCCAATGGTCATGAACTGATCCAGGCTACCGATGTGCAGGCGGTGCTGGTGACCTCATGGGGGCCGAGCCATGAGGAGTTTGTGCTTGCCGCCATTGCTGCGGGTAAACCGGTATTTTGTGAGAAGCCGCTGGCGGTGACCGCGCAGGGGTGTAAAAACATCGTTGAGGCCGAGGCTAAATACGGTAAACGTCTGGTGCAGGTGGGTTTTATGCGCCCCTATGACCAGGGCTATCGCGCATTGAAACAGGTATTAACCAGCGGGCAAATCGGTGAGCCGCTGATGCTGCACTGCGCACACCGTAACCCGACGGTTGGCGAAGCCTACACGACGGATATGGCGATTACCGATACCCTGATCCACGAAATCGATGTACTACGTTGGTTGTTGGATGATGAGTATGTTTCTGTGCAAGTCATCTTTCCGCGTAAATCTTCTAAAGCATATTCTCACCTTAAAGATCCGCAGATTGTGCTGCTTGAAACCGCCAAAGGCACCCGCATTGACGTGGAGATTTTTGTTAACTGCCAGTACGGCTACGATATTCAGTGCGAAATTGTCGGTGAAACCGGTATTGCAAAATTACCGGAACCTTCTTCTGTGCAAATGCGCAGCGGTGCCAAGCTTTCCACAGAAATCCTGACCGATTGGAAAGAGCGTTTTATTGATGCTTATGACGTTGAACTGCAAAGCTTTATCAATGATGTCCTGGCAGGCCAACTGACCGGCCCTTCCGCCTGGGATGGCTATGCCGCCGCAGTAACCGCAGATGCCTGTATTGCTGCCCAACTCAGTGGGGAAGTGGTGCCGGTGGCATTACCTGCGCGGCCCGGTTTTTACGGCCAATAAAGGAGTAGAGCGGTGCAGGCTCGTGGATATTCACCAATTACTGAGGCTGAAAATGAATCAAGATAACGTAAAACTGGCCATCGCCCCGATAGGCTGGACGAATGACGATATGCCTGAGTTAGGGAAAGAAAACACTTTCCAGCAGTGCGTGAGCGAAATGGCATTGGCGGGTTTTACCGGTTGTGAAGTGGGCAGCAAATACCCGCGCGATCCCAAGGTACTGAAACCGATGCTGGATATTCGTGGTATCCAGATTTGCAATGCCTGGTTCAGCACCTTCTTTGCCGATGGTCTGCAAGAAAAAACCATTGATGAATTTGTTAATCATATGAATTTCCTGCATGCCATGGGCGCGAAGGTAATCGGTTGTTCTGAGCAAAGCCGCAGTATTCAGGGCACCAGCAAAAGTGTGTTTGCAGAGAAACCCTGCTTTAGTGATGAAGAGTGGCAGCGCGTTGCTGCGGGCTACAACGAACTGGCGAAGATTGCGGCCAGTAAAGGCATGCAGGTGTGCCTGCACCACCATATGGGCACCGGTATCCAGACGGCGGAAGAGATCGACCGGTATATGAACATGGTGAATAAGGATGTTTATCTGTTGTTTGATACCGGGCACGCTTACTACTCCGAAGGGAGCCAGCAGGCAATGTTGGCGATCCTGGAAAAATATCTGCCGCGTATCAATCATGTGCATTTGAAAGATGTGCGTGATGATGTGGTTGCCGAAGTGAAGGCCAAGCAACTGAGTTTTCTTGATGGGGTGAAAAAAGGCACCTTTACCGTGCCGGGGGATGGCGTAATCGATTTTCGCCCAGTATTTAAACTGCTGGATGAACAGGGTTATCGCGGCTGGATGGTGGTAGAAGCTGAGCAGGATCCGGCAATCGCCAACCCGTTTGAGTACGCGGTGAAAGCACGCCGCTATATCCGTGAAACGGCAGGCCTTTGAACCAGCATGGTTAGGCATTTTCGTAAGTTCAAAAAAAACGCTTTACAAGTGCGAATGATAATGATTATTATTGTCATGCGTTCAAGGGAGAGCATCAACCTTTGATACTGTCGCTTGAAGGCACGACATTGCTCACATTGCTTCCAGTGTTTATTTAGCCAGCTCGGGTGCTGGCTTTTTTTTTGCCCATTTTTGCTTGCTGATTCAACGCACTTCTCCACGATTCTCCCGAAAACTCTGTCTGATTTCTTGAACAGAGGGATGAGATTTTTACGCTTTCTTATTCTGCTGCCAGGACTAGACTGTAAAAAACATTGAGGAGAATTGAATATGATTTATTTACGTCAAGCAAAAGATCGCGGTCACGCCAATCATGGTTGGCTGGATAGCTGGCACACCTTCTCATTTGCAGACTACTACGATCCTGATTTTATGGGGTTTTCGGCACTGCGTGTGATTAATGAAGATGTGATTGATGCAGGCCAAGGGTTTGGTACGCACCCGCATAAAGATATGGAGATTCTGACCTATGTGCTGAGTGGCACAGTAGAACATCAGGATAGTATGGGGAATAAAGAGCAGATTCATGCCGGTGAGTTCCAGATCATGAGTGCAGGAACCGGGATTCGTCATTCTGAGTACAATGCTAATCATGATCGGCCACTGCATCTTTATCAGATCTGGATTATCCCAGAGCAGGTTGGGCTGGCGCCGCGCTATGAACAGCGTATGTTTGATGCACCGCAGGGGCGCCAACTGGTGCTGTCACCGGATGCCCGTGAAGGTTCGCTGAAAGTGTTCCAGGATATGACGCTGTCGCGCTGGGCGCTGAAAAAAGATGAGCAGTCGGTTTACCCGATCCAGGCAGGCCGCCGAGTCTGGGTTCAGGTAGTGCACGGCAATATTACTATCAACGGCCACCAAGCCGGTGCCAGCGATGCGTTTGCGGTGTGGGATGAAACGGCGCTGTCGATTCATGCCGATGCAGAAAGCGAAATATTGTTGTTCGATTTGCCGCCGGTATAATTGAGTCAGGGTTCAGCGTGCTGAACCCTTTTCCTTAGCAGCAATATCAGCTTGTGGTTTTTTTTGCTAAACTGGCTACCCATTCACGGTTAGCCAGTTCATTGATAATGAAGAAAAAACGGCCAGTGCTCCAAGATGTTGCAGATCAGGTTGGCGTCACTAAAATGACGGTAAGCCGTTATTTGCGTAACCCCGATCAGGTTTCTGCCGCTTTGCAGCAGAAAATTGCGGTGGCTCTGGATGAGCTTGGCTATATCCCCAACCGTGCCCCAGATATTCTTTCCAATTCGACCAGCCGTGCTATTGGTGTGTTGCTGCCATCGCTGACCAACCAGGTTTTTGCCGAAGTGCTGCGTGGCATTGAAAGTGTGACCGATGCGCATAATTATCAGACCATGCTGGCGCACTATGGTTATCTACCGGAGCGTGAGGAAGAACGTCTGACCTCCTTGCTGTCTTACAACATTGATGGGCTGATTCTCTCCGAACGCCATCACACTCCACGCACGTTAAAGATGATCGCAGTGGCAGGCATCCCGGTAGTAGAGCTGATGGACTGCGTATCACCGTGCATCGATCTGGCAGTCGGGTTCAACAACTTTGAAGCCGCCCGCCAGATGACCCAGCATATTATCGCTCGCGGTTATCGCCATGTGGTGTATCTCGGCGCGCGCCAGGATGAACGAACCATTATCAAACAGCAGGGTTATGAACAGGCGATGCGTGAATCCGGGCTTGAACCCCGCAGTATCATGACCGCGCGTTCTTCTTCCTATTCCGCCGGTGGTGAGCTGTTGCTGGAGGCGCAGCGCGATTATCCGCAGATTGACAGTATTTTTTGCACTAACGATGATTTGGCGATTGGTGCCGCGTTTGAGTGCCAGCGTCAGGGGCTTGCGATCCCACAGGATATGGCGATTGCCGGTTTCCACGGCCATGATATCGGCCAGGTGATGGTGCCGAAGCTGGCGAGCGTGCTGACGCCGCGTGAGCAGATGGGGCAAATTGGTGCAGAACGCCTGCTGGCACGTTTGCGCGGTGAAACGGTTGGCCCACGCATGGTTGATGTCGGTTTCACCGTGATCCCCGGCGGCAGTATCTGAAACCGGGCGCATTGGTTTGCGCCCTTAGTTTATCTATTGCTTTAATGCAGCCACACAACGGCTGACCACGCTTTCGATATTCGTATCGATATCAATACTGATGACATCTTTCTCATCGGTTCCAGGTTCTTCCAAGGCTTCAAACTGGCTTTTCAGCAGATCGCTTGGCATAAAATGCCCAGAGCGTGCTTTCAGGCGTGCCAGAATCACATCGAAACTACCCTTGAGGTAAATAAACACCATGTTTTCGTTGTCTTTGCGCAACAAATCGCGATAGCGGCGTTTCAGCGCGGAACAGACGATAATCCCGGTTTCATTTTTGTGGTTCAGGCTGTAGGCCGCATCATTGAGGCGTTGCAGCCAAGGCGTTCGATCTTGGTCATTCAGCGGTTGCCCGCTGGCCATTTTCTGGATATTGGCGCGTGGATGCAGATCGTCGCCATCAATGAATTTTGCCTGGATTTCCCGTGCGACAGCCGCGCCAATCGTTGATTTGCCACTGCCGGAGACGCCCATTAGGATGATGCTTTTTCCCGCCATAAGTTTGATCTCTATCTCAGAATAAGAATTTTGCCTGGGTCTATAGTTCCGAATCTTATCATGTTACCGGTATCATGATACGGGTAACAAATGGAGGTGTGACTATCATCACAAATGATAGACCCGTCGTCTGTATTCAATCGCACTCAAGTTGGTTATGCCCAGGGACTCGCTCACTTGCCGCCTACCTGCATCTTGAAATCCATTGGGTATCTAGCTGCAAAGGGGCGTAAAACTAAAACAAAACACCCTCTTTAGCCGGTTCTGCGAAGAGGTTAAGCGATAAAAAAATAGTTGGAGAAAAAGTATGCCATTAGTGATTGTTGCAGTCGGCGTAGCCATGCTACTGCTGCTGATGATCCGCTTAAAACTGAACGGGTTTATCTCGCTGATTCTGGTCGCGCTGGCGGTTGGTGTCATGCAGGGAATGCCAGTGGATAAAGTCATCACCTCTATCAAGGCGGGCGTCGGCGGCACGCTGGGGGGCTTGGCGCTGATCATGGGGTTCGGTGCGATGCTGGGTAAACTGCTGGCAGATTGCGGTGGGGCACAGCGCATCGCGACTACCCTGATCGACAAGTTCGGCAAACAGCATATTCAATGGGCAATCGTGCTAACCGGTTTTACCGTGGGTTTCGCTTTGTTCTATGAAGTAGGCTTCGTCCTGCTGTTGCCGCTGGTATTTACTATCGCTGCCTCTGCGCGAATTCCGCTGTTGTATGTCGGGGTGCCAATGGCCGCGGCACTTTCTGTGACCCACGGTTTCTTGCCGCCGCACCCAGGCCCGACCGCGATTGCCACCATTTTTCATGCTGATATGGGTAAAACTTTGCTGTACGGTACGTTGCTGGCGATCCCAACCGTCATTCTGGCGGGCCCGGTCTATGCCCGTTTCCTGAAAGGCATCGATAAACCGATTCCTGAAGGGCTGTATAACCCGAAAACCTTTACCGAAGAAGAAATGCCCGGTTTTGCCGTCAGTGTTGCAACTTCGCTGGTGCCGGTTATTTTGATGGCGCTGCGCGCGGTGGCGGAAATGGTGCTGCCAAAAGGCCACGCTATTCTGCCCTACGCGGAGTTCTTTGGCGATCCGGTGATGGCAACGCTGATTGCGGTATTGATTGCCATTTTCACCTTCGGCCTGAACCGTGGCCGCAGTATGGATGAAGTGATGGCAACGGTCACTGAATCCATCAAAATCATTGCCATGATGCTGTTGATCATCGGTGGTGGTGGTGCGTTCAAGCAAGTGCTGGTGGACAGTGGGGTTGAGAAATACATTGCCAGCATGATGGAGGGCAGCACCGTTTCACCAATCCTGATGGCCTGGTCGATTGCGGCAATATTGCGTATTGCGTTGGGTTCTGCCACCGTCGCGGCGATTACCGCAGGTGGTATTGTTGCGCCATTGATTGCCACCACGGGCGTTAGCCCAGAGCTGATGGTGATTGCCGTGGGTTCTGGCAGCGTGATTTTCTCTCACGTCAACGATCCGGGGTTCTGGTTGTTCAAGGAGTATTTCAACCTGACCATTATGGAAACCATCAAGTCCTGGTCGGTATTGGAAACCATTATTTCAGTCTGCGGCCTGATTGGTTGCCTGCTGTTGGCAATGGTGATCTAAGCGTTAGCAATAGGAGTGCAGCAGAGCGCTGCACTCCTCGCGGCTACAGTTTCATATAGGCTCTGATGCCGTCCAAAAACATTTGGGTGGAGAGCATCACCAGAATCAACCCCATCAGTCTTTCCAACGCACTCACCCCTTTACTGCCGAGCAGGCGCAGGAACAGGTTCGACATCAGTAAGATTGCCGCAGACAGCCCCCAGGCAATCAATAGCGCCACGACCAGATGTGATAACTGATTGGGATACTGGTGTGAAAGCAGCATCAGCGAAGCCAGAATTGAAGGCCCAGCCACCAGCGGGATGGCGAGCGGCACCAGAAAGGGTTCTTCCCCGACAGAAAGGCCGGTGCTGTTTCCCTCTTGAGAGGGGAAAATCATCTTGATGGCGATCAGGAACAGGATAATCCCACCGGAGATCGACACGGTTTCAGTGCGCAGATTGAGAAACGCCAGAATACGTTCACCGGCAAACAGAAAAATCAGCATCAGCAGCAATGCGATCAACAATTCACGGATCAGCACAACTCGGCGGCGGCGAGGTTCCAGATGTTTGAGCACCGACATGAAAATCGGCAGGTTGCCCAGCGGGTCCATGATTAAAAACAACAGCACTGTGGCCGAAATCATCTCTGTCATCATTACCTCTACATCTGAAAAATATGCCCATTGTCCTTACTTATACATCTAGCTATAAGAAGGATTGCTGAGAATCGCTCAGCTATCGAATAAATTAACTTTGAGCCTGCGCCGACATTTTGTAAGGTGGAGAGATATTGCACACCACTTAATTATCCTCCAAGGCAGGACTGTAAATTATGAAAAACGTTGGTTTCATCGGTTGGCGCGGTATGGTTGGCTCGGTTCTCATGCAACGCATGGCGGAAGAGCGCGATTTTGACACCATTCGCCCGGTATTTTTCTCCACTTCGCAGCACGGCGCTGCTGCACCAGCCTTCGGCGGCCAACAGGGCACGTTGCAGGATGCCTATGATGTTGAGGCATTGAGCGCACTCGATATTATTATTACCTGCCAAGGCGGTGATTACACCAATGAAATCTATCCAAAGCTGCGTGAAACCGGCTGGAATGGCTACTGGATCGACGCTGCTTCCTCGCTGCGTATGCAGGATGACGCCATTATCATCCTTGACCCGGTGAACCACAAGGTGATTCAGGAAGGGCTGAATAAAGGGATCAAGACATTTGTTGGAGGTAACTGCACGGTCAGCCTGATGTTGATGTCATTGGGTGGCCTGTTCGCCAATAATCTGGTGGAGTGGGCATCAGTGGCCACGTATCAGGCAGCATCTGGCGGCGGTGCGCGGCACATGCGTGAATTGCTGACTCAGATGGGGATGTTGCATGCTGACGTGGCGAAAGAGTTGCAGAATCCAGCCTCGGCTATTCTGGACATTGAGCGTAAGGTCACTGAAGCGACTCGTTCCGGCAAGTTGCCGACCGATAATTTTGGTGTTCCTTTGGCTGGCAGCCTGATCCCGTGGATCGATAAGCAGTTAGACAACGGCCAGAGCCGCGAAGAGTGGAAAGGCCAGGCGGAAACCAACAAGATCCTCAACACCTCTGCCATTATTCCTGTCGATGGCTTATGTGTTCGCGTGGGTGCACTGCGTTGCCATAGCCAGGCATTTACTCTGAAGCTGAGAAAGGATGTGCCGCTGCCGGAGATCGAACAAATGCTTGCAGCGCACAACGATTGGGTGCGAGTGATCCCGAACGATCGCGAAGTGACCATGCGTGAGTTAACGCCTGCGGCGGTGACTGGCACGCTGAATACGCCGGTCGGCCGCCTGCGCAAGCTGAATATGGGGCCGGATTATCTCTCTGCGTTTACCGTTGGCGATCAGCTGTTATGGGGAGCCGCTGAACCGCTGCGCCGTATGCTGCGTATTCTGCTTTAAAATTGTGGTAATAGGCAGTGACAAGGGGCATGGCAGCCGCTTGGGACAGGCGAACTGTTACCGGGTGCTAAGTGCAAACGCTCCAGATAAATAAGAAAGGGTAAGGGGCAGGTTTCCCCTTACCAAGCTTAACGAATCAGATTTTAACTGAAGTAGTAAAAATATTAAATTCATGGCGAAGCTAACAGCTGAAGCTGTGATTAAAATACCTGGAAGGTATGGATGTGATAAAAAGATTATTTTATGAATCATTAGCGAGTATTTTTTGTTTTCACTATTTTACCGTTTGAGGTTTTAAAATTAACTCGTTGAGGGTTCTTCTTTGAGAGTATCTAGTCGTCGGTTATTCTCCGAAGCGTTGCAAAAATTAAACTGAAACTGATAAGCGCTGCCTTGCCGATCCATCCCTGTTGTGATGTATGCACAAGAGTTAGCTTTATAAATTTCCCAAGACTTTTGTGCAGTTTCAAATGCTGCCGCATATTCGGCATCCCCAAGAATAGTCAATTCCCGCCTTATTTCGATTAATCTGTCCGCCAGCTTTTTTTCTGAGTTTCTAGAGAGCTTTGTAATGCAATCCAAGAGCCCTGGATAATTATTATCAAGCGTTATACCTTGGCATGCAGAGGGATCTTGGGCCAGCAAATTTTCAATAGTCGCGTTGGTACTTTGGTCAGCATTAGATAAGAACGGTGCGCAGATCAACACAACAGCCATTAATTTTTTCATCGTATCTTCCTATTGAGAAAATTTCTGATTGCGACCGATTTCCCATATCATAACCTCGGCCGATGGTTACGCCAGAGATATCACGGTTAGGATAATGAATCATGCGGCTGTAATTACGTGAACCCCGGATATTGTCACCTTCCCCATTGAATGTAAGATGCCCTCGGTTGACGCCGATGCTGGCTGAATCTTCCATAGATAAAACCTCCATTGTAAAAATTCTCGATAGCAGAATATCCTGCTTTAAACCTAAACCCGCATGTGGCCAACAGCGCTGTAGCCTGGAAGATGCCAGGTATAATCTGAACTTTCTGAGAGCTGGCTCCTGTTGGCCCTTTAACACCTCATTTTCAACATTTCTTATTCGCTGAGCCTACGATGAATAAAAGTGCCGGAAGGAGAGTGCGTCACATTTGTAACACGCATGCCATCAAGCTGGCAGCGTGGCAACAGGGCTGTCTGGCCCGCGATTTTCTTAATGAAAAAATTTCCTTTGTAATCGGCAATGTTTTTAACAGACATTGGCTACGCTTAATGGGTTGGCGAATAAATTCACATTAAATGGTGAAGATTAGCCTAAAAAATAAGCATAAAGAGCGAAGCTACGGTTTTGAAAGAGATAGATTAATCAATAACCGACCGAAATCACGCTTTATGTATTAAATGAATTGCATGATAGACACAAGAACCGCTTTTCAGTTGGTGTAACCTCTTAAGAGTCATGCTCTTAATTTAAGGAAGAATGCCATGTTTGTACTTCCCAACCGTGACGTGATTAATCAGATTATTGCTGGCCATTATGCCGACCCTTTTTCTCTTTTGGGGATGCATGTAACAGAGAGTGGGTTGCAGATCTGTGCACTGTTGCCAGATGCTGGCACGGTGTGGCTGGTGGATAGCAAAACCAGCAAACGCTTGGTGCAGCTCAATTGTGATGATAGCCGAGGGTTTTTCAGCGCCATTGTGCCGCGCCGTAAGAATCTTTTTCGCTATCAGCTAGACGTTAGCTGGCGCGATCATCAGCAAATCCTCGAAGACCCCTACCGTTTTGGCACTTTGTTGCAGGAGATCGACAGTTGGCTGCTGGCAGAGGGCACCCACCTGCGGCCTTATGAACGGTTGGGCGCGCACCCTGGGGTGCTGGATAATGTGGAAGGTGTTAGCTTTGCGGTATGGGCACCCAATGCGCAGCGTGTTTCTGTGGTGGGCGAGTTCAACTTCTGGGATGGCCGGCGTCATCCAATGCGTCTGCGCAGAGAAAATGGGATTTGGGAGTTGTTCTTACCGGGTGTAAAAGCCGGGCAATTGTATAAATACGAGATCATTGATTGCTACGGCAATATTCAGTTGAAAGCCGATCCTTACGCTTTTGAAGCGCAGATGCGGCCAGATACGGCGTCATTGATTACACCTTTGCCGGAAGTGGTAAAGAATACGCCAGAGCGACAGCGGGCTAATGATTTTGATCGCCCAATCTCAATTTATGAAGTGCATCTTGGTTCATGGCGTCGCCATACCGACAACAATTTCTGGCTCAGTTATCAGGAATTGGCCGAGCAGTTAATTCCTTACGTCAAAGAGATGGGATTTACCCATATCGAGCTGTTACCGATTAACGAACATCCGTTTGATGGCAGTTGGGGTTATCAACCGCTGGGGCTATATGCGCCTACGCGCCGTTTTGGTACGCCTGCGGAATTCAAAGCCTTTGTGGCTGCGGCTCATGAGGCCGGGATTAACGTGATTCTTGACTGGGTGCCGGGGCATTTCCCCAGCGATGCTCACGGGTTGGCGAACTTCGACGGTACTGCGCTATATGAATATGCCGATCCGCGGGAAGGGTTCCATCAGGACTGGAATACGCTGATTTACAACTATGGCCGCCATGAGGTGCGTAACTATTTGGCAGGCAATGCGTTTTATTGGCTGGAACGTTTCGGTATCGATGGATTGCGTGTCGATGCAGTGGCTTCAATGATCTACCGTGACTACAGCCGCGCCGAAGGTGAATGGGTGCCGAACTACTACGGTGGTAAAGAGAATCTGGAGGCTATTTCCTTCCTGCGTTACACCAATCAGACGTTGGGCAAAGAGTGGCCTGGGGCGGTGACGCTGGCGGAGGAGTCGACTGATTATCCAGGAGTGACATTGCCACCGGAAGCCAACGGTTTAGGCTTCCATTACAAATGGAATCTGGGCTGGATGCACGACACGCTGGATTATATGAAATGTGATCCGGTACACCGCAAATACCATCACAACCTGATGACGTTCGGCATGCTGTATGCCTACACCGAGAACTTCGTGTTACCGATTTCCCACGACGAAGTGGTGCATGGTAAATGCTCCGTGCTGGATCGTATGCCAGGCGATGCCTGGCAAAAATTCGCCAACCTGCGGGCGTATTACGGCTTTATGTGGGCGCATCCTGGCAAAAAGCTGCTGTTTATGGGCAGCGAATTTGCGCAGGGGCGTGAATGGAATTTCGATTCCAGCCTGGATTGGCATCTGCTGGAAGGCGCAGATGGTTGGCATCATGGCGTCCAGCGTCTGGTTCGCGATCTTAACCATTGTTATCAGAATCAGGCCCCATTGTATGAGCGTGATTATCAACCCGGCGGGTTTGAATGGCTGGTGGTGGATGATCATGATAACTCGGTGTTTGCTTTTGCGCGTTATGACTCGCAGGGCAATGAGCTGATTGCCATCAGCAACTTTACCCCGGTGCCGCGCCATCATTATCGTATTGGCGTTTCCCGCCATGGAGAATATCAGGAAATCCTCAATACTGATTCGCATCATTACCACGGTAGTAATAGCGGGAATCAGGGGCGTGTGATTGCGGAACCGATCAATAGCCATGGCCGTGAGCATTCGATTAGCGTGATGGTGCCACCGTTGGCAACGGTTTATCTGTTGCGGGAGGTGTGATGATTGTACTGACGCCTGGTACCGCCGCGCCTTTAGGTGCGCATTACGACGGTAACGGCATCAATTTTACCCTGTTTTCTGCGCATGCTACGCAGGTGGAATTGTGTCTGTTCGATGCACAACACCGTGAAACTCGTTTGCCATTGCCTGCTCGCAGCGGTGATATCTGGCATGGCTACTTGCCGGGAGGCGAGCCGGGGCAGCGTTATGGTTTCCGGGTGCATGGCCCGTTCGAGCCGCAACAAGGGCTACGGTTCAACGCCAACAAGCTGTTGCTTGACCCGGCAGCCCGTGCGGTTGAAGGGCCGGTCGCTGATCATCTGTATCTGCACGGGGGCTATGACCAACCGGACTCTGAGGACAGCGCGCCGCTGATGCCGAAATGCATTGTGATCGACGAGCGCTACGATTGGGAAGACGATCGACCCCCGGCAACGCCATGGAGCAAGACGGTGGTCTACGAAGCCCATGTGCGTGGGCTGACGTTGCTGCATCCAGACATTCCGCCGGTATTACGCGGCAGCTTTGCTGCTCTTGGGCACCCGGTGATGATTGCCTATTTCAAGCGTCTGGGTATTACGGCGCTTGAGCTGTTGCCGGTGCAGCAGCACACCACTGAACCGCGTTTGCAGCGCCTGGGATTGATCAATTACTGGGGGTACAACGTGCTGGCGCCTTATGCGCCGGATAACCGCTATGCCAGCCTGAGAACCGGTATGACGCCGTTACGCGAACTCCGCGACGCGGTGAAGGCGCTGCATAAAGCAGGGATTGAAGTGATTCTCGATGTGGTGTTCAACCACAGCGCAGAGTTGGATATCGATGGGCCAACGCTATCACTGCGTGGCATCGATAATCCAAGTTATTACTGGCTTGAACCTGAAGGTGGCTACGTTAATGCCACCGGCTGCGGTAATACGCTGCGGTTGGATCAGCCAGCAGGAGTGACGTGGGTGATGGACTGCCTGCGTTTTTGGGTACGCGAATGCCATGTTGACGGTTTCCGTTTCGATCTTGGCACCGTGTTAGGCCGTACACCGGCGTTTGACCGCGATGCACCGCTGTTTCAGGCGATGTTGGCGGACGATACGCTGGGGCGTTGCAAACTGATCGCCGAACCTTGGGACATTGGCCCTGGTGGTTATCAGGTTGGCGCGTTTCCCGGCCGTTTTGCCGAATGGAATGACCACTTTCGTGACGATATTCGCCGTTTTTGGTTGCAGGGCGATCTGTCACTCGGTCAGTTCGCCCGGCGTTTTGCTGCCTCCAGCGAGGTCTTCAACCAACGTGGGCGGGCACCTTATACCAGCATTAATATGCTGGCGGCCCACGATGGCTTTACCTTGCAGGATGTGGTGAGTTTTAACCAGAAGCATAACCAATTGAACGGCGAAGGAAACCGTGATGGTAGTGACCATAACTTTAGCTATAACCACGGTGTTGAAGGCCCGAGTGCTGACAACGCCATTATACAACGACGCAGAGCCAGCCAGCGGGCGCTTCTTGCCACGTTACTCCTGGCTCAAGGAACGCCGATGTTGTTGGCTGGTGATGAACATGGACATAGTCAACAAGGCAACAGCAATGCTTATTGTCAGGATAACGAAACCACCTGGCTCGACTGGGCTACGGCGGACGATTCCCTCACCGCATACACTGCCGCGCTGATCCGCCTGCGCCAGCAAATTCCTGCTTTGCAGCGGGATGGTTGGTGGCAAGAGGGAGACGGCAGCGTGCAGTGGTTGAATGTGCATGGGCAGCCGCTCAGTGCGCAGGAGTGGGAACAGGGCGATCGGCTTTTGCAGATCCGCTTATCACAACGCTGGCTGCTGGTGATCAACGCCACGCCGCAAGCCGTTGAAATGACGTTACCTGAGGGGACCTGGCAGGCTGTTGCCCCCTTTATTCAGGACGATTCGCAGGCGGTTTTACCCGCCTGGTGCCAGGCTGCGCATTCGCTTTGCGTGCTGGTAAAAAAGAACAATTAAAAGGAGTCAGCTATGGTTAGGTTTGAGAAGAAAGACCCCCTGATGTTGGCGCGCCAACTGCCGAATAAATCCGTTGCCCTGATATTGGCTGGCGGCCGTGGTTCGCGTTTGAAAGATTTGACCTCTACCCGTGCTAAACCCGCCGTACATTTTGGCGGTAAGTTTCGCATCATTGATTTTGCTATGTCGAACTGCCTGAATTCGGGGATCCGCCGTATGGGCGTGATTACCCAATATCACTCGCACACGTTGGTGCAGCATATTCAGCGCGGCTGGTCATTCCTTAACGAAGAGATGAATGAATTTGTCGATCTGCTGCCTGCCCAGCAGCGCCAAAGTTCTGATGACTGGTACAAAGGCACGGCCGATGCGGTTTATCAGAACCTGGATATTATCCGCCGCTACGATGCGGAATATGTGGTGATCCTGGCTGGCGACCATATTTATAAAATGGATTACTCGCGCATGCTGATCGACCACGTGGAGAAAGGCGCGCAGTGTACGGTAGCCTGTATTCCGGTGCCGATCAGCCAGGCTAGCGAGTTTGGTGTGATGAAGGTGGATGATAACGACCAAATCCTGGAGTTCCTTGAGAAACCAGAGAATCCGCCAGCCATGCCGGGCGACCCGGATATGTCGCTGGCCAGTATGGGCATTTATATTTTCAATGCCCATTATCTGTTCCAACTGCTGGAAGAAGATATGGCAACGCCGGGCTCCAGCCATGATTTTGGTAAGGATCTGATCCCGAAAATCACTGCTCAGAAAGCAGCATGGGCACATCCATTTACTCTTTCCTGTGTGACTTCCAGCTCGGATTCACCACCGTATTGGCGTGATGTTGGTACGTTGGATGCCTATTGGCGTGCTAATCTTGATCTAGCCTCGGTGACGCCAGAACTGGATATGTACGATCGCGCCTGGCCGATCCGCACTTATATGGAACCGCTGCCACCTGCCAAGTTTGTGCAGGATCGTTCCGGTAGCCACGGTATGACCATGAACTCGCTGGTGGCGGGGGGATGTATTGTTTCCGGTTCGGTGGTGGTGCATTCAGTGTTGTTCTCGCGGGCGCGAGTGAACTCTTTCTGTACTATCGACTCTTCAGTATTATTGCCTGATGTGAACGTTGGCCGCTCTTGCCGCCTGCGCCGTTGCATCGTTGACCGTGCTTGCCAAATCCCTGAAGGGATGGTGATCGGGGAAAACGCTGATGATGACAGCAGACGTTTTTATCGTTCAGAAGAAGGCATTGTGCTGGTGACACGTGAAATGTTGTCAAAGCTGTAGGGATTCCGTTTGCAGAACTTGTGGGCGCAGCGAAGTGAGCTGTGCCCTCTCTCTCTTCGCAACGGAGTTTTTGCCGAATTTCAGGAGTGATGATGCAGGTTTTACACGTATGTTCTGAAATATTCCCTCTGTTGAAAACGGGGGGGCTTGCAGACGTAGTTGGTGCATTACCGGCGGCACAAATTGCCGAAGGGGCGGATGTTCGGGTGCTGTTACCGGCTTTTCCTGATATCCGTAACGGCATCCCGGATACTGTGCTGGTGGCGGAGATCGACTCTTTCGTCGGCCGGGTCGCTTTGCGGTTTGGCACCTATCACGGTGTGGGGGTTTATCTGATTGATGCGCCCTGGCTCTATGATCGGCCAGGCAGCCCGTATCACGATCAGGCGATGTATGCCTATCCAGATAACCATCGCCGCTTTGCATTGCTAGGATGGATGGCCTGTGAACTGGCGAAAGGGGCAGATCGCTACTGGCGGCCACAGCTGGTGCATGCACATGACTGGCATGCAGGGCTGGCCTGCGCTTATCTGGCGGCTAACGGTTATCCGGCGCGTTCTATTTTCACCGTGCACAACCTGGCCTATCAGGGGCTGTTCTCTGCCCACCATATGGCGGAGTTGTGGTTACCGCATGCATTCCTCAATGTCTATGGCTTGGAATTCTACGGACAGATGTCATTTCTGAAAGCCGGGTTGTTCTATGCCGATCATGTCACTACCGTTAGCCCTACCTATGCGCGGGAAATCACCCAGTCGGAATTTGGTTACGGTATGGAAGGGCTGCTACAGGATCGTCAACGGCAAGGCAGGCTGAGTGGCATTCTTAACGGTGTGGATGACCAAATCTGGTCTCCTTCTCATGATACCCGTTTGGTGGCGCGTTACGACGCCGAGCGCCTGAAAGATAAGGCGAAAAACAAGGTTCATCTGCAAAAAGCCATGGGGCTACAGGTGGATGATTCATTACCGCTGTTTGCCGTGGTCAGCCGCCTGACCAACCAGAAGGGGCTGGATCTGGTGTTGGAGGCATTGCCAGCGTTGCTGGCTCAAGGAGGGCAACTGGCCCTGTTGGGAGCCGGCGATGCCGTTTTGCAGCAGGCTTTCCTGGCCGCCGCGGCTGACTACCCAGAGCAGGTTGGTGTGCAGATTGGCTACCATGAGGCGTTCTCGCATCGCATTATCGGTGGGGCAGACGTGATTCTGGTGCCAAGCCGTTTTGAGCCTTGTGGCTTGACGCAGCTTTATGGCCTGAAATACGGCACGTTGCCGCTGGTGCGCCGCACCGGTGGGTTGGCCGATACGGTAGTGGACTGCGCGCTGGAGAATCTGGCAGACGGCACTGCCAGCGGATTTGTGTTTGATGATTGTGACGCCGTTGCGCTGGGTAATGCCATCCGGCGTGCTTTGGTGTTGTGGAGCCGGCCGAAGCATTGGCGCCATGTACAACGCCATGCCATGAGCCTGGATTTTGGCTGGCAGGTTGCGGCAAAAGATTATTTGTCGCTTTATCAACGCTTGTTGTAATTACGCACTTGGGACCGAATTGTTATGACTTCACCGTTTAGCTACACCTCACCTACGGTCAGTGTTGAGGCGCTGAAACACTCAATCGCCTATAAGCTGATGTTTATTATCGGCAAAGACCCTGCTATTGCCACCCAGCACGACTGGCTTAACGCCGTGCTGTTTGCGGTGCGCGACAGGATGGTGGAACGTTTTCTGCGATCTAACCGCGCCCAACTCTCGCAGGACGTGCGGCAGGTCTATTACCTGTCGATGGAGTTTCTGCTGGGCCGTACATTATCAAACTCATTGTTATCTATGGGGATTTATCAGGACATTGAAAACGCTCTGAATGAAATGGGGCTGAACCTGAGTGAGTTGCTTGAAGAAGAAAACGATCCCGGCTTGGGCAATGGCGGCCTGGGGCGTTTGGCGGCCTGTTTCCTTGATTCGCTTGCTACGCTGGCGCTGCCGGGGCGGGGTTACGGCATCCGTTACGAATACGGCATGTTCAAACAGAACATCATTAATGGTCAGCAAATGGAATCGCCAGATTACTGGTTGGAATACGGTAATCCCTGGGAGTTCCCACGGCATAACACCCGCTATAAAATCCGCTTCGGTGGGCGTATCCAGCATGAAGGTGCGAAAGCACGCTGGGTGGAAACCGAAGAGATTGTGGCCACCGCCTATGATCAGGTGATCCCGGGTTTTGACACCGATGCTACTAACACGCTGCGTTTGTGGAGTGCTCAGGCCAGTAATGAAATCAACCTGGGTAAATTCAACCAGGGTGACTATTTTGCCGCCGTGGAAGACAAAAACCACTCCGAGAACGTATCGCGCGTGCTCTACCCGGATGATTCCACCTATTCCGGGCGTGAACTGCGCCTGCGCCAGGAGTATTTCCTGGTGTCGGCAACGGTGCAGGATATCCTCAGCCGTCACTGGACGATGCACAAAACTTTCGACAACCTGGCCGACAAAATCGCCATCCACCTTAACGATACCCATCCGGTCTTGTCCATTCCTGAACTGATGCGCTTGCTGATTGATGAGCATAAATTCAGTTGGCTTGACGCCTGGGCGGTGGTGGAGAAAGTGTTCTCCTACACCAACCACACGCTAATGAGTGAGGCGCTGGAGACATGGCCAGTCGATATGCTGGGCAAAATTCTGCCGCGCCATTTACAGCTGATTTTTGAAATCAACGATCATTTCCTCAAGCATGTTCAGGAAGTGGTGCCAGACGACAATAAACTGTTGGCGCGTGTTTCTATTATTGATGAAACCAATGGCCGCAGGGTGCGTATGGCATGGCTGGCGGTGGTGGCGAGCCATAAAGTGAATGGTGTTTCTGCGCTGCACTCTGAGCTGATGGTGCAATCCCTGTTTGCCGATTTTGCTCAGGTATTCCCGGATCGTTTCTGCAATAAAACCAACGGGGTTACGCCGCGCCGCTGGTTGGGCCTGGCCAACCGGCCACTGTCTGAAGTACTGGATGACAGTATTGGTCACAACTGGCGTACCGATCTCAGCCAACTCGGTGAAATCAAACCTAATGTGGATTACCCCAGTTTTTTGCAGGCGGTACAGGCGGCCAAGCGCCAGAACAAAGAGCGCTTGGCGAGCTATATTGCTAAAAAACTCAATGTAGTGGTGAATCCAGACGCGCTGTTTGACGTACAGATCAAGCGCATCCACGAATATAAGCGCCAACTGCTTAACGTGCTGCATGTGATTACCCGCTACAACCGTTTGCTGCAAGATCCAGACACCAAGCGTGTACCACGCGTAGTGATTTTTGCTGGTAAAGCGGCTTCGGCTTACTACGCTGCCAAACAGATCATCCGTTTGATCAACGACGTGGCGAAAGTGATCAATAACGATCCGCGGGTGCACGATGATCTGAAAGTGGTGTTCATTCCTAACTACGGCGTGAGTCTGGCGCAGATGATCATTCCTGCGGCGGATCTTTCCGAACAGATCTCGCTGGCGGGGACGGAAGCATCAGGGACCAGCAATATGAAGTTTGCACTTAACGGTGCGCTGACCATCGGCACCTTGGATGGTGCTAACGTCGAAATGCTGGAGCATGTCGGGGAAGATAATATTTTCATCTTCGGCAATACCGCTGAGCAGGTGGAAGATTTGCGCCGTACTGGCTACAACCCGCGTCAGTATTTTGAGCAGGATGCTGAGTTGCATCAGGCACTGACGCAGATTGCTACCGGTGTGTTCAGCCCGGAGGAACCACAGCGCTACAGCAACCTGTTTGATTCCTTGGTTAATTTGGGCGATCACTACCAGTTATTGGCTGATTACCGCAGCTACGTCGATACACAGGATAAAGTGGATGAAGTGTATCTCAATCAGGACGATTGGACGCGGCGTGCGGTGCTGAATATCGCCAATATGGGCTATTTCTCGTCGGATCGTACTATTCAAGAGTACGCGGACGAGATCTGGAACATCAAGCCGATCAAGTTGTAGTTACTCAGGGCCGGATCAGCGGCCATTGGGTGGGAGCAGAGGCTCAGCGTGCTGAGCCTTCTTTTTTAGGTTTGTGTTTTAAGACGCCAGCGACAGTGCTTTGGTTTTTGCCTGTTCTGCCAGCCAGGCTTTTACCCGCGCCTGTTGTGCTGCGTTGAGCCACATACCCAGCTTGGTACGGCGCCAGATGGCATCATCCAGCTCAACGACCCACTCTTTTTCCACCAGATAGTTCAGCTCCGCTTCATATAAACCGTGGCCGAAATCTTCACCCAGCTCGCTCAAGCTAGCCACATTAGCCAGGATCAGTTCGCTATGGCTACCATAAGTGCGGGCATAGCGGCGAGCCAGCGATTCTGGCAGCCAGCCATGTTGGCGGCGCAGCTTGGCGGCATAGCTGTCACGATCGCCACCGATATCTCCACCGGGCAGTGAACCGTTTTTGGTCCACGCAGAACCAGCGCCTGGGTAGTAGTGCGCCAGTTTCTCCATGGCGTGTTCGGCCAGCTTGCGGTAAGTGGTGAGTTTGCCGCCGAACACGGAAAGCAGCGGGGCCTGGCCCTGGTCATCATGCACATCCAGCGTGTAGTCACGGGTGATCGCCTGCGGTGAGTCCGATTCGTCATCGCACAGCGGGCGCACGCCGGAGTAAGTCCAGACGATATCGTCACGGCCCAGCTGTTTCTTGAAGTGATCGTTATACACTTTCAGCAGATAGGCGATTTCATTGTCGTCGATCTTCACATCTTGTGGATCGCCGTGATATTCCACATCGGTGGTACCGATGATGGAAAATTCATCCAACCAAGGAATAACAAACACGATACGGTGATCTTCGTTTTGCAGAATATAAGACTGCGGTTGGTTATGCGCTTTCGGTACTACAATGTGGCTGCCTTTGATCAAACGGATACCGTAAGGTGATTTGAGTTGCAGGCCATCGTCAAAGAAATGTTTCACCCATGGGCCAGTGGCATTGACCAACCCCTTGGCGCGCCAGATAGAGGTTTTGCCGCTGTCGATATCGGTGGCTTCCACTATCCACAGGCCATTTTCACGCCGGGCACGGGTAACTTTGGTGCGGGTGCGAACTTCCCCCCCATGTTCCACCACTTTTTGCGCATTCAGGACGACCAGACGAGCATCGTCTACCCAGCAATCAGAATATTCGAAACCGCGCTTTAATTCCGGCTTCAGCACTGATTCTGGTCCAAAGCGCAAACCTTTACTGCCCGGCAGGCTGGTGCGTTTACCCAAGTGGTCGTACAGGAACAGACCGGTACGAATCATCCATGCCGGGCGCAGATGTGGCTGATGCGGCAGGCGGAAACGCATCGGGAAGGCGATATGCGGTGCCAGCTTGAGCAGCACTTCACGTTCGGCCAATGCTTCACTCACCAGGCGGAATTCGTAGTGTTCCAGGTAGCGCAGACCACCGTGGATCAGTTTTGAACTGGCGGAAGACGTAGCGCAGGCCAAATCTTGGGCTTCCAGTAGCAGAACGGATAACCCGCGCCCGGCCGCATCTGCTGCGATGCCAGCACCATTGATACCGCCACCGATAACGATCAGGTCTTTGGTTTCCACGTCAACTTCCTCCAGATGTTCGAAATAGCTCTTTATTGTTCGTTTTCGCTCATTATTGTAATCAAAAACCAACAAACAAGCCAAGAGTTAACCAAACAAAAACATTTTTGCGTGATAGAGGTAACGCTTCGGCGGCGGTAGGTAGATAAATTGAAAGGGGAATTATTGTGAATTACCGCCCTATCCTTAGTGGAAAGGGCGGAGGAAGGGGATTAGCAGAGCTCTAACTGTACGTCGTACTGTTCAATAATCTTCATCACGCTCGGCGGTGGTGCCTGATCGGTAAACAGATAATCAATCAGGTTCATATTGCCCAGGTTAACCATCGCGTTACGGCCGAATTTAGAGTGGTCGGTCACTAGCATCACGCAGCGGGAGTTTTCGATAATGGCGCGTTTGGTACGCACTTCGTGATAATCAAATTCGAGCAGTGAGCCGTCCATATCAATGCCGCTGATGCCAAGAATGCCGTAATCCAGGCGGAATTGAGAAATGAAATCCAGCGTGGCCTCACCCATGATGCCGCCGTCGCGGGTACGTACTTCGCCCCCCGCCAGGATCAGGCGGAAATCCTCTTTGGCGGTGAGTAAGGTGGCAACGTTCAGGTTGTTGGTCACCACGCGCAGGTTCTTATGATTCATCAAGGCATGGGCCACGGCTTCCGGGGTGGTACCGATATCGATAAACAACGTGGCGCCATCGGGGATCTGGCTGGCGACGCGTTGGGCGATACGCGCTTTCTCTTCTGACCACATCACTTTGCGATCGTTATAGGTGGCATTAACCGAACTGGATGGGAGCGCTGCACCGCCATGATGGCGTTGTATCTTGTTTTTATCGGCCAGGTCATTCAAATCACGGCGAATGGTTTGCGGGCTTACGTCAAAGTGCTCAACCAACTCTTCCGTACTGACGTAACCCTGTAGACGCACTAATTCGATAATGGCGTCATGACGCTGCGTTTGCTTCACGTTAATCCCCTAATACGCTTGGTATACCTGCCATCTTTCAAGCCACAACGCATTGGCAGCCGCTTGAAACGATGGGGTAGAGGTCGCTGATTGTTATTGTTCGTTGCGCGCACGCTGGCGCGTATCCCAGAATGCCATCAATAACCCTAAAATTAAACCGGCTATATGTGCTGCATTGGCGATCGACATTCCTAAAATATCGAAATAGCCCGCGACCAGCCAGAGCACAGAGAACACCATCAAGCCTCGCGGCAGATTGATGCCGCGTTCCGGTGCACGTTCACCGCTCAGCCAGACGTAACCCATCAGTGCGTAAACCACGCCGGAAAGCCCGCCAAACAGCGCGCCGCTAAACAAAGATTGCGCCCAACCGCTGAAAAAGGCTGAAACGACGGCGATCACAAACAGCTTGCCAGTGCCGAGGCGCTTTTCTACCGGGCCACCCAGATACCACCACCATAACAGGTTGAAGGTAATGTGCAGCAGCGAGAAATGCAGGAAAGCGTGGCTGAACCAGCGCCACAGCTGGCTGTATTGTGAGCTGTTCTGCGGCCAGGAAAGCCAGTACATTACCACGTCATTGCCCAGTAGCTGCATCAGGATATACACCAGAATACACAGTGAGATAACCGTGAGCGTCAGCGGCCCGGCTTTGCTGCGGATAATGTGCAGATAAGAGAATTGCTGGTAGTGCAAACCCGCCTCGGTATTACCAGCTTGCCAGCTTGCCGCCTGATAGCGGCGGTTGAGGGGATCGCGCTGGAACAGGTGCAACTCATGCTGCACCTGTTCCAGATGAGCATTATCAGCCAGCCAGATTTCTGCTGCCTCGCCGGTATTGTGGACCTCAAGCTTGATGCCTTGTGTTGCCATGTAATCGACAAAGGCCTGTGCCAAACGAGGGTTGGATACGGCGATCACTCGAACCATAGATTTTCCGTCTCAGTAAATGATTTTGGCTGCGGGTGTTCTCATTTAGTGCAGCGTTGATGGTTGATTATACCGTTGAAATCCTGCGGGTAGGGAATGGATCTGCAAAAAACGGTTGGCGTGTTCATGATCTTGGGTGGGTATGCTGCTCTTTGATGTTCCGCGGCCTTACCAACCTAGGGAGCCGCTTGGAAAACGGATCTTATGCTAAACCTGTTTTTGTACAGGTTGACATCAACGGTGCGCAATGGCGATAGGTGATTCATTAATCTGGTTCCCCTTTCGTTTTAACGAGATATTGCCTTTGAGTTATTTATACACCACTGGCCAAGCTCTGTTTTGGCCAGTGGTGGCGAGTTATTTACGCTCTATGGAAGCAACGGTAACAGGAGATCCTTCCAGTGGGTATGTCCAAGACACGTTGGTATCACCATTGATGACATACGGCCCTGCTTCCCATTTAAGCAATACTGCTTTGGTTTCTGTCGAATCCTCTGTAAAGACAAGCTGTGTCCAAATAAAGTTTCCAGGAGCAAAAGCTGACTTCTCAATATCCGCAGGCATGGTGTTATTTACCGGCACGGGAATATCGGCAACGCGCTCACCCGTTATTGGATCCAAATAAAGCATGTGTACTTTAAACTGACACATGTATTGGATACCGAGGTAATTCCCTATGGGTTTAGCGCCTTCATGAGTATCAAGAAAACCGGAGTCAACAATATTGTTTGCAAGGTCATATCGGCCAGTCCACGCAGAGACTTGTTTCAATATCCAGCCATTGCCTGTGGCTGAGCCGCTGGGGCGGGCTATAAATAACTGCGTGGTTTTTTCATTATTGTCAAAAGAGTATTTAAAATAAGATACAACAGGCCTGCCTTCAGCGTCGAAACCCAGACCCATTCCGCTATTGTTCAGCATCCCCCCACCCATTGGAATAGGATCGACCACTGTGCGCGTATCTCCGTACATAAAAGCGATGTTTGATACAACATCACCTTTAACGTTTTGCCAAACATGCATATCGTCACTGACAACATAGTGGATTTCAGAGTTTGAATCAGCACTCTCACCACCACGCCAGGTCCAGATCATATGATAGCGACCATCCGGCCCTTTTTTCGGCACGCTAGGGTAGGCACTTTTGGATGGATTTGTATACCACCCACCAAAAACCTTTGCCAGGCCTTGGTATTCAGTCTTCGGATCCCATAACTCCCAAACGCGTTTCGCTGCGTTAAACTGATAAATATTGGTATAGGCAGCTCCAGGCAAGCCATTCTGGTAACGGAAGAACAACTGTCCATTCTCGCCCGTATAGAATGTAGGGTAACTCACCCATGCTTCAAAAGACTTATCCTTATCTTTCCACTGCGGGATCATGCCTGTACGAGTCAGCGTTGAGAGTTCACCGGGAGTGGTTGTTACCCAATAATTAAGCTTGTCGGAAAAACGCAAACGAGCAGCGACATGCAGATTACCATTCGTATCTACAGCCATCGCAACGTTGGAGTGTGAATCATGTTCAAGCTTTTCCCCCATCGGTATGATCGTCCAACTCACCTCGTGAGCGGTACGTTTAGCGACGGTAAATTCCTTATTTTCATCGAAATAACCGATATATTTAGTATCACCGTATTCGGCAATTGATGGGTTGGTTGCATATCCGGCCCACATTTTAGCCTGGTGACCAGATTCATCGGCAACCGTTTCAATAGCTGTCACAACCCATGGTTTTTGGGGTTGGATAGCAAAAGCTTCCTGGTTTTCGAACGCGCATGAAATATTGCTACGTGTTCTCTCCGTCTCCTCAGCGACAACGGCACCACTCCAGATTGTTGCTATCAAAGCTATTCCCAGAATCTTGGCACTGTAGGTAGTATTATTTTGTTTTCTTTTGCGTACCTCGAACAAACTCAGCATCACTTTATTCATATTAATTCCTTTTTTGGCACTTTCCTGCTGCATTATGGATTTAGACATTCAGAATGTAGTTTACTGTTGCTAAAACCTTGGCCGTACCACGCCGATTTTATTGAATTATTTTGATTCCATGAATTCAGACAGCTAGCCTTTTTTAGCCTGTAAAGCATAGTAGGTTATTTCTGCCTCTACAAATAACGCTATAGACTTTACTTTAAGGTACGGTAAACATTCCTTTTTCTACTGAGTGAGCTTGCAAAAGTGAGCAGATTACCGAAGTCATCAACGCTAAATTTAGCTGCCTATTATGCGCATAATTTTATGTTTTTTATTTATTAGATATCGTTTCATTATGGTTAATGTTCAGATCTATTTGCTGGCCAAAATGGACGCTAATTGATACTGATGGCGATATTGAGCGTCGAAGAGGTTTGAGAAATTTTAATTACCCTATTAGTTTAAAAATATTTCCATGCATGGAAATAAGTGTAATACCAACAGCGATAGTGTCAGCCTTTTGCCATTCTGTTAGCTCTACATCCATCTAAAATGCCTACCATTGGTTCTAAATAGGATAGTTTTCCAAGCAGACCCCACCTACAGCATCTGGTGGCCTACTGGCGTAGGTAGATTTGCGGCAGGGTACTTTCTGGATGGCAAGACACGCCCAGATCGGCCTGATACCAACGGGTCAGCGTCTCGGCATTGAGCACCGCTTGCGGGGGGCCGCAGGCGACAAGTTCGCCCTGCGCCAGCAGCAGAATACGATCGGCGTACAGCGCCGCCAGATTCAAATCGTGCAACACACAACAGACGGCCAGCGGCTCTTGATGGGTGAGCTGGCGTAGCAGGCGCAGCGTGTGCTGTTGGTGATACAAATCTAATGCGGATGTGGGTTCGTCAAGGAACAACCAGCGCGGCGTCGGTTCAGGTTGCCACAGCTGCGCCAGCACCCGGGCCAGTTGTACCCGTTGTTGCTCACCGCCGGACAGGGCGCGGTAGTCACGTTGTGCCAGTGCCAGGCAGCCCGTTTGCGCCATCACTTCTTGCAGTACCTGCCGATCTTGCGCAGTACCGTAAGGCGCACGGCCCATCTGGATCACCTCACTGACGCTAAACGGGAAAGCCAGATCGCTGTATTGACGCATCACGGCACGTGTGCGGGCTAGTGCTTGTGGTTGCCAACTCTTCAGGTTTTGCCCTAACAGCCGACATTCGCCGCCCGAAGGTGCAAGATAACCGGCCAGTAAGCGCAGCAGGGTGGATTTCCCGGCCCCGTTCGGGCCAATGATCGCCACCATTTCACCGCTGGCGATGTGCAGCGAAACATCGTTAATCAGGGTTTGATGTTGTACATGATAGTGAAGGTTCCGGGCTTCCAGCAATGCGGGCGATGTCGCCTTCATATCAATCACTGCGTTGCTCCCGCTGACGTAAAATCAGCCACAGAAAGTAAGGGCCACCCAACAGGCTGGTTATCAGCCCAACGGGCATTTCAGCCGGTGCAACCAGCGTGCGGGCCAAGGTATCGGCGGTGAGCAGTAGGCAGGCCCCTCCTAATGCCGCGCCAGGCAGCAACCAACGGTGATCGGCCCCGAGGCGCATGCGGATAAGGTGGGGCACCACTAGCCCGATAAAACCGATCACACCGCTGACGGCTACGGCAGCGCCAATCAGAACGGCGCTGAGTAACAGCAAGCGTAGTTTGGCTTGCTGTACATTCACCCCCAGGTAATGCGCTTCTTCATCCCCTAACTGCAATAAATTCAGTTGGCGTGCCTGTAACAACCCGAGTATGCAAGCGGGTAGAATCAGAGAGGCGGCAACGAGCAGCGTTGACCATTGTGCCTGCCCCAAACTCCCCATGCTCCATAACGAAAACTGGCGTAGTTGCTGGTCATCGCTGACATAGCTCAGTAAGCCAACTGCGGCGCCGCACAAGGCATTAATCGCAATACCCGCCAGCAGCAGGCGAGCCAAATTGCCATGGCCCCAGCGGCTAAGGGTAAAAATGATCGTGGAAATCGCCAGGCTACCGAGAAAAGCACCGGCCATGTGGCTGTAGAGCGCCAGTAGAGGGGGAAGGCTGAAAGGCATGACGATAATCAGCCCGACGCAAAGGGCGGCACCGCTGCTGATGCCCAGTAGGCTGGGATCGGCAAGTGGGTTGCGGAACAACCCTTGCATAATGGCGCCGGAAACGGCTAATGCACAACCTACCACCACGGCCAGCAGTACGCGTGGCAGGCGGATATTCAGCCAGATATGCCACATGGCATCGTCTAATGAGGCGTGCCACAGCGTGCGAAACGAAAGCGTTAATGCCCCCATATTGGCCGAGCCGAGTGCCAGAATAATCAATAACATTAACAAGATACTCAGCATCAGGCGCGGATGGATACGGCCATTCATTGCGCTTGTTCCATACTTTTACGCAATACTGCCAGCACTTGTGGTGTTTCCAGGCTAAAACCCAGTAACGCCATATCATCCACGATGAGCAAGCGCTTATGTTTACCCGCAGGCGTCAGTGCTATTCCGGGTAATTGCCAGATGGCTTCCTGGCCACCCAGTGCTTTCACGCCGTCGTGGGTGAGCAATAATAAATCCGGTGCGCTGGCGATCACCCCTTCCTGTGACAGCGGGCGATAGCGGCTGAAGCCCTGCATTGCATTGTTACCACCGGCCGCGCGGATCATGGCATCTGCCGCGGTATTCTGGCCCGCCGCCATGGGCGTTAACCCACCGTGGCTCATCACAAACATCACTTTAACGGGCAGTGGCGTGTTACCCACGGTGGCTAAACGCTGCTGGTAGTCTTGCACCAGTTTTTGCCCTTGTTCCTGCCGATGAAGTGCCGTGGCAATGGCGTCAATTTTTGCCGCTACGCTTGCCGGTGTGGTTTGGCCCGGTATCGTCACGACATTAACGCCGCTGTTGGCGACCTGTGTCAGCACCAGCGAGGGTTGCGCCAGTTCGCTGACCAGCAGCAGGGTGGGTTTCATCGCCAGAATACCTTCGGCGTTCAGCATGCGCATATAGCCCACATCAGGCAGTTTTTGCACTGCCTGAGGCAGTTGACTGGTGCTATCACGGGCCACAATCTCGCTACCGGCACCAAGTGCATAGGCGATTTCTGTTACATCGCCACCGATGGTGACGATACGTTCTGCCGCCGGTGCGTTGAGCGGCAGCAAGCTGGCGCTCAGCGACAGAATGATAGGGAGTGATAGCAACCAGTGTCTCATGCGGCGATATCCTTTTGAATTAAGCGGGCAATCTGCTCACGCCATTGGTGTTGTTCAGGCTGCCCTTCGGTACGTTGACCATAGAGTTGGGCAAGCTGAGTACCGTCGGCAGCAAACAGTTCCAGGCTGGTGACAAAACCGTCTTTGGTGGGCTTACGGGTGACCCAGCTTTCCGCGATGGCGGTTTCAATCAAGTGCAGCGTAAAGCGTGGGTTGAAAACATTGATCCACTCTTGATGTGGCATCACTTTCTCAATCAAACCGGTGAAAATTTGCACGCAACCGCGGTTGCCGACGAAGATCATGATTTCGTTCTTATCTTGCAGGGCGGCGTTGAGTAACTGTGTCAGAGAGGCATTATCAACCTGGTAAGCCAGATCGTTCTCCACGGCGCGAAACGCTTGTTGACGGGTCAGATTATTGCGAGTCAGCAGTTGGAAGAACTGATGCACATCCGTCATGGCACGCCATTGTGCATCAATGCTGGCATGATCAACGGTTGGAGAGGGGGTTTCTGAGGCGTTCAACGACTCTAGCTCTAATGCCGGGTTTTCGGCGCTGATGAACTGTGCCAGCAAAGCCTCCCAGGCAGCCAGGTCGGTGTGTTCAGTGGTATAGACTTTGTGCAGCGCATCGCCTTGATGATCGAAGAATTGGATGCTGTGGCGCACGCCGTGGCGAGTCTCTTCCGAGAGCGTAAAGGCGCTGGCCCACTGATTGAAGAACAAACGTAAATCTAATTCGCGTGGATTGAGGATCAAACCGGCATGGCCGTTCAGATGTTGATTCTCATAACGGCCAAGATGTTCATGCACGGCATAGGTATTGCGGGTGATGGCTTTGACTTCCCCCACGTTTTCCAAGGCGGCCAGCAGCGTGCGGGCGTCTGCCTGCAAGCGTTTTGCATCGTGTCCTACGCGGCTGTGAGTCAGTTCACCTTCTGAAATACCCATCAGCGCCGCTAAATCGCGTGCATATTTGCCGGGGTTATCTGCTTTGGCCTGTACATACTGCTGATAGAGAGATGTGCTCATAAATACTTCCTATAGGTTTTATATGCAGGTGACAATGTCAAACGATAATCCGGCGCCCTGCGGGACAGGGCTACCGGATGATTTCTTTTAGTTAATTACCACTGATAACTGACAAATAGCTTCGCGTTGCGGCCATCCTGTGGGATGCCCTGCGGTGCGTAATACTCTTTATCGAATGCGTTACCCAGAACGACTGAAGTGGTGACCCCTTTCAGTTGGGCCTCACCTTTATAGCTGACATAGAAATCATTGAGGCCATAACCGGCTTGCGGTGTGCCAGAGCTGGAAACCCGTGAGGAGCGATCGGCAAAGGTGGCAATCCAACCCACCGCGAAGCCGCTGTTGGCAACCGGAATGTCTAGCGTGCTGATGACGGTGTCCGGGCTAACGGTATCGAGCCATTCGCGAGTATCCTGATTTTTTCCACGAGTGCGGTTGTAAGCCAGGCCCCAGTTAAACAGCGATGTCTGGTAGCTCATGGTGGCATCCCAGCCCCAGATTTTTGCCCGGTCGATATTCTTCGAATAGGTTGAACAGTTGATGCAGTACATACCGCCAGGGCCGAACCCGAAGTCCATGGTGACGCCGGTAGTAATATAGTCTTTGGCGTTGGTATCAAAGTAACTGGCTTTGAATTGCAGCTCGTCTTCTGCCATCAACAAATCGCTGAAGCGCAGGCCAAAACCGTATTCCTGGGTTTCATTGGTTTCCGGTTTCAGATTGGGATTCGGTATCCAGTAGTTGGTCAGGGTCTTGCCGGCGATATTCATCGAAAAGTGTTTCGAATCGTTGTACATCTCGCCCATGGTTGGGGCGCGGAAGGCCTGCGCATAGGAGCCAAACAGCATCAGCCAGTCGGCTGGTGTGATGCTGAGTGCGCCGCGTGATGACCATTTATCAGCATTGACGTCCTGATAACCCTCGCTGCTGCCGCTGTAGTTGTCGTAGCGGGTGCCGGCTAAAATGGAAACCGGCAGGTCGCGTAGCGTGATTTCATCTTGCAGCCAGCCCGAACTGAAACGGATATCCGCCTGTGGGAAGCTTTCTGTGGCACCGCCTGGTGTTTGTTCTTGCTTATAGGTTTCCGTTCCGTAAGTCAGCTGGTGTGACGCTGCGCTGCTGGTAAACAGACGGGTTCGGTTTTCCAGTTTCCCGCCTTGCGTTGTCTGTTTACGCCCTTCTTCTGCTGAGCCTTGTGGCTGCGCATTGATCTCCACTTCGGAGTAATAGATTTGAGCCGTTGCATTCAGCCATTCCTGTTCGAGTGGCTTAAGGTGGTAACTGAGTTGGGCATCGTGTTGGATGGTAGAACGATCCGTCATGACGTTGGTGCTGGAGGCATCGTTGGTTTGTGGATTTTTAGGTTCCAGCGCGCTGTTGTTGTAGTAACGCAAATTGGCGCTCAATGATTGAGTAGAATCAATGCGCCAGGTGCCTTTTGCCAGAACGTTACCGATGGTTTCATCATTGGGGGCATTAAAACCATCGCTCTGGCGGATACTACCGATATCACGGGCACCGAAAGAGAGGATACCGTCTACATCGTCGGTGCGGCCATAAGCGCTGGCACCCAGACCGAAGCTGTGATTGCCGGTGGCGGCAGAGCTGTAAACCCGGTAGCCCGTGTCGTTGCCCGGCAGCAGCAGATCGGCGGCGTTAACGGTTTCATAAGCAATGACCCCGCCTAATGCGCCACTGCCGTACAGCAGGGCTGACGGCCCACGGACCACTTCGATACGTTTCACCAGCGCCGGATCGAGGAAGGTAGCATTTAGATGGCCGGTATCGGTGCCTTGGCGGATACCATCTACCAAGGTCAGCACACCTTGTTTGTCGTACCCACGCAGGATCACATTCTGGCCGTTGGTACGCCCGCTGCCGGTCACCGTTAGACCTGGTACTCTGCGTAACATATCTGCCGACGAAGTGGCGGTCATGCTGGTAGGTGAATTGTTCTCAACCACGGTCACCATCATCGGGGCTTCAAAGCTACTGCGTTCATTGCCCGTTGCGGTGACAACCATGATGTCTGCGGTAGGTTTTTTACTGCTTTCTGGCGTAATGTCATCAGCCGCATTGGCGGCAAAAGGCAGAGTACAAACGATGGCCAAACTGAGTGGGGACCATTGGAAATGGTCGGAAGTAAAACGAGGCATCTCGGCAACTCTCCATATTTTCTATGTTTAAACATATCGATAGGTTGCTGGCTGCCTTGATTCGAAAATCTGGGTGGCTTGCAGGTATGATTTTTAGTGATTTATTTTATAAACCATTACTTTGTCAGCATCAGCTTTCCTGCTTTAGTCTGACGTAGCTGGTAACGCTCACCCTGATGGATGATAAACGCAACACCGTGCGTTCCCAGCAGTTGTTCACTGGCGATAGACAAGGGCTTGGCTGCTGTCATAGCGATAACAGCAGGTTCATTACTCAACGCTAGCTTTTTATTTAATGGATTATCCATGCTCAATACTCAAATGATAACATTTATCAGCATAATAAGCATTATCATTTACCTGATAATGGTACATCAAGCTCTATTTTTTATTAATTCATTTTTTACGCGTTAGCCCCGGCTCAACGAGTGCGTAAATCTGATAATAGGTGGCAGGATCTTCGATCATTTGGCTCAGATGCATCGCGACGTCTGCACGAGTTACCATGCCATGAGCTTCTGTCTGCAATCTAATGGCATGGCCGGTAGCGGGGCTATCCAGCAGGCCTCCAGGCCGGACGAGGGTATAGATCAAGCCGCTGGTCTGTAACCAGCTCTCAGCCAGCGATTTTTCGCGCACGGCCTGGCCAAAAGCGGCGCGGGCGGCAGAAGAAAGGGTTGGCCAACTCTCACCGCAACCAATTGACGTCACCAATAACATGCGTTTCAGGCCCAATTGCTCTGCGGTATCAATAATGAGACGGTTGCCTTGATAATCGGCACTGCGGCTGCCCAGTGTTGAAATGATGGCGGCTTCTGGCCCGGCTAACCGGCAGGCTTCAAGCACACTGGCTGGATCGCAGGCATCACCACATACCACGCTAAAGCCCTGGCTGCGTAAAGCTTCCGCTTGTTGAGGATTGCGGATCAATAAAGTCACGGAACGGGGAGACGAGAGCGGATCGGCAGGCTGATTTGCCAGCGCCAGCAGATGAGCGCCCACGCCGTGGCCACCACCAAAAATTAACCAAGGTTTCATGGGGTAGCCTCGGCTGCTTCAGCCAAAAGTTGTTGGGATAGCTGATGGAAGGCGGCAAGGCCATCGGCGCGTAGCTGGCGATGTTCATCACGGCCAACAAAGACTTTCAGCATGATGTCACCTTGCTGATTAAAGAACTGCACGGATGCGGTTGCCATGCCCATAAACGGGCGTTCCAGTAACGCAATGGCCTGGCAGTTTTGCGCTCTGATATGGCCGCTCAGGCCCTGTTTATTACGCAGATTAAAATAGCCGTGACGATGGAAGCCGCTCGGCAGTGGGCCTTGGTGTTCCAGAATAATATCGGCAGTATGCACCAGTACCGTGACATCCCCCCACTCGGTCATGCTGTCCCAGACTCTGTCAAATTGCTCTGCATCTGTTAGCACCCGCTTGGGGAGTGCACGTACCACATCAAGTGGGCTGACCTGATAATCCTGTGCGATTTGTTCTAGCGTGCCATCCGGTTGAGTGGCAAGAAATTCGATTAAGGGTAATGCATTCATGGGTGGTTTTCCGCTGTGATAAGTGGGGGAATAAGGTGTTGCAGTGCCTGCATCATATTGCTGGCCCAAAAACGCCCGCTGTCGGTCAGTTGCAGGCAGAAACTTTTATCTTTCAGTAAATTACTTTGATGCCATTGGGTTACCAACGGTATTAATGGCTGCGGGTCGGTAATTAATTCGCTCAAATCCAAGCGCCCAACTTCAATGCCGCTTTGTAATTTAGCTCGCCACGGGTGTTCACCACTGGCTTGCGTCATCATCATCAGCGGCTTTTTCCCGCTGTCGATTAATCGATAATAGTTTTCCAGACTGCGATGCTGCATGTAGGCATGCCCTTGCAGAGAACCGCCAGCACCGCTGCCTAGAGCAAGGCAATCGGCTCCTTGCTTGATCAGCAGGTTATACAGATTGCGCTCGCGGGTTGTGCGTGCCCAGTGGCTATTGCTGAGTTGATGCCAGCCAGCCTGGGCTAGCGCGTTGGCACCGTGGCAGTAAAAGTCACACTGTTGTGCCAGCGTAGGTAATTCCACCCGGTTATTTTCCACCGACTTGGCGAGCGGTGTGGTCGGCAGCAGATTCAGAGCGTACAGATCGACACCATCCAGCGGGAGCTGGCGCACGATGGCTAAATCTTCTTGCCAGGTTGCGGGAGTTTGATGGGGTAGGCCGAACATCAGATCGCAGACCACTGCCGCACGATCGCGGTTGGCTAAACGGGTCAGAAAACGAATTGCCTGATCGCGATCGGCTTTGCGGCCCATACGCTGGCGGATACGGGTATTAAACGTCTGTACGCCGACCGAAAAGCGGTTTGCTCCGGCATCCAGGCAGGCATCAATCCGCTCATCGTCAAAATTAAAGATCCTCCCTTCAACGGTAATTTCGCAGTCAGGGGCCAGGGGTAAACTTTTACGCAGCTGGGTGATAATTCTATTTAATTGTGCTGCGGAGAGCGCGCTGGGTGTGCCGCCACCAAAGTAAATCGCATGAATAGGCCCCCCTTGCAGTAGGGGGCTTCCCGCTTCCATCTCCAGTTCCCGCAACAGATAATCGGTATAGCGTGCAGTACTTTCAGGTTGCAGGGGGTTTTGATAGAAACCACAAAAAGTACAGTGAGTGGCGCAGAAAGGAATATGTATATAAAGCAATCGTTTATTGCGGGGCGATGGCTTTTGTAACAGTGCCTGCCAGCTATCATGAAGTGCTTCTGGGGGCAGTGGCCGGCTGTCACGCCATGGCATTGTCGCCCAGCGTTTGGGAAAAGGCAGGGGGCCGGGTCGTGCATGGTACGGTATCAAATCAAGTTTCATGACAGGCTCATCCAATTGAAGATGAGAAATTAAATGATAATTATAATCATTCGATCAATAGGTAAATGGCGTTATTTTGACGAACATCAATTGATTAAGGTGAAAAGGTATATTGGTAAGGCAAACTTCACTGATGAACGGCGTGGAACCGCTTAAAGGCTGGCAGGCCAGCGTAACAACAAGAGGGCGCCGCAGATGCGCCCTTTTGATTATGCAGAAGTTGCCACATCCTGCGGGAACTGGCGTGCCCAGGACTCAAAACCGCCATCAATGCTATAGACTACATCAAACCCTTGATGCAAAAGGTATTGTGCGGCACTGCGGCTGCTGTTGCCGTGGTAACACATCACCATCACCGGGCGATCAAAGTCATTTTGCTGCATAAAAACCGGCAGGGTTGCGTTGGTAAGATGAAAAGCGCCCGGCGTATGCCCGGCTGCAAAACTTTGCGGATCGCGGATATCGACCAGCGTCGCACTGCCTTCTTTCCAATAGGTGTAGGCCTGCTCAACGTTGATCGCTTCAAACTGTTCCATGACTTTATATTGCCTTGTAATGAGGGGATGCATCACAAGTGTAACCAAATTCGTGCGATTTAAGACCAGAGAAAAAATAGGGGCATCCCCACCAACGGTAGGCTGAGGTTCTACTTTACCGCTGTGATAGGAAGAGTGAAGCTTGTGGCGCCGGCCAAGAGACGGCGCCACACATGAGATTACCAGCGATAGCTCAGGCCCAATGAAGCACCGTAATCCTGATAACTATTGGTTCCCATCGTTGCCCCACCTTCCATCCAAAGCTGGAATTTACTGCTGGTGGGCGTTTGGATCCCCAATTTTGCTTCAAACAGATTATTCAGCGAATCGGCTTCTACTCGCGCTTGATTAAACTGGAGTGTGTTGTTGCCGCTGTTGTGCCACCAGTTGGTCGCCAGGTAGGCGGTGATATTGTCATCCTGGTTGCTATACCAACGAATACCGACCCGTGAGGTGAAATCAGGCGCATCGCTGTCTGTGGCATCACGATAATCATCCGTGCGGAAATGATTATAGATAAGCTGAACCTGGGGCTCGATAATCAATTCCCAGTCAGGGACCGGCAGAAAAGCATAGCCCGACTCCAAGGAAAGGCTGACGTTCTGGCTATTGTAATCTTCCCGATCAACGCGGTTGTTAAACCAGGAATACTGTACCCATGAATCGACATAGGTACCGGCATGATTTTGGCTATCCTGATACCAGGTGCTGTACATCCCGACAGAGTATCCGTTGACGCGGCCGTCAGACGAGAGATTCATGTTATTGACGGTTGATTGGATATCGGCACGGCCATACCCACTCATAAGACCCAGCGTCCACTCTTCCCCGCCATTCTGCAATGAGTAAATATCCCCACCTAATTGCAACACCTGACGATCCATCTCTATCGGCAAGTTGTCATCGGCGGCGCTCAGATTTTTGGTGCGGTAGCCAGAAGCACGCAGCCAGAATTGATCGCTGCCTGGGGAGACTTTGCGCTGGTGCATGGTGTGCAGAAATAATGAACGCGCGGCTATCTGATTACCCAGATAGGCTCCCACATCTGCACGATGGCTATAATCGGTTGCCAGCGCTGAATCTGCCAAGGCAGAAGGTGAGGATTCGTAGGCGAACGCCGGGGAAATGGCCCAATACAGGCTGGCCGTAATTAGAACTGTCCTTGTAACGGTCATTACTCCAACTCCTTTGATGCAACATTTTGGCAATATGATTGAGAAGAAAGAATGATGTCATTGGGTGTCCTAAAAAACAAGAACATACCGTAAAGGAACGGGAGTTTCTTACGTGATTTCAACCCTTCTCGCAAATTTGAATCAGCTAGGCGCCATACCCCATCATTTGCAGCAACTGCTGTGCTTGCTGCACGGCCTCCTGCCGGTGGGCAACCCCCAGTTTCTGATACAGATTACGGATATGGGTTTTGATGGTGGTGGCCGCCACGTCCAGCTCACTGGCGATCTGATCGTTGCTGTAACCGGAGTAAATCAGGCCGAGCACCTGCCATTCCCGCTGCGTCAACGGGCTGGTGCGGATCAGCTCCGGCACCTGTGGATGCGTCAGTATTTTATCAACAAAGTTTTCGTCAAAATGGGCAAATTTGTGGCGATGGTGCTGGTTGAGGTCACGCAGGATGCGTTGCGCCCGGTGCTGTTCCAGTTCTGGCAGCGTATTGAGTTGGATCAACTGGCGCAGTTGCTGTGCCATGGTTTCCCCTTCAATGACAAAATGGCTGATAAACCCGGTGCGATTTGCCAGCGCCAGGGCTTCTATCAGCACCCGCAGGGCATCGCTTTTGCGATCCATCTGCCAGTAAAGCTGATTGCTGAGTAACAGGTTGCGGTTGAGATCGCTCACCAACCGCAGGCGGCGGGCGTCTTCGTTTAATTCATCCAGCACTACTTCGGCTTCTGCATACTGACCCAGCATAATCTGTACGCGGGCGATATTGCGCCACTGGCCCTGCATAAAATGATTGTTCGCCATACCCGGTTTTTCAGCATGGCGCAGCCAGTTAGCGGCGGCGGCGTTATCCCCGATCATCTGCCAGTATACTACCCGGGGTTTATCGGCATTGGTCAGCCAGTCGCAGTGATATTGCGAACCATGCAGCAGGGCTTCGCAACGTTGCAGGTGAACATTGGCATTATCCAGATCGCCCCGTGCCAGTGAACACTTTGCCAACATGGCAAGGCATTGCAACTGCTGTTGTGGCTGATAGTTAGCCAGAACCTTTAGCCCTTCACGCGCCGCGTTTTCGGCTTCATCCAGCCTTGACCAGGACCAGAGCACCTGTGAACGGATACGCAACAGAAACTCATGCATCGGCAGCTGTTCCAGATGTTGCTCGCGCACCAGTTCGAAGGCTTTATCCTGCGTTTCATAAGCGGCCTGCAAGAAACCTTGGGCGATCAGAATTTCACTTTGCTGCAATAGCGCCCACAGGGCGTAATGATAGGCCTGATGGCGGCGTGCCATCTGTTCAGTTTGCTGCATCATGGGGAGCGCACGGGCCAATTCCCCTTTGCAGTGATGCACTTCACCGATGACCGAGGTGGCAACGATACGGCTGTAATAGCTGGAAAGCGGCAGGAATTTCAGCGCTTCGGTGGCTAACCGTTCGGCCTCTTCCGGTTTACCGGCGTTGATCGCTACCTGTGCCCGCAACGCGTCGAATTCGGCATGCAAGGTCCGATCGACCACGATTTGCTGCTCACGCATAGCGTGTTCGGCCCGTTCTAACTGGGTGTTAACTTCGCCATAGCGGTGCTGGCTTTGGGCCAGCCAAGCCTGAAGCAACGCCAGTTTCGGGTTTTGGATCAGCCGTTCGTAGGGGAGTGCATTCAGGCACTCTTCCAGCAGGGCCAACTCACTGTGGTGAAACAATGACCAGGCGTGTTGCAGCAGGATATCGCGCAACATGCTGACGTCATTGGCGGCCAGTGCGTGGTGAATGGCTTCTGTCGGGTAACCGAGCGCCAACCAACCTTCGGCGGCGGCATGGTGCAGGTTTGGCAGCTCCAGCGCCAGTTCCCATTGGCAGCGCTGGCGCAGGAATGAGGCGAATAATGGATGGAAGCAGAACCACTCGCTGGTATCATCCATGCGATGAATAAATAGCCCCTGACGTTCAAGTTCCTCAAGACGCTGCTGGCCGTTATCTTCCCCGGTCAGGCGCACGATCAGGGCATCATTCATTGAACGTAGCACCGAGCAGCGTAATAAAAATGTCCGCGCATCGGCATCAACGCGATTCAGCACTTCATCCACCAGGTAATCAGAGAGGTGGCTGGCGTTCAGCCCAGCCAAACGTTTAGCGGATTGCTGAGCGGAAGAGGTGGACTGGCGGGCAGAAAGCGCGATCAGCTGCAACGCGGTGGCCCAGCCTTCGACTTCGTCACACAGGCGGCTGCTGTCATGTTGTTCGAGTGGGGATGTTAAGCGGCAATCAAAAAACTGTTTGGCTTCCTGATGGGTAAATGCCAACTGCTGTGTGCCCAGCTCCAACAACTGATCGCGCACCCGCAGGTTGGCGATGCCGAGAGCAGGCAGCGTGCGGGACAGCAGGAGTAGCGTCAGGTTTTCTGGCTGATGGCGCAGGAAAAAGCGCATGGCTTCGTGAATGACATCGTTGGTGATCAGATGATAGTCATCAATCACCAGGTACAGAGGGTGGTGCCAGTCAGAAAGCTCAATAAACAATTGGGCAAACAGCGCCGACAGATTGGCGTACTGGTGTTTTTGGCTTAACGCCTCGCTTTTCACGCAGTGACCGCTGGTGGCCTGTTGCAGAGCTGCGATCAGATAGCTGGCGAAGCGTTCCGGCTGGTTGTCACTTTCATCCAGTGAATACCATCCCAAATCAGACTTGCCAGCCGCCCATTGGGCGACCAGCGTCGTCTTTCCATATCCTGCCGGGCAATTGACCAATGTCAGGCGATAGTTTGCTGCGCTAGCGAGCTTCACCAACAGACGGTCGCGTACCACGGTATTTTGCAGCCGTACCGGACGGCTCAGTTTTGATGGGATCAGCATAATATTCCAGATGTAAAGAGCGGCTCCCGATGCCGAAAGATTTCATCTCATCGAAGTCCCTTTTCAGGTGTGGAAGAAGGCTAATTATTTTGTAGCTCGTAATTAATCCCTCTCCTTAACTTCGGACATCGCCATAGGTATTGCAACAAGCTTAAGCTTTGGCTTGGAGTTAAATTGCTGTCGATCACACTTTTGAGGTTTGCTCCGCACCATTGCCAAACGGTCTTTTATTACCGCGTTTAATAACACTGATTAACTGTAGCCTGTGCACCAGTTTAAGGAGTACAAAACTTCATCGGCTACGATAACTATGTTAACGTTACGGCGCGGCATCCGCGGCGCTCAGCGGTAGTTATCATGAGTGATGTTGCTCCACGCCAGGGTGTCAAAAAGTGTCTGAGTTCACAATTCCGGCTACGCCCCAATCCTCCTCCCCTGCTAATCCCCAGGCGGGATGATGCCGTTGTTCGTTCTCCCCGGCACGATAATGAAAAAATTGACCCATTTACCGGATAGAGAATTTTTCTTATGCCACAGCCCATGCTTAAAAAAGATGCATTTCTGGCTGCGCTGACTCGTCAGTGGCAGCGTTTTGGCCTTAGCTCCGCACAACAGATGACTCAGCATCAATGGTGGGAAGCAGTCAGCGCGGCGCTTGCCGAACAACTGGCAGCACAGCCTGCTCCTGCTAAAAGCCGCAAATCATTGCGCCATGTAAATTACATCTCAATGGAATTCCTGCTCGGCCGCCTAACGGCCAATAACCTGATCAACCTCGGCTGGTACGAAACGGTTGACGCGGTGCTGGCTGAGCAGAACGTCAAACTGGCGGATTTGCTGGAGCAGGAAACCGATCCGGCATTGGGTAACGGGGGATTGGGGCGCCTGGCGGCCTGTTTTCTTGACTCAATGGCAACGGTGGAACAACCGGCAACGGGTTATGGCCTGAATTACCAATATGGGCTGTTTCGCCAGTCATTCAAAGCAGGCCATCAACAGGAAGCTCCAGATAACTGGCAGCGCGAAAGTTATCCATGGTTCCGCCACAATGCCGCACTGGCAGTAGAGGTCGGTATCGGTGGCAAGTTGCAAAAACAGGCCGATGGCCGTGAACTATGGATCCCGGCGTTTACCCTGCGGGGGGAAGCCTGGGATCTACCAGTTCTGGGGTTCCGTAATGGGGTCACCCAACCGTTGCGCCTGTGGCAGGCTACGCATCAGCATCCGTTTGATCTGAATGATTTCAATGAGGGAAAATTCCTGCAAGCAGAGAAGCAGGGGGTTGAAGCGGCCAAGCTGACCAAAGTGCTCTATCCGAATGATAACCATCAGGCGGGCAAACGCCTGCGTCTGATGCAGCAGTATTTCCAGTGCGCCTGTTCGGTGGCGGACATTCTGCGCAAACATCACCAGGCAGGCCGCAAAATTGCAGACCTGCCTAAGTACGAGGTGATTCAGCTCAACGACACGCATCCCACCATCGCCATTCCAGAAATGTTGCGCCTCCTGCTGGATGAGCATCAGCTGGATTGGGATGCCGCCTGGGCGATCACCAGCAAGACCTTTGCCTATACCAACCATACGCTGATGCCGGAAGCGCTGGAGTGCTGGGATGAGAAACTGGTGCGCAGCCTGTTGCCACGCCATTTCTCCATCATCAAGCAGATTAACGCCCGCTTTAAGCAACTGGTGGATCAGCACTGGCCTGGCGATGAAGCGGTTTGGGCCAAATTGGCGGTGCACCACAGTGGGCAGGTGCGTATGGCAAACCTGTGTGTAGTCAGCGGTTTTGCGGTCAATGGCGTGGCACAACTGCATTCGGATCTGGTGGTGAAGGATCTGTTCCCGGAATATCATCAACTGTGGCCGAATAAATTCCACAATGTGACCAATGGTGTGACGCCGCGGCGCTGGCTGAAACAGTGTAATCCGGCACTGTCCAGCCTGATTGATACAACGTTGAAGGTAGAGTGGGCCAACGATCTGGATGCGCTGAAAGGCCTGGAAAAATATGCCGATGATGCCGGGTTCCGCCAGCAGTATCAGCAAATCAAGCGTGATAACAAGGTGGCTTTGGCCCATTACGTGCATAGCGTGATGGGGCTGACGCTCAACCCGGATGCGATCTTTGACGTGCAGATTAAACGCTTGCATGAATACAAACGTCAGCATCTGAATTTACTGCATATTCTGTCGCTGTATCGCCAACTGCGCGATAACCCGAAGCTGGACATTGTGCCGCGGGTATTCCTGTTTGGTGCCAAAGCTGCTCCGGGTTACTACCTGGCGAAGAACATCATTTATGCGATCAATCAGGTGGCGGAGAAGATCAACAACGATCCGTTAGTGAAGGATCGTCTGAAAGTGGTGTTCATTCCTGATTACCGCGTTTCCGTGGCTGAATTGATGATCCCGGCGGCGGATATCTCGGAACAGATTTCCACTGCCGGTAAAGAGGCTTCTGGCACTGGCAACATGAAACTGGCCTTGAATGGTGCGTTGACCGTCGGAACGCTGGACGGTGCCAACGTCGAGATTGCCGAGCAAGTAGGCGAAGAGAACATCTTCATCTTTGGCAATACCGTGGAACAGGTGAAGGCGTTGTTGGCGCAAGGTTATGATCCGCTGAGTTATCGTAAGAAAGATAAACATCTAAAAACCATTCTGGATGAGCTGGCCAGCGGGGCTTTCAGCGGCGGTGACAAGCATGCTTTTGACATGATGTTGCATAGCTTGCTGGAAGGCGGTGATCCGTACCTGGTGCTGGCAGACTTTGCTGCCTACTGCAAAGCGCAAAGGCAGGTAGACAGCCTATATCGTGATCGCGACGAGTGGACGCGTCGCACTATCCTTAACACCGCGCGCGTGGGCATGTTCAGCTCGGATCGCTCGATCCGTGACTACCAGCAGCGCATCTGGCAAGCCAAGCGTTAAGGAGTATGAATGAGTAAAGGTATCGATCAGGCGGCCGCCTTGGCAGGGATTGCCGCCGATTACATCAATGCCCATGGTAAACAACAGGCGATTTCGCCGGAAACCAAGCGCCAATTACTGAAGGCGATGAGCCATACATCGCTCGGTACAGAAGCGCTGCCATTGCCAGTGGTAAAAGTGTTTTATTACGGCAGCCCAGTGGCATTGCCTTTAGGGGGCAGCGGTGAGTATCACTGGGCGCTGCAGCGTGAGGATGGTAGCCAGCAACAGGGGCGAGCCAGTGCGCGCAAAACGTTGACTCTGCCTGGCAAACTGCCGCTGGGCTATCATCAACTCATCTTGACGCAGGGCGAACAGCAATGGCAGTGCCGGCTGATTGTGGCCCCGAAACGTTGCTATGAACCCGATGCCCTGCTGACCGGAAAAAAGCTGTGGGGTGCTTGTGTGCAGCTCTACACGCTGCGTTCTGAGCATAACTGGGGCATTGGTGATTTTGGCGATCTGCGGGTGATGATCGGCGGAGTAGGGCAGCGTGGTGGGGCTTTTGTCGGGCTGAACCCAATTCATGCGTTGTACCCGGCCAACCCGGAAAGCGCCAGCCCGTATAGCCCTTCTTCACGACGCTGGTTGAACGTGGTGTATATCGATGTTAATGCGGTGGAAGATTTCCAGCGCAGCACGGCGGCACAGAAATGGTGGCATAAAGCGGCGACGCAGAAGCTGCTGGTGAAGGCACGCAACAGCCATTATGTGGATTACAGTACGGTAACGCAGTTGAAGCTAACGGCGCTGAAACTGGCTTTCCCGCAGTTTCAGGCTCGCAAGGCTGGTGATGTGTTGCAGCTGGCCTTTGAGCGTTTCGTCAGCGAAGGGGGCAGCAGTCTGTATCAACAAGCGGCATTTGACGCGCTGCATGCGCATCTTGCTGCCAACGATCACAGCATGTGGGGGTGGCCGGTTTGGCCGGAAGAGTATCGGCAGGGTAACGGGGCGGCGGTGGAGGCGTTCTGCAAACAGTATGCGGATGAAGTGACCTTCTACCTGTGGTTGCAATGGTTGGCGGCCAGCCAGTTTGCCGAGTGTTTTGCTCAAAGCCAGGAACAACAGATGCCGATTGGCCTTTACCGCGATCTGGCAGTGGGTGTGGCGGAAGGCGGAGCGGAAACCTGGTGCGAGCGGGAGTTGTATTGTTTGGGTGCATCGGTGGGGGCTCCACCAGATATCCTCGGCCCGTTGGGGCAAAACTGGGGGCTACCGCCGATGGACCCGCATGTGATGGTAGCGCGGGGATATCAGCCGTTTATTGATTTGCTGCGTGCCAACATGACTAGCTGCGGGGCTTTGCGTATCGATCACGTCATGGCCTTGCTGCGCTTGTGGTGGATACCTTACGGTGAAACTGCCGATTGCGGGGCGTATGTTAAATATCCGGTTGAGGATTTGCTGGCGTTACTGGCGTTAGAAAGCCAACGCCACCGCTGTATGGTGATTGGCGAAGATCTCGGCACTGTACCGGTGGAGATCGTCGGCAAACTGCGTGATAGCGGGGTTTACTCCTACAAGGTGCTGTATTTTGAACGTGATAATGAGAGCCAGTTTCGTGCGCCGCAGTCTTACCCGGTGCAGGCGATGGCAACGATTACCACGCACGATCTGCCCACGCTGCGCGGCTACTGGCAAAGCGGTGATTTAACGCTGGGCAAAACGTTGGGGTTATACCCGGATGCCGAGGTGCTCAAAACGCTGTTTGCTGACCGTGAACGTGCCAAACAGGGTTTGTTGGACGGGTTACACCGTTATGGCTGCGTGCCGCAGAAGGTGGGTAAGAAGGCATCATTACTGGCGATGAGCCCTTTGTTAAACCGGGGATTACAGCGTTATGTTGCCGACAGTGCCAGTGCGTTGCTGGGGTTGCAGCCAGAAGATTGGTTGGATATGGCCGATCCGGTGAATATCCCAGGAACCAGCGATGCCTATCCCAACTGGCGGCGCAAACTGAGCCATACGCTGGAAGAGATGTTTACCGATCAACAGGTAAATCGTTTATTGAAGGATCTGGACAAGCGGCGCAGGAAGGTTTCGGTCGAATGAATTAGAGGGTCATCACTCAGGTGATGCCCTCTATTTAATAGATTCTCAATTATACAGAAATATCTACCGGCTTAATTTAGATAGCGAACGCAAAATTGAGAGTCACAGAACCGTCAATTTTGGTGTTCTCAGTAATAACACCGTTCATGGTGCTGGTGCTGGCCAAGTCTGCATCAACACGAATATCAGCTTTAAATACGCTACCGGCTTTCAACACGTTATTTGCTGTTGCCCAACTGGTTTGAGTGCCTTTGCTTAAAAAAACGCTGGCAACTTGGAGCGAACATTGTCCAGGGTTGCCTTTGCACAGGGGGGTTTGAACACCGTCTACGGTCGAGGTATTGGCCATAACAACCCTGTACCCGCCGATCTTTCCGGTTCCGTTAACAAACCCCATACCGTAGTGGTTGGGAGCCTGGAAGCTGGCATTGGTCACCACCATTGAGTCACTGCGATTATCTGTTGGGGTGATTGTCAGATAAGTCATACCATCACAAGTGATTATCCAGCTTTGGGCGATGCTGGTAAGTGATATGATCGCGTCAGGCTTGAGGCGTGATGCTCGTATTGAACCAAAATTATAGATTCCGTTATTCGGCGCAGCAATTGTGCAGGTAGGGGTTCCGAGTTTCCCTGCCACTTTCAGTTCAGACGTTGGTGCTGCCGCTTGGGCATTGGCGGCGGTGAACAACAGGGCTGACAGTACGCTGAGACATAAAATGCGTTTTTTCATAATGAATAGTATCTATATTAAAAGGATATCTATATTGGGCCGATGGCGCTTCTACAGGTTTGCTCGGTATTAAATGCCGTAAGCAAAACTCAGGGTCATGGAACCATCAAGGTTGGTGTCATCGGTAATCGCGCCGTTCATGGTGGCAGAGCTGGCCAGAACCGGGCTGACGATAATATCGCTGACGAAAACCTTGCCACTCTTTTGAGTATTGGCCGTTGGTGTTGCCCAACCAGAGCGTTGCCCGGTGGTGATATCGGCCGTTGCTGCCGGTGTAAAGGTGCTGGAAGCCGAGGTAAACAATTCGGAAGCAACACCGTCTACGGTCGCATTTGCCATCTGTGCGGTGTAGTAACCGATTTTACCGGTACCGTTAACCATGCCCATGCCGAAGTTGGTGGTAGCGACGGTGCTGACCGAAGCAGCACGGTTGTCCACTGGGGCAAAATTCAGGTAGGTTTCTGCATCACAGGTGATGGTCCAGGTTTTGGTCATCGGCGTCAGCGCGGTGGTAGCCGCTGGTTTTACCATGGTGGCAGACAGTCTGCCGAAATCGTATACACCGTCATCGGCGGCAGCAACGGTGCAGGCAGGAACGGTCAGTTCCCCGATAACTTTCAGTTCGGCGGTTGGTGTGGCTGCCTGAGCATTTGCCATGGCCAGTAACAGGGTGGACAGTGTGGTCGCGGCAATTACGTGCTTTTTCATAAAACAAAGAAACCTATATATGATTAAAAATCGAGATAAAACATTATTTGCCAACGTTGTTGGCGATATAAAGTCATTAATAGAATTACGGAAATACTCTCATTAATGTCTTATTTCTTTTAGCTGGCTAAAAAAACCGAGCGTAAGTTTTTAGGGTATTCCTCCAAACAGGGTTGAACGAAGAAAATTATATCGTTACCGATGGCGATCTCCTTCATACCTCACGTTGCTTGGCCTGTAGTGAATCTCACCCTTTCAGGGTAATTACAGGCAGCATTCAACCCTGCTCTGCGGATTTGTCGTTCACCCTCGTTACATTATTTGGGGTATATATTATTAATAATGTGGTCATCAAGATGAATGATATGTAATCGACAGTATATTCACCAGATTAAACCCAATAAAGCTTCCTATTGGAAGTCTTTATAACTTTGTTGTTTAGTATAAGCTGCTAAGTTCATTTAAATAGTAGATTACTTCAATAAAGAATCGATGCTATTTTGTCAGAAACATATCAGTAAAAATATTTGTATATATACTCGTCATACTTCAAGTTGCATGGATATTGGCGAAGCTACCAGGTTTCAGCTCTTTGGGGTCAGCCCCTGTGTTGTTCAAAAACGCGCTGCGTTTTTGTCCTGCAACTTGAATTATGTGGAGTATTTTGAGTAAAAAAGATTTCAATTTCTAAAGAAGTCAATTCTACACAATAAAGTAGGTACCCATTACATTCATGTATAACATTCTTAATGGGGGGCAATATAGGAGGCTTTTTATTAGTGGTGAAGATGATATTTTGTTTTACGTGATGCATAAAAACTAATGAAAGAGGTAAGAATCCTAATTATAACAATCGGATAGGTAATATTTTCCGTGCTTGAACTATAGAGAAATAGTATAAAAAACACAATGACCACAAAATTAACATAACCGTTATTAGATTAATTTGCCGATAATATAAACGGTTTTTCACTGCTAAAAATTGCTCTGCATCAAGAAAGGTGCCTTTCACGAATGTGCTAAAAATACCAAGACGTAGGCATTGTGCTGCGCCTTGGTATGCGCAATCAGTAATAAGAGTGCTCGCCACGCTGGTGTTCGGTCAGATCGCGTACCCCTTTCAGTTCAGGGAACTTTTGCAGCAGCTCTTTCTCAATACCTTCTTTCAACGTAACGTCAACCATGGAACACCCGTTGCAACCCCCACCAAATTGCAGGATAGCCAACCCATCGTCGGTGATTTCCATCAAACTGACACGGCCACCGTGGCCTGCCAACTGCGGGTTAATCTGCGATTGCAATACGTATTCAACGCGTTCCATCAGCGGGGCGTTGTCGTCCACTTTGCGCATTTTGGCGTTTGGCGCTTTCAGCGTGAGCTGGGAGCCGAGTTGATCGGTCACAAAGTCGATCTCGGCTTCTTCCAGATAAGGTGCGCTCAATTCGTCAACGTAAGCAGACAGCTTGTCGAATTTGAGTTCGGTGTCCGTCGCTTCTACCGCATCGGGTGGGCAATAAGAAACACCACATTCTGCCGTAGGCGTTCCAGGGTTAATGACGAACACGCGGATCTGGGTGCCTTCTTCTTGGTTTGCCAGCAGTTTGGCAAAATGTTCCTGTGCAGCATCTGTTATACGAATCATAGCATTAACTCAATAGTTGACTTCTATAGTAGGTTATAATACGCCCATTGCTGTGGTACTACAATGTGCGGCAAATACACCAGATCTGCAATGAGGCGACCCCCTGTTTCTGCAATAACCTGGCGACTTCCGCCACCGTGCTGCCTGTGGTGACCACATCATCCAGCAGCGCGACATGCCGCCCTGCCAGATCGGTATCGCAACGGAATGCGCCATGCAAATTACGCTGCCGCAAACGGGCGGTAAGCCGTTGCTGGGGTAAAGTTGCTCTGGTCCGGCGCAGCGCGGCGGGGCGGTATTCGCAGCCTAACCAACGAGCTAATGGCCGGGCTAATAAATCGCTCTGATTATAACCCCGAAGCCAGCAGCGTCTCCTCTGTAAGGGTATCGCTAAAATGATCTCTGGTCTGTTCAGATGTTGCTCTCGGTGCGCTTGCAGCCAATGCAGCAGGAGCAGGCGGGCCAGCGTGGGAGCCAGCTCCGGTGTGCGCTGGAATTTGAAACGCTTGATCAAAGCACTGAGTGGCAGACAATAGTTGGAGGCAAAGACGAGTGCCTGCCAGGGCGGGGGTTGTTGCAGGCAACGGCCACAAAGCTGGTGTGGATTGCCGCTGGGCAGGCCACAGCGGGGGCAGCATACCGGTTTGGCAGGCAACTGGCGCAGGCAGTAGCTGCAAATTCCCTGCTGTGTGAGCCGTAATGCTTGCTGGCATAGCCAACAACGGCTGTAGATTGGTAGCATAATCGTCCTCCATAACGAAACGAGTTTCACAAGGACAATAACGGATGAGCGCGCTGTATTGGCAAACAATAGGTGAAGGCGATCGCGATCTTGTGCTGCTGCACGGATGGGGATTGAATGCTGAGGTATGGCGTTGCACGCTGGAGCGATTGGCTCCGCATTTTCGTGTGCATCTGGTTGACCTGCCGGGTTATGGCCGCAGTCAGGGTTATGGCGAGCTGTCGTTGCCGCAGATGGCTGATATTTTGCTGGCGGCCGCGCCTGTGCGTGCTTACTGGCTGGGCTGGTCATTAGGGGGGCTGGTGGCTGGGCAAATTGCCCTGATGCAGCCGGAGCGGGTGACAGGGCTAATTACCGTGGCCTCTTCACCTTGTTTTGCCGCACAGGAAGGCTGGCCAGGGATTCGCCCGGAGGTATTGAGCGGGTTCCAACAACAGCTCAGCCAGGATTTCAAGCGTACCGTAGAGCGTTTTTTGGCGCTGCAAACCTTGGGTACCGAAAGCGCGCGCCAGGATGCCCGGTTGCTGAAAGCCGTGGTGCTCAATCAGCCAACACCGAGCGTAGAAGTACTCAATAGCGGCCTCACGATGCTGCGCACCGTGGATCAGCGCCAGCAACTGGCCACGCCCGCCATGCCGGTGCTGCGTATTTATGGTTATCTGGATGGTCTGGTGCCACGCAAGGTGGCAGCGCTGTTGGATGAAGGTTGGCCGCACTCTGCTTCGGTTGTGATCCCCAAAGCGGCTCATGCGCCTTTTATCTCGCACCCTGAGGAGTTCACCCGTCTTGTTAATCAATTCGCTGCAAATCAGTAGAGGCACGATTTCGCGCCCCTGTTTTTAGCGCTTCAAACGGTAAACCACCGTCCTGCAATCCTGCCCTCCCGGGCAGCTTTTGCAATGGCCGGTCAAACATTCACTGTTATCCTGTTCAATACGTTCCACTTTTCCCATGTCGGTTAAGCGTTCCAGCATAGCGTTGACCAGTGGCAACGGCGTTGCCAACTGGCGGCTTAGCTGTGGTGCCTGCACACTGCCCTGCAAGGCTAACGCATCACGTATTTGCAGCAGGCTGGCCATCAGTGGCAATCACCTTGCGGGGTTTGGCAACAGCTGACTGGCGTAGCGCTGCGCAGACGAATGGTCACGCGGCTACGGGCTTTGCGTAATGACAGCAACAGCAAGGCATTAAACGCCAGCACAGACAGGATCACCAGCAGGCTGTATTGCGGATGCTGGGTAAAGGTCGCAGCCTGGTAGAACAACGTCGCCAGTGAATAGGCGACGTTCAGCCCCCACAGGATAGAGAACGTCATCCAGCCGCGGCTGGATTCACGGGCAATAGCTCCCATCACCGAAACGCACGGCACGTACAGCAGCACAAAGATCAGGTAACTGTAAGCGGAAATTGAAGTGCCGAATTTGCTGCTCATCATGCCCATGGAACCAGCGCCCATCTCACCATCGCCTTTGCTGGCTTCGATAGGGTTAGAGAGCACGCTGAGACTGAACGTATCTCGCAGACCTTGCCAGGTTTCCTGCGCAGCCGCCGCTAGTTCATCCAGTAAATTGAAATTGGCGGCATCGAACGGTTCATTGGTGATGTGTTCGGCGGTATACAGGGTGTTGAGCGTTCCGACCACCACTTCTTTCGCCATGGCTCCGGTCACCAAGCCAACGGTAGCCTGCCAGTTATCACTGTGGACCCCCATCGGCTGTAGCAGCGGCGTCAGCACCTTAGAAACCGATGCCAGCGCGGAGTCATTGATATTATCCACGGGTTTGCCGCTGAAAGAGAAGCTGTTCAGGCCACCGATAAAGATACTGGCGATCACAATCACTTTCCCGGCGCGCAGCACAAAACCTTTCAGGCGCTGCCAGGCCTGCAACAGCAGGCTTCTCAGGTGCGGTACATGGTAGACCGGCAGTTCCATGACGAAGGGTGAAGCTTCGCCGCGCATGATGGTGTATTTCAATACCAGGCCAGTGAGAATGGCAACCACGATCCCCAGCATATACAGCGAGAATACGATGCTCGCACCACCCTGGCCGAAGAAGGCGGCGGCGAAAACGGCGAAGATTGCCAAACGCGCCCCGCAGGACATAAAGGGAGCCATCATGATAGTGATCAGGCGTTCACGCTGGGCATCCAGCGTGCGGGCCCCCATAATCGAGGGTACATTACAGCCGAAACCGACGATCAACGGCACGAAGGATTTACCCGGTAGCCCCAGCGCCTGCATCAGGCGATCCATCACAAAGGCTGCACGCGCCATGTAGCCGGAATCCTCCAGGAAAGACAGGAACAGGTACATCATGCCGATCTGCGGCACCAGTGGCAGCACGGTGTTGATCCCGCCGCCAACGCCCTGCGCCAGGAAGATGGTCAGCCATTCTGGGAAGTGCAGGGTATAACCGACCCATTGAATCCCCTGAATAAAGATTGCTGCCGAACCGAGATCGAAAATCGGTTGCAGTGCGCCGCCAATGTTAATTGCCAGTAAGAACATCAGGTACATCACCAGCAGGAAAATAGGCACGCCCAGCCAGCGGTTAAGGATCACCTTATCCAGCATTTCAGTCAGGCGGTTTGGCAAAGCCTGTTGTGAATTGCTGACCGCATCGCAAATGGTGGTGATCGATTGGTAACGAGCATCCGCAATCACCAGTGCCGGCTCTTCCTGTTGCAAGGCCAGCCGGGCTTCCGGCAGCAATGAGGTGGCATTGCCTGCCAATTGGTGGCTATAGATATCCCCTTCCAGCATTTGCAGCGCTAACCAGCGGCGTTGTTCGTTAGGCAGATATTGCGGCATAGCTGCGGCCAGCCGGTTGACTTCGTGCAGCAACAACGGCGGATAATTGACCAACGCTTTGGGTTCATTGAACTGGTGGCCGTCAATCATCTGTTTCAGCACGCCAATGCCATCGGCTTTGGTGGAGATCAACGGCACCACAGGGCAACCCAACTGTGCAGCCAGAGCGGCAATATCAATCTCAATATGCTGGCTTCTGGCGATATCCAGCATGTTCAGCGCCACAATGCAGGGAATACCCAGTTCCAGCAGTTGCAGCGTCAGGTAAAGGTTGCGCTCCAGATTTGAAGCATCCACCACGTTGATCAGCAAATCCGCGTCACCACTGAGAATGTAGTGGCAGGCGATTTGTTCATCCAGGGAAGTCTGTTCAGAGATGGTGGTAAGTGAGTAGGTACCAGGGAGATCGACCAGCGTGATTTGCGATTGCGGCGTAGTAAAATGGCCTTCTTTACGTTCGACCGTGACCCCAGCCCAGTTGCCGACTCGCTGGCGTGCTCCGGTGAGCTGGTTGAACAGCGTGGTTTTCCCCGAGTTCGGATTACCTATTAAGCCGATAGTGAGTTTTTTCATAATCCAATCTGATGTTAGTCAATTGAAGAACGGCCTGGCATGGAGCCACGGCAAAAGCCTGAAACAGGCGGCAGGGCTTACGCCTGGCCGTCGATCAGGATCAGGTCTAGATCTTTTTTTCGCAGCACCAAACTGACGCGGCGGGTTTTTATTTCGATCGGATCGCCAAACGGGGCGACGCGTATCACTTCAAATAATGAACCGGGCAGCATACCGAGTGACAGCAGTTTCTGGCGGTAAGCGGGGCTGATTTCACTGGAGAAACCGGCGATTTTATAGGTCTGCTTAGGAAGAAGATGCATATTACCTTCTTGGTGATAAAGACGTTGCTTCTGAAACGTCGCTTTCAGAACCATTTTCTACCCAGATTACCGGAAGAAGAGTCAACGGGGCTGAAATGGCACTAATAAACACGCAACATAATAATAGTGAGAACGATTATCGTAATCAATACAAAAAGTAGGGATATTGGTTGCTAAATGTACTGTTTTATTGCTGTACATCAAAAAGACGTGGGAATGTTGTGCGGAGATAAGGAAGGGGCGGAGTGAACTCCGCCCTTAATGGTGAGGCTTAGCGTTTTTTACCGAATGCCGCCGCCAGTGCATCGCCCATGGCGCTATTGCCTGCCGGGGAAGTGTTACGCGGTTTGGCTTTATTGGCTGGTGCGCGTGACGCGTTGTCACGTGTGGGAGCATTGTTGCTATTACCGTTGCCACGGCGTGGTGAACCTTCACCTGGCTGCTCATCCAGGCGCATGCTGAGGGCGATACGCTTGCGCTGTAAATCGACCTCCATCACCTTCACTTTGACGATATCGCCCGCTTTCACCACGCTGTGTGGATCTTCCACGAATTTATCTGCCAGCGAGGAGATGTGAACCAGGCCATCCTGATGCACGCCGATATCCACAAATGCCCCGAAGTTGGTGACGTTGGTGACGGAACCTTCCAGCACCATCCCGATTTGCAGGTCGTTCAGCGTTTCCACGCCTTCCGCAAAGGTGGCGGTTTTGAATTCCGGGCGTGGGTCGCGCCCCGGTTTCTCCAGCTCTTTCAGGATATCGGTCACCGTTGGCATACCGAACTGCTCGTCGGTGAAATCGCTGGCTTTCAGGCTGCGGATGGCGTTGGGGTTGCCCATCAGATCTTGCAACGCCTGCTGGGTAGCAGCCAGAATGCGCTCTACCACCGGATAAGTCTCTGGGTGTACCGTTGAGGCATCCAGCGGATTATCGCCATGGTTGATACGCAGGAAGCCTGCGCACTGTTCAAAGGCTTTTGGCCCCAAACGGCTGACTTTCAGCAGTTGTTCACGGTTGCTGAAACGGCCATTCTCGTCGCGCCAGTTGATAATGTTCTGCGCCATCATGCGCGTTAAACCGGCTACACGGGCCAACAAGGGAACGGATGCGGTATTCAGATCAACACCCACCGCGTTCACACAGTCTTCCACCACCGAATCCAGCTTCTTCGCCAATTGGCTCTGGCTGACGTCGTGCTGGTATTGGCCAACGCCGATGGATTTAGGATCAATCTTTACCAATTCAGCCAGTGGGTCTTGCAGGCGGCGTGCGATGGAAACAGCACCGCGCAGGGAGACATCAAGGTTGGGGAATTCCAGCGCGGCCAGCTCAGAAGCCGAGTACACCGAAGCCCCAGCCTCACTGACGATCACTTTCTGTGCTTTTACCTCTGGGAATTGCTGCTGCAACTCGGCATAGAAACGCTCAGTTTCACGGGAAGCCGTACCGTTGCCGATTGCCACCAGTTCGACCTGATGTTTGCTACAGAGAGCGGCCACCACGGTGGCGGCTTTGGCGGCTTGGCCCGTGTGTGGGTAGACGGTATCGGTCGCCACCAATTTGCCGGTAGCATCAACCACCGCCACTTTTACCCCGGTACGCAGGCCAGGATCCAGGCCCATGGTGGCACGCATCCCGGCCGGGGCTGCCATCAGCAGGTCATGCATATTACGGGCAAAAACGTTGATGGCTTCATCTTCCGCACGTTCACGCAAGGTGCCCATCAGTTCGGTTTCCAGATGCAACAATACCTTGATGCGCCATGTCCAGTTAACCACCGCCTTGCGCCAGGCATCGGCCGGTGCGTTGTTCAGGCGCAGGTTCAGGTGGTTGATGATAATCAACTCACCCTGGCTTTCGCGTGGCGTTTCTTCAAACTGCGGATCGGCATTCAGCGCCAGTTGCAGTACTCCTTCATTACGGCCACGGAACATCGCCAGCGCACGGTGAGAAGGCACTTGTGAAATCGGTTCGTGGTGATCGAAATAATCACGGAATTTTGCGCCGTCCTCTTCTTTACCTTCGACTACTTTGGCCACCAGATGGGCGTTTTTCCACAGGTAGTCACGCACTTTAGCCAGCAGGGTGGCATCTTCGGCAAAGCGTTCCATCAGAATGTAACGTGCGCCATCCAACGCTGCTTTTATATCGGCAACGCCTTTGTCTGCATTAACATACCGTTCGGCCAATTGTTCAGGCTGCTGCTGAGGATCTTGCCACAGCGAATCGGCCAAGGGTTCCAGACCTGCTTCAATGGCGATCTGCCCACGGGTGCGGCGTTTGGGTTTATACGGTAGATAGAGATCTTCGAGTTCTGTTTTGCTCAGGGTAGCGTTAATTGCCCTGGCCAGTTGCTCGGTGAGTTTACCTTGCTCATCAATAGATTTGAGGATGGTCTGGCGGCGTTCTTCCAGTTCACGCAGATAACCCAGGCGGGTTTCCAACTGGCGTAGCTGAGTGTCATCCAGGCCACCGGTAACTTCCTTACGATAACGTGCGATAAACGGCACGGTATTGCCTTCATCCAGCAGGCGGATGGCGGAGTCAACTTGCTCCGGCCGGGCTTGCAGTTCTGTTGCGATAATGCGGCTCAGTGGGTCATTCATAAGTCTGGTATCTGTTAAGAGCGATGATCAAGAGGGGGATAGTTATACGGATTGCAGGGATAAAATGCCAGCGTGGAGCGGGCCGCTTTGGTTATGCCCTGAGTTTTTTGCCTTTATAGCTGAAGGAGTATGGCCTTTCCAGCCGCGGGTTGCGGTAGGCCACCACCGTCTAAGGCCGTTTCTTACGCTTTCACCTACTCAAGCTTATTGTCTGGTTTTCAAGGGGTAAAACAAAGGAGAGTAAATATGAATGTCATGAAAACTGACATATCAACTTGCTCCGATAAGAATTTACTCTATTTTTATAACATAAATTTAAATAACGTTATATAAAACATATTTGATATTTAGTTTATGGTGAAAAGGATAAAAAATAGTCACATTGACTAAAGGCTCGTAGTATTTATAATGCTCTTTTAACTTAAGGGGGTATCATGCCAACAAAAATTATAACTCGTGAAGGTTACATAAAACTTCAGGAAGAGCATGATTATTTATGGAATGTAAAAAGGCCCGAAATCACAGCCATTGTTTCTTGGGCTGCAAGTTTGGGCGATCGGTCCGAAAACGCCGACTATACATATAATAAAAGGCTTTTAAGACAAATAGATAGGCGTGTTTATTTTTTACGTAAACTTATGCCGCAATTGCAAGTAGTCGATTATTCTCCACAGCAGGAAGGAAAGGTTTTTTTTGGTGCTTGGGTGAAAATTCAAAATGATGAAGGTGAAGAAAAATATTTCAGAATAGTAGGGCCTGAAGAAATTTATGGCGAAGTTAAGAATTATATATCGATTGATTCTCCAATGGCTCGTGCATTGTTAAAGAAAGAAATTGATGATGAAGTCCCTGTGCAAACACCGGATGGTATTAGATACTGGCAGATAATTTCTATACAATATAATTAATTTTAATAGTATTAACCCCAGATTATATCTACAGTGACATCTGTGGGAAAACCATTGTCTAGTTATATTCGACGGGTCAGAAATAATTCTTACAGGCACGCGCTGAACAACCTTAGTGAAATTGCCAGTAATTATCTAATGGCCATAAAGCAGAGGTGGTCTGGGCCAGGCGTTTAATCCAGGTTCTTGGCGTCAGGTTACTCCGTGCATATGTTGGATAAATTTTTCTAATCATATGATTATACCTTCGGTATTTCCCACCTGTAGTGGCTCCAGTTTCCGTTGGTTATCATCCCGATATTGAAAGGCATTAGCCGCCATATTGTCAGGCTTCACTGCCAACGAAGCTCCGTTGTTCATCAAGCTTGCAGATGAGCGGCACGTCAAACTGAGCAGAATCACCATGGGAACAATGAATGTCAATGTGAGCCTCGGGTAATTCTTAAAAAATCGGATTGTGCGTTAGGTTCAATCAAGCATAGGCATTAATCTCCTCCTAAATACTGGATATTAATTGAAGTCACCTGTAATATCTCGATAGGACTTATCCTATCTGTTTTTTTTAAAAAAATATTTAACAAATTTTTATTGCATTTTTTTGATTTAAAAATTGTAAAAAATTATTTAATTCGGACTCTGGCGTCATTTCACCAAAATAATAGGAGTTTTCCTTGTCACAGCGTAAATTTCTCACTCTAACAGAAGTTAGTAATCTGATGAATGCGGCCAGAAAGACACAAACTGGAGTACGGGATAGTTGTCTAATCCTGCTGGCTTTTCGCCATGGATTGCGTATTAGCGAATTGTTGAACTTACGTTTTCGCGATCTTGAAATGATTGAAGGGCGAATAAATATACGTCGACTTAAAAATGGTTTTTCTACCGTTCATCCTTTGATGGATGATGAATGCAAGGCGATTATGGAATGGAAGCAGAGCAGGGCCCGGTGGAAACCAAGTGCAGACCCAGACATTATCTTTATTTCTCAGCGAGGAACCCAGCTATCGCGTGGTCAAGCCTGGCGAATTATCCGCCAGGCTGGTGAACGGGCGGGCACGGCCATCAATACACATCCTCATATGCTGCGCCACGCCTGTGGCTATGAATTGGCGGAAAGGGGGACTGATACCCGGTTGCTTCAGGACTATCTTGGGCACCGCAACATCCGGCATACTGTACGTTATACCGCCAGTAATGCCGCACGGTTTGTCGGAATATGGGAATGGAACAAACGAAAAAACGGCTAAAAAAGCAAAAACATAAGAATCTTAATACAGTAAATAATTATTTATCAGTGCCGGAGAACGCTATTATCAGCGATCTCCGCGCCTGGCAATAATCAATATGCCATTATTTATTAAAACAGGCATAAAGTTCTACTTCACTATTAATTCCGAGCTTTCCCATCATGTTACGTTTATGTGCACTCACGGTCTTGACGCTGCGGGAAGTCTTTTCCGCTATCTGTGTGATACTGAAACCTTCTTGCAATAAATGATAAACCTCTATTTCTGAGTCGGAGAATGGTTTGACATCGGTATTGAATACGCTTATCCCCTGTGCAGTGCATAGGCACGGGCTGGTGACAACATTGCCAGCCAAAACCAAATCAACCTGATTGGCTAGCTGAGGAATATCTTCAGATAAAGCAATAAATGAGGCTTCAGGCAGATAACCCATACACTTAACTGCCTGTTTTGATGGAACATTTGTCATGATAAGCAGCGGTTTATCCTCCCTGTTTGCTTGAGCGAATGACAGCAGTTTCACCCCCAGACGGATATTTTCATTCAGGCCGTATAGTTCACTGACGATCAGATCAATATTGTATAAATCATCACTGAAGGCCACATCATAAACAGAATGCGCTTGTATAATATCAACGCCAGGCAGTTTCTGCCTGAATAACTGATATAATCCACTCCAGGTAAGAATGCATGGATGCATAATCATTATTTTTTTCACAGTGTTTCACCACTCCTGTCTATTTATTTTGTTCAAATAGATCAATTTACCTGCAAGTAGGTAAAACTCCTCATTCGTTCTAATCTTCAATTTTTTAATTATTGATTTCTTTTGAGTACTGATTGTTCGTACATCTTTTCCCGCTGCATTAGCAATCGTTGTGGCAGTTTTCCCGCGGAAAAAATCCAGTGCAATGACTCTTTCCTGTTTACCCAATAAACATACTTTCTTCTCAGCGTTGCTACTCGGCTTATCACCCAGGCATTGGCTGATTTCATAAAGGTTAACAGGATCGATTAATACAGTAGTCACCCCAAAAGCGTGAAGAAGCTGAGTCATCCATTCCATATCATGCGGCAACCAGATAACAGAATGTGTATTGAGATGATAACTGGTAACATCTGATAAAAAGGATAATAACAACAGATAATCAATTCCACACGATAATGAGGTAAATAAGATCACATCAGGTTTGAATTCATGAATTTTCTGTTTAGCTTCTGTAATTTCACTGACCCGAAAAAAAATTAACTCAGCGTTGCCCGTACAACCAAGTAACCGTTGCAGGCCGATCCAATTTATCCTGGATGGCTCGACAACAAGAATTCGTTTCGATTTTCCCGCTACCGAATACTCGTCTTTATTATGATTGACCTGCAACATTTTTTCTCCTGAACATCAGAGTTGTTATTTCCAGCTATAGACACGTCGATTTTTAAGCTGCAACGTCGCAGCTTGCTCCCGGTAATGTGACGGAAGCTATTGTAGGCAGTATTAAAAACCCCTTCATGGATACAAAAAGGTCACACCAACGACTGACGTTACATTACCCGCCACGACTTGGCCGGTCGTTCGTGCGTAGCTCGCGGTCAAGCCTAAACTGACCGGTGCGGTTCCGACGACGCCCAGCGCGACATTTTTGTTGGTGGCAATAATGCCACTGCCGTTGGCAAGCTGAATCCCAACGCCCTGAGCCGCTGACGAAGAAGCGACATTAGCGAAAATGCTGGATGAGGCATCCGTGGTTGGCCCGGTCAGGTAATAAGCCAGTTTTTGGCTCTGGGCGCAGTGTACCGTCAACGGTACCGGTACGGTTCCTGGATAATCCGGCAGATTCACGGCGACATTACGAGAGGAGACATCGCAACCACCAGTGGGTACGACAACATCGTTATTAGCATACAAATTCCAGGTAAAAGTCGCAGTATGGACATTACCTCCACCGACGATGTTCGAGCCCCTCTGAAACATAACCAAAGAAGCAAATTGTGAATTTTTCTTGACTACCACACCACTAGCAGCAGAAGAAAGCGGCGTAAGATAAAGCTTCGCGTCCCATTTAGTATATGTTCCAGAGGTAAAATTTTTGCTGGAGGTCGCAGAGCGGAGTGGAAACGGATAACTCGAACCGTAATATTCAACCGTGCCATTAAAATTACTCAGAACTCCACCATAAGCTGAACCGTTCAACAAACTGACATGATCGTTTCTTACCGTGGGGTTATCATTTTTACAGAAAATAGAATTAGATAAATCCACCACCAAATTCTGGCTAGCTGTGATAGAAGGTTGCAGGTTAACGTAGACCGTTGCCGTTGCCGTTCCTGAGGCGCTGTTTAATGTATTGCCCGTTGAATCGTAACAGGTAAAGGCCGACGAACTCGCAGAATAACCGGCCAACAATGCGAAAAGTACGAGTGACTTCATAGGCTGGCGTGACATATGACTTTTCTTCAAGCTGCTAAATCTCATGGTTCCTCCTTGCTCAAGCATAGGTATAAGTCACGTTGATCAGAGATTGAATCGATCCCTGGGTCACATTGCCGTTGGGGGTGATAGCCCTCACCTGCAAAACAACGTTGGCTGCTTTTGATGCGTCATTGACCGTAACGACTCTGGTACTGCCGTTGGGAAGATTCACACCGCTGCTATCGGCCAGTTGCAGCGCAATATTGCGGGCCGCTCCCTGATTAGCGTAATAACTACGGCTGCTGTCCGCCGTACCGGAAAACGTCGCGGTCACTTTTGAGGTTCCCACCGGGCAGTTGGTCAGGCTCAACGTCACCGACTTCCATTCCGAAAAAGCGCCTGCCGACAGCAGGTTGAAGGTATATAAATCCCCCAGGTCTACCGTTGTCGACACTGTCGATACCGTGCAGGGTTTGGCGACCACCTTGCCATTGATGGTGATGGTGGCATCCGCCGCATAGGCTTTGGCTAACACCATCATCAGTAACCCCCCGGCGAGTAAACTCCGCTTTCTTGTGTGCATATCCCTTCTCTCCGGTTACTGAAATTCCAGGGTGAAATTGGCCGTTGCTCTAACCTGCCCGGCCGTCACCGGTGTACGGGTTGCCATCAGGCGTGCAGAGAAATACAGCGTATTGGATTGCCCTGCGGTGAGCGTTGACCCGCTCAGCGCGCTGGAAACCTCATTCAGCGCAATGGCATTCCCGCTCTTATCGAGGATCTGGATCCCCAGGCCGCTTGCCGCGCCAGCGCCGCCATCGACCTGTAACAAGGCGGCATTGTCGTTATCTGCCCCGCCCGTGAACCCCACTTTCACCGAAATAGCCGAGCCACCGCATTTATCGAACACGATACTGAACGGCACCGTCGGCGTTGTTGCGCCTATCCGGTTCAACTGTTTTGCCGCATTGCTCGACAGATCCACCGTAAAGCTTTGCGAACCCGGCGCCACGGTGCAGGCATTGTCTTTCACGTTGCCGGTAATGGTGATGGTGCTGTCCGCCGCCTGCGTTGCCCTGGCGCTCAACAGCGTCAGCAGACACAGGGTATAAAGGTGTTTTCTCATTGGTTATCTCTCCCGCCCGGCGTCATCGGCACCGTGCCGTGACAGTGCTCAGCGCCTGCTGCTGACTTTCCGGCGGCAGCTGGTAACTGGCCACGCACTGCTCTGCTGCGCCATCGCCCCATTTGGCTTTCACCTCGCCGCTTAACGGCAATCCGCTCAGATACACCTGCCCGCCGTCGGCGACGATGCTGCCGGAACGGCCATTATCGAAAGACACGACCGTGCCGAAGGGCAACGGTTGTCCGTTATAGGTCAGCGTCATCAAGACCTTCAGCCCGACAGACGTTTTAAAATCAGCCAGTACCACCGCGCCGTGAGTCGGTACCACGCTGACCACGGCCTGATCCAGTTCAACGTTGTTGGCCAGCGTATTGGGGTTCAGCGCCACCCGGTTCTCCCGGTAATCCATGGCAAACGGCAGGACGGCATACCCGCGCGGGTCTGTACGTATCCCGTTCTGGTTTTCCACCGCCACATTGCCAGCCCCTGGCGCCTTGACCAGGATCATGGTGCTGTTCAGCGGTTGACTCAGGGTGATGCCATTCTCATGAACCAGCACGCCGCCGCTCAGTCCGTAATACACCTGGTTGTAACCCTTGCTGTGGCTGTATCCCACGTTGGCATTGCCGGAGGCGCCCCGATAAGTCAGGGCCGCATTGCCGGTTCCGCCCGAGGTTCCCATGCCTCCTCCGGCGTAGCCGGTCTGCACGCTGTAACTGAGGTTGTTGTCATCCAGCAACGTGCCGTTAACCCCGATCTGATGGGTCATCCTGCCGCTCAAATCATCAGACAGGCCATAGCTGACGCTTGAGCGTCTGAAAGCGGATGGGCTGTCGGAACGCAACCAATGGCTGAACGGTATGCTGATGTTGAAAGCCAGCATCGTGTCGCGCCCCTGTTGCCAGGCATTTTTCGTCAGGCTGTAACTGAGGGTGTAAGTGATATCCTGCAACGCACTGCTGTAACCCGCCTGAAGTTGTTCATCCGCCTTGCCGGTACGCCAGTAAGTCTGGTGGCTGCCGGTCAGGTAAAAGGTCGAATTCTCCCCAACCTGCTGAGTGACCGTCATCTGCACCCGCCCACGCTTGTTGTAGGCCAGATTGAAGTAATCCGTGAATGTCGGGGTTATCTGAACCGGCCCCTCATCGGTTAACGTGCGGTAACCGCTCATCTGGCTCCAGGTGGTATCCGCCAGGCTGAAATAGCCGCGGGTGGAATAGCGGTAACCGACCAGTTGAAAATTGGTTCCCCATTCATTCAATGCCTTGTTGTAAAGGAAGCGCAGCGATTGCCCCTGGTGCGTGCTGTCATCCGGCAAGGTGGCGCGAGACTGGGTGATGTCCAGCGATATCGCACCGAGAATGCCCAGGTTTTTAGCCAGCCCGGCATTGAAAGCCTGATAGCGATCGGCAAGCTGGGTGCCGCCAGACAGCGTCCAACCGTCCGCCATTCCCCACATGAGGGTGCCTTGACCAAAGGTGGGCTGCTCCTGCTGATCGTTGCCGCTGCGATATTGCCCCACCATCACGGCATATTTTACCTGCCCTTCGCGTAACAGCCCCGGCACCGAGGCATAGGGCACCGTAAAGACCTGGGCCGTGCCATCGGCCTCCTGAATAGTGACCTGCAAATCGCCGCCGTTCCCCGCGGCAAAAAGGTCATTGATGGTAAAAGGGCCGGGCGGCACCGTCGTCTGATAAACCTCGAACCCATTCTGCCTGACGGTGACCCTGGCGGTGCCACGGGCAATACCATGGATCACGGGAGCAAACCCCCGCTGGCTGTCTGGCAACATGTTGTCATCGGTGGCCACCTGCACGCCGCGAAAGTTTATCCCGTCAAAGACCTCCCCCGGGGTATAGCCATCACCCAGCGTCAGACGGCTGCGCAGAGGCACGATGTCGCGCTGTAAATAGGTATTGATGTGTTGCCACCGGCTTTGACGGGATGTCGCTCCAGCGCCGCGGGTGTAATTCCAGGTGGCATTGTCCCGCAGCCGCCAGGCACCGAGGTTCAGGCCGCTTTGCAGGTTAAGAAAGGCGTAATTGCTGTTACCCAACGGCGTGTTGCGCACGTTATTGGCGGTGAAACTGTAATTGAGTAAACCGGCGGTGACCCCGTTTTCCCATTGGTCGGGAGGGATATAGCCCCGGGCCAGATTGCCCATAAATGCCTGGGGAATGCTGATAGACAGGCGCTGCCGTCCGACATCAAAATCCGTGGAGGCGTCCTTGATCATGGCGGTCAAGGGGACACAGGCATCGGTGGCCAACACGGCCATCCCAGGCACCGCCCGGGTATTCACCCCCATTGAGGATAACTGACTTTGCGTCAGGCAAGGTTCTAAGGTTTTGTTATCGCTATCGGGTCGGAAAGAGACATCCCGGGTGGACATAAACCCGTCATTCATATAAATGTCGACGCGGTAGAGACCGGGAGGGGCCTCAAGTCCCTTGGCAAACCCAGACAAATCGGCCACTTTCGCCGGATCGTCGGAAAGAAAACGCGGGTTGAAGTAGTTTTCTGCGCGCACTGATATATCGCCACAGAGCATCAACAGCATCATTGCCAAGGGGGTTAACGTCAACTTGACGATGTGGACATCCTTGTTGTTATTTTTCATCACACTGCGACTTTCCGTGCCGTTTTTCAGGTATAGCATGATCCCTCCGGTTCGATACAGGTCGCCCGGCTGCCTGATTTATCTGGTTATCACTTTATGAAAGGGGATGCCTTACTGCATCACACCCTTTAATACGGGGGTTTGTGCACCGTAATCGTTGAGAGTCCGATAGGTAATCGCGCTGCCTGCATCCGCGGGGAGTGCAACGCTGGTCGACCCCATTGGGGACACCATGGCGTTTTCCAAAGGCCGCGAACCCGCCTTCAACTCGCTCAAGGTGATGAAATAAGGGGTTGGATTGGTGATTGTCAGCGCACTGCCACTACGTTGAAAGCGCAACTGTTCCGGGGCTTTATCGGGTGCGATATTGAGCCCGGCAGGCCGATAAAAAAGCTTAATGCGGCTGGTAATGGCCAGTTGCAGGGTGTTCTCTTGCTGGCGGGATTTATCCAGGGAGGGGATCGCTTTGACATTGACCCAAAACAGGCTCTCCCGATCCTTTGGCAGGCTATTATTGGTCGCATCAATAATGCGTAAGGTGTTCTCTTTTTTTCCCTGCATCAAGTATAACGGTGGCGTAATAACCAGCCGACCCTCTTTCTGGCCTTCAGCGTTTTCGACCCAGGATTGGATCAGAAAGGTGCTTTTATCATCGTTATTACTGACACCTAACGTCACCTGCTTCTGATCGGCAGGATAGATCACACGGGTCGCCCCCAGGCCAACGCCGGCGTTGGCCATGCCCAAATGCCCTGCTACCAGGAGCAACAATGCGGTCATCGCCTTTCTACCCAGCGTTCTTCTTGTCACATTTACCTCGTCCATCAGGATTTGACCTCTATACCTCTGCATGGCAGAGGCCCAAAAATTGTGCAGTCGTTTTATGTGTTATTGCTTCTGTTTTTTTGACCAGGGTCTACTGATAAGTCAGCGCGAACCACGCTTGAGCATTGGCCAAACCATCGTTTACCGACAGCCCGGTTGCGCGATATTTCGCCACGAAATGCAGGGTCAATGGCCCGTCTTGCAACGGTATCCAGTACCGAGGCGCAGTATTGAGTGGAACAAATTGTCCTCTGTCATCAAACAGCGCGACCGCGACACCGGTGGCGACATCAGGCCCTTCGCCAACAGAAAGCATCTCCGGGTTATTTTTGTCAGCCATGCCATGAAACATGATCCCCACATTGCGGCTGACCGTGGGATTGCAGCCCTGCAGATGCAAATCAAAGGGAACGGCTCCAGATTCATCGCTAGCCAACTGAAACCGGTCAGTGGTGATATGCCCCATGGACACCATCAGATTTCGATCTTTGGTTTCCACCGAGCAGGTTTCAGCGATCACTTCCCCTTGAAAGTGCATCAAGCCACCGAGGGATGGTTCATCCCTAGGATTGTTGGCAATAGCTTTTGGCCCCAGCAACAGGGTTAGCAGTATTCCTGCGCCCATTTTCCACATCGCGTACTCCTTGCCTCCGGTCACCGAAAAACAGGCCTTCCTGGCCTGAAGTCTCATCCTTGAGCATTCATTCAGCTTACTGGTACTGCACTTGGAAAGTGGCTTCAGCGTTGGCAAGACCGGCGGTGGCAACGCCAGTAGCGATATAGCGAGCCTGGAATGGAACAACGGCGGTGCCGTCATTGAGCGTAGTGGTTGAACTGAAGGCCGAGCCATCTAAAGCCAGCGCAGTACCGGTGCGGTCAAGGATCTGAACGCCTACATTACTTGCATTGCCAGAAGCAGAGCCTTGCAGGGCCAGCGCGGTATTATATGTGCTGCTAACAGCGGTACCGGTGAACGCGACAGAAGCTTGCTTGGAAACAGCAGTATCACAATCATTCAGTTGAATATTGAACCCGACGGCAGAACTGGTATTACCGGCAGTAGCCAGCGTAGTTGTTTTTACTTGCCCTAATGGTACTGTTTGGTTAGTAGAACCGGCATCCACTGCACAGGCTGCGTTGACGACTTCCCCTTTGAAATGGACAGAGCCACCATTGACGGTAGTCGCCGCATTAGCTACGCCAGCCAGAGACAGAATTGCCACAACGCTAGCAGCCAGTGATTTAATTTTCATACTGTTTTCCTTTGAACACATAATGTTTCATAATTATGAAAAAGTGTGGAGGTCGATTCCTCTTATAGAGCAACCGCACAAACTTCTTTATTCACGGTCGGACCTCCCTGTTCCGTTTAGTTTTCGCCACCACATGAGACATTTGGGGCTATTTTGTTTCATACTATAAAAAATTGTTAAATAAGGTAATTGCAAATTAATTAACTACATTTAATATTTATTTAGTAAAAAATAAAAATTAAATGCCTTTTAATAATTGCATAGATATGCTTTTCAAGTTTTACACCCAGCCGTAGAAAGTTTATGCAATTGCCAAAATGAGGGGAAAGGATCATTGAATTGGAAGATAAAATAATGTTATTTATTATGGTGATAAAATAAAATCCAAGATTATTCTAATATAACCTATTGCAAAATCTTATCATTCGTTCAACAATTAAGAACAGTTTAGCCCCAACTGTTTCATTTTATTGAATATTTTTTACAAAAAAACATTTCTAGAATTAACTTATTAGCAAACAGCTCATTTAAACCGTCAGTTGACTCCCTCCTGTTCAGGAAAAACATCTGTACCTACCTGTGCTACTCACCACACATCTGACGCCAGTAACTCCACCGAGGCCGGTGTCAGCGGGCCAATCGGCACAGATATGGCGAGCGCCGTCTCATAGGTTGGGTCAGGGCGCCGATTGTTCCTGATTATGAATGATTTATATTTGAGGTTAGGTGAAGGATGAACGGAATAAGTTATTCTCAGATATTCCACGGTTTACCGTGTTCAAATTGGCTGCCGCAATCGGAGAAAGAGTCAAAGATAAAATAGTTCTAAATATAAGTGATAATGGTGAGCGTATAAAAAGATAATCAGGAATACATAATTTTGATTTTTATAAAAAAATAATAAATAATTCTACCTGTTTGTTGATTATCCTGACCTTGGTAGTTAGCGGGCGATTAATAATTGCCGGTGGTTAAGAGTTTTGCTAAAAATGAGTAATTGGGTGAGTTTTTAAATTAAATAAATAGGTAAAATAATTTAGCCTATAATACCTATTTTTTTTGACCAGTTCGGTAGAAAAGTCAATAAGCTAATATTTTTATATTCGTATGACTTAAATATGTAATGATAAGTAAAGTGAATAGTGCTCAAATAAAAAATTCGTTAGTCTGCCATTGACGAAAATCATGCTAACCAATTGGAATTATTATGAAAAATATTATACCTTTGGCAATTCCGTTGACGCTGTTCTCTGCATATTCTTTCGCTGCTGATGGGCCTAAATGTGTAAAGGCGGACAAGCAGCAAATCGAAAGCCTCTTTGATCGCTGGAATGATTCGCTAAAAACCGGCGATGCTAAGAAAGTGTCGGCCAATTATCTCAGTGATGCGGTATTGTTGCCGACGGTATCGAATCAGGTGCGCCTGACCGAGGCTGAACGTATCGATTATTTTGAGCACTTTCTGGTGAAACAGCCAGTAGGCAAAATTGATAGCCGCACTATTCGTATCGGTTGTTACAAAGCGATTGATACTGGCACTTATACCTTCACATTTAAAGATCAATCGACCGTATCAGCGCGTTATACCTTCACTTATGCCTGGGATAATGGGACATGGAAAATCTCATCTCATCATTCGTCGGCCATGCCTGAGAGCTGAGCCGCTTTTTCTGGCTGAAAAACGTCACCGTGCAAAATTGCTTGTCGGTGGCGTTTTTTATTTGTTTGTCTGAGTTAAACTAGCAATAGCCGTACGCAGGCATGGTTTTTGGTGATTCGCGCTCGGGTAATTCGGTGAAAATGGTTGATATTTGGGCAAAAGAATAAGCTTTGTAACAATTTCGTCTAGAATGTATACCATTAAACGCTGTCAGTAATGGCAAGGGTTTTTAACAATACAGGACCGTTGTCAAACAGTTCCTGTGGTTGCGCGGGTCACAGCTTTGAATCAGGCAATACAGCCTTTGGGAGTAGGATAATGCAAGAAAATCACAAGATTCTGGTTGTTGATGATGATATGCGCCTGCGTGCGCTTTTAGAACGTTATTTAACAGAACAGGGTTTTCAGGTGCGTAGTGTCGCCAATGCTGAACAGATGGATCGCCTGCTGACGCGCGAATCTTTTCATCTGATGGTATTGGATCTGATGCTGCCTGGTGAGGATGGGCTTTCTATCTGCCGCCGTTTGCGCAGCCAGAGTAACCCGATGCCGATCATTATGGTGACGGCCAAAGGTGAAGAAGTTGATCGCATAGTCGGGCTTGAAATTGGGGCTGATGACTATATTCCTAAACCGTTCAACCCACGTGAATTACTGGCCCGCATTCGTGCGGTGCTGCGCCGCCAGGCGAATGAACTGCCGGGCGCACCTTCGCAGGAAGAAGCGGTAATCGCTTTCGGCAAATTCAAATTGAATCTGGGTACGCGCGAAATGTTCCGGGAAGATGAGCCAATGCCTCTCACCAGCGGTGAGTTCGCCGTGTTGAAAGCGTTGGTTAGCCACCCGCGCGAGCCGCTGTCACGCGATAAACTGATGAATCTGGCCCGTGGCCGTGAATACAGCGCGATGGAGCGCTCTATTGACGTGCAAATTTCCCGCCTGCGCCGCATGGTTGAGGAGGATCCTGCACATCCTCGCTATATCCAAACCGTTTGGGGGCTTGGCTACGTTTTTGTGCCGGACGGCAGCAAGGCATGAGGTTATTGCGTTTTTCTCCGCGCAGTTCGTTTGCCCGCACTTTGTTATTGATCGTCACTTTGCTGTTCGTCAGCTTGGTGACGACCTATCTGGTGGTGCTCAATTTCGCCATCCTGCCCAGCCTGCAGCAGTTCAACAAGGTGTTGGCGTATGAAGTTCGTATGCTGATGACTGACCGGCTGCAACTGGAGGATGGCACGTTGCTTGAAGTGCCACCTGCGTTCCGCCGCGAAATCTACCGTGAGCTGGGCATTTCCCTGTATACCAACGCTGCGGCGGAGGAAAGCGGTTTGCGTTGGGCGCAGCACTATCAGTTCCTCAGCCAGCAGATGGCGCAGCAACTGGGGGGGCCGACCGATGTCCGTGTCGAGGTGAATAAAAACTCGCCGGTGGTGTGGCTGAAAACCTGGCTGCAGCCGGATATCTGGGTGCGCGTTCCGCTGACCGAAATCCATCAGGGTGACTTCTCTCCGCTGTTCCGTTACACCTTGGCAATCATGCTGTTGGCGATAGGTGGTGCCTGGCTGTTTATCCGTATCCAGAATCGCCCGCTGGTTGAACTTGAACACGCAGCCTTGCAGGTGGGGAAAGGCATGATCCCGCCACCTTTGCGCGAATATGGTGCCTCTGAGGTGCGCTCAGTCACCCGTGCTTTTAACCAGATGGCCTCCGGGGTGAAGCAACTTGCTGATGATCGTACTCTGCTGATGGCTGGCGTGAGCCACGATTTGCGTACGCCGCTGACGCGTATTCGGTTGGCGACAGAAATGATGAGCACCGAAGATGGTTATCTGGCGGAGTCGATCAATAAAGATATTGAAGAATGCAATGCCATCATTGAGCAGTTTATCGATTATCTGCGGACTGGCCAGGAAATGCAGACTGAGCTCAGCGATCTGAATGCCATTCTGGGAGAGGTTGTGGCAGCAGAAAGCGGCTACGAGCGGGTGATTGAAACTAGCATATTACCCGATGAACTGATGATGAATGTGCATCCGTTATCGATCAAGCGTGCAGCGGTAAATATGGTGGTGAATGCGGCTCGGTACGGAAACGGTTGGATCAAGGTTAGCAGCGGGCGCGAGCTGCAACGCGGCTGGTTCCAAGTGGAGGATGATGGCCCTGGGATCAAACCGGAAGAACTCAAGCATCTGTTGCAACCCTTTGTGCGTGGTGACAGCGCACGCAGCACCAGCGGCACTGGCCTGGGGTTGGCGATTGTACAGCGCATTATTGATGCACATGCGGGCGTGCTGGATATCGGCACCAGTGAGCGCGGTGGGTTGCGTATCCGTGCTTATATTCCGTTGCCGATGGAGAAGAAAGAGTTGGTCAACGGGCATCAAACGGCGAAAGATACCGCCTAGTTTCCAGGCCGGGCGGCTCGGTCAGGGTTTTCTGCTCATCACGTAGTATTCTGCGGCTTCTTCATGCAAGCGTCGGCCAGTGGTGGCCTGCCAAGGGTCGATAAGAGTAATACCGCTATGAATGAAATCCTTGGTATTACGTGTGGCCAAGGTTGCGCCGTATTGCTGGCAGGTGGCGGCAATTTGATGGTCTGCCATGCTGACAAGAGTACCGCGACGGCGATTGGCCCCCATTAGTTCTGCGTACTGTATGGCGCAATCAGTGTCAAAAGGTAAAATCCTTTCTGGAAACTCTTCCTGTAGCATCAGATCTAAACGGTTTCGCAGTTCAAGCTGCCTTTTCCCTGCGGGCATACAGGTGATGCCGGTATAGAGTTCTGCTACCACGATGGCACTTAAATAAAACTGATAAGTATCCTGCTCATCCAGCCACTTTAAAACCGTGTAATGAGGGGTTGGGCGCAGTAACTCTGCAACGACATTGGTATCGAGAATGATCATGCTTGTTCATCATCATTGTCAAAAGTAACAATGCGTGGCGGTGTTGCGTCACGTGGTGGGATTTCCAGTTCAACACCGCCGAATTCAGCAAAATGCTGATGCAGGCGGGTTCCCAACCCATAGCGCGGTGGCTTTTTCGTCAGCGCCTGTTTCAAAATCATACGTACTTCCTCCTCCATGGAATGGCCATTTTTAGCCGCTGAGATACGCAGCAGCTCTTTTACTTCATCATCCAGATTCCTGACGGTGATAGTCGCCATTGAGCCTCCTTTGCTAGCAATGATTGCATTGCATAATTTTCCTACCGGGATGGTTAAAAAACAAGCGACGAGAATGAAAAAAGGCGCGAAATCACGCCTTGAGGTAAGAAGGTGTAGGGGGGCTGAATACTGATACAACACCCCCTACTGAGGGTATTACAGTTTCGGCCCCGCGCTGACCAGTGCTGCACCCGCTGGGGTATCCGTGTATTTATCAAAATTGGTGATAAAGCGATTCGCCAGATCGTGCGCTTTCTCTTCCCATTGTGCCACGGTGGCATAGGTGGCCCGTGGGTCGAGGATGGCCGGATCAACGCCCGGTAAGGCGGTTGGCATCGCCAGATCGAAAATCGGCAGCGTAATAGTTTCCGCTTTGTCGATTTCACCATTAAGGATGGCATCAATAATGCCACGGGTATCTTGGATCGAGATACGCTTGCCAGTGCCGTTCCAACCGGTATTTACCAGATAAGCCTGCGCTCCAGCTGCTTGCATACGTTTGACCAGGACTTCTGCATATTGCGTCGGGTGCAGCGACAGGAAAGCTGCACCAAAACAAGCGGAGAAGGTTGGGGTTGGCTCGGTGACGCCACGCTCGGTACCTGCCAGCTTCGCTGTGAAACCGGACAGGAAGTGGTATTGGGTCTGGTTGGCCGTTAGGCGTGATACCGGGGGCAATACGCCAAAAGCATCGGCGGTCAGGAAGATCACCTTGGTGGCATGGCCGGCTTTTGAAACCGGTTTAACGATATTCTGGATGTGGTAGATCGGATAAGAAACGCGGGTGTTCTCGGTTTTCGAACCGTCGTTGAAATCGACCGTGCCATCGGCCAGTACGGTCACGTTTTCCAGTAATGCATCGCGCTTAATAGCGTGATAGATATCTGGCTCTGCTTGTTCGGAAAGCTTGATGGTTTTGGCGTAGCAGCCCCCTTCGAAGTTGAAGACTCCATCATCGTCCCAGCCGTGTTCGTCGTCGCCGATCAATTGGCGCTTCGGATCGGTGGAGAGCGTGGTTTTACCTGTGCCGGACAGGCCAAAGAACACCGCTACATCACCTTTCTCGCCCACGTTGGCCGAGCAGTGCATGGAGGCAATGCCTTTCAGCGGCAGCAGGTAGTTCATTATAGAGAACATCCCTTTCTTCATTTCGCCGCCGTACCAGGTGCCGCCGATCAACTGCATACGTTCAGTCAGGTTGAACGCGACGAAGTTTTCCGAATTCATCCCCTGTTGCTGCCAATTCGGATTGGTGCATTTGGCACCGTTCATTACCACAAAGTCGGGTTCAAAATTTTGCAGTTCTTCATCGCTTGGGCGGATGAACATGTTTTTCACAAAGTGCGCCTGCCAGGCGACTTCGGTAATAAAGCGCACTTTCAGACGGGTGTCAGCGTTGGCGCCACAAAAAGTATCCACCACAAACAAACGCTTGCCGGAAAGTTGCTCGGTGACCAGTTGCTTCAGATTGGCCCAGACTTCAGGGCTGAGAGGTTTGTTATCATTCTTGCCTTTACCCTGATCTGCCCACCAGACGGTGTTCCGGGTAATATCATCACGGACAATATACTTATCTTTTGGAGAGCGACCGGTAAAAATACCGGTATCGACAGAAACGGCTCCCAGATGAGTAACAACACCGCGCTCAAACCCTTCCAGTGAAGGATCGGTTTCTTCTTTGAACAATAATTCATAACTTGGATTGTGAACGATTTCACCAACGTTATGGATCCCATAGGCGGCAAGATCCTGGTGGGTTATACCTTTAACACGCATATCACTGCTCCTTAGATCACAGAATTTCTGGCGACAATTGTAGGGCTTTAGTAGAGAGTAACCGGGATAGGTATCAAATAATTAACGTTTTAGACGTTTTTTAATTACGTTATGAGAGATAACACACGGAAAAAAGCAAACGTGCAAACAACGAGGATCGGCGAGTACCAGAGAGCACTCGCCAAAGGATATATCACTTAGTGCAGTTGTGGATTGCCAGCGGAATTACCGGTATGCAGTGTGGCGATGTCTACGGCATCGAATACGTAATGATTGCCGCAGTAGTCGCAATGCATATCAATGTTACCGTCCTGCTCTAACATGCTGGCGACTTCCTCCGTTGGCAATGTCATCAACGCATCGGCGCAGCGCTGGCGTGAACAGGTGCAGCGGAAGGTCACATCCTGCGGTTCGTACAGCGTCACTTCTTCCTGATGATACAAACGATAGAGCACCTCGTTCGCTGGCAGGTTGAACAACTCTTCATTTTTGATAGTGGCGGTCAGTTGTACCAAGTGATCAAAATCGTCGGTATTCGTGTTCTGTGCAGGTAGCACCTGCAACAGCATACCGCTTGCAGCGGGTTTATCTGCCGACTCACCGGTGCGGATAAACAGACGAGTTGGTAATTGCTCTGACTGGCGGAAATACCCTTCCAGGCACTCTGCCAATGTTTCACCTTCCAACCCAACCACGCCCTGGTAGCGCTCGCCTTCGGACGGGCTGATGGTGATCACCATAATCCCGTTGCCGAGCATCTGGTGCAGCGTGCTGTCACTGGCAATATCGCCCTCCAGGCGTGCTACCCCACGCATTTCCTGACGGTTATTACCGTTGATTACCGCCAGTTTAAGCGGGCCATCACCCTGTATCTGCACGGTGATGTCACCATCGAACTTCAGCGTTGCGGTCAGCAGGCTGGTGGCAACCAAGAGCTCACCGAGCAGTTTTTGCACCGGTGCTGGGTAGTCATGGTTAGCCAGGATATGCTGATAGGTTTCGCTGACGGTAACCAGCTCACCGCGCACCGCGTAGTTTTCGAACAGGTAACGGTGTAATTGGTCATGGTTGGACATAGTTTTCTCTCATTAAGGTGAGGGATGATTCCGGCTCACCAGGCTATCTTCTGTACCACGCCCCAGGGCAGACCCTGGCTTACTGGGGTTGGCTTTTAAATTTAATCAGATCGCGCCGCTCTTTCTTGCCAGGCCGACGATCCGGGTGTGGCATGGTCAGCGCGTTCATCTTGCGGGCAAGCGCCATTTTTTCGCGGTTAGCGATGCTGGCTTCAGTTTCCTGATACATCTGCTGGGCTTCATTGGCCCCACGCCGCTGAGCGGTAACCGCCAGCACGATCAGGGTACGTTCTTCGTTGCCTTGGCGCAGTTTGATTTCTGCATTAATCTCAACAATTTTGCTCGGTTTGCCGCGTTGCCCGTTGTAATGCACCTTGCCGCCGTCGATCATTTCACGCGCCAACGCACGGGTTTTATAAAAGCGGGCTGCCCATAACCATTTATCTAGGCGGACGGCATCATCCAGTGTTGCTTTAGCTTTCATTGTTCCTCCGTTTCAGAGCGGGTATCAGCTGGCGGTAGTCACTCATAGATGGGTAACGCTGGAACGTTTTACTCATCATACTGGAGTCTGGGTTTTGTACACCCAAGCAGTAACGGATACCAAACGTACAAGCCGCGTCCAAAATAGGTTCACTATCATCCACAAACATCGTGCGCTGTGGATCAAAACCAGTTTGCTGTTGTACAGCCTGCCACAGACGCTGATCTTCTTTTGGATAACCAAATGTGTGGGTGGAAAGCAATAAATCAAGGTGCCGATCCAAACCGGTATGCTCAATTTTTACCGCCAAGCTGTGCGGATGCGCATTGGTCAGCAGAATGGTGCGGCGGCCAGAGAGGCGTAACGCCTGTAAAAACGGTTCGGTATCCTCGCGTAGCCGTGCACGGCTACCCACTTCGCTGGTCATACGGTAGATATCCAGTTCCAATTGCTGGCTCCAATAATCAAAGCAATACCAGTTCATGGTGTGTTGCACTGCGAGATATTCGGCATGAATGATTTTGCGGGCATCAGCGAACGGGATGGCTCGTTGTTCACTCAGCGCCTGTGGAACCAGCTGCAACCAGAAATGGCTGTCGAATTCCAGATCGAGCAGGGTACCGTCCATATCCAGCAGTACGGTATCAATATCGCGCCAGTCGAACTCAGGAACCATGAAAAACTCCATATCCACAGACGAGCCAGTGGTGGCCCGCAGATGATAAAAACGGCTAATAACGTTAGCGTAGCATAAGCCAGTAACAGAGCAGAGTCTGAGCGATGTTATACCATCGGGCGTACGGACGCCGAAGTAAGCTGAGGATTGAAGCAGCTGTCATAGTAGCGTTGGATATCGGCGAGACGATGCTGGTTTTTGCGCCAGCGCTGTAGCAGCCGCCAGGCGTTATAGCCAAGGCTGGCCACCAGCGCCAGCAGCAGCAGGCTGGTGCCGAGGTAGCGCCACAGGGTGATCATATCCGGTTCGCTGTGTAATGCGATATGGCGGGTGCCATTGGCATCAACAGAGATATTGGTGATGACTCCCTGAGCCTGGAACGGGGCACGCAGTAGCAGATTGGTTAGGCGTTGCAGCTCGTTCCACTGTTCCAGCGCATTGTTCTCGTTCAATGGCGAATTAGGCTTAGGATGATCGACCAGTGGTTTGCCTTCGTCGCTGGTGATCAGGAACCCACCTGGAGGTGGGCTGTTGAGCGTGGCGGTTGCCTGACGGATTTCCTCCGTGACAAACGACGAGGCTGCTGTATTGCTCAGGTTTTCCAGCGATTCGGCACTGACTGGCCGCAGCAAAACGTTAACTCCTTGCAGGGCACCTGATTTGGCCCGTTTTACCAGGCTGGCCCAGTTTTTGGCATTTCCCAGATTCACCAAAGCATTCTTTAAGCGGATACAGTCGCTTTCCAAACTGCACAATTCCTGGGTTTTCAACACAATATCCGAGAAGTCGTCCAGCAGGATCATACCGGATTTCTCAATAGCGCTGGCCAATTGCGGGTTCAGTTTTTGCTGGGTCCCGCTTGGGTGCAACTGTTTGTTAACGGTGGCCAGCAGGGCGGCGGCTTTATCGATCACCTCTGACTCTGGCGGTGGTAAGGGATCGGCATTATTCCAGTAGATTCTGGAACAATCGAAAGGCATAAAGCCGGCAGTCGTAGAATTACCCTCATCTGGCGGCAGATAGCACATGCCGTAACCTTGAATTTTCAGGGTATCACCGATGTGCAGCGGTATTGCTTCCAGGGCCTGTACGTTAGTAACTTCGGTTTTCTGCGCACCTTGCAGCCATGCACTGCTCAATTTTACGGGCAGGCTGAGTGGGACGTAGGTCAGCAGCAACAGGATGGTGACCAAGGCACTGGCAGCAAGTACGGCGTTTTTCCCCCATTGCTGTAGAGGGAAATGTTTAACTTCGTCATGCAGGGAAAGATAGTGCCCTTGGCGCACGACCTGCCGATTGAGATAGATATCCACATTGGTGATTTTGCCCAGATCTGCCGTGAGGTAAGGCTGCCAGTGCGGTGGGTAGGTGAGATCGATCATCCCCAGAGAGATATTGCTGATTTGCCCTTGTTCGGGCTCACCAAACAGACCCCAGCGCTTTGGTGTGCCACGCAGACAATGCACTTCTTTCAATTCACTTTCAGCAGGGTGACGGAGTAGATTCCAGCAGCCCCATACAATCATCAACACTGCCACAAATATCATCCAGGGGATCACCATGATTGGGCTGATCAGGCTGAAAAACAGCAGCAACAGGGCAGCAGAAATGCTGGTAGCTTCCTTGATACCGTTTGGGCGGTTGAGGGAATTCTCTTGGTAGGTTTCTTTTCTGATGTTTACTAACTCAACGTGTTCGCTTTCTTTTTGGCGAATAGAGGCATTTTTTTCGGGTATTGTTGTGGTGACGACGGGGGTGGGGGGGCGATCATAAATATGGTCAAGTAACGAATGGCCATTAAGTGAGATCACCAACGGCAGCGTCTGGGTTTTAATGACTTCCACATGATTATCGGCGCTGATGTATTGTTCCCAGAATGGGGGCAAATGAACTTCTTCGGAATCCAAATAGTAACGCCAGTTGTTGGGCTCATCGCTGGCCAAGCCATAGCGAGTAATCGCACGGGTGATAGGATAGACATTGTCACTTTGCGAAGTGAGGGCCAATCTGGCAGAAGGCAACATTGGGGACGCTGGCAACAGCCTGGTGCTGAATCGGTTTTGTTGATTGAGATAACTCTCAACCGCCGCACGCTCAGCGGTGGTCAGTTTGCGATGTGTTGGTTTAATGAATGGTAGGGAATATGCCAATGTTGATTGTTCACGAAATACGAACCAAAAATAGATACCAGCAGCAATCAGGCAAATTAGCACCAAGGCCAATATCAACACTATTGTGCTCATGCTACCCTCATCCTGAACCTATAGAACCCGTCCGGCACCACACTATACACGGAGTTAGTTTTCAAGGGATAGAATGAGCGACAATGACTTGTCACTGGGTTGTCATTCAAATGCCCGAAAGCGCCCTATGTATATGATAATAGCAACCACATTGCGGGCCTGATATCGGTTTTATCCTATTTTATTATTCCATTTTTAGTGAGTTTCTGGAGTTATTCGCTCCGTACAGACTACGCTTGTTAAAAAAAAGTAAATTAACGATTAAGTTCGTTGCGGCAAGGGTTCTCATTAACGCACAATGTGATCCCGATCAAGTGACGATGTTACTCACCGCTTTTTTGTCGCGCCAGGTTTTGTACTCCAATGGCTGCCAGCAGCGTTTATAGCGCGATTGCGGGAGGATGTAAGACGAACATTATCCTGGTTATCCGCTTGCCAATGCCGTTTTTAGTGGCCAGAGAGTGGGTAACTCATTTGAGGCAATTATGGATAAACACCTGCAGAAACCTAAAATTCTGAAAGTAGAAACGGTCGCGCGTTCGCGTTTATTTAACGTTGAGTCGGTCGATTTGGAGTTCAGCAATGGTGTGCGGCGGGTTTACGAGCGTATGCGCCCTTCCGAGCGTGAAGCGGTCATGATTGTGCCGGTGATGGGGAGTGATTTGCTGTTGATCCGTGAGTATGCGGTAGGCACTGAATCTTATGAGCTAGGGTTCCCCAAAGGCCTGATCGATCTGGGCGAAGGGGTGCTGGAAGCGGCCAACCGCGAATTGATGGAAGAAGTGGGTTTTGGTGCGAAACGGTTTGATTTTCTTAGCAAACTGACGATGGCTCCTTCTTATTTCTCCAGCCAGATGAATATCGTTCTGGCACATGACCTGTTCCCACAAAGCCTTGAAGGGGATGAACCAGAACCCTTACCGCAGGTGCGCTGGCCAATTGCCAACATGATGGCGTTACTGGCAGAACCGGATTTTCGTGAGGCGCGTAACGTCAGCGCGTTATTCCTGGCCGAAGCATTTCTGCGTGGATCGCGTTAACTTTTCAAGCTACCGCATTTATTTTCGCCAACTCTGTCACTTTCCTGTAAAAAAATGGCCAGATTGCTCTGGCCATTGCAGGTTTAGAACAGTTCGTGGCTTTCGCCGCCGGGCTCTATTAGGGTGGTGCCGGCATCATGCACCGAAAACTCTGTAGGCTGGGTGCCGTCGATAAAGTACTCGGAACGGCTCCCACCGCCACCATTAGAAAGTTTGCCAGTGCTCTTGTCGATGGTCACACTGACAATACCGGGTGGTGGCGTGATTTTCTGCTCCGGAATGCCTTCCAACGCAACTTTCATAAAATCATCCCATGCCGGTTGTGCACTCTTGGCACCACCTTCACCGCCGGAGATCTGATCCTCAATAGCTCCAGAGGCACTTGCCCGGCCCAGATCGCGGCGATGATCGTCAAAACCGATCCAGACTGAGGTGACGGTATCCGGGCCATAGCCAGAGAACCAGGCGTCTTTTGAGCTGTTGGTGGTACCGGTTTTGCCACCGATATCACGGCGTTTCAGATCACGCCCGGCACGCCAACCGGTGCCCATCCAACCCGGTTCACCGAAGATGTTACTATTCAGTGCATCCCGCATCAGGAACGCCAGGGGCGTGTTGATGACGTGCGGGGCGTACTGCTGCTCGTTATTCTGCTGTACCTGAGTTGGGGCAACCTGTTCCAGTTGCGGCATGGGTACCGTGTTGTTGTTGTTTTCCTGCGATATCGCGACGTTCTCAACGTTATCGTCAGAAAGCACCACCGAACGCTGAGTATCGCCGTAGATCACCGGTAAATTGCAATTTTCGCAGATTACTCTGGGTTTGGCTTCAAACAGGGTATTACCACTGTCACCTTCAATCTTGGTGATGAAGTATGGGTCAACCAGATAACCGCCATTTGCCAGTACGGCGTAGCCGCGCACCACCTGGAGAGGGGTAAACGAAGCTGAACCCAAAGCCAGCGATTCGGAATGCACAATGTTTTGGGCCGGGAAACCGAAACGCTGTAGATATTCAGCCGCGTAATCGACCCCCATCGCCCGCATCGCGCGTACCATGACCACGTTTTTCGATTGCCCTAATCCCTGACGCAGCCGGATCGGGCCATCATAGGTTGGCGGTGAATTTTTGGGCCGCCAATCGGTACCCGCGCCGGGGTCCCAACGGGTGATGGGCACATCGTTGAGGATAGTCGCCAACGTTAGCCCTTTATCCATCGCTGCGGTGTATAAGAAAGGTTTGATGTTGGAACCGACTTGGCGTAATGCTTGAGTTACACGGTTGAACTTGCTCTGATTAAAATCAAAACCGCCGACCAGGGCTTTGATCGCACCATTGTTAGGATCAATGGAAACCAGCGCTGAGTTGACATCCGGCACCTGAGATAGCCACCAGTTATCATTTACCTTGCGCACCCACACCTGCTGGCCGGCCTGAACCACATCTGTAACGCGTTTTGGCGTTGGGCCTTGCTGGGTGTCCGATTTGAATGGGCGTGCCCAGCGCATTCCAGCCATTGGTAGCGTAATACTGCTGCCATCGGCCAACATGGCCATGGCTTGTTCGCTATCGCTTTGGGTAATCACTGCGGGAGCCAACGGACCGTAATTGGGGAGGTTCTTCAAAGAATCCACAATCTGTTTTTGGCCCCAAGCCGTTTCCCCGGTTTTCCACAGCACGTTCGCCGGGCCGCGATAGCCATGACGCATATCGTAGTCCAATACGTTGTTGCGTACCGAATCTTGCGCTGCCAGCTGAAGTTTCTTGGTGATAGTGGTGTAAACCTTGTAACCATCGGTATAGGCGTTTTCACCGTAAAGTTTGATCATTTCCTGGCGTGCCATCTCGGCAAGATAGGGGGCAGAGAAACTGATTTCCGGTGCATGGTAGTGGGCAACCAACTCTTCGCTGCGAGCCTGGTCGTATTGCGCCTGTGTGATGTAATGCTCATCCAGCATACGCGACAGCACGACATTGCGGCGTGCCACGGCACGATCATGCGAGTACAGCGGGTTGAAGGTTGATGGTGCTTTTGGCAGGCCTGCAATAGTGGCCATTTCGCTCAGGCTGAGCTGGCTGACATCTTTGCCGAAGTAGACTTGTGCAGCAGCTCCTACACCGTAAGCACGGTACCCCAGATAGATTTTGTTCAGATACAACTCAAGAATGTCGTCTTTGGTCAGCATTTGTTCAATGCGTATCGCCAGGAAAACTTCCTTGATTTTACGGATCAGTGTGCGTTCCGGGCTCAAGAAGAAGTTTCTTGCCAATTGCTGGGTGATGGTACTGGCACCCTGCGAAGCATGACCAGAGACCAGTGCGATAGACGCGGCGCGGAAGATACCAATCGGGTCGATGCCATGGTGCTCATAGAAACGGCTGTCCTCTGTGGCGATGAAGGCATGCACCATCACCGGTGGAATTTGATCCAGCTTGAGAGGGATGCGCCGTTTCTCACCGAATTGGGCGATCAACTCACCTTCGGCGCTGTAAACCTGCATCGGGATTTGCAGCCGCACATCTTTTAAGGTTGCGACGTCGGGCAGCTGTGGCTCGACATATTTGTACAAGCCAAAAATCGAGGCTGCTCCCAGCAAGATGCAACAAACTGCAAGGATTAGAAAATACTTTACGAACTTCACCTGAGATTTCCCATTTCATGTCATTTGGGCAGTTTATAAACAACCGCGCGGTAGTATAAAGGCAAGCCTGCGACATGGATATGTTCTTTTATCATCTGATGGTATGGAAGCGGGGTGAAAGTATGTTTTCTCAAATATGGCAGGTCGGTTTGGATATACAGAGTCACTGTGTGAGGGCGGTGGCGGCCCAGCATCGTCGTAGTGGTTGGCAACTGCGCCACTGGTGGCAGCAGGCATTGCCGCAACCGGTATTGCGTGATGGTTATCTTGAACAATCCGAAACACTGATCACGCTGTTAAAGCAATGGCGTATTCGGTTACCAAGACATATTTCCTTACGCATTGCTTTGCCAGCACAGCGGGTTTTACAACAGACCCTGTCACTACCAGACCATCGGTTGCGTGAGCCAGTTCGTCACGACTACATCACCACGCAGGGGCTGAAAAAATTCCCGCTTGATAGCCAGACATTGGCGATGGATTACCGCCTTGCTCTGCCGAATACCAACCAATTACTTCTCACTGCGGCCCGCCAGCATGAACTTCAGCAGTGGCTGCACTGCCTGCAACAAGCCGATCTCCAACCGCAAGTCATCGAGATCACCCCCTGTGTTCTATGCGCGATGGCGGCTTTTGCTGGGCTGGCTCCTGATGTGGGCCTGCTGCATCGCCTGGAACAGGAGTGGCTGTGGGTGGCGCCGCGCAATACGCCATTCGCTTATGGGGTCTTACCTGCCAGTGAGAACAGTAGCGCACAGCAGGCACTGGTAGTCATGCGTGCGGCCTGCCCGGTTTTGGGGAACAAGGTGGTGTATTACAGCAGTGTCTTGGATGAGGAATTACCGACAGGAACCCTGCCTTGGTCACCTTTTACGGCTTTCAAGCAATTGCATCCACCATTGCCAGCGCAGCCTATGGCTTTTGTTCTGGCGGCTGGGCTGGCTTTACGCCGCGGAGATCGCTGATGTATCAGGTTAATCTTTTATCCTGGCGCATTAGGGCACAACGGCAGCGTTATAGGTTTTGGCTGTGCGTATTCAGTATTCAGTTGCTGATTGCCTTGGCGATCCCAACCACGGCTTTCTTTTGGTTACGCTATCAACAAGAACAGCAACAGCGAACCGTACAAGCACTGACGCAGCAGCATCAGGTCTTGGCCGAGCGTTTACAACAGACGCAACAGGTGATGGCTACTCTGGCTCGGTTAACCGCAAAGGAAGCACGTCGTCAGCAAAATGAAATACATAACCAGCGTTACCTGCGTTTGTTACAACAGCTTGCGGCGGTGATTCCTGACCAGCTATGGCTCATTGCGCTGGAGGAAAATGCAAATGGTATCTCTTTACGGGGTTTTAGCCAGCACTACGCCGCTATCGCCCAGTTTGAACAGCGGTTGGCTGCCTTACCTTGGTTACAGGGCCAGCGTGTAGCGGAAGTGACGCAGCATAAAGACGGGATATTGATTTTTACCTTGACGGCGCGGTGGGGAAAAGATGGATAAACCTCTGCCCGATTGGGTAAGGCTTTGGCTTAATCAACCCAGTTGGCAATTGCTGGCGATTCAATGGTTGCTCTTAGCGGGGGCAATACTGCTGACCAGTGTATTGCTGGTACAAGGTGAGTGGCAGCAACATGAGCACCTGCAAGCACAGCGGCAGCGGCTTGAGTTGCAGATTGCCGAACGTCGTCAACAATTGGCCCGGTTACCAGCCTTGGAAGAGCTGCAACGGCGTTTGCGGGCGCAAACCTCGGCATTGCCCGCAGAACCGCAAGCGTTTGGCTACAAGCTTGAACAGGTGGGCGGTGTGTTGCTGCGTTGGCAGCAGCAAGAACAGCCCGCACAACAAATTGTGAAATTAAAATTGGATTTTCACGGATTGTTACAATTGCTTGAAGGATTATCTCCCACGTTACGTATTGGTCAAATGGCGATAGAAAAGCAACCGGATGGGCTGATGACCCAACTGATTCTGTTTACGTTGGAAGGAGAAGCCGATGAGTAAAAGCTATTGGTTATGGCTGATGTTCTCTATACCCGTTTTGGCAGAACCACAGCGCGACCCATTTCAGTTACCTTCGGCAATTTCCTGTGTTTTACCCGTTATTTCGCCCGCAGATTGGCAGCTAAAAGGCACGATTGGTGAAGCTGGTTCCCGCCATGGTTGGGTAGTCACGCCGCAAGGGCAGTGGCTCAAGTTGTTGCCGCAACAGATTTTGTTGGATAGCGTTTGGCAGGTGGCACATATCCAGGCTAGGCAACTTGAATTTGGCGTAGTTGGTGTAGAGCGTGCTTGCCCCCCAACCACGAGTGGCATTGTTCTGAAACTAGGTAAACCATAAGGAAATCAAAATGAAAGGATATCATTGGTTGTTGGGGCTGCTGCTGGCAATTCCCTTCATGGTGGTGAGTGCAGTGCAACAGGAAAAACCGATTTCTCTGGAGTTTCATGAGGCTCCAGTCAGCCTGGTTTTACAGGCGCTGGCAGAATATCAGCAATTGAATTTGGTTGCCGCTGAAGGTGTCAGTGGCAATCTGACGCTGCGCTTGGAGAATGTGCCTTGGCAACAAGCACTGGCCGTGGTGTTACGTATGGGCAAACTGACGATGACCCTGGACGGTAATGTGATGCTGGTTTTTCCTGAACCGGATGAACAGGAACAACAGCGCCAACAACAGGCATTGGCGCAACAATTGCCACTGCACAATCTGACAATCATGCTGCAAAATGCCGAAGCCGGAGAAATTGCCCAGAGTCTGGATGGCCAACGCGGCAAACTGCTGACTGAACGCGGCAGTGTGGTGGTGGATAAACGCATCAATGCGTTATTACTGCGCGATACTGCGCAGGCTTTGGCTCAGTTGAAAGCCTGGGTGATGGAAATGGATACTCCACTGGAGCAGGTTCAACTGGCCGCGCATATTGTCACCATCAGCAGTGAAAACCTGCGGGAGCTTGGTGTGCGTTGGGGATTAGCAGCCGATGAAAAACCGCAACAGTCTTTGCGGATAGATAATTTCAACATTGGCTTACCGGTGGAGAACGGTGCAATCACGGCTGGTTTTCATCTGGCACGTATCAGTGGGCGCATTCTGGATCTGGAGCTATCGGCGCTGGAACAGGAAAATGAGGTGGAGATCATTGCCAGCCCACGTTTACTGACAGCCCACCAGCAAACCGCCAGTATCAAACAGGGAACGGAGATCCCTTATGAGGTTTCAAGCGGTACCAGTGGCGCTACGTCAGTGGAATTTAAAGAAGCTGTATTAGGGATGGAAGTCACGCCTAAAATTCTGCCAAACGGCCGCATTACTCTAACGCTACAAATCAGCCAGAACACGCCCGGTCGTTCGATCAAACAGGGGGCCGGAGAGACCTTGGCTATCGACAAACAGGAAATTAAAACGCAAGTGACGGTAAAAACCGGTGAAACTATTGTTTTGGGCGGTATATTTCAGCAGCAAAACGTGAACGGGGCCAATAAAGTTCCTGGCGTGGGAGACGTACCATGGCTGGGATCGTTGTTCAAACATAGCAGCAAACAACATAAACGACGCGAACTGGTGATTTTCATCACACCAACTCTGCTAAAAGTTTGAATGATCAGGTTGGCCTGCTCATGAAAAAGGCGAAAGTTGACGAGCAGAGGCATTTTTTTCTTGCCAAGGGGCATCTGCGTTTGACGCTGCGGCCGATTTAGCTTACAAGGGTTACCGAATTAGGCTCCGAGGTTTTTTTTGTTAATGCTATACCTGGCATACTTCAAGTTGCAGTGTTGTTGACTTCACGTAACCATTCAGGTCACTTATCTTGGTAAGTCTCTGTGGTTTCTACGTTTGTTGTTTGATTGTCACTTGAGATCCATCGGGTATGGAACGCCGTTAAAAACGTATGGTTTCCCTCCCGCGGCGTGGATAGCGATTTATTCGGTTGCCAAACTACCAGGAGTGTTGAGATAATTTTTCGTCTGATCTCGCACTATATCGCTCATGAGGTTTCAGTTTAGGTCCCGTTGCTAATTTGATTGGCGGGGCGGGTTATCATTAACGAATTGTCTTATAATACCGAAAAACATGGCAGAGAAACGCAATATCTTTCTGGTTGGGCCTATGGGTGCCGGCAAAAGCACTATTGGCCGTCAGTTAGCTCAGCAACTCAATATGGAGTTTTTTGACTCCGATCAAGAAATTGAGCGACGTACCGGAGCTGACGTGGGCTGGGTATTCGACGTGGAAGGGGAAGAAGGTTTCCGCGATCGTGAAGAAAAAGTCATTAATGAACTGACGGAAAAACAAGGAATTGTGCTGGCTACCGGCGGGGGCTCGGTTAAATCGCGTGAAACGCGTAACCGCCTGTCGGCGCGCGGTGTTGTGGTTTATCTGGAAACCACCATTGAGAAGCAGTTGGCCCGTACCCAGCGCGACAAGAAACGTCCGCTGTTACAGGTTGATTCTCCTCCGCGGGAAGTGCTGGAAGCGCTGGCTAGAGAGCGTAATCCGTTGTACGAAGAAATTGCAGATGTCACTATCCGCACTGATGACCAAAGCGCTAAAGTGGTTGCCAACCAGATTATCAACATGCTGGAAAGTAACTGATTGCGTTCCCGCGTTGACGGGGATAAACCACACCGAGAACTGAGCTCGACATGGAGAGAATTACCGTAACGCTTGGGGAGCGCAGCTACCCGATTACCATAGCCGCCGGATTGTTTAACGATCCGGTTTCTTTTATGCCGCTGAAGGCGGGTGAACAGGTCATGCTGGTCACTAACCAAACCTTGGCTCCGCTGTATCTGGAGCGTGTCCGGAAGGTGTTGGAGCAGGGTGGTGTGGTGGTGGATCAGGTGATTTTGCCTGATGGCGAACAGTACAAATCTCTTATCGTACTTGAGCAAGTGTTCTCGGCCCTGTTGGAAAAACCACATGGTCGCGACACTACACTTATTGCTCTTGGCGGTGGTGTGGTGGGCGATCTTACCGGTTTTGCCGCAGCCTGCTATCAACGTGGAGTGCGTTTTATCCAGGTTCCAACCACATTGCTTTCGCAGGTGGATTCTTCTGTTGGTGGCAAGACAGCCGTCAATCATCCGCTCGGTAAAAATATGATCGGTGCTTTCTACCAGCCTGCTGCGGTGGTGGTGGATCTCGATTGTTTGCGGACTTTACCGGCGCGTGAACTTTCTTCTGGTTTGGCGGAAGTGATCAAATACGGGATCATTCTTGATCGTGATTTCTTCGTCTGGCTGGAAAACAATATTGATGCGTTGATGGCCTTGGATATGAAGGCGTTAGCGTACTGTATCCGCCGCTGCTGCGAGTTGAAGGCTGAAGTTGTCGCTGCCGATGAACGCGAAAGCGGCCTGCGGGCGCTGCTCAATCTGGGCCATACCTACGGCCATGCTATCGAAGCTGAAATGGGCTATGGTGTGTGGTTGCACGGCGAAGCCGTTGCGGCGGGTATGGTGATGGCTGCGCAAACCGCGCGCCGATTGGGCCAGTTCACTACCGAAGATGTCGAACGTATAAAAGCGTTGTTGTTGCGGGCGGGGTTGCCGGTCTGCGGCCCGCAGGAGATGTCACCGGTTGCCTATCTGCCACACATGATGCGTGATAAGAAAGTGCTGGCGGGGGAGTTGCGTCTGGTGTTACCGAAAGCGATTGGTGAAGCAGAAGTGCGCGGTGGTGTGGCCCATGAACTGGTGTTGGCTGCAATTACGGATTGCTTGCCGCGTTGATAGGCCCTGAATAACTTGAGTAACAGGGGGCGGGCAACGTGAAGTATGGCGGTTATAAATCGGAATGACTGACAGTGGTTAACCGCTGTCTACATCTATTATTATTAATGAATGTGCAAAGCAAAATGGGTGTTGTTTTGCCATTATTGGGTTAATAGTCTCAAACCATACCGGATTCAGGGTGGAGAGCTTTTGCCTCTAGTGGGAGGGTTTCAGATGGACGAGTTTAAACCGGAAGGCGATCTCAGACCTGATGCCAGCGATCGCCGTCCTTCGCGAGCGCGCCGAACTGCGGCAACAGGGCCGAGTTTTGCCGTATCGCGCCAGCATATGATGATTGGTGTTGGCATTCTGGTTCTGCTGTTGTTGATCATTGGTATTGGCTCAGCGCTGAAGGCGCCAACCCAGCATGAGGCTGCACAACAGGGAGCAAGCCGCGATATTAACCTGTCGGGCTCTTCATTGCTGACCGCCAATAACAACGGTGTGCCGGGCGGTACTACTGATGTCCATGATAATAATGGTGTCGGTAATGCACAGTCTCAGCAGCCACAAGATATCAGCGTTCCGCCTATTTCCAGCACACCAACCACAGCACAACCGTTGCCCCCACCGGGTGGTGCGCAACAGCGGGTTGAGTTACCGGGCAATATGGCTGACGCATTGTCATCGCAACAAGGTCAGGTTGATGCGGTAGCACAAGATATGAGTAATCCGGCTTTCGGGTTGCCCACTGCGCCAGCAACCGTCATGAACGGTGCGAGTGTAAAAGAGGCAGCGCGCCCGGCGCGTAACGCCACGGCCTCACCGGCTCAGCAGAGTAAGACACCAGTAAAAGCGGCAACCAAGCCGACCAAGCCCTCTCCAACAACAACGACGGTTTATACTCCCCCCGCCTCTGCAAGAAGCGGTGTTGTGAGTGGTAACGCAGGTTCTATTACATCGGCCCCTGGCAGCCATTATACGCTGCAACTGAGCAGTGCATCTCGCTCCGATACCCTGAATGCTTTTGCCAAACAGCAGAAACTACAAAGTTTTACAGTGTATGAAACCAAGCGTGATGGTAAGCCATGGTTTGTGCTGGTAAGCGGTAATTATGCTTCTTCGGCGGATGCGAAACGTGCAATTGCTACGTTACCAGCGGATGTTCAGGCGAAAAAACCGTGGGCCCGGCCTGTACATCAGGTACAACAAGAACTGAAAAAGTAACCCAATAGATTTCAAATGCAGTTAGGCGGCAAGGGCAAACACCCCCAGAAGCTTAATAGATTAAGTAACTGGGGCATGGGCAGAGAGCTGTTTGCAGCAGTCCTGAAGTGACCCGACCTACGGATGGGCTGAATCTTGGCGCAGTTCGTAATGCTGCAACTTGAAGGATGGAGGGGTGTAATCATTTAATTCTGTGTGCAGATGTGCTGTCTGAAACAAAGTACAATCCGCCGCTCTGAATTGTATAAGTAGCTAACTGACGGCATGAAGAAAAACCGCGCTTTTTTAAAATGGGCTGGTGGGAAATACCCTCTGGTAGACGAAATTCGTCGTCATTTACCAACGGGAGATTGCTTAATCGAGCCCTTCGTGGGAGCGGGCTCCGTATTTCTGAACACGGAGTACGATGCCTATATTCTCGCCGATATCAATAGTGACCTTATCAACCTATATAACATTGTTAAGTTGCGTACGGATGATTTCGTACGTGATGCCCTGGTTCTTTTTACCGACGAATTCAATAACTCAGACCAGTTCTATCTGTTGCGTGAAGAGTTTAATACTAGCAACGATGTTTATCGCTGTGCGCTGCTGTTTCTCTATCTGAACCGCCACTGTTATAACGGACTATGCCGCTATAACTTGCGTGGTGAGTTTAACGTCCCGTTTGGGCGTTATAAAAAACCTTATTTTCCAGAAGAGGAATTGTACTGGTTTGCTGAAAAATCCCGCAATGCCACTTTTGTCTGTGAGCATTACCGCGATACCATGATGAAAGCGGCGCGTGGTGCCGTCGTGTATTGTGATCCACCTTATGCGCCACTTTCGGCAACGGCGAACTTTACCGCTTACCATACCAACAGTTTCAGTTTGGCCGATCAGCAAGGGCTGGCAAAGATAGCGCATCAGCTGTCGGTGGAAAACCAGGTACCGGTATTGATTTCTAATCATGATACCGAACTGACACGTGACTGGTATCAGCATGCTTCACTTTTTGTCGTGAAGGCACGCCGTACTATTAGCCGAAATATTCTTGGCCGCGGTAAAGTGGACGAACTTCTGGCACTGTATAGATAGCCTGTGAGGCTCCATTGCTGAGGTTACGCTTTGGCGTATAACAACTCGACCCCTACGTTTGGAGAAGCGGATGAAAAAGTTTTTGATTGCCCCGTCCATTCTGTCGGCAGATTTTGCCCGGTTAGGTGAGGACACCGCCAAAGTGTTGGCAGCGGGCAGTGACGTGGTGCATTTTGACGTAATGGATAACCACTATGTTCCCAATTTGACGATTGGGCCGATGGTCTGCGCAGCGCTGCGTAATTATGGCATTACCGCCCCTATCGATGTGCATCTGATGGTCAAGCCGGTTGATCGTATCGTGCCGGATTTTGCCAAAGCGGGTGCGACTTACATTACTTTCCATCCTGAAGCCTCCGAACATGTTGATCGCACGATCCAACTGATCAAAGAACACGGTTGTAAGGCCGGTTTGGTATTTAACCCGGCTACGCCGTTGAGCTACCTCGATTATGTGATGGATAAACTCGATGTGATCCTGCTGATGTCGGTTAACCCTGGCTTTGGTGGGCAGTCGTTTATCCCTAGCACGCTGGATAAGCTGCGCCAGGTACGCAAACTGATCGATGACAGTGGGTTTGATATTCGCCTGGAAGTCGATGGTGGGGTGAAAGTGGATAATATTGCCGACATCGCCGCCGCAGGAGCTGACATGTTCGTTGCCGGTTCCGCCATTTTTGGTCAACCGGATTACCACACAGTGATTGACGCAATGCGTCGTGAACTGGCGAAGGTGAATCATGGCTGATTTCAGCGCCATTCGTGGCTTGGCTTTCGATCTTGACGGTACGCTGGTTGACAGTGCTCCAGGGTTGGCGGCCGCTATCGATTTGGCGTTGGCAGAAATGGGGTTACCCTTGGCTGGTGAAGCGCGTGTCGGCACCTGGATCGGCAATGGGGCTGATGTACTGGTACAGCGTGCATTACGTTGGGCGGAAGCAGATGCTACGCCGGAGCACTGCCAGCACATGCGTGGGCGTTTCGATCATTTCTACGCACAAACCGTGAGCAGCGGTAGCCGCCTATTCCCGCAGGTGAAGGAAACCCTCTGCCGTCTGGTTGAACTTGACTATCAGATGGCGCTGGTGACCAACAAACCGACCCCCTTTGTGGCCCCGTTGCTGACTTCGCTCGGTATTATCGACATTTTCTCGCTGATTATCGGTGGTGATGATGTGGTGGCAAAAAAACCGCATCCCGCTCCCCTGTATCTGGTATTCGGTAAACTTGGCCTGCGGGCGAATGAGGTGTTGTTCGTTGGCGATTCACGCAACGATATTCAGGCGGCGCAGGCGGCAGGTTGCCCGAACGTTGGCCTGACTTACGGCTATAACTACGGTGAAGCGATTGCTCTGAGCCATCCTGACCGCGTGTTGGAACGCTTTGCCGATTTGTTGCCCGCTCTCGGGCAGTCATCTATAGAAAATCAGGAAATTTAATCATGAGTAAGCCCATCGTATTTAGCGGCGCGCAGCCGTCTGGTGAATTAACCATTGGCAACTACATGGGTGCACTGCGTCAGTGGGTGCAAATGCAGGACGACTATGATTGCATCTATTGCATTGTTGATCTGCATGCCATTACTGCGCGCCAGGATGCGGAAAAACTGCGTAAAGCTACGCTGGATACGCTGGCGCTGTATCTGGCCTGTGGTATCGATCCGGCAAAAAGCACCATCTTTGTGCAATCCCATGTACCAGAGCATACGCAACTGAGCTGGGTGCTTAATTGCTATACCTATTTCGGTGAACTGAGCCGTATGACCCAGTTTAAAGATAAATCGGCGCGTTATGCTGAAAACATCAACGCGGGCTTGTTTGGCTATCCGGTATTGATGGCGGCAGACATCCTGCTGTATCAAACCAATCAGGTGCCGGTGGGTGAGGATCAGAAACAGCATCTGGAACTGAGCCGTGACGTGAGCCAACGCTTCAACGCACTGTATGGTGACGTATTCAGCGTTCCTGAGCCGTTTATTCCCAAGCTGGGTGCGCGTGTGATGTCACTGCAGGAACCGACCAAGAAGATGTCCAAGTCGGATGATAACCGTAACAACGTGATCGGCCTGTTGGAAGATCCGAGCGCGGTGACCAAAAAGATCAAACGCGCGATGACCGATTCAGAAGAACCACCGGTCATCCGTTACGACGTGGCAAACAAAGCGGGTGTTTCTAATTTGCTGGATATCTTGTCTGGCGTCACCGGTAAAAGCATTGCGCAACTGGAAGCGGAATTTGAAGGCCAGATGTATGGGCACTTGAAGGGGGCGGTCGCAGAGGCGGTTTCTGCCATGTTGGTTGATTTGCAGGAGCGTTATCATCGTTTCCGCAATGACGAAGCTTTCCTACAGCAGGTGATGCGTGATGGCGCGGCAAAAGCCCGTGCTCGCGCACAGGAAACGTTAAGTAAAGTGTATGAGGCCGTGGGGTTTGTACCGCATCCGTAACGGATAGGCCTGAAAGATAGAGCGGTCAATGCCTGGCCGCCGTTCATTTACGGGTAACACCAGTATAATGAAAAGAACGTTTGGCTGAGCAGAGGTAAGACGGTGGCAAATCATCCAGTGAAGTTTCTCGATAACCTGCGTTTGAGCGGGCGTGAAGGGCTGTGGCAACTGGCGATCGAGCAGGGGCGTATTGCCGGTATCATTCGGCAGCCTGTCGGGTTGGAGCGGCAGGCGAATAGCTTGGATGCCCAGGGCGGCTTGGCGTTGCCTGCGTTCGTTGAGCCACATATTCATCTGGATACCACCCAGACCGCCGGGCAGCCATCTTGGAATCAGTCGGGTACCTTGTTTGAAGGGATCGAGCGTTGGGCAGAACGCAAAGCGCTGCTGACCCACGACGACGTGAAGCAGCGTGCCTGGCAGACGCTGAAATGGCAGATTGCCAACGGTGTACAGTATGTGCGTACTCATGTCGATGTTTCTGATCCTACGTTAACCGCATTGCGCGCCATGCTTGAAGTGAAACAGGAAGTTGCTCCTTGGGTAACGCTGCAAATTGTTGCTTTTCCGCAGGAGGGGATACTTTCTTATCCTGATGGTGAATCCCTGCTGGAAGAGGCGTTGCGCTTAGGGGCCGATGTGGTGGGGGCGATCCCGCATTTTGAATTCACCCGGGAATATGGCGTGGAATCGCTGCATAAAGCGTTTGCTCTGGCACAGCGGTATGATCGGCTGGTGGATGTGCATTGTGACGAGATCGACGATGAGCAATCCCGTTTTGTCGAAACCGTCGCCGCGCTGGCGCTGAAGCTGGAGATGGGGAGCAAGGTGACCGCCAGCCATACCACGGCGATGCACTCTTACAATGGGGCATACACTTCGCGCTTGTTCCGCCTGTTGAAGCTGTCTGGGATTAACTTTGTGGCCAACCCACTGGTGAATATTCATTTACAGGGGCGCTTTGATAGCTATCCCAAACGGCGGGGCATCACAAGGGTAAAAGAGATGCTGGCCGCGGGCATCAACGTCTGTTTTGGTCATGACGATGTATTTGATCCGTGGTATCCGCTTGGCACCGCCAATATGTTGCAGGTTTTGCACATGGGGCTGCATGTTTGCCAATTGATGGGGTATGACCAGATCAATGAAGGGCTAAACCTGATCACCACGCACAGCGCCCGCACGATGCACATTGAGGATTATGGCCTTGAAGTGGGTAACCAGGCCAATCTGGTGATCCTACCCGCAGAAAGCGGTTTTGATGCGGTGCGCCGTCAAACGCCGGTGCGTTACTCCATTCGTCACGGCGTGGTGATTGCTGAAACCCAGCCAGCAGAAACTACGTTGTATTTGCAAGATCCAGAAAAAGTGGATTTCCGGCGCTAAAAAGCCTTGTTATCGCGGAAGGCTCCCTTAATTTCCACCAGCTACCGTGATTGAATCCCGGTGGATAATTTCTGGCTCAAACTGCTCTACCGGCGTGAGTGGGTTGATCAACAGGCGGGTGGCATATTGTGCCATCTCGGTAATAGGGAAATGCACACTGGTCAGCGCCGGGCGCACAAAAGGCGCACGTTCACCACTGTCATAGCAAATCAGTGCGATGTCTTGCGGTACGCGCAGATGGTGTTCTTTAATTGCCAGCAAAGCACCAATCGCCATTTCTTCGTTACAGCAATAGATAGCGCTTGGCAGGATTTCATGGCGCAGTAATTGGTCGGCGCATTGATAACCGCTTTCCAGATCGTAAACTCCTTCCAGGCAGCCGACCGGTTGCAGATTGGCGGCCTGCATGGCAGCAAGAAACCCCTGTAACCGTAGTTGACTAGAGGCTCGTTGTGCCGGGCCGCTGATGCAGGCAATACGCTGGTGGCCAGCATTGATAAGCTGCTGTGTAGCCATCTGGCTGGCACGTATGTGATCAAAGGTCACGCAGCGATCTTCCAACCCCGGCACCAGGCGATCTAACAAGACAAAACGGCGCTGCTCTGTGGCTAATTGGCGGAGTTGGTCATCGGAAAGAGAGCGCACGTGCAGGATCACGCCGTCGCAACGCAGGCTGAATAGACGTTGAATGGCCAGTAGCTCATTCTCTGCACTGTTGCGGCCTTGGGTCACAAGCAATTGCTTCCCGTGGGATTCGGCCTCGGTTTGCACAAAATCCATCAACGCACCAAAGAAACCTCCGCGGTAAGAGGTGGTCACCAGGCCCAGCGTGTTGCTGTGTTTGGAAGCCAGGGCTCTGGCTGCCGGATTGGGGGTATAGCTCAGTTCAGCAATGGCCTGTGCCACTTTATTACGGGTGAGTGGCCTGACATTGTTGTCACCATTCACGACGCGTGACACCGTGGCACGAGATACCCCGGCTAATGCTGCGACATCTTCCAGTGTCACCATCATCTTGCTCCTGATTACCTATCCCCTCGCTTTGCAAGCAGTAGCATTATTGGGGAGTTAACGTATTCCCTTTTTCTGAGGAAAGAGGGAGTACGCGCGACATTCTATTTAAACTGCGGTAAATACGCGTTGTTGATGGCCAGCACTTCTTCCAACAGCGGTTGGGCAATTTGGGCATTGGCTATCAATGGGTTAGTTACCAATGCCAACAGGCCACTGCGGCGATCGCCATGAACGGCTGCTTCAATGGTCAGGCGTTCATACGCTTTTACCTGCTGAGTCAAAACGTGCATTGGCTCCGGTAATTTACCGAAAGTGAGCGGATGCGCCCCTTGAGCGTCAACGATACAGTTAGTTTCTATCACAGCATCATCCGGCAAACCGCGAATAGCGCCACGGTTTGCGGTATTTACGATTAATTGCAGACCGAGATTATTGTGAATGGCACGAATAAGTTCCAGTGCGACTTTCGAATAAAAGGAGCCGCCACGGAAACTGAGTTGCTCGGGTTTGCTGTCAAGATGCGGGTCAGCGTACAGTTCAAACAACTCCTTCTCCACTTTCATCACCTGTTCTGCACGGGTTCCATGTTCTGTGGCGGAAGCTATTTCTTCTTCCAGCATCTCTTTAGTCTGGTAGAAATAACGATGATAGGGGCAGGGAATTGCGCCAATCGCACGCAAGAATTCCGGTGGCCAGGGTTTCTCTTTGATGTTGTTCATGGTCAGGGTTGCGCCGTTGCATAACATGTCGATCACCTTGCTGGTAACATCTTGGCCGTTTTGCAGTACCTGATGCACCCAAACCATGTGATTTAACCCGGCGAACTGTAGCTGCACCTGTTCATAAGGGGTTTTCAGCATGTCGGCAATCATATGATGCATACTGATAGGGACATTACACAGGCCGATAATCTTCGCGTTGGTATAACGCGAAATGGCTTCGGTAACGATACCTGCCGGGTTAGTGAAGTTGATAATCCAGGCATCGGGGGCCAACTGTTCCACTTTACGCGCAATGTCCATCATGACCGGGATAGTGCGCAGGGCCTTGGCAAAACCGCCGATACCGGTGGTTTCCTGGCCGATTAACTGGTATTTCAGCCCCAGGCGCTCATCAGCGGCCCGTGCCGGTAATTGCCCGACGCGAAGCTGAGTCAGCACGAATTTGGCACCGCGAATGGCGTCGTCCAGCGCAAAGTGGACGCTGACTTTCACCTGTTCCAGCCCGTTACGTGCCAGCATGCGCTGGGTTAAGGCCGCAATGATCGCCACTTTCTCACGGCCGGGTTCAACATCCACTAAAGCCAGTTCGGTGACGGGCAATTCTTCGATCCGCTGGATCAGGCCTTCTACTAATTCCGGTGTGTAGCTACTGCCACCGCCGATGATGGCGATTTTCAACGCACTCATTAATGAGCCTCCTGCTGTGCCTGACGGCGGTATAACTCAATCATATCGACGGCCAGATCCTGAATAACCATGGCATTCATCAGGTGATCCTGAGCGTGAACGGTAATCAGGTTGATAGGCAGTTTGCCGCAGCCTTCGTCCAGGCCGATCAACTGAGTCTGGATATGGTGTGCCCGCTTCACCGCCTGTTTTGATTCGGCCATCTGTTCAGCCGATGCGGCGAAATCACCTGCTCGAGCCTGTTGCAAGGCCATCAAAGCGCTGCTGCGGGCGCTGCCAGCAAACACCAGCAGCTCCATAATCGTGCTTTCAAACTCCGGGCTGATATCAGCTGTCTGTTCTGTCACGTGATGTTCTCCTGTTACTGTGCGGCAGCGGGATCGGCAGCTTTATGCTCTGTTTCGGCCGATTGGTGTTCCTGCGCTAATAATTGTTTTTCGTACACTTTGAAGAAGGGCAGCCAGATCGCCAGATTAATCACCATCAATACCAGCACCAGTAAGGCGGCGCGGATATCCCAGGAAGCAGAAATCATCGCTCCTAACGGTGCTGGTGTGGTCCAAGGAGCCATCGCCACCATTTTTTCCACCAAATCCCAGTTCAGAGCGAAGTAGGCCAGCGTAGCGTTGATCATCGGTACGACGATCAATGGGATAAACAGCGTCGGGTTCATCACCACCGGCGAACCGAACAGCAAGGGTTCGTTAATGTTGAACGCTGCCGGTACTACGCTTAACTTGCCGATGGTACGCAGGTGAACCGATCGGCTACGCATATACAGGAAGGCCAGTACCAACGTGGAGCCAGAACCCCCGATACAGACATAAAACGACCAGAATGGTGCCGTGAGAGTTTGCGTTGTGGCCGCGCCTTGCGCCACCAGAGCAGCGTTGGTCGCCAGGTTAGCCATAAAGATCGGGTTGAGCAGGCCGGTCACGATATTGTCACCGTGAATACCGGCAAACCACAGCAGATTGGCAATCAGCACGGCCAGCAGAATGGCAGGCAAGGTATCACCGACGGAGATCAGCGGCTGAAATACCTGCATGATGGCGGCAGGCAGCAGTAGTTGGAATTCACTCTGCATCAGAATGCTGATGGGGTACACCGTCAGTAGAATGCCGATCACCGGGTACAGCAGTTCGAACGAGCGCGCAATTGCCGGTGGCACCTGTTCCGGCATGCGGATGGTGATGTTGTACTTTTTCAGCAGGCGTATCAGCTCGACTGACCAGATAGCGCAGAGCAGGGCGGTGAAGACCCCTTGGCCCCCCAGAAAATCGAGGGACATCTTGTTATCGGCCTGCGGAGCCGCTGCCAGCAAAAATGCCATCAGCGATAACAGCCCGGCGGTTAAGGCATCCAGGCCGTAGTGTTTTGCCAGGCTGTAGGCAGCACCTATTGAGACGAACACGCTCATCAGACCCATGGTCATGAAAAACGGCATGGTGATGGTATCCCAATGGTTTTTAGCAAAGCTCAGCCAGGCTTGCCCAAAACGGGAGGTGGTAGTGGCGTCAAACGGTGGATTAGCGACGATTAACATCAAACTGCCGACAATCAAGAATGGCATGGCACAGATAAAACCGTCACGAATGGCGATAATATGGCGTTGGCTACCGATCCGGCCAGCCAGTGGGGCAACATGATTTTCCACCATGCGCATCAGGGAAGTATAAAGGCTCATCATACCCTCCGTTGCGTCAGGCTATCAGGCTGAGGGCCTGATCCAGTACTTTATCGCCGCGCAGGGTGCCATAATCCATCATATCGATAACAGCAATGGGTAGGCCATGCGGTTTGGCAAGAGTGGTGAAGCGTGCCAGTTCGTACTTTACCTGCGGCCCCAGTAAGACGACGCTGGCGGTTGGCAATTCGGCAGTAAAATTCGCAGCAGGCACTGCGACAATCTCCACGTTGAGTTCACGTTTCTGCGCTTCGGTTTGCATACGTTTGACCAGCATGCTGGTGGACATTCCTGCGGCACAACACAGTACAATCTTTGTCATCATGGCTCTCCTCTTATTTTTATGGTTTTAAGCGCAAATGAGAGCGCTCTCATTTAGGGAGCTTAATGGGATTACGGAATCAAACCGGGACTTATGTCGCAAAAAGTAAGAAAGCGAGAAAATGGGTAAATAATGCGTGATCGGCTTGGCAAAAATCAGTACGACGATCATACTGTCGGCAGGAAAAACTCAGCACCCATAAGAAATATCTGGCAATTACTTAAATATCAGTAAATGGCTGGCGCTACTTGGGGTAGCTCTTTAGAATCGAAGCGCTTTTCGTTGTTTGTCTCTCAGAGAAAGGATCTGTTCATGTTCAAACGTACTTTAGTGACTTTCGTTGCGCTGTGTTCCTTGACAGCAATGGCACCAGCGGCATTGGCTGCCGGTGAAACCCGCGTCATGCTGACCACTTCGGCAGGGAATATCGAATTAGCTCTCGACAGCCAGAAGGCTCCCATCTCGACCAAGAACTTCATTGACTACGTGAACAGTGGTTATTACAACAACACGGTTTTTCACCGCGTGATCCCTGGCTTTATGGTACAGGGCGGTGGTTTTACTGCGGATATGCAGCAGAAAACGACCGGTGCGGCGATTAAAAATGAAGCTGATAACGGTTTGCGTAACCTGCGTGGCACCATTTCCATGGCGCGTACTGCGGATAAAGACAGTGCGACCAGCCAGTTTTTCCTGAACGTGGCAGACAATGCTTTCCTTGATCACGGCCAGCGTGATTTTGGCTATGCGGTGTTTGGCAAAGTGGTGAAAGGTATGGAGGTAGTGGATAAGATTTCCCAGGTGCCTACGGGTAATGTGGGCCCCTATCAGAATGTGCCAAGTAAACCGATTGTCATTCTTTCGGCCAAAGTGTTGCCATAAAATCTGTGCGTCCGCCTCCGTTTGGGGGCGGACGTATTTCCTTTCTCAGAAGGTTTTGCCAGCATCGCTGTTTTCTTTTTTCTGATATGTTCTCATCCACGCCTAAAACAACGCTATTTTCAAATAATAAACCTGCTCAGTTATCGCCCTATGAAAAAGATACTGGAATAATGTGCGAGTATCAGGGTGTAAATTGATTACGTTTATCAATAAGTTAAATTAACTATGCTGCTGCTGATCGATAACTACGACTCTTTTACTTATAACCTTTATCAGTATTTCTGCGAACTGGGCGCTGAAGTGTTGGTGAAGCGTAATGATGAACTGCAACTGGCCGATATCGAACGGTTGGCTCCGCAGCATTTAGTGATTTCCCCTGGCCCTTGCACGCCCAACGAAGCCGGTATTTCACTGGCGGCGATCCGTTATTTTGCTGGAAAACTGCCGATCCTTGGTGTGTGCCTTGGGCACCAGGCGCTCGGACAGGCATTTGGTGCCGATGTGATTCGTGCCCGTGACGTGATGCACGGTAAAACTTCGGCTATTCGCCATCATCATCAGGGTGTATTTAGCGGCCTGAATGACCCGCTGAGCGTGACCCGTTACCATTCGCTGGTGTTGGATGCTGCGACGTTGCCAAGCTGTTTTGAGGTTACTGCCTGGAGTGAACGGAACGGTAAGCAGGACGAAATCATGGGTATTCGCCACCGGACGCTGGCGCTGGAAGGTGTGCAGTTCCACCCGGAAAGTATCCTTAGCGAGCAAGGTCACCAACTTCTGGATAATTTTCTTAAAAATTAGCGGGTTATAATTTTTTTACCATCATGGATGTTTTGGATTTGCCCTTGATTGGTTTTTTATGCATATTTTGTGACTATATTTTCAATTATTCGTTACCGTGATACTGAACCACTTTCAGGATGGAGCCCATAATGACCGAAAAAACCGCAGTTGACCGTAGCACTTTTGATCAGGTTATCTTGCCTGTTTATGCGCCAGCTCAGTTTGTGCCAGTGAAAGGCCAAGGCAGCCGCGTGTGGGATCAGCAAGGGAAAGAGTATATCGATTTCTCTGGTGGTATTGCTGTTACTGCGTTGGGGCACTGCCATCCTGCTTTGGTCGCCGCGCTGAAACAGCAGGGTGAAACGCTGTGGCATACCAGCAATGTCTTCACCAATGAGCCTGCATTGCGGTTGGCGACCAAACTGATCAACGCCACGTTTGCCGATCGCGTCTTTTTTGCTAACTCGGGGGCAGAGGCTAATGAAGCGGCCTTTAAACTGGCACGCCATTATGCCATCAGCCGTCACAGCCCTTACAAAACCAAGATTATTGCTTTTCATCATGCTTTTCATGGCCGCACGCTGTTTACGGTTTCCGTTGGCGGGCAGGCGAAGTATTCCGACGGTTTCGGCCCGAAACCGGCTGATATCGTGCATGTGCCGTTCAACGATCTGGCGGCGGTGAAAGCGGTAATCGACGATCACACCTGTGCCGTGGTGATGGAACCGATCCAGGGTGAAGGTGGGATTACTCCGGCGGATGCAGCCTTCCTGCAAGGGGTGCGTGAACTGTGCGATAAATATCAGGCGTTATTGGTGTTTGATGAAGTGCAAAGTGGCATGGGCCGCAGTGGTAAGTTGTTTACTTATATGCACTACGGTATTGCGCCGGATATCCTCACCACGGCTAAGGCGTTGGGCGGTGGTTTCCCGGTGAGTGCGATGCTGACTACGGAAGAGATCGCGTCTGTCATGCATGTGGGTACTCACGGCACCACCTATGGCGGCAATCCGTTGGCTTGTGCGGTGGCTGAAGCGGCATTGGACGTAATCAATACGCCGGAGGTATTGAGCGGTATTGAACATCGCCATGAGCTGTATGTGCAGGCATTGCGGAAGATCGGTGAAAAATATCAGATCTTCAGTGATATTCGCGGCATGGGCTTGTTGATTGGTGCAGAGCTGACGGCGGAATATCATGGTAAGGCACGGGATTTCCTGACCGCCGCCGCCGCGCGTGGGTTGATGATCCTCAACGCAGGGCCAGACGTGATCCGTTTTGCACCTTCACTGGTGGTGGAGCTGAAAGATATCGATGAAGGTATGGCGCGGTTCGAGCTGGCTGTGCAGGATGTAATTAATGCATAGCCGATCATCAGGGGCGTGTTTGCGCCCCTAGGTTTCGCGTAGTTTTCGTTTCAGCCAGATGCCGTGGTGTGGGCGCTGGCGCCAGGCCAGTGATGAAATGGTATGCATTACGTTCAGGTGTGAAAGAATGCGGCGCAGGTGGCGATCCATCTCGGTTACCTGCAAATCGGGGTGCAGCACGGGTGGCTGCATGATGCTTTTGTTGGTGTTTGGGCCATCATATTCCAGCCGCTGCTGGCAGCTTTGTAAGGCTATTTCGCAGGTTTGCAGATACTCCTCCGCCAGTTCTGGCGCCAGCATATTATGCTCGCGTGCCAGAATGGTCATTGCATTCAGGTGCTCAACAATAAACTGGCTATGTGTGACCCATAGCCGCATATCTGCCAGATAATCCGATGTGAATCCCGGTTCCTGCATGGCCTGATTGAGAGAGGTGAACAGGGCGTTGTGCGCCTGATTGACCTGCATGCGTGCATAGGCCAGCGTGGCAGGATCTGGCTCTTGTTCTTTCAACAACAGGCGCAATGCGGTTTGATCCCATTCCAGAGCTTGATGAGCGTTTTTACGCAACAGACCACTCTGCCATTGCGGCCACAACCATATCGTGCCACCAAACACCAGCACGCAGCCAATCAGAGTGTCGAGCAGGCGCGGCACCAGGAAATGGCTACCGTTCAGCGCCAGCAGTTGCAGGGTATAAACGGCGGTAACGGTAAACCCCATCACTGCCAACCCGTAGTTTTTACGTAATATCAGGTAGGCCGCCAGGGTGATCGCCAGCATGATACCCAGCGTTATATTCTCTGGCAGTTGTAATTGTAATAGCCCGGCAGCAATCACCAACCCGGCCACCGTGCCGAGTGCCCGATGCTGGATCCGGATACGTGTGGCGTTATAGCCATTTTGGCTGACCAACATAATGGTCAGCAAAATCCAATAAGGTTTTGGCAGGTTGAAAATCATGCCCAAACTGCTGCCAATCGCCAGGATCACACCCAGCCGCGCGGCGTTGCGCAAAGCGTTGGACTTCAATGACAGATAACTCGCTACGGCAGGCCAGAACGGTAAGCGCGCTTGGTTGGCCATCAGATCACGGCGATACAGGGGATGCTGAGTACGTAACAGGCGGGCGATACGGCTGAAATGATAAAAACAGAACTGACCAACCGGGTTGTCGGCATGTTGTGTCGCCACTTTCTCCAGAGCTGCCAGCTCGCTTTTCATCGTGAAGCGTTCTGAATGCCGATGATAGAGAATATCAGCGGCGATGACGCGTAAACGCTTGGCAATCACCTGGGCGTTGCGGCGGATAATCGCTTCCGCCTGGCTTTGCTCCACCAGTTTTTGTACTTCCTCCGGTAGATGCAGGCTGACGGTAATGTGTTCTTGCAGATCCAGTGCGACCTGAAAAGCGCGTTGCAGGCGTTTTTGTTCTTGGCTGTTGGCATGGGGCAGAAAATTAATTTGCTGATACAGCAGGTTGATCATATCCATGACTTTCTGCTGGCGTTGCAGTAGCGGCGGCAATGCGGTTTCAGGATCGGTGTGCTGGGTCAGCAATGAGTATTTGGCTTCGAAATAATCTGCCAACTGGATGTAGAGTTGGCTGAGGGATTCGCGCATGGGTTGCTCTTTCCACAGCTTGAACCAGAACCAGGTGAATAATCCGTACCACGCGGTGCCAACCAGATACAACAGTGGTGCATACCAGATCGGCACATGGCCAGCCATACTGAGGGAAAAGATGGCGGCGACCAAGGCTGCGGGTAGCAGGCGTGCGTGCAGCGGGCTGATTTCAGCGCTGACACCCAACAATAGCGCCATCGCCAGCATCAACAACGGCAATGGAACATGCCATAGCAATGCTTGTTGTAGCAGCACGCTGCTGAGGGCGAACAGAGAACCGCCAATGATCAGACGTTTAAAAAAGCGTTTGTGAGGTGTATCCAACCCGGCGATGTTGCAGCAGGCGGGAACCAAGGAGAACAACAGGCCAAGTTGCAGGTTGCCAATCAGCAGGCAGAACGCTACCGGTAAGCACAAGACCAGCGTTTGCCGCAGTGCATAGTTAATTTCCGGGTGGTAGATCAGGCGCCGCCACATGATAAATCAGGGAGAGTAAAAACGGCGTATTGCTACGCCGTTTCTTCAATGATTAACGTGTGCCGTAAACGACAATGGTTTTGCCGTGGGCGGAAATCAGGTTTTGATCTTCGAGCATTTTTAGAATACGGCCAACGGTTTCGCGTGAGCAACCGACGATTTGACCAATTTCCTGGCGGGTGATCTTGATCTGCATACCATCCGGGTGAGTCATGGCGTCGGGCTGTTTTGCCAGATTCAGTAAGGTCTGGGCGATGCGGCCAGTAACATCAAGGAAGGCGAGGTTACCCACTTTCTCTGAGGTGACTTGTAGGCGGCTTGCCATTTGCGCTGACAGGCGCATCAGGATGTCCGGGTTAACCTGGATCAACTGGCGGAATTTCTTATAGGAGATTTCAGCCACTTCACAGGCTGTTTTTGCCCTAACCCAGGCACTGCGCTCTTGGCCTTCTTCAAATAATCCAAGTTCACCGATGAAATCCCCCTGATTCAGGTAGGACAAGATCATCTCTTTGCCTTCTTCATCCTTGATCAGCACCGCAACGGAGCCTTTCACAATGTAGTAAAGCGTTTCGGCCTTTTCACCTTGGTGAATCAGCGTACTTTTTGATGGATATTTGTGGATATGGCAATGAGACAGGAACCATTCAAGAGTCGGGTCTGTTTGCGGTTTGCCGAGAACCATTCGCTGTTATCCTCTGTTGTTATCGCTGCCTTGTATCACAGGGGTCAGAGTTCCCTGTAAACGTGCTTCTAGCCTGGTGTTTTAATATCCTGCCGTTTTTCAAGCCACGAGTTGGGCTTGAAACGCTTTAGGTATAGTAGCTAGCAACAGGTTTTGAGGCATGCTATAGAAATATACTTGTATTCTAGCATATTGGCTTACATGAAGTGCTGCAAGCTACATTCTGTTAACATACCTGCCTAGGGCTCTTTCCGTGGTCAACTCCCCTGAAATCGGTGACCTAGAAAGAGTTATTGCGGCTTTGTTTGTAGCACAGAGTGAAGCAGGTGTCTTGTGTTGTCTCGCTTCAGCATGATTAGCATCAGGTTCCGTTGCCAGTTTCTATGCGAAAGCGTACCCTGATTTTGAGAAATTAACCGGAGTGTACAAAATGCAGGCAAGAGTTAAGTGGGTCGAAGGATTGACGTTTCTGGGGGAATCGGCGTCTGGTCACCAGGTATTGATGGATGGTAATGCTGGCGATAAAGCGCCAAGCCCGATGGAAATGGTGTTGATGTCGGTTGGCGGCTGTAGTGCTATCGATGTCGTGTCGATCCTCCAGAAAGGCCGTAATGATGTTCGTGATTGCGAGGTAAAACTCACCTCGGAGCGCCGTGAAGAGGCACCGCGTCTGTTTACCCACATCAACCTGCATTTTATTGTGACGGGAAAAGGGCTGACCGAAAAGATTGTTGAGCGTGCGGTTAACCTGTCTGCTGAAAAATACTGTTCTGTTTCGCTGATGCTCAAGCAGGCCGCCAGTATCACCCACAGCTTTGAAATTTGTGAAGTTGCCTAGTGTTTTGATGCACTAAAGGACCATGAGCACGGTACTGGCCGTGCTCAAAAGTCTATTCGATTTTCTTGCCTTCCAGTAGCTGCCGCACCAGCGGTGCCATGATCAGTTCCATTGCCAACCCCATTTTGCCCCCAGGCACCACCAACGTATTGATGTGTGAAATGAACGAGCCTTGCAGCATGGCCAGCAAATAAGGGAAATCGATCTGATCCAGGCCACGGAAGTGGATCACTACAAAGCTTTCATCCAGCGAAGGGATCGCTTTTGCTGCAAACGGATTGGACGTATCCACCGTAGGTACACGCTGGAAGTTGATATGGGTACGGGAAAACTGCGGTGTGATGTAGCTGATATAATCTTCCATCGAACGTACAACGGAATCCATAACGGCTTCGCGCGAGTGGCCGCGTTCACCGGTATCGCGGATCAATTTCTGTATCCACTCCAAGTTGACGATAGGAACCACGCCTACCAGTAGATCGACATGTTTGGCGACATCGATCTGATCGGCGACGACTCCGCCATGTAAACCTTCGTAGAACAGCACGTCAGTAGGGGAAGGCAAGGGTTCCCAAGGTGTGAAGGTGCCTGGAACCTGATTGTAAGGCACGGCTTCGTCGTAGGTATGCAGGTATTTGCGTGAGCGGCCGGTGCCGTTTTTGCCGTACTGGATAAAGCTCTGTTCCAGCAAGCCAAAATTGTTGGCTTCTGGGCCAAAATAGCTGATATGGCGGCCAAGATCGCGCGCTTTACGGATTGCCGCATCCATTTCCGGCCGGGTGTAGTGGTGGAAACTATCCCCTTCCAACTGGGCTGCACGGATGTTTAGCTGTTGGAAAATCTTACGGAACGCCTGGCTGGTGGTGGTAGTGCCGGCACCGCTGGAGCCGGTCACCGCGATAACGGGATGTTTGGCAGACATAATGGTGTGTCACTCCGTATTGAATGCGCGAGCGTCAGAGAATCATCGCGAATGTAACTGAGGTTGTGCGCGTTAGTTGGCAATCGTTCATTGTTACCTGATTTTCTTTACTCATCATAGGCTGGAGGGTAATTAAATTTCTTCTTGCCCGGCATGCATCTGCCCACGCGGCATAATATTGACGGTTTCGTGCAGTTCTGACCACACCAACACTACTTCACCGTTTTTCAACTGACGGTGAACGTCGCCCACTTTCTGTTCCAAAGAACGTTCATGCTCACCGTAATCAGTGCCTTCACGCAGCACAAAAGATTCGATCAGGCTGTTAAGGGTTTCTTTTTCAAGCTCTTGCCAAGGAATAATCACATCGTTGATTCCAAAAAAGGGGAAAGCCAGGATGGAATACGGTATTCCAGCCACATTTGTGGTTTTTTCAATGTACCGCTGACAAAGCCGACATGGCCGCCACAGGAAGTCAGCTGATATTCAATATTGGCTGGCAACTTGGTGAGGTCGGGGATCACTTCGTCGGTCATAAACGGATCGTCTTTAGCATGAATGATCAACAGCGGGGTGGTGATCTGCGGCAACAAAGGCAGAGCGCTACAGCGGCGATAGTAATCAATTGCCCCGCTGAAGCCATGAATACGCGAAGTGATCGCTTCGTCAAACTCACGGATACGGCGCAATTGGTTGAGTTGCGAAAGATTTAACGGCAAAGTCCCAGGGTAATGTAACAGTTTGCGTGCCGCGTTTTGCTTTAACTGGCCCAGCAAATAGTGTTGATAAACGCGGGAGAAGCCCTGTTCCATGCGGATGGAGCAAGGCTCTAGCATCAGCGGTGCGGATACCACCACAGCCGCTTGCAGTAGGCTGTTGTCGCCTTGTTGCGCCAGATAGTAAGCCAGCATATTGCCGCCAAGGGAGATACCCACTGCTGCCGTTGGGGCTTCTCCGTAATTGTCGCAGAGCCAGCGCAGGAAGAAACGGGCATCTTCGGTTTCACCTGAATGGTAGATGCGCTGTTTGCGGTTAGGCACGCCGCTGCAACCACGGAAATGCATCACCACACCCAACCAGCCTTTCTCGCGCCAGGCGTTGAGCAGCCCGTGGGCATAAGGACTGTAGAAATTACCTTCTAGCCCGTGGAACAGCACTACGCGTGGTTTGCCATGTGCCAACTGGGGATCTTCACTCCAGGCGAGATCTACAAAATCACCATCGGGCAATTCCAGCCGTTGCCAGTGGGGTTTCAGCTGTACACGGCGGCGTACCAGCCGTGGCAGCAGGGTTTGCAGGTGTGGATTGCTGGCACCGATTAAAGGGTGAAAGGATTCATGCATAGTTGAATAAAAATCGTGTTGGCAGCTATTGTGTGATCAATACCACACTGTTAGCTTCAATATTCTACGTTAAACAATAATACTGCAAAAAAATCATTTGGGTGAGGAGCGCCCGCTTCATGGAACTGAGTTTATTTCTTTCGATGCTAGGCTTCCTATGGGTTGCCGCAATTACACCAGGCCCGAATAATATGTTGCTCACCACTTCCGGCGCCAATTTCGGCTTTATACGTTCGCTGTGGCTGATGATCGGCATCATGCTCGGTATGCAAAGTATTTTGCTGCTGGTGGCGTTTGGCGTGGGTGGCCTGATCCTGATTTATCCTTCTTTGCACCTGATCCTGAAGGTTCTCGGCAGCCTTTATCTATTGTGGCTGGCATGGAAAGTTGCCACAGCGGCTTATGAGAAACTGGAAACCGATGTGGCCCCCCCGAAGCCTATTCGCCTGTATCAAGGATGGTTGTTGCAGTTCCTTAACCCGAAGGCCTGGTTGATGGCATTGGGGGCCGTGGCGAGTTTCAGCCTGGAGGGAGAAAAATACAATTATTCCGTGCTGGCAATCGCGTTTGGCATTTTTGCAGTGAATATAGTTGCCGGGGTGATTTGGCTGGGGTTTGGCACGGTGATTGGCCGCCTGCTGCGTAGCAAGAAAGCCTGGGTTATTTTTAACGTTTCTATGGGGTTGTTAACGGCGGCTTGCGTATTGCTGATTTGGCATTGAGGAAGAAGGGATGAGTGAAAATTATTTCCATGCTGATGCTTTTATCGGTGAAGGACTGCGTGGTAACCCGGCAGGCGTTTACCTGCTGAAGAAACCGCTGGAAACCGCAGAAATGCAGGCCATTGCCAATGAACTGTGCCTGCCGGAAACCGCTTTTGTCTGGGATGATGGCGATATGCATGGAATTCGCTGGTTCACGCCCTCGCGGGAGGTGGATCTCTGCGGGCATGGCACGTTGGCAACGGCGCATGTGCTATTAAGCGTGGTGAATCCGGCATTGCATGATATTCGTTTCCGCTTTGCAGGCGGTGAACTGTATGTTGCAAGAAGCGCTGAGGATCGCGAGCGTTTGATCCTGGATTTCCCATCCCGTCCGCCGCAGAAAGTGGCCGAACCGGCAGCGCTGGCAGCATTGCTTGGCACTCAGCCGCTGGAGGTGTGGCAGGCTACTGCGATGTTGGTGGTGTTGGAGAGTGAGGCGCAGGTACGGGCGTTGCAGCCGGATATTCCGGCATTGATCGATCAGCTTGGTTGCAGTGTGATAGTGACTGCACCAGGTGATAACGTGGATTTCGTTTCACGCTATTTTTCGCTGGATTGCAGTGAAGATCCGGTTACCGGTTCTGCGCATTGCACATTGATGCCTTACTGGGTAGGCCGTTTGGGCCGCCAGGTGCTGCATGCCAAACAGGTTTCATCGCGTGGTGGTGAGCTGTTTTGCGAGTTGAAAGGGGAACGCACGTTGCTGGGAGGCTATGCACGAATCTTCCTGCGGGGTGAAATCAACCTCTGATGGTGCGATAACCCGCAGCCGTTTGCCTGAATGTATATTCTTACCAGTAATAAGGCGATACCGTTTGTTTCCGTTGCCAAAAAAACAACCCTGGTGGAGAGAGCCAGGGCTGTTATCGTTTACTATATTTGAGTTTTTCATTATATGTTTTTCTTGTACGACCGTTAACCTTTAAAAATTAACGGTCGTCATGCTATGACTACCAATAAAAGGGTATCAGAGCCAGATTAACTCATGAATAAATTAATCGCAGCTTGATTTTCCTGTTTTATGGTTGATTGCGCCTTTTTCTATCAGCAGGTTTGCAACATCGGTAAAGCCATTTTCACAGGCTCCGCTGAGTGGGCTGGCATTAATTTTAGGCTCTTCGTTTACGGCGACGACGTTTAAGTCAGGGTTAAATTGCAGAATATATTTGACGACGTCGAGCCTGCCATCCACCGCCGCAACCATAAATAATGTTTCACCGTCTTGTTCTTTGGCATTCCAGTCAACTTCGTTCTTTAAGCGTTCATGCAGATATTTAACCACTTCCGCATTTTTACCCATCACGGCAGATTTGACCGTATTATAAACATCGGCTTTATCTGTAGCACGAATGTCAGCCCCCTGCTCAGTCAGGTATTTAACGATATCGAAGTAGCCGATAAATGCAGCCCAGCCTAACGCGGTTTGGCCTAAGGAGGCTTCGTCTTTTGCTTCAAGGTTTTGCCCTGCTTCTACCATCTTTTTAATGGTGGCTAAATTGCCTTGCTTGACCGCATCGAACCAGGCAGCATCTGGGCCGACGGAGGGTTTCTCATAGAAAATACGATGTGACAACAATTTGGCGTTTGCAATCTGTTGCATTTCTTCATAGCTAAACCTGAATTTTGATAAATCTACATTCCCTTTGCTTTCTTGAGCGTATAAATTAAAAGAGCTTGAGACGATAATGCTGGCGAGCAAGGCTATTTTTGTTAAGTTCATCGTGTTATTTCCCTAAAGGTAGATGGGGTTGAGTGTATTTTTTCAGACGATTAAGAGTCTATATTTTTTTGATGTAAACAGGTTTGATGGTTCTACCCGATTCATTGATTCGGGTGATTAAACCTATCAGACATGGGTTTAAATGTTCGTAGTGCTAAGGGATAAATACCGGGTAAATCATCATCTATCAGAATGAACCGGCGATGGTAAACAATCTTGCAGGGGAATACCAAGAATAAGATTGAGCATGATATTCAAAAAAATTGAGTATCAAAAAGCATAAAATACGTTATTTAAAGGTGTTTGATCTCTATTTTACCGGTGAAATATTCCAAGTAATGAATAGTACCTTGCCTGATTAAGGTACTATTCCCGAATATTGTGACGTTTAGCGTGCTAAATTGCGGGCTAATTTCCTGACTCAAATAGCTGAGCCAGGTTTTCGAGTTGTTCCTGTGCTTCGAGCCAGGCTATTTCCGTTTCTTCCAACGTATTTTTTACCTGGCTTTGTTTTTGCAGGCATTCGGTCAGATCCGCTTTGCGGCTAATGTCATACAGCGCTGAATCTGCCAACTGCTCTTCCACGCTCGCCAACTCAGCTCCCAGTTTTTCCATCTGCTGTTCCAGCGTAACGAGCTGTTTGCGCAGCGGCTGGGTTTGTGTGCGGAACTCGGCTTCGCGCCGTTTTTGATCTTTACGTGCTTGCGCACTGTTGCCGCTATCCTGCTTGGGAGCGGCATCCTGCTGTGCTTGTTGCTTTTGCAGATCGCTCAACCACTGCTGATAATCGTCCAAATCCCCGGCAAACGGCTCGACTTGGCCGTCATGCACCAGATACAAATCATCCGTGGTGGAACGCAGCAGGTGACGATCATGCGAAACGACCACCAGTGCACCTTCGAAATCGATCAGCGCTTCGGTCAGCGCTTGACGCATATCCAGATCCAGATGGTTGGTCGGTTCATCAAGTAGCAACAGGTTAGGGCGCTGCCAGACGATCAACGCCAGTACCAGCCGTGCTTTTTCGCCCCCAGAAAAACGTTCGGTGATTTCGGTGACTTTGTCGCCCTGAAAACCGAAACCGCCGAGGTAATCACGCAACTGCTGTTCCAGCACGCGGGGTGCAATACGGCTCAGGTGTTGCAGTGGCGATTCGTCGGCGCGCAAGAACTCCAATTGATGCTGGGCGAAGTAACCCAGCTTGATGCCTTTCGCTAGGCCAATCTCACCGCTTAATGGTTCCAACGTGCCTGCCAGCAGCTTGATCAAGGTCGATTTACCGGCCCCGTTGCGCCCTAACAGGCCGATGCGTGAACCAGGCACCAGGTTGAGTTTAATTGATTGCAGGACCACTTTATCGGCATAGCCGGCGCTGACCTTTTCCAGCCGTAACAGTGGATTCGGTAGATTTTCTGGTTCACGGAAGCTGAAACTGAACGGGTTATCAACGTGTGCCGGGGCAATCAGCTCCATGCGTTCCAGCATTTTGATGCGGCTTTGCGCCTGTTTAGCCTTGGAGGCTTTGGCGCGAAAGCGATCGATATAGCTTTGCAGATGCGCCACTTTTTCCTGTTGGCTTTGGTAGAGCGACTGTTGTTGGGCCAGTTTAGTGACGCGCTGGCGTTCAAACGAGGAATAGTTGCCGGTGTATTCGTTGATCGTCTGATTCTCGATATGCAGGATTTTATCAACGATCGGATCGAGGAAGTCGCGATCGTGCGAGATCAGTACCAACGTCCCAGGATAGCCTTTCAACCAGCGTTCCAGCCAGATCACCGCGTCTAAATCCAGATGGTTGGTTGGTTCATCAAGTAACAGCAAATCGGAGCGGCAAACCAGTGCCTGTGCCAGGTTAAGGCGCATCCGCCAGCCGCCGGAAAAAGCGCGGACCGGGGTTTGCAATTGTTCGTTGGAAAACCCCAATCCGTGCAGCAGGCTGGCCGCGCGGGAACGGATAGTCCAGGCGTCAATGGCATCCAGCTTACCGTGCAGCGTGGCGATGGCATGGCCATCATTTTTCTCGTTTGCGAGTTGCAATTCGGATTCGAACTGGCGAAATTCTCGATCACCATCGATAACATATTCAATAGCAGGTATATCCAGCGCGGGTGTTTCCTGGTTCACCCAAGCCAGTGCCCAGTTACCAGGGAATGTGTAGCTACCGCTGTCTGCGGCAATTTCGCCTTTCAGCAGTGCCAGCAGCGTGGACTTACCACAGCCGTTTTTACCTACCAGGCCGACTTTCTGACCGGGATTAACCGTCGCCGTGGCGTTGTCCAGTAGAACGCGGGTGCCGCGGCGGATTTGTAGCGAGGAGAAAACAATCATAAAGCGCCGTATGTTCAGAGTATGTTAAATTGAGAGAATTGTAAGTCAACAGGGCGCATATACCCTATGGATTTCCAGTGGCAGCCAGGCGACAAGTGGATTAACCGATAGCGGTTAACGTGCACAGGTGACAACGCTGCAACTTGAAAGACGAGGGATTAAGTTGCCCTATTATTAGCCTTTGCGAGCATGGTAACGGAAATCCGTTACTCTGACGACGCTTTGGAGGGGAATGATGTTGCAGCCGCCTAAGGTTTTGCTGCTGTATGCCCATCCGGAATCCCAAGACTCGGTAGCAAACCGGGTTTTGTTACGACCGGCACAGCAGTTGGAACATGTCACCGTGCACGATCTCTACGCGCACTATCCTGATTTTTTTATTGATATCCACCATGAACAACAACTGTTGCGTGAACATCAAGTGATTGTTTTTCAATATCCTTTATACACATATAGTTGCCCGGCCTTACTGAAAGAGTGGTTGGATCGCGTGTTGTCACGCGGTTTTGCCAGCGGTGTCGGTGGCAATGCGTTGGCAGGAAAATATTGGCGTTCGGTGATCACCACAGGCGAGCCCGAAGGGGCTTACCGTTCCGGTGGCTATAACCGTTACCCGATAGAAGATATTCTACGCCCGTTTGAACTGACCGCCGCCATGTGTCATATGCACTGGTTAACACCGATTACCATTTACTGGGCACGCCGCCAGAAAGTTGAAGTGCTGAACAGCCACGCCAGCGCTTATGGTGATTGGCTGCGTAATCCGTTGCCGCATGTTGGGGGACAGTGATGGAAGGTTCAGCATTACTGACCGCAATATTGTTATTCCTGTTTGCCGCCGTGGTAACGGTTCCGATTGCCCGCCGCCTGGGGATTGGTGCGGTCTTAGGGTATCTGATTGCCGGGATCGCGATCGGGCCATGGGGATTGGGGTTTATTCGAGATGTGGAGGAGATCCTGCACTTTTCGGAGCTTGGCGTGGTGTTCCTGATGTTTATCATTGGGCTGGAGCTGAATCCGGCTAAATTGTGGGAACTGCGCCGTTCGATCTTCGGGGTGGGTGCTGGGCAGGTGTTATTCACCGCAGCGATATTGGGAGTGCTGCTTTATTTCAGCCATTTTGCCTGGCAGGCCGCAGTGATTGGGGGGATTGGTTTGGCGATGTCCTCTACCGCCATGGCCCTGCAATTGATGCGTGAAAAAGGCATGAATCGCAACGAAGGGGGGCAATTGGGCTTCTCGGTGCTGCTATTCCAAGATATGGCGGTTATTCCCGCGTTAGCTTTGATCCCGATTCTGGCTGGTGGCGGTGGCACCAGCGATGACTGGGCAAAAATCGCCATAAAAGTGGCGGCGTTTGGCGGTATGTTGGTGGGAGGGCGTTTCCTGTTACGCCCGTTGTTCCGCTATATTGCCGCATCTGGCGTGCGTGAGATCTTTACTGCCGCAGCGTTGCTGGTGGTGCTAGGCGCTGCGTTGTTCATGGATTTGTTGGGCCTTTCCATGGCGTTAGGCACCTTTATCGCCGGAGTGTTGTTGGCAGAAAGTGAATATCGCCACGAACTGGAAATTGCCATCGAACCATTCAAGGGCTTGCTGCTTGGGTTGTTCTTTATTTCGGTTGGCATGGCGTTGAATATCGGGGTGTTTTATACCCATCTGGCAGAAGTGCTGTTGGGCGTCATGGTGTTGGTCGCCGTCAAATCCAGCGTGTTGTATACGTTGGCGCGTATTTTTGGTTTGCGGAGTTCGGTACGTTTGCAATTTGCCGGAGTGTTAAGCCAAGGTGGTGAATTTGCCTTTGTGCTGTTTTCAGCCGCTTCGACCCTGCATGTGCTGGATGATGAGCAACTGGCTTTGTTACTGGTCGTAGTCACATTATCAATGATGACCACGCCATTATTAATGCAGGCGATCGATCGCGTTCTGGTTCACCGATACAACGCTAAAGATGAACATGAAGAAGCGCCCTATGTGGAAGATGACGATCCGCAGGTGATTATTGTCGGCTTCGGGCGTTTTGGGCAGGTTATCGGGCGCTTGTTAATGGCCAACAAAATGCGTATTACCGTTCTGGAGCGTGATGTTAGCGCGGTCGGTGTTCTGCGTCGTTACGGCTATAAGGTCTATTATGGCGATGCGACCGAACTGGAACTGCTGCGTGCTGCCGGGGCCGAGAAAGCCAAATCCATTGTGGTGACCTGCAATGAGCCGGAAGATACGATGGCAATCGTGCATCTGTGCCAGCAGCATTTCCCTAATCTCACTATTCTGGCGCGAGCTCGTGGCCGTGTAGAGGCTCATGAGTTGTTGCAGGCCGGCGTGAAACAGTTCAGCCGTGAAACCTTCTCCAGCGCTTTGGAGTTGGGGCGTAAGGCATTGATGGAGCTGGGTATGCACCCACATCAGGCGTATCGAGCACAGCAGCACTTCCGCCGGTTGGACATGCGGATGCTGCGTGAGCTGATGCCACCGCACCAGGGAGATGTCACGCAGATTTCACGTGTGAAAGAAGCTCGGCGTGAGTTGGAGGAGCTTTTCCATCGTGAGATGCAGAAAGAAAGACGGCAATTCGACGGCTGGGATGAATACGAATAATGGGGAGCACAATTAATGTCTGCAACGCGCAAAAGATTCATTGCCGGGGCCGTTTGCCCAAGTTGTAACGCAATAGATACGCTGGCAATTTGGCGTGAAGATCGGGTCGAGGTGGTGGAATGTGTCCAGTGTAAGCATCATCAGCGCCAGACTGAAGCGCAAGTGGAAAAGCACATACGCCCGCAGGAGCAGGTGATCGGTATTTTCCATCCAGAATAGTGTGATCTGTTGTGATTTTTTACGCTGGAGGGTACAGCGGTGCAGATTTCCGCTACAATCTTCACCGATTTAATTTCTACCCAAAGTACTTGGCGTTGCAGGTAGGCAGTAAGGGCGAATGCTCGCGGCCAACACCCCTGTTGCTTCTAGTAAGAAGGGTATCCAATTGGTAGGAGATATCATGAAAGTAGCAAAAGACTTGGTGGTCAGCCTGGCTTACCAAGTACGGACAGAAGACGGTGTTTTGGTTGATGAGTCTCCGGTGAGTGCACCGTTGGACTATCTGCACGGGCATGGTTCTTTGATTACAGGTCTGGAAAAAGCACTCGAAGATCACAATGTAGGCGATCGTTTTGACGTCCATGTTGGCGCTAACGAAGCTTACGGCGATTATGATGAAAACCTGGTACAGCGCGTACCAAAAGATGTCTTTATGGGCGTTGACGAACTGCAAGTCGGCATGCGCTTCCTGGCTGATACCGATCAGGGCCCAGTACCGGTTGAAATCACTGAGGTTGATGGTGACCACGTGGTGGTTGATGGTAACCATTCGCTGGCTGGTCAGAACCTGAACTTCCATGTAGAAGTAGTGGCGATCCGCGAGGCCACTGAAGAAGAGCTGGCTCACGGGCACGTACATGGTGAACATGATCACCATCATGAGCACGGCGATGGCTGCTGTGGTGGTCATGGCCACGAGCATGGGCACGACCATGGCAAGAAAGGAGGGTGTGGTGGTCACGGTGGGTGCGGTTGCCATTGATCCCAGACCCG